>NZ_BOOW01000007.1 GCF_016863435.1 Sinosporangium siamense
TCAAACGCTAAGGGGATTACGAAGTGCTCGACGTCAACTTCTTCGACGAGCTGCGCATCGGCCTCGCGACGGCCGACGATATCCGACAGTGGTCGCACGGTGAGGTTAAGAAGCCCGAGACCATCAACTACCGCACCCTGAAGCCGGAAAAGGACGGACTCTTCTGCGAGAAGATCTTCGGCCCGACCCGCGACTGGGAGTGCTACTGCGGCAAGTACAAGCGCGTCCGCTTCAAGGGCATCATCTGTGAGCGCTGTGGCGTCGAGGTGACCCGTGCCAAGGTGCGGCGTGAGCGGATGGGCCACATCGAGCTGGCCGCGCCGGTCACCCACATCTGGTACTTCAAGGGTGTTCCCTCGCGCCTCGGCTACCTGCTCGACCTGGCTCCGAAGGACCTTGAGAAGGTCATCTACTTCGCGGCCTACATGATCACGCATGTCGACACCGAGATGCGTGAGCGTGACCTGTCGTCGCTGGAGGCCAAGATCTCCGTCGAGCGGCAGCACATCGAGCAGCGCCGCGACGCCGACATCGAGACCCGGCAGAAGAAGCTCGAGACCGACCTGGCCGAGCTTGAGGCCGCCGGAGCCAAGGGCGACCAGCGCCGCAAGGTCCGCGAGGGTGCCGACCGCGAGATGCGTCAGCTCCGCGACCGCACCCAGCGTGAGCTCGACCGCCTCGACGAGGTGTGGAGCCGGTTCAAGAACCTCAAGGTCCAAGACCTCGAGGGCGACGAGCTGCTCTACCGCGAAATGCGCGACCGCTTCGGCCGCTACTTCCGCGGCGGCATGGGCGCGCAGGCCATCCAGGAGCGTCTCGTCAACTTCGACCTTGAGGCCGAGGCCGAGAACCTCCGCGAGACGATCCGCAGCGGCAAGGGCCAGAAGAAGGCCCGCGCCCTCAAGCGGCTCAAGGTGGTCAGCGCGTTCCTCAGCACGCGCAACTCGCCCAACGGCATGGTGCTCGACTGCATCCCGGTCATCCCGCCGGACCTGCGCCCGATGGTGCAGCTCGACGGTGGCCGGTTCGCGACCTCCGACCTCAACGACCTTTACCGCAGGGTTATCAACCGGAACAACCGCCTCAAGCGTCTCCTTGACCTCGGTGCACCCGAGATCATCGTGAACAACGAGAAGCGGATGCTCCAGGAGGCCGTGGACGCGCTGTTCGACAACGGCCGTCGTGGCCGCCCGGTCACCGGCCCCGGCAACCGCCCGCTCAAGTCCCTGAGCGACATGCTCAAGGGCAAGCAGGGTCGTTTCCGGCAGAACCTCCTCGGCAAGCGTGTCGACTACTCCGGCCGTTCGGTCATCGTCGTCGGCCCGCAGCTCAAGCTGCACCAGTGCGGTCTGCCCAAGCAGATGGCGCTGGAGCTGTTCAAGCCGTTCGTGATGAAGCGCCTGGTCGATCTCAACCACGCGCAGAACATCAAGTCGGCCAAGCGCATGGTCGAGCGGGCCCGCCCCGTCGTGTGGGACGTGCTCGAAGAGGTCATCACCGAGCACCCCGTGCTGCTCAACCGCGCGCCGACCCTGCACCGCCTCGGCATCCAGGCGTTCGAGCCGCAGCTGGTCGAGGGCAAGGCCATCCAGATCCACCCGCTCGTCTGCACCGCGTTCAACGCGGACTTCGACGGTGACCAGATGGCCGTGCACCTGCCGCTGTCGGCCGAGGCCCAGGCCGAGGCGCGCATCCTGATGCTCTCGACCAACAACATCCTCAAGCCGGCCGACGGCAAGCCCGTGACGATGCCGACCCAGGACATGGTCATCGGCCTCTACTGGCTGACCACGCAGAAGGACGGCGCCGACGGTGAGGGCCGGGTGTTCTCCTCGATCGCCGAGGCGCAGATGGCCTACGACCGGCGCGAGCTGGACATGCAGGCCAAGATCCAGGTCCGGATCAAGGACGTGCCGCCGCCGCGCGGCTGGTCCGCGCCCGACGGCTGGGAGGCCGGCGACCCGTTCCGCCTGGAGACCACGCTCGGCCGGTGCCTGTTCAACCAGACCCTGCCGGCCAACTTCCCGTTCGTGAACTACCAGGTGGGCAAGAGGCAGCTCTCGGCCATCGTCAACGAACTGGCGGAGAAATACCCCAAGGTCGAGGTCGCCAACTCGCTCGACGCCCTCAAGGACGCCGGTTTCCACTGGGCCACCCGGGCGGGTGTCACGATCTCCATCGAGGACGTCGTCGCGCCGCCGAACAAGGCGTCGATCATGGAGTCCTATGAGCGCAGGGCCGACAAGGTCCAGCGTGAATACGAGCGCGGTCTGATCACCGACGAGGAGCGCCGCCAGGAGCTCATCGAGATCTGGACCCACGCCACGGCCGACGTCGAGACCGACATGGTCAACGCCTTCCCGGCGACCAACTCGGTCTGGATGATGGTCAACTCCGGCGCCCGAGGCAACAAGATGCAGGTCCGGCAGATCGCCGGCATCCGCGGCCTGGTGTCCAACACCAAGGGTGAGACGATCCCGCGTCCGATCAAGTCCTCCTTCCGCGAGGGCCTGTCGGTGCTGGAATACTTCATCTCCACCCACGGCCAGCGGAAGGGTCTCGCCGACACCGCGCTGCGCACCGCCGACTCGGGTTACCTGACCCGTCGTCTGGTCGACGTGGCGCAGGACGTCATCGTGCGCGAGATCGACTGCGGCACCGACCGCGGCGTCCCGCTGCACGTCGGTGAGCGTGACTCCACGGGCGTGCTGGTCAAGGCCGAAAACGCCGAGAGCAACGTGCACGGCCGCATCCTCGCCGAGGACGTCGAGGTCGACGGCAAGGTCATCGCGGCCGCGGGCGTCGACATCTCCGACATCCACGTCACCGCGCTGGTCGAGGCCGGCATCGAGACCGTCCGCACCCGCAGCGCTCTCGTCTGCGAGGCCAAGATCGGTGTCTGCGCCACCTGCTACGGCCGTTCGCTCGCGACCGGCAAGCTGGTGGACGTCGGCGAGGCGGTCGGCATCATCGCCGCCCAGTCGATCGGTGAGCCCGGCACGCAGCTGACGATGCGCACCTTCCACACCGGTGGTGTGGCGGGCGCGGACATCACCCACGGTCTGCCGCGTGTCCAGGAGCTGTTCGAGGCCCGCATCCCCAAGGGTGTCGCCCCGATCAGCGAGGTCACCGGCCGGGCACGCATCGACGAGACGGACAAGACCCGCAAGATCGTCGTCACGCCCGACGACGGTTCCGAGGAGATCGCCTACCCCGTCTCCATGCGTTCGCGTCTCCTCGTCTCCGACGGGCAGCGCGTGCAGGTGGGTGAGCAGCTCATCGCCGGTGCCGTCAACCCCAACGAGGTGCTGCGCATCCTCGGCCCCCGGGCCGTGCAGCTCCACCTCGTGGCCGAGGTGCAGAAGGTCTACCGCTCGCAGGGTGTGTCGATCCACGACAAGCACATCGAGATCATCGTTCGGCAGATGCTCAAGCGCGTCAACGTGCTTGAGTCCGGCGACACCGACCTGCTCCCCGGCGACCTCTACGAGAGGCCCCGCTTCGAGCAGGTCAACCGCCAGGTCGTCGCCGAAGGCGGCCAGCCCGCCTCCGGCCGTCCGGTCCTCATGGGCATCACCAAGGCGTCGCTGGCCACCGAGTCGTGGCTGTCGGCGGCCTCCTTCCAGGAGACGACCCGAGTGCTCACCGACGCGGCGATCCACGCCAAGTCGGACCCGCTGCTCGGCCTGAAGGAAAACGTCATCATCGGTAAGCTCATCCCGGCCGGCACCGGCATGCCGCAATACCGGAACATCCGGGTCGAGCCCACCGAAGAGGCCAAGGCCGCTATGTACACCGTGGGTGGCTACGACGGCTCCGCCGCCGACTACACCTTCGGCTCCGGCAGCGGCGAGGCCGTGCCGCTGGAGGAATACGACTTCGGTCAGTACAACCGCTAGTCACGTTAGGCACTGAACGCCCGGACCCCTAGGGTCCGGGCGTTTGGCTTTTCCCCACCAAGTACGGCGAAGCCACCCCGGCCCCGGGAACGCGACACCTCAGCGGGCAGGCCCTGCGGCCACGCCGGCCCGAGACCGGGTACGGCGAAGCCCGCCCCATGGCCGCGCACTCCTGGGCTCGCCGACACATTCGGCGAGCCCGGGAAAGCCAGGCCGTGCCGGCTTCGCAGGTACGGCGCTTTGCCGGGCATTAGGGAAGCAGGCCACCTCGGCCGCGAGTACGGCAAAGCCGCGGACGCCGCGCGCCGAGTGCGAGGGGTCGGCCCCCTTGGCTTCGCCGTACGGATCGGCAGGGGTTCGTGCCGCCCGAGCTGCGCCGGGAGGCGTCATGGGAGCGGCCGGGCGGGAGCTCGGGCAACCCGGCACGGTGCGCGGTTTGACGTGGCGGGGCTGGAACGGCACTCTTGGTCATGAGCAATCGCTCGCCGGGACGTAGCGCAGCTTGGTAGCGCACTTGACTGGGGGTCAAGGGGTCGCAGGTTCAAATCCTGTCGTCCCGACGGAAATGCCCTGAGGAGAAGTAATTCTCGTCAGGGCTTCCTCATTTTCTGAGAATCTCTGCTTGCCGCCTATGGAATCAACGCGCACGCACGAGCAGCTCTCGCGGCGCTCTCCAAGACGTTTTGATGCGCGTCGGCCCGTGTGCACCTAGCGCTTTCGGTGAGTTCGGCCGTTCGGTAGCCGTCCCGTCGGCTCGGGGTTCTTGCAGGTGAGGTGTTCGCGGCGTGCAGTGCCGTACTGGCCGGTGCTTGCGCGTGTTGCGGGCGGCATCGTAGGCATCCGGTGCCGGCATGGTGTTTCCGGCACGCCGACTGCGGTGCGGGTGATGCGCGGAAGGCTCCAGGACACGCCGCCGGGGCGCCGCGGCTGCCCGGTTACAGGTGATCAGCCGGACGGAGGTTCCGCCCCCGGAGGGATCGTGGGTGCGGACTGGCCCCCGAGGGCGCGGAGGACCGCCGCCTGTTCGGCGGTCGCGCCGGTTGCGCGGGCCTTGAGGGCGTCGTTCACGGTGAATCCGGCGATGACCCAGGCGGGGACCTCACTGCGGGGGATGCCCGCGTCCCACCAGCGTCGCATCAGGTCGAGGGCGTCGTGGCCGTGCTCGGTGAGGCCGGCGGCCTCGGCGGGGGTGAAGCCGATGGCGTGGTAGACCGCCGCCGCGGCGGCGGGGTCGATGCCGGTTACGGCCCAGGGGACGGCGTCGTGGCCCTGCCAGCCGGCGTCGAGATAGGCACGGGCGGTCGCGGCGGGGATGCCCGTTTCGAGGAGCGCGCGCATGGCCGCCGCCTGCTCTTCGGTGAGGGTGCTCGGCCTGCGGCGGCGGCGGAGGAGGTCGCGCCAGCGGCTCCGGGGGTGGGGGCGTTCCCCGGCGAGGTGTCGTTCTGCGGCGTCCGCGGGTGTGTAGCCGAGTTCGTGCCATCGCACGGCGTCCCGGGGCGTCATCCCGGCCCTCAAAGGCGGTCGCACTGTATACGGGGTGAGACCGGCCGTCCGCCACGCCAGGGCGTGATCGGGTGTGTAGACGCCGCTGTTGCGCCAGCGTTCGGCGGTGTCCAGCAGGAACCCGCCGTCGATCCAGCGGCGCGCGTCGGCGACGGTGAAGCCTCGTTCGGTCCACTCGTGGAGGTTCTCGGGTTTGGGGTCGTTGTCGTCGTAGTGGGCGATCGTCATGGTCTGTTCCCCTGGGTGGCGGTGGCGGGAAGGGCGATGCTGTGTGCCCAGTTCGGGGACGGTGTCTCGGCGCCGGGGCTCAGGTCGCCTGCGACGAGCCCGATCACGACGGGCACGGGTGGGCGGCTTTCCGGCCAGGGCGTCTGCCCGTCGGTGAGGACGAGGATCAGGTCGGGCCGCGGGCGAAGCGCCAGGGCGGCGGCGATGCCTTCGCGCAGGTCGGTTCCGCCGCCGCCGAGCAACTTGATGTCCTCGGTTCTCCGTACGGTTTGCACCGGGTGGGCGTGCAGGTCGCAGCAGATCACCCGCAGGCGTCGCCTGGGGCCGGTGGCGCGGGTGAGGATCGCGGTGATCTCGGTGAGGAAGCCGGTCAGCACGGCATGGGTGACGCTGCCGGAGGTGTCGACGATGAGCGCGATGCCGGGTGCCGGCGCGACCATCGCCGGCATGACGACACCGCCGGCGGCTGGACGCCGTGACGGGCGGCTGTACGAGAAGTCCACCCGGCCCGCGGCGCGGTGCGCGCCGCGGCGGATGAACGCCCCGAGTTCGGCGCGCCAGTCCACGGCCGGGTGGAGGCGTTCTCCGGCCCAGCGTCGCCATCCGCCGGGGACGGGGGTTCGCGCGGCGGCGCGTGCCTCGATGTCGCGGGCGACGGCGAGTTCGAGGATGTCTCGTTCGACGTCACCGAGCCCTCCGCCGGAGCCCTCGTAGGAGTGCTCGATCCCGTCCGCCGCGCCACCGCAGTCGATCAACTCGGTCAGCGCGCGGCCACCCCGCCTGTGCGCGGAGTCGATGATCTCGATCAAGGACAGATATTCCTCGGCCATGCGCCTCTCGGGCAGGCCGAGCGCCCGTGGTGAGATCACGCCGTCCGGCGTGGTCAGCCCGCTCGCTTCGAGGTCGTCGTTGACTTCGGCGTCGGCGGCCTGGTTCCAGCGATGGGCGAGCCCGCCCGTCTCTCCGGTGACGTGGGTGGTCGGCCCGCCGGCCGGGACCGGTGAGCGAGCTGCGTGGCGGCGGACGAGATGCCCGATGTGGTGCAGCAACCACCAGCCGATCTCCGAGGTGGGAGTGGCCAGAGCCGTGCCGGGATCGAGATGGACATTCCATCGGGTGTCCGCTGGAAACGCGCGGAACTCCGCGTCCGGGACGGGCTCTCCGGTCACCTCGTCCAAGTACGGTTCGAGGACGACCGGACGGAGCGCGAACAACGCGCTCGCCAGATAGGGCGCGCGGGCCGCGGCCTGCAACCTCGCCTCCGCGAAACGCCGCAGCACCTCGGGAGCGCGGTCTCGGGGGCTCACGGCATGAGTCCCGCGGAGCGCAGGACGGGGGCGAGGGCGAGCATCGAGACGGGCAGGCTCGCGCCCGCCGGGCGGTTCGCCGCCAGCGTCTGCGCGGAGGCCGCGGCCACGTCGGGTGTCGCCGCGGCGACCCGGGCGATCACACTCCACGCGCGCTCCCACGACGACGTGCTCCCGTCCGCGACCACATGAGCGACCAGCGAGCCGAGCAGGGCGTGCAGGCGGTCGGCCCGGTCCGGCAGGGGAGCGGCGGGGTCGTTCAGGAGGGTCTCGGGGGCGGGCAGGTCGAGGTTGCGCAACCAGGACAGCGCCTCGAACCCGGCCGCCTCGCCGACCGCGCCGATCACCAGCGCCGCGACCACGGCCTCGTCGCTGCCGTTCGCGGCACCCGCGGCGATCGCGATCGCCGCCATCTCCCAGGTGCGCGGGCTCGGCCAGCTTCTGCCCGAGCGCTCCGGCGTGTCCGGAACCACGAGCACAAGTTCGGGCCGGACCCGGAGGAAGGCACCGATCTGTGCCTTCGCCGCCGCGATCCGGGTGCGGGTGGGTGCGGCGACGAGGGCCGCGCCGGGCGCGCCGAACCCGTGGACGAAACCCTTGGCCACATCGTCCGCCGCGACCTGCCAGTCGAGATGCACCAACCGGTTCGCCAGAGGCGCCGACAACTCCCAGCCGTCGGCGGCCAGGCCCGGTGGGTTCGCCGCGGCGACGATGCGCACCCTGCCTGGAAGAACGAGATCTCCCACAGCGCGCTCCAGCACCACGCGCAACATCGCGGCCTGTACCGCGGGGGATGCCGTGGTCAGCTCGTCCAGGAACAACAAACCCGACTCCGCCGACGCCAGGCGTTCCGCCCATCGTGGCGGTGCGAACCACGTCCCTTCATCCCGGACCACCGGCAGACCGGAGAAATCGCTCGGCTCCCGGATCGAGCCGACGACCACCTCGACCGGCATCTCCAGCTGCCGCGCGAGCGCCACGACGGTGGAGGTCTTGCCCGTGCCCGGCGCTCCCCACAGCAGGACGGGAAGATTCGCCCGTATCGCCAACGCCAGGGCCGCACGCACGGTCTCGTTCTTCCTCATCGGGACTCCGCCTCCTGTCTGCGGGCAGCACAAACCGCCCACCTGTGTGTGCATTGATCCGGGGTGCTGCTCAACCATCCGGGGCCCGGCCGCCGGCGGGCATACATCGGGTACGGCAGAGGCCGGCGGCACCTGCGGCCGACCTGCTTAGACATATCGGGCGCTCGTTGCGAGGTCCGCTCAGGTCACGCGCTGGGCGCATGCCCGCCGTACTCCGTCCCCCGTGGATTGAAGCCGTCACGTCCGGAGCGACCGTCGGATCCGCTCCGGACGGGTCGGCTGCCCACCTCTATGCGGTCAACCATAGTTGACGAGCCTTATCCGGTCAACCAAGGTTGACTCGGGACGCCTGTGAGGCCGCTCGGTTGGACGGGTTACCGCTCGGTCGAGTCGATTCGGGCGGCGATCGAGTCGAGGAAGAGTTCGAGGCCGAAGGTGAAGTTGTTCAGGGCTCGCCGCACCGTGTACGACGGCGTGCCGTCGGAGGTCGCCGAAGACCTGGCGTCCGCGGCCGAGCTCGCCGCCGCCCTGCGCTCCTGAGGCGCCCGGGGGTGCTCACGGCGTTGTCATGGCTGTGCCGTACGTCGTGGTTGTCGAATTGTGATTGAAGCGGTGGGTGGGGAGGTGAGGGCGCGGAAAGCGAGGTTGCCGGGGGTGTGAATAGTCGGCCAACCGTAAAGATACGTATGGGGCCTGTCGTTGCCGGGCATGATTGGCGCGCAGGACTCGGCGAGAGCAGGTAAACTCGATGGGAGTCTATTGGTGGCCGGAGGAAAACCGGCCGCGGAGCCACGGCGCGATGTTGTGACTGCCAGTGTGGTCGCCCGGCACGGGTGATCAGTGGCTGCAACCGTTTTGACGTGTTGCGATGGGCTGGGTAGTCTTTCCCTTCGTGCCCGTGGCTTCATGGGCTCTCACGCGTGTGTTCTATGGGCCTCTGTCGCAGGGGGTTTGAGCTGGGCGCCGTGTGACTTCCCCAATAGTCCGGCTGGTGCCGGGTGTGGTCCGTCAAGTGCGCGACACGCCCGAGCGCGGGGGTCGGAGCAGAGGGAAGAACCGCAGGTCATGACACCGGCAGCACCTGCAAATGCATGTTTTTTCGTAGAACCGGCTAAGGCACGAAACGGAGACGCGGTGCCCACGATTCAGCAGTTGGTCCGAAAGGGCCGGCAGGACAAGGTCAGTAAGACCAAGACTCCTGCCCTCAAGGGGAGCCCGCAGCGGCGCGGCGTCTGCACCCGCGTTTACACCACGACCCCTAAGAAGCCCAACTCGGCGCTTCGCAAGGTCGCGCGTGTCAAGCTGACCAACGGCATCGAGGTGACCGCCTACATCCCCGGCGTCGGCCACAACCTGCAGGAGCACTCCATCGTGCTCGTGCGTGGCGGCCGCGTGAAGGACCTTCCCGGCGTGCGCTACAAGATCATTCGTGGCTCCCTCGACACCCAGGGTGTCCGGAACCGCAAGCAGGCCCGCAGCCGCTACGGCGCCAAGAAGGAGAAGAGCTAACAATGCCTCGTAAGGGTTCTCCTGGCCGTCGTCAGCTGATCGCCGACCCGGTCTACAGCTCGCCGCTGGTCACCGCGCTGATCAACAAGGTGCTCCTCAACGGCAAGCGTTCGCTCGCCCAGACGATCGTCTACAACGCCCTTGAAGGCTGCAAGGACAAGACGGGCAACGACCCGGTCGTCACCCTGAAGCGCGCGCTCGACAACGTCAAGCCCACCCTTGAGGTCCGCAGCCGCCGCGTCGGTGGCGCGACCTACCAGGTGCCGGTCGAGGTGCGCGCCGCGCGCAGCACCACCCTGGCCCTGCGCTGGCTGGTGCAATACTCGCGGGCCCGCCGTGAGAAGACGATGACCGAGCGCCTCATGAACGAGCTGCTCGACGCGAGCAACGGCCTTGGCGCCAGCGTCAAGCGGCGCGAGGACACCCACAAGATGGCCGAGTCCAACAAGGCCTTCGCCCACTACCGCTGGTAACCCCGGCGGGTTCGACGAGACGACGAGGACGCGAGAGAAGTGGCCACCATTTCCGCTCTTGACCTGGCAATGGTCCGAAACATCGGGATCATGGCCCATATCGACGCGGGCAAGACCACCACGACTGAGCGCATCCTGTTCTACACCGGCATCAACTACAAGATCGGTGAGGTCCACGAGGGCGCTGCCACGATGGACTGGATGGAGCAGGAGCAGGAGCGCGGCATCACCATCACCTCCGCCGCGACCACCTGCAGCTGGCTTGATCACACGATCAACATCATCGACACGCCCGGTCACGTGGACTTCACCGTCGAAGTGGAGCGCTCTCTGCGCGTCCTCGACGGCGCGGTCGCGGTGTTCGACGCCGTCGCCGGCGTCGAGCCGCAGTCGGAGACGGTGTGGCGGCAGGCCGACCGGTATGGCGTGCCCCGCATCTGCTTCGTCAACAAGATGGACCGCGTCGGCGCCGAGTTCCACCGCTGCGTCGACATGATCGTGTCGAGGCTCGGCGCGACCCCGCTGGTCGTCCAGCTCCCCTGGGGCGTGGAGTCCGACTTCAAGGGCGTCATCGACCTCGTGAAGATGAAGGGCCTCCTCTGGAGCGCCGAGGCGGCCAAGGGCGAGATGTACGACACGGTCGACATCCCGGCCGACCACGCCGACGCCGCCCGTGAGTGGCGCGACAAGCTCGTGGAGACCGTCGCCGAGCACGACGACGAGATGATGGAGCTCTTCCTCGAGGGTGTCGAGCCCACCGAGGAGCAACTCGTCGCCGGCATCCGCCGCGCGACCATCTCGGGCACTCTGAACCCGGTCCTGTGCGGCACCGCGTTCAAGAACAAGGGCGTGCAGCCCCTGCTCGACGCGATCGTCGCCTTCCTGCCCTCCCCGCTCGACGTGCCCGCCATCGAGGGGCACGCCGTGGGCAGCGAGGAGCAGAAGATCGAGCGCGCCGCCGACCCGAAGGAGTCCTTCTCGGCGCTCGCGTTCAAGATCATGGCCGACCAGCACCTCGGCAAGCTGACCTACATCCGTGTCTATTCGGGCACGATCGAGGCCGGCACGTCGATCGTCAACTCGACCAAGGGCAAGAAGGAGCGCATCGGCAAGATCTACCAGATGCACGCGAACAAGCGCGAGGAGCGCCCGTCCGCCGCAGCCGGTCAGATCGTCGCCGTCATGGGCCTCAAGGACACCACCACCGGTGACACGTTGTCCGACCCGGCCAACCAGGTCGTTCTCGAGTCGATGAACTTCCCGGCCCCGGTCATGAACGTCGCCATCGAGCCCAAGACCAAGGGTGACCAGGAGAAGCTGTCGACCGCGATCCAGCGCCTCGCCGAGGAGGACCCGTCCTTCCGCGTGTGGCGTGACGAGGAGACCGGCCAGACCGTCATCGCCGGCATGGGCGAGCTCCACCTGGAGATCCTGGTCGACCGCATGCGCCGCGAGTTCAAGGTCGAGGCCAACGTCGGTCGTCCGCAGGTCGCCTACCGCGAGACCATTCGCCGCGCGGTCCAGAAGGTCGAATACACGCACAAGAAGCAGACCGGTGGTTCCGGTCAGTTCGCGCGCGTCATCATCGACATCGAGCCGCTGGGCGAGGGCAACGACGGTTACGAGTTCGCCAACAAGGTCAGCGGTGGCCGCATCCCGCGGGAATACATCCCGTCGGTCGACGCCGGTGCCCAGGAGGCCGCCGAGTTCGGTGTCCTCGCGGGTTACCCGATGGTCGGCGTGAAGGTGACGCTGCGAGACGGCGCCTTCCACGAGGTCGACTCCTCGGAAATGGCGTTCAAGATCGCCGGTTCGATGGCCTTCAAGGAGGCCGCCCGCCGTGCCGACGCCGTGCTCCTTGAGCCGGTCGTCTCGGTCGAGGTCACGACGCCCGAGGAATACATGGGTGAAGTGATCGGCGACCTCAACAGCCGCCGTGGACAGATCCAGGCCATGGAGGACCGCTCCGGAGCCAAGATTGTTACAGCTCTGGTGCCGATGTCCGAGATGTTTGGCTACGTGGGTGACCTCCGTAGCAAGACCCAGGGCCGGGCCGTCTACAGCATGCAGTTCGACTCCTACGCGGAAGTGCCTCCGGGCATCGCCAAGGAGATCGTCGCGAAGGCTCGCGGGGAGTAGTCCCGCTTTCGGGCCCACCTAGGTGGGCCCGGGGGTGGCGCCCTAAGAGCCTGAGTTTAGAAAGTCAAGTCAGAATCTCTAAGGAGACAGAGCAGTGGCCAAGGCCAAGTTCGAGCGGAACAAGCCGCACGTGAACATCGGCACCATTGGGCACATCGACCACGGCAAGACCACTCTGACCGCGGCGATCACCAAGGTGCTTCACGACCGTTTCCCGCACCTCAACGAGGCGACCCCGTTCGACAAGATCGACAAGGCGCCCGAGGAGAAGGCGCGCGGCATCACGATCTCGATTGCCCACGTCGAGTACCAGACCGAGAAGCGCCACTACGCTCACGTGGACTGCCCCGGTCACGCCGACTACGTCAAGAACATGATCACCGGTGCCGCTCAGATGGACGGCGCGATCCTCGTGGTCGCCGCCACCGACGGCCCGATGCCGCAGACCAAGGAGCACGTGCTCCTGGCCCGCCAGGTCGGCGTGCCCTACATCGTGGTGGCCCTTAACAAGGCCGACATGGTGGACGACGAGGAGATCCTCGAGCTCGTCGAGCTTGAGGTCCGTGAGCTGCTCTCGGCTCAGGAGTTCCCCGGCGACGACCTGCCGGTCGTGCGCGTCTCGGCGCTCAAGGCGCTCGAGGGCGACGAGAAGTGGGCCGACTCCATCGTCGAGCTCATGACCGCCGTGGACGACAACGTCCCCGAGCCGGTGCGTGACACCGAGAAGCCGTTCCTCATGCCGATCGAGGACGTGTTCTCGATCACCGGTCGCGGCACCGTCGTCACCGGCCGTATCGAGCGCGGCATCGTCAAGGTCAACGAGACCGTCGACATCATCGGTATCAAGGAGAAGCACACCACGACCACCGTCACCGGTGTCGAGATGTTCCGCAAGCTCCTTGACGAGGGCCAGGCCGGTGACAACGTCGGTCTGCTCCTCCGCGGCATCAAGCGCGAGGACGTCGAGCGCGGCCAGTGCATCATCAAGCCGGGCACGACGACCCCGCACACCGAGTTCGAGGCTCAGGTCTACATCCTGTCCAAGGACGAGGGCGGCCGCCACACGCCGTTCTTCAACAACTACCGTCCCCAGTTCTACTTCCGTACAACTGACGTGACGGGCGTTGTCACTCTGCCCGAAGGCACCGAGATGGTCATGCCCGGTGACAACACCGAGATGTCCATCCAGCTCATCCAGCCGATCGCGATGGAGGAGAACCTCAAGTTCGCGATCCGCGAGGGTGGCCGCACCGTCGGCGCCGGTCGAGTAACCAAGATCGTCAAGTAGCACGACCGCGGAGCGGCGGTCGGCCCTCCAACTGGGGCCGACCGCCGCACCACGACGGGGCACAGTCATCGACCGTGTTCCAGGGCCACCGGGATCCGGGCCGTGATCTCGCAGTGGTTTCGACTCGCTTCGAAACACCTGCAAGATCACGGAAGGGGTTGGCCGGGGGCCACCCATAGCGGCAGTAGGCCGTACGAAGCTTTTACAGGACGACAGCGAAGGACACCGAGGCCATTATGGCGGGACAGAAGATCCGCATCCGGCTTAAGGCCTATGACCACGAGGTCATCGACAGCTCGGCCAAGAAGATCGTCGAGACGGTGACGCGGACCGGCGCCAAGGTTGCAGGACCGGTGCCGCTGCCGACCGAGAAGAACGTGTACTGCGTCATCCGCTCGCCGCACAAGTACAAGGACAGCCGCGAGCACTTTGAGATGCGCACGCACAAGCGGCTCATTGACATCATCGACCCGACGCCCAAGACCGTCGACTCGCTCATGCGGCTCGACCTCCCTGCCGGCGTCGACATTTCGATCAAGCTCTGAGGGAACGCACTGACATGGCTAAGCAGATCAAGGGCGTCCTGGGCAAGAAGCTCGGCATGACCCAGGTCTTCGACGCGGACAACCGGATCGTTCCGGTCACCGTGGTCGAGGCCGGTCCGTGCGTGGTGACCCGGGTTCGCACTCCCGAGCGTGACGGCTACGCCGCCATCCAGCTCGGCTTCGGACAGGTCGACCCGCGCAAGGTGAACAAGCCGCTCGGTGACTACCTGCGCAAGCACGACATCACCCCGCGCCGCTACTTCGCCGAGATCCGCACCGAGGACGCGAGCGAGTACACGATCGGCCAGGAGCTCCTGGCCGACACCTTTGAGGCCGGCCAGTTCGTCGACGTGACGGGCAAGAGCAAGGGTAAGGGCTTCGCCGGTGTCATGAAGCGGCACGGTTTCGGTGGTCTGGGCGCCTCACACGGCACCCAGCGCAAGCACCGTTCGCCCGGCTCCATCGGTGGATGCGCCACTCCCGGCCGCGTCTTCAAGGGTGTTCGGATGGCCGGCCGCATGGGTAACGAGCGCAAGACCATCCAGAGCCTGAAGGTCCACGCCGTGGACGCCGAGAAGGGCCTCATCCTGATCAAGGGTGCGATCCCCGGCGCCAACGGCAGCCTGGTCCTCATCCGCACCGCGGCCAAGAAGGGGGCCAGCAAGTGAGCACGATCGACGTTCTCGACGCGGCCGGTGCCAAGGCCGGCACGGTTGAGCTGCCCGACGCGGTCTTCGGCGCCAAGGTCAACATCCCGCTGATGCACCAGGTCGTCGTGGCCCAGCTCGCCGCCGCCCGCCAGGGCACGCACAAGGCCAAGACCCGCGGCGAGGTCAGCGGTGGAGGCAAGAAGCCCTACCGCCAGAAGGGCACCGGCCGTGCCCGTCAGGGTTCGACCCGGGCGCCGCAGTTCACCGGCGGTGGCGTCGTCCACGGTCCGGTTCCGCGCGACTACTCGCAGCGGACCCCGAAGAAGATGAAGGTCGCCGCCCTGCGTGGCGCGCTGTCCAACCGGGCCGCGGTCGGCCGCGTGCACGTGGTCAGCGGGCTCGTGACCGGTGAGACGCCGAAGACCAAGGCCGCGCTCGCCTCGCTCCGCAAGGTGACGCAGGCTCCCTCGGTGCTTGTCGTGGTCGACGCCGACGACGAGCTCACCTGGTTGAGCCTGCGCAACGCCCCCGAGGTCCACCTCCTGGACGCCGGCCAGCTGAACACCTACGACGTGCTGCTGCACGACGACGTGGTCTTCACGCAGGCCGCCTACGACCAGGTCGTCGCTCGTCTGACGGGCGGCAGCGAGAGCGCGAAGGAAGACGCCTGATGGAGAAGATCGCCGACCCGCGTGACGTCATCATCAAGCCGATCGTCTCCGAGAAGAGCTACGGCCTGATCGACGAGCACAACAAGTACACCTTCCTCGTGAGGCCGACCGCCAACAAGACCCAGATCAAGATCGCCGTTGAGCAGATCTTCGGGGTCAAGGTCACCGGGGTCAACACAATCAACCGGCAGGGTAAGCGCAAGCGCACCCGCCACGGCTTCGGCAAGAGGCCCGACACCAAGCGCGCGATTGTGAGCCTGGTTGAGGGCGACCGGATCGACATCTTCGGCCAGATCGGCTGAACCACCGCGTCCGTGGCTGCCAAGCCAGCAGATGGACGAGCGAGCAGCCCCTGATCCCTTGCGGATCGGGGAGGCGACCTCGACCGGTACGAAGGGGTCCGCCCGACCGCCAGGTCGGCGGACCCGATGACGACAAAGGATGAACGAAAAAGATGGGCATCCGTAAGTACAAGCCGACGACCCCAGGTCGCCGCGGCGCGAGCGTCTCGGACTTCTCCGAGATCACGCGCAGCACGCCCGAGAAGTCGCTGCTTGCCCCCTTGCACGGCAAGGGCGGTCGTAACGTCCACGGCCGTGTGACCGCTCGCCACCAGGGCGGCGGCCACAAGCGCGCCTACCGCATCATCGACTTCAAGCGGAACGACAAGGACGGCATCCCGGCCAAGGTCGCTCACATCGAGTACGACCCCAACCGCACCTCCCGCATCGCTCTGCTCCACTACGCCGACGGTGAGAAGCGCTACATCATCGCGCCGACCGGCATCAAGCAGGGTGACCGCATTGAGAACGGCCCCGGGGCCGACATCAAGCCGGGCAACTGCCTGCCGCTGCGCAACATCCCGACCGGTACCTTCATCCACGCGGTGGAGCTGCGGCCGGGTGGCGGCGCCAAGCTGGGCCGCTCCGCCGGGGCTCAGATCCAGCTCCTCGCCAAGGAGGGGCAGTACGCCACGCTGCGTATGCCCTCCGGTGAAATGCGCATGGTGGACGTGCGTTGCCGCGCGTCCGTCGGTCAGGTCGGCAACGCCGAGCAGGCCAACATCAACTGGGGCAAGGCCGGCCGTATGCGGTGGAAGGGTAAGCGCCCCACCGTCCGCGGTGTCGCGATGAACCCGGTCGACCACCCGCACGGTGGTGGTGAGGGCAAGACCTCCGGTGGTCGCCACCCGGTCAACCCCAAGGGCAAGCCCGAGGGCCGCACCCGCCAGGCGAACAAGCCGAGCGACCGCCTGATCATCCGACGTCGCAGCAAGAGGAAGAAGCGGTAGGAGCAGCCGAAATGCCACGTAGCCTTAAGAAGGGCCCCTTCGTGGACCACCACCTCATGAACAAGGTGGACGTCCAGAACGAGAAGGGCACCAAGAACGTCATCAAGACGTGGTCGCGCCGCTCCATGATCGTGCCTGACATGATCGGCCACACGATCGCCGTGCACGACGGCCGCAAGCACGTGCCGGTGTTCATCACCGACTCGATGATCGGCCACAAGCTGGGTGAGTTCGCTCCGACGCGGACGTTCCGCAGCCACGTCAAGGAAGACCGCCGCAGCCGGCGATAAGCGCCTTTCGAAGTAGTCAGAGGAGTAAGCGATGGAAGCCAGGGCTCAGGCGCGGTTCGTCCGCGTCACGCCCCAGAAGGCCCGCCGCGTGGTGGACCTCATTCGCGGGCTGCCCGCTTCGGAGGCGCAGGCCGTTCTGCAGTTCGCCACCCAGTCGGCGAGTGAGCCGATCTACAAAGTGCTCTCGAGCGCCATGGCGAATGCCGAGCACAACTTCAAGCTCGACCGTGACACGCTGGTTGTCAGCCGCGCGTGGGTGGACGAGGGACCGACGCTGAAGCGGTTCCGTCCCCGTGCCCAGGGCCGTGCCTATCGGATCAACAAGCGGACGAGCCACATCACTGTGATCGTCGAGTCCCGGCCCGAGGGTCAGGGCAAGCCGAAGGGAAGGACCCGATAGTGGGCCAGAAGGTTAACCCGCACGGGTTCCGCCTCGGCATCACGACCGACTTCAAGAGCCGGTGGTACGCCGACAAGCTGTACAAGTCCTACGTCGCCGAAGATGTCGCCATCCGCCGGATGCTGCAGCGCGGCAGCGAGCGGGCCGGCATCTCCAAGGTCGAGATCGAGCGCACGACCGACCGCGTGCAGGTGGACATCCACACCGCGCGGCCCGGCATCGTCATCGGCCGCCGCGGCGCCGAGGCCGACCGCATCCGCGGTGACCTGGAGAAGCTGACCAAGAAGCAGGTCCAGCTCAACATCCTTGAGGTCAAGAGCCCCGAGATCGACGCTCAGCTCGTCGCTCAGGGTGTGGCCGAGCAGCTCTCCAGCCGTGTCTCGTTCCGCCGCGCGATGCGCAAGGCGATGCAGTCGGCCATGAAGAGCGGCGCCAAGGGCATCCGGGTCCAGTGCTCGGGTCGTCTGGGCGGCGCTGAGATGTCCCGGTCGGAGTTCTACCGCGAGGGTCGCGTGCCGCTGCACACCCTGCGCGCGGACATCGACTACGGCTTCTACGAGGCCCGCACCACCTTCGGCCGCATCGGCGTGAAGGTGTGGATCTACAAGGGTGAGGCTCCGACCAGCCGCGCCGAGCGCGAGGCGGCCGCCGCCGGCGCCCGTGCCGCCGGCCAGCGTCGTGACCGCACCGACCGGCCGCAGCGCGGCCGCGGCGGCCGTGGCCGTGAGGGCGGAGGCCCCCGTGGCGGCGGTCGTGGCCCTAGGACCGAATCCACTGCGCCCGCTGGGGCGCCCGAGAGCGGCCCGGCGGAGCAGCCGGGTGCTGAAGGGAGCTGACCATGCTGATCCCTCGCAGGGTCAAGCACCGTAAGCAGCACCGGCCTGACCGCAGCGGCATGGCCAAGGGTGGCACGCGAGTCGTCTTCGGCGAGTTCGGCATTCAGGCGCTTGAGCACGCCTACGTGACCAACCGCCAGATCGAGTCCGCTCGTATCGCCATGACCCGCCACATCCGCCGTGGCGGCAAGGTGTGGATCAACATTTACCCGGACCGTCCGCTCACCAAGAAGCCGGCCGAGACCCGCATGGGTTCCGGTAAGGGTTCTCCCGAGTGGTGGATCGCCAACGTCAAGCCCGGCCGAGTCATGTTCGAGCTCTCGGGCGTAGCGGAGCCGGTGGCCCGTGAGGCGCTGCGGCGTGCGATGCACAAGCTTCCGATGAAGTGCCGGTTCGTCAAGCGAGAAGTGGGTGAGGCGTGATGGCTAAGGGCCTGACCGCCGGTGAACTGCGGGTGCAGGACCGGGACGAACTGGTCGCGAAGCTGAAGGAGGCGAAGGAGGAGCTGTTCAACCTCCGCTTCCAGTCCGCGACCGGCCAGTTGGAGAGCCACGGGCGGCTGCGTGCCGTCCGCCGCGAGATCGCCCGTATCTACACCGTGATGCGGGAGCAGGAGCTCGGCATCGTTGTGAAGGACGAGAAGGAATCGAGCGATGGCTGAGACAACTGACAAGACGACGCGGAACTACCGCAAGACCCGCGAGGGCCTGGTCGTCAGCGACAAGATGGACAAGACTGTCGTCGTTGCCGTCGAGGACCGCGTCAAGCACCCGCTTTACGGCAAGGTCATCCGTCGTACCACCAAATACAAGGTGCACGACGAGCAGAACGAGTGTGGCGTCGGCGACCGCGTGCTCCTGATGGAGACCCGGCCGCTGTCCGCCACCAAGCGGTGGCGCGTCGTCGAGATCCTCGAGCGCGCCAAGTAGATCGCCCACAGGGGGGTGACGTGTCACCCCCCACTCGGGCGTTTCCCCCTCGGGCCGGTCATCTGGCCCGTAGGGACAAAGACCATAACCAGTTCCGCCAGGCTCACCCAGATGGTGAGAACCAGCGCGACACACGGGAGTTGACGTGATCCAGCAGGAGTCGCGGCTCAAGGTCGCCGACAACACGGGTGCCAAGGAGATTCTCTGCATCCGCGTTCTCGGCGGCTCGGGTCGGCGCTACGCGGGTATCGGCGACGTCATCGTCGCCACGGTGAAGGATGCCCTTCCCGGTGGCGGCGTGAAGAAAGGCGACGTTGTCAAAGCTGTCGTGGTGCGCACCCGCAAGGAGCGCCGCCGCCCCGACGGCTCCTACATCCGCTTCGACGAAAACGCCGCGGTCATCATCAAGGACAGTGGTGACCCCAGGGGCACGCGTATCTTCGGTCCGGTCGGCCGCGAGCTGCGCGAGAAGAAGTTCATGCGCATCATCTCGCTCGCTCCGGAGGTGCTCTAAATGCCGAAGCTGCATGTGAAGAAGGGTGACCTCGTTCTGGTCATCGCCGGCAAGGACAAGGGTGCCAAGGGTCGTGTGATCGCCTCCTACCCGCGCGACGAGCGTGTGGTGGTCGAGGGCGTCAACATGATCAAGAAGCACTCGAAGGAGACCCACCAGGGTCCGCGCGGCGCCAAGACCGGCGGCGTGCAGTCCATGGAGGCGCCCATCCACGTGAGCAACGTCAAGAAGCTCAAGGATGAAGAGGCGAAGAAGGACGACAAGCCCGCTAAGAAGGCCGAGGCTGAGGCCGCGTCCGACGATTCGGGTGAGGACAAGTGATGACCGCCACGACGGAAGAGCGCACGATCCCGCGGCTCAAGCAGCGCTACCGCGAAGAGATCATTGCGAAGCTGCGTGAGCAGTTCGAGATCCAGAACATCATGCAGGTGCCCACGATCACCAAGATCAAGGTGAACATGGGTGTCGGCGAGGCCGCCCGCGACTCCAAGCTGATCGAGGGTGCCGTCCGCGACCTGACGGTGATCACCGGGCAGAAGCCCGCCATCGCCCGGGCGCGCAAATCCATCGCGCAGTTCAAGCTGCGTGAGGGCATGCCCATCGGCGCCCACGTCACGCTGCGTGGCGACCGCATGTGGGAGTTCCTGGACCGGCTGCTGTCGCTGGCGCTTCCGCGCATCCGTGACTTCCGCGGCCTGTCGCCCAAGCAGTTCGACGGCAACGGGAACTACACCTTCGGTCTCACCGAGCAGGTCATGTTCCACGAGGTCGACCAGGACAAGGTCGACCGTCAGCGGGGCATGGACATCACGGTTGTGACGACCGCCCCCAACGACGACCAGGGCCGGGCGCTTCTCAAGCTTCTCGGCTTCCCCTTCAAGGAGGCCTGATCATGGCTAAGAAGTCGCTGATCGCCAAGGCTGCTCGCAAGGCCAAGTTCGATGTCAGGGCATACACTCGGTGCTCTCGCTGTGGCCGGCCGCGCGCCGTCTACCGCAAGTTCGGCCTGTGCCGTGTCTGCTTCCGCGAGATGGCTCACCGGGGCGAGCTTCCCGGCATCACCAAGTCCAGCTGGTGACGTCCCGCCTCGCGGGATGACACCCCTTCGCGCGACGCGCGCCACGGTGCGGCGCGTCGCGCGGGGGAGCGGGGCCACGCCCCGTAGGAGTAGTCATATCAACCGGGCGCTGCTTGAAGCGCCCACGACCACGCCGTAGGTCCCGGCCGGGAAACCGCGGCGAGGAGGGCCACCGGCCATGACGATGACCGACCCGATCGCAGACATGTTGACGCGTCTGCGTAACGCGAACTCGGCGTACCACGACAGCGTGGCCATGCCGTACTCGAAGATCAAGGCGCACATCGCCGAGATCCTCCAGCAGGAGGGTTACATCCAGACCTGGTCCGTCGAGGACGCCAAGGTCGGGAAGAACCTCGTGGTGGAGCTGAAGTTCGGGCCGACTCGCGAGCGGGCGCTCGCGGGCCTGCGTCGGGTTTCCAAGCCCGGCCTGCGGGTCTATGCAAAGAAGGACAACCTGCCGAAGGTTCTCGGGGGTCTGGGCGTCGCGATCATCTCGACGTCCGCGGGCCTGATGACCGACAAGCAGGCCGGCAAGCGTGGTGTAGGCGGGGAAGTCCTCGCCTACGTGTGGTAGAGGGGAGGAATCACAGCATGTCGCGAATCGGACGGCTGCCCATCCCCGTACCGAGTGGTGTTGACATCACCATCGACGGCCGGGATGTCACGGTCAAGGGCCCCAAGGGCACGCTTTCTCACCGGGTCGCAGACCCCATTACGGTCGCCCGCGGTGAGGACGGAAGCATTTCCGTCGCGCGCCCGAACGACGAGAACAAGGTGCGCGCCCTTCACGGGTTGTCCCGCACGCTGATCGCCAACATGGTGAGCGGCGTCACACAGGGTTACAGCAAGACGCTTGAGATCGTCGGTGTCGGTTACCGCGTGCAGGCCAAGGGCCCCACGCAGCTGGAGTTCTCCCTGGGCTTCAGCCACTCGGTGATCGTCGACGCGCCGGAGGGCATCACCTTCCGGGTCGACAAGCCCACGTTGTTCCACGTGGACGGCATCGACAAGCAGCGGGTCGGCGAGGTCTCCGCCAACATCCGCAAGCTGCGCAAGCCCGACCCGTATAAGGGCAAGGGCGTGCGCTACCAGGGTGAAGTGATCCGCCGCAAGGTCGGAAAGGCTGGTAGGTAGACATGGCTGGCAAGCTCGCGTTCGGCAAGCACATGGCCGCCCGCGCACTGTCGCGGGCCCGTCGCCACCGCCGAGTCCGCAAGAAGGTCGTCGGCACGACGGTGCGTCCGCGCCTCGTCGTCAACCGCTCGACCAAGCACATCTTCGTGCAGATCGTCGACGACACCGTCGGCCACACGCTGGTGAGCGCCTCCACTCTGGACGCCTCGCTGCGCTCCGCCGAGGGGAACAAGACCGACAAGGCGAAGCAGGTCGGCGAGCTGGTCGCTCAGCGGGCCAAGGCTGCCGGTATCACCGCTGTGGTCTTCGACCGCGGTGGTAACCGTTACGCGGGTCGCATCGCCGCTCTTGCGGACAGTGCCCGCGAGGGCGGGCTGGAGTTCTGATGACTTCGCACCCCATGGCCCGTCTTATGAGCAACGAGAAGAGGAACCACTGATGGCTGCAGCTCCGCGTCGCGGTGCCGGCGGCGGTGGCGAGCGGCGGGACCGTCGTGACGATCGCCGCGGTGGCGCCGCAGACAAGGGCGTCTCGTACATCGAGCGCGTCGTAAAGATCAACCGAGTGGCCAAGGTCGTCAAGGGTGGCCGGCGCTTCAGCTTCACCGCGCTGGTCATCGTCGGTGACGGCAACGGCCTGGTCGGCGTCGGCTACGGCAAGGCCAAGGAAGTGCCCGCGGCCATCGCCAAGGGCGTCGAAGAGGCCAAGAAGCACTTCTTCAAGGTGCCGCGCATCCAGGGCACCATCCCGCACACCGTCCAGGGTGAGGAGGCCGCCGGAGTCGTGCTCCTGCGTCCCGCCTCCGCCGGTACCGGTGTCATCGCGGGTGGTCCGGTGCGCGCCGTCCTGGAGTGCGCCGGCATCCACGACGTTCTGTCGAAGTCGCTCGGCTCCGACAACCCGATCAACATCGTGCACGCCACGGTGGCCGCTCTGAAGGGCCTCAGCCGCCCCGAGGAGATCGCCGCCCGCCGTGGTCTGCCGATCGAGGACGTCGCCCCCAAGGCGATGCTCAAGGCCCGCGCCGAGGGCATCGCGGAGGCCGCTGCCGCGGCCAAGGCGGTGAGCTAGTCGATGGCGCGTCTGAAGATCACCCAGGTCCGGTCCAAGATCGGTGGCAAGCAGAACCAGCGTGACTCGCTGCGCTCGCTTGGCCTGAAGCGAATCGGCGATTTCGTCGTCAAGGAGGACCGTCCGGAGATCCGGGGCATGGTCGCCGTGGTGACGCACCTCGTCGAGGTGGAAGAGGTCGACTAGTGATGTCTGAGAACACTCCGATCAAACTCCACGACCTCCGTCCGGCTCGTGGCGCCAACAAGGCCAAGACCCGCAAGGGTCGCGGTGAGGGCTCCAAGGGCAAGACCGCCGGTCGTGGCACCAAGGGGACGAAGTCCCGCAAGACAACCCCGCTCGGCTTCGAGGGTGGCCAGGTTCCGCTTCAGCGGCGGCTGCCCAAGCTGAAGGGCTTCTCCAACGCGCTGTTCAAGACCTCTTACCAGGTCGTCAATCTGGACAAACTCGGCGAGTTGTTCCCTGAGGGTGGCGATGTCACCGTCGAGACGCTCGTGGCCAAAGGTGCGGTGCGTAAGAACCAGCTTGTGAAGGTTCTCGGAACCGGTGAGATCTCTGTCGCGTTGAACGTGAAGGCGCACGCCTTCTCCGCCAGCGCGCGTGAGAGGATCACCGCAGCCGGGGGCTCTGTCACCGAGCTGTAGTAAATGGGTGTTTCATCCGGTCGGGTGAGTCACCGGGGGCCCCGGTGGGACAGGCGAATGTTCTGTCACCTCGGGCAGACCCCCGGTGCCCTGGCCCGACCCGATGAAATCAGCTCAGAATGCGAGGCGCGGGGGTTCGTGATAGGCCCTCGCGCCCTCGGTGCGTTAGAGTTCGCTGGACAGCGGGCCGTTTGCCCGCCTCGGCAATGCTCAATGACATGAGATTTCCGATGGACCACCCCCGCACCATCGCTGACCGATACCGCCTGATAGGCGCGCAGGAGGGACCGTGCTGACCGCGATTACCCGGGCGTTCCGTACCCCGGACCTGCGCAAGAAGTTGCTCTTTACACTGGGCATCATCGCGCTGTTCCGCTTCGGCTCGGTTCTTCCCACACCCGGTGTGCATACCGACAACGTTCGCCAGTGTCTTGCGCAGGCGACCGAGGGTGACGCCGGAAACATCTACGGCATGGTGCAGCTATTCAGCGGTGGCGCGCTGTTGAAGTTGTCGGTGTTCGCGCTGGGCATCATGCCCTACATCACGGCGAGCATCATTCTTCAGTTGCTCACCGTGGTGATTCCACGCCTTGAGGCCCTCAAGAAGGAGGGCCAGGCCGGCACCGCCAAGATTACGCAATACACACGTTATCTGACCATTGGCTTGGCAGTTCTCCAGTCGACCGCCTTCGTGGCGCTCGCGCGGACGGGACAACTGTTCCCCAACTGCCGTGAGCAGATCCTGCTCAACGAGGACCCGATCACCATCATCACGATGGTCATCGTCATGACCGCCGGCACCTCGGTGATCATGTGGCTCGGCGAGCTGATCACCGACCGGGGCATCGGCAACGGCATGTCCATCCTGATCTTCACTCAGGTCGTCGCCGTCTTCCCGTCCGAGCTGATGAACATCTTCCGCAAGAGCGCCTGGACCTTCGCCGCCGTGCTGGTGGTCGGAGTCTTCATGATCGCCGCGGTCGTGTTCGTGGAGCAGGCCCAGCGCCGCATCCCGGTGCAATACGCCAAGCGCATGGTGGGCCGGAGGATGTATGGCGGCACTTCCACCTACATCCCGCTCAAGGTCAACCAGGCGGGCATCATCCCCGTCATCTTCGCCTCGTCCCTGCTCTATCTGCCGCAGCTCGTGACCACGTTGTTCGCGAACACGCAGAACCCCAACCCGGTCGTGCAGTGGATCTCGCAGAACCTCGTGACGGGTGACACCCCGGTCTACATGATCACGTTCTTCCTGCTGATCGTGTTCTTCACTTACTTCTACGTGTCGATTACCTTCAACCCCGTTGAAGTGGCTGACAACATGAAGAAGTACGGTGGGTTCATCCCGGGCATCCGCCCGGGCCGGCCGACGGCTGAGTATCTGAACTACGTGCTCACCCGTCTCACCGCTCCCGGCGCTCTGTATCTTGGCCTCATCTCCATGGTGCCGATCGTCGCTCTGGCGGTGGCCGGTGCGAGTCAGAACTTCCCGTTCGGAGGAACGAGCATTCTGATCATGGTGGGTGTCGGTCTTGACACCGTGAAGCAGATCGAGAGCCAGCTCCAGCAGCGAAACTACGAAGGCTTCCTGAAGTAGTGCGCCTCGTCCTGGTCGGGCCCCCCGGAGCGGGTAAGGGGACTCAGGCCCAGTTCATCGCATCGAACCTGTCTATCCCGAAGATCTCGACAGGTGACATTTTCCGTGCCAACGTCTCGGGCGGCACGGAGCTCGGCAAACTTGCCAAAACCTACATGGACCGCGGCGATCTCGTGCCCGACGAGGTCACCATCGCCATGGTTCGCAACCGCCTCGCGGAGCGGGACGCGCAGGACGGCTTCCTGCTCGACGGCTTCCCCAGAAACGTGCCCCAGGCCGAGGTCTTGAAGAAGATGCTCGCCGAGATGGGCACCTCCCTGGACATCGTCCTGGAGCTGGTGGTGGACGACGAGGAAGTCGTCCGCCGCCTGGCCGGCCGCCGCACCTGCGCCCAGTGCGGGCACATCTCCCACGTGGAGTTCGACGACAAGCGCGACGACATCTGCGACGTCTGTGGTGGTCCGCTCTTCCAGCGTGACGACGACAAGGAAGCGACCGTCCGGCACCGCCTGGAGGTCTACGCTCAGCAGACCGCGCCGCTGGTCTCCTTCTACGCGGGTGAGGGCCTTCTGGTCGGGGTCGACGCGACCGGCCCGGTCGAAGAGGTCACCCAACGGGCTATGGAAGCCCTGAAACCGTTTGTGGACTAGGTTCTTGGCCTCTTTCTAGGCAGGAGCCACCCAGCTCTTATGAAAGCCGTCTGGTGCATCTCAGAGCCGGGAACTGGATCGCAACGGGCGACAACGTCGTCGCCTCCGCGCCATCCGTGGTAGTTCTGAGCGTTCTTCGTCAGGTTCGTGAGCGGGATACGGGATCAACAAGATCCATGGTTTCCCGTTTCTCGCCGCCGCTTTCGCGGACGGTGGATCGGCACAGCCGACAGATGAAGGCTCAGCCCCACGGGTGGCGCTTTTGCATGGTTCCATCCTGCGTTCAGGGATTTGAAGGCCCTGCTCGTAGGGCACAATCAGGGGAATTGGGCTCCCTTGTTGCCCGTTGAACCACCCCAGGGGGTGCCGTAAGTGTTCAAGAAGAACAAACATGGGATTCAGGTCAAGACGCCTGAGCAGTTGGAGAAGATGCGGGCAGCGGGCCTGGTGGTGGGCCGCACCCTTCAGCTCCTCCGCGAGTCGGTGAAACCGGGTGTCACCCCGCTGGATCTGGACGCGATCGCCGAGGAGTTCATCCGCTCGCAGGGCGCGGTGCCCTCGTTCAAGGGGTATCAGGGCTTTCCCGCGACAATCTGCGCGTCGGTCAACGACGAGGTCGTGCACGGCATCCCCCGCGATGTTCGCAAGCTCCGCGAAGGCGACATCATCTCCATCGACTGCGGCGCGATCCTGGACGGCTGGCACGGCGACTCCGCCATTACCGTCCCGGTGGGGGAGGTGGCGCCCGAACTCACCGAGTTGCTGCGGGTCACCGAGGAGTCCATGTGGCGCGGCATCGCCGCGCTGACAGTCGGTCGGCGGCTCTCCGACATCGGCTACGAGATCGAGCGCTATGTGCGGGCGCAGAAGCCGAGATACGGCATTCCGCCGGAGTACGGTGGCCACGGCATCGGCACCGAGATGCACATGGACCCGTGGGTCGCCAACCACGGGCGGCCGGGCAAGGGCCCCCGTTTCGAAGCCGGCATGTGCTTCGCCATCGAGCCCATGGTCAACCTCGGCACGGAGAAGACCCGGGTGCTGGCCGACGAGTGGACCGTCGTCACGATCGACGGAAAGCCCTCCGCGCACTTCGAGCACAGCGTCGCCGTGACACATAATGGACCTTGGGTGCTCACTGCGATCGACGGTGGTGAGGAGCGCCTGACGCAGCTTCGAGAAGGAGCGGCCGAGTCCGGCACATCCGGGCAAAAGCCGTGAGGGTCGGGCACATAGGCCCTTGAGCGCGGGAGTTGGTGCCGATGGGGTCAAGCCCGGAGATGAGGGCTTCCGACGCCGACCGTGATCGGATCGCGGCGGTTCTCCGAGAGCACTACGCCGAGGGCAGGCTCAACGTCGAGGAGTTCGACGAGCGGCTGGAGCTGGCCTACAACGCGAAGACGCACGGCGATCTCGCGGTGCTGACCCGTGATCTGCCGTTCGTCGACATGCGCTCCTTCGCCGCCCGTCCTGAGCCCACACCGGCCAAGCCCGCCAAAGCGGACGAAGGCATGCGCGGCGCCTGGACCGTCTGGGCGATGGCCAGCGGCATCAACTGGGTGATCTGGCTGATCGTGAGCCTCACCACTTGGGAAGGCATCTATCCGTGGCCGCTGTGGGTCATGGGCCCCTGGGGCGTGGTGCTGCTCGTGAACCAGCTCTCCTCGGGAAAGCGCAAGGACGAGAAGTGACCCTGAGGGCATGGCGGGAGTCGTGCCCTTTCGGGGTGGTCACTGATCCTTGATCCGGCTCTAGGGGCGCGGAGCCGACCGGTGCGGCCGGAACCGCAGGTGGCCCTGCGGCGAGAGAAAGACGGCAATAGACGCACTCTTTAACTGCTGGTCGTAGTTGCCCCGGATATGCCTGGGTAGTTGATCTTTATCGGGACAATCGCCGGGTTAGGGCTCCGAGGAGCCTTCAATGTGATCAGGCCACCGTGTCCGCCCCGTCCGTGTATCGGCGGTGCCGGGCCATTGGGCGGGCACGGTTCCCCGGTTCGGGGCGCCGATCAAGCGCAGCGCTGGTCAAACTTGGGACGATCACGCAAGGCGCCGATCAAGCCGATCAAGCATGAGCCCGCTCGGCCCAAGATTGCGGCTTCGGCGCTGTTCGATAACGTTCGCGACTCCCCGCCCGATCCCCGTGAAACGCCTGCGGGGACGGGGTTCGCCGGCCGGGCTCGTGCCGTACGGCATGAGCCTCGGGAGGATTTGGCCTAGTCGGGGGCTACGCGCGGGTGGGTTAGGCAAGGTAGCCTGCACCGGTAAGGGCAATAGACGGGTCGGCCCGGCGGGTGTGGCCCGTGCGCTCACGCGAGCGCTTGTGCGCCGGTGATGGCGTTTTCACCGGTGGGCTGAGGTAACATGCTAGGTGGTTGTGTGCGCGTCTGCCGTGTGCTTCGCATTGAGCGCCCGGGTGGCGTACACTCCTCTTTCGGTTCACTATGACCATCGCGCGTCGGCAGCCTGGCAGGCTGCCGCTCTCTCGAAGCGTGCAAAAGGTCGCGGCTGCGTAGTGACCCGATACCTCAGACGACCGATCAGTGAAACGCGAGGGACATGCCCAAAAAAGACGGCGCCATCGAGATCGAGGGCACTGTGGTCGAGTCGCTGCCGAACGCTATGTTCCGTGTGCAACTCGACAACGGGCACAAGGTCCTGGCCCACATCAGCGGGAGGATGCGGATGCACTACATCCGAATTCTCCCTGACGACCGGGTTGTCGTCGAACTGAGCCCATATGACTTGAGTCGCGGGCGGATCGTCTACCGATACAAGTAAGCCGTCGTCCGGCGTCAGCCGGGTGAGGGCAGCGCACTGTGTTGGTCCACAGTGGGTTCACCGCGGCAGATGCCGGGGTGGGGCTCCGTCCGTGTAGATCTAACCAGTCTGAGGAAACGACAGGGACTATGAAGGTCAAGCCGAGCGTCAAGAAGATCTGCGACAAGTGCAAGGTGATCCGCCGGCACGGTCGCGTCATGGTGATCTGCGACAACCTGCGCCACAAGCAGCGCCAGGGCTGATCGCACGCAAGAAACTGGCCTCGCCTTGAGTCCGCTCTCGTAGCGGACTCGACGCATGTGAGGCCGACAAAACAACACGCGTCACACCCGCGCAGGCGGGACCCACTCGTTGGGTTTCGTACCACGCGGGAGACCCCCGGTCGGAGGCCGGGGCCCTCGCCCCGGGCATGGGGAGGGGAAGTGAGGCGTAGGACCTCCGCCAAAACGAAGGAGAATGCCCGACCATGGCTCGCCTGGTTGGCGTCGACCTCCCCCGCGACAAGCGGTTGGAGATCGCTCTCACCTACATTTACGGCATCGGCCGTACCCGCGCTCAGGAGATCCTGGCGGCCACCGGCATCAGTCCGGATCTGCGTGTGCACCAGCTCGGTGACGCCGAGCTCGTGCCCATGCGTGACTACATCGAGGCCAACTTCAAGATCGAAGGTGACCTCCGCCGCGAGGTTCAGGCCGACATCCGTCGCAAGATCGAGATCGGCTGCTACCAGGGCATCCGGCACCGCAAGGGCCTTCCTGTCCACGGGCAGCGCACGCAGACCAACGCGCGCACCCGCAAGGGCAAGAAGAAGACCGTCGCCGGCAAGAAGAAGCCCGGCAAGAAGTAGTCCGCACGCAGGACCGACGACCTTTCGGAGATAGCGCTACATGCCTCCTAAGAGCCGCCAGGGTGCACCTAAGAAGGTGCGCCGCAAGGAAAAGAAGAACGTCGCTCACGGGCACGCCCACATCAAGAGCACGTTCAACAACACGATCGTTTCGATCACCGACCCGAGCGGGAACGTGATCTCCTGGGCCTCCGCCGGCCACGTCGGCTTCAAGGGCTCCCGCAAGTCCACGCCGTTCGCCGCGCAGATGGCCGCTGAGAACGCCGCCCGCCGCGCTATGGAGCACGGCATGCGCAAGGTCGACGTCTTCGTCAAGGGTCCCGGCTCCGGCCGTGAGACCGCGATCCGCTCGCTTCAGGCCACCGGCCTTGAGGTGGGTTCGATCCAGGACGTCACCCCCGTGCCGCACAACGGCTGCCGCCCGCCCAAGCGTCGTCGCGTTTGAGCCCCAGGAGATAAAGAGAAATGGCTCGTTACACCGGAGCGGACTGCAAGCTCTGCCGCCGTGAGAAGACCAAGCTCTTCCTCAAGGGCAAGAAGTGCGATTCCGCCAAGTGCCCGATCGAGATCCGTCCTTACCCGCCGGGTGAGCACGGTCGCGGTCGTCCCAAGGAGTCTGAATACCAGCTCCAGCTTCGTGAGAAGCAGAAGACCCGCCGCATCTACGGCATCCTCGAGAAGCAGTTCCGCAACTACTACGAGGAAGCCAACCGCAAGACCGGCAAGACCGGCGAGAACCTCCTCCAGATCCTGGAGAGCCGTCTCGACAACGTGGTCTACCGCGCCGGTTTCGCGGAGTCGCGCGACGCCGCCCGCCAGCAGGTCCGTCACGGCCACATCACCGTGAACGGGCGTAAGGTGGACATCCCGTCGTACCGCGTGCGTGAGCATGACATCGTCGAGGTGCGTGACCGCGCTCGCAACCTCATGCCCTATGAGGTCGCCCGTGCGACCGCGGGTGACAAGACGGTCCCGGCCTGGCTGGGCGTCGTCCCCGAGGCTCTGCGGGTGCTCGTCCACCAGCTCCCGGTCCGTCAGCAGATCGACACCCAGGTCCAGGAGCAGCTCATCGTCGAGCTCTACTCCAAGTAGACGCTCACCGGCACGTCCGTCCTCTCCGGGGCGGGCGTGCCACACGGCTTTCGGCCGCACCTCGCGTGCGGCCAGGGCCGGCAGTCCAGGTGGCGTCAAATAGCGGGCGCCACTTGTCCACCTCACCGCAAGGGGGAGAGACCACATGCTGATCGCTCAGCGTCCCGGTCTGCTCGAAGAGCAGATCGACGAGACCCGGTCGAAGTTCGTCATTGAGCCGCTGGAGCCGGGTTTCGGCTACACCATCGGCAACTCGCTGCGCCGCACGCTGCTGTCCTCCATTCCGGGGGCGGCCGTCACGAGCATCCGCATCGAGGGTGTTCTGCACGAGTTCTCCACCGTGCCCGGGGTCAAGGAAGACGTCACCGACATCATCCTGAACCTCAAGGAGCTGGTCGTCTCCTCCGAGCACGACGAGCCCGTCGTGATGTACCTCCGCAAGCAAGGCCCCGGTGAGGTCACCGCCGCCGACATCGCGCCCCCGGCCGGTGTCGAGGTGCACAACCCCGAGCTGCGCATCGCCACGCTGAACGGCAAGGCCAAGCTGGAGATGGAGCTGACCGTCGAGCGCGGTCGCGGCTACGTCTCCGCCGCTCAGAACAAGCAGCCCGGTCAGGAGATCGGCCGCATTCCGATCGACTCGATCTACTCGCCCGTCCTCAAGGTCACCTACAAGGTCGAGGCGACCCGAGTCGAGCAGCGCACCGACTTCGACCGTCTGATCCTGGACGTCGAGACCAAGCCGTGCATGAAGCCGCGCGACGCCGTGGCCTCCGCCGGTAAGACCCTCGTCGAGCTGTTCGGCCTGGCCCGTGAGCTCAACGTCGAGGCCGAGGGCATCGACATCGGCCCGTCGCCCACGGACGCGGCCCTGGCCGCCGACCTGGCGCTGCCGATCGAGGAGCTCAACCTCACGGTCCGGTCCTACAACTGCCTCAAGCGCGAGGGCATCCACACCGTGGGTGAGCTCGTGGCCCGCAGCGAGCAGGACCTGCTCGACATCCGCAACTTCGGCGCGAAGTCCATCGAAGAGGTCAAGCAGAAGCTCCACGAGATGACGCTTTCCCTCAAGGACTCCCCGCCCGGATTCGACCCGAGCTCCGTCGCCGGCGACTACGCCGACGACGACGACAGCCGTTACGTCGAGACCGAGCAGTACTAGCAGTGAGCCTGTCCCGCCCGTTCGCGGGTGGGACAGGGCAAATGTCTAAGGGAGGCCGGCGATCACGCCGTCCTCCCGCCCGACTCCGGTACCTCATACGGCCGGGGCGGGTTATCCCACAAGGAGATCACCATGCCCAAGCCCACCAAGGGCGCGCGTCTCGGCGGTAGCCCGGCGCACCAGCGGCTGATCCTGGCCAACCTCGCCACCCAGCTCTTCCAGCACGGTCGCATCCGCACGACCGAGGCCAAGGCCAAGCGCCTTCGCCCGCTGGCCGAGCGCCTGATCACCAAGGCCAAGAAGGGCGACATCCACAACCGTCGCCTCGTGCTGACCGTGGTCAAGGACAAGGGTGTCGTGCACCACCTGTTCACCGAGATCGCGCCGCGTTTCGCGGAGCGTCCCGGTGGCTACACCCGGATCACCAAGATCGGTCAGCGCAAGGGTGACGCCGCGTCGATGGCGGTCATCGAGCTCGTGACCGAGCCGCTCAAGGGCACGACCGTGACCCGCACGGCCCCGGCCGAGGAGACGACGCCGGCTGAGGCTCCCGAGGCCGCGGAGTCCGCGGCCCCCGAGGAGGAGGCCGCCGAGGCCCCCGCCACCGAGGGTGCGGAGAGCAAGAAGGACGAGTCCTGATTTTTCAGGATCTTGGGCGTGCCCGGTGCCTCCTCGCGAGAGGGGTGCCGGGCACGTTCGTATTGAGGGCCCGCTCGCGCTCCACGACGGCGCGGGCCGCAGGAGGATGGCATCGGTGAACGACGTACGGCTGCGCCTGGACCTGGCCTATGAGGGCACCGACTTCTCGGGGTGGGCACGCCAGCCCGGGCGCCGCACGGTCCAAGGGGAGATCGAGTCGGCGCTCGCCAAGATCCTGCGCCTCGACCCCGGTCCGTCGCTCACCGTCGCCGGGCGCACCGACGCCGGTGTGCACGCACGTGGTCAAGTGGCCCACGTGGACGTGCCTCTCGGCGGATTGGAGACCGCGGGCATCGATCCCGGAGCCGCTGAGGGACTCGCACGGCTGCTGAGACGCCTCGGCGGTCTCCTGCCACCCGATATCCGCATATTTCGCGTTTCCGTGGCTCTTGAGGGCTTTGACGCGCGCTTCTCCGCACTGTCCAGGCGCTACGCCTATCGGGTCAGTGACGCTCCCGGCGGTGTCGACCCCCTCCGCCGCCGCGAGGTGCTCTGGCACCATCGCCCCCTCGACCTCGGCCTGCTCAACCGGGCCGCCGTCCACCTTCTCGGCGAACACGACTTCGCCGCCTTCTGCAAACGCCGCGACGGCGCGACCACCATCCGCGAGCTCCAGCGTCTCGACTGGATCCGCGACGCCGAAGGTCACCTGGTGGCCACCGTCGTCGCCGACGCCTTCTGCCATTCGATGGTCAGGGCCCTCGTCGGCTCCCTCCTCGTGGTCGGCGACGGCCGCCGCCCCGCCGAATGGCCGGGCCAGGTGCTGGCGGCAGCCGTACGCGACTCGGGGGTGGGGGTCGCTCCCGCTCACGGCCTGTGCCTGGAGGAGGTGCGTTATCCGGCGGCCGAGGAGCTCGCGCGACGGGCTCAGCTGACCCGGCGGGTGCGCACGCTGCCCGACCTCCGTCCCTAGCAAGCGGTCCCCGCCCCTTGAAAGGGACGGGGACGTGCCTTGCGGGTCAGTTGGTGATGCGGCGTTCGAGGGCCGAGGCCGTGGTGTCGCGGAAGGCGCTACTGATCTTGCCGAGCGGTTTGTCGTTGTCGGTGGGGGTCCGGCCGTCGCTGTGCGTGGCATAGCTGAAGACGATGTAGCGGCCCCAGACGTAGCCCGAGGCGTAGCCGCCGGCGATGTGCACACGGTCGGCGCCCGAGCCGTTCTTGCCGGGGAGAGCGCGGAACCACAGGTTGTTCTTGAAGTTTCGCAGGTCGTTCACCGCGGTGGCCGCCTCATGGGTGGGGAGTACGGCGATGCCGGTGGTAACGGCGTACTTCTGTTTCTTGTCCACGTAGGTGGCGCGGAGCACGCGGCTGCATTGTTGTCTGCTCAGTTCCTTGGCGAAGGGCCCGGCAGCCGCCTTGCCACACTTATTGGTGAGGTCCGTTTTAATGCGGACAAAGGTGCTTTCGCCGATTTCTAGTTTCTTGCTGGGGAACACCTCGGCGACTGTCATTTTGCGGGGATCTGTCGACTCCGCATCGAGGAGCGTTGTGCTCAGATCATCAGGCTCCGGCAGAACCGGGGCCTCGTCCGGCGGGCTCATGTCCTCGGGTTGATCGTGCAGTGCCGTACCCGGGCCGTCCGGGGACAGGGCGCGGAACGCGAAGTAGCCTCCCGTCGCCAGACCCACGATGAGCAGCACGCCGGCGACTGCGAACAGCGCGGCTCTGCCCTTTCCGCTCTCGACCGGGTTGGCCGTCTGCTCGGGCGCCGCCGGGTCGGTCGTGCCCGGCGGTGTGAACGGGCCGCGTACGGCGGGTGTTTGCGCCTGCGGGTTCCAGTCCGGGGGAGCCAGGGGTTTGCCGGACGTGTCGCCTTCTGCGGGTGGTTGGCCGCTCTCCGGGCTGGGGCGCGGGCGCGGCTCGGGAACGATCGGCGTGTTGTCCGGCATGCTGTGGCGCCGTGGTTTGCGGCGCGGCATCGTGCCGGTGGCCTCGTCCTCTTGCGCGGGTTCCGGCACCGGTGGGGAGTCCGGCTGGGGAGGGGCGGCGTCGGCCGGTTTCGGGGGACCGTTACCGGGTGGCATGGCGGTGGGGACTGTTGTGCTCTCCGGTCCCAAGACGTCGCCGTCGGGGAACGGGCCCGGCGGCCTGCCGGCTTCGACCGTGGGTTCGTCGCGGACTACATGACCCTGAATGACCTGAGGATGCGCTTCTTCCTCACCTTGGCTGCCCTGCGGGGGAGTGTCACCGGGGAGCACGGTGTCCGGTGGAATGGGCAGGATCACACCCGGGGGGAACGCGGTCCCCGTGATCGGAACGCTCACTGGGGAGTCCCGCGGGCCGCCTGCCCCCGGGCGCTGCTGGGCCTTCCACAGCGGGTCGTCGCCGTCGACCTTCGCCGCAGCGTCACTCCACGACGGCTCGGCGACCGATTCGCCTGTGGCGGCGGGCCATGACCGCTCATTCGGCACATCGGCCCCTGGAACCGGCCACACCCTCATCCCTGCGGCAGCGGCCGTGTAACCGGGCGGCGGTTGCCATCCCTTCCCTGCCGGGTCGGTGCTCTCCGCATCGGATGTGTGGGCCGGTGGCAACCTCAGGCCGCCGGGATCGGTGGGGGCCTCGGTGAAGCGCGGCGGCTCGGCCGGTGCGGTGCCACCTCCCGCCGCGGTCGGCGTCTGGCGACCGGCTGCGGGTGGGGTGGTCGGCGGCTGGGGGGTGGCGGTTCCGCTGTTCGGCGGCTGCTGGGCGGTGGGGCCGCCCGGCCTATTGGCCGGGGTGGGTCTGCGCGGGAGCGGGGGAGGGGCGGGCGCCTGGGGCGACACGGGCCCCGAGGAGGGCGGCGGGGGAGTCTGCCCTCCTGCCGCATTGGGGGCTGCGCTGCCGGGGGGCTGCGCTTGAGCTCCCGCCGGCCCGCTGGGTGGCATGCCGGTCGCGGGATTGGGGGGAGTCTGTCCGCCCCGGTTGCCGGGAGGTTGTGCCTGAGGTCTAGGCGGCACTCCGCCAGGGGCGGGAGGCAGCTGGGGGCTGCCCGCTGGGTGGGGCGGCGGTGCCGGAATCCCCGGGAGGGGGCTGCGGGGGGCCTGGTGCCCCGCAGGAGGGCCGGGCGGCGCCTGTCCGTTAGCCGGGCCGGGAAGTCGCGAAGCGGGTGCCTGACGTCCGTCGGCGGGCGTGTGCCTTTGGGGCAGCGGAGGTACGGCGGAGCCTGCGGGTGGCGTCGCGGGGCTGGGGGGGTTCGCCGTGCCGGGACCGCCAGGGCTGGAGGGGGCCCCGGTGTTCGGCGCTTGGCCGATCTGGCCCTGGGGCGCGGCGGAAGGCCCCCCGGGGATGTGCACCGGGAGGGTGTTCCCTCCGTCGGTCGTGCCGGCCTCGCCGCCGCCGCGGTTTTCGGGGGCGGCGCGTTTGCCGCGGGAGGCCATGGGGGCCGAAGGACCTTGGGGGTCGGTGGACCGCGGCCCGGAATGACGGCCCGCACTCGGAGGCGGGCCGGGCGGCGGGGGTGGGGCGCCGGGCTCAGGCCGGGGACCGGGCGGTGGGGGTAATGGGATGCCGGGCTCAGGCCGGGGACCGGGCGGCGAGGGGGGTGGGGCGGCGGATTCGGGCTGGGAGCCGGGTGGAACCGCAGGGGGAGCGGCCGTCTCGCCCTCTGCGGGGGGAGGCGGTGGGGGGTGTTCGGTCTGTCCTGCCTGGCCTGATGAGGGGGGCGGCCGTTGCCCGAAGCTCGGCGGCGGTGTCGCCGGAGCCGTTGAGCCCTCGGTGTCGCGTTCCTGCTCAGACCCAGAATCCTGGCCACGCATACGGCGAAGCGTAGCGAGACTCCTAGATCATCATGCCGGTATGCGGCTTTACCGGGTCGATCTGGACGTGATTTGTCCCCCGTGATGCCACTTGAGTGAGTCGTGGTGCTGGTGTGATGCCGGGGAAAAGAAGGCTCATGCCGTACCTCCCGGGCGCCGGCGGGTCACCTCGGAGCCTTGCCGGTCAGGGTGCGGGAGTCGAGGGCGCGGAACACCGTGAGTTCGGCGATGTCGACCGCCGCCTGGTTGAGGCTTGTGCGCTCCTTCTTGCTGGGCAGGTGCCCGTCCTTGTACTGGAACCAGAGCATCACCGCGTAATGCCCGTGCCGCCAGACCCCGGCATAGGCTTCGCCGCTGCCCAGGGACTTGGTGACCTTGTCCTTGCCCGGCAGCGGTTTGACGTAGTCCTTGCGTTCGCCGCCGCCTCCGGCAGTGGCGACCTTGGCCACGGCGGCGCTGTTGCGGAGGTTGGCGACGCCGATGGTGCCGATGATCTTCCCGGTGCGGTCACGGAAGCTGGCGCGGATGATCTGAGTGCACTTGCCGTCCGCGATGGCTTTGGTGATCTTGGGGCCGGTCACGCCGTTCTTGCACTTCTTGTCGAGGCGGCGGACGGTCATCGTGTAGCTGCGGTTCGCCCGGGTGACCTTGGTGGTGCGGAACAGCTCTTTGATCGTGAGCGGCGCCGGGTCGGTCGCCCGTGAGGCGGCGTAGCCGTATTCACCCTCGGGGCGCTTGGAGCTCTCCGGTAGCGAGGGAACCGGTGTGGGGCTCGGGGCGGCGACGGGTGCCGGGGTGGAGTTGGACAACATCGCCAGGCCGACGCCTCCGGCGACGAGGAGGACGATGCCGCCCACGGCCAGGAAGAGGGGGCGGCGTGAGCGAGGCCCCTCGTCGTAGGGGCTCCACATGCCGGGGCGGGGCGGGGGCGGGCCCGCGCTGCTTGAGTCGAGGGGGCGGCCTATCCGTGGAGGCTCGGCCGCCATGGGATCTGGCCGCTTGTCGCCTGGGCCGTCCGGCCGGTTCTGCGGTGGCGCGTCAAACCACTGACCGGCTTCGGGGTTGACGTACGGCTGGCGGCGCGGCGGTTCACCGGGAAAACCCATGGGGGCGAGCGTAGTAGCGAAAATCGGGAACGCAGGTCACGAATACCCGAAGTCCTGGGTCCACCAGAGCCCGCCGAAGCCGTAGGCGACCCCCACGCCGATGGCAACGAGACGGCAATTGAGGATGTTGCGGCGGTGGTTGGCGCTCTCCATCCAGCCTTGGACGGCCTCGCGGGCGTTGGTGTAGCCGCGGCCGATGTTCTCGGCTCCGCCGTTGCGATATCCGGCCTTCTCCATGCGGTCCCAGGGTGAGGCGCCGTCCGGGGACTCGTGGGAGAACATGTTGTAGGCGGCCATCTCCGCGGAGTGCAGCCGCGCGGACTTCACCAGCCGCCGGTCGATGCGCAGGGGGCCGCAGCCGCGTTCGCGCCGCTTGATATTGGTGAGCCGCACCACCTCCGCCTCCAGGGAGGGCCTGGCGGTGGGGGTGACGGGCATATCCGTGTGAAGCACCAGAGGGCCTTGGGTCTGGGCGGGGTCCGGGTCGCCGAGGCTGGGGGCCTTCGTGTTGGCGGATCGGGGTTTGGCCGTCGTCGCGGTGGGTGTGGCGCGCTGGAAGGCGGTGGTCGGGGTGGGGCGTGTGACGCGACCGAGAGGTGTCTGGCGCAGGTCGCGGCCGCTCATGAGCACGCTGGGGGACGGCGTGCCGGGCGCCGCGTTGTTGAGGTAGACCTGGTTGTCCTCGGCCTCCACCCCTCGGGTGAGACGACCGATCAGGATGCCGAGGAACAGCACCGCGCACAAACAGGCCAGCAAACCCAGGTGATTCCTACTTCGGGTGATCCGCTGGGAATGCCGGGGGGGAGGGGTCTGCCACATACCGGAGTTAACGATAGAGATGTTCGGTCTGGGGGTAGAAGTGACTCCCCATACTTGAAATGGAACTGTTCTGCGCGAGAGGTGATCGGCGGTACTTTGTCACCGTCCGGTGAGCGCCTTTCCTCCGCGTTTGCGTGCTTTATGATCTTTAGGCTGCGGTACGGCGCGGCGGGGCGTCTCGTTTTGACCTGCCTCCTTGCGAGGCGGTAGTCTGCGTAGTCGTTGTGTGCGGATCGGTCCTTCGTGACCCATGCGCGGCGCGTCCGGCGTCTTCTCCCGTTCAGTGGAGACGGAGAGTTCGGGCTGTCTCCTCGCCCGCATCCTCCACACCTAGAGCTGTCATTCCGGCAGCGCCGAGACGCGAGCAAAGAAGGCTTACGACCGTGCGTACGTACTCACCGAAGCCCGCCGACGTCCAGCGTCAGTGGTACGTCATTGACGCGACCGACGTCGTGCTCGGCCGGCTGGCCAGCCACGTCGCCAGCCTGCTCCGCGGCAAGCACAAGCCGATCTTCGCCCCTCACGTCGACACCGGTGACTTCGTCATTGTCATCAACGCCGACAAGGTGGCGCTCACCGGCAAGAAGCTTGAGCAGAAGAAGGCATACCGCCACTCGGGCTACCCGGGCGGTCTCCGCTCGGTGACCTACAGCGAGCTCATGGAGAAGCGGCCGGACCGCGCCGTGGAGAAGGCCGTGAAGGGCATGCTCCCCAAGAACTCCCTCGGCCGCAAAATGGCCAAGAAGCTCAAGGTCTACGCGGGTGCCGACCACCCGCACCAGGCACAGCAGCCCGTGCCCTTCGAGATCACCCAGATCGCCCAGTAGCGCCGAGATAGAGAGTTAAGAGGAGAACCGTGGCCGAGCCCACTGGTATCGAGACGCCCGTCGACGGCGAGCTGGAGGAATTCCCCTCCGAGGAGTTCCCGAGCGAATACACCACCGAGTCCGCGGCCGGCGCCGAGGCCCCGGTCCGCAAGCCCGTCACCACGGGCAACTCCTACGGCACGGGCCGCCGCAAGGAGGCCATCGCCCGGGTGCGCATCGTGCCCGGCACCGGTAAGTGGACGATCAACGGGCGCTCGCTCGACGTCTACTTCCCCAACAAGGTGCACCAGCAGATCGTCAACGAGCCCTTCGTCACCCTTGGTGCCGAGGAGGCCTTCGACGTGATCGCCCGCATCGACGGCGGCGGCGTGACCGGCCAGGCCGGTGCGCTGCGCATGGGCCTGTCCCGCGCGCTCGCCATCCTGGACGTCGAGACCAACCGCCCGCCGCTGAAGAAGGCAGGCTTCCTGACCCGCGACGCGAGGGCCAAGGAGCGGAAGAAATACGGCCTCAAGAAGGCCCGTAAGGCTCCTCAGTACAGCAAGCGTTGACGGGCCGCCTTTTCGGCACCGACGGGGTTCGTGGGGTCGCCGGGCGCGACCTCACGGCGGAGCTGGCCATGGACCTTTCGGTCGCGGCCGCTCATGTCCTCGGCGATGCCGGCGCGTTCGACAGTGCCACCGGGCGGCCTGGCCGCCCGGTGGCCGTCGTGGGCCGGGACCCTCGTGCCTCGGGAGAGTTTCTCGAGGCGGCGGTGGTCGCCGGCCTCGCGTCGTCGGGGGTGGATGTGCTCCGGCTCGGGGTGCTGCCCACCCCGGCGGTCGCACACCTCACCGCGGCTCTCGGCGCCGACCTCGGCGTCATGCTGTCGGCCTCCCACAATCCCGCGCCCGACAACGGGATCAAGTTCTTCGCCCGGGGCGGTCTCAAACTGCCCGACACGGTGGAGGACGAGATCGAGCAGCGGCTCGGCGAGAAGTGGGAGCGTCCGGTGGGCGCGGCCGTCGGCCGCGTGCGTGACGCGTACGGCGAGGCCGAGCGCTATGTCGCGCACCTGATCACCACGCTGCCGGGCAGTCTCGACGGCCTCAACGTGGTGATCGACTGTGCCCACGGCGCGGCTCACATGGTGGCGCCCGAGGCGCTGCTGCGGGCCGGGGCCACGGTGGAGGCGATCGGCGCCCGCCCCGACGGACTCAACATCAACAACGGCTGCGGCTCCACCCACCTCGACAAGCTCCGGCAGGTCGTGGTGTCGCGCGGCGCCGACGTCGGCATCGCCTACGACGGTGACGCCGACCGTTGCCTGGCGGTCACCCACACCGGCGACGTCGTCGACGGCGACCAGATCCTGGCGATCCTGGCTCTCGCCATGCACGCCAAGGGCACGCTGGCCAAGGACACCGTCGTGGCGACCGTGATGTCCAACCTGGGTTTCCGGATCGCGTTGCGCGAGGCCGGCCTGTCCATGGTCGAGACCGCGGTCGGCGATCGCTATGTCCTTGAGGCGATGAAGGCCGACGGCTACAACCTGGGCGGTGAGCAGTCGGGTCACGTGGTGTTGCTCGACCACGCGACCACGGGCGACGGCTTGCTGACGTCGCTGCATCTGCTCGCCGAGGTCGCGAGGTCGGGCCGCAGCCTGGCCGAGCTGGCCTCGGTCATGACGCGCCTGCCGCAGGTGCTCGTCAACGTGCGTGACGTCTCCAAGGCCCGCGCGGCCGAGTCGGCCGAGCTGGCCGAGGCGGTGGCCGCCGCCGAGGCCGAGCTGGGCGACACCGGCAGGGTGCTCATCCGGCCGAGCGGCACCGAGCCCATGGTGCGTGTCATGGTGGAGGCCACCTCGCAGGAGCAGGCAGAACAGGTGGCCGCGCGCCTCGCGGATGTGGTGCGGTCCTCCTGCGCTTGACGTGTGCTCCGTTGGAGCGCTCCTGTGTCCGGACACACGACGGCGGCCCGCCCCCTTCTCGAAAGGGGACGGGCCGCCCGTCGTTTACCGTACTCACATGTTCCGCGGGAACCGGGCGCCTACTCGTCGCCCGCCAGGGAGAAGCGGCCGAGACGCAGCCCAGCCCACACGACGCCGATCACCGTCACGAGCATGAGGGCGGGCAGGGCGAAACCGAGCGTGACGTCCGCCTTGAGGGCGAGCGAATCGGAGAACTGGTCGGCGATCGACTTGGCCCACTGCTGGATCGAGAACCTCCGCGCCCCCGGCACGAAGTTGCCCACCGCGCCCTCCCACACCAGCGCGTAGGTGACGCCGATCGTCACCGCGTGCCGCGTGACGACGCCGAGTAGCAGGAACACCCCGGCGTAGGCGATGCCCCCCGCCAGCGCGCCCACGGCGAACCCGGCGGCCACGCCACCCTCGTTGCCGATGAGGAGCGAGCCGGTGACGTAGGTGGGCAGCGCGGCGAACAGCACGAGCAGCGAGACCGCGACCAGGAATTTCGTCTGGGTGATGACCGGCCGGGAGATCGGCTTGGACAGCAGGTGCAGGATCGTGCCGTCGTCGATCTCCGGCGCGATTACGCCGGTGCCGATGATCAGCCCGAGCAGGGGCAGCATGGTGCCGATCGCGAAGTGCTGCATGAGCAGGATCGTCGTGCGTTCGTCGTCGGCGCCGACGATGCGCAGCAGGCCGGCCAGCGCGAACAGGACGAGAGGGAGCAGGATCAGCATCCAGATGCGCCGCCTGCCGAGCAGCGCGCGATAGGTGATCCCGGCGATCACGGTGTTCACTGGCCGCTCCGGGTGATGAGGTAGGAGAACACGCTTTCCAGGTCCTCGTCGGCGGGGGCGACCTGCCACACGCGCACGCCGATGTCGCGGGCGACGCGGGGCAGCAGCCAGGTGAACCTGCGGAAGTCGACGGCCTGCACTTCGAGGCCGCCGGGGGTGAGCGCGACCGCGCCGGACGAGCCGTCGGCGATCAGCGCCGCGGCGAGCCGCCGGTCGTCGCTGGACCTGATGTTGAACAGGTGCGGGCGGTCGGTCATCCGGCGGCGGATCTCGCGGAAGTCGCCGGAGGCGGCGTGCCGCCCGGCGACGAGCACCTCGATCTGCTGGGCGACCCGCTCGACCTCTTCCAGGATGTGCGAGCTGAACAGGATCGTGCGGCCGGCGGCGCCCATCGTGCGGATGAGGTCCATCAGGTGGAGCCGCTGGCGCGGGTCCATGCCGTTGAAGGGCTCGTCGAGCAGGAGCACCCGGGGGTTGTGCACGAGGGCCGCGGCGACCTTGACCCGCTGGCGCATGCCTTTGGAGTAGGTCTCGACCTTGCGGTCCTTGGCGGCCTCCATCTCGACGGTGGCCAGCGCCTTGAGCGCCGCGTCCTCGGGGTTGGGCAGTTTGTGGAGCTTGGCGCTGGAGAGTACGAACTGCCAGCCGGTGAGGAACCCGTAGACGCCCTCCCGCTCCGGCACGAGGCCGATCGAGCGGTAGATCTCGTGGTTGCGCCAGATCGGCCGGCCGTCGAGCGTGACGCTCCCGTTGGAGGGGGCAAGGAACCCGGCCATCATGTGCAGCAGCGTCGACTTGCCGGCGCCGTTGGGGCCGAGCAGGCCGGTGACGCCGGGACCGACGGTCATGGTGATGTCGTTGACCGCGACCACATTGCCGTAGAAGCGCGAGGCCTGGCCGAGCTCGATGACGGCGGGCGGCATCCCGCCGCCCTGTGCGACCGGGGAGGGGAGAGCAGCGGTCTGGTTCACGCCGAGGCCGCCTTCCGATAGCGGGCCAGCATGGCGGCGGTGGACAGTGCGATCAGGGCGAGTACGGCGAGAGCCCCCAACGGCCCGGCCATGTCCGGATAGTCGAGCCCGGTCCCCGTGACACCGCCGAAGATCCAGTTCTGTACGGCGTTCACCAGGAAGAACGGGTTGACGAGCAGCGCCCATGAGGCCAGTACGTCGTCGCTGGTCGACTGGAAGACCGCGTTCAACACCACGGACACACCCGAGGCCAGCAGGTAGAGCGCGATCACCGAGGCCACACCGAGGCCGCGGCGCGGAGTGAACGACGCGACCGCCACGCCCACGGCGGCCAGGAGCAGCGCGTAGACCAGGCCGAACGCCATCGATCCGAGGTAACCCACGGTGTCGGGCGAGGGCACGGCGGGACCGAGCGCCTCCCCGAAGGGGCTTTCGCCGGGCCGCATGTCGATCACGAGTTCGCCGATGTACATCACGGTGAGGGGAATCGCGATGAGCAGGAAGAGTGCGCTGGTCATCGCCAGCAGCTTGGCCCCCACGTAGTCCCGGGGCGTTACCGGTCGGGACAGATAGAGCGGAAGCACCCGGAACCGTAGGTCGGGAGCGACGAGGAAGGGCGACTGCGAGGCCAGGAAGATCGCCAGCACCACCTGCATGGCGGGCACGAATCCGCTGTAGGTGAGGGGGCGCTGGCTGATCAGGGCCATGGCGGCGACCTGCACGACGGCCGGCAGCATCATGATGGCCACGAGCGAGTAGGGGATTATCTTGGCTCGTGCCGTACGGCCCAGCCCGAAGACGCCGCGCAGGCTGTGCACCGTGAGTGCTCGCACCGCGTAGCCGCGGCCGTGCCTAGGGCCGGTGTAGTGGCGGTAGCCGATGTCGTGGATGACACCGGTGGGGGAGGTCTCAGACATGGGCGTTCTCCCGGAAGACGTCCTCAATGCGCTGGCGGCCCTGCTCAAGCCGCACGAGGCTGAGGTCCAGGTCGCACACCGCGTCGCGCACGGCGTCGAAGGTCTGGTCGCCGCGCACGTGGACCGCCAGCAGCCTGCCGTGGGCGGTGACCGTCTCGCCGAGCCCGCTGAGGTGGGCGGCGAGGGCCTCCTGACCCTCCTCCACCTCGACCGTGATCGACTGGGTGGCCTGGGTGAACTCGCCGATCGCCGAGGAGCGCAGCAACGTGCCGCCGTCGATCACGATCACGTGGTCGCAGATCCGTTCGAGCTCGCCCAGCAGGTGAGACGTGACCAGCACGCTGATGCCGAACTCGCTCCCGATGCGGCGAATGAGCGCCAGCATCTCGTCACGGCCCTTGGGGTCGAGACCGTTGGTCGGTTCGTCGAGGAAGACCAGCTTGGGGTCATGGATAAGGGCTTGGGCGAGTTTCACGCGCTGCCGCATTCCCGTGGAATAGCCGCCGATGGCGCGGTAGCGCTCCTCGTAGAGTCCCACGTGGCGCAGCACGTCGGCGGCGCGTTCGCGGGCGGCTGTGCGCGGCAGGCCGGACATCTGGCCCATGTGCACCACGAACTCCGTGGCGGAGATGTCGGGGGGTAGGCATTCGTGTTCGGGCATGTAGCCCGCGACGCGGCGGATCTCGTCACCCTGGGTACGGAAGTCGAGGCCGAGCACACGGCCGCTTCCCTCCGTGGGCTCGACCAGGCCGAGCAGGATCTTGATCAACGTTGATTTGCCGGCGCCGTTCGCACCCACCAGACCGGTCACGCCGGGCCCGACGGTCACAGACAGCCGGTCGAGCGCTGTGACCCTGGGGAAGCGTTTGGTCAACCCCTCGGTGGTGAGAATCGTCATGGGGTGGACACTACCTAGCGTCCGTGTGTCGCCGCGTCAGGCATTCGGGTGAGGTTTTCCCCGAATCGCCGCCTGTTTTCTGGCATGTCACCCTCGGGGTGCATTAGGGGGTGTTTCGGGGCTCCCCCCTGATGCGGCGCTCGATTCCGCGGCTTTTGCGGGCGCCGGCGCGGGGAGGCCGGGAAGAGGAAGGCGATAGCGGGTCCAGAACAGCCGCTGCACGAAGAGTGTCACGGTGCCTGCGATGATCATGCCGGTGATGTTGACCCCGAGTTGCGCCGCCGAGCCCGCGACCTCGTCCCACTTGCCGAGCGCCATCGTCACCGCGGCGTAGCCCGCCGCGGGCACCGTGGTGACCGAGATGAACACGCCCACCAGCGCCGACGACTTGCCCGCCGTGATCGAGAGTACCCCGGCGATGCCCGCGAGCAGCGCGACGATGAACGACCACCGGTCGGGCTTGACGATGAACTGCACCTCGGCGTTGTCGGTGAGCATGCCCGGCTCGATCCACCCGAGCCACCGTGAGACGAGCGCACAGGCCAGGGTGATCGCGATCGCCACGGCGAATCCCATGACCAGGCTCACCGAGGCCCGCATGACCAGCGTGCCCCGCCGGAAGAGCAGGCCGAAGCAGATCGCCGCGATCGCCCCGAACTCCGGTCCGAGCACCATCGCGCCCACGATGAGGATCGGTGAGTTGAGCAGCACCCCGATGCCGGCCAGCTGGGTCGCGATGACGAGGAAGACGAGATAGGCCCAGGTCATCTTGCAGTCGTTGGCGACCTTGCCGGCGAGGTCCTCCCACACGACGGCGTCGTCGCCCTCGCCCGGCGCCTCGTCCTGGGCGCGCTCGGCCACGGCCGACAACGACAGATCGACGCGCTCAACCGCGATCGACCCATCGTCCTCCAGGCCGAGCAGGCGCAACTCGTCGAGGACCTCGTTGGCGGCCTCGCGGGCGACGTCACACATGATGACGTCACCCGGAGGCGTATGCGCGGCGGCGCGCAGCATGACGACGTTGGTCACGCCTGCCGTGTCGCCGAGTTTCCCCAGGACTCTGTCCGTACGGTCCTGGGGGCTGATCAATCGCAGGTGCAGCACTCGTGCACGATAACTGACCCTGTTTCAACACATCGTCCGACCTTGCGGGGGTGTCCCGCTAAATCGGCTTATGTACGGCGGAGCCGTACTCGCCGGATCGAGTGATCCGAGCCCTTGAACAGCACGAGCCCGGCGCGGCCCCGGGTGGGGGCGATGTTCTCCACGAGGTTGGCCTCGTTGATGTCGCGCCAGACGTTGACCGCGAATTCAGTGGCCTCCTCGTCGGAGAGTTCGGCGAGGTAGCGGAAGTAGGACTTGGGATCCTCGAACGCCGTGCGGCGGAGTTTGTGAAAACGGTCGACGTACCAAGTGCGGATGTTCTCCATTTTGGCGTCGACATAGATGGAGAAGTCAAAGAAGTCGTTCACCGCGAGAGACGTGGGCGGGGCCGGCTGCAGGACGTTGAGCCCCTCGACGATGAGGATGTCGGGCTTGCTGATGGTCTGCCGGGCTCCGGGGACGATGTCATATTCCAGATGGCTGTATACCGGTGCCGTGACCTCGGTGGCGCCGGCCTTCACCGCCGACACGAACCGCACGAGGGCCCGCCGATCAAAGCTCTCGGGGAACCCCTTGCGGTGCATGATGCCGCGCTCCTCCAAAACCCGGTTGGGATAGAGGAAACTATCGGTCGTGATCAGCGCCACCCGGGGATGCTCGGGCCACCGCGCCAGCAGCGTGCGCAGCAGCCGGGCCGTGGTCGACTTCCCGACCGCGACGCTGCCGGCTATGCCGAGGATGTACGGCTTGCGCGTGTCGGTGTCGCCGAGAAACGCGCCGAGGGCCGCGCTCCGCTCACGCGATCCGGTGAAGTGGAGGTTGAGCAGCCGGGTCAGCGGCAGGTAGATGTCGGTCACCTCGGCCAGGTCGATCGGGTCGTCGACTCCGCGTAGCGCCTCCAGTTCATCGGCGGTGAGGGTGAGTGGAGTGTTCTTCCGCAGATCGCTCCACTGCCCACGGCTCAGCTCGACGTATGGCGTCGCGGCTTCCCACCCCGTGGGAATGCTCATGCTCGCGCTCGCTCCCATGGGTTGAAAGCCTACTGAGCGGCTGTTTGCCGGATCCTGCTGGGGCGCTCCCATCGGGCCGGCGTGGCGCGCGCTATGGGGAGTAAACGGTTTCGCATGGATTGTGCCCGAATTCGGGCATGATTCTTGGTTCTTCCCGGCCGATGTACGTAGGGTCGGCGGTCGGATCTCGGCCTCCTCGGCCCGAGATCCAACCAGCCGTGTTCCGGATGGGGGGCGCCGTGTGCGGAATCGTGGGATATGTAGGCGCGCGGCAGGCGCTCGACGTCGTGGTCGAGGGGCTGGCGCGACTGGAATACCGGGGATACGACTCGGCGGGCGTGGCTCTCGTCGGAGATGAGATCGAGATCGAGAAACGGGCCGGCAAGCTGCGCAACCTGCGCGACGCCCTGACCGAACGCCCGCTGCCGTCCTCGACCACGGGCATCGGGCACACCCGGTGGGCCACCCACGGCCCCCCGACCGACCGCAACGCCCACCCGCACACCGACTGCCACAACCGGATCGCCGTCATCCACAACGGCATCATCGAGAACTACAGCGCGCTTCGCTGCGATCTTGAGGACCGGGGCCACAAGCTGATCTCGGAGACCGACACGGAGGTCGTGGCGCACCTCCTGGAGGACAAGCTGGCCGCGCTGGGCGGCGCGGGAGCGGGCGGGCTGGCCGAGGCCATGCGGCGGGTCTGCCGCGGCCTGGAGGGGGCGTTCACGCTGCTCGCCGTGGCGGTGGACGAGCCCGGCGCGGTGGTGGGCGCCCGGCGCAACTCACCGCTCGTGGTGGGGCGCGGCGACGGGGAGAACTTCCTCGCCTCCGACGTGTCGGCCTTCATCGCCTTCACCCGGGAGGCGGTCGAGCTCGGCCAGGACCAGGTCGTGCACCTGCGCGCCTCCTCGGTGGAGGTGAGCGACTTCCACGGCGATCCTGTGCCCACCAACACCTACCACGTGGACTGGGACGCCTCGGCGGCGGAAAAAGGCGGCTACGACTACTTCATGTTGAAGGAGATCGCCGAACAGCCGCGGGCGGTGGCCGACACCCTGCTCGGCCGTGTCACCGCCGACGGCATGCTCGCCCTGGACGAGTTGCGGCTGCCCGCCGAGGAGCTACGCGACGTACGCAAGATCGTCGTGGTGGCGTGCGGCACCTCGTTCCACGCCGGGCTCATCGCGAAACACGCCATCGAACGGTGGTCCGGCATGCCCTGTGAGGTCGAGCTGGCCAGCGAGTTCCGCTACCGCGACCCGATCCTGACCCGCGACACGCTCGTCATCGTGATCTCCCAGTCGGGCGAGACCATGGACACCCTCATGGCGCTGCGCCACGCCAGGGAGCAGCACTCGAAGGTGCTCGCCATCTGCAACGTCAACGGCGCGACCATTCCCCGTGAGGCCGACGCCGTGCTCTACACCCACGCCGGCCCCGAGATCGCGGTCGCCTCCACCAAGGCGTTCCTCACCCAGCTCGTGGCGTGCTATCTGGTGGCTCTCTATCTGGCGCAGGTGCGCGGGACGATGCCAGACCGGGAGATCGCCCGCACGATCGGGCTGCTGGAGACGGTGCCCGCGCATATCTCGGAGGTGCTCGACACCGTCGAGCCCGTGCGTGAGCTCGCCAGGTCGCTGGTCGGGGAGCGGTGCGTGTTGTTCCTCGGGCGGCACGTGGGCTATCCCGTCGCCTTGGAGGGGGCGCTCAAGCTCAAGGAGCTCGCCTATATGCACGCGGAGGGGTTCGCGGCGGGGGAGCTCAAGCACGGGCCGATCGCGCTGATCGAGCCGGGGCTGCCGGTCGTGGTGATCGTGCCGTCCGCCGCCGAGCAGCCGCTGCTGCACGGGAAGATCGTCTCCAATATCCAGGAGATCCGCGCCAGGGGGGCGAAGACGATCGTCATCGCCGAGCAGGGGGACATCTCGGTCGTGCCGTACGCCGACTCCCTGATCGCCGTGCCGGCCGTGCCCACGCTGCTTCAGCCGTTGGTGACGACGGTTCCGCTTCAGGTGTTCGCATGTGAGCTGGCCACGGCTAAGGGGCATGATGTGGATCAGCCTAGAAATCTTGCTAAATCCGTCACCGTGGAATGAAGCCTGATTTTTGATCGAATAGCGTAAGTGTCGTGTTAGGGCAGGTCAGACGGGGTGGCTGAGGGGGTGGGAAGGTTTATTTGGGGTTCTGCGAGAAGGTGGCCGATCGCGGCCAAGTTCAAGATAATCAGCGAGCCGTGGTGGCTCTCGCTGTACAAACGAGTTCCGCTGCCCGAAGCGCGGTGCGGGGTGTTTCGCGGATTTCGCGTGTTTCGCCCTTCACGGGAGCGGCCATGAGCGATATGAGCGACCCCGGCCACGGGCAGGCCGCAGACCCGCCGCACGACCGTCACTCAAGGAGCGCACACATGGATCGTCGGCTGTTCCTCACCGGAGGTGCCGCTGTGACCGTCGCGAGCCTCGCGGGGCCCTTCGCCGGGGCCGCCCGCGCGAGCGTGACGGGAGAGCCGCGCCGGGCGCGAGCCTATGGCCGGCTAAGGCCCATGCTCGACGAGGCAGACGGCGCGGTGCGGCTGCACCTGCCCCCGGGGTTTAAATACCGGTCGTTCAGCGCGACGGGTGAGAATTTCCGGAACGGCACCCGCGTGCCCGCCCGCCACGACGGCATGGCCGCCTTCCGCGGGCCGCGGGGCAGCGTCTATCTCATCCGCAACCACGAGGTCAACGACGCGGCGGGCGCGTTCGGCGACCCCGCCACGGCTTACGACCCCGCGGCGGGCGGCGGCACCTCGACGGTGCGCGTCTCACTCCGCGGCCAGGTGCTCGACAGTGCGCCGAGCCTCAACGGCACGCTCAACAACTGCTCCGGCGGGGCCATGCCGTGGGGGTCGTGGATCTCATGTGAGGAGACCGTCAACGGGCCCGACGTCGGCAACGACTACAGCGGCGGCGACAACAGCAGGCTTCAGCGCAAACACGGCTACATCTTTGAGGTGCCGCTGAACCGCCGGGCCACCGCGCGCCCCATCCGCTCCGCCGGGCGCTTCTCCCACGAGTCGGTCGCCTTCGATCCGGCGGGCACCGGCAAGCTCTACCTCACCGAGGACAACTTCGTCGCCCCTTCGGGCTTCTACCGCTACATCCCGCCGCGTGATCCGCGGCGCGGCGGCCACCTGGCCGACGGCGGCAGGCTGCAAATGCTCGCGGTGGCCGGCGAGCCGCGTAAGGACCTGTCGGCCGGCCAGCCCCGGGGGGCGGCCTACACCGTGGAATGGGTCGACATCGACGCACCCGACCCCGACTTCGCGGCGGGCCTCGACAACGACAGCGCCGCGCGCGCCGTCGGCGACCAGGGCCGGGCCAAGGGCGCCGCTCTGTTCTCCCGCCTCGAAGGCGCGGTCTACCACCACGGGGTCATCTACTTCACCTCCACCCAGGGCGGGGCGACCGCCCCCGGCGACACCCCTCCCGGGGGGTTCGGCAAGGGGCGCGGGCAGGTCTGGGCCTATGAGACATGGAGCCGGAAACTCCGCCTCGTCTACGAGTCGCCCGGATCGCGCTTCCTGGACCTTCCCGACAACATCACCACCAGCCCCCGGGGCACCCTCGTGATCTGCGAGGACGGCGGCGGTGAAAACTACATGCGGGGCCTCACCAAACAGGGCGAGATCTTCGACTTCGCCATGCTGGTCCGCCCGGACGGCGACTCAGGCGCCGAATTCGCCGGCTCCACCTTCGCCCCAGGCGGTCAGACGCTGTTCGTCAACATACAGTCCACACAAGGACGCACCTTCGCCATCTGGGGCCCCTGGCAACGCGGCGGATTCTGACCGGCCTGTCGGCCTGTCGGCCTGTCGGCCTGTCGGCCTGTCGGCCTGTCGGCCTGTCGGCCTGTCGGCCTGTCGGCCTAGGCGATGTCTGACAAATGATCACGGTAAATGCGGTTAGATGATCGTTTGTGGTGCGACGAGGCGAACTGACCGCCAAGGCCTGGCAGCGGATCGAGCCCCTGCTGCCCGTGACGGACGGCAGGGGACGTCCCTGGCGGGATCATCGCGAGGTCGTCAACGGGATCCTATGGCGGCTGCGGACCGGATCGCCCTGGCGGGACATCCCCGAACGCTACGGCCCCTGGCAGACCTGCTACGAACGGTTCAAACGCTGGGACGAGGACGGCACCTGGGCCAGGATCCTGGAGGACCTGCAGGTCAAGGACGACTCCATCGGCACCGTCGAGCTGACCGTCAGTATCGACTCGACCACCGCCCGCGCCCACCAGCACGCCGCCGGAGCCCGAAAAAGGGGGACGACGGCAGGACGATCGATGCGAAGAGTCCCAAAGACGGCAAGCCCTCGGACGCTCCCGCGGCGGACTCACCACCAAGCTCCATCTGATCACCGAAGCCCTTGGCCTGCCGCTGACGCTCCACCTGACCGGTGGCAACGTCGTGGACTGCACCGCCTTCGAAGCGGTCCTGGCCGCCTTCCGGCTGCGCCGCCCCACAGGCCGTCCCCGTACCCGGCCGGTGCGCCTGCTGGGCGACAAGGGCTACTCCTCCAAGAAGATCCGCCTCTACCTGCGACGGCGCGGCATCCGGGCGGTCATCCCCGAACGCAGGGACCAGATCGCCAACCGCAGGCGCAAAGGCAGCCGGGGCGGCCGTCCTCCCGCCTTCGACGCGACCGCCTACAAGGAGCGCAACCTCGTGGAGCGATGTTTCGCCAAACTCAAGCAGTGGCGAGCCGTGGCCACCCGCTTCGACAAGCTCGCCAGCCGCTACCTCACAGGCGTCACCCTGGCATCCATCGTGCTCTGGCTCCGCCACTTTGAATTGTCAGACAGGCCTTAAGGCATGAGGGCTCTGAGTTGGGTGGTGAGTGGGGGTGCGTTCAGGCGGTTGTCGATTTCGTGGTGGGGTACGGCGGGGGCCTCGTGGGCTTTGACGGCGGTGAGGAAGTCGGTGAACGTCGCGAGCTTCTGGCCGTCTCTGTCCAGGCCTCGCTTGGTGAGGCGGTGGTGGAGGGTGGTGGCGTCCGAGCGGATCCAGACCAGGTGCACCTGGGGGCCGCCCAGGGCTTCGACCCATGTGTGCCACAGGTTGGCGTCGTGGGTCTGGGAGGTGAAAGGTCCGCTTAGCATCACGGGGCAGCCGTGGGACCGGATCTCTCTGGCCGTGGCCGTCATTCCCGCGTATTCGTGCCTTTTCACGTGCACGTCGTACCACGGGCCTTCACGTTCGCCGAACTCTCGGCCGCCGGCCTCCAGGGTCGCCTGGACGAACCCCGCGTACATCGTGTCCTTGTCGAGCAGGGCGGGCACGGGGTCCAGCATGTCGAGCAGGATCGAACACACCGTGGACTTCCCGGCTCCCGGGGCCCCGGCCACCACCCACGCCGCCGCAGTCACGTGTTCTCCTTCCACCCGGAGACGGTTCGAGCAGGGTCACCGTACCCGCCGGTCCACCGCTTCGGGCCCGGCCGCCTCTACGCTGATCTCATGATCGTGGGCATCGGGGTGGACCTGGTGGACGTGGCCCGCTTCGCCGCGAGCCTGGAGCGCACGCCTGCCCTGGCGGGCAGGCTCTTCACCCAAGGGGAGCGTTCACCTGCCGTGGCCTCGCTCGCGGCGCGGTTCGCCGCGAAGGAGGCGGTCGCCAAAGCGCTGGGTGCTCCGCCGGGCCTGGCCCATCGGGAGGCCGAGGTGGTCACGGGGGCGCATGGGCGGCCGGAGTTGCGGGTCACGGGGCGGGCCGCGGAGGTCGCCGCGGAATTGGGGGTGCGGCGATGGCATGTTTCCCTCAGCCACGACGCAGGTCTGGCAATCGCTTATGTGGTGGCCGAGGGCGCGCATATGACAGAGGGTTTTGACGAACCGGTGTGAGAAATGATGAAATCCCATTCAGCGTCGCAGTGCACCCGGCCAGGAGACCGCCGTGGGCATGGAGGCGCCGAACCCTGGGATGACATTGACATCACCCACGGAGCCGGGCGATCGCCTGACCGCTTTCGGCAATCAGCTTATCGAGGTTCACATAGGCCTGCGCCGTCGTCTGCGCCGGTTGCGCGAAGAGGCCGACTCCTATCTCGACGGCCGGGGAAACCGGCCGCGCGACCTTCGGAAACAGCTCCAGGAACACTGCCTGGCCTTCTGCTCCGCGCTTGACCGGCATCACACAGGCGAGGACGGCGGGGTGTTCCCCGCTTTGGCCGCGAGGTTCCCCGAGTTGCGGGACACGCTCGATCGGCTCAGTCACGACCACCAGATGGTGGCGGGCATTCTGGTCCGCTTGGAGAGCCTGGTCGGCGGGATCAGCGACGACCCTGGCCCGGACGAGGCGCGCAGGGTGCGCGGCGAGATGGACGGCCTGTCCGCCATCATGGACTCGCATTTCGGCTATGAGGAGCGGACGCTGGCCCGGGTGCTCAACTCATTGAGCGAGTCCGGCCACGACCCCCCGTTCTCCGGGGCCGGCGTCGAGGCCGTGTTCCGCCTGCCCGGTTGACAGACAACCCCGGGTTGCCGGTAAATAGGAACTCGTGTCGCGTGACTCCGGCCACTGTGAGCAGAAAGACGACGGGGCCGGCCGGTGATCGGGCGACACCCTGATACGAGGGGCAACGCCATGTGTTCATATACACCGCGTTAATCACGCTGCCTTCATACACGCTGCCGCGCATCTGATTCAGGCGGCCTCAGCGATTTTCCCGCGCGCCCGTCCGAGGCGCGCCGCCAATATGAGCGCTTTCATGCGCATTTTCCTTGACCGCGGGCGAACACACCGCCGCGGTCCGCCGTCACATGCCTTAGTGACGGTTCAATTAAGCATTGGAGAGCCTTTTTTCTATGTCCACATCGTTCAACCAGGCCATCATCGAGGAGTTCCGGGCCAACGGCGGCAAGGTGGGCGGCCCCTTCGAGGGCGGTGACCTGCTCCTGCTGACCACGACGGGCGCGAAGTCCGGCCGCGAGCACACCGCCCCCCTCGGCTACGTCCGCGACGGCGATCTGCTGCTGATCGTCGGCTCGGCGGGCGGCGCCGACCGGCATCCCGCCTGGTATCACAACCTGCTCGCCCACCCCCTGGTGCAGGTCGAGATCGGCACCGACGCGTTCGAGGCGATCGCGGTGCCCGCGGTGGGCGCCCGCCGCGACGAGTTGTTCGAGCGTGTGGTGCGGGTGGTCCCGGGCTACGCCGACTACCAGACGCAGACCGACCGGGTGATTCCCGTCGTGATGCTGGAACGCTCGGACGAGGGGGAGCCGCCGGCGATCACCAACCTCGCCGACAAGTTGCTCCAGGTTCACACATGGTTGCGCGGCCAACTCGATCACGTGCATGAGGAGGCCGCGGCCTACGTCGCGGCCAGGGCGGCCCACCAGGGCGGCGCCGCGCCTCCGCGGCCCGGTCTCGGGCTGCGGCTCCGGCAACACTGCCTGGCCTTCTGCCAGTTCCTGGAGGTCCACCACACCGGCGAGGACTCCCACATGTTCCCCTGGCTCGAAGGCCGGCATCCGCACCTGGCCGACACCTTCCGGCGGCTCGGCGAGGAGCACCGCACCGTCTCGCGGCTGCAAAAGGAGATCGTGGCGCTGCTCGCGGACATCGACGCGGTGGCCCCTGAGCGCTTCATGGCGGAGCTGCGGTCGTTGACGGCGGAGTTGCACGCGCACCTCGATTTCGAGGAGAAGAACCTCATTCCCGTCCTGGCCGAGATCAGACTGCCGTTCGGTTAGGTGCCGGGCGCCCGCGCGGTGTCGCCGGGGGCCGCCGCACGGGTGCCGGGGTAACGTCTCGATCATGCGGACCGCATTTGCAGTCGATCAGATCCGGGCGGCAGAGCACGCGCTCATGTCCCGCCTGCCCGAGGGCACGCTGATGACCAGAGCCGCCACCGGCCTCGCCGTGCTCTGCGGCCACGAGCTCGCCAGGGCCGCGGGGCGGGTGTACGGCTCCCGCCTCGTCGTGCTGGCCGGTGGCGGCGACAACGGGGGAGACGCGTTGTTCGCCGGGGCCAGGCTGGCCGCCCGGGGCGCCCGGGTCGTGGCCGTGCTCGCCTCGGCGCGGGTGCACGCCGCCGGCCTGGCCGCGCTCAAGGCGGCGGGCGGGCGTGTCCTGCCGGACGTGCTCGCCGGGGACGAGACGTGGATCGCCCCTGTGCGGGACGCGGTCGCCGCCGCCGACCTGGTCCTCGACGGCCTGGTGGGGATCGGGGGGACAGGGGCGCTGCGCGAGCCGTACTCCGCGCTGGTCTCGCTGGTGAACACCGAGGCCGGTGGGCAGGTCGTGGCGGTCGACGTGCCGAGCGGGGTCGACGCGAGCACGGGGCAGGTGGAGGGCGTGGCGCTGCGTGCCGGCCTCACCGTCACCTTCGGGGCGGAGAAGAGCGGGCTGCTCGTCGACCCGGGGGCGGAATACGCGGGGCGCGTGGAACTCGTCGACATCGGGCTTGTGCCCTACCTCGACGATCCGGATGTGGTCGCCTTCGGCCGGGCGGATGTGGCGGCGCTGCTGCCCCTGCCGGACCGGGAGTCCGACAAATACCGCCGGGGTGTGGTCGGGGTGATGGCGGGCAGCCATCGCTATACCGGGGCGGCGGTTCTGGCGGTGGGGGGCGCGCTGCGGGCGGGTGCGGGGCTGGTGAAGTTCGCGGGACAGCGGGAGCCGGTGGATCAGGTGCGTGTGCACTGGCCGGAGGCGCTGATCACCGAGCTGGGTGGCGGGGTGTCTGTGCATGATGTGGGCAGAGTGAACAGCTGGGTGATCGGTCCGGGGATGGGCGTCGGTGACGACTCCTTGGAGATCGCCCGCGAGGTGCTGGCGGCCGATGTGCCCGCCCTGGTGGACGCCGACGGGCTGACCCTGGCGGCGCGGGAGCCGTCGCTGCTGCGGCGCGAGGCGCCGACGGTGATCACTCCGCATGTGGGGGAGATGGCCCGGCTGCTGGGGGTGCCCCGGGAGCACATCGAGGCCGCCCGCCTTGAGCACGCGCGGCTCGCGGCCGAGCGGTTCGGGGTGACGGTGCTGCTCAAGGGCTCCACCACCGTTGTGGCGGAGGAAGGGCGGCCGACCCTGGTCAACACCACGGGCACGCCGTTCCTGGCCACAGGCGGCACGGGGGACGTGCTGGCGGGGCTCGGGGGCACGCTGCTGGCCGCCGGCTTGTCGTGTTATGACGCGGCGTCGTGTGCGGCCTATCTCCACGGGCTGGCGGGGCGGGTCGCGTCGGCCGGGGCTCCGCTGGTCGCGGGTGATCTTCTGACGTCGCTGCCCGAGGTTTTCGCGTCGATCGGCTGAGCTGCCGTATATGCCTGAGGTTTTCGCGGCGATCGGCTGAGCTGCCGTATATGCCTGAGGTTTCGCGGCGATCGGCTGAGCTTCCATATGCCCGGGGGTTTCGCGGCGATCGGCTGAGCTGCTGTATGCCCGGGTTTCGGGTGAGGGGCGCATGCGCTTCCCGGGGGCTGAAATGGGGGCGAGAAGTTTGCTGATCAAAGGGGGGCATGGGTGTGAACTGTGGGGGAACGCGGGACTCCGGTGGGATGTGGGGTGATTCACGATCGCGGGCGCTGAGCTGCGGAGACGGCCGGGATCACCCGGCGCCGGAGCCGGGGGGACGGTGGTGTACCCCTGCTGAGCTGCGACACTAGAGGGATGAGCTCATTGATCGAGACCGAGGCCGGCCTTCCGGCACGGGCCGTTGTCGATCTCGCGGCCATCCGGCACAACGTCGGGCTGCTGCGAGCTCACGCACCGGGGGCCGAGACCTTGGTGGCGGTCAAAGCGGATGGATACGGCCACGGCCTCGTCGCCAGCGCCCAGGCCGCATTGGAGGCGGGCGCGGCCCGCATCGGCACCGCGGTGCTCCAGGAGGCCTTCGCCCTGCGGGAGGCGGGCGTCACGGCGCCGATCCTGACCTGGCTCATCCCACCGGACGCGCCCCTGCGCCAGGCGATCGAGCTCGACGTCGAGCTCTCGGCCGCGGCGCCCTGGCTGCTCGACGCCGTCGCCGCGGCCGCCGGGGAGGCGGGCCGCGCGGCCCGGGTGCACCTGAAGGTCGACACGGGCATGTCCCGCGGCGGGGCCGGCCTGGCCGAGTGGCCGGATCTTGTCGACCGGGCTCTCGCCGTACAGGCCGAGGGGGCGGTGGAGATCGTCGGGCTCTGGTCGCACCTAGCATGTGCCGATATTCCCGGTCATCCGATGATCGAGGCGCAGTTGGCGGCCTTCAACGAGGCGCTGCACATCGCGGAGAAGAAGGGGGCCGCCGGATCCCATGTGATCCGGCATATTGCCAATTCGGCGGCGACGCTTACGCTGCCTGAGGCGCGTTACGACATGGTCCGGGTGGGCATCGCCGCCTATGGCCTGACGCCGATCCCGGAGCAGGACTTCGGCCTTGTGCCCGCCATGACGCTCATGGCACAGGTGGCGCTGACCAAGCGGGTGCCCGAGGGCAGCGGCGTGTCCTACGGCCATGTGCACGTGACCGACCGTGAGACGACGCTCGGGCTGGTGCCGCTGGGCTACGCTGACGGGGTCCTGCGGCACGCCGGGGGCAGGGCCGAGGTGCTGGCCGCCGGGCGTCGCCGTACCATCGCCGGCCGGGTCTGCATGGACCAGTTCGTGATCGATGTGGGGGACGACGCCCTGGTGGCAGGGGACGAGGTCGTGCTTTTCGGGCCGGGGCACGGCGGCGAGCCGACCGCTCAGGAATGGGCGGATATCCTCGGCACGATCTCACATGAGATCGTGACCAGGATCGGATTTCGTGTCCCGCGCGTTTACCGATAGGGGACCTCCCGCGAAGGGCAGGGGGCGGACGCGGCGCGGGACGCGCAGGAAGGACCGGGCACATGGCTCCACGACGCCGTAAGGTCGGCATCGCAGGGGCGGTCGTCGGGGCCGCCTCCGCCGGTGTCGCGGGTCTGGCCCTGGCCAAACGTTATGCGGTCGGGCGCATCCGGCTGCAGCCCGACCCCGAGATGGACGAGCCTTTCGGCGAGCTCGGCGACGGCGGCACACCCGTGGTCACATCCGACGGCGTGACGCTCAACGTCGAGGTCGACGGGCCGGAGGACGCCCCGATAACGGTGGTCTTCTGCCATGGTTACACGCTCAATCTCAACTCCTGGCATTACCAGTGGCGGGAGATGCGCGAGACGCACCGTGTGGTGCTGTGGGATCAACGTTGCCATGGGCGCTCGCAGCGCTTCTGGACCAAGGACTCCTCGATCGACCGGCTCGGCGACGATCTCTTCGACGTGCTTGAGGCCGTCGCGCCGGGACCCTGCGTGCTGGTCGGCCACTCCATGGGCGGCATGACGATCATGGCTCTGGCCGAGCGCCACCCCGAGCTCTTCGGCGACCGCATCAAGGGCGTGGCGCTGATCTCCACCTCGGCCGGCCGGCTCGCCGAGATCTCCCTCGGCCTGCCCGCGCTGCTCGCCAAGGCCGTGCATTCGGTCGTGCCCTCGGCGGTGTCGCTGCTCGGCAGCAAGGGCGAGCTGGTCGACCGGGGCCGCGAGGCGGGCAACGATGTGGCTTTTTTGGCTTTGCGCTACCTCGGGTTCGGCGACCCCGCCGCGGTCAGCCCGACCGTGGTCGACTTCGTCGAGGCCATGATCCGGTCGACGCCCACCAACGTGATCGCGGACTTCTATCCGGCGCTCATGTCGCACGACAAGTTGTCCGCGCTCGACGTGCTCTGCGAGATCCCCTCGTCGATCATCGTGGGGGAGAAGGACTGGCTGACCCCGCCCGAGCACAGCAGGGCCATCGCCGACGTGCTGCCCCGCAGCAGGCTGATTGAGGTCGCGGGCAGTTCCCACCTCGTCTATCTTGAGCACCCGGGCGTCGTCAACGAGGCCCTGTGGGAGCTGATCAAGAGCGTCACACCTGACGCCGGCACCGGTCTGGAGGGCGAGGCATGAGCGAGGTCGTCGCGACCGACGTGGCCATGCGCGAGTTCGGCGCGCGTGTCGCCGGGTTGCTGGCCCCGGGCGATCTTGTGGTGCTGTCCGGGCCGCTCGGCGCGGGCAAGACCACCCTTGTGCAGGGGCTCGCCGAGGGGCTCAAGGTGCGCGGGCCGATCACCTCCCCGACGTTCGTGATCTCCCGGGTGCATCCGTCGCTCTGCGGCGGTCCCGCGCTGGTGCACGTCGACGCCTATCGGCTGGGCGGCGACCTCGAGGTCGACGACCTCGACCTCGATGCCTCCCTGGAGGAGTCGGTGACCGTGGTCGAGTGGGGGGAGGGCCTGGTCGAGGGGCTCGCCGAGGACCGCCTGGAGATCCGCATCGACCGGCACGACGCCGACGAGGAGCGGGTCGTGCGCCTGACGGGGGTCGGCGAGCGCTGGGCCGACCTGCGGCTGCCCTAGAGCCCCGGCGCCGCCGGGGTTTCCGCGTGTTTCCGGTTGACGTTCCCGTGCGCTGAAACACTCGCATTCGCCGGTGGACGATGGCACGCTTGATCCATGTGCACCTGATGGGGATCACCGGGTTAAAGATCGCCCTGTTTAGGGTCTGCCCGGATTTTTCTGGGTATCAGGTGGAGTGCGGCGCAAGCATCGCGTGATGCTGGAGTTGCCAGTCGATCGGTCGGGTCGGGTCGGACGGCGAAGTGGAGTACGGCGGTGCCTAGGGTCGGGCAGGTCATGGCGATCGGGGCTGTTGTCCTGATCGGAGCGGTTGGATGCACGGGAGGGGAAGAGCCGGCTTTAGTAGCAGACAGCGCCACCGCGACCCCCACGGCCTCAACGGCCGAAGTGGTGGGGCGCGAGGACGTCGCGATCAGACTTAACCCCGAACGTGTCACCGAGGGCGAACGCACCAGCGTGTGGGTGCTCGCCAACTGCCCGGTCCCCGAGGGCGGGCCGGACCACAGTGGCACGGCCACCTCGGAGGCGTTCATCCGCGCCGTCACCCTCGAACCCGTTCCCGCCGCGACCCCCAGTCCGCGGTCGACCTCGGCCACCCCGGCGCCGCCCGCGCGCGGCCCGTGGGTCCGCGGCGAGGCGAGAGTCACCCCCACGGTCGACCGGGGCACCTACGAGGTCTCGATCAAGTGTGAGGGCACCAACGACACGGGTACGGCGAGGCTGCGCGTCGTCCGGCGCCCCGAGGTCGTGCCGGACCGGGCCCCGCGCGCCGGCGGCGGTGGCACGGCTGCGGGCAACATGACGGAGGAATCGGGCATCTCACCCGGCACGATCGCGCTGGTCGGCGCGGCTGTGCTGGGCGGCGGGGCAGGCCTTGTGGCTTGGCGGCGTCGCCGTACGTAATGCGCTACCTGCACTTCTCCCTTCCCCTGGCACGGGCCCTCCGCGTGCGGGACCGCGATGAGCGGCGCGTTTCGAGCGGAACCGGCGGTCGGCCGGGTGCCGGGGTGACGAGGGTTCGGTAATGGCGGATTCCTCTGGGCGGCGGCGGTTCGTCATCGCCGCCGTCATCACCGGCGCCGTGCTCTTCGCAGTCGGCCGCACCTCGACCGACTCCGAGGACGACGTCGTGCCCGAACAGGTCGACATCCCCTCGATCGAGGTCGACGCGCCGCTGATGGAGCTCGGCATGACGAAGGGCGGGGATGTCGAGCTTCCGCCGTACGAGGAACCCAAGATGGCCGGGTGGTTCAAGCACAGCGCCGTGCCCGGCGACGAGGGCGCCTCGGTGATCATCGGGCATGTGGACACCAAGACCGAGCCTGCCGTCTTCTTCAAGCTCAAGCAGCTTAAAAAGGGACAGATCGTGCGGGTGAAGCGCAGCGACGGGAAGACCGCTGAATATCGGGTCGAGTCCCTTGAACAGATCGACAAGAACAAGTTCCCCACCAAACGCGTGTACCTCGGGGAGGGGCTCCGGCTGATCACCTGTGGTGGGCCGTTCGATTGGAAGAGCCGGGAATACCGCGACAACGTCATCGTCTACGCCTCGCTCGTGCGTCCCGTCCGCGCTTCTGCCGGCTAGCGGTGGACCGGGCTCGCGGCGAACGGACTACCCTTGATGTTCGTGCTGGTCCTGGCCTTTGACACCGCGACCCCCGCCGTCACCGCCGCCGTCGCGGGCAGTGACCGGGTGCTCGCCGAATCCACAGTCGTCGACGCCCGCCGCCACGGTGAGCTGCTGGTTCCGACGATCGAGACCGTGCTCGGCGAGGCGGGCGTGACGCTCGGTGATATCACGGCGATCGTCTGCGGCACCGGTCCCGGCCCCTACACGGGCCTGCGCGTCGGTCTCATGACCGCTCAGGCGTTGTCCACCGCCCTCGGCGTGCCCGCGCACGGCATCTGCACCCTCGACGCGGTCGCATACGGCAGCGGGCTGCCCGGCCCCTTCCTCGTCGCCACCGACGCCCGCCGCAAAGAGGTGTTCTGGGCACATTACGACGACGCGCGCACCCGCGCCCACGGCCCGGCGGTCGACCTGCCGAAAGACCTGCCCGGCGAGCTGCCCGTGGCCGGGGCCGGCGCCGCGCTCTACCGCGACGTGATCGGTGCCGGGCGTGTCGTCGACACCGCACCCCACTATCCCTTCGCCGGCACGCTGGCCTCGCTGGCCGTCGAGCGGCTCACGACCCCCGGCGTGACCCTCGACCCGCCGCTGCCGATCTATCTGCGCCGCCCCGACGCGGTCGTCCCCGGGGCGCCGAAGAAGGTGACGGTGTGACCGAGATCACGATCCGCCGCATGACCGGCGCCGACCTGGCACCGGTCATGGCGATCGAGCGGGCGACCTTCCCCGCCGACGCCTGGACCGAGTCCATGATGCGCGGCGAGCTCGCCGACCAGCCCCGCACCCGGCACTACGTCGTGGCCCTGCTCGACGGCGCCGTCGTCGCCTACGGCGGCCTCGCGGCCGCAGGAGACCAGGCCGACGTGCAGACCATCGCGGTGCTCGCCGAGCACCGGCGGCTCGGCATAGGCCGCAAGATCATGGATGAGCTGCTCGCCGAGGCCGTGCGTCGCGGCGCGGAGTCGGTGTTCCTTGAGGTCAGGGCCGACAATGAGAGCGCTCAGGCGATGTACGACGACTTCGGGTTCGAGCGGATCGGCACCCGGGTGAGCTACTACGACGACGGCACCGACGCGATCGTGATGACGAGGAAGACCGATGGCTGACGCACCCCTGGTCCTGGGCATCGAGACCTCCTGCGACGAGACCGGCGTCGGGATCGTCCGAGGGCACACCCTGCTGGCCAACACCATCGCCTCAAGCGTGGAAGAGCACGCCAGGTTCGGCGGCGTCGTGCCCGAGGTGGCCTCCCGGGCCCACCTGGAGGCCATGGCGCCCACCGTCGAGCGGGCACTCGACCAGGCCGGGCTGCGCCTCACCGACATCGACGCCATCGCCGTCACCGCCGGCCCAGGCCTCGCCGGAGCCCTCCTCGTCGGCGTCGCCGCCGCCAAGGCCTACTCCCTCGGCCTCGGCATCCCGCTCTACGGCGTCAACCACCTCGCCGCCCACGTCGCCGTCGACCAGCTTGAGCACGGGGCGCTGCCCAAGCCCTGCATCGCCATGCTCGTGTCCGGCGGCCACTCCTCGCTGCTGCTTGTGCCCGACGTCGCCAAAGAGGTCATCCCGCTCGGCTCGACCATCGACGACGCGGCGGGTGAGGCCTTCGACAAGGTGGCCCGCCTTCTCGGGCTTCCCTTCCCGGGCGGCCCCTACATCGACCGCGCGGCCACGTCCGGGTCGGCCACCGCCATCCACTTCCCCCGGGGGAAGTACAACGACGGGACCTATGACTTCTCCTTCTCCGGGCTCAAGACGGCGGTCGCTCGGTGGGTCGAGGCGCGGCTGGCAGCGGGGGAGAGCATTCCCGTCTCCGATGTCGCGGCGTCTTTTCAGGAGGCCGTTGTCGACGTTCTCACGCGTAAGGCCATCGCGGCCTGCCGCACCCATGGTGTCCGGGATCTGCTGATCGGTGGTGGGGTGGCGGCCAACTCGCGTCTGCGGGCTTTGGCGCAGGAGCGTTGTGACGCCGCCGGCATTCGTCTGCGGGTGCCGCGTCCTGGCTTGTGCACCGACAACGGTGCGATGGTGGCCACTCTTGGCTCCGATCTGGTCGCCGCGGGGGTCGCGCCGTCGCTGATGGATATTCCGGCGGACTCCTCGATGCCGGTCACGACCGTGCACGTGTGAGGCTTTCCCTGCTTCGGGGCCGAGGGCTCAGGCCCAAGGCTGCGCCTCCATCGGCGAGGTGCCGGCCGGGCAGTATCCGACTGGATTCGTGCGGCGATCGCCGAAGGGTTGCGTTCGACCGGGGTGGGCGTGCAAGTTCCTCGCGCAGCGTCGCGTCCAACGCTCGTGCCCGACTGGCCGGATCACCAGGGTCCAGCGCGTCGGGCCACGGGCCGCCGACGGACTTCTGGCGGGGTTGTTCGCGGGGTTCTGCGCACGCGGTGATCTCAAGGCGCTCGGGTTGACGCTGCCCGCCTACCTCGCCGACCTTGGGACGGACGATGACCTGGTGCGGCTCACCACGGCCTTGCACATGGTGCACGCCGGCCGATGGTCGCCGGAGGGCGAGCAACGCGTTCTGGGGGCGGCCATCGGCACGCTGAGCGGCGCCGCCACGGGCGCCTGAGGCGGCCCCGCGGGTGGTTTAGGGCTCCACGCCGTTCTGGTCGCCACAGTCGATTTGAGGCGGCCCTGCCGGCGGCGGGGTCAGGACCTCGGCTCGGAAACCGGGCTGTCCTTGTCGCAGGGGCCGGAGGAACCTCTGCCGAACTCGGCCGGGGGACCGGGGCCGGGTCAGTCCTTGGTGACGCGGCTGGGGCGGAGGAGGGCTTCGGCGAGGGCCAGCATGGTTTCCTCCAGGGCGCCGAGGCGGCGGGTGAGGTCGGTGTGGGCGGGTTTGACGATGCCGCTCAGGGTCTCGGAGAGCTGGTCGCAGTCAGGGCGGGTGCTCACGGCGGTGATCAAGGTGTCGGCGGCCTCGGTCAGGCGCTGGTCGAGTGAGTCGAAGCGCTTGTCGTGTCTGCCGCCCTGAGAGTCGATCAGCTCGCCGACGCGCTCGGTGATGCCGAGGCTGGCCGGGAGCCGGCTGACACTCTGGTTGACGGCCTCGACGCGGTCGTCGACGGTCTCCAGGTGCTCGTTGGTCTTGTCGGCCTGGCCGGACAGGTGCACGAGGCGTGTGTCGACGTTGTCGAAGCGGCCGGTGAGCTTGCCCTGCACGTCGCCGAGGCTGCCGGTCAGGGTGCCCTGGATGTCGCCGAGGTGCTCGGTGAGGCGGCCCTCGACCTCGCCGAGGTGGCCGTTGAGCTCGCTGAGCCTGCCGTCGGCGCCCACGATGAGGTCGTCCTGCCGGTTGAGGTGGCCGTCGACGGTGGTGATGCGCTCGTCGAGGGTCGTGAACCGGGTGTCGACCCGCCCGTCGAGGGAGTCGAAGCGGTCGTTGTGGTGGGCCAGGCGGGTGTCGATCGTGCCCAGCCTGCCGTCGACGGAGGCCAGGTGGGTGCGGACCTCGCCCATGGCGCCGTCGAGGGGGCCGAGCCGCTGGTCGACGCCCTGGAGCCGGCTGTCGACGGAGGCCAGGTGGGTGCGAAGGTCGCCTATGGCGCCGTCGAGTGGGCGCAGGCGCTGGTCGACGCCGTCGAGGCGGCCGTCCACGGAGGTCAGGTTGGCCCGCACCTCACCCACCTGGCCGTCGACGCCGGCGAGGCGGGCGTCGGCGGACACGAGCAGGGTGTCGACGGCGGACAGATGGCCGTCGACCGAGGTCAGCCGGGTGTCGACGGCGGTGAGCCCGCGGCCGAGGTCGGCGAGGCGGCTGTCGAGGCCGGTCATGCGGGTGTCGATGTCGGCGAGATATTCGTCGGTGGTCTCGATGCGCCCGTCGACGGTGGAGAGGTGGCGCTCCACCCCGGCGAGGCGGCCGTCCATGCGTTCGACGCGGTGCTCGACGCCTTCGAGGCGGGTGCCGAGCCGGAGCTCGACCGCCTCCACCGTGCCGGTGACCTGCTCGACCGCGCTGACCACCCGCTCGGTGGCCGCGCCCACGGCCTTGCCCAGCCCGTCTGACATATCGGCCAGTCCGCTTTCGAGGCGCTCTGTGCGGGCGGTGAGGTCGGTCAGCGATTTGTCGAGGCGGGTGAACCTCGTGGCGGCGGCCTCCATGCTCGCCTGGAGCTGCCCGAGGCGGGCGCTGAACTCGCCTATCTGCTCGGTGACGGTCCTGGTGCCGTCGATGACGGCTTGGAGCCGGGTGAGCGCCTCGTCGACGCTCTCGCCCATCGTGCCCACGTCGGCCCAGAGGCTGGGCAACTCGGCGACCGGTTTGACCTGCTCTCCGATGGTCTCGACGCGCTCGCCCACCGTGCCGACCCGCCCGCCAACGGCGTCGACGTGGTCACGCACGGCCTCGACGTGCTGAGCGAGCCCTTCCGCCCAGGCGGGCGGGCGTGTGGTGATGTCGTCCAGTCTGCCGTGCACGGACTCCAGCGTGCCGCTGAGCCCGCCCAGCTCGCGTTCGCGCACTTCGCGTAGCAACCACTCCATCCCTTCCAGCCTTTGGCGTATCTCGTCGAGGACCGCCCCCTGGGTGCGCTGCTCATAGACGTGGTCTTGAGCCGCTCTGGCGAGAAGCTCGCGCATCCTGTCGGAGATGGCGGTCTGATTGCCTGCCTGGAGCAGGGTGTGGCTGGAGTGATCCACCGAAAGCTCCTTCACGCGCCGGCGATCAGCCGAACGTCCGGTTTGCTGAGGAAAAAGAGAACTGTGCGGCGGCGCGTGACTGCGCTCGGGGGAGAGATCCCGCGCGCTCACTTTAGCCCTACGGCCCAAGCTTTTTGGGGGTGACTGGGAAAGATCGCGATTGTGGTCGTATCGCCTGAATCGACGATCGTCCCAGGTCAGAGCGGGTTGTACGGTGCCCCTGTGCGGCGTCCACCCAGGCTTGCGAGGTGTGAGTGACCTGCTTCGGTCCGCACTAACTGCGCGGATCATTCATTAGGCGATAAACAGCTATTGCGGCGTGCAAATAAGGGCGAAAGGGCGGTCGTGGATACGGGTGAGAATCACGGTCGCGGAATTGCCGCCGGACAGTTTGAGGTCCTTCCTTAGTTTCTCGATGTCCACCGCGGAACCCCGCTTCTTGATCGTGACACTGCCCACGCCCTCGTCGCGCAGGACCGCCCGCAGCCGCTTCAGGGAGAAGGGGAGCACATGGCCGATCTCGTAGCACGACGCCCACGGTGTGGAGACGCGGGCGTCTGACGTCACATAGGCGATCATGGGGTCCATCAGCCTCCCCTCGACCAGGTGCGCCACGTCGGCGACCAGATGGGCACGCACCGCGGCCCCATCGGGCTCATACAGAAATTTCCCGATCTCGCCCACCGGTGCGGCCTCCTCGACCCCGGTCGGCCCCAGCGTGAGCCCCGGCGGCAGCAGCGTCGCCCGCCGCACCGTCTCCCCGGGGCCGGCGTCCGCCAAGGCGCCGCACCACAGGACGGCCTCCTTCACCTCGCCCTTGTAGGACACCCACTCGGCCTCGGCGCCCTCGGGGAGGAAGTCGTAGGGGATGCCGGGCGCGACCTTGAGGCAGGCCGACCGGGAGCGGGCCACGATCTCCATCACCTCGGGCCAGGTGGGGGAGTAGGCCATGGGGTCGAAGGTCCTGCCCTTGGAGGTGCGGCGGGCCGGGTCGAGGAAGGTCACGTCGTAGGAGGACACGTCGATCTCGCGGGCGTCCGCCGTACTCACCGTCACGCGGCCGGCGAGGCCGAGCGCCTCGGCGTTGGCCGCCGCCACCGCGGCGGTGAGCGGGTCGGCGTCGACGGCGTGCACATGGCAACCCGCGCGGGCCAGGGCGATCAGGTCGCCGCCGATGCCGGAGCACAGGTCGGCCACCGACGGCGAGCCGCCGCGTGCGGCGACGCGGCGGGCCCGGTGGTCGGCGACCTCGCGGCGGGTGGACTGCTCAAGGCCGGCCCGGGTGAAGAACATGACCCGGGCGTCGGCGCCGAACTTTTCTGTGGCGCGTTCGCGCAGGGCTGACTGGGTGAGTGCGGCCGAGGTGAGGCCCTGATCGTAGGTTTTGCGAAGTTTTGTGGCGGCTGCCACCGGATCGAGCCCGGCTGCGGTCGCCTCGACGGCCTCCGAGAGGGCGCGTCGTCCCCGGTCGGTGAGGAGAGTGCGGAAGTCGTCGAGGTTCACGCTGCCCGACGTTAGCGCCGCCTTCCCCGCCGGTCGATCCGTGAAGAGGTGGTTTCCGCTCTCATCTGGGGTTATGGCCGCATCGGCTCATGCCGTACGGCACAGCCGGGAGGGCCGGCGTGCGTGGCGGCGGGACCGGGCTCGGCGTGACGTGTGGGACGAGAGACGGTGCGAATCGGCGGGTTCGGTGGATGGTGGCGGGAGTCCACATGCGGGGCGAACGGGATGGAGTGGTCGCCTGTGGTGCTTATCTGACCTGCGAAGAGCTGCCGAGAGCGGTTCGTGTTGACTGTCCAGGCGGGACTGCATACTGTTTCGTGTTGGCACTCTCCTGGGGAGAGTGCCAAATCAAAGCGACGAGGCAGGTCTGACACCCGCGACGGCAGGCCGCTGGTCGCCTCTTCTAGATCATCCAAATCTGAAGGGGAGGTCCGATCGTGACGACCGCCACTAAGGTTCCCGTTAAGCCGCTTGGTGACCGCATTGTGGTCCAGCCTCTTGAGGCCGAGCAGACCACCGCCTCCGGCCTGGTCATCCCGGACACCGCGAAGGAGAAGCCCCAGGAGGGCAAGGTCCTCGCTGTGGGCCCGGGCAACTGGGACGAGGACGGCGACAAGCGCATTCCGCTTGACGTCAAGGAGGGCGACATCGTCCTCTACAGCAAGTACGGCGGCACCGAGGTGAAGTACAGCGGCGAGGAGTACCTCGTGCTCTCCGCTCGCGATGTGCTCGCCATCATCGAGAAGTAAGCAGCCCGCGGGGCCTTACCCGTTCGACGCCTCAAGCCCCGGGTCGCACTGAGCGCCCGGGGCTTGAAGCGTCCGGAGCACCGACGCTCCCTGAGAGAGGACAGACATGCCGAAGATCCTGGAGTTCGACGAGGACGCGCGGCGCGCTCTTGAGCGTGGCGTCAACGCCCTCGCGGACGCCGTCAAGGTGACACTCGGCCCCCGCGGCCGCAACGTGGTCATCGACAAGAAGTTCGGTGCCCCCACGATCACCAACGACGGTGTCACCATCGCTCGTGAGGTTGAGCTGGACAGGCCTTACGAGAACCTCGGGGCCCAGCTCGCCAAGGAAGTCGCCACCAAGACCAACGACGTCGCCGGTGACGGCACGACCACCGCGACCGTGCTGGCCCAGGCCATGGTCCGCGAGGGTCTGCGCAACGTCGCCGCCGGCGCCTCGCCGCTTTCGCTCAAGCGCGGCATCGACCTCGCCGCCCGCGCCGTCAGTGACAAGCTTCTCGCCTCGGCCCGCCCGGTCGAGGACAAGAAGGAGATCGCCAACGTCGCGACCATCTCCGCTCAGGACGCCAAGATCGGCGAGCTGATCGCCGAGGCGTTCGACAAGGTGGGCAAGGACGGTGTGATCACCGTCGAAGAGTCCAACGCCATGGGCATGGAGCTCGAGTTCACCGAGGGTCTCCAGTTCGACAAGGGTTACCTGTCGCCCTACATGGTGACCGACACCGAGCGCATGGAGGCGGTCCTCGAAGACCCCTACATCCTGCTCACCCAGGGCAAGATCGCCTCAATCGCGGACTTCCTGCCGCTGCTTGAGAAGGTCGCCCAGACCAAGAAGGCGCTCTTCGTGGTCGCCGAGGACGTCGAGGGCGAGGCCCTGGCCGTCCTGGTCACCAACAAGATCCGCGGCACCTTCACCTCGGTGGCCGTCAAGGCCCCCGGGTTCGGCGACCGCCGCAAGGCGATGCTCCAGGACATCGCCGTCCTCACCGGCGGCACCGTCGTCAGCGAGGAGATCGGCCTCAAGCTGGAGCACGTCGGCCTCGAGGTGCTGGGCACGGCCCGCCGCGTCGTCGTCACCAAGGACGCCACGACGGTCGTCGACGGTGCCGGTGACGCGCAGGCCATCGAGGACCGCGTCAAGGAGATCAAGCTCGCCATCGAGCAGTCCGACTCCGACTGGGACCGCGAGAAGCTCCAGGAGCGCCTCGCCAAGCTCTCCGGCGGCGTCTGCGTGCTGCGCGTCGGTGCGGCGACCGAGGTCGAGCTCAAGGAGAAGAAGCACCGCCTTGAGGACGCGATCTCCGCGACGCGCGCCGCGATCGAGGAGGGCATCGTCTCGGGCGGCGGCTCCGCGCTGGTCCACGTGACCAAGGAGCTCGACGACCTCGGGCTGACCGGCGACGAGGCCACCGGTGTCGGCGTCGTGCGCCGCTCGCTGGTCGAGCCCGCCCGCTGGATCGCCGAGAACGCCGGTCTTGAGGGCTACGTGGTCACCCACAAGATCGCCGAGCTTTCTCCGGGCAGCGGCCTCAACGCCGCCACCGGTGAATACGGCGACCTGCTCGCGCAGGGTGTCATCGACCCGGTCAAGGTCACCCGCTCGGCCGTGCAGAACGCCGCGTCCATCGCCGGCATGCTGCTCACGACCGAGGCCCTCGTCGTCGACAAGCCCGAGGAGGAGGCCCCCGCCGCCGGCGGCCACGGCCACGGGCACGGTCACGGCCACTGAGGGTTCGTCCCGCGTTCCACATCGTCTGTTTTGAGGTGTGGTGCGCTCATGGGCATGTTGCACGGACATGTTGCACGGACATGTGTATGGACATGGGTACGGCTCGCGCCAAGTTGGCGCGAGCCGTACGCGTTTCTCGGTAAACCAGCATGGGGGTTCAAGCGTCTAGACATGTCTCGTGGTTCTGACTAATTACCGCAGATGGAAGTAATGATCCGAAAAACGCGGCCAGGTCAAAAACCCGAGTGTCGCTGATCGATTACGGCCCGTCGCCGTCTCCTCAATGTAACCAATCCGTAGCCGTTCGCGATGACGACAGGTCCGATCAGGACGGGCATCATGCCTAACGTGACCGAGGGATGCGTCGCCGACGCCATAAGTGGGGTAGGGCTTGCGACGAGGTCGGACGGGGTTGCTCCCAAGGACGATCTACGGGAGCTGACTAACCTGGCCGTGCAGGGAGATCGCGAAGCGATCGAATCCCTGCTCGGCGAACTACGTCCGATGGTGGTGCGCTATTGCCGCGCCAGACTGGGCCGTGTTTCCGGCCAATATCACATCGCCGATGACGTGGCGCAGGAAGTGTGTATCGCTGTCCTGTCCGCGTTGCCGCGTTATCGGGATATGGGGCGTCCGTTCGCCTCCTTCGTCTTCGGCATCGCCTCCCATAAGGTGGCCGACGCCCTGAGGAGTTCTGTGCGCTCCGCCGTACCCACTCAGGATCTTCCTGACGGGCCGGACGAGGGTCCGGGGCCGGAGGAGACCGTTGTGCGCTACATCGAGGCTGAGCACGCCCGGCGGCTGCTCTCCCGCCTTCCTGACAATCAGCGCGAATTACTCATGTTGCGGGTGGTCTCCGGGCTTTCCGCGGAGGAGACAGGTAATGTACTTGGCATGTCACCAGGTGCGGTACGGGTGGCCCAGCACCGGGCCCTGGCCCGATTGCGGCAGATGGCCGAGCTGGAGTCGATCGCTTGACGGCTGTCCACCCAAGGCGTTCCGCGCGCCGACGCGGGTCTGACGATCAGGCCGACGAGTTCGTCACCGACGCGATCCTTGACGCGATCTCCCGCCGGGAGATCGTGTCGGACACGGGGGATCCGGTGATCAGGATGCTCGCGGCGCTGGTCGCCGACGTGTCGTGCGCGCAGGGCTCATGCGACGCCACCTGCGGGCGTCAGTGACGTTCCTCGGTGTCGATCACACCGTCGACGTAGCCCCTCGCGTATTCCCAGCTCACGTAATCTGAGGGGTCGGGCTGGAAGGCCGGCTCGTGCACTTGCGGCTGGCCGTTGTCGATCATCTGGCGCAGGTTGCCCCGGAGGAGCTCCCAGTCGAAGTAGTGCCTTTCACCGCACTCAGGGCAGTCCAGGACCAGCCCCAGCACGCCTTGCGGCTCCAGCAGGGAACGGAAGACCTCGACGTCTGCCAGGTCCGTCAGAGCCTCATCCCGCTCGGCCGCTGTGAGGGGCTCGGGATCGTCGAACTCGCCCAGCGCCGACGCCGGGTCATCGGGATCGTCCGCGAACGGGTCGCGAGGGACGTCTTCCAACACGCTTCCCACCTTATGGCTGCCCGGCCTCGCAGGGGAGCCACTCCGGGGCGGGCGTGCCTTCTGTGACCCGCCTGAGCTGACCGAATCCCGGGTTTGCGGACGTCGCTGAGGTGTTTTCACCCCTCTTTCACGCCCGCTCCTTGGCGTCACATCGGGGGAGTCCGGGGTGGGGCCCTTTCCGCGCCCGGGACCGCATGGCGGGTGAAGTGGCTGGTCCCGCCCTCGCCGGAGCGGAGATGGGACGGGACCCAGGTGGGGCGTTCGGAAGCACCCACTAAAATGGCTGTCTGGAGGTCGGCGCCGTTCCCCACTTCTTCGGTGCGCCGCACGCAGGAGGGGCTCCCCGCATGGCCAAGTTCACCGAGACAGGGCTCACGTTCGACGACGTGTTGCTCGTGCCCGCCTATTCCGATCTGCAACCGGGAGAGGCCGACACGACCACACGACTCTCGCGGTCGATCACGTTGCGCATCCCCCTGGTCTCGGCGGCCATGGACACCGTCACCGAGGCCCGCATGGCGGTGGCGATGGCCCGCCAGGGCGGCATCGGGATACTGCACCGCAACCTCTCGATCGAGGAGCAGGCCCAGCAGGTCGACCTGGTCAAGCGCTCCGAGGCGGGCATGGTCACCAATCCGGTCACCTGTTCGCCCGACGACACGCTGGCCGAGGTCGAGCGCCTGTGTGCGCGCTATCGCATCTCCGGCGTTCCGGTCACCGACGCGGGCGGCGTGCTGGTCGGCATCGTGACCAACCGCGACATGCGCTTCGAGACCGACCACAGCCGCCCGGTGCGTGAGGTCATGACGCCGATGCCGCTGGTCACCGCGCCCGTCGGGGTGTCCAGGGACGACGCGTTCACGCTGCTGCGCACCAACAAGGTGGAGAAGCTGCCCCTCGTCGACCAGGGCGGCCGGCTGCGGGGCCTCATCACCGTCAAAGACTTCACCAAGAGTGAGCAATATCCTCTGGCCACCAAGGACGCCGACGGCCGTCTGGTCGTCGGGGCCGCGATCGGCGTGGCGGGCGACGCCGAGCAGCGGGCCGCCGCCCTGATCGAGGCCGGGGTCGACGTCGTCATCGTCGACACCGCCCACGGCCACTCCCGGGGCGTCTGCGACATGATCGCCAAGGTCAAGGCCAACTCCAGGATCGACGTCATAGGCGGCAACGTCGCGACCCGGGCCGGCGCCCAGGCGCTGATCGACGCCGGGGCCGACGCGGTCAAGGTCGGCGTCGGGCCGGGCTCCATCTGCACCACCCGCGTCGTCGCCGGCGTCGGCGCCCCCCAGGTCACCGCGATCCACCAGGCGTCGCTCGCCGCCCGCCCCGCCGGGGTGCCGGTCATCGGCGACGGCGGCCTGCAATACTCCGGCGACATCGCCAAGGCCATCGCCGCCTGCGCCGACACCGTGATGCTCGGCTCCCTGCTGGCCGGCTGCGAGGAGTCGCCCGGCGAGCTGATCTTCATCAACGGCAAGCAGTTCAAGTCCTACCGCGGCATGGGCTCCCTCGGCGCCATGCGCAACCGCGAGCGCGGCGGCTCCTACAGCAAGGACCGCTACTCCCAGGACGCGGTGTCCAGCGAGGACAAGCTGATCCCCGAGGGCGTCGAGGGCCAGGTGCCCTACCGCGGCCCCGTCGCCGCGGTCGCCCATCAGCTCGTCGGCGGCCTGCGCCAGGCGATGTGGTACACCGGGTCGCGCACCATCCCCGAGATGCACGAGCGCGGCCAGCTTATGCCGATCACCTCGGCGGGCCTCAAGGAAAGCCACCCGCACGATATCCAGATGACGGTTGAGGCCCCCAACTACCACCGCCGCTAATGTTCGTGTACGGCGCGCGCTTCCAGGCGCGTGCCGTACATGTGTGATGATCTTGGAGATGGCCACAATGACACAGGTGGAGATCGGGCGCGGAAAGAGCGGACGGCGGGCCTACTCGCTCGACGAGATCGGCATCGTGCCCTCCCGGCGCACCCGCGACCCCGAAGAGGTGTCGATCGCCTGGCAGATCGACGCCTACCGGTTCGAGCTGCCCGTGGTGGTCAGCCCGATGGACAGCGTGGTCTCGCCGAAGACCGCCATCGAGATCGGACGTTTCGGCGGCCTCGCCGTGCTCGATCTGGAAGGGCTCTGGACCCGCTACGACGACCCGGCGTCTCTCCTGTCCGAGGTGGCCGAGCTGCGGGGCGAGGCCGCGACACGCCGCCTCCAGGAGATCTACAACGCGCCGATCCAGGATGAGCTCATCGGCAGGCGCATCGCGGAGATCCGCGACGCGGGCGTCACGACCGCCGTGCGGCTCTCCCCGCAGCGCACCGTCCAGCACCACAAGGCCGTCATCGACGCCGGTGTCGACATCTTCGTCATCCGCGGCACCACCGTCTCCGCCGAGCACGTCTCCGGCCGGGCCGAGCCGCTCAACCTAAAGCAGTTCATCTACGAGCTCGACGTGCCCGTGATCGTCGGCGGCTGCGCCACCTACACCGCGGCCCTCCACCTCATGCGCACCGGCGCCGCCGGTGTGCTCGTCGGCTTCGGCGGCGGCTCCAGCCACACCACCCGCACCGTCCTCGGCGTCGCCGTGCCCATGGCCACCGCGATCGCCGACGTCGCCGCCGCCCGCCGCGACTATCTCGACGAGTCCGGCGGCCGCTACGTCCACGTCATCGCCGACGGCGGCATGACCCGCTCAGGCGACATCGCCAAGGCCATCGCCTGCGGCTCCGACGCCGTCATGGTCGGCTCCCCCCTCGCCCGCTCCTCCGAGGCCCCCGGCCGGGGCTTCCACTGGGGCTCTGAGGCCCACCACGGCGAACTCCCGCGCGGCGCTCGCGTGGAGGTCGGCACGATAGGGACCCTGAGCGAGATCCTGCACGGGCCGTCCAGCGTGGCCGACGGTTCGATGAACCTCATGGGCGCTCTCAAGCGCACCATGGCCACTGCGGGTTACTCCGACATCAAGGAGTTCCAGCGGGTCGAGGTCGTGGTGGAGCCTCACGGCTGATCCAGCCTTCCTCGGACCCCCGGCGGATCCCGCCGGGGGTCCGTCGTTTTTCCGGGGGGTTGCAAGGCGGGCTCCTATTGGAATGGGGGGGAAATGCAATGCGCGGAGGTATGGCGGTGCGCGTTCGGTTGCGCCGCCGCCCCGGCCACGTCCACAGGACCGTCGTCGACATCCGGCCCTGCCCAACCGGCCTCTTGAGGGGACAAGAATAGAAATGGGGTAATGACGCATACGAGAATGGTTAAGGGGGGCTCCGGGTGGCGGTGGAGTTGGCGACCGACCATAGGAACCCAGTGGTCAGGGGCGGTTTCAAACCGTCGGGAGGAGACGGGGCGTACGACGGCTCCTGCACGGTATACAAGCAGGACGGTGGACCGCTGCTTCTGGACATCATGATGTAAAGACGTCGTCGGCCTCTGTGGGGGAGGGGTGAGGTTGCGGTGGCGGAAATGTTGCCTAATCCGCTTTGTCGGGAATTGAGTGAGGCGCTGCGTTTGCTTGAGCCGTTGGGCGCGGAGGTGCAGCGGGATCTTGATGAGCCTGTGCGGATGTTTCGGGCCGGTGGGGTGTGGACCGGGCCGGCGGCGCGGCGGTTTGATGCGCAGCTCGCGCAGTATGGCACGCGGGTTCGGGTGTCGGCGGACAGGGTGATCGCGGAGTTGCGGGGGGGCGTCGGCGCGGGCGCCGGAGCAGGTGACGGTTGAGGAGGCCAAGGCGATCTCGGCCCGCTATGGGTTGTGAGGGGAGGCACTCCGTGGGTTCTCGTCCTTGGTGGAAAGTTCTTCTTGTGTTCGCTGGCCATCGTGCTTCCGGGGTGTTTTTGGGGACGTGTTTTCGCAGGTCAGGAAAATGTGAACGCTACATTCACGTTTGCTTTCTCCGATTGGCGTGGGCAAAAATGAGGCATTCACGAACACGCCCCCGATCCGGGGTCTGTTCGCCATGCCCGACAGTTGTCTGCGAGGGGGAAAACGATGCCGATCCTGGTCGCCGGGGCCACGGGAACCGTGGGGGGCAGTCTTGTGCGGCAGTTGGTCGAGGCCGGGCACGAGGTGCGGGCACTGACCAGAAATCCCGAGTCCGAGGCCGCAGCCGCTCTGCCCGCCGGGGTGGAGGTGGTCAAGGGGAGTTTTCTGGAGCCGCAGAGCCTCGTGCCCGCGTTGCGGGACGTCGAGCGCATGCATCTGGTCTCCATCGAAGGGTCCGCCGAGAACTGGGCGGAGATGCTGGAGCTCGCCAAGAAGGCGGGGGTGCGGCGGCTCACGCATCTCGGGCACAACGACGAGAGCAAGGACGACGACCATCCCCTGGAGGCGTGGCACCGTCAGGTGCACCGGGCCATCGAGGGGTCGGGGCTCGAATGGACGCACCTTTTTCCGGGCGAGTTCATGGCCAACACGTGGCAGTGGGCGGAGTCCATCAAGGGGAAGGGGGAGGTGCGTTCTCCGTTCGGGGACTGGAACTCCGCGCTGGTCCATGAGGCCGACATCGCCGCGGTCGCCATGGTGGCGCTGCTGGAGGACGGTCACGCGGGGAAGACCTATCAGCCGACCGGGCCCGAGCCAGTGCGGCGGCGTGATGCGGTGAGGATGATCGGGGAGGCGCTCGGCACCGAGATCCGGTTTGTCGAGCTGACGCCGGATCAGGCTCGCCGGGAGTGGGCCGACGTCTATCCGCCGGACATCATCGAGTGGTTCCTGGAGATGGGGACCGACTATGAGGGGGTGGGCTGGGTGTCACCCGACGTCGTGGAGGTGACGGGGCGCCCTGGGCGCACTTTCGCCCAGTGGACGAGGGAGCACGCCGGCGATTTCCGCTGAATGGGCCGGCCTTCCGGTTTGCGCTGAGGCAGTCGCCCCAGTTCGTCCGCAGGTCAGGCCTGCGCTGGGTGTCGTGGGGCCTCTTTCACGGGCCACGGCTGCGGATCGGTGGTGGCCCTGAAGCCGATAACCCGCACAGGCGCCAAGGCCAGGCGGTTTTCTGACTACCGCTTTCCCCGGCGGGGCTGTTTCGAGGGAATGAAGCGCCGGTTCTCCACCATCGTGGCCTGCCGGAGCGCAGGGGGGACGGGGTCGTGGACGCCGACCTCGTCGTCGGCGAAGGCGAATTCGCGGCCGCTCATGCTCAGGGTGACGAGGTCGTGGAGGAGCACTTCCTCGCCGTGGCGCAGGGGGCGGGCTTGCCGTGGGCGGAGTTTGATGATGTCGCCCCCGCGGCCTGCCTTGCGCACGCGGGTGCCGTTGGTGCTGAGGTCGCGGACGACGACGGCCACGGCCTCGCGGGAGATCTCGACGTGGCTGCGGCTCACCTTGTAGATCGCGGGGGTGCCCTCCAGCCAGCGGGCCAGGGCGACGCCGTTGTTGAGGGGGGCGCGGCCAACGGTGGTGCTTTCGCCGACGGCGAGGGTGAAACGGGCGACGACGTCGCCGTCCACTTTGACTTTGAGCTGGGTGCGGGCGGGACGGGGGCCGAGGTCGATCAAGGGCAGTTCGTGGGCGGGGCACCGTACGACGCCCCGGCGGTGGGTGGGGATGGCGTGGCCGGGGCCGAACATCGGGCAGTCCTGCTCGGGGCATTTCCACAGGCGATTCAACAGGTCCCGGCGGGGGCCGGCGTCGCGCCGGTCGTAGAGGCCCGCTTGAAGCAGGAGTGCTTCCTCTTCTTTCCTGGCGATTTCCCGCTCGGCGAGAACCCGGATAATTCTTCGCCTTATGGAGATGGTGCCGCCGTCGACCGAGTAAGGGCTGTAGAAGGCGTCGCGATTGCCGGACAGCCAGGGATAGGTGCGGTGGTAGTCCCCGAAGTTGTCGTCGCTGATCACCGGCAGGGACGACACGTTTCGCAGTTCCAGGACGCGGTCGTCGGCGGTCCGCAGCACTTCGATGAGACCGTTTTCGAACCACGAGGTCAGCATGGCGCGCTCGTCCGCGGTGAGGTTTCCGTCGCGCAGCACGGACCTGTCGCACACCGCGTAGATCTTGACGGTCTCGTCGCGGGTGAACTGCTTCAGCCCGTTGACCAGGGCGACGAGCCGCGAGAGGTCCGCGCGCCGCATCGTGAGCAGACCGTCATTTCGCACCACGTTCGCCATGTCCACAATGAAGTCGGCGCTATTGACGTCGAGAGTTAAATGCCGATCAATGCTCATGTATGAATATTAGTAGGCGGTCAGTATGTGGGCAAGGTCACCGTTTTAAGTGCTTTGACAAGTGGTAGCCAAAAATAACCACATTACCCCAACGCCTTAAATATCGCGATAAGGTCAGGCAATGGGTTCCTTAACCCATGTGCCCTGCTTCATCACTCCAGCCACGGTCAGGTCCTCGTTCAGCACCACCAGGTCGGCGTCCTTCCCCACGGCGATCGAGCCGATCCGCCCGTCCTGGCCCAGCACCCGCGCCGGGGTGAGCGAGGCGACCACGGCGGCCTCGGAGATGGACAACCCGACCTCCTGGACCGTGCGGCGGAACGCGACGTCCATCGTCAGCGTGCTCCCGGCGATGGATCCGCCCTCGGTCAGCCTGGCGACGCCGTTCTTCACGTCGACGCCCATGTCGCCCAAGACGTAGCGCCCGTCGCCCATGCCGGCCGCCGCGATGGCGTCCGTGATGAGGGCGGTACGGCTCGTGCCCGCGGCCGTGATCGCCAGCCTCATCATGGCCGGGTGCACATGGACCCCGTCGTTGATCAGCTCGACGGTGACACGCTCGTCCTGGAGGAGAGCGGCGATCGGACCCGGATCGCGGTGGTGCAAAGGGGCCATGGCGTTGTAGAGATGGGTGGCGACCCTGGCGCCGGCGTCGACTCCGGCGAGCGTCTGCTCCAGGGTGGCGTCGGTGTGGCCGAGGGCGGCGATGACGCCTTCGCCGGTGAGGAAGGCGATGGCGTTGAGCGCGCCGGGGAGTTCCGGGGCGATGGTGAGCATGCGCACGTGGCCGCGACCGGCTTTGACGAGATCGCCGAGCTCGGCGGGGTCGGGGCTGCGGAGCTGGGCGGGGTCGTGGGCGCCGCAGCGGGCGGCGGAGATGTACGGTCCCTCGTAATGGATGCCGGCCAGCAACCCCTCCTCGCAGAGCTCGGCCAGAGCCGACGCCGCCGAGGTGAGCTCCCTGGCGGGCCCGGTCACGAGGCTGGCCACGAGGGTCGTGGTGCCGTGGGCGGTGTGATAACCGACGGCTTTCCGGGCCTGTTCGAGGTCGCCGGTGGGGAAGGAGCCGCCCGCCCCGCCGTGGTTGTGGATGTCGACGAAACCGGGCACGATATGCCGCCCGGCCAGGCGGTATCCGTTCCCTGGAGCCGTGCCATGCCCGATGTGGGTGATCCGACCGTCCTCGATCGTGAGCCAGCCCTCGTGCACACCGTCGGTGGTCACTATGCGGGCGTCGGCGAGTGTGATGCTCATAAGTAAAGGATCACAGATGGAAGTTGCACACCGAGACCCGGTAAGGGGCTACTACCGGGTAAGGGAAACGGGTAGGAAAGAGATGCAAGCGAAGCTGTACCCGGGGGGAAGCACATGACTGCCGGACTGGGCACCGCGGGGCTGGGCCCCGCCGATCGCGGCGACGCGCTGAGGTGGATGAGTTCGAACGAACTCGACGTCGTGGTGGTCGGGGGCGGGGTTGTCGGCGCCGGGGTCGCGTTGGACGCGGCGACACGGGGGCTGAGCGTGGGGCTGGTCGAGGCGCGGGATTTCGCCTCGGGCACGTCGTCCCGCTCGTCCAAATTGATTCACGGTGGGGTTCGTTACCTGGAACAGTTGAACTTTGACCTGGTCAGGGAGGCGCTACAAGAGCGTGCGCTGCTCATGCAGCGGATCGCGCCCCATCTGGTGCGGCCGGTGCCGTTCCTCTTTCCACTCACCCATCTCGGCTGGGAGCGGCCCTATGTGGGGGCCGGGCTCGCTCTTTATGACTCCTTGGGATTTTCTTTTGGGTTCACCCGGGGGGTGCCGGTGCATCGGCACCTGTCCAGGACACGTGCGCTGAGGCTCGCGCCCGCGCTGCGCAGGAGCGCCTTCACCGGGGCCGTGCAGTACTGGGACGCCCAAGTGGACGACGCGCGCTATGTGATGACCATGCTACGCACCGCCGCGACCTACGGCGCGCGGATCGCCTCCCGCAACCGCGTGATGGGCTTCCTGCGGGAAGGGGAGCGGGTCACCGGTGTGCGGGCGCGGGACCTGGAGAGCGGCACCGAGATGGACATCCGCGCCCGTCAGGTGGTGAACGCCACAGGCGTGTGGACCGACGACATCCAGGCGATGGTCGGCGGACGCGGGCAGATCCACGTGCGGGCCTCCAAAGGCATCCATCTGGTGGTGCCCCGCGACCGCATCCACTCGTTGACCGGCATCATCCTCCGCACGGAGAAGTCGGTTTTGTTCGTCATCCCGTGGGGGCGGCACTGGATCGTCGGCACCACCGACACCGAGTGGACCCTCGACAAGGTCCACCCGGCCGCGTCCCGGGGCGACATCGACTATGTGCTCGACCACGTCAACGCCGTGTTGTCGGTCCCGCTGACCAGGGACGACGTCGAGGGTGTCTACGCGGGTCTGCGGCCGCTGCTCGCCGGGGAGTCCGACGAGACCTCCAAACTGTCGCGTGAGCACGTGGTCACCCACCCCGTGCCGGGCCTGGTGATGGTGGCCGGCGGGAAATACACGACCTATCGGGTGATGGCCCGTGACGCGGTGGACGCCGTGGCACACGGCCTCGACCAGCGTGTGCCGCCCTCGTGCACCGACCGCATCCCGCTCGCCGGAGGCGAGGGCTACCAGGCGCTGTGGAACGCCCGGCATCGCCTGGCTCACTCCTCGGGGCTGCACGTGGCCCGGATCGAGCACCTGCTCCGGAGATACGGCTCGCTGATCGACGAGGTGCTCCAGCTCATCGAGCAGGACCCCTCCCTCGGGCGTCCGCTCAGCGGCGCCGACGACTATCTCCGGGCCGAGATCGTCTACGCCGCCACACACGAGGGCGCACGTCACCTGAACGACGTGCTCACCCGGCGCACCCATATCTCCATCGAGACCTTCCACCGCGGTCTGGCCGTCGCCGCCGAGGCCGCCGAACTCATGGCCGGGCCGCTCGGCTGGGACGGTGAGCACATCAAACGCGAGGTGGAGTACTACACGAAGCGCATCGAGGCCGAACGCCTGTCCCAGGAGCAGGACACCGACCAGGAGGCCGACGCCATCCGGCTGGGCGCACCGGAGATCGTCTCCTACTGACGGCCCGGGGGTGTACGGCGAAGCCCGGCAGGCGTTCTCCCCCGACGCAGCCCGCGGGCCTCGTCGGGGGAGAACCCCGGGGAGGCCGGCACCGCGGGGCCGCCGTCCAGACGGCCCGAGCGGCCCCGGGGCGTTCGCGGCGGCCTGTGCGGCCCGCTCCCGGCCGCGGAGAGAGCCCGCGGCCCGGAAGGCCGGGGCCCGCTCGATCGGCTGCGGGGAAGGCCACCGGGGCCCGGAAGGGCCCCGGTGGCTCAGTCGCCGAACGCCTGGAACTCGGCGGCCCGGACGTGGTTGCGGAACGCGCTCGCCGTGGCGCAGTCGGTGGCGGAGTTGGGGTCGTTGTCCTGTTCCCCGGCGTAGGCCGGAGCGCCGGTGCACTGGGACTGGACGACGCGCAGGGCCAGGTGGGTCGCGGTCGTCGGACGCACCTTGAACGACTTGGCGATCAGGTCGATGCTCCGCGGCCGCGGCACACGGGCGTCGAAGGCGTTGTCCGGGCTCGTGTAGACGACGCTATACGATGCGGGGTCGGCGCAGTCGGCCCGCACCGAGTTGCAGGCGAGCACCTGGAAGGCGCGCAGCGCGCTGAAGCGGTTCTGCGGCCCGGGGTCGGCCGGGTCTGCCGCACCCGCGGCGGGCCTGAGCAGGGCGCTGACCTGCACTCGGTTGATCTTGACCGGTTCGGTCCCCGCGAGGTCCACGGTGACGGCCTTGCCGCTCACCGGGGCGGCGAGCGACGCCCAGTTGGTGGCCTCGGTGCCGTCGATGAGCTTGCCGTGGTTGACGCCGTCGCCCACGGCGGTGGCGCCCGCCGCGGCTGAGGCGTGGTCGCGCGGCAGCGTGACGTCTAGCGTCTCGCTCTCGCCCTTGTCGAAGGACTCGGTGAACCTCGTGTGGCCGAAGCCGGGACCGGTGGCGAGGAAATTGTGCTCGCCCGGCACGATTTGGAAGGTGTCGCCGAGCGGCGTGGCCGGGTCGGTGTCGGCCACGGGCACGCTGCGGGCCTCGTAGCTCCCGACGTACAGCTTGACCGGCGCGCCCGCCGCCGCGCCCTCGGGGGCGAGCTTCACGGTGGCGTTGCGGGCGTGCGGCGAGGCGAAGCCCGGCGTCGGGTTGGCGTCGTTGGAGCCGTTGCTGGCGGCGCCGAGGCCGAGGCCGCGGGCGGCGAAGGCGTTCCAGATGATGTCGTGGTTGCGCCCGCCGAAGCGTATGGCGTCGGCGGCGAGGATCGCGTCGCGGTGGTCGACGTAGGACACCGCCCCGCTGGTCATCAGCAGCAGCGCGTCGAAGGAGAGCTGCACCCAGCGGCGGTTGCCCGGGCACCGGTCGACCGGGCGTTCCCCGTCGGCGCAGGCGCGCTGCACGGCGGGCGTGGCGGCGCCGTACCTCTGCAGGAAGGCCTTGCGCACGTCGAACTGGGCCGCCGACCAGATCTCGCCGTCGGCGTGAACCTGCTGCCCTACCAGGTCGTAGGCGACGTTGCTGTAGTTCAGCGGCGACTTCGACATGTCGAAGTTGCGGATGCCGGCCTTGGCGTCGCCGGTGACGTAACCGCCCGTGACGTACGGCGTCTCGCCACGTGGGCGGAAGCCGTACTCGAAGAGGTGTTCCATGGCGAACAGGTCGGATGTGCTCTCGTTCATCGCCCCGGCCTGGGCGCCCTGCCAGCCCGAGTTGGGGCCGCCGATCATACGGCCGGAGATGGCATGCGTGTATTCATGCCCGATGACCGACATGTCGTAGTCGCCGTCCACGCAGGGCCCGTAGAACGAGCCCGCCGACGGCTGCCACAAGTACATGTTGGTGATCGGCGCGACCCCGTCAGGACCGGTGATCTGGTTGGCGTTGTTGCGCACCGAAAGGTCGCGCGCGCCCGCCTGGGCGTTGCCCTGTTCGGGGTCGTTGCCGAGGCCGCCGCGGGTGCCGTTGTCCGCCTGCATGTTCCACGCCGTCTCGGTGAACCCGAGGCGGTAGGACCAGTCGTGGAGGCGATTGTGCATGGCGTGCAGGTTGGAGATCGCCGCCTCGAGGTCGGCCTCACCGGCCTGGTCGAACATGGCCGGGTCGCACTTGCCGGCGTTCCACATGTTGGACCACGGGTAGCGGTACTTCCGGTCGGAGACGTGGGTGTTCGTGCGGTTGCCGACGGTGTAGGGGTTGCCGCTGGCGCGGTTCTCATAGGTGCGGGCCGCGTTGCCGAGGCTGGTGCCGGTGCCGGCGTTGTCCGTGTGGTCGACGTCCCATTCCTTGCCGGTGGCCGGATCGGTCACCTTGACCTGGTCGCACCCCGGCTGGCGGCTGTCCAGACACCACAGCCGGCGCGTGTCCCGCGACGAGTAGTCCGCCGGCGGGTTCGCGGGGAACACCTGCCACACCGGCCCTTCCGGGTCGCCGTGCGCCGAGGTGCCGTGCTCGTGGTCGAGGTAGTCGACGAGGTTCTCCCGCGTCAGCAACTCGCCGCTCACCGCGTCCACGTGCGAGGTGTACGCCGCGGGCTCGGCTGCCGTGCCCCCGACAAGTGTGACCTGGAAGGCGCTGCGCACCCCGTCGGGCGCGGGCACGGCCACCGTCTTGACCGTCTTGGTCGCGGCGGTGGCGAGGTCGACGCCGCCGTCGCGGGCGGCGATCTCCAGGGCCCGCTGCTCGGTGATGCGCGCGGCGGGCGGCGCCCCGGTCTCGCGCGACAACGTCGAGGTGACGTGAATGATCTTGCCGTCCACGACGCCGAGGGTCACCGTACCGTCGTGGCCTGCGGGCAGGTCGCCGAAGCGCTGGCGGAGCATGACGGCGTGGCCCTGGCCGATGGGGTTGACCGCGACCTTCTCCAGGGCGTCCACAGCGGCGGCGGGCAGGCCGAAGAGCTGCTCGCTTGCCTTGAGGTAGGCGCGGGCCGCCGCCTCGGGGTCGGCCCCGAGGCCCTCGGCCAGAGGGGCCGCTCCCGTGATCACCGCGGGGGTGCCGAGGGCGTTCCACCGGATGGTCGTGTCGTCCGCCGTCCTCGCTTTGGCGAGCGCCGCGGCCGGCGGGGCCACCTTGCCCTTGCGGTTGTCGAGGTCGGGTTTGGCATGCTCCTCGCCCTGGAAGTCGAAGGGCTTGGGGGCGGCCCCGGGCTCACCGGCGGCGATCCCGGGGGTCGCGACGGCGAGGGGTAACGCGAGTGACGCCGCCGCAGCGGCGAGAGCAGATGCTTTTAACCAGGGTCGGGTGGACACCCATCCTCCTGTGAAAGACGCGGCCGCCGTCGGCCTTGCCGTGCGGAGAGCGCGGGCGAGGTTTCCGCCCGCGCGAGCACACCGCCACGCGTGTGATCACGCGCCGCACAAGAGGTAGCACTTAGCGCCGAAACATGACAAGCCTTGTAAAGGCTCACATGAGGGTGTAAGTGGGATCTGTAAGCATCTCCCGCCCATGAGGGCTATTTGTGGAAGGGCACCCACGCCTGATCGTCGAGGTTCGAGGCGTGGCTGGCCTTCAATCCAAGGTCGGAGACGGTCCACAGAGTGTCCCCGATGATCAGAGAGCGGCGGATCGTCGCGTCCACCGGGACCGTGTCCGCGATGCGGCTTCCGTCGATCTTCGGCGTGGGATGCTGGACAAGCCCCAGTTTGGTGATGCCCGACGGCTGGATGCGCAGCCCGAGCGCCCCGCTCTTCGCCGCCCCGTTCTCCTGCCACGAGCTCAAGGGGAGTACGGCGAGGCCCGACTCCGGCCAATACAGGAAGGCGTGCGGGTCCCACTCGGCCTCAGAACCGGAATCCTTCTGGAAGTACTGCGCCAACCGCGCCGGCTTGGCCGGGTCGCTCACGTCGAACAGCGAGATCTGCGTGCCGAGGGTGCGCCCCTTGGTGCTGGCCTCCTGCCCGACACCGATCAGCCGCCCGTCGCCCGCCGGGTGCAGATAGGCGGAGTAACCGGTGATCTTCAGCTCGCCGGTCACCTTCGGCGCCGCCGGGTCGCGCAGGTCAAGTGTGTAGAGCGGGTCCACCTGGCGGAAGGTCACCACATATCCCACCGGGCCGATGAAACGCACGGCATAGATGCGCTCGTCCTTGCCGAGCCCGCCCACCTCGCCGACCTTGGCCAGCGTGTCGGCGTTCAGCACGTAGACGCTGCTGGAGCTCTCCGGACCCGAGGGGCCGGCGTTCTCGTTGATCGTCGTCGCGATCCGCAGATGGCCCTCGTGCTCCGACATCGCATACTGATTCAGCAGCCGCCCCGCCACCTTGCCCGACGCCACATACCGGGGGGCACCCGGCTGGGCGATGTCGAAGCGGTGGATCTCCGTCTCCTCCACCGGCGTCTCCTCAGCCGGGGTGGACGCGGTGGGGGAGGGCGGCGCGGGCTCGTCCGGCGTCGGCGCGACGTCGGGCGCCACCCCGCTCTCGGAGGGCGTGACCGTCTTGTCGGGGGCGGGCAACAAGGAGGGTTGCGCGGGGTCCGGCGAATCCGCCGGAGGCACCGGGTCCACCGGTATGGGGTCGATCGGCATCGGGAACCACCAGCGCGGGTTGCTCGCGACATACAGGCTGCCGGCGCTGCCGTACACCGTGTCGCCGTCGGCGGCCACCGCGATTGGCGAGGTGGCGGCCACGGCTTCCCCGGCCAGGTCGAGCGAATGCACGGTGAGCAACGAGGTGCCGGTGTAGTTCTCCGGGTGGCTCACCGCCTCGCACTTCACACTCTCGGTGCGGCTCGCGCCCGACGCGTCGGCGATCTCATAGCTCGGCAGCCACGCGCTGATCGGAGCCTTGCGCACCGCCTCCTGGCTGCGCCGCATCATCTCGCCCTGCGAGGCCCCCGGCCTCGGCTGAGGGAAGTCGATCTCCGGCTGGCTGCGCACCACCAGGCGTACGGTGGAGCCCACCATCCTGGCGTCCACATGCATGCCCTTGGCGCTGAGGGACCCGGTGACCTTCGGCTGCCCCGACAGGTCCACCGTGACGTAGTGCGGCCCGGAAAGCGGCACCCGCTTGGCCTTCGCCCCCGCCAGCACGACGCCGCCGCCCGCGAACACCACCAGAGCGCGGTCCCCGCTGACCAGCAGGTCGGCAGGGGCGTAGGTCTGGTCCGATCCGACCACATTGAGCGTCGCGGTGACCTTCTTGCTCTCCGCGTCGACGACGCGGAGCACACCCTGGTTGACGGTGATGATGCGCTTGCCGTCGGTCTTGACCAGGTCGGGCTCGTCGACTCCCGCCTCCTGGACGTTCGTGGTGGAGTGGGCGGGTGCGGCCGGCGCGCCGGCCCCTCTCGCGCTGTCGGCCGCTTTGGCGGAGACGGCGACGTCACCCGTCTCGGCCATGAACATCCCCGGCCCGCCGAACCCCCACGGCCCGACGTGCTCCACGGCCTTCTCCCGGATACCGCCCAGCATGTCGTCGCAGCTTGAGTAGGCGACGAGCCGTACATCGCCGAGGGACACGGTGTCGCCTCCGGGCTTGGTGGCCGGGGGAAACGTCCCCTGGTCGCCGCTGCAGGCGGCGGTCGACGCCGTGAGCACCACCGCCGACAGTGCGGCGACAGCCGTACGCATCGATGTCTTCATGCCCCGTAGACGTGTGGCGGGGCGCGGTGGTTCAAGGTGCGCGCCGAGCGGGTCCGGCGGTCGCGCGGCGTCAGCGTGGTGGGGTCGCGGTGAAGGCGGGGCTGAACTCGGTGGTCTTCGGGGTTTCCAGGAGCGTGCGCACGAACTCGCCCCGGAAGTTGACGACCTCGACCCGGTCGACCTTGGGCTGCCCGCTGTCCCAGCAGAAGAGGTGATCCTCGTTGTACCACCCGAGCACCTTGTCGCACTCGGAGCTGAATCGGGTGAGCTCCTTGCCGCCGTCGGTGGCCCAGATGCAGTGTTCCTGGTTGCTCGCCCCGGGGCAGCTTGAGGTGAAGCGGGTGCCCGCCGGGGAGAAGATGTTGAGCGTGTCGCTGGGCAGCACGCCGATGCGCAGGTCGGGGCGGCTCGGGGCGACGTCGGAGAGGAACCGCAGGCCCCTCTCGGAGCCGTTCGTGGTCTGGATCACGGCGCCGGTGCCCCGTTCGTCGAAGCTGTAGAGCGAGCCCTTGGTGTCGTTGAACGTCTTGTCGGACACCGTGGCCTTGCCGGTCTTGACGTCCACGATGACGTAGCCCGCGGCGAGCCCGTTCGACCGCGCGACCGCCAGCAGGACCCGGTTGCTGTCCCGCGACCAGTCGCGCACACTGGCGATCATGGGTCTTTTGACCGTCTTGACGACCTTGTCGGTGTTGGTCGTGCGGTCGGTGATCGTCAGGGTGTCGTAGTTGTCCTCGCTGTAGCGCTTACCGCGGCTTGCGAGGTAGCGACCGTTGGGGGAGACCCTGCTCTCCCAGTTGTTGGGATATAGCTGGAACTTCCCGGTCAGGGTGGCGGAGGCGCGTGCGTAGTCGATCCAGTCGTTCTTGGCCTTGTCCCGGATCTCGTAGGAGGTGAGCCGGATCGCGTCGTCCGGATGCTCAAAGAGCCTTCCGCGGCCGTCGGGCAGTTCGGTGACGGTGAGACCGGTGACGGGCACCGGGTGCGTCGTCGTGGGGGAGGGGGTCGGGGTCTTCGTGGTCCGGGCCGTGGTGTTGCCCTTGCCGCCGGTATTCCCCATGATCAGCACAGCCGCCACCAGTAGCACGATGACGGCGGCGGCACCCGACAGCGCCGCCAGGAACATCCCGGTCCGCGATCCGGGCGCTCTGATCCCGCCCGCGTGGATGGCGGTGCGCTGCACCCGGGGCGGGGTCGCGCTGGGGGCGGCCCACGGGGACGGTTGCTGCTGAGGCTGCCGGTTCGCCTGCGGCCCGCCGGGGTTGTTCCACTGAGCCTGAGCCGGGGGGTTGCCCGGCACGGGCGGGTTCGGCGGCGGCTGGCTCGGCGCGGACCAGCTCTGCCCCTGAGGCGGCCTGCCCTGGGGAGGCGGCTGCGACGGGTGCGGCCTGCGGGCGTGTGATCCCGCTGCCGGGTTTTGAGGCGACGGGTTTTGCGGCGATGGAGCGTGCGGCGACGGGTTTTGCGGCGATGGAGCGTGCGGCGATGGAGCGTGAGACGAGGGGGTGTGCGGCGGCAGGGGGGGCGGCGAGAACGCGTGCGGGGACGGCGTATGCGGCGGCAGGGGATGCGGCACCGGGTGGTGCTGCCCGGGTGCCCCCGCCGCGGGTGGCGCCGCCGGGTGCGGAGCGGCGTGCGGCTGCCGCGGGTGCCCGCCCGGCCCCCAGCCGGGGGGCGGCGGGTTCCAACCGTGCGGCTGTACGGCGGTGCCAGGTTTGGGAGGCGGCGGATAGCCGCCGTGGCCGGGCCCGAGCGGCGGGTGCTCGGGGGGAGCCTGCTCGGCCGGTGCGTGGCCTGCGGGCGCGGACCCGTCCGCCGGTTTGTGGTCGACCGGCGTGGGATGGCCGGCCACGTCCCCCGGGGCCTCCTTCGAGTGGGATCCCTCCTCGGGGGGCGTCTGGTCGGGGGACTCCGGGTCGAGGAGCGTCCCCGATGGCGCCGCGGGAGGGAGCGCGGCAGGGGGCGCGGGCGGCAGTGCCGTGGCCGCCGCCGTGGCCGCGTCGCGCAGGTCGGCGGGCATGGCGACCGGGTGCTGGATGAGCCGCAGGATCACCTGTTCCGCGGTCGGCCGGTTGGCGGCGTCCTTCTCCATGCAGGAGCCGACGATGTCGCGCAGCGGACCGGGCAGCACGCTGAGGTCGGGCTCGGTGTTGAGCACGCGGTTGATGACCGCGGGGAGGGTGTCGCTGCCGAACGGCGCGGCCCCCGAGGCGGCGAAAACCATCGTGCTGGCCCAGGAGAACATGTCGGTCACGGGGCTCACCGGCTGCCCGAGGATCTGCTCGGGCGCCATATAGGCGGGCGTGCCGACCGGCATGGAGGAGGTCAGGGTGGAGGTCGCGTCGAGCGCGCGGGCGATGCCGAAGTCGATGACGCGCGGGCCGTCGTGGGCGAGCAGGACGTTGGCCGGCTTGAAGTCGCGGTGCACGATGCCGGCCTGATGGATGGCGGCGAGAGCGGTCGCGGTGCCGATGGCGAGGCGGTGCAGGGCCGCGCCGGCGCGCACGCCCTGCGTGACGACGACCGCCTGCAGGGAGCGGCCGTGGACGTATTCGCTGATGATGTAGGGCCGCTCGTCCTCGACACCGGTCCCGATGACCTGAGCGGTGCAGAAGGGGGCGACGCGCTTGGCGACGGCGACCTCTCTTACGAACCGCTCCACCATGATGTCGTCGCCCGACAGGTCGGGACGGAGCCATTTGATGGCGACTTCGTTGCCCGCGGAGTCGACCGCTAAGTAGACAACTCCCTGTCCGCCTTCGCCCAGCCGACCACGGAGGTCATACTCTCCGAGCCGGGCCGGGTCTCCCGACCTCAGCGGTGCTGAAGTTGACATAGAGCGATTGTTACGCCTTGGAGTGTCATGGGCCAACGAATGCACTTGTGTGTGCACGTATTCGGACGAGCTGGTGAGCATGTCGGCATGAGGCTGACGCAAATAAGACAAATCATCAGTCCTTGCCGTGGGTGAGCATACTGCGCTCTCGCGTTAATGGCAGCCGATCTGGCAACTCCACTCTTAACCGAATAGGATTCGGACATGTCTGGCGCTCTCGCGATGTCTAGAACCCACCGTGCACTCGACCAGGAAATGATCAATCGGGTAGCCCGTTACGTGACCTCAAGCGGGAAAACCCAGCAGATCGTCGCCCCCTTCACCGGTGAGCCCTTCGCCGAACTCCCGATCTCCTCCGCCGACGACGTGCGCGCCGCCCACGCCCGGGCCCGCGCCGCACAGGAGTCGTGGGCAGCCCTGCCCCTGAGGGAGCGCGTCCGCCCCTTCCTCCGCCTGCACGACACCATCCTTGAGCGGCGTACGGAGATCCTCGACGTCGTCCAGTGGGAGACGGGCAAGGCGAGGAGCCACGCCTTCGAAGAGGTGCTCGACGTGGCCGGGTGCACGCTCTACTACGTCCGCGAGGCCCGCGGGCTGCTCAGGCCCAAACGGCGCAGGGGGGTCTTCCCGCTGGCCACCGGGGTGATCGAGCTACGCCACCCCAAGGGGGTGGTCGCGGTGATCTCACCGTGGAACTATCCGCTCACCCTCGGCGCCACCGATGTGATCCCCGCCCTGATCGCGGGCAACGCCGTCGTCCACAAACCCGACACCCAGACCGCGTTGTCGACCTTGTGGCTCATCGACCTGCTGGTCTCCCTCGGCATGCCCCGCGACGTCTGGCAGGTCGTGGCAGGCGATCCGGGCGAGGTCGGCGACCCGCTCATCGAAGGGGCCGGCTACGTCGCCTTCACCGGTTCCACCCGCGCGGGCCGCAAGATCGCCGCCGCCGCGGCCTCCCGGCTGATCGGCGCGTCCCTGGAACTCGGCGGCAAGAACCCCATGATCGTGCTCCCCGACGCCGACCTCGGCCGGGCCGCCCGCGGAGTGCTCAGGGCGTCCTTCGCCAACGCCGGTCAGCTCTGCCTCTCCATGGAGCGCATATACGTGCACGAGTCCGTGTGCGAACCCTTCACCCGGAAGCTCATCGAACAGGTCGAGGGCATGAAACTCGGCGTGGGGCTGGACTGGAGCGTCGACATGGGCTCCCTGACCTCCTTCCGCCAGCTTGAGCAGGTCACCGCGCATGTGGAAGACGCGGTGGCCAAGGGCGCGACCGTCGTCACCGGTGGCCGGGCCAGGCCCGACCTCGGCCCGATGTTCTACGAGCCCACCGTGCTCACCGGCGTCACCGAGGAGATGGCCGTCTGCCGCGAGGAGACCTTCGGTCCCGTGGTGGCGCTCCACCCCTTCAAGAGCGAGCACGAGATCGTCGAGCGCGCCAACGACACGGTCTACGGCCTCAACGCATCGGTCTGGACCCGCGACGTGGCCAAGGGGCGGGAGATCGCCTCGCGGATCAAGGCCGGCACGGTCAACGTCAACGAGGGCTACGCCGCCGCCTACGGCTCCTACGACGCCCCCATGGGCGGCATGAAGGCCTCCGGCCTCGGCCGCCGCCACGGTGCCGAGGGCCTGCTCAGATACACCGAGGTGCAGAACATCGCGAGCCAGGCGTCCTGGCTCGGCTTCGAGGCACCGGCCGGCATGACGCACGAGACCCACGCCGCCACGCTGGCCTTCCTGCTCAAGACGATGCGGCGGCTGCGGGTGAAGTGAACCCGGCGTCCGGGGCTTGTGCCGTACGGCATGAGCCCCGCTCGTTCTCCGGGTGCCGGAGGGTTCGATCTCCCGGCGGAGGGCTCGTTTTCCCGGGGAAAGCCGAGCCCGGCGGCGTGTTGCGGCCTTGACGGAGGCGGATTTTGTGCCTCCGAAACGCTCCAAAGCGCCATGATGGTTCGGCATAGGAGGTCGAACCATGTGGGATCTTGACGAGTTCGCCCGGGCAGCGGAGATCACGACCGAGGCGCTCGCGACATATGTGGCCGAAAGCCGGAAGGGCGTCGGCCCCGTTCTGCGCCGGAGTCCACCGGATGAGTTGTCGGAACGCCTCAGGCTAAGACGCTGGATTAGTGAAGGGGGGATGACACCGGAGAGCTACCGGGAGTTCCTCGAAGGATTCCTCGATGAAAGCACGAGGATGCATCACCCCTTTTATATGGGCCACCAGATCGCTTCACCTGATTTTCCCGCCGCGCTGGCGGAGTTCGTGCACGGGATCGTCAACAATCCCGTCGCCGTCTATGAGATGGGGGCGCCGGGCGCCACCGTCGAATTCGAGGTCCTGCGCTGGATGCTGGACAAGGCCGGGTTCCACTCCGGCAGCGGGGTGCTCACCCACGGCGGCTCCCTCGCCAACCTCACGGCGCTGCTGGCCGCGCGGGCTCATGCCGTACCCGACGCGTGGACCGAGGGGGTGCCGCGGGATCTTGTGCTGCTCGTGCCGCCAAGCGCGCACTACTCCGTCGCGCGGGCCGCGGGGATCATGGGGCTCGGCGCGCGTGCCGTCGTGCCGGTCGGCGTCGACCCGCTCGGGCGCATCGACGTGGGCGCGCTGCCCGCCACCCTCGCGGCATTACGCGCTGAGGGACGCAGGCCGCTCGCCCTCGTCGCGAGTGCCGGCGCCACCGCCACCGGGCTCCACGACGACCTGCGCGGTCTCGCCGGGATCTGCCGTGCCGAGGGCGTCTGGCTGCACGTCGACGCCGCACACGGGGCGTCCGCCCTGCTCACCGAGGGTTACCGCTATCTGCTCGACGGCATCGACCAGGCCGACTCGATCATCTGGGACGCGCACAAGATGCTCCGCACCTCGGCCCTGAGCGCCGCCGTGCTGGTGCGCAGGGAGGGCGATCTGTCCCGCGCCTTCCAGCAGGAGGCGAGTTACCTCTTCTACGGCGACCAAGGTCACGATCTGCTCGGCCGCGCCGTCGAATGCACCAAGGCCGAGATGGGGCTGAAGATCTTCCTCAATCTGGCGTGGCGCGGTGAGCGCGGCCTTGGCGACTACGTCGCCGCGAGATATGCCACCGCTCACCGCTTCTGGGAACTCGCGATGAAACGCCCGGACTTCGTCTGCCCCTACGAGCCCGAGTCCAACATCGTCTGCTTCCGCTACGCGCCGGGCGGGCGCGACATCGACCACGCCGCTCTCAGGGAGGACCTCCTGCGGGACGGCACGGCCCAGCTCACCTCCGTCGAGCTCGCCGGGGTGCGCCATCTGCGCCTGGTCGTCATGACCCCCGCCACGGACGACCACACCCTGGAGACCCTCCTCGACACCGTCGCCGAGGCCGCCGCCGCTAGATCAGCCAATCCCTCAGGGACCCCATGAACCGCTCGAACGTGTCGCGGTGGATCGTGTGATCGGACCGCTCGACCGTTCTGACCTCGAAGCCCCGGCTTTCCAGCTCGGCGGCGAACGCGGGCGGCACCAGGAAGCTCGGGTCGGCCACCTGCACCAATGAGGGCACGACCGGGGCCGGTGTGAAGTCCCGGTCGGCCGCGGTTTCCAGCAGCCGGGCCGTCTCGGGATCCCAGCCGGCCAGCATCTTGAGCTCCAGATCGACCTCCTCGTCCGGCCAGGTGGGCTGGACGGCTCTGATCTGGTCCCGGGTGGAGTGCTTGGCCGCCATCAGATTCTCGGCTACGCCGGCTCCGGGAAGGCGGAAGGCCGGGTCTGAGTAGATCGCCCGATACGGTCGCAGCCGCTCCACCGCAAGAGCAAGGGTGAGTCCGCCGATCGAGTGCCCAATGGCCAGCACCGGGTCGCGGGGCACGCTGTCGATCACCCGCTCGGCGAGCAACTCCGGGGTGTAGTCCGGCTCCCGGTCGCTCTCCCCGTGCCCGGGAAGGTCGACCGCCACCACGTGGTAACCCAGCTCCGCCAGGGCCGGGCCGACACGCCACCAACACCGGGAATCGGCCATGATCCCGTGGATCAGTACCGCCACCCGGTCGCCCGTGCCCCACTCGCGGGTAAACAACTGTTTAGGTTTCACGATCTCCACATATCACACCGATCCCGGCATGCGCTCGGGTCCTGCGTGGGGTGTCGGCGCGGCAGTAAGCAGTGCAATCGGTACAGCTAGACTGACGGGGTCCAGTGCAGACATGGGGGGTTTCTTCGGTGTCAGAGTTCGACACTGTCCTCGTCGTTGACTTTGGCGCGCAATACGCGCAGCTCATCGCGCGGCGCGTGCGTGAATGCCACGTTTATTCGGAGATCGTGCCCTCGACCATGCCGGTCGAGGAGATCCTCGCGAAGAACCCCAAGGCGATCATTCTGTCCGGCGGCCCGTCCTCCGTCTACGCCGAGGGTGCACCGGTGCCCGCCGAGGGGCTGTTCGAGACGGGTGTGCCGACCTTCGGCATCTGCTACGGCTTCCAGGCCATGGCCCTCGCGCTCGGCGGCGAGGTGGCCCGCACCGGCATCGCCGAATACGGCGGCACCGCACTGGACGTGATCGACGAGGGAGTGCTGTTCGCCGGGCTGCCCGCCGCGCAGAAGGTCTGGATGTCCCACGGGGACAGCGTGGCCGCCGCGCCCGCGGGGTTCCTCGTCAATGCGTCGACGGCCGACACGCCGGTCGCGGCGTTCGAGCACCCGGAGCGCGGGCTCTACGGCGTGCAATTCCACCCTGAGGTGCTCCACTCCGAGCACGGCCAGGAAGTGCTCAAGCGGTTCCTCGACGCGGCCGGGTGCCGTCCTTCGTGGACCATGCTCAACATCGTCGAAGACGCCGTCGAGGCGGTCAGGGAGAAGATCGGGCCGGAGGGCCGGGCGATCTGCGCCCTGTCGGGCGGCGTGGACTCGGCCGTGGCCGCCGCGATGGTGCAGCGGGCCATCGGCGACCGTCTGACCTGTGTTTTCGTTGATCACGGGCTGCTGCGCAAGGGCGAGGCCGAGCAGGTCGAGCAGGACTTCGTGGCGGTCACGGGGGTCAAGCTGCGGGTGGTTGACGCGGCCGACAGGTTCCTGAAGGCGCTTGACGGGGTGACCGACCCGGAGGAGAAGCGCAAGATCATCGGCCGGGAGTTCATCCGCGTCTTCGAAGACGAGCAGCGGGCGATCCTCGCCGACGGTCCCGTCGACTTCCTCGTGCAGGGCACCCTCTACCCCGACGTCGTCGAGTCGGGCGGCGGCACCGGCACCGCCAACATCAAGTCGCACCACAATGTGGGCGGCCTCCCCGACGATCTCGCCTTCGACCTGGTCGAGCCGCTGCGCACGCTGTTCAAGGACGAGGTGCGCCGGGCCGGCGAAGAGCTCGGGCTGCCCGCCGCGATGGTGTGGCGCCAGCCGTTCCCGGGGCCGGGGCTCGGCATCCGCATCGTGGGCGAGGTGACGCGCGAGCGGCTCGACCTGCTGCGCGAGGCCGACGCGATCGCCCGCGAGGAGCTGACCCGCGCCGGGCTCGACCGCGACATCTGGCAGTGCCCCGTGGTGCTGCTCGCCGATGTGCGCTCGGTCGGGGTGCAGGGCGACGGCCGCACCTACGGCCACCCGGTGGTCCTGCGTCCGGTCAGCTCGGAGGACGCGATGACGGCCGACTGGTCCCGCGTCCCCTACGACGTGCTGTCGCGGATCTCCACCCGGATCACCAACGAGGTCCGCGAGGTCAACCGGGTCGTGCTCGACATCACGAGCAAGCCGCCGGGCACCATCGAGTGGGAGTAGCGGTCCCTTTTCCGGTCGCCGCCTTTGATCGTCCCCGGTGAGGGCCGAGGCACCCGGTCTTGTCACTCGGACGATCCGGGGGATGTCGCCGGGCCGCTGAACACTTGGGACGAAGAACGGATCGCCTCACCGCGCCGTGGATGCCGGCCACTGCGACGTCAATGTCGGCCACCGTGACTGGATGTCGGCCACTGCGACGTGGATGCCGGCCACCGTGGCTGGATGTCGGTCACCGTGACTGGATGTCGGCCACTGCGACGTGGATGTCGGCCACTGCGACGTCAATGTCGGCCACCGTGGCTGGATGTCGGCCACCGCGACTGGATGCCGGCCACTGCGACGTGGATGCCGGCCACCGTGACTGCCAGGCCGATCCCCTCACTCGAGGCGATGAGCCCAGGACATGGGCGAAAATGAGCGCCCCCCTGAGGTTTCAGGGGCGGTGTGGTTTTCGGGGCTCTTGGGCGGCGGTGATCGCCACGATCGTGGGCGGCCCCCACGGCGGCCTGCTCGGCGAGGCCCTGCCGGGTGGCGGTTCGATCCGCCGTTTAGGGCGTGGGTTCGCTCACTTGCGAGGGGGATAGGTCTCTCCCGGCGACAGGGGCCTGCCACGCAGCAGTGCCGACACCGTGACCAGGTGATATCCGCGTTTCTTCAGCGCGGCCAGAATCGACGGCATGGCCTCGACGGTGGCCGGCACGGGGTCGTGCATCAAGATCACGCCGTTCCTGCGGGCCATCGACAACACGGCGCGCCGGATCGCCCGTTCCTCCCGCAGCCGCCAGTCCTCTGTCGTGCCGGTCCACATCACCTGCGCGAGCCCCAGCGACTCGGCCACCGACAGGACCCGGTCGTCGGTCGCTCCGTACGGTGGGCGCATGGTGGCCGGTGCCCGCCCCGTGGCCTTGGCGATCAGCCGCTGGGTGCGGTCGAGCTGGTGGGCGATGTCCTCGCCCGGGAGTTCGGTGAGGCGCGGGTGGCTGTAGGTGTGGTTGCCGATCTCGTGGCCTTCACGCGCGATGCGCCGCGCCAGGCCGGGGGAGCGGGCGACGGATCTGCCGATCAGGTAGAACGACGCTTTCGCCCGGTGTTTGGCGAGGATGTCCAGCAGGGGGCCGGTGGTCTTCGCGGGGCCGTCGTCGAAGGTCAACGCCAGGCACTTCACCACCGCGCAGTTGACGGAGGGCGCCTGCTTCCGGGGTGGTGCCGTGGTTAAGGCCGCTTGTGCCGTACTCGATGTGGCCTGGGCCGGGCTGGAGGTGGCGTGTGCCGTACTCGGGATGAGGAGTGCGGTGGCCAGGACGGCTGCGGCGATGAGCCTCAACGGCGGGTGTCCCTCCGGTTGGTGGAGCCGGTGTGCGGGTGTGCTGGATGGATCTTGGCTTTACCGTCCCACATTCCGATGAGAACCGGCTGGGTGGGGCGCTTTCAGCGGGAAGTGTATGGATTTGACCTCTGCGGCGGGCCTTGATGTGCCATATCGGCATGTGCCGCCGCGGCTCTCGGTTGTTCGGCCCGTGCGGGTCAAGTGACCGCCAAGGAAGGGGTCACAGCCGACCATGTCCGGTGCCGGGGCGGGCCGGGGCCGCCATGCTCTCCGGCGAGGTTCCCGTCGGCCGCCCGGTGCCCGTCCCACCCGGCTGTGCCGTTCCCGCAGCGTGACGAGCCAGACCCGTGTCCGATCCCCCGACCCCCACCCGGACCGCAAGACCGATCCAAAAGGAGCTCCGCCATGGCGCCCTTGCTCAGTGTCGTCGTCCCCTTCCACAACGTCGAGGTCTACCTCGACGAATGTCTCGCCTCACTGGCGGGCCAGACTCTCGAAGACGTCGAGTTCGTCCTGGTCGACGATGGATCCATGGATTCGAGCGCGGTCGTCGCCAAGGAGTGGGTGGAGCGCGATCGGAGGTTCCGCGTCGTCAGCCAGGGCAACCAGGGGCTCGGCCCGGCGCGCAACACCGGCGCCGCCCACGCCACGGGCACCTATCTCGCCTTCGCCGACAGCGACGACGTGCTCCCCCGGGCGGCATACGAGATGCTGGTCGGTTCCCTTGAGCGCACTGGCTCCGACATCTCCTGCGGCGGGGTGCGGCGCATCGGCTCGGCGGGCATCACCAAGTCCTGGTCGCATATCGAGCCCTTCCGCAAGACCCGTAGAAAAACACACGTGCGCGAGTTCACCCCGCTGCTGCAGGACCGCACGGTGTGGAACAAGGTCTATCGCCGCACGTTCTGGGATGTGCACCGTTTCGAGTTCCCGCCTGGGCTATATGAGGACTCGCCGGTGACGGTCGCCGCCCACGTCATGGCGCAGTCGGTCGACGTGTTGAGCAACGTGGTCTATTACTGGCGCATCCGGGAGGACGGCGACCGTTCCATCACCCAGCGGGCCAGGGAGCTGCCCAACATCGCGCACCGCATGGCGGCGGTGCGCAGGGTCGGCCGGTTCCTCTGCGACAAGGCCCCCGAGCTGAAGCCGCTCTACGACCGCTACATGCTCGACGTCGACCTGCACGTGGTCGTCGACGCGGTGGCCGCGGTCCCCGCCCACGAGCGGGAGAGGCTGCTCGATCTCGCCGACTCCTATCTCGTCGACATCGACCGGGAGGTCTTCGAGGGGCTGACCTCGATCCGGCGGCTCAAGTTCCACCTGGCCCGCAGGCGCATGGTGCCGGAGCTCATGGAGGTCATCGCCTATGAGGCGCGCGGCGCGGCCTCGGGGCGGGTCAGGAGCGTCGGGCTGCTGCGGCCGAAGTGGTTCGTCGAGCATCCCTTCTTCAGAGACCGGACCCGGGGGGTGCCCGACAGCGTCTATGAGTTCAGCCGTGAGATGGTGCTCGACGCGCGGGTCGAGGAGGCCGTGCCCTGCGAGGGAGGGCTCAAGCTGATCGGCCGGGCCTTTGTCAGGGGGCTCAACGCGGCCTCGGCCGACCAGACGAGGATCCGGCTCTGGCTGGCCGATCCGGCCGGCGGCTCGAGTGTGGAGCTGCCCGTGGTCCGCACCGCGCGGCCGGAGATCACCGCCGACGCCGGGGACGCCGCGCACGTCTACGACTGGGCGGGGTTCGAGGCCAGTGTCGAGTTCGCCGCGCTGCGCACCGGGCGCCGCTGGCGCAGATGCACCTGGGAGCTGCACGCCGAGGTGGCGGGCAAGGGCGTCGTCAGGTCCGCCCGCGCAGCGGGGCCCCGGCAGTCGCACCGCCGGCTCTTCCACGGCAGGGAGGTGGTGCCGCGAGTGTGGGTGCAGCCGCTCTGCACTGAGGAAAACCTGTTCTCCCTCCAGGTCAACGAGGTCAGGGCCATGGTGACGGCGGCGTCGGCCGGCGACGACGGCATCGAGCTCAGCGGGTGGGTCAAGAAGCCGCGGCCCGGCGCCCGGCTCGCTCTGGTGCGGCGGCAGGCCCGCAGCAGGGTCGACATCCCGGTCACGCTGACCGCCGAGCTCGGCAGGTCGGCCGAGTTCCACGCGCGCATCCCGCTGTCGGCGCTCCCCAGCACCGGCCCGGCCTCCGCCGTGCCGCGGCTGCCTGTGGTCGGCGACGGCGTGCTCTGGGACTTCTGGATGCTCGGCGCCGGCAAGAAGAAGCGTGTGGCGGTGGTGGGCGAGCTGACGCTTCCCCGGCACGCCGACGGCGTCAGGGAGGCCGCGCTCACCCGCACCATGTCGGGCTGCCTCAGCCTCGTCGAGCGTGCCCCGAGGCTCGTGATCAGGCAGGTGCACTGGACCGACGACGACCGGCTGGTGCTCCGGGGCGACGTCGCGGCCGGTGGGCTGCGGCCCAAGGTCGTGATCCTGCGCCGCCGCCGCAGCGGCGAGCAGCGCGAGGTGCCGGTGCGGTTCTCCGGCGGCCGGTTCACCGTGGAGCTCGCCCCCGCGCGCATGCCCGGCCTCGCGGGGGAGGTGCCGCTCGGCCACGGCATGTGGGATCTGACGGTCGACAGCGCCGAGGGCGAGGTGCCGGTGGTGGCCGACCGGGCCGTCTACCCCGATCTGCCCGCCGCCCGCCGCGCCGGGCTCCACGAATACGCGGTGGGCACCCACCACTCCGACTCGGCACACCTTCGGGTGCGCCTCGCCCTCGACCGCGACGAGCGCGGTGTCCGCGCCCAGACGGCGCTGCGCACCGTCGCCTACCCCCGGGCCCGCCGCGCACCGCTGCGTGACCTCGTGGTCTTCGACAGTTATGCCGGGTCGCAGTTCTCGTGCAACCCACGCGCGATCTTCGAGGGGCTCAGGGAGCGCGCCCCCGAGCTCGCCACCGTGTGGGTGACCAGAGACGGCCAGTTCACGGTGCCGCCCGGCACTTCCACGGTCCTCGCCGGCAGCAGGGCACATTACGAGGCGATGGCCAGGGCGCGTTACGTCGTGGGCAACTACGGCCAGCAGCCGTGGTTCGACAAACGCGGCGGCCAGCTCTACTTCCAGACCTGGCACGGCACACCGCTCAAGCTGATGGGCCACGACCTCGCGACCATGCCATACCCGCGGGCCGAGAAGCTCGACTGGATGGCCTCCGAGGTGCCGAAGTGGGATCTGCTGATCTCGCCGAGCGAGTTCGCGACGCCGATCATGCGCAGCGCCTTCGGCTATGAGGGGGAGGTGCTGGAGATCGGTTATCCGCGCAACGACGTCTTCTTCCGGCCGGACGCCAAGAAGCGGGCCCGCGAGGTCCGGAGCCTTCTCGGTCTCCCAGAGGGCGCCCGCGTGGTGCTTTACGCGCCGACGTGGCGCGATGATCGGCACCTGGCCGCCGGGAGGCGGATGTTCAACCTCGAGCTCGGCCTCGCCCGCCTGTCGGCGGTGCTGGGCGACGACACGGTGGTGCTGCTGCGCACCCACTATCTGATCACTGACAGGGGGCGGCTGCCGCTGCCCGCCTCCGTGATCGACGTCTCCCGCTTTCCCGACATCGCCGAGCTCTATCTCGTGGCCGACGTGCTGCTGACCGATTACTCCTCGGCGATGTTCGACTTCGCCAACACCGGGAAGCCGATGGTGTTCTTCACTTACGACCTCGCGCGCTACCGCGACGAGGTGCGGGGGTTCTACTTCGACCTCTCGTCTTGCGCGCCCGGCCCACTGGCCGCAACCTCCGACGAGGTGATCGACATCCTGGCCGACCTCGACCGGGTGTCGTCTTCCTACGTCGCTGCCTATGGCCGCTTCCGAGAACGCTTCTGCCCCCACGACGACGGCCACGCCACGGAACGTGCGCTCGACCGTCTGCTGTGGGGGTGATCGTCTGCTCAGGGGGTGGCCGTTGGGCTGAGTGCCCATCTGGCCGTCACCCGGTCACCGTCCGGCCGGGTCACGGCGGCAGGCCGCCTCTTTGTGCGCTTCGTGGGGTGCGCGCCAGGGGTGACCTGTTCGCAGCGCTCGAACCTCGGCATGCCTCGCCGCACCCGGGGTGGGTGCCGGGGGACCTGTTCGCAGTGCCCGGCCTTTTTTGCCCCGCGAGCGGGCTGAGCGGTGTTGCGTGTGGGGTTTTGCCTGCCTCGGGGACGGGTGCCGCGGCTGGGGTTTCGCCTGTCCCGTCAGAGGGGTGAGGGGTGTTGCCGGCGGTGCTTGACCTGTCCCGGGAATGGGGGGTGGGGTGCTCGTCTAACCGCGTGAAAAATGATCACAAGCAGGCTTATGGGCGCTTCCCTATTTGGCAGGGGAAGCGCCTTTCGTCGTGGCTGTCATCCCGTGAAGGTCAAGAAGCGGCATGGAGATCGCCTAAGAGTCACAGAGAGTGACAGAGAGTGCGGCGAGCGTGGCCATGCTGGGGCTCATGAGGACCTTTTCCCTGGAGGACATCCACGCCGCACGCAAGCGGCGCGATTCGTGGTGGACGGTGTTCGTCGTCGACCCCCCGGCCTGTCGTCTGGCCCTGGGCGTCGCGAACCGGACGCAGATCACGCCCAACGCACTCACGGTGTTCGCCCTGGTCCTTGGGATGGCCTCCGCCGCCTTGCTGGCGGCCAACCAGCTGTGGGCCGGCGCCCTGCTCTTCTACCTCAGCTTCATGATCGACTGCATAGACGGCAAGATCGCCCGGCTCAAGGGCACAGGCACACCGTTCGGCCTCTGGCTCGACTATGTCGGCGACCGCATTCGCGTGGTGTTCTGCGCTGCGGGTCTCGCCTACGGGCAATACGCGGCGACAGGGGACATCCTTTTCGTGCTGGTCGGCGCGGGCATCGCCGTTCTCGACCTGTTCCGTTATGTCAACGCGCCGCAGATGAAGCGTGTGCGCGACACGGTCAAGCGGCACCGCCGCGCCCTCTACGCCCCACGTCCCCGCGAGGAGGCATCCATGACAGGTGCCGAGACACTCGGCGAGGCGGGTGCTCCGGCTGGTGCCCAGGCGGGCACGGCCGTTCCCGCGATGCGGTTCGCCGCCGCCGGTGAGGGGCTTGCCGGTCATGCGCACGACCGGGTGCACCTCTCGCTCATGGACACCGTCCAGATGGAGGCGGTGCGGGTCGACACACCTCACCCGGGCAGCGCAGCCACGCGGCAGACGGCGCACGCGCAGGCCGTGCATCCCCAGACCATGCATCCCCGGGCCGTGCACGAGGCTGAGACGGGTCATGGCGTGGCGACCGGACACCCGCAGGGGTCGGCGGGGCAAGGTGGTGGCCCGTTCGCCCCGCATGCGCACGCCGTGCACGGGGCTGAGACAGGTCGTGACGCGGGGCAGGCCGGGGGGCCGTTTGTCGCGCACTCGCACGTCCTGCACGAGGCTGAGACGGGTCGTGATGTGGCGACCGAGCACGCACAGGATCCGGCGGAGCAGGGTGGGGGCCCGTTCCGCCGGTTTGACCGCTTTCTCGCCCGGCATCGGGTGCGGAGCCACCTCATCAGCGGCATCGAGTTTCACGCCGCGGTGTTCGTGGTCGCCCCACTGATCGGCGCGCACGCGCTCGTCCCCGTCTCGGTCGGAGCCGGTGCCCTGCTCCTGGCCAACGAGATCTTCCTTGTCTATCGGATGTGGCTCTACACGAGGGGGGCGGGCGTGCCCGCCGAAAAGAGCCACGAACACGCGCTCGCCTGAACGGAATTAACGGGGGTCTACAGTCATGCAATCAGACAGGCCGGTCTTCGTCATCGGTTGCCCGCGCTCCGGCACCACGATGTTGCAACTCATGCTGCACTCGCATCCGCGGATGGCCGTGCCGCCGGAGACCCGGTTCCTGCTTCCCGCTTATTACCGCCGCCGCGTGTTCGGGGACATGCGTGAGGCGTCGGCCAGGCGTGGGCTGGCCGAGTGGATTGTCAACGACCGCTCCACCAAGTTCCGCGACCTCGGTGTCGACGGTGAGGAGTTCGTCGAGCACGCCGAGGCCGGGCCGGGCTCCCTCGGCTCGGTGATCGGCGCCGCCTTCCGCGATTACGCCGATAAATACGGCAAGGCCCGTTGGGGCGACAAGCGGCCGAGCTACATCAAGCAGATCGACATTCTGCTCAGGCTCTTCCCCGACGCGCAGTTCGTGCATTTGATCAGGGATGGGCGTGACTGCGTGGCCTCTCTGAAAGAGATGCCGTGGTACACCCTGGATGTCTACCACGCCGTCGCCACCTGGGCCGAGGCCATCGACTTCGGCCGCCGATATGCGCGCCGTCTGCCCGCCGACACCTACTACGAGCTGCGTTACGAAGACCTGACGGCCGACCCCGAGACCGAGCTCAAAAGGCTCTGCGTCTTTCTCGGCGAAGACTTCGACCCCGCCATGTGCTCACCGCGCGAGGCCGCCAGCGTCGCCGTCCCTGTGCACAAGGTGTGGCACAGCAACACCCACGCCGATGTGACCCGCGCCAAGGTGGGCAGCTGGGTGACCCGCCTGGAGTCTTGGGAGATCGCACTCTGCGAGCAGATGTTCGGCGGCCGGCTCGTGGCCAACGGCTACGAGTTGTCCGGTGTTCCCCGCCTCCCCAGGGATCAACTCCTCACTTACCAGCGCACCGCCCAACGCCGTCGCGCCGGTCGCGTCCGCCGCGACGTCCGCGACCGCCTCAGCCGCATGCGCGAACCCGCCCCCATCGCCGCCCTCCTCACCTCCGGCCAACGCGCCCTCGCCGGCATCCCCCAACAGGCCACCCCGGCACGCGAGTTGGTCACGCATTAGCGACTCACAGCTCAGGCAGATCACGTGGCCCCCTCCCGGAACGTCACGTGATCTGCCGAGCCCTGACTCAGTGCAGGCATACCGTTCCAGGTCACATGGTCCTCTTTCGGGGTGCCGCGTGGTCTGCTGAGCCCTCGCTCGGGAGGAATGCGGGCGAACCGTTAGGTTGTGTGCTCCTCCTGGCCCTCTTTCGGGACGACATGTGGTCTGCCAAGCCCTGCCTAGCGCGAAGCCGGACAATGCGGCTCTCTTTCCGGGACGCCATGTGGTCTGTCGAGCCCTCGCTCGGGACGAGCGCGTGTGTCTTGCCGGGGGAGGCGTTGTGTTGGCTGGAGAAGTGAGGAGTGAGCACGTCACACTCTTTGTTTGGCCTGAGGGCATCTACGACGCCGGATCACAGGTAGGGCAGATGGGACCGGGGAGCGGACAAGGCGCTGTCGTGCGATCGGGGTGCGTCCGGTAGGAGGCCGGGTTTAGCCGGATGGGTGGTGGCCAGTCAGGTGGCCAGCGGGCGTCTGATGGGGCGGTTTAGTCGGACAAGGCGGTGATCAGGCGGGTGACCAGGGTGCGGGTCTCCTCGTAGGAGGCGTTGTGTAGGGCGGGGGTGTTGAGAATCGTGCGCATTACGCCCATGCCGATCAGTAGGGCGCCTACCAGTTCGGCCCGTAGGGCGGGGTTGTCGCCGCCCAGTCGCTCGGCGAAGTCGGGTAGGTAGCCCTCGCAGAGTTGTTGCCGCATCTGGTCGCGGATGGTCGGGCGTCCTGCGGAGCGCAGCATCACCAGTAGTGGGTGCTCGCCGGCGAACTGTTCCCAGTCGGCGAAGACGACGTCGTGTAGCAACGTGTCGGTGATGTGGGTGAGTGGGCGCGCCGGGTCGTCTGTGAGGCCGGTTGGGATCTCCACGCGCAGGGCTTCCTCGTGAAGTTGCTCCTTCGAGCCGAAGTAACGGAAGACCAGGGCCGGATCGACGCCCACATCCGCCGCGATGTCGCGCACTCCTGTGCCGTCGAAGCCGTGGCGGGCGAAGCGGAGGCGGGCGGCGTCGAGGAGTTTGGCGCGGGTGGCGGCCTTGTCGCGGCGTTTCGGCTGGTCCATGAAGTCATCGTAAGTCATCGGACGTTGACTTATCTATGCGATGTGCCTAGCATTCTTGTCATCGGTCGATGACTTAGGGGCTTTGGGATGCGCACATACGTGATCACTGGCGGCACGGACGGCATGGGTAAGGGGCTGGGGCTGCATTTTCTGCGGCGTGGGGACAAGGTGATCGCCGTGGCCAGTGGGGAAGCCAAAGGGCGCGCTTTTCTCGCCGAGGCGCGCGGGCTCGGCGCCGAGGGCCGGGCCGTGTTTCTCCGGGCCGATCTGAGCACCGTCGCGGGAATGCGGCACGTGGTGGAGGAGGTGAAGGCGACTACCGAGGCCGTGGACGGCCTGGTGTTCGCGACCCAGCGTTTCCGTTCAACGCGCGAGGAGACGGTGGACGGGCTGGAGTTCACCTTCGCGCTGGCCTATCTGAGCCGCTTCGTCATCTGCCACGGTCTGATGGAACATCTGGAACGCGCCGAGGCGCCCGTCGTGATGAACATCGCCGGACCGGGTGGCGTGCCGGGGCACGTCAAGTGGGACGACCTTCAGTGGCGCAAGGGCTATACGGGGATGCGGGCGGCGATGCAGGCGTCTCGCTGCAACGACCTGCTTGGAGTCGCGTTCCCCGCTCGCTATCCGGCGGCCCGCACGCGTTATGTCCTCTACAACCCCGGCTTCGTGAACACGAGTCTGGCCGATCCGTTGCCGCAGCCCAAGCGGGCTGTCGTCAAGGCGTTCGCCCGGCTCTTCGCCACACCGGTCGGCAAGGCGATTGTGCCGATCGCCGCGCTGTTGGACAACGCGCCGGGACCCGCCATCACCGCCTACAAGCAGGGCAAACCTCTGCGGCTGACCGCCAAGGAGTTCGACCCGGCCAATGCGGCCCGCCTCGATAGCGTGACAACGAACCTGCTTGAGCAGATAACCGTAATTCGGTAGCGCATTCCGCGGCACGCGCAAGATCAAAGTTTCGGCCACTGCGATTCCCGTCAGGGAGTGACAGCTCAGCGGGTCGTCGGCTGTTGAGGACCGCCGGCCTGGTTTCGGTGGCTTCCGCCGTACCGGCAATCGGGGGCGGGTGGAGAATCCGCAGATCACCAGACGGGTCCTGACCCACGTCATCCTGCGGTCTCAGGGGGAGGTCAGCGGGTGGTACGGATGCCATCCTGCGGTCTCAGGGGGAGGTCAGCGGGTGGTACGGATGCCATTCGCCGAGGTCAGCGGGCGATGTGGGTGAAGAGTTGTTCCCACTCGTCCAGCACCTGGTCCAAGCGGAAATGTCTGGCGTTGAGACGCGCGCTGTGGCCGAGGGCCCGGCGCTTGGCGGGGGAGAGCATCAACGAGGTCAGCGCCGTGGTGAACCCCTCCACATCACCCGGGGGGACGAGGATGCCGCCGTCGGCCACTGCCGTGCGGATGCCCCCCGAGATGTCGAACGCCACCGAGGGCAGGCCGTACGAGGCGGCTTCGCCGAGGACCAGGGGGTGGCCTTCGTGTTCGCTGGACACGGCGACGAGTGAGGCCTTGGTGTATTCGCCCGCCATCTCATCGCCGGCGACCCGGCCGCGGAAGACGACGCGGTCGGACACGCCGTGGTGGGCGGCGTGAGCGGCCAGGCGGTCGTGTTCGGTGCCGTCGCCGATGAGGTGGAGTTCCCACGGGTCGGGTACGGCGCGAGCCGCGTGGGCGAAGGCGGTGATGAGGCGGTCGAAGCGTTTGACGCCTTCCAGGCGGCCGACGCCCAGGACCCGGCGGGTGGTCAGGGGGGAGACGTTGCAGGGCCAGGTGGCGAGTGGGTTGGGAATGTGGTGCGTGTTGGGGAGCAGCGCGTGGTCGGCGAAGCGCCGGGCGTCGTCGTCGCTGAGGAAGACGGCCTGGGCCAGGTGGCCGTAGTGGCGGCGGATCGACCCCAGGTGCCATGAGCCGCGGGCGTGTTCGTAGGAGCCGTGGTATTGCCCGATGCGGTGCAGGTGGGGCGGCACCAGGTCGCTCACGCGGGAGACCACGCTGGGGGAGGTCATGATCGTGTAGCCGGGGGACAGGCGGCTGAGGAGTCTCTTCAGGGTGCGGTCGCCAGCGCGGCGCATGAGACGGCCCGGCGTGGAGCGGTGGATGACGTGGTGCCGATAGGCCGGGGTGCGGATGTAGCGGAAGGGGTGGGTGGCCTGGTGCAGGCCGACCACGTGCACCTCGTAGCCGCGGGACGCCAGGCCGTGGGCCACGGTGTGGGTGACGCGTTGCATGCCGCCCAATGTGTCGGCGTCCAGGCAAATGAAGGCCAGGGAGAGGCCGTTCGCGGCGATCATCAGCGGCCTCCGGCGGATGCGGGGACCAGCAGGGGGCGGCGTTGCAACGTGACCCTCGGGGGGCCGGTGTCGAAGAAGGCCTCCACCACGCGGGCCGCCGCGTGGCCTTTTTCGTCGGCGCACCAGAGGCGGCGGAAGCGTACGTAGCGTTCGGCGTGGTCGGCGCTGACCTTGCGCAGGTCGTTCAGGGCGGCGACGATCTCCTCGGTGGTGGTAACGCAGGGGCCGGGGGCGATCGCGGGCAGGTCGTGGTAGACGCCGCGGGCGGTGAGCCGGAACTCGTCCCAGTCGTCGACGAGGAAGATCATGGGCCGGCCGGTGACGGCGTAGTCGCACATCACCGAGGAATAGTCGGTGAGCAGCGCGTCGGCGGCCAGCATCAGGTCGTTGATCTCCGGATAGGCTCCGGCGTGCCGTACGAAATGCCGCAGGTGTTCCGGCACACGGTAACGCTCCACGGGGTGGGGGCGGAGCGCCACCACCCACTGGCCGGCCAGGTGCCGCGCCATCTCCTCAAGGTCGGCTCGGACGGACCGGCCGGAGCCTTTGGCCTGGTCGCGATAGGTCGGGGCATAGAGCAGCAGCCGGGTGCCGGGAGGGATCTCCAGGCCGGCCCTGACCCGGTGGGCGGCGCCGTCGTCGCCGTGTACGAGCACGTCGCAGCGGGGGGAGCCGAAGCGCAGCACCGGGCCGGTGTAGTCGTTGGAGGGGAGGAAGACCCGCTCGAACTCCGCGCCGGGGGAGACCAGCGCGTCCCAGCGGGCCACCGCGGCACGCCACGTTCGTCTCGGGCCCGGGAGGTCGGCGCGCAGGTCGGGTGAGTCGTAGCCGACCGTTTTGATGCCCTGACCATGCCAGGTCTGCAAATAGCGGGTGCCTTTGGGCTTGGGGAAGTCGAGGGGGAGGTTGTGGCTGTCCACCCAGACGCCGGCGCGGGCGAGGGTCCAGACATAGCGCCAGCTCATCCGGCGCACCAGCGTCACCTCCGGGGGGAACGCCGCTCGACCCTTGGACACCGACCACACGGCCCTGAGGGGGAGCCCCCGGCGGCGGATCTCCTCATAGATGTAGCGGGGATTGCCCGTGTAACCCTTGCCGCAGTCGGCCTCGAAGAGCGCCAGGTCAGCTTTGACGGGTACGACCCGGATCAGGCCCTTGTAGACCTTGAGTTTGACCTCGGGGCGGCCGAGCTCCTTGATCACTTTGCGGCCCAGGGGCACGATCCGCCGTGCGTGGCGCAGCAGGCCCGCCCGCTGCCACCGCATCCGCAGCCACCCGGCGGGAGCCTGGCAGCCGATCGTCACCGTGTGGGAGCCGGCCTTCACCTGGACGGATTCGAGGTCGTGGTTCATCAGGAGGCGGTCCGCGGTCCTGTGGCGGTCGGCGTGGCGGGTGATGGAAATGCTTGGATCATGTGACCCGTCATAGCCCAGCTTGAATCGTCCCGGTCTCGGCATGGCCGCCAGGTCGAGCCGGATGTCGGTGAGGTAGGTGCCGTTCGGCTGGCGCCGTGGCTTGAGCCGTACTTCGCCGGTCTTGAGACGGAGATGCGCTGACCAGCTGGAGAGGTCGCACAACACCCCGAAGGGGTCGAACGTGCGCACCCGCAACGTCACCGCCGAGCCTTCCGCGGCCAACTCCTCCACCTCGTGGCGCAGCCGCGAGGCGCTGAACGGCAACTCGGCCAGGCGCAGCGGCGTGATGTCGAGCCGCTCGTCGGGCCGAGACCCCCAATGGGTGCGGCCGTCGCGCACCAGCGCCACCCGCGGCGGCGCGTTCGGCCCGGTCAGGGAGGCCGCCGCCACTCGCAGATCGTCGATCCGGTCGGCCATGATGAGGTGGCAGCACACCCGCATCATGGGGTCGGCCCGCTCCACGACCTCCTGGCCGATCTCCTCCAGATAGGGCCGCATCATCGCGGCGAACTCCTTCACCCACGGCCGGTCGCGCAGCGCCAGCGGGCTCAGATAGACCCGCAGATCCTGGCGGATGAAGCGGTCGTGCCGCTCGGGCACCAACTCGGGCAACCCGTGGCGGCGCAGAATGTCGTCGCTGATCCGGGCGGCCTCGACGCGGTGGCGCACATTGTCCATCTCCCGGATGCTGAGGGAGATCGAGGTGCGCGGCCCCTCGCCGTCGGGTGCCCGATGCCACAGATAGACCGGCCACGGCACGACGGCGAAAGTCTTCGCCACGGCGAACAGCTCCGCGGTGAACACATGGTCCTCGTAATGCAGGTCCTCACGGAACCTCAACCCCCGTGCACGCAGGAAATCGGTGCGGTAGAGCTTGTTGGTGGAGAAACTGTCGAGGAACATCTCGGGGGCGTTCGCGATGCCGCGCACGGTCCGGCGCCGATAAAGCCGGGAATAATAACGCTGGGTTTTGCCCGTCGTCTCGAACAGGCGGGATATCTGCCCGGTCACAAAATCGGCGCCGGTCTGTTCGAGCTCGGTCATCATGCTTTTGCAGGCGTGCGCGGTCAGCTCGTCGTCGCTGTCCACGAACATCACATAAGGCGAGCGAGCCTCGTCGAGTCCCTCGTTGCGCGGCGCTCCGCATCCCCCGCTGTTCACGGGCCGCCGCACATATCTGACCCGCGTGTCCTCCTCGGTCAGCGCCCGCGCCACGCACTCCGTGCCGTCGGTGCTCGCGTCGTCGACGACGATCACCTCAAGATCGTGCAACGACTGCCTGAGCACCGACCGCACCGCACGCGGCAGCCGCTCCGCATCGTTGTAAACGATCACGACCACGCTACAGCTCGGCATGCGTCCCCCTGATTGACCCGACCTGAGCTAATCCCGAGCGTAAGTCCAAAGTTGTCCGGCCTTATGAACTGTCGACTGTTTCTTTGTCAGTACATAATTCGCAGGACATGGTTGTTTACGCTTATCGGACTGATCTGGTCGATCAGGGGAATGGCGCCGCCGTTCAGCCGCGGCGGGTGAAAAGCCGGCGGAAGACCCAGAGCAGCGCGACAAGGGCGGCGAGCCCGGCGAGGACCGGGGCGGCGCGTTTGAGCAGGGGGGCGCCGGCGATTTCGAGCAGGTCGAGGGCCTCCTCCTCGGCGGAGCGGCTGGTGCGCACGGTGCCGGCGGGACGCGGGTCGGTCGGGAGGTGTCGCACGGAGGCGCGTTCGCCCTCGTCGGCGGCGTTGATGTTGTGGGCGGGGTCCACGGACGGGACGGTGACGGGTACGGCGGGAGCCGAGCCGTTGGACTCGGCCGTCGTCATGAGGGGCTGCTCGGCGGTCTCAGGCACGCCCTCGCTGAGCAGAGCCGAGAGGTTCTCGGCGAACCGGTCGATCAGTTTTCCGCCGACCTCGGCCATGACACCGCGCCCGAACTGCGCGGGCCGGCCGGTGACGTTGAAGTCGGTCACCACGGTGACCTTGGTGCTGTCCCCTTGGGGGTGCAGGCGCGCGGTGACGGTGGCACTGGCCGTGCCCGTGCCTCTGGACTCCTTGCCCGCCGCCTTGATGGACAGGGAGTAGTTGTCCTTGTCGACCTCCTGGAAGCTGGCCTCGCCGCGGTAGGTCACGGTGATCGGCCCCACTTTGACCTTCATGCGGCCGGTGAAGTCGTCACCCTCGACGCTGTCCAGGGCCGCGCCGGGCAGACAGGGAGCGACCCGCTCGACGTTCCGCAACACCGACCAGGCTTGCTCAACCGGGACCGGTACCGAGAATTCATGCTCGAATCGCATCGCCATGGGACGGCTCCGTTCTGTCTGCCCTAATAACACTATCTGCGCGGCGCCCGATGGGCATTGTCCATCAGATCAACCTGGCTCCAGGTCGGCGGCCCGGCGGATCGCGCGCCGCGTGAGCACCCGGGCCAGATGCCGCCGGTAGTCGGGCTGGGCGTGCAGGTCGGCCGGCGGGCTGGTGCCCTGATCGGCCTGGTCGCAGGCGGCGGCGAGCGACGTCGCGTCGTGCGGGTCGAGCCCCCGGACCGCCGTTTCGACCGCGCCGGCCCGCACGGGGGTCGACCCCATGTTCGTCAGCGCGACCTTGACGTCCTGGATGGTGCCGTCGTCCCGGTGTACGGCTGCCGCCACGCCGACCGTCGCCCACGACTGGGCCGTGCGGTGGAACTTCTCATAGTGATAGCCCCACCCCGCCCCGAGTTTGGGCACCTTGACCGCCACGAGGATCTCCCCGGGATCCATCGCCGTCTCCAGGTAGTCGACGAAGAACTCGGCGGCCGGGATCTCCCTGCCCTCCGAGGCCGAGCGGGTGAGGAACACGCAGTCGAGCGCGAGTGCCACCGCCGGGAGGTCGCCCGCTGGGTCGGCGTGGGCGAGAGCCCCGCCGAAGGTGCCGCGGTGGCGCACGGCGGGGTCGGCCACCGTGGCCGTGGCGAGGGCGATCAACGGGCATGCGGCGTTGACGAGGGGTGACCGTACGACGTCGTCGTGGGTGGCCATGGCGCCGATGCGGATGTGGTCGCCCTCGTCCGCGATGCCCTGGAGTTCGGGCACCCTGCCGAGGTCGATGAGAACGGTCGGATAGGCGAGGCGCAGCCGGAGCAGCGGCAGCAGCGACTGGCCGCCCGCGAGCACCTTGGCGTCCTCCCCGGCGTCCGTGAGGGCCTCGACGGCGTCGCCGAGGGAGGACGGCCGGGCATAGTCAAAAGCCGCTGGAATCATGACGAACTCCCGTGAATCGCGCGCCAGACACGCTCGGGGGTGCAGGGCATGCGGACGTCGGTCACGCCATACGGCCTGAGCGCGTCCACGATCGCGTTGACCACCGCGGGTGTCGAGGCGATCGTGCCGGCCTCGCCCACGCCCTTCACCCCGAGCGGGTTGGTCGTGGCGGGCGTCTCGGTGCGGTCGGTGATGAAATCCGGCAGGTCAAGCGCCGTGGGCAGCAGATAGTCGGCCATAGTCGTGGTGAGCAGATTGCCCTCCCCGTCGTAGACGGCCTCCTCGTAGAGCGCCTGCGCGATGCCCTGCGCGAGCCCGCCGTGCACCTGCCCTTCCACGATCAGCGGATTGACGACGTTGCCGACGTCGTCCACCGCGACGTAGGACCGGATCTTCGACATGCCCGTCTCGGTGTCCACCTCCACCGCGCAGAGGTGTGTGCCGTGCGGATAGGAGAAGTTCTCCGGGTCGAACGTGGCGTCCGCGTCGAGCCGGGGCTCGAAACCGTCCGGCAGGTTGTGCGCGGCGAACGCGGCGAACGCCAGTTCCTGGATGCTCTTGGCGGCACTCGTGCCCTTCACCCGGAACGACCCGGCGTCGAATTCGATGTCCTCCGCCGCGGCCTCCAGCATGTGCGCGGCGAGCCGCCGCGCCTTCTCCTTCACCTTCTCGCACGCCCGGAGTACGGCGACGCCACCGACGACAAGCGAGCGCGAGCCGTATGTGTCCATGCCCTTGTGCGACACGGCCGTGTCGCCGTGCAGCACCGTGACCGCCTCGAACGGCACGCCGAGCGCGTCGGCCACGATCTGGCTCCAGGAGGTCACGTGGCCCTGGCCGTGCGGGCTGGTGCCGGTGACGACCTCGACCGCGCCGGTGGGCAACATGCGCACGGAGGCGTGCTCCCACCCGCCCGCGGAGTAGGCGAGCGCGCCGAGCACCCGGGAGGGAGCCAGGCCGCACATCTCGGTGTATGTCGAGACGCCGATGCCGAGCTGCACCGGATCGCCCGCCTCCCGGCGCGCGGCCTGTTCGGCCCGCAGCTCCTCATAGCCGAAGAGCTCCATCGCCTTGGCGGTTGCCGCCTCGTAGTTGCCGGAGTCGTATGTCAGCCCGGCGATCGTGGTGTAGGGAAACTCCTCGTGGGCGATCCAGTTGCGCCGCCGCAGGTCGAGGGGGTCGAGGCCGAGCTCGGCGGCGAGCTCGTCCATGATGCGCTCGATGGCGAACGTGGCCTCGGGCCGGCCCGCCCCGCGATAGGCGTCGGTCGGCATCTTGGTGGTGAACACCCCGGTGCAGGTGAAATCGTAGGCGTCCATCTTGTAGATCGCGTTGTACATGAACGCCCCCAGCACCGGCACACCCGGCGTCACCAGCATCAGGTAGGCGCCCATGTCGGCGAGGAGATCGACCTTGAGGCCGCGCAGGCGGCCGTCCCTGTCGGCCGCGACAGTGATGCGCTGCAGCTGGTCGCGGCCGTGGTGCACGGTCAGGTTGCCCTCGCTGCGCGACTCGGTCCACTTGACCGGGCGCCCCAGGCGGCGGGTGATCAGCAGGGCGAGGATCTCCTCCGCCGTGACCTGGAGCTTGGAGCCGAAGCCCCCGCCGACGTCAGGGGCGATCACCCGCAGCTTGTGCTCGGGGATGCCGGTGGTCAGGGCCGCCATCACCCGGAGGATGTGCGGGATCTGGGTGGCGGAGTAGAGCGTGAAGGAGTCGCCGTCGGTGGTCGCGACCACGGCGCGGGGCTCCATGGCGCTGGGGATGAGCCGCTGCTGCACATAGGTGCGCTCCACGACCACGGGCGCGTCCTGGAGCGCGGCGTCGATGTCCCCGCCGGCGAACTTCCAGGTGAACGCCTTGTTGCCGGACTCATGCACCTTCGGAGCGGCGTCGGTGAGCGCGCCGGTCATGTCGAGTACGGCGGGCAGCGGCTCGTAGTCGACCTCGATGGCCTCTAGAGCGTCCGCCGCCCGATATCTGTCGGTCGCGACCACGCAGGCCACCGCCTCGCCCGGATAGCGCACCCGGGAGACGGCCATCGGCGGGTGCTCGGGGATCACGCAGTCGTCGCTGACCGGCCACGCGCACGGCAGGCTGCCCTGCTCGGCGGCGAAGTCCTCGCCCGAGTAGACCGCGACGACACCGGGCAGGCCGCGCGCCGCCGAGGTGTCCACACGGAGGATCTTCGCGTGAGCCATCGGGCTGCGCAGGAACGCCACATGCAGCATGCCGGGCAGGTGGATGTTGTCGGTCCACTGGGTGCGCCCGGTGATGAGCCTGGCGTCCTCTTTGCGGCGGCGGGCCCGGCCGACCTCACCGGTGGCCGGTTCGCGGGTGAGTTGTTCGGTCACGGGGTGTTCACCCCCATCTCCTGGGCGCCGCGGCGTACAGCGCGGACGATGTTGCAATATCCCGTGCACCGGCAGAGATTGCCCTCCAGGCCCTCCCTGATGGTGGCGTCGTCGGGGTCGGGGTCGGTGCGCACGAGGTCGATCGCCGCGATGATCATGCCGGGGGTGCAGAAGCCGCATTGCAGCGCGTGCTCTTCGTGGAAGGCCCGCTGCATGGGGTGCCAGACGCCGTTCGCCGAGAGGCCCTCGACGGTGGTGATCTCCGATCCATCGGCCTGCACGGCCAGAACGGAGCAGCTCTTGACGCTCTTGCCGTCCATGAGCACGGTGCAGGCGCCGCAGTTGGTGGTGTCGCACCCGATGGGGGTGCCGGTCTTGCCGAGTGTGTCCCTGAGCAGGTGAACGAGCAGAAGACGAGGTTCAACCTCTTCCTCATAGCCGACTCCGTCGACGGTGACGGTGATCCGTGGCATTGGTTCTCCCATGAGCGAGGGGGGACCGATACAGCGAAACTACGCTCCGGATCTTCCCGGTCCAACCCCCTGACCGCTCACGCGAGGCGCACTCCCGCCGTGACCTGCCAGCTTAGCCAGCACGCGGCCGGCTGCCGAGGATCAGCGCTCCGGTCCTCTGATCACTCGCGCGATGATCGCCACAACCCCCGCAAACCCCAGGCCGACGACCAGAATCGGGAAAAGCACCACCGCGTCGGTCGCCTCGCCCGACATGACCGCGATGCCGATGGCGATGAAGAGCAGCCCGCTCAGCAGGGCCATCCAGTCGGTGCGGTGCCGTTGACGCGGACGCCTCTCAGCGTGTTCGACCTCAGGCGGCACGGCGCACCTCCACGTCGCCGACCCCGGCCCGGACCTCCAGCACGATCGTCGGCACGGCCCCCTTCGGCCGCACCTCCGGCTCCAGGATCTTGTGGTGCCGCACATCCGTGCCGCCCACCACCGCGTGGTCGATCTGCACGTCGCCGAACCGCACGTATCCGGTGACCTCCGCCCGCGCCGTCGGCGGGAGGATCACGGTCATCTCCCCGAAGGAGATCGAGGCGTTGAAGGTCGTCCGGCTGCCCGGCTCCAGCCTCAGATCGCTGAGGTCGAGGGTGCCCTCGCCGATGCCGAGCGCATAGGTCTTCTCCGCCTCCGCGACTGTCGTCGGCATCCACCGCGCCGAACCGACCTTCTTCTGCACACCGCCCACTGTGGCTCCTATCACCAGGACAACCGACATGATGGTGCCGGCCGCCACGAGCGCGGCGCCCCGGCCGAACCACGTGGCCACCAGCAGACCCAAGCCGATCGTGACAAGCATGGCGCCGCCGGCCACGGAGGGAAGCACCGGGCCGGGAACGGATTCGTTGGCCACGACAACGCCTCCAACGATCATCGCCAGGCACAGGGTCAGCGCGCTGACGTAGGACTTCGGTCGCTTCCGTTTCTTCTTCTTCGCCGGTGGGGTGGCCGGGGCGGCGGGAAACAAGGGGGCGTCGTACTGACGGGGGTAGGGGGTGGAGTAGTCGTAGCCGGCGGGCCCGCCGTACTGCTCGTGGTGCGCGTGCTGCTGATAGGGCCCGCGCGGGGCGAACGGCTCGCTGGCCGCGCCGTACCCCACGCCGTCGGCGGTCCGCTCATAGTGGGGCCGGTCGTCGGGCGGCGGGGCGTGGCCGGGCGGAGGTACGGCGAAGCCCTGCGGAGGTGTCACCGGGGGCTCGTCCGCATGAGCCGCGGGCGCCGAGTGTGCCCTTTCGGTCCTCGTCCGCTCCGTCCGCTCCGTCTGCTCGGTCCGCGCGGGTTCCGGTGCGGCGGGTTCGCGGTCCACGAGTATCGACACCGCGGTGTAGGCCCCGGTGTCCTGCCGCGACGGCACCGGCCGCGGCCCGGCCGGGGTGGGGGCGTCGGCCCACGCGGCCGCCGTGCCGTACGGCACAGCCGAGTCCATCGGGTCGGTCGGGAGCTTGGCGCCGCGCGAGCGCCACGTGCCGATCCACTCGGGCAGCGAGCGCACCAGGGCGGGCAGTTCGACGCCGCGGCTGCGGGCCGCCAGCAAGGTGATCGCGAGCACCGTGCCGAGTATCAGCGTGCTTATCCCGATGCCGCCGGAGGCCAGGCTGATGATGATCCCGAAGGCGAAGACCGCGGTCAGCAGGGCCAGCACGATCTCGGTGTCGAAGGCCCGGCGGGTCCACTGCTCGATCAGGCCGGGTCGCCCCTGCGCGTTGCGCATGAGCAGGAAGGCGGCGGCGTAAAGCATCAGGCCGGTGCCGGAGGCGACGCTCAGCAGGGCGAACGTCACGCGGAACAGGACCGGGTCGATTCCGGCGTGGCGGCCGAGGCCGGCGCACACGCCGGTGAACACCCGGCCCTGGTTCGACCGCAGCAGTGGCTGCGGCCGTGCCGCCGTGGTGGTCGCTGTATTGGTGCTCGCCGTATTGGTTGTCGCCGCCTCGGGGCTGTCGGCGCCGGCCGATCCCTGGGCGGTCAAGCTGGGATCGGGCCCGCTGTCCGTCATGTCACTATCGTCGCCTCTGACAAGGGCGGTCGGCATCGGGGACACCCCTGAGACGTCCCCGAGTCGCCGTGCGCGTGTGCCCCTCCTGCCCCGGCCTCACCTAGAGCATCGGGTCAGGGGGGTCTCAGGGCCAAGCCCTGATGCGATCAATGGGCTGACATGTGACGATGCTGGCAATATGGCTGACCGACAGACCCTCCGCGACGCGCCGACCCCGTCGCCTGAGGACAACCCCGGATATCCACGGCTGACCCGGCCGGTGGAGGGACGGCTGGTGGCCGGTGTGGCGCAGGGGGCCGCCGAGCAGCTCCGGCTGGACCCCGTCGTGCTGCGGCTGACGTTTGTCCTGCTGACGATGGCCAACGGCCTGGGGGCGGTGGCCTATGCGGCGTTGTGGCTGTTCACCCCGCAGCGTGAGCACGAGGGGCCGCCGCCGAGCCGCGATTGGAGCCAGCTCGCCGCCTTCGGAGCGATCGCGTTCGCGCTGCTGGCGATCGGCTGGTTGACCGGTTCGCCCGGTTCGCCCAATCAGAGCATCACGGCGTGGCCGGTGGCGGTCGCCGGCATCGGCGCGTTGATCCTCTGGCAGCAGGCCGACCCGAACCGCAGGCAGCGCTGGATGCGCGGGGCCTCCTCCGGTGCGGGCAAGAACCGCGTGCGCACGGTGCTCGGCATGGCCCTCGTGGTCATCGGGGCGATCGGTGTGCTCGCCGCCGAGGGCGGGCTGGCGCAGGCGCGCAACGCTCTGCTGTTCACCGCGGTGGTGGTCGGCGGGCTCATCCTGATCGCCACCCCCTGGCTCGCCGGGCTCTGGAAGGAGCTGCGGCAGGAGCGGCGCGAACGTATCCGCCAGGAGGAGCGGGCCGAAATGGCCGCGCACGTGCACGACTCGGTGCTGCACACACTCACGCTGATCCAGCGCAACGCCCACGACTCCCGCGAGGTGAGCCGCCTGGCGCGAGCCCAGGAGCGCGAATTGCGCAACTGGCTCTACCAGCCCAAACAGGACGCCGACGCCACGCTGGCCGCCGCCGTACGCAGGGTCGCGGCCGAGGAGGAGGACGCGCACGGGGTGCCCATCGAGGTGGTCTGCGTGGGCGACCGGCCGCTGGACCCGCAGCTCTCCGCGATATTGCAGGCGGCCAGACAGGCGATGGTCAACGCCGCCAAATACTCGGAGTCGCCGGTAGTGTCCGTTTATGCGGAGGCAGAACCGGAGGAGATTACGATCTTTGTCAGGGATCGCGGCAAGGGCTTCGACCTGGACGCGGTGCCGGCGGACCGGATGGGCATTCGCCAATCCATCATCGGACGCATGGAGCGGCACGGCGGAACCGCCCGCATTCGCACAGAGCCAGGTGAGGGTACGGAAGTGATGTTGACCATGAAGCTGGAGACGCAGTGAGCCTCGTCAAGGTCCTGATCGTCGATGATCACCGCCTGTTCCGGGCGGGTGTCCGTGCCGAACTCGGCAACGCCGTCGAGGTCGTCGGCGAGGCCGAGGACGTCGAGTCCGCGGTGGCGGAGATCGCGAGACTTCAGCCGGACGTAGTGCTGCTCGACGTGCACATGCCGGGAGGCGGCGGCCAGGAGGTGCTGCGCCGGGTGCTCGGCTCCGGGGCGCAGGTACGGTTCCTGGCGCTTTCTGTGTCGGACGCGGCGGACGACGTCATCGGGGTCATCCGTGGGGGCGCCAGGGGATACGTCACGAAGACGATCAGCGGGCGGGAGCTGGCCGACGCCATCCGGCGGGTGGCCGAGGGGGACGCGGTGTTCTCGCCGCGCCTGGCGGGCTTCGTGCTTGACGCCTTCGCCTCCACCGAGGCGCCGCCGATCGACCCTGAGCTCGACTCGCTGACCCAGCGGGAGCGCGAGGTGCTGCGTTTGATCGCGCGTGGGTATGCCTATAAGGAGATCGCGAGGGAGCTTTTCATCTCGGTCAAGACCGTGGAGACGCACGTGTCGTCCGTTTTGCGGAAGCTTCAGCTCTCCAATCGGCATGAGCTCTCCCGCTGGGCCAACGCGAGACGTCTCGTCTAGGTTGCTGGGTCTGGTCCGTTTCTCCTGAGCCGTCTGGCCTGGGGCTGGGGCTGGGGCTGGGTGTCCGGCCTGGGGTGCGTGGCCTATTTGGCTTCTGCCGTACGCACCCTTTGGGGTGTTTGGGATAAGAACTTGCACTCTGGGTAAGGGGATTGGTGGATCACTTGGTGCCCACCCGGAGGTCTGCCATATGGGTCGCGATGTGCCAGCTCGAGTGTTCAGTCGGGAGGATCGGCGGATATATCGCGACAAAGTGCGGCGGTGCCTAGACGTCTTCGCACGTATGTTGCGCGAGTCCAAGTTCGACTTCGAACGTGCCATGATCGGCCTGGAGATCGAACTCAACCTCGTGAACGAGCGCGGCGAGGCCGCCATGCGCAACGCCGAGGTGCTTGAGGCCATCGCCCAGCCCGACTGGGCGACCGAGCTCGGGCAGTTCAACGTCGAGATCAACATTCCGCCGCAGTCGCTCGCCGGGGACGCCGCCCGTCACCTGGAGGAGTCGATCAGGCAGCGCCTCAACCGCGCCGAGGAGATCGCGGCGTCCGTGGGGGGCCACCTGGTCATGGTGGGCATTCTGCCCAGCCTCCAGGAGTCCGACGTGCGCGAGGGGACACTGTCGGCCAACCCTCGGTACAAGCTGCTCAACGAGCAGATCTTCGAGGCCCGGGGCGAGGACTTCCATCTGTCGATCGACGGGGTCGAGCGGCTGGACACCTACGCCGACTGCATCACCCCCGAGGCGGCCTGCACCAGCGTGCAACTGCACCTCCAGGTGACGCCCGAGGACTTCCCCACCCATTGGAACGCCGCGCAGGTCATCGCCGGGCCGCAGGTGGCCCTGGCCGCCAACTCGCCCTACCTCTTCGGCAAGGAGTTGTGGCGCGAGACCCGGCTGTGCCTGTTCGAGCAGTCCACCGACACCCGGCCCGCCGAGCTGAAGGCGCAGGGGGTGCGGCCCCGGGTGTGGTTCGGCGAACGCTGGATCACCTCGGTCTTCGACCTCTTCGAGGAGAACGTCCGCTACTTCCCGGCGCTGCTGCCGATCTGCGAGGACGAGGACCCCGTCGAGGTCGCCGACCGCGGCGACACCCCCGAACTCGCCGAGCTCACCCTGCACAACGGAACGGTCTACCGGTGGAACCGCCCCGTCTACGACGTCGTCGGCGGCCGCCCCCACCTGCGGGTCGAGAACAGGGTGTTGCCGGCCGGGCCGACCGTGCTCGACGTCACGGCCAACGCCGCCTTCTACTACGGGCTCATGCGGGTCCTGCCGTTCGCCGAACGGCCGCTGTGGACGCGCATGTCGTTCGCCGCCGCGGAGGACAACATGTTCGCGGCGGCCCGCTACGGGCTCGACGCCCGCCTCTACTGGCCGGGCGTCGGCGAGGTGCCCGCCTCGGAGCTGATCCTGCGCCGCCTGCTGCCCCTCGCCCACGAGGGGCTGGACCTGTGGGGGGTCGACCCCAAGGTGCGCGACCGCCTGCTCGGGGTCATCGAGGGCCGCTGCCTCACCGGCATGACCGGCGCCGGCTGGCAGGTCGCCACCGCGAGGGCCTACGAGGGCCTCGGCAGGGAGGAGGCGCTGCGGCGGATGACCCTGGACTACGTCGAGCGGATGCACAGCAACGAGCCGGTCCACACCTGGGGCACCCCCGGCTGACTTCCCCGGCCACCCGCGAGGTCGCCCTGGGACTGTTCTTTTGGTGCCTGGTGCCTGGTGCCGCCGGATACAACCAGGGTGTGGACGTCTGTACCTGGACCACCGCATTAGGCTTGCAGGAGTGCTGGGAAGATCGCTGGCCGTGCTCGTAGCGGCGAACGTGCTGAACAACCGGGTCGCGCCCCGCCTCGCGCCGCTCACCTCCGCCGTCGCGGGGGCCGCGCTCGTCGCGATGGCCAGGAAGTCGGGGCTCACCTGGGACGAGCTGGGTTTCCACCGCACCTCGCGAGGGGCCAAGGTCGGCGGCGCGCTGGCCTGCGCGGTGGCCGGGGTCTACGGCGCGGGCGTCACCATCCCCTACACCCGGCCGCTGTTCCGCGACGAGCGCGCGTTGTCCCTGTCGCGCGCCGAGGCCCTTGAGGCGGTGCTCTTGCAGGTGCCGGTCGGCACCGTGCTGCTGGAGGAGGTGGCCTTCCGCGGCGTGCTCCACGGCCACCTCGCCCGACGGCACGGGGACCGTACGGCTATCGCCCTCTCCTCGGCCTTGTTCGGCCTGTGGCACGTGCTACCCGCGATCGACATGGCCAAGTCCAACCCCGCCCTGGCACACCTGGTCTTCGGCCAGGAGGAGGCCACTGGGGAGCCGGGCTCAGGCGAGGTGCGCTCGGGCGGGACGGGGGCGGGCACGTTGCGCCTGAGCGAGGCGGACTCGGGCGAGGCAGGGGTGGGCGAGGTGCGTTCGGGCGAGTCAGGCCCGGCGCCCGTGTCCGTGTCCGTGTCCGTGTCCGCGCCCGTGCCCATGTCCGCGCCCATGTCCGCGCCCGCGCCCGTGTCCGCGCCCGTGCCGAGCGTGAACGGCGTCGTCCGGACGGTGGCAGGGACGGTGGTGTCCACGGGGTTGGCCGGGGCGCTCTTCGGCGAACTGCGGCGCAGGCACGGGCTGCTCGGCCCGTCGATGTTGCACCTCGCCACCAACTCCCTGGGCTATGTCTTCGCCCGGCTCACCTTCCGCGGCGGGCGCCGCCACGTTGGGGAGCCGGGAGCCGCGACCTCGGTCTGACGCCGGGCGACTGGGCTTTGGGCCGGGGAAGCCTGCGGGCGCGAGGATGCGGCTTGCATGACCTTGGGCCGGGGAAGCCTGCGGCGGCGAGGATGCGGCTTGCATGACCTTGGGCCGGGGCAGGCACCACCACGGCGGGCGGAAACCTGCGGGCGAGCACCGGAGCCGGCATGGCGCCCACAACGGTGGCGGCCCCCGTCGGGAAGAACACACCCCCGTCGGCGGTGGGCAGCTCACGCGATCTGGGGCCGCTGGAGGGTCAGGCTGTTGTGACGGTCTGGAACGCTTCGGCGTAGCGGTCTTCGCCGTAGCCGGCGGCTAGTGCGGCTTCGCCGAATCGGCTTCGTACGAAGGACTCGAAGTCCTCGACGTGGCTCACCTGGCTCGCGTGGGAGTGGAGGGCGGCGAGTTTGCGGTCGATGGTGTCGGTGATGTCCACGTAGTGGTTGGGGGTGGGGCCGCCTGTCAGCCAGACTTCGCGGACGGTCCACGCCTCAAGGCCTTCGTCCTTGAACAACTCGGGGAACGCGTAGGGGTTGCGCGCGTCGGGGTAGACCGCGTCCAGTGCCGCGCCGCCGACGGCTCGGTGGTCGGGGTGGCTGGGGGCGATGAAGCGGTAGTTGCGCTCGGGGCTGTGGGTGATCAGGAGGTCGGGGCGCACCTGGCGGATGACGCGGGCGATGTCGCGGCGCAGGTCGAGTGTCTGCACGACCGTGCCGTCGCTGTAGCCGAGGAAGCGCACGTCGTCCACGCCGACCGCCTTGGCGGCGGTCCGCTGCTCGCCGCGGCGCAACTCGGCCATGCCGGAGTTGTCGAGCTCGCGGTCGAATCCGCCGGCGTCGCCGTCGGTCACCACGCAGTAGGTCACTTTGACACCCCTGCCGGTGAACAGTGCGACTGTGCCCGCCGCGCCGAAGTCCACGTCGTCGGGGTGCGCGGTCACCACCAGGACCTGCTCGATCTCGGCTGCGTCCAGCATGATCGCTCTTTTCGTCGGCGCTCGGCGCGGGGGAGTTCTTCGATCTCCAAACGCGCGTGTCGGGAACGACTATTCCGTGACGTGCGGCGGTTGTCAGTGGGCGACCGTACGCTAGGGACGTGCCCACCCGAGTCTCTGCTGACCACCCCTTGCTCGACGGTCTCAACCCGCAGCAGCGCGAAGCCGTCATCCATACCGGCGGCCCCGTGCTGATCGTCGCGGGCGCCGGATCGGGCAAGACCAGGGTGCTCACCCATCGCATCGCCTACCTGCTGTCTGAGCGGCATGTCCAGCCCCAGGAGATCCTCGCGATCACCTTCACCAACAAGGCCGCGCGAGAGATGAAGGAGCGGGTCGAGGCCCTGATCGGGGCCCGGTCCCGGGCCATGTGGGTGATGACGTTCCACAGCGCGTGCGTGCGCATCCTGCGCAGGGAGGCCAAGCGGCTGGGGTTCCCCACGAGTTTCTCGATCTACGACCAGGCCGACTCCCAGCGGCTCATGGCGATGGTCTGCCGTGAGATGGACCTCGATCCCAAGCGTTATCCGCCGCGTTCCTTCTCCAACCAGGTCAGCGACTTCAAAAACGAGCTGATCGACTATGAGGCCGCCGCGGAGAAGGCGGGCACTCACCTTGAGCGCAAGGTCGCCGAGGCCTATCGGAGCTATCAGACGAAGCTCACCGAGGCCGGTGCGATGGACTTCGACGACCTCATCATGCTCACGGTCAACCTGTTCCAGATCTTCCCCGAGGTCGCCGAGCACTATCGGCGGAGGTTCCGGCATGTCCTGGTCGACGAATACCAAGACACCAACCATGCGCAATATGTGCTGATCCGTGAGCTGGTGGGGCGGCCGGAGCTGCTCACCGTCGACGGCGACGTCGTGCGGGAGGGCGCGGTCGAGCCCGCCGAGCTCTGCGTCGTCGGCGACGCCGACCAGTCGATCTACGCCTTCCGGGGTGCGACGATCCGCAACATCCTGGAGTTCGAGCGCGACTATCCCGACGCCACGACCATCCTGCTGGAGCAGAACTACCGCTCCACTCAGACCATCCTGTCGGCGGCCAACGCCGTCATCTCCCGCAACGAGGGCCGCAAGCCGAAGAACCTCTGGTCCGACCAGGGCGCGGGGCCCATGATCGTCGGATATGTCGCCGACAACGAGCACGACGAGGCGATGTTCGTCGCCGGCGAGGTCGACCGGCTCAGCGACGACGAGAACGTCAGGGCGGGCGAGGTCGCGGTGTTCTACCGCACCAACGCCGCCTCCCGCGTCTTCGAGGAGATCTTCATTCGCACCGGCCTGCCGTACAAGGTCGTGGGCGGTGTGCGCTTCTACGAGCGCAAGGAGGTCCGCGACCTGCTGGCCTACCTGCGGGTGATCGCCAACCCCGGTGACATCGTGTCGCTGCGCCGCATCCTCAACGTGCCGAGGCGCGGCATCGGCGACCGCGCCGAGGCCATGATCGAGGCGTTCGCCTCGCGTGAGCGCATCACGTTCTGGGACGCGCTGCTCCGCGTCGACGAGGCGCCCGGTGTGGCGACCCGGTCGGCCAACGCGGTCAAGGAGTTCACAGCGCTCCTCGACGAGCTGCGGGCCAAGGCCGCGGAGGTCACGCCGGCCGAGCTCGCGGGCGAGGTGCTGACCGTCACGGGCTACCGCGCGGAGCTGGAGGCGTCGGACGACCCGCAGGATGAGAGCCGCCTGGAAAACCTCGACGAGCTGATCTCGGTCGCGGGGGAGTTCGAGGAGGCCAATCCCGAGGGCACGCTGGTCGAGTTCCTTGAGCAGATCTCGCTGGTCGCCGACGCCGACCAGATCCCCGAGGCCGAGGGCGGGCAGGGCGTCGTCACCCTCATGACCCTCCACACCGCCAAGGGGCTCGAGTTCCCCGTGGTGTTCCTCACCGGCATGGAGGACGGCGTCTTCCCCCACATGCGTTCGCTGGGCGAGCCGCGGGAGCTGGAGGAGGAGCGCCGCCTCGCCTACGTCGGCATCACCCGGGCGCGTGAGCGGCTTTACATGACCCGCGCCGCGGTGCGCAGCTCGTGGGGCTCGCCGGCGTTCAACCCGGCGTCGCGGTTCGTCGCCGAGGTGCCCGGCGAGCTCGTCGACTGGCGCACCCCGCCGGAGAAGACCGCGTGGTCGGCCGCCACCCGCAGGGAGTCCGCGCCCGCCACCGCGCGCAAGTCCACCGGGCGTGAGCTGCCCTCCCTGAAGCCCGGCGACCGCGTCACGCACGACAAGTTCGGCCTCGGCACGGTGCTCACCGTCGACGGGGTCGCGGAGAAGACCAAGGTCAAGGTCGACTTCGGCAGTTCGGGGGAGAAGACGCTGCTGCTTCTCTACGCGTCGCTGGAGAAGCTCTGACGCGGCCCTTGTAGACAGGCCCTGCCGGCAGACCCTTTGATCGGGGATCTGTCCGGCGGGGCCTTGCCTATAGGTCCCTCTCCATAAGAACCGGTGATCGGCGCCTGGTGGCCGGTCTCCGGCGATGGCCACCCGCCGGTAGGTGCCACGGCGATGGGCGCCAGTCGGCGGGCTTTGCGGTGACGGGCATCCGAGGCCAGGGCTCTACCAAGCGGGCATCCGGCACCAGGGGCTCTATGAAACGGGTGTCCGGCACCGGTGCTCTGTGAAAAGGGAACGGCCCGTGCCCCCGGGGAGGTAGGCACGGGCCGCGGTCCGGGTTCCCGGCTGGTTGTCAGCCGATGGAGTTGGTCGACATGTCCCAGGGCTTGAGGTTGCCAAGGCCCTCGGTGTCGAGGTCGGCGAGCTCGACCACCTGGTCGGCCGGGGGTGCCGTCACCTTGACGCCCTTCGCCCATCCGGTCAGGTTGGTGGTCTGGCTGAGCGTCGTCGTGACCGCGGTGTCGCCCTTACCCTGCTTCTGAGCGATCGTGGTGGTTACGCGACGGGGCAGCTGGTCCGCGCCGATCCAGATCTTGATGGTGACCGGGATCTTCGCCTGAGCAGGGGTGAGCTGGGGGAAGGCCTGCTTGATGTCCGAGACCTGCCGTAGTTTGCCCAGCGTGATGCTCCCCTGGAGGAGGGTGGTCTTCACACCGTCGAGCGTGCCGCCAGGCGACTTCTTCGTGGCGACGGCCTGCACGGCGTTGTACGTCTTCAGGTTGAAGACGTTGACCAGCGAGCCGTTGGTGACCGGAAGCGGAGCGGGCAGCTTGGTGTGCACCCACTTCTTGCCCTCGGGCAGCTTGTCCGCGTAGTACGCGCCGCTGTAGTAGAGCGACGTGCCGACGGCGACGGTGCGGGAGGGCTTGAGAAGCTTCTCGATCTGAGCCGCGTCGGTCTTGAATTCCTTCTTGAACTCCGCGGTCAGCGCCTGCTTGAACACCGGGGAGAGTGTCCAGCGCCGCTTGAGGTCGTGGGAGTTGACCTTGCCGGCACCGAAGGCCAGCGTGCCGTTGGCCGTCGTGCTGAATCCGGCCTTGTAGCCTCCGGCGTTCACCGACGTGTTGAGGCGGTCGGTGATCTTGACCCCGTTGCCCGGCACCACGAACGCCTTCAGCGCGGCACTGGGAGTCTTGGGGGCGGCCTGGGCGCTCTTGGCGCTTGCCGGGGCTGCCGCGGCGATCGCGGGGAGAGCGACGGCCACGGCGGCCATGGCGATCCAACGCTTCATGAGAGGGGGACTTCCTTCTGAAATGCCTCGCTGTGGCGAAGGCATGAGGGATGGTTGCCGGTTAGGAGAGCACCCGCTTGGGGTCGAGGCGGAGTGCGTCGTCCAGGAGGCCGGGGAACAGCGGCTGCGGCAGGTCCTCAGCGCTGATCACCAGCGACGGGTCGGGAGCCGTGATGTTCACGGGCTTACCCCACGCGGTGAGATCCGTGATGCTGTTCTGCGTCAGCGTCGCCCGCCCGATCTTCATCGAGAGGCTGACCTGAGCGCGGCGGGGGAGCTGGTCGGAGCCGAGCCAGATCTTGATGGTGACGGGCGACTTCGCCTCCTTGCCCTTGGGCACGTAGACCGGCTTGCCCCCCTTCGAGGCTTCGGCCTTGGCGAGCTCGCCCATGGTGGTCTTGATGCCGTAGACGGTGGTCTTGACGCCGTCGTACGTGCCGCCCGGCTTCTTGGTGCCCTTGCTCGTCAGGAGGTTCCACATGCCGTTCAGCGAGGCGGGGTCCACGGCGTTGGGGTTGGTGTCGAGCGGCCAGACGGCCTGGCCCTTGGTCGGCGAGCTCACCCACGTCTTGCCGGTGGGGAGATACTGCGCGAAGAACTCGCTGTTCACGTAGTTCACGTTGCCGACGGAGATCACGTGGACGGGCTCAAGCGCGAGCTGCGCCAGCTCCTCGTCCGCCTTCTTGATCTCCTCGCGCACCTCCGGCGCGACGACCATGCGGGACTTCAGGTCCAGCGCGGTCACCTTGCCGCCGCCGAACCCCAGGACACCCGAGGTCACCTGTCCCGGCGCCTTGAAGTCGGACAGCCGCTTGTCGCCCTTGACGGTCAGCCGGCTGCGCTGGTTGATCGCGACGCCGCCGGTGCCGCTGAGCACCCGCTTGACGGCGTCGCCGGGGGTGAGCGCCGCCGACCCGGACTTCTGCGGGGCGGCGGTAGCCGTGCCGGCACCGGCCGCGACCAGGGCGGGGGCCGCGAGTACGGCGGCGGCAAGGGTGGTCCATCGCTTCATGAGATTGGCCTCCTGGAAGTGCCTCGCTGCGGGTGAGGCTCCATTGCTTGTGGAAGAAGTTCGCGGTGCTTGCGCACGATGCCTACCGGCGCCGCTCAGGGGATGCGCTGGAGGTCGGCCTTACGGGGTGGGTCCGAGTCGAGCGGCGGATCGACGAGGAGGCTGAACGGAGAGGAGAGGTGCTCGGGCAACGTGATCTCGTCTCTCCGGACGACGAGTGAGGGGTCGGGAGCCGTGACCGTCGCGGGGCCGCCCCATCGGGTGTAGGCCGTGGTGGTCTTGGTCGACTCTTCCTCCTCGGCGACGCTCACCTGGCTGCGGCGCGGAAGCTGGTCGGGGCCGAGCCAGACCTTGACGGTCGCGGGCCGGCGCAACACCCTGGGCGTGGCCTGGCCGGTCTGCCGGAGGTTCTCCAGAAGCGGCGGAGAGATCTTGCTCAGGGCGCCGACGGTCGTCTTCACCCGGTAGAGAGTCGTCCTCGTGCCGTTTTCGAACACGGCGCCGGGGCTCTTCTTGCCGCCGAGCCTCATCACACCGTCGAGCGTGATCGGGTCCAGCACGTCGACCACCTCGAGGGCGTCGGTCGGCCAGAGCGGGTCCCCGTTCGGCGCGCTCAGCCACATCTTGAGCTTGGGGAGATATTTCGCCAGCTGCTCGTCGTAGACGTAGCGGGTGCCGTTGACCACGATGACCTGGCGGGGCGTGAGCAGGCTGAGCAGGCCGGTGTTCTCCTCCGCCAGCATCTCGCGGAACTCCGGGGAGACGGCGAGGCGGGAAGTGAGATCGACGGACCGCACCTTGCCCTTGTCGAACCCCAGCACACCCTTCGTGATGTACGCGCTGTCCTCGCGGTCCTCATCCCGGTGGAACGTGGCCCGCCGGTGGTCGATCGTGACACTGCCCTTGCCCGCCAGCTGGCGCTTGAGCGCCGCGCCGGGGGTGAGCACGGCAGCCGCATCCTGCCGCGGCGCGGCCACCGCGGCCCCGGCGCCTCCCGCGACAAGCGCGGGCGCGGCCAGCACGGCTGCGGCAAGGGTGATCCATCGCTTCATGGGGGGTGAATTCCTCCTGCAGGATGCCTCACTGCGGCTAAGGCAATCCGGTGACTTTTCTATACGAAAAAGATCACCATATAGTCACGGCGTCGTCGAGCGTGCGGCAGGTGGGGACCGCGGATTGTGCAGCATGTGGGCAACCGTCGACCAACGGTCCAGGTGGAGGGAAAATCCTCACCCGCTGTGAGTGCACAATGGCGTTGGGTGTGAGTTTCCCGACACCGTTGCGAAAGCTGTTATATCACCGATTTACCCGGTGGTCGGCGTGCTTAGTGCGGTGAATACGGCAGGCCGATGGAACGGTGCGAAGCCAGGGCCGCGTCACCCGTGGTCCGGCGGGGCATGCATGTCGTCCGACTCAACGAGCGCGGGTTCGGAAGCCTTGGTGTCGAGGCTTCCGGACCGCTAGGTGTGGCGGGTGGCTCTTTAATGACGACGGCATCGCTTTGATACAGGGTTCCGTCGACGACAATTATATGGAGCGGCTCTTTCGTGGTTTTCCATCTGACGGGCCGCTTGACGGTTGACTTCAATCGCGGGCTTCGGGCGGAATAGGCATAAGCTTTCCGCTGGAGGATGCCCATGGCGGCGATCCCGTCCCTTCCGAAGTCCGGCCTGCCCTTGTTCTGCGACCCTGCGCAGGTCGGTGCCCGCCGCGGTGGGGGTGGCGAACGTGACGGTCTGGGCGATGGTGACGCCGCCGTCGCCGTTGAGCAGACTCCTCACCGCCCCGCCCAGGGCGCCGGCGGCCCGGGCTTCCGCCGTACCGGTCGCGAGGGCGGCGTCGGGGATGCGGGAGCGACCGTCGAGAGAGCGGTGGCGATGAGGGGGATCCGGCGGCTCATGGGGTTCTTGTGTCCTGTGAGGAGGGAGTGAGGAACTATCTATTGATTTTCGCGGATCTGGGGGACAAGCGGATGATCTTTCGCGAAAAGGCATGGATGGGGTCTCGTGTCGCTGGAAGGGCGTGCCAGGGAGGCGGCGTCCGGTGCCGCCATGAGGAGTCCCGCCCTTCCTGCTGGGGACTGAGGGGATACGCTGCGAAAAGAGGGCGTGCGCGTGGTCGCGGCGCCGACGACCGTCCCGCGTGTGCTCACGCACCGCAGAGGAGGTCCGCATGGAACCCAGCGGAACGATCCGCGTCATCCTTGCCAAACCCGGGCTCGACGGGCACGACCGTGGCGTCAAGCTGGTCGCGCGAGCGTTGCGGGACGCGGGGATCGACGTCGTCTACACCGGCCTGCACCAGTCTCCGGAGCAGATCGTGGACACCGCCGTCCGGGAGCACGCCGCGGCCATCGGGCTCTCGGTGCTCTCCGGCGCCCACATGACGCAGTTCGCCAGGGTCGTCGAGTTGCTCCGGGAGCGCGGTGCCGGCCACGTCGTGGTGTTCGGCGGAGGTGTCATCCCGGAGGAGGACATCCCCGCGCTCCAGCGCATGGGGGTGGCCCAGGTGTTCACGCCGGGGGCGCACATGAACGAGATCGTGGAGTGGGTGAGCGCGAAGGTGCCCGCTTCGCCGTAAGTCGTCCCTATATAAGGGCTAAAGGGCTGGTTCGGCATGGCCGCAGCTAGGAACTCCACGCGCCTAGCTCAGCGATTCGGCCACGTGGTTAAAGATATTTTGCGAAACTCTGCCCTATGTCGTCCTGTCCTGGCAAGGTCCACAGTGGACCCGCTGGGGAGGTCAGGCTCCCGGTGGGGCTAGGCTTCATTGGCGGAAATCGCCGGGTCACCGTGCTTGGGGCCTGGTCGTCGACGCGAGTGTGCCTTAGGCGCGCATGAGCCGTCGTGCGCAGCGCGACCGTCAACACAGTAGAAACAGCCGGAGAAGCAAGGACGGACCCTCGTGGACCTGTTCGAACATCAGGCGAAGGAGCTCTTCGCGGAATACGGCATCCCGGTGCCGCGCGGCGTCGTCGCGCACACCGTGGAGGAGGCGCGGAAGGCAGCCGAAGAGCTGACCGGCCGCGTCGTCGTGAAAGCCCAGGTCAAGACCGGGGGCAGGGGCAAGGCCGGCGGCGTGAAGGTGGCCGCGGACGCGGTCGACGCGGCCGCCAAGGCGACCGACATCCTCGGCATGGACATCAAGGGGCACACGGTCCACAAGGTGCTCGTCGAAGAGGCGAGCGCCATCGCGGAGGAGTACTACTTCTCCTTCCTTCTCGACCGTGCCAACCGCACCTTCCTCGCCATCTGCTCGGCCGCCGGCGGCATGGACATCGAAGAGGTCGCGGCCAGCACCCCTGAGAAGGTCGCCAAGGTCCCGGTCTCCGCGCTCGACGGCGTGGACCGCGCCAGGGCCCGGGAGATCGCCCAGGCCGGCGGCCTGCCCGCCGCCGCCGTCGAAGGCGCCGCCGAGCTCATCGAGAAGCTCTGGGCCGTCTTCCTCGACGAGGACGCCTCCCTCGTCGAGGTCAACCCGTTGATCCTCACCGCCGACGGCCGCGTCGTCGCCCTCGACGGCAAGGTCACCCTCGACGAGAACGCCTCCTTCCGCCAGCCCGAGCACGAGGCCTACGCCGACAAGGCGGCCGAGGACCCGCTGGAGGCCAGGGCCAAGGAGAAGGACCTCAACTACGTCAAGCTCGACGGCTCCGTCGGCATCATCGGCAACGGCGCCGGGCTGGTCATGTCCACCCTCGACGTCGTCGCCTACGCCGGTGAGGAGTTCGGCGGCCAGCGGCCCGCCAACTTCCTCGACATCGGCGGCGGCGCCTCCGCCGAGGTCATGGCCAACGGCCTGGAGATCGTCCTGTCCGACCCCAGCGTGAAGTCGGTCTTCGTCAACGTCTTCGGCGGCATCACCGCGTGCGACGCGGTCGCCAACGGCGTGGTCGCCGCCTTCCAGCTCCTCGCCGAGCGGGGTGAGAGCGTCACCCGCCCGCTCGTCGTAAGACTTGACGGTAACAACGCCCTTCTCGGGCGCCAGATTCTCGCCGACGCCAAACTCGCCGGCGTGGAACTGGTGGACACTATGGATGACGCGGCCAAGCGCGCCGCCGAGCTCGCCGCGGCTGGGGTGTGACATGGCTATCTGGCTGACCGAAAACTCCAAGATCATCGTCCAGGGCATGACCGGGTCCGAGGGCACCAAGCACACCCGGCGCATGCTCGCCTCGGGCGCCAAGGTCGTCGGCGGCGTCAACGCCCGCAAGGCCGGCACCGTCCACGAGGGGCTTCCCGTGTTCGGCACCGTCGCCGAGGCCATGGCCACCACGGGCGCCGACGTCTCCGTCGTCTTCGTTCCCCCGGCGTTCACCAAGGACGCCGTCAAGGAGGCGATCGACGCCGAGATCCCGCTGTGCGTGGTCATCACCGAGGGTGTGCCGGTGCACGACACCACCGCCTTCTGGGCCTACGCCACGGCCAAGGGCAACAAGACCCGCATCATCGGTCCCAACTGCCCCGGCATCGCCTCCCCCGGCGCGTCCAACGCCGGCATCATCCCGGCCGACATCACCACCAGCGGGCGCATCGGCCTCGTGTCCAAGTCGGGCACGCTGACCTACCAGTTGATGTACGAACTGCGGGACATCGGCTTCTCGTCCTGCGTCGGCATCGGCGGTGACCCCGTCATCGGCACCACCCACATCGACGCCCTCCAGGCGTTCCAGGACGACCCGGCCACCGAGGCCATCGTCATGATCGGCGAGATCGGCGGCGACGCCGAGGAGCGTGCCGCTGCCTACATCGAGCAGCACGTCACCAAGCCCGTCGTGGCCTACGTGGCCGGCTTCACCGCGCCCGAGGGCAAGACCATGGGCCACGCCGGCGCCATCGTCTCCGGCTCCTCCGGCACGGCCCAGGCCAAGAAGGAAGCCCTGGAGAAGGTCGGCGTCCGCGTCGGCAAGACCCCCAGCGAGACCGCCCGCCTCATGCGCGAGGTCATGCAGTCGCGCTAGCGGGTCTGCGGGTCTCGGCCCACTTTTAGATCTCCATCCCAAGTGCCCTGCGGCGTACCGCCGTGGGGCACTTGGCATTTGTACGGCGGTGCCATTCGTTGCGATATTCGAGGGGCCGACGCTGGTCGACTTGGCATTGAAGGGGCTTTGTACGGCGATGCCGCGGTGGGCTTTGCAGGCCGTCATTCCGGGAAGCTCTCATCGACAGCGGCAAGGGTGCTGACCAGGGCAAACCTGTGATGTGTCGGGCCTACTCAGAGCTGCTGCGCTTAGTTGGGATATTTCGAGGTAAAGGGCCAATCCCGGAAATGAGGGCTGGTTCTCGTCGGACGGGAGATCATAGGATCTCCGGATGCGGATTGAGCTCTTCACCATCGTCGTCGAGGACTATGACCCGGCCATCGAGTTCTTCACCGGTGTGCTGGGGTTCGACCTGGTCGAAGACTCTCCGTCGCTGACGAACGACGGGCGGCCCAAGCGGTGGGTGGTCGTGCGTCCGCCGGGGGCCGAGACCGCTGTCCTGCTGGCGCGGGCCGACGGCGAGCGGCAGGCCGCCGTGGTGGGGGAGCAACTGGGCGGGCGGGTCGGGTTCTTCCTCCGGGTGGACGACTTCGAGGAGACCTACGCGCGGATGAAGGCCGCGGGCGTGGAGTTCGTGGGCGAGCCGCGCGCCGAGTCCTACGGCAGTGTCGCCGTCTTTCTCGACATCGCCGGCAACCGGTGGGATCTTCTGGGGCCGGCGCCCATGTAGACCCTGTCCGTCAGACCCTGTCCGTCAGACACGCCCATCGGACCCTGTCCGTCAGACCCCACCGGTCGACCACGCCCATCGGACCCTGCTCGTCAGACCCCACCCGTCAGACCACACGCATCGGACCCTGCCCGTCAGGACCCGCCTATCGGACCCTGCCCGTCAGACCACCCCCATTGGACCCTGCCCGTCAGGACCTGCCTATGTAAGGGGGATCACCCCGAAATGCGCCAGCGTGGCTGCGGCGCGGCTCAGACGGGGGAAGGGAAAAGCTTGAGAACATCGATAGCGTGACGGCCCTTCTAGACCAGCTACGGTCGGCCCCCCGATCCGTCTTCAGCCGCATTCCCGGCATGTCGGGTGACGATGACGAGCCGCGGCGTCCGTTGCCCGTGTCGGGCATGCTCGCGGCGGCCTGGACGCTCGGTGTGGGTCTCGCCGTGTTGACGACACTGACCCTGGTGGGATGGATCGCCGCGCCGCGAGGGGCGCTCGGGCCGGGGCTGCCCGGGGTGTTCCGCACGGCGGCGCAGCTCTGGCTGGCCGCCCACCATGCGGGGTTCGCGATCCCGGGCGGCGGCAGGGTGGGCTTGCTGCCGCTGGGGCTGACGGTGTTGCCGGCGCTGCTGCTCTATCGGGCGGGCCTCTGGATGGCGCGCGACGCCGATCTGCGGCTGCGGCTGCCGGCGAGGTTGCCGAAGGGCACACCCAAGGACGTCGCCAACGCCCGCCGCCGGGCGCAGCTCGTGCTCGTGGCCCAGGCCGGCATTTCGCTGGCTGCGCCGTACTCCCTGCTCGCGGGGGGCATCGCGCTGGTGGCGCGCAACGACATCACGCAGCCGTTCCTCGGTGAGGCGCTGGTGAGCCACCTGGTGCTGGCGTTCCTGGCCGGGTCGCTCGCGGTGGCGCGCACGATCGGGCCGTGGCGCGTGATGCTCAAGCTGCTGCCGGAGCGGGTGCGGTCGCTGGTGGTGGGCACGGCGGTGGCGCTGACGATCATGTTGATCGCGGGCCTGGTGCTGGTGCTGGGTGCGCTGGTGGTGAACTTCGGGCAGGTCCGCGATCTGTCGGAGGTGCTGGCGCCGGAGCTGGTGGGTGGCCTGCTGCTGGTGCTCATCCAGGCGCTTTACCTGCTCAACGCGGTGATCTGGGGCATGGCCTACATCGCCGGGCCGGGGTTCGCGATCGGGACGGGCACGCTGGTGGCTCCGACCGGCGTGCATCTGGGCACGGTGCCCAGCCTGCCGGCGTTCGGCGCGCTGCCCGAGGCGGGGCCGATGTCGCCGTGGATGATGACCGTGCTGGCCATCCCGTTCGCAGCGGGCGCCGTGGCGGGGGTGGTGGTGGCGCGGGTCGCGCCGACGCCGTCCTACGAGGCGGCGCCGTTGTGGGGGTTCCTGTGCGGCCTCGTGACCGGTGGCACGGCCGGGTTGCTGGCCGCGTTGTCGGGCGGGCCGCTGGGCGGGGCGCGGTTGTCGGCGATGGGGCCCTCGCCGTGGGAGGTCATGCTCTCGGTGACGCTGGAGGTGGGGGTGGCCGCCGGCATCTCGGCGGGCATCACGAACTGGTGGCTGATGTCGCGCCGCCGGGCGTCGCTGGCGACCCCGGTGCGCAAGGCGGGCGCGGCGATCGCGAAGGTCGCGGGCCGGGTGGGCCTGGCCGACCAGGAGGAGCCGAAGGCGCTGCCGGGGCACTGGATGGACGCCACGGAGTGCGACACGCAGCCGATCCCGGTCATCCGTGACGATTGGACGGACGAGCACGACGCGGCGACGCATCAGACGCTGGCCGAGCCCCGGCCGAAGACGTGGAAGAAGCCCGAACCGCCTCGCCCGCCCCGCCGCGACATCGTGGACGAGTCAGACGACAAGGGCGGCAAGGTGATTTATCTAGACCCCTACGCCTGGGACCGGGACTGAGCGCCGTTAACGCCGCCAAAGGCTCGTAAACGCCGGGCTGGGGTCCGTAGACGGCAGCCCAAGGCCCGTAGGCGGCGTTCAATAAGCTCGTCAGGGCGCCAGCGAACGCAGCGCCCACTGGATGTCGAACGGCGACCGGGCCTGCACGGCACGCTCGAACTGCGAGAAACAGTCCTGCTGGGAGGCGATCGTGCCGGCGCCCTTGAGACACTCGGTGTAGGCGAGAAGCTCGTTACCGAAGTAAAGCTGGAACACCGTCGCCGAGAACGACAACAGCAGCGCCACCGCCGACACCCCGAGCCCGGCGAACGCGACCGTCGCGCTCTTGCCCGCGCTGACGAGGGCCGTGCGGGCCCGCCCGGAGGCCGCCAGGGCGAGGAAACCGACCACGACGCCCGCCAAGGGCAGTGTGAACGTCAGCACCAGAGCGGCCAGGGCGAGCAGGAGAGCACGGCGGGCCGTTTCCTCGGCGGGCCTTGGCCCGGAGGGAATCTGGACCGGTGTCGTCACCGGACCTCCTCAATCGTCGTCGCCGCGAGCGGGCGGATACGCTGGCTGCGTTGTCTTCTTCCTTGCTCATCCAGTCTGCCGCGAATGGAGTGCACTGTGTCTCGCCAGGCCGCTCGGCTTGTCATTCTCGTCTCCGGTTCTGGCACCAACCTACAGGCCTTGCTCGACGCCGTGTCCGATGACGGGTACGGCGCGGCGATCGTGGCCGTGGGCGCCGACCGTGACGGCATCGAGGGGCTGGCCCGCGCGGAGCGCGCTGGAGTGCCGACCTTCGTCGAGCGGGTGAAGGCGCACCCGAGCCGGGAGGCGTGGGACGAGGCGCTGGCCTCCCGCCTCGCCGAGCACCGGCCCGATCTTGTGGTGTCGGCCGGGTTCATGAAGATCCTGGGGCCCCGGGTGCTCAAGGAGAACTCCATCGTCAACACCCATCCGGCGCTGCTGCCGTCGTTCCCAGGCGCGCACGCGGTGCGCGACGCGCTGGCCTACGGGGTGAAGGTCACCGGCTGCACCGTCCACCTGGTGGACGCGGGCGTCGACACCGGCCCGGTGATCGCGCAGGAGGCGGTCGAGGTGCTGCCCGGCGACGACGAGTCGTCGCTGCATGAGCGCATCAAGGTCGTCGAGCGCCGCCTGCTCGTCCAGACCGTCGGTCGTATGGCCCGTGAGGGTTTTACCGTGACCGGCCGCGAGGTTTCGCTTGGCGTGACCCGGTAGATGAGCCGGGCATGACCTGCTTCAGAAGAACCTGCTTCAGGAGAGAGAGGACCACCACGTGACCCGCATCGCCATTCGTCGCGCGCTGATCGCGGTATACGACAAGTCGGGGCTGGAGGAGCTGGCCCGCGGCTTGGACGCGGCCGGGATCGAGATCGTGTCGACCGGCGGCACGGCAGCGAAGATCGCGTCGTACGGCGTGCCCGTGACGCCGGTCGAGTCGCTGACCGGTTTCCCCGAGTGCCTCGACGGGCGGGTCAAGACGCTGCACCCCCGGGTGCACGCCGGGCTGCTCGCCGACGGTTCGAAGCAGGCGCACGTCAAGCAGCTCGAAGAGCTGGAGATCGAGCCGTTCCAGCTCCTCGTGGTCAACCTTTACCCGTTCCGGGAGACGGTGGCCTCGGGAGCGTCGGCCGCCGAGTGCGTCGAGCAGATCGACATCGGCGGGCCCGCGATGATCCGCGCCGGCGCCAAGAACCACGGCACGGTCGCGGTGGTGGTCGACCCGGCGCGCTACGGCGACGTGCTGCGCGCGGTCTCCGAGGGCGGCTACACCGAGGCGGAGCGGCGGGCTCTCGCCGGGGCGGCATACGCGCACACGGCGAGCTACGACGTCGAGGTCGCCTCGTGGTTCCACAACTCCTACGCCGCCGAGGGCGACGCGGTCTGGCCGGTCTTCATGGCGGGCACGTGGACGCGCCGCGACGTGCTTCGCTACGGTGAGAACCCGCACCAGAAGGCCGCGCTCTACTCCGCCGGATCCGAGGGTCTGGCCGGGGCCGAGCAGCTCCACGGCAAGGAGATGTCCTACAACAACTACGTGGACTCCGACGCCGCCTGGCGTGCCGCCTGGGACTTCGCCGAGCCGGCCGTCGCCATCATCAAGCACGCCAACCCCTGCGGGGTGGCCGTCGGTGCCGACGTGGCCGAGGCCCACCGCAAGGCCCACGCCTGCGACCCGGTGTCGGCATACGGCGGGGTCATCGCCGTCAACCGTGAGGTCTCCGGGGAGATGGCCCGGCAGGTCGCCGAGGTGTTCACCGAGGTCGTGGTGGCGCCCGGCTTCAGCGACGAGGCTCTCGCCGTACTCCGGGAGAAGAAGAACCTGCGGCTGCTGGTGTGCCCGGAGGGGCCGGCGAACACCGTGGAGTTCCGGCGCATCGACGGCGGAGTGCTCACCCAGACGGTCGACCGGGTCGACGCGCCGGGGGACGACCCCTCGACGTGGGAGCTCAAGGCGGGGTCCGCGGCGGCGCCGGGGGTGCTGGCCGATCTCGCGTTCGCCTGGAAGGCGTGCCGTTCGGTCAAGTCCAACGCGATCCTGCTGGCCGCGGACGGCGCGACCGTCGGTGTGGGCATGGGGCAGGTCAACCGGGTCGACTCGGCCAGGCTCGCGGTGTCGCGGGCGGGGGAGCGGGCCGCGGGTTCTGTGGCGGCCTCCGACGCGTTCTTCCCCTTCGCCGACGGGCTTGAGGTGCTCGCCGAGGCGGGGGTCAAGGCGATCGTCGAGCCGGGCGGCTCCGTGCGGGACGAGGAGGTCGTCGCCGCCGCGGAGCGGGCCGGCATCACCCTCTATTTCACCGGCACCCGTCACTTCTTCCACTGACACACCACGTTTCACACCCACGCCCAGGGAAGGACCTCATACATGAGCGCGCAGATCCTCGACGGTAAAGCGACCGCCGCCAAGATCAAAGCCGATCTCGCCCGGCGTGTGGCGGCTTTGGCGGAGCGGGGGGTGCGGCCCGGCTTGGGGTCGATCCTGGTGGGCGACGACCCCGGCAGTCAGATCTACGTCGCGAGCAAGCACCGCGACTGCGCGGAGGTCGGCATCGCCTCCCTCCGCCGGGACCTGCCGGAGGACGCGAGCGCCGCCGACGTCGAGGCCGTCATCGACGAGCTGAACGCCGATCCGGCGTGCACCGGTTACATCGTGCAGTTGCCGCTGCCGCGCCACCTCGACAGCCAGGCGCTGATCGAGCGCATGGACCCGGGCAAGGACGCCGACGGCCTGCACCCGGTCAACCTCGGCCGCCTGGTGCACATGGTCGAGGCCCCGCTTCCGTGCACGCCGAAGGGCATCGTGGCCCTCCTCGCGGAATACGGCGTGCCGCTGAAGGGCGCCGAGGTCGTGGTCGTGGGCCGGGGCATCACCGTCGGGCGTCCCCTCGGCCTGCTGCTGACGCGGCGCGCCGAGAACGCGACGGTGACCCTCTGCCACACCGGCACCGTGGACCTCGCGGCGCACGTGCGCCGCGCGGACGTTGTGGTTGCGGCGGCCGGGGTGCCGGGGCTGATCACGGCGGACATGGTCAAGCCCGGCGCCGCCGTACTCGACGTGGGCGTGTCGCGAGTGGACGGCAAGCTGGCCGGCGACGTGTCCCTGGATGTCAGGGACGTCGCCGGCTTCGTCGCGCCGAACCCGGGCGGCGTCGGCCCCATGACGCGGGCCATGTTGCTGACCAACGTGGTCGAGGCGGCCGAGCGGGCGGTGTAGGCGAGGCCGCACTGTAGTGCGGCCACAGCCGATCCGATCGATGCGGTCCGGGGCTCAGGGGGCTCGTGGTGTCGCGCACGAGCGTCTGGGCCCGCCGCGTGTCAGGACGCCCGGCGGCTGCCCGCCGCCGTATGGGGCTCGGGCGCCGTGGTGCCGCTTGGCGAACGCTGTGGCGGCACCACGGGGGTGGGCCGGACCAAACCCAGCGCCACCACCTCGTTGGCCAGCCGGGTGCGCCGGTTTGTGCCCTCCGGGATGCGGAATTTCTGGTAGAGCCGCAGCAAATGCTGCTTGACCGCCGCTTCAGTCACGACCAGGTCATCTGCTATCTCCCGCGCTGTTGCCGGGGCGACGAATGCCTCGTCCGATAGCGCTGGTCGGCATAGCGACGTCAAGACGTCGACTTCGCGCCTCGTGAGTTCAGGCGCCGCCGCGCGGCGGAGTTCCACCTCTGGTGCGAAGTCTTCCCGGGGCACACCGCCGATACGGCATCTGGCCGCGCCGAAGGAGACGACGTCGCCGTCGTCGAGCACCCTCCGGGCTATCGGCCTGCCGTTGACGCGTGTGCCGTTACGGGAAAGTCCGAGATCCACGACGTAGAGGTAAGGGCCTCGCCGAATGAGTTCGGCGTGGAGCCTCGACACACTTGGGTCCGTCAGGCGGATGTCGGCACCCCGACCCCGCCCGACCGTCGTGATCTCTGGGCGCAACGGGACAACCTCGCCTGTGTCCTCGATGCGAATGAACGGCCCCTCCACGGCAGTTCCTCCCCAGGTAGCCGGCCGTTACTGTTGCTACAGATCCGGCTTACCCAAAGGATGCGCTTAGGAATCGCCTTTGCCATGAGCAGAATCCAGGTTGAAATTGGTCTGGACCTCCTCGGCTGGTTTTGCCTGCTCACGGGTAGACTTCGGGCGGAGAAAAGCGGAGGAACCACTCATGGCGGACAAGCCCACCAAAGGACTCGCCGACGTCGTTGCCGCATCCACAGCACTCAGCGACATCGACGGCAAGGCCGGTCGCCTCTTCTATCGCGGATATGACATCCATGATCTAGCCGGTCGCACCACCTTCGAGGAAGCCGCCCATCTGCTCCAGCGCGGCACCCTTCCGACCGGTGCTCAGCTCGCGAAATACCGGGCCGAGCTGGCCGGTGGCCAGACACTCGGCGCCCTCGTCGAGGAGAACCTCTCCAAGATCGCCGAAAAGCAGACGCCCATGGAGGCGCTGCGCACACTGGTCTCGCTGGCCACAGCCGACGATCCGGACAAGTCAAGCAACTCCCCCGAAGCCAATCAGCGTAAAGCTGCCAGGCTTACGGCTCAGCAGGGCATTCTCGTCGCCCGTTATCACGCGGCCAGGAGCGGGAACACCGTCCCCGAGGCCGATCCGGCACTCGGCGTCGCGGCCAATTTCCTGCATCAAGTGAGCAATCGCACACCGACCCCGCGAGAGATCGAGATCTTCGACACGTGCCTGGTGCTTCACGCGGACCACACCATGAACGCCTCGACGTTCGCGGCCAGGGTCTGCGCCGCCACACTCGCCGACATGCATTCGGCGGTCGTGGCGGCCATCGGCACGCTCAAGGGCCCGCTCCACGGCGGCGCGAACGAGCAGGTCATGCGGACGCTTGAATCGATTGAACCCAGCCGGGTGGCCGGGGTCGTGCGCGGAAAACTGGCCGCCGGTGAAAAGATCATGGGTTTCGGCCACCGGGTTTACAAGACCGAGGACCCCCGGGCCACCCATCTGCGCAGGTTGTCCGAAGAACTGTCCGAATCAACGGGGGACCGTACGTTTTATCGCATGTCGAGGGAGATGGAGGAGGTGGTCTTTGCGGAGAAGAAGCTTTATCCCAATGTCGACTTCTACGCTGCCACGGTCTACCACTACCTTGGTATTCCGACGGACCTGTTTACTCCGGTCTTCTCGGTCAGCCGGATGTCCGGCTGGACAGCTCATGTGATCGAGCAGCATGCCGACAACCGCCTCATACGGCCGGACAGTGAATACATCGGTGAGCGTGACCAGAAGTGGAAACCGATCGACGAGCGGTGACTCGCAGCAGGAGTGAAGAGCGCTGGGGACCGTACCCGCTGGTTTTGGCGGGTGCGGTCGCCGGCGTGGGTGTGGTCGCCTTCGGGCACCCGATGAGCGGGGCCCTGATCATGGGCCTGTCGTTGCTGATCGGCATGGTCTTCCGGCTGCTGCGCGGCGATCGCGCGGCGGGCCGTCTCGCCGTGCGCGACCGGATGGTCGACGTCATGGTGATGGCCGCCATGGGCGGCCTGATCGTGATCGCGGTGGCTTTCCTCGTGTTCTACAAGCGATAACCGCTGACCGCATCACAGACGGGTCACACGGGTCGGGTAGCCTCAACGGCCAGTGAGCCTCAATGTGACTTCCGGTCATTGTTCAGTTCATGAAGGGGAACCACACGTATGCCCAAGATCAAGGTAGAGGGGCCGGTCGTCGAACTTGACGGCGACGAGATGACCCGGATCATCTGGCAGTTCATCAAGGATCAGCTGATCCTTCCCTACCTCGACGTCGACCTGAAGTACTACGACCTCGGCATCGAACACCGCGACGCCACGGACGACCAGGTCACCATCGACGCGGCCAACGCCATCAAGCAGCACGGCGTGGGCGTGAAGTGTGCGACCATCACCCCCGATGAGGCTCGGGTCGAGGAATTCGGCCTGAAGAAGATGTGGAAGTCCCCCAACGGGACCATCCGCAACATCCTCGGCGGCGTGATTTTCCGCGAGCCGATCATCATGTCGAACATCCCGAGGCTGGTGCCCGGCTGGACCAAGCCGATCGTCGTCGGCCGTCACGCCTTCGGCGACCAGTATCGCGCCACCGACTTCGTCGTGCCCGGCGAAGGCAGCCTGACCCTCACCTTCACCCCGAAGGACGGGTCGGAGCCCATCGAGTACAACGTGTTCGACTTCCCCGGTGGGGGCGTCGCGATGGCGATGTACAACCTCGACGAGTCGATCCGCGACTTCGCCCGCGCCTCGATGAGGTATGGCCTGGCCCGGAACTATCCGGTCTACCTCTCGACGAAGAACACCATCATGAAGGCCTACGACGGGCGCTTCAAGGACATCTTCGCCGAAGTCTACGAGACCGAGTTCAAGGCCGACTTCGAGGCCGCCGGCCTCATTTACGAGCACCGTCTCATCGACGACATGGTCGCCGCGGCGCTCAAGTGGGAGGGCGGCTACGTCTGGGCCTGCAAGAACTACGACGGTGACGTGCAGTCCGACACCGTGGCCCAGGGCTTCGGCTCGCTCGGCCTGATGACCTCGGTCCTCATGACCCCCGACGGGCGCACCGTCGAGGCCGAGGCCGCGCACGGCACGGTCACCCGGCACTTCCGGCAGCACCAGAAGGGCAACCCCACCTCCACCAACCCGATCGCCTCGATCTTCGCCTGGACCCGTGGTCTCCAGCACCGCGGCAAGCTCGACAACACCCCCGCGGTGATCGACTTCGCCGGCAAGCTGGAGCAGGTCTGCGTCGAGACGGTCGAGGGCGGTCAGATGACCAAGGACCTCGCCCTGCTGGTCGGCGGCGACGCCGAGTGGCTGACCACCCAGGACTTCCTGGCGGCGCTGGACGAGAACCTCAAGAAGAAGATGGCCTGACCTCGCCCTCAGGCTTCTGGCAACGCCCGGTCCGGTGGTCCCCCCACCTGACCGGGCGTTTCCGTCCCCTGGCGTTTTCCCGGCCTTGTCAGGGCCGTAGAGTGCACTCCGGGACGCTGGGGAGAGGGGCGAGGATGCCGCAGATCGCGCCGCTCATGGCGGGAGATCCCGAGCGGCTCGGGCGGTTTCGCCTGGTAGGACGCATCGGCGAAGGCGGCCAGGGGGTCGTCTACCTCGGCGTGGGCGAGTCGGGCGATCAGGCCGCCGTCAAACTCCTGCACATGAGGTTCACCGGCGACGCCCGGGCACGATCGAGGTTCGCCCGCGAGCTGCGGGCCTCCCAGCGAGTCGCGTCGTTCTGTACGGCACGCGTGGTCGAGGCCGACATCGAAGGCGACACGCCATATATCGCCAGCGAGTTCATCGCCGGGCGCTCCCTCGGCGCGGTCGTCGAGACCGGCGGACCCGTCAGCGGCACCACCCTGGAACGACTCGCCGTCGGCACGGCCACCGCCCTCACCGCCATCCACCGCGCCGCGATCGTGCACCGCGACTTCAAACCCGACAACGTGCTGATGGCCGCAGACGGTCCCCGCGTGGTCGACTTCGGCATCGCACGCCTCGTCGACACCGGCACCATCACCAGCCGCGCGGTCGGCACCCCCGCCTATCTCGCCCCCGAACAGATCTCCGGCAGCGAGGTGGGGACCTTCACCGACGTGTTCGCCTGGGGCTCCACGATCATGTTCGCGGCCACCGGCACCGACACCTTCGGCGGCTCCTCCATCGCCGTCGTGCTCAACCGCGTCCTCAACCACGACGTCGACGTCTCCGCCCTCCCCGAACCCCTCCGCGGTGCGGTCTCCCTGGCCCTGTCCAAGAATCCCGCGGAACGCCCCAGCGCCGAACAGGTCCTCCGCCGCCTCCTCGGCCGCCCCGGCGGCGACGCGGCGACCTCCCTGCTCGACCACGGCGTGCAGGTCGCCACCCCCGGCAGGGGCGACGCGTCCGCCCCCATGTCACCCCCGACCCTTCCGGTGCGCATGCCCACCCTGGCCCCCTCTCCCCGCCCCGAGCCGGTGGAGGCCCCGCCACCTGCGGAGACGTGGTCTCCCTTCCGGTGGATGCTCATCGCCGCCATCACCTTGATCGTCGCCGCCGCCACAGCCGCGGTCCTCTTGCTCCTCTTCGGCTGACCCCCTCGGGAAATACGGCGGAAGCCCGGCCGCGGCCACCATTGACCCCCTCACAGGAGGTACGGCGGAAGCCAGGCCGGCCACCACCGGGGCGGCGCCGCGGCCTCCCGCGCGGCCGGCGCCGGAAGGACGGGGGCGCGCTCCCACCCGCGAGGGCCGCAACCCGGTCGCGCGGCCGAACCGGCGGACGGATACCATCCGCCTGACACATGGAATCCAGCTCAGTTGGGGGAAGGTCATGGCTCCCGTAAAGGTCACCGTCACCGGTGCCGCCGGTCAGATCGGTTACGCGCTGCTGTTCCGCATCGCGTCGGGGCAGCTCCTCGGGGCCGACGTTCCCGTGAGGCTAAGCCTGCTTGAGATCCCGCCGGCGCTCAAGGCCGCCGAGGGCACCGCGATGGAGCTCGACGACTGCGCCTTCCCGCTCCTCAAGGGCATCGAGATCACCGACGACGCCGGCAAGGCGTTCGACGGCGCCAACGTGGCGCTGCTGGTCGGCGCCCGCCCGCGGACCGCGGGGATGGAGCGCGGCGACCTGCTTGAGGCCAACGGCGGCATCTTCGGCCCGCAGGGTGCGGCCATCAACGCCCACGCGGCCGACGACATCCGCGTGCTCGTGGTCGGCAACCCGGCCAACACCAACGCCCTCATCGCCCAGGCGGCGGCCCCGGACGTGCCGGCCGAGCGCTTCACCGCGATGACCAGGCTCGACCACAACCGGGCGCTCTCGCAGCTCGCCGCGAAGCTTGAGGTGTCGGTCACCGACATCTCGAAGATGACGATCTGGGGCAACCACTCGGCCACGCAATACCCCGACCTGTTCCACACCGAGGTGGGCGGCAAGATCGCGGCCGAGCTGGTCGACGAGGCGTGGCTGCGCGACACCTTCATCCCGACCGTCGCCAAGCGCGGCGCGGCCATCATCGCGGCTCGCGGCGCCTCCTCGGCGGCCTCTGCGGCCAACGCCGCGATCGACCACGTGCACGACTGGGTGAACGGCACGCCCGAGGGTGACTGGACCTCCGCCGCGATCCCGTCCGACGGCTCCTACGGCGTGCCGGAGGGCCTCATCTCGTCCTTCCCGGTCGTCTCCCGCGAGGGCCGCTGGGAGATCGTGCAGGGCCTGTCCATCGACTCGTTCTCCCGCGAGCGCATCGACGCGTCGGTGCAGGAGCTGGTGGAGGAGCGCGACGCGGTGCGCGCCCTGAACCTCATCTGAGGCTGACCTAGAGCGGCCGAGGGCGACGGTGTTCACCGTCGCGCTCGGCCACTTCTGTTTCTGGCGTTGAAGCAGGGCTGTTTTTGGTGCGCTGGAGCAGCGCCGGCCGGGTCATCCCATGGTCAAATTGGGCAGTGGATTCTCACTTGCCCGGACCGGCCTTTGTGATCTCCATGGCGAACCACCGGAAAATGCTCAATGAGCACGAGTTTTCCGGGGGTTCGGTGTCATGGCGCGGGTTTCGGCGAGGTCTCTCGCCTGTCTACTGACTGCTGCATCGGTGACGGTCGTCCAGACCGGCACCGCGGAAGCCGACCCGGCCGGCGAACTGGGGCGCGCCGACCTGTCGGTCTCCCTGATCGCCGCACCCGCGATCGCCCAGCCCGGCCACACCCTGACCTACCACGTGCGGGTCCGCAACGCGGGCCCGGGGGACGCCGTGCTCCCGGTGCTGCGGGTGCGGGTGCCGGGCGACGTGGCCGTGGTGGGGGTCAACGTGGCCACCTGCCGGCCGGGGGCGACCTTGAACGAAGTGGTGTGTCCCTCGCGCAGCGACATCCCCACCGGCGACACGGGCAATGTGGTGATCACCGGCATGGTGCGGCCCGGCGCCCGGGGGCCCTTGCGCGCGACCGCCACGCTCTCCTCTCAGGTGATCGACAGCCGTGAGGCCGACAACACCGCCCAGGCGAGCGTCCCCGTCGACGACGGCGCCGATCTGGCCGTACGGCTCGCGCCCCGCGCCCTGGCCACCCCCGGGGGCTTCACGGTGGGACTGGTGGTCCACAACCGGGGGCCCCGCAGCGTAAAGGACGCGCTGGTGTTCTTCCGCGCCGCGCTCGCGGGGAGCACCCGGGCGAGGTTCGTGCACTCGGTGGGCGGGCGGTGCCGGGCGGAGGGCACCCACCTGGGCTGCCGCCTGCCGTCGGTGCGGGCGGGCAGCCCGGTGCGCCTCAGGCTGGCGTTCGCGGCGGACGGCAGGCAGCCGAGGACGGTGAACGGCCGGGCCTCGGTCCACTCGACGGTGTTCGGCGACAGGCGGCCGGACAACAACCAGGTGCGGGCCAGGCTGGCGGTGTCCGGCCATCGCGGGACGCGTCCCCGGGCGGACGACGACCCGCCGGCTTTGCCGTACGCCTCGGTGTGATCGAGGGCGCCCCGCGATCGAAGGGCGCCTAGCGCAGGGCCCGCCAGGCGTCGCTCACGATGTCGTGCAGGCCGGGGCGCTCGGGCTTCCAGCCGAGGTCGCGCTGGATGCGGGCGGACGACGCGACGAGCACGGCGGGGTCGCCGGCGCGGCGGGGGCGGGTCACGGCGGGGATGGGGTGCCCGGTGACCTCGCGGCAGACCGAGATGACCTCGTGGACGGAGAATCCGGTGCCGTTGCCCAGGTTGTAGATCGTGTGGCGGTTGCCGGCGCAGGCGGCGAGGGCCAGCAGGTGGGCACGCGCGAGGTCGCCGACGTGGATGTAGTCGCGGATGCAGGTGCCGTCGGGGGTCGGGTAGTCGTCGCCGAAGACGCTGACGGAGTCGCCCTCGCCGAGGGCCACGGCGAGCACGCGGGGGATGAGGTGGGTCTCGACCGTGTGCCGCTCGCGGTAGACGCGGCCGTCCTCCCCGGTGTGGGCGCCGGCGACGTTGAAGTAGCGCAGGCTGACCGCGGCCAGGCCGTACATCTCCGAGAAGGCGCTCAGCGCGGTGTCGACGGCGAGTTTGCTCGCGCCGTAGGGATTGGTGGGGCGGGTGGGGTCGGTCTCCTCGATGGGGGTGCGCTCGGGCTCGCCGTAGGTCGCGGCGGTGGAGGAGAACACAATGCGAGGTACGTCATGGACGCGCATGGCGTCGAGCAGCATGAGGGTGCCGCCGAGGTTGCCGGCCCAGTAGAGGTCGGGGCGCTCGACCGACTCGCCGACGAGTGAGCGGGCGGCGAAGTGCAGGACGCCGTCGAATCCGCCTTCGGCGAGCGTGTCTCCGGCGTCGGCGAGGGAGGCGTGCACGAACCGGGCTCCGGCCGGCACCGCGTCGGCGTGGCCGGTGGACAGGTCGTCGAGGACGACGACATGGTGGCCGGCTTCGACGAGCTGAGCTGCTACGACGCTGCCGATGTAGCCGGCGCCGCCGGTGATCAGGAGTTTCACGGCATCCTCGTGGGTCGGCGTGTGGAAAGGCGTGTGAAAGCAGGGACGGCGGGGGAGAAGTTCCCACCAACGGAGAACGAAGTGTTCAGCATACGGGTAACGATTTTCAGGTGCTTTTCCTGATGTAGAGGCGCTTTTTGTGGTTTCAACACCCTCCCCCTCCGTCGCGCGCTTGCTCCCCAAAGGGGGAGTTAGCCTGAAGGGGGCTCGTCCCCCGGGCGGGTACTCTGTCAGCTCCACCACAGCGCTTGAGCAAAGCAGGCGGGAATCAATCCGTTGAACAGCGTCCTGGTCAACAGCGCCATCGTCCTGCTCTTCATCCTCATCGGCGGCTTCTTCGCGGCGGCCGAGATGGCGATGGTGTCCCTGCGGGAGAGCCAGGTGCGCTCCATGGCGGCCCGGGGACGACGGGGCTCACGCGTCGCCAAGCTGGCCCGCGACCCCAACCGGTTTCTGTCCGCCGTGCAGATCGGCGTCACCGTGGCGACGATGCTGTCGGCGGCGTTCGGGGCGGACACGCTGGCCACCCACCTTGTGCCGGTGCTCACCTCCTGGGGCGTGCCGGGCGGCCTGGTGCCGCCGCTGGCGCTGGTGCTGGTGACGCTGGCCATCTCCTACGTCTCGCTCGTGCTCGGCGAGCTCGTGCCGAAACGGCTGGCCAGGCAGCGTGCCGAGGGGCTCTCCCTGCTGGTGGCGCCCCTCCTCGACGGCATGGCGACGTTGTCCCGCCCGGTGATCTGGGCGCTGTCGAAGTCCACCGACGGCGTGATGAAGCTGCTCGGCGGCAACCCCTCGGCCGACCGTGAGGAGATGACCACCGAGGAGCTGCGCGACATGGTCGTGGGCCACCAGGAGCTCACCGAGGACGAGCGCCACCTCATCGGCGAGGTCTTCGCGGCGGGCAAACGGCAGCTCCGCGAGGTCATGCTGCCGCGCACCGAGGTCGAGTTCATGGACGCCGACACCCCGCTGGCCGAGGCCGCGGTGCTCGCGGTGGCCATGCCGCACTCGCGTTACCCGGTCTATCGCGAGTCCTACGATGAGATCATTGGGTTCGTTCACGTCAAGGACCTGCTCGATCCCGTCCTGACCGGGAGCATCGAGCCCATCAGCCAGCTTGTGCCGGTCCGGCCGGTCAAACTGGTGCCGGCGAGCAAGCGGGTGCTCACGACCCTGTCCGAGATGCGCGACGAGGGACACCACCTGGCGATCGTGGTGGACGAATACGGGGGCACCGCCGGAATCGTCACCCTGGAGGACCTCGTCGAGGAGCTGATCGGCGATATCAGGGACGAATACGACATAGACGATGGCCAGTCCGTGCGTCTCGCGGCCGGTGAGATCGACATCGAGGGGCTCATCAACCTCGACGACTTCGCCGCCGAGTGCGGCATCCGGCTGCCCGACGGGCCCTATGAGACGCTCGCCGGGTTCGTGATGGCCGCACTCGGCCATCTGCCGGCGCTCGGCGACCGGGTGGAGATCCCCGGCTTCGAGCTCTCGGTCACGGCCATGGACGGCAGGCGCATCGACCGGGTGCGCGTCAAACGCCGCTCTTCCACGCCGGCCGCGGAACCACCCGCCGATCAGGCGGCCGAGCGGCGCGTCACCACGCCTTCCGAGGAAATCGAGCAGGAATCCCGGCCCGAGCCCGGCCCGCAGGACGCCACCGTCGGTGCGTCGCCGGCAGGATCGGGTACGGCGGGAGCCAACGGGGCCACGCCCGGCGTTTCCGAGTCGCGTCAGCCCCCCGAGTCCTGACAGAATTGCGCGCCATGGAAGCAAGACCACGTGTGCTCTCCGGCATTCAGCCCACCGCCGACTCCTTCCACCTCGGCAACTATCTGGGTGCCGTCCGGCAGTGGGTGGGGATGCAGGACACGCACGAGGCGTTCTACTGCGTGGTCGACCTGCACGCCATCACGGTGCAACCCGACCCCAAGGAGCTGCGTCACCGCACCCGCGTGGCCGCCGCTCAACTCTTCGCGGTGGGGCTCGACCCCGAGCGCTGCACGGTGTTCGTGCAGAGCCACGTGCCCGAGCACTCCGAGCTCGCATGGGTGCTCGGCTCCCTCACGAGCATGGGTGAGGCGAGCCGCATGACGCAGTTCAAGGACAAGTCCGCGAAATACGGTGAGGGGGCGGCGGGCGTCGGCCTGTTCACCTACCCGATCCTGCAGGCCGCCGACATCCTGCTCTATCAGGCCCACCAGGTGCCGGTGGGAGCCGACCAGAAGCAGCACCTGGAGCTCACCCGCGACCTCGCGCAGCGGTTCAACCACCGCCTCGGCCAGACGTTCCGGCTGCCCGAGCCCTTCATCATGAAGGGCGTCGAGAAGATCTACGACCTGCAGGACCCGTCGGCGAAGATGTCCAAGTCGTCCTCCAGCCCGCAGGGCATCCTGGACGTCCTTGAGCAGCCCGGGTCGCTGCGCAAGAAGGTCATGCGGGCGATCACCGACACCGGCTCCGAGGTCAAGGCCGACGAGGCCGACAAACCCGGCATCACCAACCTGCTGCGCATCCAGTCGGCGCTGACCGGTGTCCCGGTGCCCGACCTTGAGCAGCGTTACGCCGGTCAGGGTTACGGCGCCTTCAAAAAGGACGTCGCCGAGACGGTGGTCGAGGCGTTCACCCCGATCCGCGAGCGCACCGAGGCCCTGCTGGCCGACGAGGACCAGCTCGACCGCCTGCTGGCCATCGGGGCCGAGCGGGCGCGTGCGGTGGCCGGCGAGACCATGGCGCAGGTGCGCGATCGGGTGGGTTTCCTGCCGCGCGGCTGACGCACCCCATCTCTGCATTTCTCACAATCCGGTCTGCACTTCTCACAATCCGGTCCGCGGATGGCTCCGCGGGCCGGATTTTGTGTTGTGCGGACCTGGTGATCACCAATTTACGGGTACGGCAGAGGCGTCCCAGAGACACGCTTGAGCTGGGTAAACGTTCCTCAACCTCAGGCGTATGCACGTAACGCAGGGGGCAGGTCTGGCCACATGCGAATCCGTACGAAGCTACCCTGAGACCACCATGGGGACGAAACACCTCGTGCCGGTGACGGCACTGCTCGCCTCTGCCGTACTCGTGTCGGCGCAACCCGCGCAGGCGCGCGCGACGGTGCCGCCTGTGGGCGGCGAACTGCTGGGAGAGCGGGGACTTGTCGCGCCGACCGGGGTGAAACCCCCGCCCAAGAGCAAGGCCCGCTCCTATGTCGTCGCCGACGCAGAGACCGGCCAGGTGCTCGCCGCCAAGGACGCCCACGGGCGCTTCCTGCCGGCCAGCACGCTGAAGTCGCTCACCGCGCTGACCCTCATCCCGCAGCTCGACCGCGACAAACGCGTCAAGCCCAGCCGTGAGGCGTGCAACCAGGAGGGAAGCGCCGTCGGGCTGGTGCCGAAGCCGCTCTACCGGGTTCACGACCTGTTCCGGGCGCTGATGTTGTCCTCGGGCAACGACGCGGCCATGGCCCTCGCCGAGACCAACGGCGGCCTGGCCCCGACGCTGGAGCAGATGAACGCCACGGCCCGCAAGCTCCAGGCTTACGACACCGTGGCGAAGACCCCGAGCGGGCTGGACAAACCCGGGCAGAGCAGCTCGGCTTACGACCTTGCCCTCATCACCCGGGCCGGGCTGAAGAACGCAGAATTCCGGCGCTACGTCGCCACCAAGACCGCCAAGTTCCCCGCGCCTAAGGGGTACTACGAGATCTCCAACCACAACAAGCTGCTGTGGAAATACCAGGGGATGGTCGGCGGCAAGAACGGCTGGACCTCCAAGGCCCACGGCAGCTTCGCCGGCGCGGCAAGACGCGGCAACCACACGATCATCGTCGCGATCATGCGGCACGAGGGCGGATTCTGGGACGAGGTGGCCGGCCTCCTCGACTGGGGCTTCGCCGCCCGCGGCCGCGTCACCCCGGTCGGCCGCCTGGTCGACCCCCTCCCCGACCGCCCCGCCCAGCCCGCGACCACACCCCAGGCCACCCCGGCCGCCGCCGACGCCGCAGCCTCCGCCCCGGGCCCCACCCCCGACCGCGGCCCCGGCCTCGCCACACTGGGCCTCATCGGCGCAGGCCTACTGGGCGGCACCGCCTGGCTGGTACTCGGCCTACGCCGCCGCACCCGCACCCGCACCACGTCGTAGCACTCCGCGCCAGGGCCCTGTGCCGAGCCGCCATGAGGGCGGCCCCGCGCCCGGGTGGTCCCTTCGCTGCGGCACGCCTGGTGTACGGCTTGCGCCGACGCGCTCGCGCCACGTCTTGGCGGACTCGCGTGGGGCCGCCACGAGGACATCCCCGCGCTATCGAGGCCCGGCCCCGCCTCGCACCTGGGCGGTTCGTCCACCGCTGCACGCCTGGCTTACGGCTACGCCGCCCGCGCCACTTCGTAGGGCGACAGCCCGCGCCGCCTGCGGCCATGCCGCCTTCAAGGAGAAGGATCATTGGGACCGGCAGAGGGTGCGAGGCTGCGAGCGGCTCCGCGCTACAGCCGGTATTGACCCGCGCCGCCCGCGTCGCCTCGGGGTTTCGCCTCTGCATCGCGGCTGACGTACGGCTATTCTGCCGCCTGCGCCCACCTCATAGGGCGACAGCCCGCGCCGCTTTTTGAGGCGGCCCTGCGGCCGTGCCGCCGCTAAAGGAGAACGATCGCCGGGACCGGCAGAGGGTGCGAGGCCGCGAGCGGCTCCGCCTTACGGCCGGCGTTGGCTCGCGTCACCAGCATCGCCTCGCATTCGGGGGGCTTCGCCTCCGCGCCGCGGCCGATGTGCGGCGCACGCTGTCGCGGCCCGGCCCCGTGCTGCCTGGCGGACGGCTTGAGCCGTCGGGTCCTCGTCTGGGCGATGTCTCAGGGGGCAGGCGTGCCCGTTGCGCCTCTTGGGGGAGTGGCTGGCGGGGTGGGCAAAGGAGGCGGGGCCGCGAGGGGTTCCGCGGTGGGGGGTGTGAGCGGCTTGCGCTGCGGGGTTCGGTGGCCCCGCAGCGTACGGCTCGGGGGTGTCTTACTTGGCTCCGTTGCGGTGGGTTGTGGTGGATGGAGGTTTGGTTAAGGGGGGTTGGGTGCCGTTGCTTGGGATGGGGGTGGGGGACGGGGGTGGGCCCATGGGGGCGGTGGCGGTCCAGGCGGCGACGTACAGGGTGAGGCGGGCGGACAGGTTGATCCAGATGAGCAGGCCGACCATGACCGCGAAGGCGCCGTAGATGGGGTTGTTGAGGGTGCCCGACAGCAAGAGGGCGGCGAGTTGTTTGAGGATGCCGAAGCCGATCGCGCCGAGCAGGGCGCCCTTGAGGATGGTGGAGAAGGGCTGGGAGGGCCTCGCCACCCAGCCGAGCACCACGAGGAACAGGAGCATGTCCGCCGCGATGCCGACGAGGACCCCGGCCACTACGACGACGACGTTGGCAGCGGTGGAGCCGCCGAGGCCGAGCCAGCCTGTGACCGTGGTGGTGGCCGTGGTGGCGAAGCCGCCGACCGCCGTGGAGACGATCAGGGTGAGGCCGAGCATCAGCAGTGTGGCGAGGTCGCGCAGTTTGGCGAGGAAGAAGTTGAGCGGCGGCTCGTTGGTCATCCAGATCTCGCGGAGGGCCCCGCGCAGGGCGTCTACGGCGCCGAGGCCGGCGTAGATCAGGCCGACGAGACCGATGATTCCGGCCCCGACCCTGGCCGCGCCGAGGGACTCGAGGTCGAGCCGCTGGGCAAGGCCGGGGAGTTGTTCGTTGATGGCTTTGGTGAGCACCTCCATGGCCCCCGGATGGAACGTCACGATGTAGCCGACCACCGCGAAGGCCAAGGCGAGGATGGGGAAGAAGGAGAGGAACGCAAAATATGTCACCGCGCCTGCCAGGCGGTCGCCGTTCTGCACCTGATAGCGCTGGACGGTGCGGAGCAGGTGATCGAAGAAGGGCCGGCGCAGCCTCTGGCGGTCCACGAGGCGCTGGCCCCGCTCCTTGGCCGCCTCGACCTGACGCTGAATTCGGGCGACCATATTTCCCATAGAGGTGCTTGTACCCGCAAAGTCGGCGATCACCTCAGATTCGGTTGCCGTGCGACGCTGGAAACTGGTGTGGATCGCTCACGTGATCACCTGGAAGCGGGATAGGGTCGTATCCATTCGCCGATGCGCCTCACTTCGCATCGGCGTTCTCAGATAGGGGTGGCAATGCAGGGGCGTGATCTTCGGGGGGAGCTCGGCGCGTTCCTGACGCGGTCCGAGCGGACGCTGATCGGCTTCCGGCGCGACATTCACATGCATCCCGAGCTGGCCTTCGCCGAATACCGCACGACTCAGCGCATCGTCGACCGGCTCACCGAGGCGGGCCTCGCGCCCGAGGTGATGCCCAAGGGCACCGGTGTGATCTGCGACGTCGGCAGCGGCGGCGGGCCGACCGTGGCGCTGCGTGCCGACATCGACGCGCTGGCCCTCGCCGACGAGAAGGACGTGCCTTACAGCTCGACCGTGCCCGGCGTGTGCCACGCCTGCGGCCACGACGTGCACACGGCGGTGCTGCTCGGCACCGGCCTCTTCCTCGCCGAGCAGGCCAGGGCGGGGCTGCTGCCGGGCCGGGTGCGGCTGATCTTCCAGCCCGCCGAGGAGCTCCCTGGCGGCGCGCGCGAGGTCGTGGCGGTCGGCGGCCTGATCGGTGTCGACCGCGTCTTCGGCCTCCACTGCGACCCCAAGGTCGAGGTCGGGCAGGTCGGGCTAAAGACCGGCCCCATCACCTCGGCCTGCGACATGATCACCGTGCACGTGAACGGGCCCGGCGGCCACACCGCGCGCCCGCACCTCACCGCCGACCTGGTGTTCGCGCTGGGCAAGATCCTCACCGAGCTGCCGGCCGGGTTGTCGCGCCGGGTCGATCCGAGGTCGTCTCTGAGTCTCGTGTGGGGCCGCGTCGAGTCGGGCTCGGCGGCCAATGTGATCCCCGAGGGCGGCGTCGCCGAGGGCACAGTGCGCTGCACCGACGAGGAGGCGTGGCGCGCCGCCCCCGATCTGATCAAGGCGCTGCTTGAGTCGGTGGCGACGCCATATGGCGTGGAGGCCCGGCTCGACTACACCCGCGGGGTGCCGCCGGTGGTCAACGACGAGGAGAGCGTGCAGATGCTCTCGGAGGCGGCCCTCCGCGTGCTCGGCGCCGACTCGGTGGTGCAGACTCAGCAGAGCCTGGGCGGCGAGGACTTCGGGTGGTTCCTGGAGAATGTGCCCGGTGCCTACGCTCGCCTCGGCACTCGGATGCCGGGCACCCCGCCGACGGCCGACATCCACCAGAGCACCTTCGACGTCGACGAGAGCTGCATCGGGGTGGGTGTGCGTTTCATGGCCGCCACGGCGCTGACCGCCCTCTGGGAGGGCACCCGGCCGGGCACCTGTGACCTGTCTGAGCAGGTCGGGGAGTTTGGATTGGTGTGATCTCACGTCTGACGCCCGGCATCTCCGTGCACGTCGGGGTTTGACCGCCCACTGGGCGCAGCAATGATCTTCTTACCTGGTCACAGCCAGGAGTGCGCAGGATAACGGACCTGTTTCGGACTGCATCCTGGGTTTGGCCATAGCCTGCCGATCGCGTACCTTCCGTCCAGGACTGCCGTGCGTTCCTTTCGCGCGTGCACAAAAAAGTTTGACGCGGGGACAGGAAGGGAGTCACCTTGCTCCGCAATCGAGTGGGCAGACTGACCGCGACCGTGCTGGCAGGTGCCATGGTCACCCTCGGGGTGGCCGCATGTGGGGGCGACAACAGCAGCGCCAAGCCGGCGGAAGGCGGCTCTGAGAAGCCCGCCGAGTCCACCGGGGCCAAGGTCGGGCTCGCATACGACATCGGCGGCCGAGGCGACCAGTCGTTCAACGACTCGGCCGCGGCCGGTCTCGACAAGGCCAAGGCCGAGCTCAAGCTGCCCGAGGCGAAGGAGATGACCGCGAGCCCCGGCGAGACCGAGGCCAAGAAGGAGGAGCGGCTCCGCCTGCTCGCCGACCAGGGCTTCAACCCGATTCTGGCCGTGGGCTTCGCCTACTCAGGCTCGGTCAAGAAGGTCGCCGCGGAGTTCCCCGACGTGAAGTTCGCGATCATCGACGACGCCGCCGCGACGGGCCCCAACATCTCCAACCTCGTCTTCGCCGAGCACGAGGGCTCGTTCCTGGTGGGCGTCGCCGCCGCGCTGAAGTCGAAGAAGAAGAACATCGGCTTCGTGGGCGGCGTGCAGGTGCCGCTGATCGAGAAGTTCGAGGCCGGCTTCACCGCCGGGGCCAAGGCCGTGAACAAGGACATCAAGGTCCAGAGCAAATACCTCACGCAGCCGCCGGAGTTCTCCGGGTTCAACGACCCGGCCAAGGGCAAGACCGTGGCCGAGGGCATGATCGACGCTGGTGCCGACGTGGTCTACCACGCGGCGGGCGGTTCGGGCGGCGGCGTGTTCGAGGCGGCCAAGGCGGGTGACGCGCAGGCCATCGGCGTCGACGCCGACCAGGCGCTGACCGCGGACGCGGGCGTCAAGGACGTCATCATGACCTCGATGCTCAAGAAGCTCGACGTCGCGGTGTTCGACTTCCTCAAGTCCTACGCCGGGGGCACGGTCAAGGCCGGCGAGACCGTCTACGACCTCAAGGTCTCCGGTGTCGACTACTCCGTCACGGGCGGCAAGGTCGACGACATCAAGGACAAGCTCGAGGAATACAAGAAGAAGATCATCAGCGGCGAGATCAAGGTTCCCAGCACGAACCCCTGATCACGCGCGACTTTTTTACCCAGCAGAGCGACCCCCGGGGCACCGAGGTGCCGACTGAAGGGACGACGGACGGGTAGGAAAGGCGGGGCTCGGTGGATCGGATCACCGAGCCCCTTGGTCTAAGTCAGCAAAGGCGTCCGGATGAGGGAGGCCGCCATCAGCACCCCGACAACCGTCGTGGCTGAGACCGCAGTCGAACTAGAGGGGATCACCAAGAGATTCCCCGGTGTGGTCGCCAACCGCGATATCCGCCTGGTTGTCCAACGTGGTCATGTGCACGCGATCGTCGGTGAGAACGGCGCGGGCAAGTCCACGCTCATGAAGATCCTGTACGGCATGCAGCGCCCGGACGAGGGCGTTATCAAGATCAACGGAACTCCCGTCGCGTTCCGCTCGCCCGAGGGCGCGATCGAGGCCGGGATCGGCATGGTTCACCAGCACTTCATGCTGGCGGACAACCTCACCGTGCTTGAGAACGTGATTCTCGGTAGCGAACCCCGCAAGGCCGGCGTCGCCATCGACTTCGCCGCCGCCCGCAAGAAGATCAAGGAGATCTCCGACGCCTACGGGCTGGGCGTTCGGCCCGACGTGCTCGTCGAAGAGCTCGGCGTGGGCGCCCGCCAGCGGGTCGAGATCCTCAAGGTGCTGTTCCGCGGAGCCCGGATCCTGATTCTGGACGAGCCGACCGCCGTGCTGGTGCCGCAGGAGGTCGAAGAGCTCTTCGAGAACCTCCGCGTGCTGGTCGGCCAGGGGCTCACCATCATCTTCATCTCTCACAAACTCGACGAGGTCCTGTCCGTCGCCGACGCGATCACCGTGATCCGCCGCGGGCAGACCGTGGCGAGCGTCGACCCGGCCGAGGTGACCGCGCGGCAACTCGCGGAGCTGATGGTCGGCAGCGAGTTGCCGAGCCCGCAGACCCGCGGTGAGACCGTCACCGACGTGGCCGCGCTGACCGTGCGCGACCTCACCGTGCGCACCCCCGACGGCCGCCCGGTCGTCGACGGGGTGGGCTTCACCATCCACAAGGGCGAGGTGCTCGGCATCGCCGGTGTGGAGGGCAACGGCCAGGCCGAGCTCGTCGAGGCGATCATGGGCATGCGCCCCGCCGAGGGCACGATCACGCTCGCCGAAGTCGACATCTCGTCCTGGTCGACGCTGCGCCGGCGCGAGAACGGCGTCGGCTACATCCCCGAGGACCGCCACCGCCACGGCCTCCTTCTGGAGGCGCCGCTGTGGGAGAACCGCATCCTCGGCCACCAGACGCAGAAACCCAACGTCAAGGGACCGTGGATCAACCGGGCCGGCGCCCGTAAGGACACCGAGCGCATCGTCGCGGAATACGACGTCCGCACACCCGGCATCGACGTCGACGCCGCCGCCCTGTCCGGCGGCAACCAGCAGAAGCTGATCATCGGCCGCGAGATGAGCGGCGACCCGATCGTGCTCATCGCCTCCCACCCGACACGCGGTGTCGACGTGGGGGCGCAGGCCGCCATCTGGGACCACCTGCGCGCCGCACGCGCCGAGGGCCTCGCCGTACTCCTCATCTCGGCCGACCTCGACGAGCTCATCGGCCTGTCCGACACGTTGAAGGTCATCCTGCGCGGGCGGATCGTCGCCGACGTCGACCCCTGCGACGTCACCCCCGAACGGCTCGGCTCCGCCATGACCGGAGCGGGGGAGCGAGCATGAGTCCCTCGTCCACCGGGGGTTTCCTCGACCGTGTGCTCGGCCGGGTCAAGCTGGGCGGCTGGCTGGCGCTGGCGGCGCCGGTGCTCGCCATCCTTTTCGCGGCGGCGATCACCGCGATCGTGCTGCTGATCACCGGCAACGAGCCGTTCGCGACCTTCGGCTTGATGGTCGAATACGGCTTCCGGCCCCGCACGCTCGCGCTCACCCTGAACTTCGCCACGACCTACTACCTGGCCGCCCTCGCCGTCGCGATCGGCTTCAGGATGAACCTCTTCAACATCGGCGTCGACGGGCAATATCGCCTGGCCGCGCTGATCGCGGCCGCCGTGGGCGGGGCGCTGGTGCTGCCGGGCCCGCTGCAGATCGCGGTCGTCATCCTGGTCGCCGTCGTCGTCGGCGGCCTGTGGGCCGGGATCGTGGGCCTGCTCAAGGTCACCCGGGGCGTCAGCGAGGTCATCTCCTCGATCATGCTGAACGCCGTCGCCACCGGCGTCGGCGCCTGGCTGCTCACCCCCGAGCTGCTGGCCGTGCCGGTCGCCGGCAGCAACAACATCGGCACCAAGCCGATCCCCGAGGCCGCTCACTTCCCCGGCATAGCGCTGGTGCCCGGCACCCAGACCAAGGTGTTCGGGTTCATCGTCATCGCCGCCCTGATGGGCATCGCCTACCACGTGCTGCTCAACCGCACGGTCTTCGGCTTCAACCTGCGGGCCACCGGCCGGTCGGAGTCGGCCGCGGTGGCGAGCGGGGTGAACGTCAAGAAGATGGTGCTCGTCACCATGCTGCTGTCGGGCGCGGTCGCCGGCCTGATCGGCATGCCGCAGCTTCTCGGCGCCTCCTACTCCTACAGCCTGGACTTCCCCACCGGACTCGGTTTCACCGGCATCGCCATCGCGCTGCTCGGCCGCAACCACCCGGTCGGCATCGCCGTCGGCGCGTTGCTGTGGAGCTTCCTCGACAACTCCGCCAACATCTTGGACCTCGAAGGCATCCCCACCGAGATCGTGATCATCATGCAGGGCACGATCGTGCTCTCCGTGATCGTGGCCTACGAGCTGGTGCACCGCTATCGGATCGGCGCGGAGCAGCGCAGGGTCGGCCGTGAGCTCGCACAGAATACGGCGAAGCCGGAAGGAGCGGCGGTCTGATGGCGACCGAACTCACCGCCCGCAAGTCGGCCCCCGACGCCGCGCCGCCCAAGAAGTTCAAGATCACGTGGCCGATCGTGCTGCTCGGCGTCGCCGGACTGCTGACGCTGCTGTCGATCGTCCGCCTCATCACCGGCGCGGGCGACATCACCTCGGGCGGCACGGTCAGCGCCGCGCTGAGCCTCGCCGTGCCCATCGGCCTGGCCGGCCTCGGCGGCCTGTGGTCCGAACGCGCCGGCGTGGTCAACATCGGCCTTGAGGGCATGCTGATCCTCGGCACGTGGTTCGGCGCGTGGGGCGCGATCGTCACCGGCAACCCGTGGGTCGGTGTGGCCGTGGGCGCGCTCGGCGGACTGATCGGTGCGCTGCTGCACGCCATCGCGACCGTCACCTTCGGCGTCGACCACATCATCTCCGGCGTCGCGATCAACATCGTGGCGCTCGGCATCGTGCAATATCTCTCGAAGCTCGTCTTCTCCGGCATGCGCGGCGGCGGCGAGACCCAGTCGCCCCGCCTGCCCTCCATCGAGCGGATCAGCGTGCCCGGCATCGGCGAGCCGCTGCGTCAACTGGAGGCGAACGGCTGGTTCCTCGTCTCCGACCTGGCCGGCCTGCTGCGGGGTCTCACGCAGAACGTGTCGTTGTTCACGATCGTCGCGATCCTCCTCATCCCGCTGAGCTTCTTCGTGTTGTGGCGCACCGCCTTCGGCCTGCGGCTGCGCTCCTGCGGTGAGCGTCCGGTGGCGGCCGAGTCGCTGGGTGTCAACGTCTACACCCACAAATACATCGCGGTGCTCGCCTCCGGCGTGTTCGCCGGGCTCGGCGGCGCGTTCCTGTCGATCGTGGCGGCCGGGATCTATCGCGAGGGGCAGACCGGCGGGCGCGGCTTCATCGGCCTCGCCGCCATGATCTTCGGCAACTGGCGGCCCGGCGGTCTCGCCGCCGGGTCGGCGCTGTTCGGCTACACCGACGCGCTCCAGCTCCGCCAGGGCGGCCCGTCGGTGCACGCGTTGCTGCTGGTGGTGGCGCTGATCCTCGCCGCCGTCGCGGTCTACCAGCTCGTCCGGCAGCGGCGCACCCGCGCCGCGGTCATCACCGCTCTCGTGGCGATCGCCGTGTTCGCGGTGTTCGCGGTCACCGACACCGTGCCCGAGCAGTTCACGTCGTTCACCCCGCACCTCACGACTTTGCTCGTGCTCGCACTGGCCTCGCAGAGGTTGCGTCCCCCGGCCGCCGACGGCGTGCCGTACAGAAAGGGCCAGGCCAAGTGACCACCGTCGACTGGGAGAGGTTGCGTGAGGCGGCTCTCGAGGCCATGGGCCGGGCTTATGCGCCCTACTCCAAGTTTCCCGTCGGCGCGGCCGCGCTGGTCGACGACGGGCGCGTGGTGACGGGCTGCAACGTCGAGAACGCGTCGTACGGCCTCAGCCTGTGCGCCGAGTGCGGCCTCGTGTCCGCCCTCGCGGCCTCGGGCGGGGGCAGGCTCGTCGCGTTCACCTGTGTGGACGGGCACGGCGAGCTGCTCATGCCGTGCGGCAGGTGCCGCCAGTTGCTCTATGAGCACGGCGGCGCCGAGTTGCTGGTGGAGACGCCCGAGGGGCCGTGGCGGCTGACCGAGCTGCTGCCGTTCGCCTTCGGGCCGGAAGACCTATCGCGGGGGGCTTGACGCATGGACGCCATCGAGGTCATCAGAGCCAAGCGGGACGGCGGGGCCCTGTCTTCCGCCCAGATCGACTGGGTGATCGGCGCCTACACCGCGGGCGGCGTGGCCGACGAGCAGATGTCGGCGCTCGCCATGGCGATCCTGCTCAACGGCATGGACCGCCGGGAGATCGCCGACTGGACCCAGGCCATGATCCGCTCCGGCGAGCGTATGGACTGGTCGATGCTCGACCGTCCGACCGCCGACAAGCACTCCACCGGCGGCGTAGGCGACAAGATCACACTTCCGCTGGCCCCGCTCGTCGCCGCCTGCGGCGCCTACGTGCCGCAACTCTCCGGACGCGGGCTCGGCCACACTGGGGGCACCCTCGACAAGCTGGAGTCGATCCACGGCTGGCGGGCGTCCCTGTCGAACGACGAGATGCTCGACGTCATCCGCGACGCCGGAGCCGTCGTCTGCGCCGCAGGCAGCGGGCTCGCGCCCGCCGACAAGAAGCTCTACGCCCTGCGCGACGTCACCGGCACGGTCGAGTCGATCCCCCTGATCGCCTCTTCCATCATGTCGAAGAAGATCGCCGAAGGGACCGGCTCGCTGGTGCTCGACGTCAAGGTCGGCTCCGGCGCCTTCATGAAGACCGTCGAGGACGCCCACGAGCTCGCCACCACCATGGTCGAGCTCGGCACCGACGCCGGCGTCAACACCGTCGCCCTGCTGACCGCGATGGACCGCCCTCTCGGCCGGGCCGTGGGCAACGCCCTGGAGGTCGCCGAGTCGGTCGAGGTGCTCGCCGGCGGCGGCCCCGCCGACGTGGTCGAACTCACGGTACGGCTGGCGCGTGAGATGCTGGCCGCCGCCGGGGTCTCAGGCAAGGACCCCGAGGACGCCCTGAAGGACGGCTCGGCCATGGACGCGTGGCGGCGCATGATCTCCGCCCAGGGCGGCGACCCCGACGCGGTGCTGCCGCGCGCCGCCGAGACCGTGCAGATCACCGCCCCTTCGTCCGGTGTGCTGCGCCGGCTCGACGCCTACGGCGTGGGCCTCGCCGCCTGGCGCCTCGGCGCCGGCCGGGCGCGCAAGGAGGACCCGGTGTCCTTCGGCGCGGGGGTCACCCTCCACGCTCAGGTCGGCGACATCGTGCGGGAGGGGCAGCCGCTGCTGACACTGCACGCCGACGAGACCGCCCGCTTCGACCGTGCCCTTGAGGCCCTTGAGGGGGCCTACGAGGTGGGTCTTTCCGCCGACTCGGACTCCCTGCCCCTGGTGATCAAGCGCATCACCGTGTGAACCGGCCCGCGCGCTCTCGTCGAGGGCGCGTGTGGCGGCCGGGAACCGGTCCCGGCCGGTGGTGTGCCATGTTCACGAGGCTGTCGTCGTGCCATGTTCACGAGGCTGTCGTGCCGTGTCCACGAGGCCAAGCGCAGGCTCGTGCCGTACGAGACGCCTGCCTAGGCGGCACGGTCAGGAGCTGGAGCAGCCGGGCTTCTCCGGGCGGCCGTTGATGATCTTCTCGCTCACCGCTTTGGCCGGTTTGCGCATGGCGGGCCAAGTCGTCAGCACGTCCGCGAGCACGGCGCGGTGGGTCGGCAGGGCCTCGGCGTGGCGGCGCCTGCCGGAGTCGGTGATGATCACGAAGACTCCGCGCCGGTCGGAGTCGCATATGGCACGCTGGACCAGGTCTTCCTTCTCCAGCCTGGCGATCAGCCGCGACAACGCGCTCTGGGTGAGATGAGCGACGTCGGTCAGCCACTGCACGCGGAATTTCGCCTCGCCGCTCTCGACCATGTGGTCAAGCACCTCGAACTCGCTCGCGCCGAGACCGTGCTTGTCGTTGAGCTCGCGCTCCAGCGTGCACCACGTCGTGTGATATTGCGCCAGCAGGTCACGCCACGTGGTGACCACTGACTCCTCGCTCATGGCCGGAGTATATCGCCACGCCAATCTGCATGCAAACGCATTTAATGCTGTTGCATTAAATGCAGATGCATGTATCTTCATGTCTATGATTCCCTCAATTGATCGCTCGGTGACGCACGCCCCAGTGCGCTGGGACGCCCGCCTCTGGGGTGCGCTCGCCGTGTTGTGCGCGGTCATCTTCCTCGACGCGCTCGACGTCTCCATGGTCGGCGTGGCGCTCCCCTCCATCCAGGCCGACCTCGGCCTCTCCACCGCGACCCTCCAGTGGGTGATCAGCGGCTACGTGCTCGGATACGGCGGCCTTCTGCTGCTCGGCGGACGCACCGCCGACCTCCTCGGGCGACGCAGGGTGTTCCTGGTCGCTCTCGCCGTCTTCGCCGTGGTCTCGCTGCTCGGCGGCCTCGTCGACAACGGCGCGCTGCTCATCGCGGCCCGCTTCATCAAGGGCGTCACCGCCGCCTTCACCGCCCCGGCGGCGCTCTCCATCATCACCACCACCTTCGCCGAGGGGCCGGAGCGCAACCGCGCCCTCAGCATCTTCACCGCCTGCGCCGCCAGCGGCTTCTCCCTCGGGCTCGTGCTCTCGGGGCTGCTCACCGAGATCGGCTGGCGCTGGACCTTCCTCATGCCGGTGCCCGTCGCCGCCGTCGCCTTCCTGGCCGCGCTCAAGCTGCTGCCCAAGAAGGCCGAGAAGCGTGCGAGCGGCGGCTACGACCTGATCGGCGCCTCCCTCATCACGCTCTCGATGCTGGTGCTGGTCTTCGGCGTCGTCCAGGCCCCCGAGGTGGGCTGGTTCACCCTCGAAACGCTCGGCACCCTGGCCGCGGCGGCCGTGCTCCTCGGGCTGTTCGTCTACGCCGAACTCCGGGTCAAGCACCCCCTGGTGAGGTTCGGCATCCTGCGCTCGGCCTCCATCGTGCGGGCCAACCTCGGCCTCGTCGCGCTGTTCGGCTCCTACGTGGGCTTCCAGTTCGTGGCCATGCAGTACTTCCAGAACTTCCTCAAGTGGTCGGCCCTGGAGACCGCCCTCGCCTTCCTTCCCTGCGCCGTCCTGGTCGCGGTCTCCTCCACGTGGGTGGGCAACCTGGCCGACAGGTTCGGCACGGGACGCCTCATCGCCGTGGGCTCCGTCGCGCTGGCCGCCGGATATGCGATCTTCCTCGGGGTGAGCCGCGAGCCCAGCCTGGCCCTCATGGTCATCCCCGGCATGGTCGTGCTCGGCATCGCCTTCGCCCTGTCGTTCCCCTCCCTGAACATCCAGGCCACGAGCGGCGTCGGCGACAACGAGCAGGGGCTCGCCTCCGGCCTGCTCAACACCTCAGGCCAGGTGGGCGGCGCCATCGTGCTCGCCGTCAGCACGGCCGTCCTCACGTCCGGGTCCGCCGCCGACCCGATCGCCACCTTCCGCGCCTCCATCGCGGTGTCGCTCGTCCTTGCCGTCGTCGGCCTGGTCATCGCGCTCACTGGCCTGCGCTCGCGGAAGAAGGCCACCGCCGAGGTGGAGGAGCCGGCCAAGGTGCCGGCGTCCGTCTGAGGACGGCTTCGCCGTACGGGGCTCCCGGTCACGGGGGCGGGGAGCCCCCCACATCTCGCGGGTGCGCGGCGGTGGATCTCGGGGAATCACCTCAATATGGATTCCAGCAGCCTTCGGGCCGGCCGTTCCCGCGGGGACGGCGTGGCCCGCCGCATGAGCGTCATCCGGCCGGCCGGATGTGTGCTCGCCACCGCGCTGCTCCTCGTCGCCTGCGGCGGGGGACCGGCCCAGCGGTCACCGGCCCCGCCGCAGACCGCCCCCACCACCGCCCCGCCGGTTCCGGCACCCTTGCCGTCGGCGGCGCCTACGGGCACTCGGGGCACGGTGCCGGGCGTGCCCATGACCGACAAAGAGATCGAAGTTAAACGGCGAACCGAGAACCCATCCCTCATTACAGGTGTGCGTTATGCCGGTCATCCCGGGTTCGACCGGGTGGTGGTTGACTTGAAGGGCGCGGTGCCGGGTTATTCGGTGCGCTGGGTCGACGGGTTCGTCCAGGACGGCTCTGGTAAGGCCATCGCTGTGAACGGCGGAGCCTACCTCCAGATCACCCTCACCCCGGCCAACGCCCACACCGAGGCAGGCGACCCCACCTGGGGCGAGGAACGCGTCTACAGTGCCGGGCTGACCAACGTGAGACACGTCGTCGCGACGGGTGACTTCGAAGCCGTCGTCGGCATCGGCCTGGCCCTGAGCCGCAGAGCGGGCTTCCGGGCCTTCGTGCAATCGGCTCCGGATCGCCTGGTCGTCGACGTCGCCCACTGACTTCCGCGAGTCGTGTCCGGCGGCGGCGGTCACCCCTTGACAGGCCCCTAAGATGGGCAAATGAGCCAGCGACCCACCTTTGATGAGATCCGCCGGGCCCCGAAGGTTCTGCTCCACGACCACCTTGACGGTGGCGTGCGGCCGGAGACCGTCGTCGATCTCGCTCGCGAGTCCGGTTATCCCAAGTTGCCGACCTACGACGCCGACAACCTACGGACATGGTTCCGTGAGGCGTCGGACTCCGGGTCGCTGGAACGCTATCTTGAGACCTTCGCGCACACCGTCGGCGTCATGCAGTCGCGGGAGGCGCTGGTCAGGGTCGCCGCCGAATGCGCGAGCGACCTGGCGGACGACGGGGTGGTCTACGCCGAGGTGCGTTATGCGCCTGAGCTGCACACCTCCGCGGGATTGAGCCTGGACGAGGTGGTCCAGGCGGTGCTGGAGGGTTTCCGGGTGGGTTCGGCCGGGCGCGGCATCCGGGTGGGAGCGCTGCTCACGGCCATGCGTCACCAGGCGCGTTCCATGGAGATCGCCGAGCTCGCGGTGCGCTATCGCGAGCTCGGGGTCGTCGGGTTCGACATCGCCGGGGCCGAGGCGGGATTCCCGCCCACCCGGCACCTCGACGCGTTCGAATATCTCCAGCGGGAGAACGCCCACTTCACCATCCACGCGGGTGAGGCCTTCGGGCTGCCGTCCATCTGGCAGGCGATCCAGTGGTGCGGCGCCGACCGGCTCGGGCACGGGGTGCGGATCATCGACGACATCTCCGTCGCCGAGGACGGCTCCGCGAAGCTGGGGCGGCTTGCGGCCTATGTGCGTGACAAGCGCATCCCGCTGGAGATGTGCCCGACGTCCAACCTGCAGACCGGCGCTGCGGCCTCCATCGCCGAGCACCCGATCGGCCTGCTGCGCCGGTTGTATTTCCGGGTGACGGTCAACACCGACAACCGGCTCATGAGCGGCACCTCGTTGTCGGAGGAGTTCGCCAAGCTGGTCGAGGCGTTCGGCTACACCTGGGACGACCTCCAGTGGTTCACCGTCAACGCCATGAAATCGGCGTTCATCCCCTTTGACGAGCGGCTCGCGCTGATCAACGGGGTCATCAAACCAGGTTTCGCTCAGTTGAAATGGCAACCATGAAAGAAGAAGTCTTCCGCTCCAAGTTCTCCATGGTGCTGGGCTGGGTGTGGATGGCGTTCACCTTCGTGAACGCCGTCGACCTGGTCCTGCGCTTCAGCGGGCCCGACTCGCTGGTGGCTGGCGCGGTGCTCGCCGGGCTCTCGGCGGCGATCTACGCCACGTGCCTGCGCCCGCGCGTGATCCTCGGCGAGGACGGCGTGACCGTGCGCAACCCGCTGCGCGACTACTTCGTGCCGTGGACGGCCATCGACGGGGTGCGGGTCTCCCACGCCATCCTCATCGACGCGGGCGACACCACGGTGCGCTGCTGGACCCCGCAGGCCTCGGCCCGCGAACGGGCCTCGGCCAACCGGCGCGGCGCGGCGCCCGCCCGGCGGGGCCTGCTCCAGACCGAGCCCATCCCCTCCAAGGGAGAGCAGGCGGCCCTTGAGGCCACCGCGGGCAAAACCCACGCCGACTGGGTCGCCCAGCAGATCGACGAACGCGCCGAGGCCGCCCGCCGCAAGGCGGGCGACCAGGCCGGGGCCGGGGCCGTGCGTGTCGAGTGGGGGAACGACACGTTCATCGCGCTGAGCATCGCGGTGGTCTTGATCGTCGCGGCGCTGGTCGGGCAGCTCTTCTGAGCGGCTGACATCGCCCTCCGGAGCCGGTGCGCGGCTTCGGGCGTACTGCGGGGCCTCGGGTGTGGCGTGCGGCTTCGGGCGTACTGCGCCGCCTCGGGTAGGTGTGACGCCGCCGAGCCTGCGCCCAAGGTGGGCCGACAGGCTCGCCGTCCGCCGACGCCGCGGCCTCGGGCGGTGGTTTGGTTCTACGGTGAAGGGAGGCCACCTCTTCCGAGAGGTGGCCTCTTTCTTTTTCCAAGCTTTCTTTTCCGAGGTCGGCACCGATCAGCCCGTGGTCCGGCGAGGGGGCATGGTTGACCACCCCTCCCACGACGTGATTAGGTATGCCTAACCTAAGTTGTTGAATCATCCGCAAGTGGACGGTGCGGCGAGCGGCCCACAGCGCGCGTCGCATTGTTGCCGGGCCAGGCCGGGCGTGTGGGGATTGCGCGGTCCTCCACACCCCGCGGCCTGGCCGCCCGGCACGCAGGCCGTGCCGATCCCCGTAGGAACGCGGTGCTGCTCGCCACGTTCGCGTCGCGTCCGAAACGGGGGTCGGCACGGCTTCGTGTTTCCGGGGCTTCGTGTTTTCCCGGCCGGGGGTGAGTCCCGTGGCCGGGCCTTCCGAGCGCCGGTGAGGCTCCGGGCCGGCTGCCCGCACGGCGCAGGGCCCTCCATGCGAGCGGCGTGGAACCTTCCAGGCGGGGCGAGGGCTTTTCCGGAGCTTCCGACGGCGCCGCCTGCAACGTGGCTTCTGCCGTACAGGTCGTCGCCCGCCGTGCGGGCCATGCGGTGGCCGGGTGGGGAAGCGGGACCCCAAAGTGGGATATTCGTGGCGTTTCCATCGACATGAGCCGCCCCGGTCGAGTAGACAGGATGCGTCTTCGAGGGGGAGCGCTCGTGTTCGATCAAGCCAGGTGGAGCCCTAATCCATGATCAACCGCTCGGACGTCGTGACCGCGACGCGGCGCATTGAGGGTCGTGTGCGCAAGACCCCCGTCATCGCCGTCGATCTCGCCACCCTGCCGTCCCCCACCCTCGCCAAGAGGGCGGCCACCTCGACACCGCCCGTGGTGCTCAAACTCGAATACCTCCAGCACACCGGCAGCTTCAAGGCCCGGGGCGCCTTCAACCGCATCCTCGCCGCCCGCGAGGCCGGCCAACTGCGCAAGACGGGGGTCGTGACGGCCTCCGGCGGCAACGCGGGTGTCGCGGTGGCGCACGTCGCGCGGTCCCTCGTCACCCGCGCCACGGTCTTCGTGCCGTTGACCGCCCCCCGCATCAAGGTGGACAAACTCCTCTCCCTGGGTGCGCGGGTGCACCGGATCGGGGAACGCTATCAGGACGCCTACGACGCGGCGGCCAAACACGCCGTGGACTCCGGCGCGCTGTTCTGCCACGCCTACGACCAGCCCGAGGTCTGCGCCGGGCAGGGCACACTGGCGATCGAGCTGGAACGGCAGACCGAGGGCCTCGACACACTGCTCGTCGCCGTCGGCGGCGGCGGGCTGATGGCCGGGGTCGCCGCCGCGCTGGAGGGCCGCGTGCAGGTGATCGGCGTGGAGCCCGTGTCGATCCCGACTCTGGCCGAGTCCCTCGCCGCCGACCGCCCGGTGGACGTCAGCGTGAGCGGCGTCTGCGTCGACTCGCTGGGCGCCACACGCATCGGCGACATCGCCCACCACGTGGCCGCACGCGCCGGCGTGCGCTCCCTGCTCGTCGGGGACGGGCACATCGTCGAGGCCCGCCGCTACCTGTGGCACCATTTCCGCATCGCCGTCGAGTACGGCGCCGCCACGGCCCTGGCCCCCCTCCTGTCCGGCCACTACCGCCCCGAACCCGGCGAACGCGTAGCCGTCGTCCTGTGCGGCGCCAACACCGACCCGGCCGACCTCGTGGTCCACCCGGCCTTGGACTGACCCGCCCACCCCCCTCAACCTTTCACCGCCCTCACTCGGTTAACCGAGTGACGAGTCTGCGGCGGGTGAGGGGTGGCTGTGACATGTGACAGATCCTGAGGGGTTCCACGAGTTCGTGGTAGCCCGCGGGCCCGCGTTGTCGCGTGTCGCCTTCCTGCTGACCGGGGACCACCACGCGGCGGCCGACCTGCTGCAGGAGGCGCCGGCCAGGACGGTGCCGCGGTGGCGCCGGATCTCGGCGGGCGGACGGGGGGCCGACCGTGCTGGTCGCCCCGTATGGGCGGGGCTTCGTTCCAGGTGCGGGGGGAGCGGGTGTCTCCCGAGCTCATCGCGGTGATCGTCTTCGATCTGACCGGCGATGAACTGTTCCGTGTCCCCCTGGGGCCAGGTGAGGCGCCGCTGGTCCCGCTCAGGGACGGCTTCGCCGTACGCGCCGGGGCGGGGGTGGAGGTGCGCACGCCTTCGGGGAGCGAGCGGCTGCACACCCTGTCGGGGGGCGCGCAGGTTGTGCTGCCAGGGCAAGCCCGGCACTGACCTCATTTTTCGGGCTTTGAGTGGACATCTCCATGCCCTCTATGGTTCATTACATAAGTAATGAACCCATGAGGTGGTCGAGGTGCGAGTTGTTCGACAACCGGAGTCCGATCTATCGGCAGATCGCCGACCAGATCAAAGCGGACGTGCTGAACGGCACACTGAACGCCGACGAGCAGGTCATGTCGACGAACCAGTACGCCGCGTACTACCGCATCAATCCCGCCACGGCTGCGAAGGCGTTCCAGCAGTTGGTGGACGAAGGTGTGCTCTACAAGAAGCGAGGCATCGGCATGTTCGTCAGCCCCACCGCTCGTGACGAGTTGCGCGCGCAGCATCGGGAGCGGTTCTTCGCCGACGTCGTCGATCCGATGGTGGCGCAGGCGCAGGCGATCGGCATCCCGATCTCGGATGTGCTCGGGCACATCGTGAAGGCGTCCGAGCAGGGGAGCGACGCGTGACCGCGGCGGTGGAGGTGCACGGACTCAACGTGCGCTACGGCAGGACGCCGGCGCTCGACGACGTCACCGTCACGCTTGAGCACGGCAAGATCTACGGCCTGCTGGGCCGCAACGGCGCCGGCAAGACGAGCCTGTTGTCGAGCATGGCGGGTTTTCTGCGGCCGTCGTCCGGGCGTGTGCTGGTGGGTGGTGAGCCGGTGTTCGAGAACCCGCGGGCGATGGGGCGGGTCTGCCTCGTACGGTCGACCGCCGACGCGATCGACCGGCACTTCGAGGTGAAGGACGTCCTCAGCTTCGCCGCCGAGCTCCGCCAGGGCTGGGACGCCGCCTACGCGGCGTCGCTGCTGGAGTTGTTCGAGGTGCCGCACGCCTATGTGCGTGCCCTGTCGAGAGGGCAGCTCTCCGCGCTGGGCGTCGTCGTGGGCCTCGCGAGCAGGGCGCCGGTGACGATTTTCGACGAGGCCCACCTGGGCATGGACGCCGCGGCCCGGGGTGTCTTCCACGACGAGGTGCTCCGCGACTTCATGGAGAACCCGCGCACCATAGTGCTCTCGACCCACCTGATTGAGGAGGCGGCCACGCTGTTCGAGGAGATCGTGCTGCTCGACCGCGGCCGGCTCCTGCTCAGGGAGCAGACCGAGGCGGTGCTGGAGCGCGGCACCGCGGTGACCGGCCAGGCCGACAAGGTCGACCGTTATGTCGCGGGCGTCGCGGCCGAGTCACCCGGCCTGTCGGTGCTGGGGGAGAAGCGGCTGGGCCCCACCAAGTCCACGACCGTGTACGGCGAGCTCTCCGCCGGGCACCGCGAGCGCGCGGCGGCGGAGGGGCTCGACCTCGGCCCGATCCCCCTCCAGGACCTTTTCGTGCACCTCACCGCAGGAGAGCCGAAATGACGTTACGCATATGGTCGACAAGGACGATCCGCACGTGGCCGACACCGGTCGTGCTTCTCCTGTTCCTCTCCTACGCCCCGGTGATCACGCTGCTGTGGGTGGCGCTCGTGGTCCTCGCCGCCCTCGTCACCGCCGGCCCGGCACTGTGGGGCGGCGCCCCCTGGGATATATGGGAGCAGGTCAGTGCGGGGTTCGCCCCGTGGTTCGCGCTCGGGCTTGGTTTCTCCCTCATCCGCATGTTCATGCCCCTGCACATCGCGCACGGGCGTATACGGCGCGAGTTCACCGCGCACGCCACGGTGTTCACCGCGCTCTTCTCCGCCTTCCTGGCCGTGCTCATCGCGGTCGGCTATCTGCTGGAGCGGGTGGTGCTCAATTCGCTTGGGCAGACGCAGAGCCTCGGCTACCACCGCTTTTTCACCGACACCTACCAGTTCACCCGCGTCGTCGCGGAGTACTGGTCGATTTACAGCAGTTGGATGATCGTCGGTGTGTTCGTCTCGGCGGCCTTCTACCGCTCGCGGACGCTGGGTCTGGGCTCACTGCTCGTGGGGTTCCCCCTCGTCTACCTCGGACGCGGCCTGGCCAATCTCGCCGTCCCGGACCACCTCGAGAACCTGCCCGGGGTCGCCGCCTTGGGCGTGTCCGCCGTGATCTTCCTGATCGGAGCGCTGCTCGTATGGGCGCTGCTCCGCGACATCCCCCTCCGCGCCAAAACCATGTGAACGCCTGGAGCCTCCCCCATGCCTGTCCTCGAAGTCGACAACATCACCAAACTCTATGGAGAGTCGGTCGCGGTCGACACACTGAGCTTCACCATCGATCAAGGCGAGACCTACGGCCTGCTCGGCCCCAACGGCGCCGGGAAGACCACCGCGATCTCCATGATCGTCGGCGTGCTCGATCGCGACGCCGGCCAGGTGCGCGTCGGCGGACGCCCGCACAGCCCGGCCGACCGCCGGAGCAAGGCGCTCATCGGCTACGTCCCCCAGGACCTCGCTCTCTACCACGACATCAGCGCCCGCGAGAACCTCAGGTTCTTCACAAAGTTGTACGGCATGAGCCGAGCCGCGGCCGCCCGCGAGATCGAGCGGGTGCTTGAGGCCGTCGGCCTGGCCGACCGGGCCGACGACGCCGTCAGAACCTACAGCGGCGGCATGGCCCGCAGGCTCAACATCGCGATCGGCCTGCTCCACCGCCCCAAGCTGCTCATCCTCGACGAGCCCACCGTCGGCGTCGACCCGCAGAGCCGCAACGCGATCCTGGCCAGCGTGCGCGAACTCGCCGGCGAGGGCGTCGCCATCCTCTACACCACGCACTACATGGAGGAGGCCGAACGCCTCTGCGACCGCATCGGCATCCTCGACGGGGGGCGGCTACGGGCCGAGGGCACCCGCCGCGAGCTGGTGGGCCTGGTGGGCGAGCACGACCAGGTCGTCTTCAAGGTGGAGGGCGACCCGGCTCATGCCGTACCCGTCCTTGAGGCGGCGCCGGGGGTCGGCCGTGTGCAGCGGGTCGAAGGGGAGGACGGCGAGGTCGTCGCCTTCGTGGCCGACGCGCGTGCCGCGATGACCGAGCTGATGGCGGCGGTCGCCGCGGGCGGTGTGGCGGTGCGGTCGGTGGAGGTGCGCGAGCCCGATCTCGAAGCGGTGTTCCTGCACCTCACCGGCCGGGCGCTGCGGGACTGAGGGGGCGGGATGCGAGCGGCTCTCACCATCTTGCTCAAGGACCTCAGGCAGCAGTTCAGGGACACCACCCTGCTGACCTTCGGCCTGGCGCTCCCGCTGGGGCTGGCGTTCCTCCTCACCCTCACCCTCGGCGGCAATGAAAAGCAGCAGTTCATCGGCCGCTACGCGGTCGCAGGAGGCGCGGCGTTCACCGAACAGGTCCTGCGCCCGATGGCCGAACGCGGATACATCACCCTGCGCGAGCTACCCGGCTGGGACGCCGGAGCCGCCCTGGTGGACAAGGGGGAGGTGGACGCGGTGTTCGTCGTGCCGCCTGACGGGCGGACCGGCACCCTCGAAGTGATCGGCAACGTCGACGCCGCCATCGCCGTCGACGTCGCACGCGGCCTCGCGCAGTCCTACGCCACCGAGTTGCGCACGACCGGTCTCGCGGTCGCCGTCGCCATGCAGGGGCGTGACGCCGACGCAGGGGAACTCGCCCGGCTGGCGCAAGCCGCACCCACACCGGTCGCCCTGGACACCTCGACGCCGGTCCTGCGCAAGCAGCTCGACCCGGCCACCTATCACGCGGCGGGCATGGCGGTCTTCTTCCTGTTCTTCGGCGCCGTCGTGAGCGCGGCGGGCATCTTCGCCGAACGCGCGGGCGGCACGCTGGTGCGGCTGATCGCGGCGCCGATCCCGCGATGGTCGATCGTGGCCGGCAAATCCGTCGGCGGCGTCGTGACGGGCATCGTGACGATGACCGTCCTCATCGCGACCTCCGGGCTGCTGCTCGGGGCGCGCTGGGGCGACCCGCTCGGCGTCGCCGCCCTGGTCGCGGCCACCGTACTCGCCGTGTGCGGCATCACCACCGTGGTCGCGTCCTTCGCGCGTACGGCGGAGCAGGCGTCGAACTGGGTCTCGATCGTGGCGACGGTCCTCGGCGTCTTCGGCGGGGCACTCTTCCCGATCGCCCAGGTCGGCCTGCTGCCCTACCTCGGCTATGTGACACCGCACCGCTGGTTCCTTTCCGGACTCGCCGAACTGGCGGGCGGCGGTACGGCGAGTGCCGTCGTGAGTCCGGTACTTGTCCTGCTGGCCATCGCCGTCGTCACCGGCGGGGTGGCGGTACACCGATCGGGAAGGATGCTTCGTGTGACGGGTGGTGTGGCGTGAAAGCACTGGCCTTCGCTCTGCTCGGGCTGCGGCGGTTCTTCCGCGAGCGGACCAACCTGTTCTTCGTGGTCCTGATGCCCTTTCTGATGATCTTCATGATGGGGCTCATGTTCGGCGGCACCTCCCAGGTGCGGCTCGGCGTCAGCGGCGCGACCGGGGAACCGCTCGCCGCCCGCCTCGTCGCCTCCCTGGGCGCCGACGACGATGTCGAGGTGGTGCGTGTCGGCAGCCGGGACGACCTCGTGTCGCGGGTCGAACGCGGCGAACTCCATGCGGGGCTCGCGATCCCCGCCGGATATGACACGACGCTGCGCGCCGGGGGACGCGTCACCCTCCAGCAGATCACCCGGCCCGGCGACATCGCCGGCCTCACCGCCGGAGCGCTGATCGCGTCGGTCGTGCCCAAGGAGGCCGCGCCGATCAAGGCCGCCGGGTTCGCGGCGGCCCAGGGCGCCGGCACGTTCGACGAGACCTACCGGGCCGCGCTCGGCTCCGCCGTACCCGGCCTGGACGTCAAGGTCACCACCACGGGGGAGGCGGTCATGCCGCACGGAGCCGCGGGCTTCGGCATCTGGGCGCCGCCGCTCCTGCTGCTCTACACCTTCATGACCGCGCTGATCGCGGGAGTCGGCACGGTCGAGAACCGCCGCCTCGGCGTGACCCGCCGCGCCTACTCCACCCCGACCTCCGCCGGCAGCATCGTGCTCGGCGAGACGCTCGGCAAACTCGTCATCACCCTCGCCCAGGGCCTCACCGTCATGCTCGGCTCGGCTCTCCTCTTCGGCGTCGACTGGGGCTCACCACCCGGGGCGGCGGCCCTCGTCGTCGCCTTCATCCTCGTCGGCGCGGGCGCCGCGACCCTCCTCGGCTCCCTCATGCGCACCGAGGCCCAGGCCGTCTCCGTCGCCGTGATCCTCGGCCTCGGCCTGGGCGGCCTCGGCGGCACCGCGGTCCCCCTGGAGAGCTTCAGCGACACCATGCGCACCGTCGCCCACGTCACCCCGCACGCCTGGGCCTACGACGCCTTCACCCGCTTGGTACGGCACGGCGCCGGCCTGGCCGACATCCTCCCCACCGTCGCCCTCCTCACCGCCGCCGCCATAGCCCTCTTCACCCTCGGCGCCTGGCACATGCACAGAGCCCTCACCCGCTGACCATCAGCGGGAGACGAGATGCGCTTTCACCCCAGGGAGGTCGTCGAAGGAAGCAGAGGAGTCCATCGTGACGACTTCGCGCGCTGTGGCCGCAGCCGTGGCAGCGATCACCAAATCGTAGGCTCCTCTCGGCTTTCCCAGCTTTCTAACATGCGCCATCAAACGTGCATGGACACGAGCGACATTTGTGGTGTATTCCTCCACTGGGATCAAGGCGAGGACTTCGTCAACGAACGTCTGGCGTCGTTGCCGGTTGTGGGCGTCAGCCAACTCGACACCCATGAGAAGCTCCGCGACGGTGATCGCGGATATGGCGATGTCGTCCCGGTCGCCGATGACGTCGTCCAATGCCTCGGCCGATCGGTCCGTGGCTATAAACACACAGGTGTCGAGTATCAGGCGTCGGGCCATGTCGCTCTCGGGGTGTCCTCGACGGACTCACGGCCCATACGCACGTCTTCGGCGAAGTCTGGGTCGACTGTGGTCGTATGCCTGGCCAGCATCGCCTTGACCATTCGACCGGGTGCTGTGGGCGCGGGGCGGATGATCGCGATCTGACGGCCTCCCCGCGTGACCACAGTGGTCTCTCCTCGCTCAGCATCGTCAAGCACAGCGGCGAAGCTGCGCGATGCTTCGGTGGCGCTCATCACTTTCATAGCATCAGATTATCTGATTATCCCTGAAGGGGAGTACTGCGTGGCTTGATCGACCGTGATCGGAGAGTCAATGGTGCGGTGGGAGAAGGTGGTGCCTGCCTCACCATGAGGAGGGAAGCTTTGGCCATGTTGCGGGGGTGAGGGGGTTCTCTACGGTGGGGGCATGACCGATGCGGTGCTGTTGTCCCCCTGGGAGCGGATTCGGGCCCACTGGGGGTTGCGGACGTTGTTGTGCACGTTTCACGTGGCTGCGGGTGTGCCGATCTCGGTGGTGGCGGCCGGCGTGCTGGTGGGGCTGGGGGCGCTCACCGTGGCGTTCTCGTGGACCGTCGTGGTGCCCCTCGTGTCGGTCTCGCTGCTCTTCTGGCTGGTGCCGAAGTTCACGTCGTGGCAGCGGGCGAGGTTCGCGGCGCTGCTGGGGGTGGAGATCGACAGGGTGCCGAGGCCGGCCCCCCTCCGCAACCCCTTCAAGCGGCTCTACCGGGCGGTGCGGACCAGGAGCACGTGGCGTCAGATCGTCTACCACCTGCTCTCGCCCCTGATCGGCCTGCTCGGGGTGGCGCTGGTGATCGGAGCCTGGTCCGGGGCCCTGATATCGCTGGCGGTCATGGTGCGCGCCATGGGTGTGGTGGATGTGCTGCAACTGGGGGCGTTGTCCGCGTTGTCGGCCGTGCTGCTGGTCGTGGCGCCGTTCATGGCGCGGGCGGTGGCCTCGCTTGACACGATGGCCGCGCAGGCGCTGCTCGGGCCGAGTCTCAGCGACCTGCTGGCGGCCCGGGTCGAGACGCTGCGCGAGAGCCGGGCGGAGGTGGTGGACGCCGCCGACGCCGAGCGCCGCCGCATCGAGCGGGACCTCCACGACGGCACCCAGCAGCGCCTGGTGTCGCTCGCGATGAAGCTCGGCATGGCGCGGGCCGCCTTCGAGGACCTGCCGCCGACCGCCAAGGACGTCATCGTGCAGGCGCACGAGGAGGCCAAACTGGCTCTCAAGGAGTTGCGCGACTTCGTGCGCGGGCTGCACCCGGCCGTGCTCAACGACGAGGGCCTCGACGCCGCCCTGTCGGGCCTGGCCGCGGGGGCGCCGTTCCCGGTGCGGTTGCGCGTCGAGCTGGCCGGGCGGGTGTCCCCCACAATCGAGGCGGTGGCGTTCTTCGTGGTGTCTGAGGCGCTCACCAACATCGCCAAGCACGCTCTGGCCTCCTCCGCCGAGGTCACGGTGCACCGTGAGGGCGGAGCGCTCAGGCTGGTGGTCGCCGACGACGGGGTGGGTGGCGCCGATCCCGCGCTCGGCACCGGGCTCCGCGGCCTGACGCAGCGCGTTGGCTCCGTGGACGGAATCTTGAACATCGACAGCCCACCGGGCGGTCCGACAAGGATTGAAGTGGAACTACCGTGCGAATAGTGCTTGCCGAGGATTCGGTCCTGCTGCGGGAGGGACTCATCTGGGTGCTCGGTTCGGCCGGTTTCGAGGTGGTGGCGACCGCGGGCGACGCGGAGGGGCTGCTGCGGGCCGTCGAGGAGCATGAGCCCGACCTGGTCATCACCGATGTGCGTATGCCGCCTTTCCACAGCGACGAGGGCTTGAGGGCGGCGCTGGTGCTGCGCCGGGGGAGGCCGAAGCTACCGATCGTGGTGCTGTCGCAATATGTCGAGGAGCGTTACGCCACGCAGCTCCTGTCGACCGAGACGAGCGGCATCGGCTATCTGCTGAAGGACCGGGTGGCCGACGTCGCGGAGTTCCTCGACGCCCTGCGCCGGGTGGCGGCGGGCGGCACCGCCCTCGACCCCGAGGTGGTCGCCCAGCTGCTCGTCCGCCGGCACAGCGACCCGCTCGACCAGCTAACCCCGCGCGAGCATGAGGTCCTGGCCCTCATCGCCGAGGGGCGTTCCAACGGCGGCATCGCCGAGGCCCTCGTGGTCTCGGAGGGCGCGGTCGGCAAGCACATCAACAACATCTTCATGAAACTCGGGCTATCGAACGCCGACAGGGACCACCGTCGTGTGCTCGCCGTGCTGCGTTTCCTCAAGGTCTGACCCATAGAACAGGGACAAGAGAGATGCGACGTAAGACGAGGATGGCGTGGATCGTCTCCGGCGGAGCCATCGCCCTGTCAGCGGTGCTCCTGGGGCCGATCATCGCCTGGTTCGAGGTGAGACCGGGCTACGAGGACTACGACACCGGCACGATCGTGCAAAAGGGCGACGAACGCACGACGAGCGTCTACCGGCTCACGGCCCCCCGGCTCGTGGTGAAGGCGTCGGACGACACTAACGTCACCATCGCCCGGGGCAAGGACGGCGAGATGACCGTCGATCGCAGGGTGGTCTGGGAGTGGGACCGGCCCAATGTCATGGAGAGCTGGGACGGCGGCACCCTCATCCTCGACTTCGAGTGCCCGCACAAAGGCCGCCGCGGCGCGGACAAGTGCCGCGCCGACGTCACCGTGAGCGTTCCGGACATCCCGATCACCCGGCTGCCCGTGTGACTCACAGCCCGAGCGCCGCCGACAGGTCCGTGCGGAGCGCCGCCAGGTCGTGTGCGGCCCGCGTCCTGGCCTCCGCCACCGGCCCTGCGACCGGGACCACGACCTCCAGATAGCACTTGAGCTTCGGCTCGGTGCCCGACGGCCGCACGATCACCCGCGCGCCCCCGGCCAGCCGATAGCGCAGCCCGTCGGTCGGCGGCAGGCCGCCCGCGCCGAGACTCAGGTCCTCGGCCGACTCGACCGCCCGCCCGCCGAGTTCGGCGGGCGGTGTGGCCCGCAGCCGCGCCATCGCCTCGGTGATCAGCGACAGGTCGCTCACCCGCACCGACAGCTGGCCTGTCGCGTGCAAACCGTACTCCCGGGCCTGGTCGTCGAGTAGGTCGAGCAGCGTGCGGCCCTCCCGCCGGGCTAGCGCCGCCATGCCCGCGATGGTGAGAGCGGCGCCGATGCCGTCCTTGTCGCGCACCGGCAGCCCACCGTCGGAGCCGACGCTGTAGCCGAGGGCCTCCTCATAGCCGAAGACGAGCCGCTCGTCCCCGGTGCCGGCTTTCACGATCCACTTGAAGCCGGTCAGCGTGTCCGCGTAGTGCACGCCGTACCTCGCCGCGATCTTCGACAGCAGCGAGCTGGACACGATGCTGCACGCCACCAGCCGGTCGCCGCCGGAGGTGTGCCGCAGCACGTGCTCGGCGAGCAGCCCGCCGACCTCGTCGCCCGACAACATGCGATAGTCCCCGTCGCCCGTGGGCACACCCGCGGCGCAGCGGTCGGCGTCGGGGTCGTTGGCGAGGATCAGGTCCGCGCCGTTCTTGGCCGCGAGGGCGAGCGCGAGGTCCATCGCCCCGGGCTCCTCCGGGTTGGGGAACGCCACCGTCGGGAAGGCGGGGTCGGGCTCGAACTGCTCGGCGACCACCGCCGGCGGCGCGAACCCGGCCCGGGTCATCGCCTCCACGAGCGTCTCACCGCCGACCCCGTGCATGGGCGTGTAGACGACGGCGAGTTCCCGCGCCGCGCCCAGCGGCAAACCCAGGACCGCCGCGAGATACGGCTCCACGATGTCGGCCGCCGACAACGTCGCCCAGTCGTCGCCGAGCGGCAGCGCGTCGACCCGCCCAACCCCGTTGATGGCCTGCGAGATCATCGTGTCGAGCGGCGGCACGATCTGCGCGCCGTCCCCCCAATAGACCTTGTAGCCGTTGTCCCGCGGCGGATTGTGCGACGCCGTCACCATGACCCCCGCCGCCGCCCCAAGGTGGAGTACGGCATAAGCCAGCACAGGCGTCGGCCAATGCCTGGCCATGAGCGCCACACGCAGCCCCGCCCCGGTCAGCACGGCCGCGGTGTCACGGGCGAACACGTCGGAGTTGTGCCGGGCATCGTAGCCGACGACCACCAGGTCGCCCGGCTTGAGCACGCGGGCGAGCCCGGCCGCGGCGCGCATCACGGTGACGCGGTTCATCCGGTTGGGGCCGGGACCCAGCTCACCGCGGAGCCCCGCCGTACCGAACTCGAGTTTGCTCCCGAACCGGTCGGTGAGCGCGGTCATGTCGCCCTGGTCGAGCAGCTCCGCGAGCTCGGCGCGGGTGTGCGGGTCGGGGTCCGCGGCGAGCCATTCGCGGGCACGCCGCACCAGGTCGGTCGCTTCGTTCATCGGTGAGTCCCCCGCGCGAGGTTCAGAGCTTGTCCACGACCTTGGCCAGCAGCGTTCCCATGCGCGCCGCTGTGGCCCTGCCAACCTCCAGCACCTCGAGGTGGTTGAGGGGCTCGCCCACGAGCCCGGCGCCGGGGTTGGTCACAAGGGAGATGCCGAGCACGTCGGCTCCGCCTTCGCGGGCGGCGATGGCCTCAAGCACGGTGGACATGCCGATCATGTCCCCACCGATGATGCGGAGCATGCGGATCTCCGCGGGTGTCTCATATGTCGGTCCGCGGAAGGCGACGTACACGCCCTCCTGGAGGCTCGGGTCGAGGCTGCGGGCGAGCTCGCGCAGGCGCGGGGTGTAGACGTCGGTGAGGTCGATGAACGTCGTGCCGGTGAGGGGGTTGGCGCCGGTCATGTTGATGTGGTCGCTGATCAGCACCGGCTCGCCGACCTTCTGCGTCTCCGGCCGCAGCCCCCCGGCGGCGTTGGTGATCACGAAGGTGCCGACCCCGGCGGCAAGGGCGGTGCGCACGCCGTGGACCACGGGCTCGACCCCCCGGCCCTCATAGAGGTGGGTGCGCCCGAGGAAGATCAACGCATGCCTGCCGGCCTCGGTGGCCACCACGCGGATCGTGCCGCCGTGTCCGGCGACCGCGGGCGCCGAGAAGCCAGGAAGGTCGGCCATGGCGACCTCCGCGACCGTGCGTCCGATCGCGTCGGCTGCCGGGACCCACCCGGAGCCCATGATCAGGGCCACGTCGAAGGAGGAGATCCCGACGGCGCTCTTCAGTGCCGCGGCGGCATCCTGTGCCAGGGCGTATGCGTCATTGCTCACGATAAATGAGGCTACATCGCGCGGCTGATGAAACGGACTTATCCGGCGTAATGCGGATCAGTCGCCAAGTGACTTGCAGGGCCTGCCACGAAGGGCCTTCACATAGTCGTCGGGGGCCCCGGCCTTCTCCGCCGCGTCGGCGATGATGCCGAGATAACGCGCCGAGGGAAGCCCGCCCTCATAGTCGTCGAGCACATAGAACCATGCGACGACCTCGCCCTCCAGGGTCTGCACCCGCAGGCGCACCTTGTGGTGCAGCAGCCCGCCGCCCTCCCACTGGTCGAGCGACGCCTCATCCCACTCGGGGACGTCGTAGAGCACCACGAAGACCTGTTCCTCGGCGTCCTCGACGATCGTGGCGAGCGCGCCCTCCCAGCCGAGGTTCTCCGCGCCGAACGTCAGGCGCCACCCCTGTAGCCACCCGGTGCCCCTCATGGGGGAGTGCGGGGCGCGCTGCGCCATCTGCTTGGGATCCATGTTGCTGCCGTACGTGGCGTAAACAGGCACGGCAACCAAGACTAGCGTTGAGTCCCCGCCTATTCCCCCCGGGTTCCGACGAGAGTTCGTCACGGACTTGCCCGGCGAAGGCAGCCTCCGGCATGGAGGAGCCCAGGGTTGTGTACGGCACAGCCCCACTAAATCCACCTCCGCCCCGAAGGCGAGGGGGCACCCGTTATACGGGACAATGGGGGAGTGACAAGGATCGTGATCATCGGTGGTGGACCCGGCGGCTACGAAGCGGCGCTCGTCGCGGCGCAACTCGGAGCGGATGTCACCGTGGTCGAGGAGCACGGGCCAGGCGGCGCCTGCGTGCTCACCGACTGCGTGCCCTCCAAGACTCTGATCGCGACCTCGGTCCGGAAGCAGGCCCTGCTCGACGCGGCCTCCCTCGGGGTCTACTTCACCGGCGGCCCCGACGGCGACGTCGGCGGGGTCTACGCCGACATGCCTCTCGTCAACGGCCGCGTCAAGGAGCTCGCCCAGGCGCAGTCCGCCGACATCGCCTCCCGCCTCGCCGCCGAGGGCGTCGAGATCGTGAAGGCGCGCGGCCGGCTCGTCGACCCCCAGGTGGTCCGCGCCGGAGACCGCACCATCAGGGCCGACGTGGTCATCGTGGCCACCGGCGCCACCCCGCGCATCCTGCCGGGGGCCGAGCCCGACGGCGAGCGGGTGCTGACCTGGCGGCAGATGTACGACCTGGACACGCTCCCCGAGCACCTGATCGTGGTCGGCTCCGGCGTGACCGGCGCCGAGTTCGCCGGGGCATACCGTTCGCTCGGCTCCGACGTCACACTCGTGTCGAGCCGCGACCGCATGATGCCCAACGAGGACGCCGACGCCGCCGAGGTCCTCGAAGAGGTCTACCGCCGCCGCGGCATGAACGTCATGGGCCGCACCCGCGCCTCCTCCGTCAAACGCACCGAGGACGGCGTAGTGGTCACCCTGGAGGACGGCCGCACCGCCGAGGGCAGCCACTGCCTCATGACGGTCGGCATGGTGCCCAACACCTCCGGCATGGGCTTGGAGGAGGCCGGGGTCCAGCTCGACAAGGGCGGCTTCATCCAGGTGGACAAGGTCTCCCGCACCTCGGCCTCCGGCGTCTACGCCGCGGGCGACTGCACTGGCGTGCTCATGCTGGCCTCCGTCTCCGCCATGCAGGGCCGCATCGCCGTGTGGCACGCCCTCGGTGAGGCCGTGCAGCCCTTGAGGCTCGCCACGGTGGCCTCCAACATCTTCACCGACCCCGAGATCGCCGCCGTCGGCGTGTCCCAGCGGGCCATCGAGAGCGGCGAGGTCGAGGCCAACGTGGTCAAACTCCCGCTCGCCACCAATGCGCGGGCCAAGATGCAGGGCTTCAACGACGGCTTCGTCAAGCTCTTCTGCCGCCCGCACACCGGCATCGTGCTCGGCGGTGTCGTGGTGGCGCCCAGCGCCTCCGAGTTGATCCTCGCCGTCTCGGTCGCCGTGTCGCAGCGCCTCACCGTCGACCAGCTGGCCCACACGTTCGCGGTCTATCCGTCGATGTCGGGCTCCGTCACCGAGGCGGCCCGCCGCCTGATGCAGCCGCTCCCCAACGGAGGCGTCTGACCCGGGTTTGACCCTTTCCACACCGGCGCTTGCCTTCCGGGATCAGCCGATCAAGGGCGGCGGTGAAGCCGGCGATCGTGTACGGCGGAGCCGTGGATCGCTGTGTGGGTCACTGCGGCCCGGTGGACGGCCCGGCCTGGAGCCGGTGGAGGGCGCTGCGGGCGTCGTGGACGGCCTGGGCGGCGTAGGCCAGGTCTTCTGTGCCGGACGCCGAGGAAAGGATGTTCCTGGCGGCCTGATAGGCGTCCAGGGCCCGTTGCCAGTCGTGTTCGGCCGTGACGGTGGGCAGGCGGCCACCCGAGCGGAGCTCGAGGTCCAGGGCGTCGATATGGCGGCCCAGCGTGGTGACGTCGTCCTCGACGGCCCGTCTGGCCAGCAGGAACACGTCGGCCTCGCGCCGGTGGCGGCGCCGGGCGGCGCCCCACAGGGCCAGGGTGATCCCCAGCCCGGCGGCCCCGGCGATCACCATGATCAACCCGATTCGGGGTTTTGACTCGGCCGGCCGGCTGTAGACGACCCGGCCGCCCGCGGTGGGCGGAGTGGTGGGCACGCGGGTGACACGCGGCACGGACGTCCGCCCCACCTGCCCCTCAGGCGTGCCGACGGCCCCGTCGAGGTTGAGATCGTCGACCATGGTGAACGTGGCGCTCTCGACGTTGGCCCCGGAGAAGTCGGCGCCGTCCACATCGGCCATCGTGAAGTCGGCCTCGCGCAGATCCGCCGACCTGAACTTCGCGTGGAGCAGCGTGGCCTGGCCCAGCTTGGCCTCATGCATCTGAGCGTGTGAGAAGTCCGCCTTGCGGGCCTTGATCTGGCCCAGCGTGGCGTTGCGGAGATCGGCCCCGGTGAGCACGGCATCGACCAGAGTGGCCTGAGTGAGCACCGCGCGGGTGAACTTCGCCCCGTTCAGCTTGGCGTGCTGGAACTCCGCCTGCCCCGCCTCGGCGTCCACGAAGATCGCCTCACGGGCGTCGGAGCGGTCGGCGTGCATCTGACCGAGATCGGCCTCGGTGAAGTCGGCCTTGCGGAGGTCGGCGTAATCCAGCCGGGCCTGCGTGAGATCCGCCTCCCGGAGCGACGCCCCCCGCAGGATCGCCCCAGTCATGTCCTTCTGGGTGAGATCGACCTGATCGAGCTTGGCCCCGGTGAGATCGGCACAGCGCAGGCTGTACGGCAACACGGTCCGCCGCAGATCCCGCCCCCGGTAGTTCGCCCCCTGTCCCGCCCGGCAGGGCCGGGCGGAGATCAGGCCGCGCCCCGCCTCGGCCGGCCGGAGGACGGCCCGGCCATAGGACGCCGAGGCCGCCGCGGAAGCCGGGAGGGCGCTCAGCACCAGCGACGTCCCAAGAGCGAGCAAGGCGACAATCCACCCCGCACGCCGGGAGGCAGCCACAACACCGGCCGGATCCGCAGGTGGGACGGGGTGCACTGCTCTTGGGGGGATGGAACTACGCAAAGGGGGCCTCCTCGAACGGCTTCGAGTCTGCCAGCCCCGGCTGATCCCCGCTTGCACCACCCTTAACAGACACCCCACCAGACAGGCCCCGCCGTACGGCACAGCCCGCCTGACCTGGTCACCTCCCGGGAACCCGTCCGCCGCCCTTCCGTACGGCAGAGCTCACTTGACCTGGTCGAGCCCCCAGGCGGCTCGCCGCCCTGCCCCGCTCCGCCGTACGGCACGGCTTGCCCGAGCCTGGTGGGACGAGAGGCCGGGCAGGAGGAAAGGGCCGGCGGAGATCCGCCGGCCCTTCGGGTGGGGTGGGTTGAAGGAAGGGGTTAGAAGCCGCCGAAGTCTCCGCCGCCGAAGTCGCCCCAGCCGCCCATGTCGCTGCCGCCGAAGTCGCTCCCGCCGCTGCCGAGATCGCCCACGCCGGCGTCGAGGCCCTGCTCATATCCGGCGTCGTAGCCCGCGCCGTAACCGCCGTAACCCCAGCCGCCCATCATGCTGCCGAGCATCGTGCCGACCAGCATCATGCTCATGACGTCGCCGAAGCCGCCGTAGTAGCCCGAGGCGTAGGGCTGGTAGGCGGGGCCGGCCTCCCAGTAGGGACGGCGCTGGCCGTTGACCATGACCGTGCGCATCTGCGGGTCGAAGCCCTGCTCGATGGCCTCGGCGTCGGCGGAGCAGGCGGGCACGTCGCGCAGGGTGCCGCCGGGCGGGGCCCAGCGCACGTCGCGGGACGAGGGGCCGTGCTGCGGGTTGAAGAAACAGGGGGCGCGGCGCTCGGGCAGCGGGCGCTTCTCGACGCGCGCCTTGACGCAGGCCAGGGCGTAACGGCCGTCCTCAAGGGCGGTCGTGACGTTCCTGATCTCCTGCGGGTGCTTGACCGCGGTCAGCTCGGACTTGGCCTTCTCGTAGGAGTCGAGCGCGTGCTGCCAGTCGGCCTGGTGCTCGGCGCCCGCGCCCAGCAGGCGGACCTCGACGTCGAGCTCGGTGATCTCCTCACCGAACTTCGTGACGTCCTCCTCGACGGTCTTCTTCACGGAGGAGAGCTGCTCGGCCTCGATCGCGGCCTGCTTCTTGTTCTTGCTCCGCGAGTAGAGGAAGTAGCCGCCGCCGCCCGCCAGGGCCAGCACACCGAGGGCGACCAGGGCGCCGAGACCGGAGCCGCCGCCGCTCTGAGGCGCGTTCGAGCCGGTCGTCACGGCCTTGCCGGTGCCCGCGGCCTCGGCGAAGCCCACGAAGTTGACGACCCTGTCGGTGGCGTTGTCGCTCGACCGCTGGGCCTTGCTGATCAGCCGGATGACGTTGACGTCGGAGATGGACGTGTGCGCCGCGAGGCCGGTGCCCACCATCACGCCGACGGTGTTGTCGCCGCCGACCTTGTCGCTGAGCGCGGAAAGGAACCCCTTGGCCTCGGACTGCGTGACGGAACCCGCGGGCAGGACCGCGAGGTAGACCGTGCCGGCCTGGGCCACGGCGTCACGCATCCTGGCCACCGAGTCATCGGGGACCTTGGCCGCCGGGTCGTAATAGAAGCGTCCGTTCTTCTGCCATTCGGACACAATTGTGTTGGTATCAGGTGCGGCGGCATGAGCGGCGGGCGCCAGCGCGGACATCGCGAGGAGTCCGGCGAAGAGCGCGGCGAGCGCGGCTCCCACTCGGCGGGCCGCAGTGGTCGTTATCACGGCAACAAGCCCTCCTTCGTCCGGAAGGACGAATGAGCGTCAACAGAAGTTCCCCTGCCTTGACCGTATTCCCTGCTGAAGGTGATCGACCACCTGGGTAGGGCCCTCAGGCTCCGCCGCCCCCGCTCAGACGTCTTTGATCTCGCAGATGACGGCGCCCGAGCTGACGGTCTGGCCGACCCCCGCCGCGAGACCCGTCACCGTGCCCGACTTGTGCGCGGCCAGCGGCTGCTCCATCTTCATGGCCTCAAGGACGACGATCGTGTCGCCCTCGGCCACGGTGTCGCCGTCGCTCGCCACGACCTTGACGATCGTGCCCTGCATGGGGCTCACCAGCGAGTCGCCGCTCGCCGCGGCCTTCTTGGCCCCGCCACCGGCCCGCCTGGCGGGCTTCTTGGCGGCGGCAGCCGGGCTCGCCGTGCCGAATCCCGCGGGAAGCACCACTTCGAGGCGCTTGCCGCCCACCTCGACCGTGATCCGCTCACGCTCGCCCGGCTCGGCCGCCTCGACCCCGCCCGCGTAAGGCTCGATCGTGTTGTCGAACTCGGTTTCGATCCAGCGCGTGTGCACGGTGAACGGGTCGGAGATGAACGCCGGGTCGGCCACGATGGCCCGGTGGAAGGGCAGGACGGTCGGCATGCCGTCGATCTCGAACTCCGCGAGGGCGCGGCGGGAGCGCTCGATGGCCTGGGCGCGGGTGGCGCCCGTGACGATCAGCTTGGCGACCAGCGAGTCGAACGCCTGCGGCACCGTCATGCCCGCTTCGTAGCCCGCGTCGAGCCGCACGCCGGGGCCCGTCGGGGTGCGCATCGCGGTGATCGTGCCGGGCGCGGGCAGGAAGCCGCGGCCGGCGTCCTCGGCGTTGATCCGGAACTCGATGGAGTGGCCGCGCAGCACCGGGTCGCCGTAGCCGATGGCCTCGCCGGCGGCGATCCTGAACATCTCGCGCACGAGGTCGACGCCGGCGACCTCCTCGGTGACGGGGTGCTCGACCTGGAGCCGGGTGTTGACCTCAAGGAAGGAGATCGTGCCGTCCTGGCCGACGAGGAACTCGCAGGTGCCCGCGCCCACGTAGCCCGCCTCGCGGAGGATGGCCTTGGAGCTCGAGTAGAGCAGCTCGATCTGCTCCTCGTTGAGGAACGGCGCGGGGGCCTCCTCGACCAGCTTCTGGTGGCGGCGCTGGAGAGAGCAGTCGCGGGTGCTGACGACGACCACGTTGCCGTGGGAGTCGGCCAGGCACTGGGTCTCGACGTGGCGCGGCCGGTCGAGGTAACGCTCGACGAAGCACTCGCCCCGCCCGAAGGCGGTGACGGCCTCGCGCACGGCCGACTCGTAGAGGTCGGGGATCTCCTCCAGCGTGCGCGCGACCTTCAGGCCACGCCCGCCTCCGCCGTACGCCGCCTTGATCGCGATGGGGAGGCCGTTCCGCTCGGCGAACTCGACGACCTCGTCGACGCCCGACACCGGGTCGGGCGTGCCGGCCACCAGCGGCGCCCCGACGGCCTGGGCGATGTGGCGGGCCTGCACCTTGTCGCCGAGGGCGGTGATCGCGGCGGGGGGCGGACCGATCCAGATCAAACCGGCGTCGATGACCGCCTGCGCGAAGTCGGCGTTCTCCGCGAGGAAGCCGTAGCCGGGATGGACGGCGTCGGCCTCCGCGTCGCGGGCGACGCGGAGCAGCTTGTCGACGTTGAGGTAGGTTTCGGCGGGGCTCTGCCCGCCAAGCGCGTGCGCCTCGTCCGCGACCTTGACATGGAGGGCGTCCAGGTCCTGGTCGGAGTAGACGGCGACGCCGGCGAGTCCGGCGTCCTTGCACGCGCGGGCGATCCGTACCGCGATCTCGCCTCGGTTGGCGATCAGGACCTTACGCACCGACGTGTTCCCCTTCCACAAGTGATCGGCCAAGCTCACCGGGGAAGTCTCCCCGAGGTCATCGGCCTGTGAGGGAGTGTAGGAGCCCAACCTCGAACGCGACTCGCGTACCCCCCTCAAGCCCCTCAGAACGGGTGGTCGCCATAGCCGTTCTGCATAATGTGGATCTATCCCCTATCCGGCGTCTATCGTGGGGAAGCTTTGGGACGTCGATCCAGAAGGAGACTGGCATGAGCCAGAACTTGCTCGGTGGCAACCCCGCGGAAATGCAGCAGATGGCCACGGCTTTCAGCCAGCAGGCCGACCAGGTGCGCACCACGATGGCCACGCTCGACCGTGAGGCCGCTAAAGTGGGCACCGCCTGGACCGGCCCCGGCGCCGAGCGTTTCCGGGACGCCTGGCAGAGCTCGCGCTCGGCCTTCCAGCGCATGGCCGAAGAGCTCCAGGAGGCCGCCCGCGTCATCAACACCTACCGCGGCAACATCGAGTCCGCCACCCGCTGACCCGGCCCCCGTGCCGCCGCACAGCGGCGCGGGCGCCTGTGTGGGGGGCCGGCACCGGGCCAAGCACGCCGGTGCCGTACGGCTCGCGCCACCGTCACCGCGCGCCGGAAGTGCTTGCCGGGGTGCGTGCCGGTGCCGCCGTCGAGGCGGTGTCACGGCAGGGCGGCCTGCATCGGGGTCACCGTTCCCACGGTCACGAGCAGGCCACGCCCCGGGGTGCCGCCTGCCGCACCACGCGGTAGCCGTACATTGAACAGGTCGCCGTCGGCGGGGCTCTGCACCGACAGCAGCAGCCCCGTGCGGGCCTTGCGGGCCTCGGCGGCGAAACCGCGATAGGCCGACGTCAGATCGCCCGTCGTGCCCGCGATGATCAACCCGTGCTCGGCGTCGCGCCCCGACCGCAGCGTCTCCTCCAGCGCCATGCCGAGCGGCGAGTCGGGCGAGATCAGCTCGGCGTCGTCCACAAGCACCACATAACTTCCGAGCTCAGCCGTCGCCGCCCGCAGATCGCCGTCCGCGGTGAGCACGGCACGCACCCCGTCCCGCCCTTCCAGTTCGCGCAGCGGACTGCGCCGCGGCGTCACCACCACCACGGGCGTGCCCCGCTCAAGCAGCGACTCGGCCGCCGTGAGCAAGGTCGACGACCGGCCGGAACGTGCCGGGCCCGCGACGACCGCGCCGGGCCCGTGGGCCAGCAGGTCCACCCCGACGGGGGCCAGGGCGTCGCCGCCCACCCCGAACAGCGCCCACAGGGGGGAGGGCGCGGCGAAACCGGGGTCGAGTTCCACCGCCTGCGCCGCGGTGATGTGCAGCGGCAGCGTGTCGACCCGCAGCGGCGCGGCGGCGAGCGGCGGGGCGGCGTCCCTGGCGAGCGTCTGCAACGCCGCCACCTGCCCCGGTCCCGTCGGATCCGGGCACAGCAGCGCGATCTGGCTCTCCACGAGGCCGTGCTCGCCGAGTGCGAGTGCTCGCCCCGGCGGCAGCACCGACGGCAGGTCCTTGACCGGGAATCCCGCGAGCCCGTAGTCGGCGATGTCGCCCATGCGCAGGATCAGCCGGTCGTCGAAGACGGTGGAGATCTGGCCGAGCAGCCCGGACCTGTCGGAGGTGACGACCGCACGCAGCCCCACGGCCGGGCCCTCCCGCAGGATCTGCAGGAAGGCGTCGATCAGACGCCCGTAGTCGTAGCCCTCGAACGCCCCGACGAACCCCTCCCAGCGGTCCAGCATCACCAGCAGCCACGGCAGGCGCGGCCCGCCGCCGGCGCGCATCTCGGCCAGCGAGGCATATCCGGCCTCCGCCAGCATGCGCTGCCGCCGCCCCACCTCCTCGCGCAGCCTGGTGAGCAGCCGCTCCACCCGTTCAAGCTGGTCGCGGGTCACGACCGCGCCGCAGTGCGGCAGCGACACCAGGGGGAGGAGCGCCCCGGAGCCGCAGTCGATCACGTGGAGGTGCACGTCGTCGGCCGATGCGCGGGCCGCGAGCGACCCCGCCATGGTGCGCAGCACCGTCGACCGGCCGGTGCGGGCCGCCCCCGCCACGAGCAGGTGGCCGCCGCGCACCAGGTCCAGCGCCAGCGGCAGCCGGTCCTGGGCCCAGGGCCGGTCGGTCACGCCGAAGACCAGCGGAGGCACTTCCGCGCCGCCGGCGTCGACCGGCTCCGGCAACTCGACCTGCGCCGGCAGCGGCGGCAACCACGGCGAAGGCCGCCGCGCGATCCCGGCGAACTCCGCCGCCGACGCCAGCGCGTCGGCCAGCATCGACAGGTCGGTGGCCTCCGTGCTTTCCCGTGTGTCGCGTACGGCGGGCAACGGCTGGCCGAGCGACCGCCAGTCGAGGTCGACCACGCGGATCTGCGCCACCGCGTCCCCCGCCGGGGCCCGGCCGCCCACCCGCGCCGTCTGCACGGCGGTCGGCCCGCCGCTGCCCGTCAGGACGTAGCAGCGGCCGGGGGTAGAGGTGGAGATGTGCGCCGCGTCGGGCCGGTCGATGACGTCGGACGACTCGGCGGGCTCGGTCACGCGAAGGGCGATGCGCAGCGAGGTGTTGGCCTGGATGTCGGCGGTGACGACGCCGCCCGGCCGCTGCGTCGCGAGCACCAGGTGGATGCCGAGCGAACGGCCGCGCCGCGCGATGTCCACCAACCCGGTCACGAAGTCCGGCAACTCGGTGACCAGCGCCGCGAACTCGTCGATGATCAGCACGAGCCGGGGCAGGGGTTCGGCGGCCCGGCCCGCGTCGCGCAGCGCCAGATAGTCGTCGATGTCCTTGGTGCCCGAGGCCAGCAGCAGCCGCTCGCGCCGCCGGATCTCCGCCGCCAGGCTGGAGAGCGCCCGCTGGGTGAGGTGCCCGTCCAGGTCGCTGACCATGCCTACGGTGTGCGGCAGCCGTACACAGTCCTTGAAGGCGGCCCCGCCCTTGTAGTCGATGAGCACGAACGTCATCTCGTCCGGCGGGTTGGCCGTGGCGAGCGAGGCGATCAGCGTCTGGAGGAGCTCGGACTTGCCGGACCCCGTTGTGCCCGCGATGAGCGCGTGCGGCCCGTCCACCCGCAGGTCCACGGTGAACGGCCCGTCGGGGCCGACGCCGATCAACGCCTCGGTCGTGCGGGTGCCCGGACGCCACCGCGAGCGCAGCGTGTGGCCGGTCAGCGACGGCAGGGGCAGCAGGTCGAGCAGCCGCGCGGCGCCCGGGAGGGCGGAGGCGGCGTCGTCGCGGCTCACGTCGCGGATCGGCGCCAGCGCGCGGGCCAGCCGGTCGCACCAGCCCTGCGACACGCCGTCGGCCAGGATCGGGCCGAGCACGTCGAGGCCGCCGCCGCGCAGGCGCACCTTCCCGTCGTGGCCGCACTCGGCGACCGTCTCGCACTCCTCGGGCAGGAGCCGCCGGTCCTCGTCGAGGGCCAGCGTGTAGACCCCGGCGCGCGGGCCCTGCCGCAGCACCTGCGGCATGCCGGGCAGCGCGCGCAGCATCTGGGCGCCGTCGAGCACGACCAGCACGTCGTAGGGGCGCCTGTCGTAGGTGGAGAAGGCGGGCTCGGCCCCCTCGCGCCGCTGCTCGCCCCACGACCCGCCCATGTCGTCCCAGCTCGCGGGGGTGCGGCCGTTCTTCGGGGCGTCCTCGTCGAGGCGCTCGTCGATCAGTGACACCAGCTCGGCGACCCGCCGTGCCGCAGTCTCGGGCTCGCCGCCGATCAGCGCCACGCACTCCTCGCCGCCGTGCGGGGCGCAGTGCGGCAACCAGCGTACGAAGTCCCACTGCTCGGCCCCGTCGGCATGGGCCGACAACACCACCACGGCCAGGTCGCGCGGACTGTGCAGCGCCGCCGCCTGACCCACGAGCCAGCGGGCCAGGCGCGCCGACACCTGCCGCGGCCCCGTCACGCCCGCGACCCCGAGGCGGCGCATCGCCAGCGCGACCGGCACGTCGCGGCAGATCGGCGTCTCCGGCACACGCATGTCCATCGGGGCGCCGCGCTCGGGAACAAGCTCCACCTCGGCCGGCAGGTCGGCCAGTCCCACGCGCAGCCGCATCGCGTCGGAGTCGTGGATGCGGCGCTCCCACAACCGCCGCCGGGGCCCGGTCGCGGTCAGCAGCACCTCGGCCGGGTCGGGCGCCGCCGTACGGCGGGCCTCCTCGTCGGCGACCCTGGCGCGCTCCAACTCCGCCTCGAACTCCTCCATCCGCTCTTTGTAGATCTTCATCGCCTGCCGGTGCTGCTTGCGCCCGTGCCTGCGGTCGCTCCACCACTGGGCGATGAAGATCAGCGGGGTGAGCAGCGCGAACAGCAGGAACATCCAGTTGCCGAAGATGAAGACCATCGTCACGCCGAGCACCGCGGGCAGGAACGCCGCGAGCAGTTGCAGCCGCATGCCCTCGTTCGGCTTCGGCTCGGCCGGCACCTCGAACCTGCGGTTGCCCTCCGGCTCACGCAACCTCGGCGGGCGGTTGTACGCCAGCCCGCCGTCCGGCCGCGCGTCCAGATGGGCGTCGGGCGGCTCGATCAGCCGCACCGTGAACACCGACGCCCCGCAGCGGAGCAGCGCGTCCTGCGGCCAGTGCGCCGGTCCCTTCAGCGGCCTGCCCGACAGCGTGGCCTCGGCGTATTCCATCCGCTCGTTCGACCGCATCGCCTCCCACGGCGTCGCGTCGCCGTTGCGGTCGCCCGGCCTATCGGAATAGTCCTTCTCCTCATAGACCGCGAGGCCCTCGTCCCACAACCGCCGCAGCCTGCCGTCGTCGTCCCACGGCACCTCATCGTCCTGCCGCCGGCGCCGCAGCCCCTTCACCTGCACACCGTCGGGCGTCACCCGCATGACCGCTGCCTCACCCGGCAACATCGGGTCGGGTACGGCTATCGCACACGCCTTGGCCGCCCCGATCACGTGCGCGCCGAGCCCCACCCGGTGCACCGACCCCGCCGCCGGGCCTCCCACCACGCGCACCTCGACGACACCGCCGGGCTCCTCGGCGATCGTGAGATTCGCCAGTTTCCCGTCGAGCGTCACGAGATCGCCGTCCCGGAGCACCGCCGCGGCCCGCGCCTCCGGATCGAGCTCCCGCCCGTCGCGCCACATGCGCACAACCTCGGGCACGGCGTTGCCGTCGAGTCCGTACGGTGCCCGCGTCCGAGCGAGTTTGACCACCTTGGCGTGCTTTGCCGGGCGTATTGGCTTCTCGCCTGTGCAGAGGGTGCGGGCGACACCGCCGACGGTTGTCGTCTCGTCGGCCTCCACCACGACCTCGCGGTCCGACTGCTCCCCGAGCACGGTGAGCATGATCCGCATCGTGATCTCCCTCAGAGCTTCGTGATCTCGACGAAAAGCACCGCACACAAAGTACCGAGGTATCGGGGCATTCGGGATGGTGCGTTATCCACATGACATGTCCCCAGGGGGTTTCGGTCGTCAGGGACGACTCGCGCTCCTGTGGACAACGCGCGAGCAGGTCGGCGGAGCCTGTGGACAGTCTTGTGGATAAAGAGTGGACCATCTGATGAGGTCCATGGGGATCCGTCCACTTGAAATGGGCATATGTCGCCCGCAAAGGCTGTGGATCGACTGGCAGGTTCTGTGGAAAGCCGTGGTGAGCGGGCTAGTCGCGGCGCGAAGACCGGCAGCCGGGCGGCAGAGGGGAGAACCTGGCCGAAAGACGCGTCATTTGTAGGGTTATGTCATGTTCTTAGCGCCAACTGCCTTTTGTGACCCTCTGGTGGGTTTGTAGAAAACTGGGGAATCCCCTGCCGGTCAATGGAGACACCCGGCAGGTGGGATGGAAGAGCGCTGCCCCCTGGTGCCGTCCCCGATCTCGGGCCGCATCGGCGGTCTGGACCTTCTCGCCGTCCAGGACACCGCCGAGGGGCTCAGAGAACTTTCACGACGCCTCCGGGGGGGAGGTGCAGGCCGTATTCAAGGGTGTCGACGGTCACGGTTGCCTTGACCCGCCACGGGTTGGTCGCCTCGACTCGGACGACTCCCGCGTTGCCCTCCAGCTTGAGATCTTCCCCCTTGTCGGAGGAGACGGTGACCGAGCGTCCCGCCGGCACTTGCACGAGTGCGTAGTATGCGCCGCCGGCGCCCTCAAGGACACCGAAGAAGCCCAGGCCGTCGTCCTGAGTTGCATCGCAGACCTCGTCACCCTTCTTGCAGGCGAGGTCGAAGGAAATGTAGTCCGAGACCTGCGTGTAGCGCCCGCCGTCCCGGGAGAACCAGAGCGAGGCGGCCTTGCCGCCGTGTTCGGCCTCCGGCGGGTTGGCCTCCTTGCGGAGCACGGCGACCGAGCCGAGGTCTCCGGCCCGCCCGGAGAGGATCACATCCTCGGCCGTCACCTTCATGCCGGTGTCGCGGCTGAGGATCGTGTAGATGTCCTCCTCCACACGTGTCGTCGCCGCGATGGGCGGAGGCGGGGGCTCGGCGAGGAGGCCGGGCAGCGTGACGCCGCCGACGACCGCCGCGGTCGCCACGGCGGAGAAGGTGAGCGCGGCCCTGGCACGGCGGCGGGTCCTGCTGCGGGCGATCACGCGCGCGGTCAGCCCCGGGGGCAGGTCGGCGGGTCCCGCGGCGCGGTCCAGCAGGGCGGACAGACGTGTCTCGTCGGTGTCGGGCATGGCGGGTTCTCCTTCAGGCTGATTCACGGCTGGGCGAGGTCGCGCATGTCTCGGCGGGGCGGGGGGCGTCGGTGAGAAGCCCGCGCAACCGTTCGAGACCGCGCGAGGCCTGGCTTTTCACGGTTCCGGGGGAGCAGCCCAGTTCACGTGCCGTCTCCATCTCGCTGTAACCGAGCCAATAGCGCATGACGACCACCGTCCGCATGCGGGTCGGCAGCCGGCGCAGGGCGGCGAGAATCCTCGCCCGTTCGTCGCTTTCCCCCATGGCGTCCCGCTTGACAGGTGGATCGGGCATCTCAGGCGCCCGTCTCGCGACCCAGGGGGAACGCCACCAGCTCGCCATCTGGTTGATGATCGTTCGTCGCACGTACGCCTCGGGCGCGTTGTCCCGGATCCGGTTCCAGCGTGGATAGACCTTCACCAGGGCGTCCTGCACGAGGTCCTCGGCCTTGGACCGGTCGCCGGAAACAAGGACGGCGAACCGGAGCAACCGTGCCCCGGCCGACTGGACAAACGACTCGAAGTCGTGGTCGGGCATGTCGTCCTCCATGTGTGGTTAACGCGGTGGCCCTTCCATAGGTTGAGAGAGATCTCCTGCGATTCGCGGGGATTCCGCGCGTGCGGAGCGGGCCGGAAAGGTGCGGGAAAGCTCGGAGAAAGCCCGGCTGGCAAGGATGCCTCTATCCGAAATCGACCACTAAGAGGCATATGAGATGTCGCCCACCACGCAAACTCAAACGGCGTTGGCTCCGGACGGCCGGCGGGTCACCGTCACGTGCCAAACCGAGCGGACAGACCCGAACTGGCAATGGGGCATGCGGCTCACCAGCAAGGTGCTGGCCGTCGGTGTGACCATCAGCGGACCCGGCTACCTCGACCTTCTCACCGAGATCCACGGCCTCACCACCGTTCAGCAGGTCACCTATCGGGGGCACCCGCTGCTGATCACGGTGGACTCCGCGAATGAGAACTGGACGGTGGGCTGGACGGGTGCCCACCACACCCTGACCCTGGGCGGTTCCCTTCCCGCACCGGGCCTCGATCTCGTCGTCGGGCTGATGGACCAGCTCACCATCGAAGATCATCCGGATGGCATGGTGGTCTCGCCGCTCCCCGGCAGCGGGATCGTCATGTGGAGTGTCTCCGGCGTCATGGCGACCGGTGCGGGCCCGATGACGCTCTATCGCCGTGACGAGGCGCATGCCCTCATTCCCACTCAGCCCGGGGCACGCGTCCAGAACGGTGAAGTCTGGAAGAAGGGATTGGAGATCGGCGAGCGCACGGTCGGGTACAAGTATGTGCACGTCGGTGCGGACGCCGTCTGCATGATCGACGACCGGGTAGGCAAGATACCCGGAATCACGGCCCAGTCGATGGAAGACGTCCTTTCCTCCCTCAGCGTGCAATGGGAGCGGTGAGAGGCGCGTGACCAGCGTGCTCATCGCCGCGGTCGTCGTCTCGTGGGCGGCGATCGCACTGCTGACGTTCGGCTACGCCGGACTGGTCGGCCAGATCAGGGAGCTCCAAGCGCGAGGGAACACCGTACGGCCGAAGGCCTACCCGGACCTCGCCGCTCCCTCGGCCGGCGTGCGCACGGTGGCGTTGACACTGACGACGAGTTGCGCCACCTGCGAGACGGTCTTCGACCCCTGGCTCGAAATCGAACGCGAACTGGCCGCGAACGGCCACCGCACCCTGGTGATCAGCATGGACGGCTCCACGACGTGGACCTCGCGGGGTGCCCGCTCGGTCGTCCTCGCCGAAGATCTCTCGGCCCCCCTGCTCCTGGCCTATCAGCCGGCCCTGGTGACCTTCGACCACGAGGGCAACCTGCTCGCGGCCGATCCGATCGGCTCGGTTGAGGGGCTCCGTCACCACTGCTCCACCCTGCAATCCACCTCCCCGGTTTGATGGAGGAACTCATGAGCTCACTACTAGACCGCATTCCGATCATCACTGTCGAAGCCCAGGCGGGAGAGCAGGCGACCAGTGGCGCCGCACCCGCGGACAGACCGGCCTCCGGCGCCGCCTCGACGGGGATGGGGCGGCGCGGTTTCCTTCGCACAGTGGCGGTCGGCGGCACAGCGCTCGCCATGACGGCTCTCGGCTGGATCGCCAACGTGATGCCCGCCTACGCCGTGGGCCGCAAAGACCGCCATCCCCGGCATTGCATGGGCGTCAACGTGAGTGGCGACGTCGCCTGCTGGGGGCGGCAGTACATCAGCGGCTCCTATTGCGGCTCCGACGGCTATCACCGCCTGGACCGCGTGTCCGGCGGCCCCGGCGTCACACTGGACTACAACTGGCAGGCGGCCTGCGGGGGCTACGCCGGGTGGTACTGGACCAGCGGTGGCCGCCGGATCAACTGCTGGGACGGCTACTACGACGTCTTCGCCGGCGGCATCTACCGGTCCCGCACCACGACGGCGTGCAGGCGTTGACCCGCCTGACCGCTGTCGACCGGTCCCTCGCCTCCCCGTGGCCGGTGGCGGTCGGGGTCACGGTCTCGTGCACGCTCGCCGCGCTCGCCGCGGCGAGCGTGCTGAGCGGAGTCATGCTTATAGCGGTGGTGGTCTGCACGGTTGGCATCGTGGCGGGTTACTCCACGTCCGGCTCGGTTTGAAGCCACAATTCAGCGGGTTTGCTGACCTCGTCGGTCTGGCGGGGAACTCGAAACGTGGTCTTCTTCAACCGCGGACTCATGCTGGGCGGCACGACGACCGGCCTCCTTCTGCTGTTCCCTGCGGCGGTGGCACAGGCGCTCGCGCCGGTCGAGGTCGGGCTGTGGGCCCTGGGCGGACTCACGCTCGTGGCCGCGGGCTGCGACATGAAACTCCTGCCCTTCCGGTTGCCGCAGAACGGGCGGCAGGTGCCGAGCGACATCATCGTGCGCGCCGACGGGTCCGGGGCGTTGCAGTTCGGATTCGAGATGGGCACGGGCCTGCGGACCTACGTCCCCACCCACCTGCCTTATCTCCTGGTGGCATCGGTCCTCTTCGTTGTCCCGTGGTGGGCCGCGCCGCTGGCCGGCCTGGCCTTCGGGTTCGGACGTACGATCATGGTGCACTCGGCGGTGCGCTCGGGGAACGCCGCGACTTGGGATAAGGCGTTCGCCGCGCGGCGGACACCCATCCTCGGCGTGTGCTGGGCGGCGACACTTGTCGGACTGGCGCTGATCGCCTGGTCGGCCGTCCAATGAGAGCCCGTTTTGTCGGCCATTTGGTGGTAGGCCGTTTGATGAGAGTCGTCCGGTGAGAGCCGTTCGGTGATGGGCCGGGGCGGATCCGACAAGAGTCGAACCGCCCCGGCTATCGGGTTTCCGGGCGCCTCACCCCAAGGGCGCGGAGTGTGCCCCACTTGCCCAGCCGACCGCGCTTACCGCGTCACCGGTCAAAGACCGCGAGAGATGTCTGCTGAAGGAACGGGTGAGATCGTCCAAGTGATAGCGGCCGCCTCCGGGGCTCTCGACCAGATGGAGGTCCGCGAGCGTCTCCAGCAGCCGGTGAGCGTGGTCGGCCCCGAGCCCGGCGAGGTCTGCGGCGGCGCTCGCGTTAATGTCGTGGTATGCCGATCGCGCAAGGAGATCGAAAAAGAGCCGGGCCTCCTCAGGGAGGGAGAAATACGATCTGCCGATCGCCTCGCCCAGACGCGTGTTCTCGTCCGCCGTGAAGAACAGCGAGTTGAGGTCATGCATATGATCCGGGGAAGCTCTGCGGGTCGCGTCGTCCATCAACCTCACGCCCCGGGACAGCTTCGCCGCAGCCGTTCTCAGCGCCAGCGGATTATGGCCGCACGCGTCGGCGATCGTCCGCAGATCGTGGCCGTGGCTCGTTTCACACGCATTTTCCACGAGCAATGAGAGAAGATTTAGAGCATCCTCTTCCGGTAATCGGCCGAGGCTCATCGAGTAAACTTCCTCTAGGGCTTTCAATCTGTCGAGTCTGCGCCGGCTGGTTATCAGCGTGAAACTCGATCCCAGGCCGGGGAGGAGAGGTCGCACCTGATCGGCATTTGCGGCGTCGTCCAGGACGACAAGTGCCCGGCGGTCGGCCAGCAGAGTGCGATAGAGACCGGCTTTGGCGTCGACCCCCTCTGGAATGCCGCCACGCGGAACACCGAGAGCGGCAAGGAGAGTGCACAGTGCCTGGTCGGCGGTGAGCGGTGCGCCGTTCGAAAAGCCCTTGAGGTCGATGTAGAGCTGCCCGTCGGGGAATCGGTCGACGTTCGTCTGCGCCCACTGGACGCCGAGCTCGGTCTTGCCCGCTCCCGCCGGTCCGCAGATCACGGCCACGGCGGGGTGGCGGCCACTGTCTGCCCAGCGGTTGAAATGCGACCGCAGGCGTTCGAACTCGGTGGCGCGGCCCACGAGCACCGTGCTCCGCGGCGGAAGCTGGCGCGGCACCGCCCGCGCCCAGGCCAAAGGTCCCTCGCTCGCCCCCTTTCCGCTGCTCAGAGCCCACGCGTGGACGCTGAGCAGCCTGGTGCCCGGCGAAATGCCGAGGTCGGCGGCGAGCCGCCGCCGGACCGCGTCGAACTCGAGCAGCGCGGTGCTTCGCCGGTCCGAGTTCACCAGGGCCTCCATCAGGAGCGCGTGCGCGTCCTCGTCCAGAGGGTCCTCCTGGCAGAGGAACCTGGCGGCCTCCATGGCCTCGCCGTACCTCTCGACACTGAGGGCCGCTTGGGCGAGGCGCCGGAGCGCGGAACCGCGCTCGCCGCGCAGCCGCCGCACGAGCGCGCCGTCCACCCGGTCGGCGCAGACGTCGGCCAGTGGCTCCCCGCGCCAGAGGGAAAGCGCCTCGTGAAGGAGGTCGAACGCCTCCTCGCTGCGGACGGTCTCGGCTTTGCGCATAAGGTCGCGAAAGCGCTGGATATCGGATGTTCCGGATCCGAGGTCGAGTCGGTAGCCTGAATCCGTGGAATGGACCTCCGCGGTGGCCGCCGATTCCGTAAGCCACTTTCTGAGTTTGTGCACGGTGAGATAGAGCGTTGATTTCAGGTGGCGTGGCCCCCGCCCGCCCCACACGGTTATCGTCAGATGATCGGCCGACACCGCCTCGGGGGCGGCTAAAACCAGCTGGCCGAGAAGTGCGCGCACGGTCTGCGAAGCGGGTCTCACCACCCCGGCTGCCGTGCGCATGATAACCGGACCTAGAACCCCGATGTGCATGACAGATTCATCCATACAGCTTTATGCCCCCTGGTCGCCGCTGATGGCTGATGAGGCTGAATCATGTCAGGGAGGCTTGCGCCTGTAAAGGTTGTTTTTAGTTGAAGCCAGAATGAGTATGGGTGCAGTCACGCATTGCGCTGGTGTCTTTCTCTGGGACCGACTTTGCCCCGCCGGGGACTGGGTGAGGCGTTCGAGTGATCCGGGGCGTGCGCGCCCCTCGGCCGGTCCGCCTCTTCGGGGCGATGTCCGCGCTCAGGCGGGTTTCGCCCCTACGGTGGACCGTCGACTGCTTCCTTCGGAGGGCTCACCGGCGCACGTTGTGTGACGGCGGTTGGGGGAGGCGGCCGTGCGGGGAGGGGGTGCGGGGGCCGGTGAAGGGTTTCCGGCCTCGCGGGAGTGCCGGCCTGGGCGGCTGCTCGGCTCGGTGTGAGAGAGCTTCCGGCAGGGGCGCGTGTCATACACGGCGGATGCCGGCTCGATTCCTTATTTCGTAGTGCCCATTATTCGGCCTCTGCGGTTCACCCGGAAGATGAGAATCGTTTACCTCGGCAAGAGTCCACTAATTATTGGAGCTCCATTCGTAGCCGAACGGGAATAGATTACTGGCTGCGGCTCATGGCGTGCCGACTCCGGATGCAGACTCGCGGTTAACGGGCGTGGGGAAGGGGGGCGGAGAACTAATGCGAGGGGGGCCCATGAATTATGCCATGGCGTCGGGTGTGTGCGCGGCCGGTACTCGGGCGGGAAACAAGATCGGGGAAAGCCGGTGCTGTTCGGGGTGAAAAAGATCGGCTTACGAATTGCGGGATGGGCCGTGGTCGTGGTGATGTTGTCGGGCTGGACTGCGGGCCCGGTCCCGCCTGAGCCGTCGCCGGAAGCGCCGACCGACCCGTCCGAGGAGAGCCTGTATATACCGGACCGGTCGTACGCCGGCCTGAGCGTGCAACCTGTACAAGGCCGTGCCGGAGCGCAGGTGACGCTCACTGTCGACCTGCGTTGTGTCGTCGTCGACGACGGCGAGAAATACTTCAGAAAAGTGACCGTCTACCGGCATGATCGCCCAGGGTCCGACGGCACCTCATTGTTCGAGACCAACGGAGACGGCGCGACCCACTCCGTTTTCATCCCCGACGATGCCACCGGGACCGTGGAATTCCGCGCTGCCTGCTCTTCGGGTACGGCTACCAGTGAAGTTCGGAGGGCGACCTATACCGTGCCGCCGATGTCTCTGCGCCTGGAGCGTACGCGCGCCAGGCCGGGGGAGACGGTCGGTTTCCACGTGTCCGGCATCGCCTGCCCCGATGACGCGGTGACCGTTGAATTGGCGGGCCGTGAGTTCCGCGGGACAGCCGATGACTCCGCCACCGCCACGATAGATGTGCCCGTTCCAGACGCGCCGGGCAAGACGACTGCGGAGGCGTGGTGCACCAACGATCAGACGCGGACCACCGAACAGATCCCGTTTACGATCGACCCGCCCGAGAGTCCCGAAACGACGCCACCGACCCGGACGGCAGGTCCCGGTGGGGAACTGAAACCTTCTATATCATCGCGGCCGAGCCAAACAGCAACGCCGAGCCCACCAGCACCGAGCAAAACACCCCCGAGTTCAACGGCACCGAGCAAAACCCCGCCGCCCCAAGAGAAAATCAAGCGTGGCAACCCCACCCTGCGTCTCGAACCCCCCGCGGCCCAGCGAGGGAAACGTGTGAAGATCGTGCTGTCGGGCTTCCCGAAGGACTGCGTCTACTCCGCAACGCTCGCCGGCAAGAAAGTGAAACTCGCCCGCAAGCGGTTCACCGTACCGCGCGACCTTGAGTTCGGTGAGCACACCGTCACGGTGACCTGTGTCAGCGCGACCGGCACGCTTGGCGCCGCCTCAACCGGCACGCTCGGTGCCGCCGGATATAGGCACGTCGCCGCCGTCGACATCGTCAAGAGCGCCAAGTTGAGCGTGCTGGCCGACGAACCCGAAAATATGGCGTTCCCAAGGCTCCTGGAATCCGGCCTGGCGCGGTTCCTGGTGGCGCTGCTCTCCACGGTGTTCATCACCACCTTTTTCCTGTGGGCCCGATTTCTCGCTCTGGGCCGGGGGCTCTTTCCCCGTGACATGGCCGCACTGGGTCTGCCCGCCGACATTTTCAACAAGGCGTTGCAGTCGATGAGGCGGACCGGGGACATGGTGCCCCGGCACCCATGGATGCAGTTCCTCGGCGGTGTGGCCGTGGCCGCCGGATTGCAGGCGTGGGCCAGTCCGGACGCGCGGAAGGACGGCGTCTGGACGGTGGAGAACTTCCTCCTCCTCTTCTGCGCCTTCACCGTGGCGGTGGCTCTCGCCACGCTCACCTACTCGGGGGTCGCGCACGCGCGGGAGATCCAGGGATCGGGGCTGAGCTTCGGCGGCTTCGGCGTCCTGTGGCAGGGTTTTCTCATCGGCGGTCTGATGGGCCTGCTGTCCTGGTGGGGGAGCCTCAACCCGAGTTACGTCTACGGACTCATCGGCTTCTTCGCCGTCGCGGGCTACAAGCCACCGCTGGCCCGCACACTGGCCGGGATACGCGACGGGGCGCTCGCGACATATGCCGTGGCGATCGTCAGCTGCGTCATCTGGGTCACGCAGGCGGGCGACAGCATCTTCCTGAAGACCACCACATTCGTCATCCTGGAAGCCGCCGTCTTCGCTCTGCTTCCCATTCCTCTGCTGGACGGCGCGCTTCTGCTTCAGAACCGGCCCGGGCAGTGGCTCGCCCTTTTCGTTCCCGGTGTCCTCCTGTGGCTCACCCTCTCCCTGTGGAAGGCCGATGTGCCGTGGGTGCAGCTCGCGAAGATGCTGGGCGTCCTCGCGGTCGTCGCCGTGTTCACCTACGGCCTGTGGACGGAGGCGCGACGCAGGGAGGCCGTGCCGGCCGGGGCTCCTTGAGACGGCCTCGCACGCCGGCGGTGTGACAAGCCGACGGTGCGACAAGCCGACGGTGTGACATGGAGTGAACGGCACCGGGACTCGCCCGGCGTGTCACGGTGCCGTTCCCAACTGTGTCACGGTGCCTTTCCCAGCTCCGGAACGCGTACCGCCCCTAGCCGGCCGGAGAACCAGGGTGAGAGGCTCCAGTGCTCATGTGGTGTCGTGCGCCTGTGGATGAACCGGACGGGCGAATCGCGGCCCGCATTTCCGCCTTTGGGCCCGGCACGGGATCCGGAGATCGCCGAGCGCGTACGCCCGATGGAGGCGGTACCGCAGTTGTGGTGAAACCTGTGTGCCGGAAATTCTTTGCCGCTGAAGTCCTGCATCGTCCAGGGGTTGTCATGTCGTGGATGTGATGGTTATCTCTCGGTCACGTGATATGGCGTCACCGTCCATCCTCACGACATGGTGTTATACACCCGTCTGTTGTCATTTGTGGTGGTATGTCACCCTGTGACAAGGGGGGATCTGCCCCGGAGTTGCCACTTTTGCCGCCCTCAAGATGATGCGCGGTGATCTGCACCATCTATACGGCGTGACGCTCGGTTGAAACCTGTGGCTTAGCACGAGGTCAGCGGTGTGCCGTCGGCAACGTGTTAACCGGTATCGAGGCCCGAGGGATTGACAGCGGCCTGGCGCCCGCCGAGCATGGATCCTCGTATTGGTCGCGCGCAGAGCCGTTTTGGTGCTCATAATGGCTTGAATTCGACAATTCGCCTGTCATGATCAACTTGATTGTGCCGAGATCACCCAGGTGATCCGTCGACTCTGGGAGCCCCCGACCCATGAGGACCAGTGAGAGGCCCGCCCGCGACTCCCGCACCCCCTCCGCGGGTGCGGCCGGCCAGGCCAAAGGCGTGTCCGGCGGACTGTCCGGACCGTCGTCGCGCAAGCTGCCCGTGCCGCCGCGCGAGCGCAAGCCCGCGCTGGCCGCGCTCGCGGTGCTGCTCATTCTGGGCGGTGCCCTGGCGACGACGCTGCTGGTGTTGCGCAGTGGCGACCGGGTTTCGGCGATCCGCATCAACACCCAGGTGGGAGCGGGTCAGCCATTCTCCCTTGAGGTCATGGAAGAGGTTCAGATCGCCGATACCGGCATCGGATATGTGTCCTTCGCCGAGCGGCAGAAGGTCGCCGAGACGTTCGCGCGGGTGACCGTGTTGCCGGGCACATTGCTGACCGAGCAGATGACGGTGAGCGAGAGCGCGGAACTCGGGCCGGGCAAGGCCATCGTGGGACTGGCGCTCAAGCCGGGACAGGTGCCGACGGGGCTTCGGGCAGGTGACCGGGTGCAGGTCATTTTCGTGCCCGGACGCGGTGGCGACGCCGCCGAGCAGCCTAAAGTGCTCGCGCAGTCGGCCCTGGTGCAGAGCACCGGCAACGAGGACCGCGAGGGAAACAGCGGAGTGGTCAACGTGATTGTGGATACCTCGGTGTCCCCGGCCGTCTCGCAATATGCGTCGAGCGGTGAGATCGCTCTGGCCGAGCTGCCCGGAGCGCGGTGACGTGGCGCTCATCGTGCTCGCCGCCGACAAGGGGGCGCCCGGGGTCACCACGGCGGCGACCGCGCTGGGCGCGGTGTGGCCACGGCCGGTGCTCGTGGCCGAATGCGATCCCGCGGGCGGCGACCTGGCCTACCGGCTGCCCGCCGCCGACGGCGGCATGCTCAACCCGGGCAGGGGGTTGCTGACCCTGGGGGCGACGGCCCGCAGGGGCCTCGCGCCGGAGCAGATCCACGAGCACACCCAGAAGATCGTCGGTGGCCTCGACGTGCTGGCCGGGCTCACCCACGGTGAGCAGGCGGCGGGTCTGACCTGGATGTGGGGACCGCTCGGGCGGGCCCTGGCCGCGATGCCGCACGCCGACGTGCTGGCCGACTGCGGGCGGCTCGGCGGGCATCCGCAGCTGAACGACCTGATCGCCGAGGCGGAGCTCGTGGTGCTTTTCACCAGGGCGAGCCTCGACCACGTGGCCCACCTGCGGGAACGCCTGGCGATTATGCAAAAGGGGCCGCAGGTCGGCGTCGTGGTGATCGCCGACAGCCGGCAATACCGCTCGTCGGTGGACGAGGTGCGGCGCATCGTGGCGGCCACGCACACGACGACGAACCGGGAGGTGTCGTTCGTGGCGGGCCTCGCCTACGACCCGAAGGGGGCCGAACTCCTCGGCGGCCAGTGGGGCGGGCGTCTGGACCGCTCCCTTTTGATCCGTACGGCACGCGAGCTGGCCGGCCGCCTCGCCGACAGCGTCCATGCCCCGGAGCCGGCGCGATGACCGGCTTGACGACCGCCTCAAGGACGCACCCCCGCCGCGCCGGAAGCCCCTGGCCCGGCGAATGCGCCCTCCCCCTCAGCACAATCCCGGCGAACCCCCTCGGCATAATTTCGGCGAAGACCCCAGCTCAGGGGCGGTGGCCGGCGTGAGCATCATCGACCACGCGCTCGTCAAACGTTTCCGCCAGGAGGTCGGCGACCGGCTGGCGCATCAGCGCCGGCTCGATCAGGCGAGCGGCCTGCCGCCGATGTCGGGCGAGGACGAGCGCCAGTTCGCCCGTGCGCTGATCGCGCAGGTGCTGGAGGAGTTCGCCCGCGGCGAGATCGGCGTGGGCCGCACCCCGCCCACGGCGGAGGAGGAAGAGGGCCTCGCGGCCGGCATCCACGCGGCGCTGTTCGGCGTGGGCCGCCTCCAGCCGCTGCTCGACGACAAGGACGTCGAGAACATCGACATCAACGGCTGCGACCGCGTCTTCGTCGGCTATGCCGACGGCCAGGAGCTCATGCACGAGCCGGTGGCCGAGTCCGACGACGAGCTGATCGAGCTGATCCAGATCCTCGCGGCCTACAGCGGCCTGTCGAGCCGCCCGTTCGACACCGCGAACCCGCAGCTCGACCTGCGCCTGCCCGACGGATCACGGTTGTCGGCCGTCATGGACGTCACCGTGCGTCCCTCGGTGTCGATTCGCCGCGCCCGTCTCGGCAAGGTCTTCCTGAGCGACCTGGTCGGCAACGGCACCGTCTCCCCCGAGGTGGGCAGGTTCATGTCCGCCGCGGTGGCCGCCCGCAAGAACATCATGATCGCCGGATCGACCAACGCCGGCAAGACGACACTGCTGCGCGCCCTGGCCAACGAGATCCCGCCGTACGAGCGTCTCATCACCGTGGAACGCGCGCTCGAACTCGGCCTCGACCAGTTCAGCGAGCTGCACCCCAACGTGGTCGCCTTCGAACAGCGCCTCCCCAACGCCGAGGGCCAGGGCGAGATCAGCATGGCCGAGCTCGTACGGCGAAGCCTGCGCATGAACCCGTCCCGCGTCATCGTGGGCGAGGTCCTGGGCGACGAGATCGTCACGATGCTCAACGCGATGACGCAGGGCAACGACGGCTCCCTGTCCACCATCCACGCGAACTCCAGCATGGAGGTCTTCAACCGCATCGCCACCTACGCCCTCCAGGCGAGCGAGCGGCTGCCGATCGAGGCCAGTCACATGCTCATCGCCGGCGCCATTGACTTCGTGGTGTTCATCGAGAAACGCAATGAATATGCCAGTGGCGGAGTGTTGCGGAGGTTCGTATCGAGCATCCGTGAGGTGACCGGTTGTGACGGCCGCGTGTTGTCGTCGGAGGTGTTCGCGCCGTCCGAGCACGGCCCCGCCCTGCCGCACGCGCCCATCTCCTGCCTCGACGAGCTGATGGCGCACGGCTACTCGCCCGGGGGGTGGGGATGATTCCGCCGCTGCAGCCCGGCCTGCTTGACCCCCTGGCGCTGTTCGCCGGGGCGTTCGTCGGCGGGGGGTTGTTCCTGCTCGGCGTGGCGATCCGCGGGGTGCGTCCGCGTCCGGCGGCGGCCGACCGCAAGGCCAGGCGGCGCGAGCTGATCCGGGTGCTCTCCACCCGCACGGCGGTGGCCTCGATCAGCGCCGTCCTAGTGCTCGTCGTGACGGGGTGGCCGGTCATGGCGGCGGGTGCCGTACTCCTCGTGATCGGCTGGCGCGGCCTGTCGGGCGGGGCCGGGGAGGAGCGGGCCGCGATGCGGCGGCTGGAGGGCCTCGCGGCCTGGACCGAGTCGCTGCGCGACACCATCGCCGGAGCGGCAGGGCTCGAACAGGCCATCCCGTCCTCGATCCGCGCCGCCGCCCCCATGCTCCGGCCGCACCTGCGGTCGCTGGTGGACCGGTTGCACACGCGTATGGCGCTGCCAGACGCGCTGCGCATCTTCGCCGACGAGCTGGACGACCCGTCGGCCGACCTGGTGATCGCCGCGCTCATCCTCAACGCCAAACTCCGCGGCCCCGGCATGCGCGACGTGTTGTCGGCGCTCGCGGTGTCGGCCCGCGAGGAGCTCGACATGCGCCGCCGCGTGGAGGCCGAGCGCCGCTCGACGCGGCGCAGTGTGCAGATCGTGGTGGGCACCGCCATCGCGTTCGCGGCGGCCCTGGTCGTGTTCAACCCGTCCTACGTCGAGGAGTACAACAACCTGCTCGGGCAGGCGGTCCTGCTTGTGGTGGCGGGGCTGTTCGGTGCGGGCTTCGCGTGGATGCGCAGGCTGGCGAGGTTCGACAAGCCGGCCAGGTTGCTCGGCCGGTTCACCGACCGGGCCGAGCGGCCCGAGGAGGTGGCCGCGCGGTGACCGAGACGATGCTCGCCGGGGCGCTGCTCGGCCTCGGCCTCTTCCTGCTCCTGCGGGCGCTGTTCCCGGCGCGGCCCGGCCTGGTGTCGCGGCTGCTCGCGCTGGACGCCGCCAGGGAGGGGGAGGACGGGCCGCGGGTGCAGCTCGTCCTGCCCGACGAGGAGGTCAGCCCCTTCCGCCGCGAACTCGGCGTGCGGCTCGCCAGGTTCTACGCGGCGAGAGGATGGGAGGTCCGGTCCGTCCGGGCGGACCTCGCGCTGCTCGGCCGCTCCTTCGAGGGCTTTCTCGCCACCAAGGCGCTGCTCGCGGTGTCGGGCCTGCTGGCCTTTCCGCTCCTGCTCGGCTGGCTTGTGCTCATGGGCTGGGGTATGTCGGTGTCCATCCCGCTGTGGGCGGCGCTGGCGGTGTCCGTGGTGTTCTTCCTCCTGCCCGACATACAGATCCGCCGGGACGCGGCGGTGCGCCGCCGTGACTTCCGGCATGTCGTCGGGGCGTTCCTCGACCTGGTGGCGATGAACCTCGCCGGCGGCCGGGGTGTGCCCGAGGCTCTCATGATGGCGGTGTCGGTGGGCGACACCAATGATTCAGGTGATGTGTCCGGTGCCAACTGGGCGATGTCACGCATTCGCGAAGCACTCAGCAGCGCCCGCATCGTCGGGATCACTCCGTGGCAGGCGCTGGGGCAACTGGGGGAGGAGATCAACGTCGACGAGCTGCGCGACCTGTCGGCGGCGCTCGGGCTCGTGGCGGACGACGGCGCCAAGGTGCGCACCTCGTTGTCGGCCCGCGCGGCGACGCTGCGGCGGCGGGAGCTCGCCGAGATCGAAGGCCGGGCCGGCGAACGGTCTCAATCGATGCTTGTCGCACAGCTCCTGCTGTGTGCGGGCTTTGTGGTTTTTATCAGTTTTCCGGCAGCGATGAAGATGTTGGGGTTGTGATGCGTAACCATCCGTGGGTCGTCTATGTCGAGGCCCTGATCAATGTACGGATCGACAAGGCACGCAACGCCCCTTCCAAGGGGGCGTCCGCCGTCGAGTGGGTGATCATTACCGCGATCATCGCCGGCGTCGCACTGGGGCTGGCCACCCTCATCCGCACCCTGGTGCAAAACCAGCAGACCGAGATCCAGAACAGCTTCACCGGCGGCGGTGGCGGCGGTGGCGGCGGCGGAGGTCAGAACGACCGGTGAAAGGCCGCGGCGAACGGCGGGACAGAGGAGCCACGGTCGTCGAGCTGGCGATGCTCATGCCCGTGATCCTCGCCGTTGTGCTGCTCATCGTGCAGTTCGCGCTCTGGTTCCACGGCCGCCAGGTGGCGGACGCGGCGGCCCGTGAGGGCGCCAGGGTGGCCCGCGTGGCCGGGCCCGACGCCACCGGCTGGCGCGGCGACGCCGAGTCCCGCGCCCGGCAGATCGCCCGCACGATCGGCCCCCGCCTCCTCCAGGGCGTGCGTGTGCGTGCGTGGGCGGAGGGCGACCAGCGCGGCGTCGAGGTGACCGGTACGGCGGTGCAGGTGTTGCCCCTGCTCCCCGATGCGACGTTCACCGTCACCGCCAGGTTCGGCGGGCCGGTGGAGTGCTTCAGACCCGACGACGGGAGCGACTCGTGCGGCTGAGAACACAGCCGGGCGGTGACAGAGGGAGCATGTCCGCCGAGACGGTTCTGCTGGCCCCCGTCTTCATCCTGTTCCTGATGTTCCTCGTGGGCGCCGGCCGCGTCGTCGAGGCCCAAGGCGAGGTGAACGGCGCGGCCAGGGACGCCGCCCGCGCCGCGTCGGTCGAACGCTCACGTTCGTCCGGCCAGGACGCCGCCCGGCGTACGGCGCGCTCGGTCCTCGAAGGCCAGTGCGGGGCGCCTTCGGCCTCAGTGCGCTGGGACCTCGACGAGGAGACCGGCGGCGGCCACGTGCGCGTCGAGGTCGGCTGCGAACTCGACCTGGGCTTCCTCGGCTTCGGCCTGTCGCGCCGGATGACCGCTGTCTCCGTGGTGCCGCTCGAACGGTTCCGGAGGTTCGGGTGAACATCCGGCGGCGCCGTACACCGATCCGCCCCGACCGGGGATCCATGTCGGTTTTCACGGTCATCTTCTCAGTCGTCGTCTTCCTCCTTGCGGGGCTCCTCGTGGACGGCGGAGCCACCATCAACGCCCGCCTCCGCGCCGCCGACATCGCCGAGCAGGCGGCCCGCGCCGCCGCCGACCGCATCGACGAGGACCACCTGCGCCGGACGGGCAGGGCACGACTCCAGAGCGGTGGCGAACCATGCGCGCAGGCGCGCAAAATCGTCGGTGAACACGGCGGTGACGGCGTGAAGATGGGTAGTTGCGATGTAGGAGCGGGCCAGACTCAGATCACCGTGCAAGTGCGGGTGCGCTGGGAGGCATTCTTCCTCTCCGCCCTCGGGTTTCCCGGCGGGGAGATGGAAGGCGAGGCCACTGCGGGTCCCGACGTCGGAGAGGAGACACCCTGACCACCAGGAAGGGGCCACGGGAGGGGAACCGGACCCCGCCCAGGGCCCGCCGGAGCACACCGGTGCCGGTGCGCATCAAATCGCGCCGCTCCGCGGGCGACGTGTTCGTCGGCCTCGGCGCGCTGCTGATCCTCGCGCTGCTGGTCGCCGGCGTGCCGTTCGCGCTGCTACGGCTGGCCGGGCCGCCGATCTCGCCCGAGCTGCTCGACCTCGACCTGATCACCAGTCAGGTGGGCATGAGCACCGTCGTCGCGCTCCTGATCCTGCTGGTCTGGCTCGCCTGGCTGCAACTCGTGGTCTGCGTGATCGTCGAGGTCTACGCCGGGGTGCGCCGCGTCGGCATGCCCGCGCGGGTGCCGCTGTCCGGCGGCACGCAGGCGGTGGCCAACCGGCTCGTGTCGGCCGCCCTGCTGCTCTTCACGGCCTCGGCCATCGTCTTTCCCATCGTCAAGGCGAACAGCGGCCCACCGGCCTCGTCTGCCGCCGTCGCCTCGGCCCTGGCCGCGCCCGTGGCCGAGGAGGAGCGTCCGGCGCTGGCGCCGGTGAAGAAGGCGAAGAAGGTCTACGTCGTGCAGCCGCCGCATGGGCGCCACCACGAAAGCCTGTGGGAGATCGCCGACAAATGCCTCGGCGACGGGCGGCGTTACGGCGAGATCTACCGCCTCAATCAGCACAAGCAGCAGCCTGACGGCACCAAACTGCAGATGGCCGACCTGATCCGCCCCGGCTGGGTGCTCGACATGCCCGACGACGCGATCAACGTCCACATCGTGTCCGGTGACGAGCCGCGGTCCACCACACTCGACCGCAACCCCGGCAAACCCGCCGAACTCGATGGCGAGACGGACCACCTCACCGGCGCCTCAGGCCCAAAGGCCGAGGCGGAGGAGGTCGCGCCGGCCAGTGCCGCCGGCGAGGGCATACGGCAGGAGCCCGCGGAGGAGCCGGAGCTCAAGGACTACATCGTCGAGTACACCGCGGACGCCGACGAGGCTTCCGCCGTACCGGCCGTGCGAGACGGCGGCGAGGCTTCCGCCGCACCGGCGGTGCAAGACGGCGGCGAGGGTATGAATCCTCGTGGAGATGCCGACCGAACAGTGGAGATCCAGCGGGAACTGTCCGAACTCCAGCGAGTGGACAGGGACTTGCCGCCCGCCGAGCCGGAAGCGCCCGGCAGCGGCACCCGGCTGGAACCCCTCGACTACCTGGCCGGGGCGTCGCTGGCCGCCGCCGGTCTGCTCGTGGTTCTTGGCAGGCGGAGGCGTGAACAGATGTGGCACAGGGCGTTCGGACGTCGCATCGCGCGACCGAGGGAGGAGGCCGCGGAAGCCGAGACCGCGTTGCGCCTCGGCGCCGACGCGCCCGGCAGCCGCATGCTCGACATCGGCCTGCGGGTGCTCGGCCGCGAGCTCGCGGCGCGGGGCCACACCCCGCCCACGGTCTATGCCGCGCATCTGTCGGCCGCCAGCCTCGACCTGTGGATCCACCCTCCGCAGCAGGACGCCCCCGAGCCCTGGAGCGCCCACGACAACGGCCAGGTGTGGCGCCTGCCCGCGCTCGACGGGCGCATGCTGGACGAGCGCACCGCGGCCGACGCGGCCGCGCCCTATCCCGGGCTCGTGTCCATCGGCACCGACGGCAGAGGGCGCGTGCTCGTCGACCTGGAGGCGGCGCAGGGCCTTATCGCCATCCACGGCCCCCAGACCACCGCGGCGCTCGCCGCCCTCGCCGTCGAACTCGCCACCAACCGCTGGTCGGACCGCATGCGCATCACCCTCGTCGGCTTCGGCGAGGAGCTCGTCGCCATAGCCCCCGAGCGCATCAAGTGCGTCAGCAGCATTTCGCAGGTGCTGCCGGAGTTCGAGGCCCGCTCCGGGGAGATCGTGGGCGACCAGGTGCTGACCGGCCGCGTGTTGTCCCGGGCCGCAGAGCCCGCCAACCCGCCGCACTATCTGCTGTCGGCCATCGCCCCCACCGACGAGGAGGCCGCGCGGCTCGCCCTGCTCGCCCGCGTCGGCGGGCGGTCGGCCACCGGCTACGTCATCGCAGGCGACCTCCCGCACGCCACCTGGACCTGGGAGATCACCGCCGAGGGCCTCACCCGCATCGACGCCCTCGGCTTCGAGGTCGACGCCCAGCTTTTGCCCCGGCGCGACTACAACGCGCTCGTCGAGCTCTTCCAGACCGCGCGGCGGCTTGACGGCGAACCCATGGAGATCGAGCCCCTGCCGGCCACGCCCATCCCCACCCGCGCCCCCGAGATCGAGGTGCGCCTCCTCGGTCCCATCCAGATCGAAGGGCCGGGCCCGCTGGAGGAGGGGCGTACGGCTCTCGCCCACGAGCTTGTCGTCTACCTGTCGACCCACCCCGGCGGCGTGCACCCCGTGGTGCTCGGCGGCATCCTGTGGCCCCGGGGTGTGCACGCCGACGTGCGCGACGCCTCCATCGCCCGGGTCGCCGACTGGCTCGGCACCGACGGCAAGGGCCGCCCGCATCTCTACACCGACGACTCCGGGCGGCTCAGGCTCGGGCCCGAGGTGCGCACCGACTGGTCGCTTTTCCGCGAGCTCGTGCGCCGCGCGGACAGCGACCCGCCCGCCCGCGCCAACCTCCTCGAACGTGCCCTCAGCCTCGTCCGCGGGCCGCTCATGGCGTCGCGTCCCAAGGGCCGCTACGCCTGGCTCGCCGCCGACGACCTCGAGTACAACGTCATCGCCGGTGTCGCCGACGCCGCCCACCGCCTCTTCGAGGTGCGGCTCGCCGCCAACCAGCCGGTCGCCGCGGTCGCCGCCGTCCGCGCTGGGCTCCTGCTCGCCGCCGACGACGAGGCCCTCTGGCGCGACCTGCTGCGCGGGACATACGCCACGGGCGACGCGACCAGGCTCCGGGCCGTGGCCGACGCCCTGCATCGGCGGGCGGCCTCCCATCCCTACGGCGGGGGCATGTCGCCGGAGACGGAGTCGCTCATCGACGAGCTACTGCCCTCCTGGCAGGTGCCGCAGTTCCCGTCCTCGCCGTCGGCGCCAGCGGCGCAGGAGGACGCGGGATGAGCCGGTTCTCCGAGTTATGCCGATCGGGGCACATCGCTGGTCATCACCCGGGCGGCGGCCTAGCGTGATCAACATGCGCAGGCTGATCGCGCTTGGCACGCTTGTGGCCCTCTGCGGAGGATGTGCCGCACCGCGCCCGTTCACCCCCGGCGACAAATCGGCCGCCGGGGCCTCAGGCTCGTCCTCCCCGGCCTCTGCCCCCTCGCCTTCCGCATCCGCGGGCGGCGGAGCACGCTCCGAGGTGGTCACCCTCTCGCCCGACCTCGACCTGGTGGTGCAGTGGCCGCGCACCCGCGACACAAAACGGGCTGCGATGGTCAAGGTGCTCGTGGACTATTACGTCGAGACCAAACGGGCCGTCGTCAGCGGGGGGACCGAGGAGGGCTACAAATATCTGGTCCAGGATGAGATGTCGCGTGTGGCCTACGACTGGGTGCAGAACTTCCACGACAACAGCCGTTCCCTTCAGGGGAAGGCCAGACTTTACGCGATCAGGGTCAAGGCTGTCGTCGGCGTCGGGGCCGAGGTGGAAATGTGCGTCAACGAGGCGGAACTCCGCCTGACCGACGCCGAGACCGGCTTCCCCGTGGCCGAGCAACCCTCGTGGACCCGGCCCCCGGAGTCGACCTACATCATGGTCGCCGGCGTGCGCCAAGGCGACGACGGCAGGTGGCGGGTCAAAACGGCGAGCCACGCCACCCTCCCTCACCCGCGTGCGAAGGAGTGTCAACGGTGAAACCGTCCTTACTGCTCGCCGCCGCGGCCCTCGTCGTCGCGTTCCCCGCCACCGCGGCCGCCGAGGACCCCGGCTCCCCTCCCACCACGAAGAAGATCGAGACCGGCAACACGAGAGGCATCCAGCTCGCCCACTCCCGCATCGTCGTGAGCGGGGACGGCGGCGGCGGGAAAAGCGACGGATATCAGGTTCGCCGCCCCTGCTGGTATGAACCGGGCAAAGGCGCTGCGGAAATGCTGGCCGCCCAGGAGGACGTACGCTCCTATTGGCTTAGATATACCCCGAATGCCAGTGAAAAGGACTACGACAAATTCCTCAAACAGTTCAAGGATAAAGTCGGCAAGCCGGGCAAATGGTGGGCGCCTGCTTACGACGCCGGCCACCCGAACGGCAACGCCTGCTGGACCGGGCTGGATGCCTTCGTCTGGGTCCCAGAAGGGGAGACCCCACCGGGCGGCATCACCCTTGAGGAACTCTCCGACATCGCCCGAGCCGCGCTCACCGTCCCCAAACCCCCCATCAAGGTGAGCCCCGACGTCGACAGCTACGTCAACCTCGCGACGTATGTCTGGCTGGAGGGCGACGTCCCCACCACGAGATCCGTCACCGCGACCCTCCCCGGCGTCATGAGCGCCACCGTGACGGCCGACCTCAGCAACCTGGTCATCAAGTCCGGCACCAGCGCCGGCCGCGCCGACGTCGCCAACAACTGCGGCACCCGCGGGCAGCGCTACCAGAAGGGCGTCAAAACCCTCAGCTGCGGCGTGCGCTACCGCCGCGCCTCGATCGACCAGCCTCGCAAGGTCTACACGATGACCGCCACCGCCGTCTGGACCGTCACCTCCACGGCGGGCATCTCCTACGCTCCGATCAACATGAGCGCCACGCGCGACATCCCCGTCGGCGAGGTGCAGACAACCGTGCGCGGCCGCTCCTGAACCCCCATGGACAGTGCCTTCCCGGAGAGGTGGGAAGGCACTGTCCGCGCATCTTTATAGATCAGGCGCCTTCGTGCTGGAGGAGCCACTCCTTCACCGGGGTGCCGTAGTAGTAGCCGCCGAAGCCTCCCGATTGGGGAAGGATGCGGTGGCAGGGGACGAACGGCGCGATGAGGTTCTGCGCGCAGGCGGACCCGGCGGCGCGGGCGGCGCTGCGGGGGAGGCCCGCCGCCTCGGCCAGATCGGCGTAGCTCACGGTGGTGCCGGCCGGCACGGCGCGCAGGGCCGTCAGAAGGCGCTGGCGCTTCTCAGTGCCGGGTTGGCTCACCGGGACGCTGTCCAACGCCGCCAGGTCGCCCTTCAAATACGCCTCCACGGCACTGGTCGCGGGGCCGAGGTCGCCGACGCGAAAGAGGCCGCGGGCCTGGAGGGCGGGCGAGAGCCGTACGAACATCTTCTCGGGGTCGGCCGTGAAACCGGCGGCGACGAGCACACCGTGGTCGGCGAGGAGGGAGAGCGGGCCCGCGGGGGTGGGCATGACCTGGGCTTGGATCTGTGTCGTCGTCATGAGGAGCTCCATAGGTGCAAAGCGGCGTAGGCCCGCCAGGGGCGGCACCGCTCGATCTGCCGGTCGGTGATGGACAGGTTTTCCATGGCCCGGCGCAGGCCGAGGTCGCCCTCGGGCCAGGCGTCCGGGTCGTTGAGGGCACGAAGGGCGATGTAGCTCGCGGTCCACGGGCCGATGCCCGGCACCTCCTGGAGCCTCGCCATGACTTCGCCGGGTTCCTGGCCGCCGTCGAGGTCGATGTCGCCGGCGGCGATGCGCGAGGCGAGCACACGGATGGTCTCGGCGCGGCGCGTGGTGAAGCCGAGACCGGCGAGGTCGGCGCCGGCGAGGCGTTCGGCGGTGGGGAAGACGTGGGTGAGGCCGGGGTCCCCGGTCGTGACGGAGGTGCCGAGGCCGGGACGGGCGATGAGGCGGCCCAGCAAGGTGCGGGCCCCGGCGACGGAGATCTGCTGGCCGACGACCCCGCGCACGGCCATCTCGAAGGTGTCGTAGGCCCCGGGAACCCGCAACCCCGGACGGGCCTCGATCAAGGTGGCGAGCGCGGTGGTTCCGAGGGCGGCGGCGATGGGGTGCGGGTCGGCGTCGAGGTCGAGGAGACGGCGGGACCGCGCAACGATGCGGGCCAGGTGCTGGGCGTCGTGCAGGCGGGCGCACAGCCGTACATAGTCTCGCTCGGGCGTGAGGGTGATCGTCCCGCCGGGGATCGCGCGGCTGTAGTCGTGCGTGGTCACCCGCTCCAGGCCGGGGACGGCCCGACCCGCGAGGAAGGCCAGCATCGCCCGCGCGTCATAGGGCTCGCGATAGTGCAGCCTCATGGAGAGTACGGCTGAGCCGTTCGTCTGGACGGCCACCGGTTCTGGCTCGGTGCGCGGGGCGCGGGCGGTCGCGCGCAACTCGCTCGGGGTGAAGCCGTAGGTGTCCTTCATGACGGCGTTGAACTGCCGGAGGCTGCCGAAGCCGGAGGCGAAGGCCACGTCGCCGATGGGCAGCGGGGTCTCGGTGAGGAGCTGCTTGGCGAGCAGCAGGCGGTTGGTCCGCGCCACGGCGAGGGGGCCGACGCCGAGTTCGGCGACGAAGAGGCGGTGCAGGTGGCGTTCGGTGATGTGAAGCCGCCCGGCGAGGCCGTTCACGCCGTGGTCGTCGGCGACACCCTCGTCGATCAGGCGCAGGGCGCGTCCGACGAGGTCGCCGCGGATGTTCCATCCGGGGTCGCCGGGGCTGAGCTCGGGGCGGCACCGCTTGCACGGGCGGAATCCGGCGGCCTCCGCCGAGGCGGCGTGCCGGTAGAAGCGCACGTTTCGCGCGTGCGGCGTGCGGGCGGGGCAGATCGGCCGGCAGTAGATGTTCGTCGAGGTCACGGCGGTGTAGAACCGCCCGTCGAAGCGTGGATCACGGGCGCTCAGCGCGCGGTAGCAGGAGTCGAAGTCAAGCGTGGCAGCAGCCATGCCTCCACGATATGCACACCTCAGAGGCTATGACTGGCGGCTTTCGGACATCACCGTGCCCGCCCCGGCGGCCTACTTTGAGGAGACTCCCACACCGAGGTCGAACTCGCGGTAGACCCGCGCCCAGAAGCCGTCGCGGAGCCACACCCGGGCCTCCGGGTAGGGGCGCAGGGAGTGGCCGAGCTCCTTTTCCGCCTCGATGAGCAGCTCGGTGTCGATGACTGTCGGCAGGATCGGCCCGGGGAGCAGATCGCGGATGTTGTCCCGGCCCCGGGTCAGGATCCATTTCTGGGCGACGTGCTCGCCCACCTCCTCGACGCGCGGCCGGTTGGGGCCGAGCTTGGCGATCTGGCCGGGAGGCTGCTTGACCGCGGGCCTGGCCGGGGTGGCGGCCGCGGTTCGGCCGGCGAAGACCTGGGCGGGGGAGGGGGTGGCCGGGACTGCGGGGGCCACGGCCTGGGGGGCGCGGCCGAAGAAGGGGCGGAGGAAGTCCGCGCTGATCACTTCGACGGTGTCGGCCTCCCAGACCAGGCGCTCGGCCTGGTTGGTGCCGTAGGGCGGCTCGACGCCCCACAGGTGGATGCGCACGCCATATGCCTGGGCGGCCTCGACGGCGGGCACCATGTCCTCGTCGCCCGCCAGCAGGATGGTGTCGCTCACCGCGTGGTGGCGGGCCAGTGCCTCAAGGTCGCTGCGGATCTGCGCGTCGACGCCCTTCTGCTGGCCGCGGGCGTTGAGGTTGCCGAGGCGCACCTTCACCCAGGGGAGCTGCGCGATCACCCGCTGGTCGACCGTCGGGACGCGGTCCCTCGCGGCGTCATACCAGTAGATGCGGAGCAGCTCCCCGTGGATGCGCTCGTCGGCGTGCTTCTGCAGCGCCTGAATCAGCTCGTCGGCCGACACGCGGTATTCCTTGCGCTCCTTGGCACCCAAGAGCACTTCGCCGGCCGCCGCGTAAAGGTAGCCCACGTCCACCAGGACGGCATACTTGGCTGCCACTGCGTGCGGCGAGAGGTCCGGGGTCGCCATGTGGTCCTCCATGCCGCGGGGCTCAGTCGGGGCTGGATGTAGGTTCCAGGTGTCGGCTGACTATATACGCCTACTTTTCTAGATAGTCCCAAGTCTCAAGGAAGTTGACACCCCATTCGGGAGATCCATCACCTGTAAATAGGCTGTGAACCTCTCCGCCATGCTCCAGCGCCGTGTCTTAGCGGCTTTCTCATGAGATCAGCCGCATTCTTCCATGATTCTAGTCTTTGTCTAACTTGTACCTTCGGTGTTGAGCCACCCGCCGTCAAGGCCGCGACCAGCGCCGCGATCTCTTCCGGAGTGGCGTCTCCACGGACGATACGTAGGTACGGTACGTCCATAGGGCCTCCTTTCGCTGCCGACTGGTAAAGATGCCTTCCTGAAATGCGAGGATCGTCAGGAAAGATCCTGTTACTGAGTGTTTTCCAACCTTGGGGCGACCGTACCCATGTAGGCGGTCTTGATCGGTATCGGGGCCGAGAGGCCGTACGGTCACCCGGAAGGAATGGCGGGGCTCGCTAGAGCGGGATGTTTCCGTGCTTCTTCGGGGGCAGGGTCGCCCGCTTGTTGGCCAGCGCCCGCAGCGCCCGGACGATCTGCACGCGCGTGCTCGCGGGGCGGATCACCGCGTCGACGTAGCCCCGCTCGGCGGCGAGGTAGGGGTTGGCCAGGGTGTCCTCATATTCCGTGATCAGGCGGGCGCGCTCGGCGTCCGGGTCGGTGGCCTCGGCCAGCTCGCGGCGGTAGAGGATGTTGACCGCGCCCTGCGCGCCCATGACCGCGATCTGCGCCGTCGGCCAGGCCAGGTTGATGTCGGCGCCGAGATGCTTGGAGCCCATGACGTCGTAGGCTCCGCCGTACGCCTTGCGGGTGATGACGGTGACGAGCGGCACGGTGGCCTCGGCGTAGGCGTAGAGGAGCTTGGCGCCGCGGCGGATGATTCCGTTCCACTCCTGGTCGGTGCCGGGGAGGAAGCCGGGCACGTCCACAAAGGTCAGGACGGGGATGTTGAAGGCATCGCAGGTGCGCACGAAGCGGGCGGCCTTCTCCGACGCGGCGATGTCGAGGGTGCCGGCGAAGCTCATCGGCTGGTTGGCCACGACGCCGACCGAGCGGCCCTCGACGCGGCCGAAGCCGACCAGGATGTTGGGCGCGAACCCGGCGTGGACCTCCAGGAACTCCCCGTCGTCCAGGACATGCCGGAGAACCGTCTGCATGTCGTAGGGCTGGTTGGCGGAGTCGGGGATGAGGGCGTCGAGTTCGGCGTCCTCATCGGTGATCTCGAGGACGGGCTCGCTGGGGTAGGAGGGGACCTCGTCCATGTTGTTGGACGGCAGGTAGGAGAGCAGGGCGCGGGCGAAGTCGAGGCAGTCCTGCTCGTCGGTCGCCTCATAGTGGGCGACGCCCGACTTGGAGTTGTGCGTGTGGGCGCCGCCGAGTTCCTCGAAGGTGACCTCTTCGCCGGTCACCGTCTTGATCACATCGGGACCGGTGATGAACATGTGCGACTTTTCCTGAACCATCAGGATGAAGTCGGTAAGGGCCGGCGAATACACGGCGCCGCCCGCACATGGGCCCATGATCAAGGAAATCTGCGGAATCACGCCGGAGGCGTGCACATTCCGCTTGAAGATCTCCGCGTAGAGACCGAGGGAGACGACGCCTTCCTGGATGCGCGCACCGCCCGAGTCGTTGATTCCGATCACCGGGCAGCCGGTCTTCAGAGCGTGGTCCATGACTTTAACGATCTTCTCGCCGAATACCTCGCCGAGAGATCCCCCGAAAACGGTGAAGTCTTGGGCAAATACCGCAACCGGGCGGTCGTCCACCGTGCCGTACCCCGTGACCACGCCGTCGCCGTACGGGCGCTCGCGATCCAGGCCGAAACTCGTCGAGCGGTGCCGCGCCAGTTCGTCGAACTCCACGAAGCTGCCCGGGTCCAGGAAGGCGGTCAGCCGCTCGCGGGCGGTCATCTTCCCCTTGGCGTGCTGCTTCTCCACCGCACGCGACGACCCCGCGTGCGCCGCCTCGTGCAGGCGCCGCTCCAGGTCGGCGACCTTGCCCGCCGTCGTGTGGATGTCCACGACGGGAATCTCCGGCTTGGGTTCGGCACTCATCGCTTTCTCACCGCTTCTTCCACCGTTCGCAGAACGTTTTCGCTCGTCGCAAGGTTAACGAGCACTCACGGACACACTCCGGGCAGGGGCGGGCAGATGGGACATCACATCTCGGAGGGGGTTGGTGACCTGCGGTTGATTGGGCGATTTGTCCAGCAGGACACCCTCCTGACATGCATATCTGCCAGACTGGCGCATATGACCGAAGCGGTGCGCACGACCGGCCTCTACAAGCGGTTCGGGCAACAGATCGCCGTCGGCGGAGTGGACCTCGTGGTGCCGCGCGGCAGCTTCGCCGGCCTCGTCGGACCCAACGGCGCCGGCAAGACGACCAGCCTCAGCATGGTGACCGGGCTCCTGCGCCCCGACGCCGGGACCATCCACATCGACGGGTTCGACGTGTGGCTCGACCCCGTGGCCGTCAAGGCCAGGATAGGCGTGCTCCCCGAGGGCCTGCGCCTGTTCGAACGCCTCTCCGGCCGCGAGCTCCTCTCCTACAACGGGCAGCTCAGGGGCCTGCCCAAGCGCGAGGTGGAGCAGCGGGCCGAGGAACTGCTCACGGTCATGGACCTCAAGGACTCCGCCGACAAACTCGTCGTCGACTACTCGACCGGCATGCGCAAGAAGATCGGCCTGTCCGCCGCGCTCCTGCACAACCCGGCCGTGCTCTTCCTCGACGAGCCCTTCGAGGGCGTCGACCCCGTCAGCGCCAACACGCTGGTCGAGGTGCTTCAGCGCTATACCGCCTCCGGGTCGACGGTGGTCTTCTCCAGCCACGTCATGGACCTCGTCGAGCGCCTCTGCGACTGGGTCTCCGTGATGAGCCGCGGCCAGATCGTCGCCCAGGGCCCCCTCGACCAGGTGCGCGCCGGCCGCTCGCTCAACCAGGCGTTCCTCGACCTCGTCGGCGCGGGCCGGGACAACGACGGCAGCGGGGAGGAGGGCCTGTCGTGGCTGGGCTCCAGCAGGGCGTGAGACTCGGCCTCGGCGCCACCGTCGCCCTCTTCTTCCGCCTCAAGATCCGGCTCATCGCCGGAAACCTCCGCGGGGAGGTCTCCCGGCAGATCGGCTTCGTCTTCAGCCTGGTCGCCGCGGTCGCCGTAGCCGCGGGCGGCTTCCTCGCCATGAGCCTGGTACGGCTGGCCGCCCCGGACATGGCGGTCAACCTGGTGATCATCGCCTTCGCGGTGTTCTGGGTGACGTGGACGATCGGGCCCCTGCTCATGTTCGGCGTGGACGACACGCTCGACCCCTCCCGCCTGGCCCTCCTGCCGCTCACGACCCGGCAACTGGCCGCCGGCATGTTCACCACGTCGGTGACAGGCATATGGCCGCTGGTCACCCTTGTCATCACCTCGGGGGCGATCGCCGGGCTCGCCGCCGGCGTCGCGGGGATCGCGATCGGCGTGATCGCCGTGCTTCTCCAGTTCGCCCTCTGCATCGTGACCTCACGGCTCGTCACCACCGCCCTGTCCGGCGCGCTGCGCAGCCGCCGCGGGCGCGACCTCGTGGCCGTCGGCGTGCTGCTCGTCGTGCTCCTCAGCCAGGCGCCGAACCTCATCGCCAACCGCGGCTCCAGCCTCGACGTCGAACGCGTCGTCGTCGGCATGGCCGGCATTCTGCGCTGGACCCCCGCGGGCACGGCGGCGCACTCCATCGGCGCCGGCGGCCTCCAGGCCGTGATCGGGCTCGCCGCGGTGGCGCTGGTCGTGCTCGGCTTCGGCGCCCTGTGGATCGCCGCGCTCAAGCGCGCCCTCGTCACCGCCGACACCTCCACCCAGTCGCCCGCCGGGGTGCGCTCCCGCAGCCTCGCCTCCCGCCTCCTCCCCGACGGCGCGTTCGCCGCCGTCGTCGCCAAGGAGTTCAAGTACGTGCGGCGCGACCCCCGCGGGCGCGTCGGCCTCATGGCCGCCGTCGCGGTCAGCGCCGTCATGGTGTTCTCCATAAGCGGCGGCGGCAGGGGCGAGATGAGCGGCGCCTGGCTCGCGTCCTTCCCCGCCTGCATCAGCGCGCTCATGCTGTCCCTCCAGTCGTCCAACGCCTTCGGCATCGACGGCCGCTCCCTGTGGATGAACGCCGTCGTCTTCGGCACACCGCGCGATGTGCGCAACGATCTCGCCGGCCGGCACCTCGCCCTCGCCGTGATCGCCGTGCCCATCGTCACCGCCGTCACTCTCGCGGGCTCCTTCATCGCCGGCGACCCCCTCTTGGCCGTGCCGTTCGCACTCGTCGGGTGGGGCGTGCTCGGCGTCGGCCTCGGGGTCGGGGCCGTGGCCAGCGTGCTCCTGCCGTACACGTCTCCCGAGCGCATCAACGCCTTCAGCGGCGCGGCCCCCGGGCAGGGCGGCGTCGCTTTCCTCGGGTCGTTCGGCTCGCTGATCGCCGGCACCCTGTTGTCGCTGCCCATCGTGCTGCCCCCCTTGCTCGGCGTCATGTGGTGGAGCGCCCTGGCCGTGCCGTACGGCATGGGCGTCGCGTGGGCCGGTCGCCGGATCGGGGGCGCAGTGGGCTTCGGCCGCTATCCGGAGATCCTCGCGGCGGTGTCCAGGCCGTCCTGAGGTTTGCGGGGCCCTTCTGGGGGTTGCGGGCCCTTCCGGGGTTTGCGGGGCCCTCCTGAGGTCTGCGGTGCTCTCTTCTGGGGTTTGTGGTGCTCTTCTGGGGTTTGTGGTGCTGATGGTTGTGGCGTTGATATTTGTGACGCTGATGTTTGCGGCGCTGAGGTTTGTGACGGCGGACAGTGTGGGGCGGTCGAGTCGCGCCGGGTGCCGAGGCAGGGTCCTGACGTCGGCGTATGGGCGCGTGACCTGTGGTCTAGTCCAATGTGCGGGGGTGCCCGTGCGGCTGCGGATCGGGACTCGCTACTCTTCGAACCATGGGCGCGCTCGGTTCTGATCAGGCAGAACGTCTTTCCGGCACGCGGCACAGCGCCGTCACCGAGATGCCCGACGAGCTCCGTGCTGACGTGCGGTTGCTCGGCGGGCTGCTGGGGCAGGTGATCGCCGAACACGGTGGTCCCGACCTGCTCAACGACGTGGAAAAACTCCGTAAGGCCGTCATCGCGGCACGCAGGGGGACCGTCACGGTCGACGAGGTGGCCGCGCTGGTCGGCACCTGGCCGATCGAGCGGGCCGTGCACATCGCACGGGCCTTCACGTGCTACTTCCACCTCGCCAACCTCGCCGAGGAGCACTTCCGCATCCGCACACTGCGCGAGCGCGACACCGGGGAGGCGGAGACGCCGCCGTCCGGCTCACTCGCCCAGGCCGTGCGCGACATCAAGGGCGACCTCGGCGACGACCGGGTCGCCGAGCTGATCGAGGGGCTTGAGCTGCGGCCGGTGCTGACCGCGCACCCTACGGAGGCGCGGCGGCGCGCCGTCGTCACCGCGATCCAGCGGGTGAGCGCGCAGCTCGCCGAATACAACATGCCGGGGCGGGGCTCCAGCGAGCGCGCCGAGTCCAAGCGGCGGCTGCTTGAGGAGATCGACCTGCTGTGGCGCACCGCCCAGCTCCGCTCCACCAAGCTCGACCCGCTCGACGAGGTGCGCACCGCCATGGCGGCCTTCGACGAGACGCTGTTCCGCACGGTGCCGCTGGTCTACCGCTCCTTCGACGCCGCGCTCGGCGAGGGCACCGGCACTCGGCCCCCCGCCTCGCGGGCCTACATCCGCTTCGGGAGCTGGATCGGCGGCGACCGCGACGGCAACCCCAACGTCACCGCCTCCGTCACCCGCAGGGCCCTGCTCATCCAGGCCGAGCACGTCCTCAGCGCGCTTGAGAACGCCGCGACCCGCATCGGCCGCACCCTGACCGCGGGCGCCCGCTACACCGAGCCCTCGGCGGCGCTCAGGGCCGCGCTCGGCAAGGCCGAGGACACCAACCCCGAGCTCGTCTCGGAGTTCGCGACCCGCTCCCCGGGCGAGCCCCACCGCCAGTGGATGCTCTACGTCGCGGCCCGCGTCGCCGCCACCCGCAGGCGCGACCTCGACCTCGCCTACCGCTCGCCCGCCGACCTCCTCGCCGACCTGAGGGTCTGCCAGGAGTCCCTGGCCGAGGCGGGGGCCGTCCGCCAGGCATATGGCGAGCTGCAGCACCTCGTCTGGCAGGTGGAGACCTTCGGCTTCCACCTAGCCGAGCTCGAGGTGCGCCAGCACTCCCAGGTCCACGCCGCCGCCCTTGAGGAGATCCGGGCCGGCGGGGCGCTGTCGGAGCGCACCGAGGAGGTGCTCGCCACCATCCGGGTGATCGCCTGGATCCAGGAGCGGTTCGGCGTCACCGCCTGCTCGCGTTACGTCGTGTCCTTCACCCGCTCGGCGGGCGACATCGCCGCGGTCTACGAGCTGGCCGAGCACGCCCTCGGCTCGCGGGCGCCCGCGCTCGACGTGGTGCCGCTGTTCGAGTCCGGCGAGGACCTCGCCAACTCACCCGCCGTGCTCTCCGGCATGCTGGAGATCGACGCCGTCAAGCGCAGGCTCGCCGACAACGGGCGGCTGCTTGAGGTCATGCTGGGTTACTCCGACTCCGCCAAGGAGCTCGGGCCGGCCGCGGCCACGCTGCGGCTCTACGAGGCGCAGGAGCAGCTCACCACCTGGGCCGTCCAGCACGACGTGCGGCTGCGCCTCTTCCACGGCCGCGGCGGCGCGCTCGGGCGCGGCGGCGGCCCCGCCAACCGGGCGGTGCTCGCCCAGGCCCCCGGCAGCGTCGCGGGGCGGTTCAAGGTCACCGAGCAGGGCGAGGTCATCTTCGCCCGCTACGGCCACGGCGCCATCGCCAAGCGGCACATGGAGCAGGTCACCAACGCCGTGCTCCTGGCCTCCACCCCTGCGGTCGAGGGCCGCACGGCCGCCGCCGCCTCACGCTTCCGGCCTCTGGCCGAGCAGGTCGCCGTCGCCTCCGAGCGTGCCTACCGCGCGCTCACCGAGGCGCCCGGCTTCCCCGAGTGGTTCGCCCTGGTGAGCCCGCTGGAGGAGATCGGGGCCCTGCGCCTCGGCTCCCGCCCGGCCCGCCGCGGCCTCGGTGCCCCCCGCTCCCTGGACGACCTGCGGGCCATCCCGTGGGTGTTCGCCTGGGCGCAGACCCGCGTCAACCTCCCGGGGTGGTATGGGTTGGGAAGCGGCCTGGCCGCGATCATGGAGTCGCCCTCGGGCCTTGAGGAGCTAAAGGCGGCCTACCGCGAGTGGCCGCTGTTCGCCTCGCTGCTCGACAACATCGAGATGTCGCTGGCCAAGACCGACCGGTCCATCGCGGCCCGCTACCTCGCCCTCGGCGGGCGCGACGACTTCGCCGGGCAGGTGCTGGCCGAATACGACCTCACCCGCAAGCTGGTCCTCACGGTGACGGGCCACTCCCGCCTCCTTGCGAACCGCCGCGTGCTGTCCCGCGCGGTCCAGCTCCGCGATCCCTACGTCGACGCCCTGTCCCACCTCCAGCTCCGCGCGCTCCAGTCCCTCCGCTCCGGCGACTCCCTCACCGACGAGGAGCGCGACCGCCTGTCCACCCTCCTCCTGCTGTCGGTCAACGGCGTCGCCGCCGGCCTGCAAAACACCGGCTGAAGCCTCACGCGTAAAGGTCCACGGTGGCGCGATGCGGCCCGATCAGCTTCGCGTCACCGGTGACCAGGGGGCAGTCCAACAGCTCGGCTAGAGCGATGTAGGCGGCATCGCAGGCCGTGAAGTTGCTTTTCAACTCCCACATGCGGTCCGTGAGCACCCGCCCCGGATGACGCTCGATAGGCAGGTCGATGAAGTCCTTGTGCAACGCGACGGCCAGGTCTTCGTCACACACATCACAGGATCCGTTCCTGGCCGGCATAGATGTTGAAGCGGTCGCCGCGCAGGAAGCCGACCAACGTGGCGCCGAACTCCCTGGCCAGGGCGACGGCCAGGGAGGACGGGGCGGAGACGGCGCAGATCACCGGGATGCCCGCGGTGAGGGCCTTCTGCAGGATCTCGTAGCTGCTGCGCCCGCTGACCAGCAGCACGCGGTCGTGGAGGGGGACCTCGCCGGTGAGCAGGGCGTGCCCGATGAGCTTGTCGACCGCGTTGTGGCGGCCGACGTCCTCGCGCACCGCAAGAGCCGTGCCCTCGGCGTCGAACAGGCCGGCGGCGTGCAGGCCGCCGGTCTTGCCGAAGACGCTCTGCGAGGTGCGCAACCGGTCGGGCAGGAGGGTGAGGAGTTCTGCGCTGACCTTCGGCCCGGGGGAGTCCGCCAGCGGTGGGCGCCGGTCGCGGAGGGAGTCGATGGTGGCGGTGCCGCACACCCCACACGCGCTGGAGGTCATGAAATGCCGATCCAGACCCCGCAAATCGGGCAGGTGGTCACCGCGCAGCCGCACGGTGACCGTGTTGTACCTTGCCTCAGGCGCCACGTCCTCGTCGGTGCAATAGCCGATCGAGGCGATGTCGTCCTCGCCTGCGATGCCCTCGCCGTACAGAAACCCCGCCGCCAGCTCGAAGTCCGCGCCCGGCGTGCGCATGGTGATCGCCAGGGTGCGGCGTTCGCCCCCCGCCTGAACCCTGATCTCCAGGGGCTCCTCGGTGGCGAGGTCGTCGCGCCGTTCCCTGCGCACACCCCGGTTGACCTCCGTGATCCGGGCGCGGGTCGACGGGCCGGGGCGGAGCGCGCGGGGGAAGCTCACGGCTCGGCCCTCGCGACGGTGACCCGCGCGTTGTAGTCGGGGATCCGCGCGTCGGGTGATCGCCGGACCGCGTCGAGCAGCACGTTGCCCTCGGGCCAGTGGATCTGCAGGTTGCCCGGCACGAGCGGCGCGCGCAACACCCGCCCGGTGAAGCTGCCCGCGGGCCCGCGCAGCTCGACCCGCGTGCCGTTGGGCAGCCCGAGCCGGTCGGCGTCGTAGGCGCTCATCAGCACGGCCTCGCGGGTCGCGCCGTTGAAGCCGTCGCGCCGCTCGTGGACCATGCTGTTGAACTGCTTGCCGCGCCGCGTCGCCACCATGAACGTCCCGTCGGGCCGCTCAAGCGCCGGCAACGCCACGGCGGAGAAGCGGCCACGCCCGTCGGGGGTCGCGAACTCGCCGTCCGGGCACAGGTGGCGTCCGCCGTACTGCACGTTGTCCCCGAAGGCCGACAGACCCGCGATGCCCGCATAGAACGGCACTGCCCGCTCGATGTCCCGCCGGATCTCGGCCGTGCCGGTGTATCGCACCTGCTCGGCCAGCTCGGGCCGGGTGCGCGCGGCCAGCTCGGTGAAGATCCGCCACTCGGGCCACGCCTCGCCGATGCGCGGCCCCTTCACCTCGGGGGAGAAGATCACCCTGCGTTCCGTGGAGGTCTCGGTGACCCCGCCCTCCATCTCGTAGCGGGTCTGCGCGGGCAGCAGCAGTACATCCCCCTCGTCGGACGGCACGAGCATCTGCGAGGACACCACGATGTCGATGTGCACGCGCAACTTGAGCCGGGCCAGTGCCGTACGGCAGTAGCCGGGGTCGGGCAGGACCTCCAGGAAGTTGCCGCCCGAGGAGATGAGCACGTCGAGGTCGCGGGCGTGGGCCGCGTCGATCATGTCGGTCGCGGTGAGGCCGGGTGCGGTCGGCACCTCGAATCCCCACATGTCGGAGAACTTCTTGGCGTTCTCCTCCGTAATCGGCAAGCCGCCCGGCAGGCCCGTGGCGTATGCGCCCATCTCGGCGCCGCCCTGCACCCCGCTGTGCCCGCGGATCGGCATCAGCCCGCAGTGGTCGCGGCCCACGAACCCCCTGGCCAGGGCGAGGTTCACGATCGCCCGCACATTGTCCTCGCCGTAGGTGTGCTGCGTGATGCCCATCGACCACACGAGCACCGCCGACTTCGCCTCGCCCAGCAGCCGCGCCAGCTCGAACATCTGCTGCCGGGTGGCCCCCGACAGGGCCTCCAGCTCCTCCCACGACTGCTCTTCGACGGCGCGCACCGCCTCGTCGAAGTCCCTCGTGTGCTTGTCCACGAACGTCTCGTCCACCCAGCCGTTCTCGACCAGGTGCTTCAGGACGCCGTTGAGGAAGCCGATGTCGCCGCCGACGTTCACCCCGAAGAAGTGGTCAGTGATCTTCGTGCCGAACACCGCGGACTCGGCGTTGGACGGCACCCAGTACTTGTCCATACCCGGTTCGCGGTAGGTGTTCACCATCGCGATCTGCGTTCCGGCCTTCTTCGCGTGGTACAGGTATTTCATCGCGACCGGCTGGTTGTTGGAGGGATTCGACCCGATGAAGACGATCAGGTCGGATCCGATCCAGTCGGTGTAAGAGCAGGTCGTGGCGGCGGCCCCGATGGTCTCCTTCAGCGCCACCGTCGAGGGCGAGTGGCAGATCCGCGCCGCGTTGTCCACCGAGTTCGTGCCGAGCGCGCGGACCGCCTTCTGGGCGGCGAAGTAGTTCTCGTTCGGCACGCCGCGGCTCGTCAGATAGACCCCAAGCCGCGCGTCCCGCAAATGCCCCGCGGTGAGATCCAACGCCTCATCCCACCCGATACGCCGGAAACCGGCCTCACCCGCCCGGCGCACCATCGGGTACGGCAGACGCCCGAGTTCACGCAACTCCGCACTGCGTAGCCGCTCAAGCTCACCTGTGTCGGCGAGCACCCGGGGGTCCAAGGCGGGCATCGTGTTCAGATGGAGCAGACGGAGGCGGATGTTGCAGAGGTGGATCTCGTCCATGGTCCAGTCGCGCATGCCCTTGGTGCCGAGCGCACAGCCGTCACAAGTGCCCTGGTTGAGGATGCGCCAGGCGTAGCGCCGGTTGCCGCGCACCGAACGGAACGCCTTCCACAGCTCCATGTAGTTGTTGGGCTTACGCTCGCCAAGGCCGAAGGGCTTCCAACCGGCCCAGTTACGGGGGTCCAGACGCTTCATCGCGCTCTCCTCGCAGTGGTGCTCTAACCGCCATCATGCTCTGTCTGGAGGTCGTCGAGTAGTTTGCCCGGTTTGCTGAGGCGCTACCAGGGGGCCGAGGCCGTCCTGCCGGCTGCCGTGCGGGGGTGTCTCCGCCGGCGGGTTGCCGCCGGCGGGTCTCCGCTGGGGGCAAAATCCGTGCGCTCAGCGTGTCGTATGGGCTGAGAATGAAATCCGGGCGTTGAATGGATAGTGATTCCCGGACGAGCTCCAGATCAAATACACCAAATACTCCATTACGGGCTTGACATTTTAGTGCGTTCCACGGTGGGTATGATTGGGGTGCCTGTCAGGTATCGGTCAGTCGATATTCGGGGGTGCCGGCCAATGGTTGAAACGCGTTCCCGCAGCGGCCTGTTAGGCGGGGCCGGCGGAGACCCGCATCAGACGGTGTGAGAGTTTCCCTTCAGTGAAGAGCGCCGAAGCCGGATGACACCCTTGCTCGGGCTTATTGGAGTTCGGCGGAAGGTGCGGGCGGGGAGAGCCTCGCCATGGCGGAGGCCGTCGGCCACCGGTGGCCGACGCCCGCGGAACTCCGCGTGGCCTTCGCGGAGGAGCCGATCCTCCCCCTCGATCGGGAGATGATCGAAGAGTTCATCAAGGTCGGGGAGACGCTGTTCCCCTGACGGCCTCAGAGAGCGGCACCTCATATGGCGTTTCTCACCGGTGTGGAGATCAGGCGGAGAATCGACCTCGGAGACATCGAGATCCGGTCGTTGGACTCCAATGAGCAGTTCCATATGGATTCGCAGGTCACGGAGGACTCCATCGACCTGCGGCTCGCCCCCGCCGCGCTCAGGCTGCGGCCCGGCGTGGAGAGGCTCGACTATCTCCACGACAATCTCGACCTGGCCTATGAGGAGATGCAGATCCCCGCCGAGGGATATGACCTGCTGCCATTGCAGCCGCTCATCACGCACACCCTTGAGGCCGTCTGCTTTCCGGACGACCTCATCGGCCTCGTCGTGACCCGCAGCACGTTCGCGCGGATGGGGATCATCGTCAACTGCATGGCCCCGAAGTTCGCCATCGGCATCCGCTGGGCGTTCCCTTTGCAGCTGGTGAATCTTTCCGGGGTGCCGGTGCGGGTCTATCCCTATGCGCCGGTGGCCCAGTTGCTCATCTCCGAGGTCACCGGCGTCCGGGTCGGCTATAGAGGGAAATTTCAGGACACGTATAGTCCCATACCTCCACGCATCAGCGACCGCGAGCGGCGAACCTTGAGCAACCTCAACCCAGACTCGGTAAATCGCACATTTCATATTATTAAGCGAGACGCGGCCTCTAGGAACGATGGGGAACCACGAGCCTCCCGCAGCCGACAGGAGCCGGCTCCGCTCGGCGAAAAGCGGAAAATCGCAAGAAGAGTGGCGGTCGCCGTGCTCGGTGTCCTCAGTGCGCTCGGGTTTGGCGTCTGCGGCAACGTCCTCGCCGGCGGTTCGATGTCGTATTGGCAGGGGGTGTCAGTGTTCCTGCTGTTCGTCCTGAGTTCAGCGGCCTCCTCGGCCGCCTACGTGGCCCAGGCCTACTGGTCCAAGCGCGACCAGATCTTTGAATAGCGCGCGACGGACCGCGGAGGGGTGCTTTCCAGTGCGACGGCGGGCTTTGAGATCGTCAGTCGTGGAACAACGGGGACGGCAAGGGTAGGAGTGTGGCCAGGCGGGTGATCGTCCGGTAGTTAAGGGCTGGTTTGGAGGGCTTTGCCGTACGGCGGGGTGGGGATTGGCGGTTGTGGGTCACCATCGTGTCCGTCTGTAAGGTGTCGAGAAGTTTGCCCTGTTCATTGGGGAGTTCGGGCGCGGGATCCGGTTTCACTGGGGGAGAATAAGCACGTGGCTGATTTGCCGTACACCGATCTCGACCGTCCGCCGCTGTCCGAAGCGGCGCTCAACCGTGCCCTTGTGCGTCCCGGAGGGGTGTGGACCGGCATCACCGTCGTTCCGCGCACGGGGTCCACCAACGCCGATCTCGCGCAGGCCGTCAGAGGCGGCGGCAAAGAGGGGCAGGTGCTCATCGCCGAGGCTCAGGCGGCCGGGCGTGGGCGGCTGGGCCGTTCGTGGGTGTCCCCGCCGAGATCGGGGCTCGCGATCTCGATGGTGTTGCGGCCCGATGTGCCGGTGGCGCGTCACGGATGGTTGCCGCTGCTGGTGGGCCTGGCGGCGGCGACGGCGGTGCGGCGGCTCGGTGAGATCGACGTGCGCCTGAAGTGGCCCAACGACCTGCTCGTCGACGAGCGCAAGCTCGCCGGGGTGCTGGCCGAGCGGGTCGACTCGTGCGTGGTCATCGGCATCGGCCTCAACGTGACCCTAAGGCCCGACGAGCTGCCGGTGCCGACCGCGACCTCCCTCGCGATCGAGGAGGCCGCCTGCGTGGACCGTGAGCCGCTGGCGAAGGCCATCCTGCGTGACATCGAGGAGACCTATCGCGACTGGATCGCCGCCGACGGCGACGCCGACGCGAGCGGGCTGCGCGCGGCCTGCCTGGCGGCCACCGCCACGATCGGGCGCGACATCAGAGTGGAGCTGCCCGGCGAGCGCATGCTGATCGGCCGCGCCACCGGCATCGACTCATCCGGCCAGCTCCTCGTGACCACGGCGGACGGCAGGGAGCACTCGCTGAGCGCCGGCGACGTCGTGCACGTGCGCCCGGCTCCGGCCACATAAGGCGCCCCGGGCGCATAACCCTGGGCTCATAAGACGCCCGGGGCATGCAGGGCGCTTCATCCCCACAAGGCGCCACGCCGGGGCACAACGCCCAAAGGAGGCGTGACCGAGGACCGCGCACGGAGGGGCCTTCGCACCGGGCGCCTTAGCCGGGCCCATAACCCGCGCCGGGCGCGAGGTTTCTCTGTGGCGGATCCCGTGGCGGCGAACGCAGTGCCGTGCCACGATTTGCGCCATGGGTCTGCCTGATCGCCACCTCGCCGCGGGGGAGGAGCGCGTCCGCTCCTTCCAGCCTCACTGGAAGTGTCTCGTGGGGCCGTTCATCGCGCTGGTGCTGATCGCCCTCGGGTCGGGGGTGGCGCTCTACGTCATCCCGTCCGACTTCGAATACGCCCTCTACGGGCGGGTCGGCGTGGTCGTGCTGGCCGTCATTCTGATGACCATCTGGGCCTTCGTGCCCTATCTCCAGTGGAAGAACACGGCCTACACCCTCACCACCCACAGATTCACGATCAGCAGCGGTGTGCTCGGCAAGTCCACCGACGAGGTCCCCCTCAACAAGGTCAACACCGTCAGCTCCGGCCAGAGCCTCCTTGAGCGCATGCTGGGCTGCGGCACGCTCACGGTCGAGTCGGCGGGGGAGCAGGGGCGGCTCGCGCTTCGCGATATCCCGAGGATCCAGGATGTGCGGGCCGAGTTCTTTCGTCTCGTGGAGGACGCCGGCGACGATGACGAGGACGCCGCGGAAGAGAGGACCGATCGGCCGGTGCCATAGCCTTGCGGGCTGGGGGGAGGTCCATGGGCGGAGCCGATGAGGAGGGCCGGGAGGCGGCGCAGCGTGTCAGGCGCCTGCTCGGCGGCCCCCCGGCGCGCCACACCCGGGCCCAGGTGGCTGAGCTGTCCGGCGTGTCGCCCGAGCTCGCCGAGCGCATCTGGCGTGCCCTCGGGTTCGCCTCGGTGGCTCAGGGGGCCGTGGCCTTCACCGACGCCGACGTGGCCGCGCTCAAGCGTGTGCGGGCCATGATGCAGGACGATCTGTTCGACGAGGTCGCGGTGATCCGCATGGCCCGTGCCCTCGGCCGCACCACCTCCAGGCTTGCGCAGTGGCAGGCCGAGATCATGATGGGCGCGCTGATCGCGCCCGGGCGGCACGACGGCGAGGCCGTCGACCTCGATCACGTGCTCGACACCTCCCGCCGTCTCCTGCCCGACTTCGAGCAGGTGCTCATCCACGTGTGGCGGGCGCAACTCGCCGCGGCCGGCACCAGGTTGCTCACCATCGTCGGGCCCGACGACGAGTCGGCGGGGCCGCGCCGCCCGGTCATCGCGGTGGGTTTCGCGGACCTTGTCTCGTTCACCCAGCATGCCCGGGAGCTTGATGAATACGGGCTGGGCGAGCTGGTCGAGGGGTTCGAGGGGCGTGCCGCCGACGTGGTCGCGGCGCGCGGGGCGCGCCTGGTGAAGACCCTGGGGGACGAGGTGCTCTTCACGGCCGCCGACCCGGCGGTCGCCGCAGAGGTCGCCTTCGACCTGCTGGAAGCCGTCAAGGAGGCGGGGGACGGCCCGGATGTGCGGGTCGGACTGGCCTACGGGCCGGTCCTTCCGGTCATGGGCGACGTTTTCGGCACGACGGTGAACCTCGCGGCCCGCCTCACCGCCATCGCCCGCCCCGGCACGGTCCTGGTGGACGAGCCGCTGGCGAAGGCGGTCGAGGGCACGGCCGGCATCGAGGTCCATCGCATCCGGCGCAGACCGGCCCGCGGGCTCGGAGTGGTCCAGCCCTATGTGCTCCGGCGCACCTGACCACACATGTGTGCGGGCCCCGCGGCTTAGGGCACAGGCCTGGGGTAGGACCACGTGGTGAGTCGGCTGGCTGGAACTATGTGGGGGAATACCGTTGAAATCTATACTTCGATACTGGTGTGGCCGGTAATGCCATTTGACACTCCTGGGATGGCATCGCAGACCGCGCCGCGTGCTTCCGCGTGACACAAGGATGTGCCGCGCCGGAGGGTCGACCGATTCGGAAGGTTAGGTGTGTGGGGATGCCATACGAAGTGCAGGGAGTCATTGCACGTGGCAAGGGCGAAGCCGTCTCCTTGGAGACCGTGCTCGTGCCCGACCCTGGCCCGGGTGAGGCGGTGGTGAACGTCCAGGCGTGCGGCGTGTGCCACACCGACCTGCACTACCGCGAGGGCGGAATCAGCGACGACTACCCATTCCTCCTGGGCCACGAGGCCGCCGGTGTCGTCGAGGCCGTCGGGCCCGGCGTCACCTCCGTTTCCCCGGGCGACTACGTGATCCTCAACTGGCGGGCGGTATGCGGCGACTGCCGCGCCTGTAAGCGCGGCCGCCCCTGGTATTGCTTCAACACCCACAACGCCGCCCAGAAGATGACCCTGAGCGACGGCACTCCGCTCAGCCCCGCGCTCGGCATCGGCGCCTTCGCGGAGAAGACCCTGGTCGCCGCCGGTCAGTGCACCAAGGTCGACCCCGCGGCCTCACCCGCCGCCGCCGGGCTGCTCGGGTGCGGCATCATGGCCGGCATCGGCGCCGCGATCAACACCGGCGGCGTCACCCGGGGCGACTCGGTCGCGGTCATCGGCTGCGGTGGCGTGGGCAGCGCCGCCGTGCTGGGTTCCGCCCTCGCCGGGGCGAGCAAGATCATCGCAGTCGACATCGACGACAGGAAGCTCGCCTGGGCCCGCGAGTTCGGCGCCACCCACACCGTCAACTCCGCCGCGGTCGACCCGGTCGAGGCCATCCGCGAGCTGACCGACGGCAACGGCGCCGACGTCGTCGTGGAGGCGGTCGGCCGTCCCGAGACCTACAAGCAGGCGTTCTACGCCCGCGACCTGGCCGGCACCGTCGTGCTCGTCGGCGTGCCGACCCCCGAGATGACCTTGGATCTGCCGCTGCTGGACGTGTTCGGGCGCGGCGGCGCGCTGAAGTCCTCGTGGTACGGCGACTGCCTGCCGAGCCGCGACTTCCCCATGCTGATCGACCTCTACATGCAGGGCAGGCTCAACCTCGACGGCTTCGTCACCGAGACCATCGGCCTGTCGCAGGTCGAGGAGGCGTTCGCCAAGATGCACCGTGGCGAGGTGCTGCGCTCGGTGGTGGTCCTGTGATCGGCAAGGTGGTGACCTCGGGCACCTTCACCCTCGACGGCGGCACCTGGGACGTCGACAACAACGTCTGGCTGGTCGGGTCGGACGAAGAGGCCCTCGTGGTCGACGCCGCCCACGACGCGCCCGCCATCCTCGCCGCCCTGGCGGGCAGGAGGCTGACGGCGATCGTGTGCACCCACGCCCACAACGACCACATCAACGCCGCCCGCGAGCTCGCCGAGGCCACCGGCGCTCCCATCCTGCTGCACCCGGCCGACCAGCCGCTGTGGGAGATGGTCTACGGTACGGCGGTGCCGTACGAGCCTCTCGCGGACGGCGACGAGCTGTCGGCCGGCGGGGTGCGGCTGCGGGTGCTGCACACCCCGGGGCACGCACCGGGGGCCGTGTGCCTGCATGCGCCGGAGCTTGGCGTGGTCTTCAGCGGCGACACGCTGTTTCAGGGCGGGCCGGGGGCCACGGGGCGGTCGTTCTCGTCGTTCGACACGATCGTCGACTCGATCCGGGAGAAGCTGCTCACGCTTCCGGTGGAGACGGTGGTGCACACCGGGCACGGCGACTCCACCACGATCGGCGACGAGGCCCCTCATCTCCAGGAGTGGATCTCCCGGGGGCACTGAGACACGCGGATTCGGGAGTGTGTTTTACGACACATTTTTCTTACCTCCCGAGCCGCCCAAACTATGGTTAGCCTGCGCTTACTCCTTAATTTCCCGCCGTTCCGACGTGATCGTCCGGCCGGAAAAGCGATCTTGCCGGAGTAAGCGGAGGCTCTCCTATTTTCAGCGGTGACCGGCGCCAATTGCCGATCGTTTTCCGGGCGCCCCCGTGATCGAATTGGGGGATCTTGAGCCCCGCCGATCTCGCGTGAAACTCGACGTCGCGCGAGCGTGTGTGCGGCACGGCGGGGACCCGGAGGATTGTGCCGGCAGCACATAGGTTAGCCTAACCAAATCGATGGTATCTTAGGCATGCCTAACCTAAGGGCTTTCCTGGTGGGGGAGATCGGCCAACCCTATGTATGTCTGTGTCTGCCGCGCAGTGACCGAGAACGAGGTCCACGACTGCATCGCGGCCGGTGCCCGCAGCGCGAAGCAGATTCGCGACACCACGGGCGCCGGGAGCGACTGTGCCACCTGCGTGCGAAAGATCTGTGCGATGCTGAAGCGGTCTGAGGAATTGATTTCCACCGCATAGCACGAGGGGCCCGTTGTCATGCAGGGCGACAAGCAGATCATCGAACTGCTGAATGAACAGCTCACCGCCGAACTCACCGCGATCAATCAGTACTTCCTGCACTCCAAGATGCAGGAGAACTGGGGCTACACCAAGCTGGCTTCATATACCCGCGCGGAGTCCATCGACGAGATGCGCCACGCGGAGAAGCTGACCGACCGCATCCTCTTTCTTGAGGGGCTGCCCAACTATCAGCGGCTCGGCACCCTCCACATCGGTCAGACGGTGCAGGAGCAGCTGCAGGCCGACCTTGAGGTCGAATTGAGTGTGGTCAAGCGCCTCAAGCCCGGCATCGCGCTTATGCGTGAGAAGGGGGACATCACCTCGGCCAGGCTGTTCGAGGACATCCTTGAGGACGAGGAGCACCACATCGACTACCTGGAGACCGAGCTCGCGTTGATCGAGTCTCTGGGAGAGCAGCTCTACCTCGCTCGCTACGCCGAGCCGCCGACGGCGGCCGAATAGCCGGCCAGGCCGCGGTGATCCGTACGGCCCTGCCCGGTCTGTGATCGTGCCCGAATCGGCTCGCCTGTGATCGGGTGGGCCAGGGCGGGGCGGTCCGGTCGCCGGGGACGGCGGCTGATCGACCCGGGGCCGCGGCCCTCACCCGCCTTCGCCCGCCAGTGATAAGACCGTGCCCCCGCCGCGCGCAGCCGACCTCACCGAGGTGGCGACGCGCCGGGGGCGCCGTCGTTTCTCACGGGGGTGGTTTCGCTCGACACGCCGGTGTTTCTCACCGGGGTGGTCTCGCTCGACACGCCGTCGGCTCGCACGGGGGTGGTCTCGCTCGACACGCCACGCCGGCGGATCGGCGCCTGTGGTGCGTCGCGGACAGTGCGTGGGGTGGCCGTGGGGCCCCTGGGTCGGAAGTCGCCAGGGATATGTCACGACACGCCCGCCACGGACCTTCCGTACGGGCGTGTTGGGTTTTGTCACACTGGTCTTTGGCGGCCTGATCGGGCGGCCCGTGGTGTCCTACCCGCCGGGGCATGAGTCGTACCGCGAGATCTCCAACCCTTGCGTGATGACTAACCGTCATTTATCAGTGTTTGCCCAGGTCAATGGATGCGTCAATGACGAGTCAAACCGCGCGCTGTAGCCGGGAAACGATCGCTTAAGGTCCTACGATCGCTTCATGACCTGCGTACTTCTCGCCGAGGATGACACCTCGATCTCGGAGCCGCTGGCGCGTGCGTTGCGCCGTGAGGGCTACCAGGTGGAGGTGAGCCCGGACGGCCCGCAAGCCCTGGAAAGGGCTCTGTCGGGTGGCATAGACCTCATCGTTCTCGACCTGGGCCTGCCCGAGATGGATGGGCTTGAGGTCGCACGGCGCATTCGCGCCGAAGGGCACGGCACTCCCGTGCTGATCCTCACCGCGCGTGTCGACGAGGTCGACACCGTGGTCGGGCTCGACGCCGGTGCCGATGACTACGTCACTAAACCGTTCCGTCTGGCCGAGTTGCTGGCTCGCGTCCGTGCGCTGCTGCGCCGGGGCACTTCGGAGACCCCGGTGGTCCAGGGTGTGCGCATCGACGCTGATTCGCGGCGTGCCTGGATGGGTGACAAGGAGCTGCATCTGACGACCAAGGAGTTCGACCTGCTGCGCGTTCTCGTGCGTGACGCCGGCAAGGTGGTCACCCGCGAGCAGATCATGCGCGAGGTGTGGGACACCAACTGGTGGGGCTCCACCAAGACCCTCGACATGCACATCTCGTGGTTGCGCCGCAAGCTGGGCGACGACGCCGCCAAGCCGCGTTACATCACGACGGTCCGGGGGGTTGGCTTCCGGTTCGAGCGAGAGTAGGGAATGCGCCGCAGACTGCTGTCCTCCACCCTGGTCGTCGCCGTCATCGCGGTCTTGCTGCTGGGAGTGCCCCTCGGGGTCGTCGTCAGCCGGCTGATCGTCGATGAAGCGGCTCAGGAGCTGCGGTCAGAGGCCACACGCCTGCTCGGGGAGGTTGAATACTCCAGGATCCAAGATCAACCTATCGATCCCGCGCAACTAGAGCTGAAATATCCCAACCGATATATCCAGATCTACGAACGCGGCAACCCCCCCAACGCGACCATCGTTGGCACCGAACCTCTGTCCGGCCACCAGATGACCGAGGACGCCCACTCGGAAAACGGCGTCTACGTCCGGGTCAGCCGAGACCGAGGCCAGGTGGAGCAGGACGTGAGGGCCCGGCTCCTGCTGATCGTGGCGCTCGCCGCCGCGGCCCTCGCGGTGGCTGTCGGACTCGCGATCGTGCAGTCGCGCCGTCTGACGCTGCCGCTGCAGGACCTGGCGATGATCGCGGAAAAACTGGGGTCCGGCGACGCGAGACCGAGCAGGCACCGATATGGCATCCAGGAGCTCGATCGCGTCGCCGAGGTCCTGGATCGCAGTGCCACACGCATCTCCGACCTGCTCAACCGCGAGCGGGAGTTCGCCACCGACGCCTCCCACCAGCTCCGCACCCCGCTGACCGGTCTCACCATGCGCCTTGAGGAGATCGTCGCGGCGGCCGACCAGCCCGCGATCGTCCGTGAGGAGGGCGACGCCGCGATACTCCAGGCCGAGCGTCTCACCGCGGTCATCGACGAACTGCTCGCCGCCGCCCGCCGCCAGCGCCACTCCCAGGCCGAGCAGATCGACATCGACGAGGTGCTCGACCAGCAGCTCATCGAGTGGGACCCCGCCTTCCGCCGCGCCGGCCGCAGCGTGCGCCTCACCGGCACCCGAAACCTTACGGCCCTCGCCACCACCGGCGGCCTCGGCCAGGTCATCTCGTCGCTGCTGGAAAACTCCCTCCAGCACGGCGAAGGCCGCGTCACCGTCACCACAAGCAGCGCAGGCAAGTCGATCGTCATCGAGGTCTCCGACGAAGGGCCCGGCATCCCCGAGGAGCTGGCGCCCCACATCTTCGACCGCAATGTCAGCGGCGGCGCGGGCACCGGCCTCGGCCTGACCCTTGCCCGAGCCCTGACCGCCGCCGACGGCGGCCGACTTGAGCTCGTGCGGCGAAGCCCCGCAACTTTCGCGATCTTCCTCCGGCCGGTGGTCGACAACGGCCGCAACCGCGTGGTGAGAGGCCCGGCGTGAGGGGGAGCGGGGATAGTTAGAGGCTCGGCCGGGTCTGGGGGCGGAGGCCCGGCCGACGGCGACCACCTTGAGCTCGTAGGGCGAAGCCTTGTGGTGGCCCAGTGGGTGGGCGCACCCGTTTAGCGGCGGCAGCGCGCCGCATGCTCCGAGCAGGGTTCAACTGATGGTGGCTGAGCCGGGTCGGCCCTCCGAGGGGGCTCAGAGGCGGGTGGCCGCACCCTCAGAGGCGGGTGAGGCGGGGCCGGTGGCCTCGGACGGCTCACCCTGGGGGGAGCGAGGAGAGGGCAGGTCGCCTGCCTCGTCCACGGCGGGAGGCTTGGGGATCGCAAGGAAGACCCACTTGCTATACGACCAATACCTGAACAGGGTGCCGAGCCCGACCCCCACAAGCTGCGCGATGTTGAAGCTCACCGGGTCGTTGAGCTTCAACGTGTAGCTCACAAACCCGATCACCAGCACTGAGATCAACAAGCCGATCGCGTTGAGTATGAAAAACAGCACGTATTCCCGCGCGTAGCCGCTTTGCTCGCGATGGCGGAACGTCCAGAACCGGTTGCCCGCATATGAAATGGTCGCCGCAACGGTGGTGGCGACGACCTTGGAGGTCAGCGGGCCTTCACCGAGGCCGTATCTCAGATAGTTGGTCAGCGAGAAGTCAATCACAAAGGCGATGGCGCCGATCGTCCCAAACTTGGCCAGCTCCGCGAAGAGACCGGTTATCCGGCCGTAGATGCGTCGAAGTAGCTGCACGACTGCCCTTTCCGGTTCGCTGATCGGTCGCGCCCGGTGCTTGCCTTAGGTGCTCGGTCTTGATGCTCGGCTTCGGTGCTGGTCCCGCAGTTTCCGGCGATGCGGTTGTCGGCGCTCAACCCAGGTTACCGAAGACGATGCCACCCCCGTGCAATGGCCGATGCGAGTCCCACCCCGTGGTTCGCCCCACGCCGCCCGGAGAAACATACGGGTGTCTGGGGGCTACCCTGGCGACAGATCATAGGCGGCGGGTCACGAACGGACACCGGACTTCCGCGAATGCAGGCGGCCCTCACGGGCGTGTCGCCAGGGCGGGCCCAGGTCCCCCACACCCTGCCCCAGCCGGGGCGGGTAGTCTGAAACGCCGTGAGTACCCCTAGCCTGACCGGCGCAAACACACCAGCCATCGGCCCCGTCGTGGGCATGATCGGCGCCGGCCAGCTCGCCAGGATGACCCAGGGGGCGGCCATAGCCCTCGGGATCGAACTGCGCGTCCTGGCCGCCTCCCCGGACGAGAGCGCGGCCCGCGTCATCGTGGACACCCGCCTCGGCGACTATCGCGCGCTGCCCGACCTGCGGGAGTTCGCCAAGGGTTGCGATGCGGTGACCTTCGACCACGAGCATGTGCCCACGGCCCACATCGAGGCGCTCGCCGCCGAGGGCTTCGCCGTACACCCCGGTGCGGAGGCACTGGTGCACGCGCAGGACAAGGCGCTTATGCGTGAGCGGCTCACCGCGATCGGCGTGCCCTGCCCGGAGTGGGCACGAGTGGCCGATGAGGCCGATGTGACGGCCTTTGGTGAGGCGCACGGCTGGCCGGTGGTGCTCAAGGCGGTCAGGGGCGGATATGACGGGCGCGGCGTGTGGGTCTGCCGTTCGGCCGAGGACGCCGCGCCGGTGCTCGCCTCCGGCATCGCGCTGATCGCCGAGCAGTTCGTGCCGTTTGAGCGGGAGCTCGCGGTGCTCGTCGCGCGGTCACCGCATGGGCAGGGCGTGAGCTACCCGGTCGTGGAGACCGTGCAGCGCGACGGCATTTGCGTCGAGGTGCTCGCCCCCGCGCCCGATCTCGACCCCGAGCTCGCCGCCGCGGCCCAGGGCATCGCCCTGCGCATCGCCCGCGAACTGGGCGTCACCGGGCTGCTCGCCGTCGAGATGTTCCAGACCGCGGACGGTCTCGTCGTCAACGAACTCGCCATGCGCCCCCACAACAGCGGCCACTGGACCATCGAGGGTGCCAGAACCTCCCAGTTCGAGCAGCACCTCCGCGCCGTCCTCAACCTGCCGCTCGGCTCACCCAGCCCGACGGCCCCCGTGGTGGTCATGGTCAACCTGCTCGGCGGCGACGACCCCGAGCTGTTCACCCGCTATGAGCACGTCATGGCCCACGATCCCGGCATCAAGGTGCACTTCTACGGCAAGGAAGTGCGACCGGGGCGCAAGATCGGACATGTCACGGCACTGGGCACCGACCTGGAAACCGTGCGTGCCCGCGCCCGCCACGCCGCCGTCTACCTCACCGAAGGGATCTACACGTGACCACCCCTCAGGTCGGCATCGTGATGGGCAGCGACTCCGACTGGCCCGTCATGCGACTCGCCGCCGAAGCCCTCACCGAGTTCGGCGTGCCCTTCGAGGCCGACGTGGTCTCCGCGCACCGCATGCCGCAGGAGATGGTCGAGTACGGCACAGCCGCCGCCGGCCGCGGCCTCCGAGTGATCATCGCCGGTGCCGGCGGCGCCGCCCACCTCCCCGGCATGCTGGCCTCCCTCACCCCGCTGCCCGTGATCGGGGTGCCGGTGCCGTTGAAATACCTCGACGGCATGGACTCGCTGCTGTCCATCGTCCAGATGCCCGCCGGTGTGCCCGTCGCCACAGTCGCCATCGGCGGCGCCCGCAACGCCGGCCTGCTCGCAGTCCGCATTCTCGCCACGGCCGACCCTGCCCTCCAGGCCCGCATGACCGACTTCCAAGCCACCCTGAAGGCCCAGGCCCACGCCAAGGGCGCCAAACTCCGGGCGGAGGCAGCCGAGCTTTAGCCAGGCGGAGGGGTACGGCTCCCGCCGTACCCCTCACCCGTGCGGTCGGTGGAGCGGTGCCGCGGACCTCGCACGGTCGATCGGTGGAGCGGTGCCGCCACCCTCACCCGTGCGGTCGGTGTCATGCCCTTCGCGACCAGGGCGCGCTTGACTGCCGCAAGCGACACCATGTGCATCGACGCCCACCGTGGTGAGCATGCTTCGGGCATTTGGCCTGATCGCCGAAGTCTTGGCGTGGAGGCCCCTTAGGGGCGGCCGAGGGCGCGGTAGGTCCAGCCGGCGGCACGCCAGCTTTGCGGGTCGAGGGCATTGCGGCCGTCGACCATGTTGCGGGTCGAGACCACCGAACCCAGGGTTTCAGGGTCAAGCGCCACGAACTCCGGCCATTCGGTCAGCAGTAGCACGACGTTCGCCCCGCGGGCGGCGTCCATGGCCGATGTGCCATAAGCAAGCTCGGGGTGGGCCTGGCGGGCGTTGTCCAGGGCCACCGGGTCGTAAATGGTCACCCGGCCGCCCTGGCGGCCGATGGTCACGGCGACGTCCAGCGCCGGGGAGTCGCGGATGTCGTCGGAGTTGGGCTTGAAGGCCGCGCCGAGCACACAGACCGTACAGCCGTAGAGCGAGCCTCCGGCGACCTCACGGGCCAGGTCGACCATGCGTGCCCGCCGCCGCATGTTGATCGCGTCGACCTCGCGGAGAAACGTCAGCGCCTGGTCGGCCCCGAGCTCACCGGCCCGCGCCATGAAAGCCCGGATGTCCTTGGGCAGGCAACCGCCGCCGAATCCGAGACCGGCGTTGAGGAATTTGCCGCCGATGCGTTCATCGAACGACAAGGCGAGCGAAAGCTGTTTGACGTCGGCGTGGGAGGCCTCGCAGACCTCGGCCATCGCGTTGATGAAGGAGATCTTGGTGGCGAGGAACGCGTTCGCGGCGGTTTTGACAAGCTCGGAGGTCGCATAGTCCGTCACGACGATCGGGATGTCGCCGAGCGGCTCGTAGACCTCGCGCAGGATCTTTTCCGCCTTCTCTCCCGGGATGCCCGCGACTCCGAGCACGATGCGGTCGGGTTTAAGGGTGTCCTGTACGGCGAAGCCCTCACGCAGGAATTCGGGATTCCACGCCAACTCCACCTGGGGCCCGGCGGGCGCCAGCCGTATCAACTTGCCGGCCAGGCGTTGCGCGGTGCCGACGGGCACCGTGGACTTGCCGACCACCAGGCATTCGCGGGTCAGATAGGGGGCCAGGGACTCCACGACGGCGTCAAGATAGGACACGTCCGCCGCGTATTCACCCTTCTTCTGCGGCGTGCCCACACAGACGAAATGCACATCGCCGAACTCCGCGATCTCCTGATAGGAGGTCGTGAAACGTAGTCGGCCCGAGGCCAGATTGCGCCTCAGCACCTCTTCCAAGCCGGGTTCGTGTATGGGGAGCTCCCCGGCTTGCAACCGCTTGATCTTCGCCGCGTCCACATCCAAGGCGAGAACCTCGAAGCCAAGCTCGGCCATGCACGCGGCATGGGTGGCCCCCAGGTATCCGGTCCCAATGACGGTCAAGCGGTACGGCACGGCCGGGCTCCTCTCGTTCACGCTCCCTGACGCCGACAAGTGCGTCATCCTTGCGTACGGTCCGCCGGGGCATGCTATCGGCCTGTCATGCTCCACTCTGTCACCCGACGGTGCCGGGGGCTCTTTCACTCTCATACCCGGAGGTCTTCCAACCTCTCGCGGTCTGATCTCCCCGGTTCGTCGCTCGGAGATCAGTGTGAAATCACTGAGTAAAGTTACCGATCGGTCAACTTATGGCCGCCGGAGCGGCGGAAGCATTGTTGGACGTCCTACTATCGCTCTATGAGCTTCCCTCTCTACGCGCCCGCAGAGGAACACCACATGCTCCGTGAGGCCGTGCGGGCCCTTGCGGACGAGAAGATCGCCCCCCGTGCCGCCGAGATCGACGCGTCCGGGGAGTTCTCGTGGGACGTCTACAGGGACCTGGTGGCAGCCGACTTCCACGCCGTTCACATCCCCGAGGAGTTCGGCGGGGCCGGCGCCGACGCGCTGGCGGTGGTGATCGTCATCGAGGAGGTCGCCCGCGCCTGCGGCGCCTCCTCCCTCATCCCCGCCGTCAACAAGCTCGGCACCGTGCCGCTGCTGCTCTCCGGGGGCAAGGAGCTCAACAAGCGTTATCTGACCCCCGTCGCCCGCGGCGACGCCATGTTCTCCTACGCCCTCTCCGAAGCCGAGGCCGGCAGCGACGCCGCCGCGATGAAAACCCGCGCCGTCGCCGACGGAGACCACTACGTGCTTAACGGCGCGAAAATGTGGATCACCAATGCCGGCGTGTCGGAGTTCTACACCGTCATGGCGGTCACCGACCCCGACGCCGGCGCCCGCGGCATCTCCGCGTTCGTCGTGGAGAAGAGCGACGAGGGCGTCAGCTTCGGCCCCAAGGAGCGAAAGCTCGGCATCAAAGGCTCACCCACCCGCCAGGTCATCCTCGACAATGTGCGGATCCCCGCCGACCGCATGATCGGCGCCCCCGGCACGGGCTTCATAACCGCCCTCGCCACCCTCGACCACACCCGCATCACCATCGCCGCCCAGGCCCTCGGCATCGCCCAGGGCGCCCTTGACTACGCCATCGGCTACGTCAAGGAGCGCAAGCAGTTCGGCAGGCCCATCGCCGACTTCCAGGGCGTGCAGTTCACCCTCGCCGACATGGCCATGAAACTCGAAGCCGCCCGCCAGCTCACCTACGCCGCGGCGGCCAAATCCGAACGCGCCATGCACGGCGAACCCCAAAAGGACCTCACCTTCTTCTCCAGTGCCGCCAAGTGCGCCGCCTCCGACGCCGCCATGGAAATCACCACCGACGCCGTCCAACTCCTCGGCGGCTACGGCTACACCACCGACTACCCGGTGGAACGCATGATGCGCGACGCCAAAATCACCCAGATCTACGAGGGCACCAACCAAATCCAGCGCGTGGTCATGGCCCGCCAACTCCTCAAATAGTCCCCTGACCTCTGATACGCATCTCTCAGTGCAGAGGGCTGACCTGCTGAATGTTCCTGTTCCGTCCCTGTTCCGTGAGGTGCTGAGGAGAGACGGAACAGGTAGGCGCAGTGAACGCGACTCTGCAGGAGGGCTGCCCGCCCATCACGTCGGCCAGATCGTCCTCGTCGAGATCGAGAGTGAAGGCCCTTCCCGCCCGCCGCGGCTCCCAGCCGCGCTCCAGAGCCGTCCGTATGACCGCCGCCACGAGCGCCGGTCGCACGGCCATGGTGCGCCCCCCGAGCCAGGCGTCCGGCCGAGACCAGGGAAGCACCACCAAGAGCACCCGGCCCGGCCTCCCAGCCGCCTCGACGGCGAAAGTCATCGGCCCCCAGCCGTTCCCCTGGCAGTAGGTCGCCTTGCGCCGGACCCGCCAGCGGTAGGCCGCGCCGTCGACCGTGATGGGCCGCGAGCCCTTCGTGGGGATTGCCATGAAGCGACCTCCCGCTCTCGTCCCCTCGCCGTTCCGTCGGCACACGGAAAGCAGCGAGCAGCGACGAAAGCGTAATCCCTGACCAGCGGCATGATCGAGCCGTTTTCGCAGGTGACGGCGGCCGGCACCGGAGATCATCAAGACCTACGAGGGCACGAACTAGATCCAGCGCGTAGCCATGGCCCGCGAACTCTTCAAGCAGCCGACACACGAAAATCTTGCTTCCCAGTCACAAGACGGTCGGCCCCCGGAGAATCCCGTTTCTCAGATCTTCGGACGTGTTTACGGACACTGAGTAAGCGCATTAGGGCCTTCCTTATACCGCCTCGTGACCGAAAGTTTCGAAGCCTTCACTAGAGCACCAACCGGCGATCACGCTACTTGCGAGCTTGTGAGAGTCGAACACCTGTAGGACGGTTTCCTCTGCCTATAAGTCGACAATGTATGCCTTAAGAACGGGCCACGCTCGACACAACCCGCCGCCTCCTATTTTCTAGGGAAGTTGGAAACGGGAAACAGCAGCATTGGTCTTGTCCGGCCGACGATGATGCCGCAGTGTTGCACATGGCATCCGCGGCTGTTCAGGCGGACAGCGACGGAGGTCCATGGTCCGGCAGCCGATCTCTTTTGGAGGAGAGCTCCGCAGGCGGCGCCTGGCCGCGGATCTCAGCCTTACCGATCTGTCCAGGCTGGTTCATTACAGCAAGGGCCAGCTGAGCAAGGTCGAACGAGGTTTGAAAGCGCCGAGCCGGGACCTCGCCCGGGTTTGTGATGCAGTGCTCGACGCGTCGGGTGCTCTCGCCGCTCTAGTGCCGGGACGGTCTCACGAGGTTGAGCCGCCGGAGATGCATGCCGATGGGAAGGAGGTGTGGACGATGCGACTGACTGCGGACGGGCAAAGCTGGTTCGAGCCGATGAGCCGACGTCAGGTGATGGCCGTGGGCGCCGTGTCCATGACGGGGATGAGCATCGGCGCGGCTGGCGCGCCGGCCGGTGCCAACGACAGTACGCTGCTCGGAATGTCCAGGAGCCTCTTCGATCAGTATCGAAAGCTCGGTCAAGTGGCCGATCCGGGCCTGGTCCTGCCTGCCCTCATCGCGCAGACTCACATGCTGCGAGAGTTTGCTGCGGGGGCCGGTGAGCGGACGCGTCAGGAGTTTCTCAGACTCGGCTCACGCTACGCCGAATATGTCGGCTGGCTGATCCAGGAGAGCGGGAACGAGCCGGGCGCGCTGTGGTGGACCCAGCGGGCTGTCGATCTGGCGGCTGCGGGTGGTGATCATGATCTCGCCGCATACGCACTCGTTCGCCATGCCCTTGTCACGCTGTACAACGAGGATGCCGGACAGACGGTCGAGCTGGCTCGGCGAGCGCAGGAGAGCAGGTTGCCGTCGCGCATCCGGGGGCTGGCATTCCAGCGGGAAGCTCAGGGGCATGCGCTGGCGGGAGATTACGACGCGTGCATGAGGAGCCTTGACCGGGCACGTACGCTGCTCGCACACCCCGCTTCGGAGCAGGATGCACCCGTGATCGGCACGACAAACCTGTCCGACCCGGTCGCGATGATCAGCGGATGGTGTCTGTACGACCTGGGAAGGCCGCGCGAAGCCGCCGACATGCTGGATCGGCAGATGGCGCAGGTGCCGTCTGGTGCGTTGCGCACCCAGGTCCGCTATGGCGTACGCCGTGCGCTCGCGTACGCCTCAGCCGGTGAGATTGAGCACGCCTGTGACCTGACCAGTCGGCTGCTCGACAGCGCGCTGTCGGTCCGGTCGGCCACCATCGCCGCTGATCTGCGCAAGCTGGCGCGAATCCTGGCCCGTCATCCGCGGAACCAGGCGGCTCGCCGGCTGATCCCCGAATTCACCGCGGTCCTGTAGGCGGGCGGTGCGAATCCACAGGAGGGAACGTTCCAATGCACGATGTGTTCATCAACTATCGCACTGGAGACGGAGACAAGAGTGCCACCACCATTGAGACGAACCTTCGTCAGCGCTTTGGTGAAGGGAAGGTTTTCCGCGCCTCCAGCAGCATCAAGCCCGGCGAGCACTACCCAACGAAGTTGCTTGAGGCCGTCCGGCACAGCTCTGCTGTCATCGCCGTCATCGGACCTGACTGGTCCGACTCGCCCCGCCTCCACGATGAGAACGACTGGGTGCGCAGAGAACTCGCGGAAGCCTTCGCCTACGGTATCCACGTCATTCCGGTTCTCGACGGACGCCGGACCGAGCGACTGAATGCGGCGGCTCTGCCGCTGGAGCTACGTCGGCTTGCCGAACTCAACTCGTTCCCGTTGGACGCGGCGGACGCGTGGTCCCATCTCAGACACATCGGTGATCGGCTCACCGAGTTGGTGCCCGCCCTCAAGGCATCCGATCGACATGCCGCCCAGTCTTCCGATTCTGTGAGGAACACCATGGACGAGGTCAGCGGCGACATAGTGGTGCAGAGCCGCCACATCACCGGTGACGTGGGCACCGTCGTCAAGAACAACCAAGGTCCGGTGCATGCAGGTAATGGCGATATCACCTCTAACAATTTCTCGGGCGATGGGGCGACATACATAGCAAGAGACGACAAGGGCGCAATCAGGCGCCGCCGCGGTGGCTGGCGGGGACAGGAGGATGGCGACCGGTGAGCGACCAATTCCATTCGGAGTTATCGAGGACAGAGGGATCTGTCCACACCGGTCAAGGTGATCAGTACAACTACTATTACGCCTCACTGACGGATTCGAGGGGCAGGTCCCACCGATCTCTAGCCAATGACCAGCTCCTGTGGCTCCTTGAGCACTTCGTCGAACCGGCGGGCTTTGGCCGGGCACGAACGATTCTGGATGAATACAGAACGGTCTTCCTGGATGGGCCGCCGGGTAGCGGCAGGAACGCCGCCGCGAAGATGTTGCTGCATGGGCGATGCTCTGACGCCGAGACCATCCACGAGTTGTTGGTGGAGGGTGACCGTACTGATCGTCTCGACCTCCGTAGCATCGGGGAAGGCGACTTACGGTTGCTAGACCTCTCCGACGAGAACGAGGAGACCTGGGCTGAGGTGCGCAGTGAGCTGACGTCACTGCGCAAGACCGTGCTCGACCATGCGGCACGCCTCGTGGTGGTGCTCCCGGCCCACGGCTCCAGGAGCCTTCCGGCTGACCTAGGTCAGTACCGGGTGGAGATCGAGCGTCCAGTGGCCATGGAAGTGGTGCAGCGCTACCTGCGTGTGGCGGGTGTACCCACAAGCGAGACCGGTTCCAGGCCCAAACACTTGCTCGATTATCTCGACACTCAGCCGGCGATGCGGGACCTCGCTCGCTATGTTGCGTTGATCCTCGAAGCTCGGGTGAAGTCGAGCGAAATGGATTTCGATGCCTGGTGCGCTGAGGCGTATGGGGTACTCAACGAGGTAGACGATGAAGTGGCCAAGTTTGTCGCCACCCTGAATCAGGGGCCGCAACTCGCGTTACTACTGGCCACCGCGATGCTGCACGGTGCGCACGCCGACAGTGTTCATCGCGCGACCGTGCTGCTCCTGCGAGCCGCTGAGCACCCCGATGACGAGAGCTCACTACTTGAACAGGCGCATCTCCACCACCGCTTAAACGAGATCGGTGCGAAAGTCGACACTTCCGGCAGGGTATGGCTTAAGCGGCTCGGCTACGACACGGCGATTCGCACCCACTTCTGGAAGAACACGCCGGACCTGCGCGAGGCGTTCGGGCGGTGGGTGCTGAAAACGATCGATGTCGTGGACCTCAACGTCGAGGAGCGTGATCGCCTTGTGGCGCACTTCTCCGAGCAGTGCCTGCACGAGCGGTATCGGCAAGGGCTGGCGGACCTGGTCGCCCAGTGGGCGGCGAGCCACACCCACCCGCGACGGCTACGGGCAGCGGCCCAAGTGCTGAAAAGGGGACTCCAAGACGAACACGGTCAGTTCTTCCGCAGGAAGATTTATGACTGGTCAATGGATAACAGCCTCTCGCACGGGCTCCGAGTGGTGCTCACTCAGATCTGTCACGAGGTTATGGCCGTGCTCCATCCAGATCAGGCTCTCGTACGCCTCCACCATCTGGCCCGGCGCGAAAGCGGCGTGACGCACGCCCGAGGTGCGCTGACGGATCTGACGCTGGGTGAGGCTCGACTCCATCGCCTCATGTTGGAGCGCCTGGCACGGGATCTCATGAAAGAACGACCATGGGAAACCGACATCGAGCTTTTCCTCGACTACGTGGATCCGGATGCGCTGATGCGAATGGAGGCAGGTACCCGCGCGCTCATCGCCGAATCCGCGCTACGAGGGCAGCTGATCTTGGGGTGGAGCGTCGTGTTCGTACGGTGCCCGGCGGAAAGGTGGACCGCGCAGGCACAGGAATGGCTGCGTACGGCGCTTGTGCATGAGCGATTTCTCGATGTGCTCATCGCCGGGGGCGCGGGGCGGATGAATTTACTCGCACGCATGTACACCCTCGCTCGTGGTCTGCCTGGTCTCCTGGAGGACCGGCGACTCCTTCTCGCTGATCTTGTCAGGCAGAAGATCAACATCGCCATGCAAGGCGCCTGAGTGGTCAGGGGGACAACGATGGGACACAGCCGTAGCACGGTGATTCTCTTCCTCGTCGCCGGCGGGGCCCTGCTGGTGGGCGTGGTCTATTTCGCTCCTTGGCCGGTGTGGGCCTTGCTCGTCACTGTCATTCTCGTCGCAGCGGCGGTGGTGCTGAGCCGGAGGGCGTTCCACGGCCGATCGATTTCCGCTGCTCCGGAGACGCCGCGTCCGTACATCCCCGTGGCGCCGGTCCAGCGCCAGGAGTCGCCAGTCGAGCGGGTAGCGTTGCCAAGCAGCGTGGAGGACTATGACTTCCTCCTTTCCGCAACGGTTATCTGGACCTCCACCAGAACCGTGATGAACGAGTCGATCGGCAATCCGGCGGCCCTTGCGGTGGAGGCCATTCTGGCGCGCGCCAGGAGGATCACTCAGCAGCGGCCACCAGGCAGAGCTTCGCTCGTCCAGCATGAGCTGAGTGGTGCGCTCGGCATCATGCAACCGGATGCCACAAGTCGCCTTCAGGTCATGGCCGAGTCGATCACACTCATTCTTCCCGAGCGTGACCAGGAGCGCCTGGAGAAGCTCGCCTCCGTCCGCAAGGACAAGGCAGTGTGGGAGCACGAGAGGAAGTACGAGCAGAGCAGGCGCGAGTATCTCGGCGATGACGTCTTGAAGGACATGGGCAGCACCGTCGTCTGGTGGCTCACCAGAAATGACGACCACGTGGAGAAGACGGTGCAGGACATCGGCCTTCTGGCGCAACTGTCGGCGGCTGCCAATAACAAGGAGATCCCTGAGGGCTTCTATCCCGTGACGGGGGAGCCTCCCATGACGCAGTCGTCGGAGCCTGACCCAGGCTTCAGCTCTGCCTTCCCTCCGGGGTTCAGCGCCGAGACGTCGCCGGCCGACTGTTTCGAGGCGTTCTTACGGTCTCTGGATTTCCAGGAGGACGATCCGCAGCGCTCTCTCTTCACGGCACAGGTGGCTGAGCACGTGATGCAACACGGACGGCGAGAGGTAGCAGACGAAATACTGCGCCGGTTCGACGCTTCTCCACCGATGCCCGATCCTGCGAACGAGTGACCCGCATTCGTTAGGCTTGTGCGATTAGAGCCCCTTGATGCTCGTTGATTCCGGAGTTCTGGAGTGTGGCGCTCCATTCTAAGGATGGTTCATTCTCTATCTCTTGATAAGAGAAAAGTATGAACCAAAGGGAGGAGCGCCACGGTCGCAGCCCGGAAGCGGAGGGTCAGTGGGGGTGCAGCGATGCCGGCTCTCCAGGGGAGGGCGCTGGGTGGGCAGGCGAGTTCGAGGGTGGGGAAGCGGGTTAGGAGGGTGCCGCGGCAGTCGCTTTGCGTTTCAGGTTGTCGGCGGGCGACATCATGGAAAGGGTGAAGGCCACGGACCAGTCGCGCAGGTCGTCGCGGCGTTCCAGGGGGATGCCCATGAGTTCGCAGATGACCATCAGCGGCAGGGGAAAGGCGTAGGCGTCGATCAGGTCGACCACCTGGCCAGCCGGGATGGCGTCCAGCATGGTGTCGGTGATGTTCTACACCTTGGGGCGGAGCGCCTCCAAGCGTCGTCTGGTGAAAGCCTGGGAGACCAAGGAGGGTAGTTGTGTGTGCAGAGGCGGGTCGGTGTTGAACAGGTTGCGGCCGACACGGCTCTTGCCGCCTCGGCAATGTTGAGGAGCACCATCAGGTCGAAGGTGTGGTCCAGGTCCTTGCCAGCCGGGGGTCGCTGAGCGCTGCCCGGGCCTCGTCGTATCTGGAGACGATCCATGAGTCCACCCCCAGCGGCGAGGGCACCCGGATCACAGGGCCGGGGCTTTGCGGGCACGCCTGTGGCATGGCCTGCGTGCTTTACGGGCGGTCGATCGCGATGCCGGAAGCCTTTTCGGTGCGCCGCCTGCACGCAGCATAGGCGCCATACCAGCATCAGAGGAGAGTCTGGCTCAGGTTTGCCGGGGATGGGCTTCTCTTATCCTGGAGGGGTGCATGAGACCTTCGTCCTTTCCACCGACTACATCGCGCTGTGCGACCTGCTGAAATATTGCGGGGTCACCGATACCGGCGGTGAGGCCAAGCAACTCGTGGCCGCGGGCCTTGTTATGGTGGACGGCGAGGTGGAGCTCCGTAAGGCTCGCAAGATCCGGGCCGGCCAGACCGTCACGGGCGACGGCTTCGAGATCGAGGTCGAGGGTTAAAGACTTCGAGGTCCGAGGGCTACAAGGCTCCGAGGTTCCAGGCCGGCCATAGGCGTGTGCCGCAGGCGTACGGCGCCCGCGTGTGTCGCGGGCTGTGAACGACCCCGGCCGCCGGGTTTGAACGCCCGATGAACGGCCGCTGAACGCCGTCTCGTCGCGCGGGGCTGCGCGCAGGCTCTTCCATGGGCGTCGGCTGGCCGAGGCAACCGTACGCTGGGCTAAATCTGGCGAGGATAAGCCTTCCGTCTATCTCTCTATGCGGGGCCGGCCGCGTACTCTCTGACACGACCGACCGAAAGACGGCGATCTCGTTGGAGCGGTCGCCAGGATATCCGTTTGGCGACTGAGAGCCTTCCCCTTCCTAGTGACGCCTGAAAAAGGCTCGTCCGTGAGCGCCGATGAGAAATAAAAGCGAGCGGATTGATGGCCATGCGGATGACAACTCGTCAAGGTGCGCCGTGGACATGGATCGCCGTGTTCACCGCCTGTTTCTCACTGCTCGTCTCCTACGCTTCCACAGGCACGCCGGAGCGTCAATCGGGAGCGGACTCGTTCACGGCCTTGATCAGCGCGTACGGTGACCCGAAGGATAACGCGCTGATTCAAAAGGCGGAAAGCACACTCGTCGCCAACTGTATGCGTAGGCGGGGATTCAGATATGTCGCCGGGAGTGTCAAGCCGCGGGACAAGGAGGATGTGCAGCGGCAGTTCCGGCCGGCGACGAACGACGACATCGAGACGAGCCGCCGTGAGGGCTACGGCATACACGCCATGCCCGATAAGCAGGCGCAGGCCGATCCCAACGGCGACTACCTGAAGGCGCTGTCGGCGGATCGGCGCAAGTTGTGGCTGCGTGCGCACCGGGGGACGGGCAAGACGATCAGCGCAGCCGTTCCCTCGGGCAGCGGTTCGTATGGCACGCCGAGCAGCGGATGCCTCGCGCAGGCGCGTCAGGCGCTTTACGGCAACCTCAATTCCTATGTCACCGCCCAGGCCGCGATGAAGACCTTCAACGCGCCGGTCACGGCCGCCACTGAAAGCGACCCCGAGGTCGTCAAGGTGATGCGCCAGTGGAGCCGCTGCATGGCCCGCAGGGGATTCCAGTTCGACGAGTGGGAGGAGGCGCACAAAGCCGCCTCCGAGCTTTACGGGGAGATCAGGCGGCCGCTTCCGGAGCCGGTGCCGCAGGAAATCGAGATCGCGGTGGCCGACGCGGAGTGCAGCGCCGAGACCGGAAAGTCGGCGGTGGAGCGCACGAGGTATTCCTACCATCAGGCGAAGCTCCTCAAGGAGCAGGAGGCGCAGATCAACGCCTATCGCAAGATGCGTGAGCGGGCGCTGGCGAAGGCGAAGGACGTGCTCGGAAAGCACGCCGGCCAGAAAAGGCAGCCGAGGTCGCGGCAATGTGCAGACTGCACCAAGGGAATGCGCTCTAACTCCTCGTGGCGTGACGTTCGAAATGCCAGGTGAACCAGTCGCGGGCGAAGTCGGCGACCATGCTCAGCGCGCCTGGCTCCTCGAACAGGTGGGTGGCCTCGGGCACGATCCGCAGTTCGCTCTCGCAGCGCAGCTCCCGCTGCGCCGCGAGGTTGAGGTCGAGCACCACCTCGTCGCGTCCGCCGACGATCAGCAGGGTCGGGCTGCGCACGGCGCCGAGGCGGTCGGCGGCCAGGTCTGGACGCCCGCCGCGGGACACGACGGCGGCGATCTCGACTCCGGGCACGGAGGCCGCCCACAGCGCCGCCGCGGCTCCGGTGCTGGCGCCGAAGTAGCCGATTGGCAGGCCGACCACGTCTTCCCGGCTCTCCAGCCAGGCCGTCACGCCCACCAGCCGCTCGGCCAGCAGCCCGATGTCGAAGACGTTGTCGCGGTTGAGCTCCTCCTCCACGGTGAGCAGGTCGAACAGCAGTGTCGCGAGGGCGGCCTCGTTGAGGACGCCGGCGACGTAACGGTTGCGCGGACTGTGCCTGCTGCTCCCGCTGCCGTGCACGAAGGCCACGACGCCCTCGGCGTTCGGCGGCACCATGAGGTGTCCGCCGAGCCGTACCCCACCCACGTCGATGTGAACTTCCTCGCCCATCATGTCCCCCGGTGCGCCGTCCCCTGTTAGATGAGCCATTTGCCCATCTGCGATGAGCGGTGACACCGGGAAGGGTGGGAAATGGGCCGCACGTGCCGTGCATTTTACGCGTAGGGTCATCGCTTATGCGTTTTATACATTGCCCCTCATAAGATGACGGGCCGTGAATGACAGGAAACATGGAAAAACCAGGTGCTTAGCCGTTATTGCAGGTGCGTTGCTGGTTTCATCCTGCTCCACGGTGACCACCGCGCGCGGGTGTGTCCCCGCTCCCACGCCCACCACCATCGATCTCACGCTCTTGCGCGCGCAGATAGGCGACTATGATGCCGCGCACTCGCCCCAGGAACTGGTGAAGAAGTTCGATCATCGGGCGATCGTGCTGGGCGAGGTCGAAGCATATGCCCAAGGACATGACGTTCACGAGTTGGAGGGTGCCGAGCCTTCCCGGCATGTGGTCATGCGAGTCCGTGTAATCGACGCGATCCGTCCCGGGGGATTTGTAACCGATGGCAGGGTCTATGTGGATTTCTGGCAAGGAGGAATGCAGGGATCGACAGGCCTGCCTCGATCCCCCCTCGAACGGTGGCGGGCCGGCATCCCCGCAGGCACCAAGATCATGCTGTTCCTCCACGAGGATCTCGCCGCCGGACGCGGACGGGTGAAGAACCCGAGGGCGGGACTGCCCCCGGGCGCCAAGCTCGCGGCGGTGGGGGCGCAGGGCGTCTTCTTCGAAACCGCCGGCGGGGTCGTCGGCGGTATGGACGACCTTTACGGCGACGGCTGGAACTGCCTGAAATCCCTGGACGAACTGCGAACCGCGGTGAAGCGGGCTATCGCCAGTGCGCCGGGCGGCTGAGCGCCGGAGGGATCTTCGTGTTCGCGTCACCCCGCGCCGCGTCAAGCTGAGCCTGGACGAGGAAGATGCTCCCGGTGAGATCGGCGCCCCGCAGATCGGCCCCGCGGAAGTCGGCCCCGATCAGGTCGGCCTTTCGCAGATCCGCGCCCCGGAGGTCGGCCCCGATCAGATAGGCGCTGCGCAGATCGGCCCCCCGCAGGTCCGCCTTCCGCAGCTTCGCGCCGATGAGGTCGGCCCCCCGGCGCTCCTTGCCCCGGCGCGGCACCCCCGCCCGCACCAGCTCACTGACCCGCCGCAACACCTCCCCGGTGGTACGGCGAAGCCCCGCAACGTCCACCTCCAGCACGGCGGCCGGCGCCCCGCGGGTGAGCCCGTCGATCGTGGTCAGCAGCTCCTCGACCTCGCCGTGCACCTCGCGGGCCGGGCGCAGGCTCAGGGCCTCGGTGAGATACCGGAGAAGCTCGTGGAGGTGCCGCATGACCGCGAACACGTCGAACATCTGCTGTGCCGTACCCGGCTCCCGCCGCCAGTCGCGCCCGCCGTAGGTGATCTGCGAGACCTTCTGGCCCGCGCCGAGGCAGTCGAAGACCGTGCACCCGGTGAACCCCCGCTTCCCGAGGTCGCTGTGGATGCCGCACCGGAAGTCGGACCGGAGGTTCGGGCAGGCGCGTCCCGCGGGTTTGTCGATCGCGAAGTCCGCCGACGCCTTGAAAGCGGGGGCGACGCAGCACAGGGCGAAACAACGCTCGCAGTCGGCCCGCAGATCGCGGGCGTCGGGCGGTGCTGGGGCGGGTTTGTGCTGGTCGGACAACGTTCGTGATCTCCTGCGACGTGAGAGCGGCCTGCCACACCACCGGGCTTAAGCGGGCACAGTGCCATATCGGGCTTGTCAGCCGCACTCCAATTTCGCCGCGGGCCGGCCCGGCCGTCTCCTTGAGGCTAGCCGAGTGCCGCCGTCACTTCTTGCAGATGTTTTGCGTGGCCGTGCGGGCCGTGGCCGTGGTCGTGGGAGCCGCGGTGGCCTTGGCGGCGGGCGCGGTGGAAGGGGGCGGAGTCCCGGTGACGGTGACCTTCTTCACCGCCGGCTGGTCACGGCCCACGATGACCTCGATGCCGTCGATCTCGACCTCGCGGAGCTCCGATCCGGGCAGGGCGGCGGCCACGGTGCGGGCGGCGTCGAGCTGGCCCGTGCCGTACCGGACGACGGTCTGTGTGTGGTCGCGCCTGGAGGTGTCGCCGGGTTTGTCGGGGATGAGGAAACCGGCCCCCACAAGGGCGGTCTTGGTGCGGGCGCCGAGCCCGACGATCGCGGTGCCGTTGAGCACACGCAGGGTGACGCGGCCGGGCGGCACAGTCAGGGCGGGCGGGCTGGGCGCCGGCGTGGGGGAGGCGGAGGGTGAGCCGGAGGCCGGCGGTTTGGGCGAGGCGGACGAACCGGGGGCGGCGAGTGGCTGGTCGGCGTCGATGCTCTGGAAGAGGGCACGGGCCGCCGCCTTGTCCAAGAGCACGGCGGACTCGCCGGTGGGGGTGCGGAAGTCGCTGTCGGCGATGGGCACCGTGGCGAACGAGACGTCGTCGGTGGAGATGCCCTTGAGCTGGTTGGCCAGCCCGAGCAGGTCGGCGCTGAGCTCGGCGTCGACGGTGAGGGTGTTGAGGGTGGTGGTGATGAAACCGGTGAGCTTGGCGGGGCTCGTGAGCGTGTCACCGCTGAGCGCCTGCTTGAGCAACGCGGACATGAACTGCTGCTGCCGGTCGATGCGGTCGAAGTCGGACCGCGCGGTCACGCGGGTGCGGGCGAAGGCGAGGGCCTTGACGCCGTCCAGCTCATAGGTGCCGGGTTGGAGGTTGAGCGCGGTCTTCGGGTCGTCGATGGGGACCGGGGTGCACACCGAGACGCCGCCGATGGCGTCGACGACCTTGATGAAGCCGAGCACGTCGACCTCGACATAGTGGTTGACGGTCAGACCGGTGAGGCTCTGCACGGCTTTGACGGTGAGCTTGGGGCCGCCCAGCTGATAGGCGGCGTTGATCTTGTGGTCACCCTTGCCGTCGGGGAGGGTTGTCCAGGTGTCGCGGGGGATGCTGACGACCGTCACCTTGGAGTGGTCTTCGGAGAGATGGACAAGCATCATCGTGTCCGTGCGCCGGCCCGTGTCGCGGCCGAGCTTGAGCTGGTTTTGCTCCCTGCGGGTGAGATTGTCGCGCCTGTCCACTCCGACCAGCAGGATGTTCATCGCGCCCCGGCTCGCCGAACCCGCGACCCCCGCGTCCACCGAGTCGATCTGACTCGCCGCGTAATTGGGCAACGCCCACAGCACCGCCGACCCCATCAGCACGACGCTCGACATCGCCCCCGCGAGCACTAGGTTGCGCCGGCGAGTCCGGGCCCCCCGCGCGCTCTTGCGCGCCGCCGCCCGCGGCGCGCCGCCCAGGCGGACTCCGCCGTAGGCGTCGCCCCCCACCCGGACAGCCGCCTCGTCAAGGCCGTCCTCGCGCGACGGGCCGGAGCCGCCCGGAGATCCCTCCGGGCGATGCGAGTCGCGCATCTGGTGACCCCCTCACCGTGAGACTCATGGGGAGACGCCGGCCCGCGTCGCCTATGTCGCCGACGTCTTCGGTTGCTATCCCCACCCGCTCGTACAGTAGCGTGAGCGGAGCCATGAAGCAGTTCCCCGACTCGCCCATGCCGAGCCCGTCCGCCAAGACGCGCGTCTGGCCGCCCATCTCCGTCGTCATGCCGGTCCTCAACGAGGAACGACACCTGCGCGAGGCCGTCCGCCAAGTGCTCTCGCAACACTACGACGGCCCGATGGAGGTCGTGCTGGCCATCGGGCCCAGCCACGACCGCACGCAAGAGGTCGCCGACGCTCTCGCGGCCGAGGACCCCCGCGTGATCGTCGTGCCCAATCCCACCGGCCGCACACCCAACGCCCTCAACGCCGCGATCGGGGCGTCGAGCAACGCCGTCATCGCCCGCGTCGACGGGCACGCGATGCTCCCGCCCGACTATCTGCGCGTCGCGGTCGAGACACTTGAGGAGACCGGGGCCGACAACGTCGGCGGCATCATGGCGGCCGAAGGCATCACCCCCTTCGAGCAGGCGGTCGCGCGGGCGATGACCTCCAAGATCGGTGTGGGCAACGCCCGCTTCCACACCGGCGGCGAGGCCGGCCCGGCCGACACCGTCTACCTCGGGGTGTTCCGCCGCGAGGCGCTCCATCGCGTCGGCGGCTACGACGAGCACTTCCAGCGGGCCCAGGACTGGGAGATGAACCACCGCATCCGCCAGACCGGCGGCCTCGTGTGGTTCCAGCCGCGCATGCGGGTCACCTATCGGCCGCGGCCCAGCGTGAAGGCTCTGGCCAAGCAATATTTCCACTACGGGCGCTGGCGGCGGGTCGTGGCCCGCACGCACGAGGGCACCATCAACATGCGCTACCTCGCGCCGCCCCTGGCCGTGCTCGCGATTCTCGCCGGGCTTGTGGCCGCCCCCTTCTTCTGGCCCGCCGTCCTGGTGCCCGGGGGCTACGCCGCCGCCGTGCTCGCCGGCACGGTCCTCACCGGCCGCGGCCTGCCCGCGGCGGCGCTTATGCGGCTCCCGCTGGTCTACATGACGATGCACATGTCATGGGGCTGGGGCTTCCTGACGAGTCCTCCCGCTTTGAGCCGCACCCGCTGACCCCGGCCCGGCCCTGTTCGTTAGGTGCCGGGTTTGGGGAAGTTATCGGGACTTTGGGAGGCGGCGAGCTGTAACAACTTCTCCGCGATCGCGATGTCGATGGGGTGGGTCACTTTGATGTTCTGCTCGCTACCCGGCACGATGTGGATCGGCACGTCCGGCATGTAATGCAGCACGACTCCACAGTCGTCGGTCGGTGCGCGCCCCGCGAAACCGGGATCGGCGAAGGCGCGCTCATATGCCTCCCTGATGACCGAGAGGCGAAATCCCTGCGGCGTCTGCACCCGGCGCAGCCGCGCCCGCGCCGGGATGTCCTTCACGACCTCTCCGCCGGGCCCCGGCTCCACCACCATGATCGTGTCCGAGGTCGGGACCGCCACGTCGATCGCCGAGTGCACTTGAAGCGCCTCGACGCACGCGGTGACGACCTCGGCCGGCAGCAACGGCCGTGCCCCGTCGTGCAGGAGCACGTTGCACTCCTGCTCGCCGAGGGCTTGAAGCGCCCGCCACGTCGTCTCGGTACGGCTCGCGCCTCCTTCGAGGACACGGCTCACCTTGCGGTAGCCGTTCCGCTCGACCATCGCCTCGGCCTCGGCGGTGAACCCCGGGGCCATCAGCACGAGGATCTCGTCCACCTCCGGCGCGGCCTCGAAAACCGCGATCGTATGTTCAAGAATTGTCCGACCGGCGATTCTTATGAGCTGTTTCGGGGTATTCAATCCCACCCGTTGTCCCACTCCGCCGGCCAAGATTGCTCCAACGGTGCGCAGACGCTGCATAGGTACGGCCAAGGTGAGTCCTCATGGAGTTCGATGGTCGTGTCGGATGACTATCCGATCACGCGTGAAACGTCACCGCACACCCGTGATATCAGGTCAACATATCGCTACGCTGGGTGCGCACAGCTCCCCAGTCCGGACGGTTACCCCGTCGGAGCACAAGGAGAAGAGCGACGTGCCTGAGTCCCCGAGCAGTGACACTCAGACGACCGCGGCAGTCGTGCTCGCGACAACCCCCGGAGCGGGGTTGACGTGCGGCGACGGCACACTTCTGCAACGCGTGACCGATCAGTTGGCCACCATGCCGGTGCGGGCGGTGCATGTGGTGGCCCGCGCTCCCGCGGGGGGCGACTCGTGGTCACCAAGTCTGGCCGACGACCTACGGAGCGTGGCCGACACGGCCAAGAGCGCGACGGGTCCGGTCTTGATCGTCGCTGGCGACGTGGTCGCTCACGACGAGGCCCTGTCCGCGCTCGTGCGGCATCCCGCGAGGGGCACGAGCGCGCTCGTCGCGCTCGACACCCTGGGGCCGGGTCCGCTGCGTCCGCCGGTGCGGGTGGAGCGCGGGCACGTCGTGTCTGCGGGCAGTTCGTTCCACCGGGTCGCGTCGGCCAACGGCACGTTCCGGGGGGTGCTCCAGGTCGGCGTGGCCGATCTTGGAGGGCTCGCCGCGACGGCGACGGAGCTCGCCGAATACATCGAGGGCGGCCGCCTCGGGCCGGTGAGCGGCTCGGAGGTAGCCGATCTGCTGCTGGCCGGGCTGGTGCGCGCCGGGATGGCGGTGCGGGCCGCGCCGCTCGGGCAACTCCACGCCGACCGGGTCATCGGCCAGCCGAGCGCCGACCGGGCGCTGCGGCAGCTCGCCGAGGTGGACGAGCGCAAGGTGCGCCTGGCGGCTGCGGTCAAGACCAACGACGGCCTCTTCGCGACATACGGCGTGAGCACCTGGTCCAAGCACCTCGTCATGGTGGCCGCGAGACTCGGGCTGACGCCCAACGCGATCACGGGGTTCTCGGTGGGGCTGGCCTTCCTGGCCGCGATCTGGTTCTCCTCGGGCTCCCGCGCCGCGATGGTCGCCGGCGGATTGCTGATGCTCGCGTCTTTTGTGCTCGACTGTGTGGACGGCCAGCTAGCTCGCTACACGCGGGCCTTCTCCCCGCTCGGCGCGTGGCTCGACGCGACGTTCGACCGGGTGAAGGAATATGTCGCCTATGTAGGGCTCGCCATTGGATATGCAGGTGTCTCCTTTGACTCGCCGAACAGCGGCGTCTGGACACTCGCGGTGGCGGCGCTTGTGCTCCAGATGCTCCGGCACATGATCGACTTCTCCTACGCAGGGGCCGTGGCCGACGCGCGTTCGTGGGCCCGCCCGCCGATCTCGCTGCTCGTGCCCGAGGACGGCCCCGTGGTGGAGCCCGACCGCGCGGGCGGCAACACAGTGGTGCGCCTGGCCGACAAGATGCAGGGCGACACCGTCACCCGCTGGCTGAAGAAGGTCATCGTGCTTCCCATCGGCGAGCGCATGGTGCTCATCGCCGTGACGGCGGCCTTCTTCGACGCCCGCGTCACCTTCCTGGCCCTGCTCGTCTGGGGCGGCGTGGCCGCCCTCTACAGCCTCACCGGGCGGATAGCGAGGTCGTTGGCGTGAGGCCGGCGCGTGTGTGCCCGGTGCCCCCCTCGTGGGCGCCGGGCCGGCATCTGCTCGTCCCGGGCGGCGTGGCCGCCCTCCACAGTCCCACTGGGCGGATAGCGAGGTCGTCGGCGTGATCTCCGTGCACATGACCCCCGTCCCGCGTGGTTCCGTAGTCGCCTACCGCGACGACGGTGCCCTGTCTCAGGCCATGGGCTCGCTGGTCGCCGGTCAGCTGCCGCCGTTGCCCCCCGCCCTGGCGGGGGCGTTCGTGACCGGCATCCTGCTCGCCATCGGGGTGGCGGGGACCGACGGGCTCGCGGTCTTCGCCCCGGCGGTGGCGCTGCTTCTCGCCGGGCCGGGGAGTTCGCACCGGCATGACGGGCGGCTCGACTGGCTGGTGCCGCCGATCCTGCGGCTCACCGAATACGGCTTCATCGCCTCGGTGGGGTTCGCCCACGAGGTGCCGCCGCTCATCCTCTTCCTCCTGCTGGGCGCGATGGCCTTCCACCACTACGACACCGTCTACCGGGTGCGCCAGCGTGTCTACGCTCCCTCCTGGCTCGCCACGCTCGGTCTCGGCTGGGAGGGGCGCATGCTGCTCGTCTCGCTGGGAGCGCTGGCCGGCGGGGTGACGGTCGTGTTCCTGTTGCTGGCGATCTATCTCTGGTGCCTGTTCGGCTGGGAGAGCGCGACGTGCTGGCTCGCGGCTCCCAGGTCGGGGGTGGACGCGGTGGATTTGGGAGCGCACGATTAGTGCACCTTCCAGGAAATATCGTCCTATGCAAGGCTCCTAGGGCGGGCATCCATACGGGGTGACGGAGAGTGCGTGACACGATGTGCACTCAAAGACAACTAACCTTTGGGGCCTGAACATCACTCGGATGAGGAGTGCACCTTGCTGGGAATGGTGCTGGCCGCCGGAGCCGGACGACGCCTTCGGCCCTACACCGACACGCTGCCAAAAGCGCTCGTGCCGGTCGACGGGGACACCACGATCATGGACATCTCGCTGCGCAACCTCGCGGCGGTCGATCTGCGGGAGATCGTGGTGATCGTCGGCTACGCGGCGCAAGCCGTACACGAGCGTCAGGCGGATCTGGAGCGTCGCCACGGCGTCAAGCTCACGCTGGTGCACAACGACAAGGCCGAGGAGTGGAACAACGCCTACTCCCTCTGGTGCGCACGCGACCACTTCGCCGAGGGCGCGCTGCTCGTCAACGGTGACACCGTGCACCCGGTGTCGGTCGAGGAGACCCTGCTCTCCGCCCCGGTGACCTCCGACGTGCTGCTCGCGGTCGACGACGTCAAGTCGCTGGCCGACGAGGAGATGAAGGTGACGCTCAGCCCGGAGGGCCACCTGGCCCGCATCACCAAGCTGATGGACCCCGCAGACGCCGCGGGTGAATACATCGGCGCGACCCTCATCAGGCCCGGCGCGGCCGAGCGGCTCGCCGACGCGCTCAAGGCGACCTTCGAGCGCGACCCGCAGCTCTATTACGAGGACGGCTACGCCGAGATGGTGGCCCGCGGAGAGAAGATCTCGGTGGCGCCCATCGGCAAGGTCGACTGGGTCGAGGTGGACAACCACGACGACCTCGCCAAGGCCAGGGAGATCGCGTGCCGCTACTAGCGGAACCGCAGCCCACGAAGGGAACCTGGCCGCTCATGGAGGTCGAGTGCCGATTCTAGCGAGGATGTTGCCGGCGCCCTTGATGATGGAGGTGAGACGGGGAGCCATCGCCCAGATCGGATCACTGCTGGCCGACAGCAGGGTCGTCACCTCCGGGCGGGTGGCCGTGGCGGTCGGCACCGGGCAGGGTGATCACATCGCCAAGGTGATCGCGCCCTCGCTCGGTGAGGCGCAGGTGTTCCGGGTGTGCGACGGGTCCGTCGACGCCGCGGTCTCGCTCGGCGCCGACCTGCGCAAGGGAGCCTTCGAGGCGGTCGTCGGCATCGGCGGCGGCAAGACCATCGACGCGACCAAATACGCCGCGTCGCTGGCCGGCATCCCGATGGTCGCGGTCGCCACCAACCTGTCCCACGACGGCATCTGCTCACCTGTCGCCTCGCTCACCCACGAGGGGGGCAAGGGGTCCTTCGGCGTGCCGATGCCGCTCGCCATCATGGTCGACCTCGACTTCGTGCACGACGCGCCGAAGGCCTTGGTGCGTTCCGGAGTCGGCGACGTGGTGAGCAACCTGTCGGCCATCGAGGACTGGCAACTCGGCGCGGCCGAGCGCGGGGAGCCGATCGACGGGCTCGCCTGCTCGATGGCGCGCACCGCGGCGGAGGCGGTCATCGGACGAACCGATTCCATCGAATCAGATGCGTTTTTGACCGTTCTGGCGGAATCGTTGATCCTTTCCGGCATGTCGATGGTCGTCGCGGGCTCTTCGCGTCCCGCCAGTGGTGGCGACCATGAGATCCTTCATGCCGTGGATCAGCTTTATCCCGGCACCTCCAATCACGGCGAGCTGGCCGGCATCGGCGCGGCCTTCTGCTTCTTCCTGCGGGGAGACCAGCGCCGCCTCACCCAGGTGGTCGACTGCCTGCGCGGCCACTCCCTCCCGGTCACGCCGGGCGACGTGGGCCTGACGACCGAGCAGTTCACCGCCGCCGTCAAGCTGGCGCCGGCGACCCGCCCCGGCCGCTACACGATCCTTGATCACAAGCGGATGTCGGAGTCCGAGGCACGCGATCGGGTTGAGGAATATGTCGGCACCGTCGGTCGCTGAGATCCGCGCGGTCGCCCAGCCGCATTCGACGATGGACCGCAAGAGCGGTGAACACTGGGCGGGCCTGCTCTACATGCGCAGGTTGTCCATCTACGTGACGTGGGCGCTGGCCCGCACGCCGATCACGCCCAATCAGGCCACCGGCCTGATGATCGTGACCGGTGTGCTGGCCGGGGTCGTGCTGGCGCTGCCCGGTTTCTGGGCGGCGCTCGGCGCGGCTCTGCTCGTGCAGCTCTATCTGCTGCTCGACTGCTCCGACGGCGAGCTCGCGAGGTGGACCGGCCGCACCTCCATCACCGGTGTCTACCTCGACCGGGTCGGGCACTACTTCGCGGAGGCGGCGCTGCTGATCGGGCTCGGCTTCCGGGCCTCTGAGACCCTCCCCGACTGGTACACCGTGCTCGGCTTCGCCGCCGCGCTCGGGGCGATCCTCATCAAGGCCGAGACCGACCTGGTCGACGTCGCCCGGGCCCGCTCGGGTCTGATCGCGGCGACCGAGTCGTCGGCCGAGCAGTTCCAGTCGCGGGGGCTCGGCACCGCGCGCAAGATTGCGGCGGCGTTCCGGTTCCACCGGGTCGTGCAGGCCGTGGAGTTATCGCTACTGGTAGTGATCGCCGCCGTATGGGACCTGCTCAGCGGGGGACTCGCCGCCACGCGGGTGCTCACGGTGGTGTGCGCGATCGTCGCGGGACTTCAGCTCATCCTTCATCTCGTGAGCATCTTGGCGTCGCGGCGGCTCAAGTGACATGTACGCTAATCACCGAGAAAACAGTCTCGGAATTGCCATATCAAGCAGACTCGGTGATCATGGAAGTATGCGCTGCACGGTCTCTCAACGCGTCAGGGCGATGACACGTTGAAGATTTCGTGCGTCATCCTCACCATGGGCAACCGAGTGGCCGAGCTGGACCGGGCCGTCGCGTCGGTGCTCGACCAGATCGACGGAGACGTCGAGGTCGTGGTCGTCGGCAACGGCGCGGACGTGCCGGAAATTACCGCCATGCCCGGTCCGGGCAATTCCGCCACGATCAAGGTTGTGCGTCTGCCGCACAATAGCGGCATCCCCGCCGGTCGCAACCGCGGCGTCGAGGAGTGCTCGGGCGACGTCATCCTCTTCCTCGACGACGACGGGTGGTATGCCAACCCCAGGGTCGCCGCCCACGTGCGCGACCGGTTCGCCACGGAGCCCGACCTCGCCGTCGTCTCCTTCCGGGTCATGGACCCCGACGGCGGCAACGGGCAACGCCGGCATGTGCCCCGCCTGCGCGCCGGCAACCCGGAGCGGTCCTCGCCGGTCACCACGTTCCTCGGCGGCGCGTGCGCGATCCGGCGCTCCGCCTACCTCCAGGTGGGCGGTCAGCCAGAGGCGTTCTTCTACGCCCACGAGGAGACCGACCTCGCCTGGCGCCTGCTGGGTCAGGGTTACCGCATCGAATACGACGCCGACACCGTGATGTACCACCCGCAGGTGCCCCCGACCAGGCACGCGCAGTTCTACCGGCTCAACGCGCGCAACCGCGTCTGGCTGGCCCGCCGCAACCTGCCGTGGCCTCTCGCGTTCGTCTACCTCTTCGACTGGATCGTCCTCACGCTTGTCCGCGAACGTTCCGCGACCTCGCTGAAGGCGTGGTTCCGCGGCTTCTTCGAGGGGCTCCGCGAGCCCGCGGGGGAGCGCCGGCCGATGTCCTGGGGCACCGCCTGGCGCATGGCCAAACTCGGCCGGCCGCCGATCGTGTGACGCGATTCTCCCTTATGTGATCTTTCACACGGTGCCTGCGCCCGGGGAAAACTGTTTCTCCAGTGGACGTCAGGGGTACGAGCGCCCAATGTCCAGATTTTGCCAGAGTAGCGCACTTGCATGGGCTACTGTGGAGATCTTGACTCTCGCGGTCGGCTGGGGCGCGGCCGCGAACTCGTTTGAGATACATGACCGAGTGGTTAAACGCTCGAAAATATGGTCGGGTTGTTCGCTGAATTCACTGAGCCGGCCGATCGGCCTGGTTGATCGAACCCATCGATCTCACCGGTTGATTGTGCTGGCTCACTCAGCGGCGACTCGGCCTAAGTCTGTCAAGGGTTTCGCCATTGGATAGACATACAAGTCGATGACTAAACGGTGATTCACTGTGACCACATCTCACGTCGCCACAAAAAAGCCGCCCCATCCCGACAGGGGCGCGGTTCGGCTTGGGTGGCTGGACGCCCTCCGCGGGGTCGCCGCCCTCGCTGTGGCGTTTCATCACGGCACTTACGTCTACACCCCCAACACCCGGGCGGCCGTGCTTGAGTGGTTCAACCCTGGTTTGTGGGGGGTGATGGTCTTCTTCCTGGTGAGTGGCTACATCATCCCGGCGTCACTGGAGCGCCACGGCAACGTGCGGCGGTTCTGGGTCAGCAGGCTCTTCCGTATCTACCCGCTTTGGGTGGCCGGGGCGGTGGTGCTCGTTCTGCTGGCGCTTTTCGGTGTGAGCCCGATCCGGGGGGAGCTTTACCGGTTCGACCCGGTCACGGCGACGGTGGCCCACGTGACGATGTTCCAAGACCTGCTCACGGTGCCCAACGCGCTCAACGTGTTGTGGACCCTCTCCTATGAGATGGCCTTCTATCTTCTGGTCGTCGGCCTGTTCGCGCTCCGCCTGCATCGGCGGTCGACGGCTGTCGTCTCCCTGCTCCTCGTCGTGGCGGCGGGTCTGGGTGTGCTGGCCCCGGTCACGTTGCTCACGGACGCTTTCGGCGCGCCCGCCGTGGTGGCCGCCGCGGCCGTCGGGATGGCGGTCGCGATCGGGGCCGCGTTCGCCGGCCCTCCGTCGCTGCGCATGGCGGGCATGGTGACCGGTGGTGTGCTCGCGATGGCCTTGGTGGCGCTGAACGGCAGGAACGCGCCCTGGCTCGGAGTGTCGATCGTGGCGATCATGTTCACGGGCACGGTGATCTATCGGGCCGAGCGCGGTGAGGCGAGCCGGTGGACGGCCTGGCTCGTCTGCGGGGTCGTGCTCGCCGCGACGGTGGCACAGGGATGGTGGCATCCGGGGCACGTCGAAGGCGGTGCCGTCGCGTGGACAACGACCCTCGTGCTCGCCGCGGTCGCGTTCGCGGTGGGCCTCGCCACCGCCAAACGCAGGACACCCACGTGGCTGACGATGCTGGGCACGATGAGCTTCTCCGTCTATCTCCTGCACCCGCTGCTGCTGAAGGTCTCCGACGCGACGCTGGGGCGCTGGAAGGAATACGACAACTATCTGCCGCTGGTCGTCTTCCTCCTGATCCTGCTCCCGATCTCCTGGGCCGCTTACACCTGGGTGGAAAAACCCATGCAGATCAAGGGTGCCGCCCTCGGCAGGCGGATGAAGAGCCCTTGACCCCAGTGGGCGCCGCGATGCGCGTGGTGGGCTTCACGGCGGGGCATGCATACGCAATATGACACCTGCCTAGGCGATGTGACATGCCTGCGGCACCGGCCGGGCACTGTTGGACGAACGCTGTTGGATAAGCAAGGTCGGACAGGCAGTGTCAGACAAGCGGTGTTGGAAACGCAGTGTTGGACAAGCACTGTTGGCCGGGCACGGTTCGTGAGGACACGCGGATGATGGGGCAACGGGAGTGGAGTCCTTCCTGACGTCGGTTGAGAAGCTGCTGATGGTGCGATCGACCGCCGAACGGCCGGCCGAACTGCGCCGCGCCCTGGAGATCGTGCTCGAATCCGTGGGACCGGGATTCACCGTGGAGCACTTTGAATCCGGCGGTAAACCCAGCGCGCTCGTCTACGCCGCGAAATCCCGCCCCGACCGTTTCCGCGTCATTCTCAACGGCCACCTCGATGTCGTGCCCGCCCCGGCCGAACAGTTCAAACCACGCCGCATCGGGGCCCGCCTCTACGCCAGAGGCGCCCAGGACATGAAGGTCTCGGTGCTGGCACTCGCCCACGTCTTCCGGGAGTCGGCCGCCGACCTGCCCTATCCGCTCGCGCTGCAGCTCGTGACCGACGAGGAGGTTGGGGGATACAACGGCACGGCCCACCAGATCGACCAGGGTGTGGCCGGCGACTTCGTCGTCATCGGCGAGCAGAGCGGCCTGCGCATCGTGACCGACTCCAAGGGGATGGCGATCGTCGACCTGCGCGCCGAAGGCCGCAGCGCCCACAGCGCCTATCAATGGCAGGGCGACAACGCCCTCGTCAAACTCTGGCGCACGCTGGAAAACCTCACGACCGCATATCCCGTGGCCGCAGAGGAGGTGTGGCGCACCACGGTCACCCTGTCCCGCGTCACCACGCCGAACCCCGCCCGCAATCAGGTGCCGGACAGCGCCGAGGCGTGGCTCGACATCCGCTACATTCCCGAGGACGCCGATTTCAGCGGACGCACCCCCGAGCAGATCGCCGCGCACATCGCGACCTACTGCGAACCCGGGGTCACCCCCGTGGTCCTGCGCGCCGATCCGCCGCACCATGCCGACCCGGCGAGCCCCGACGTGCGCAGCCTGCAAAGGGCGGCGCGCGGGCAGGGATATCCCGCCGACTTTCTGCGCAAGCACGGTGCGGCGGACGGCCGCTTCTACTACCAGCGCGGCATCGAGGCGGTCATCTTCGGGGTCGGCGGCGAAGGACAGCACGGCCCCGAGGAATATGTGGACATCACGACGATCGCGCCCTACTGCCGAGCCCTGATGGACTTCCTGCGGAACCTGTCACCGCGATAGCGGGGCCGTCACGGAAAGACCCGCGTGGCGTCCCCGAACTTCATGGACGCGTGGGCGGCGGTCGCCGTGAAAAGCGGGCGGTGCGGCAGGCCGAGTTCGCTGAGCTCCTTGGCGACGGGGTGATTGCCGAGCCGGATGTGCGCGCCGCCGGGCCGGACCCGCAGCCCGCGCAGGGAGACCGACCAGGGCACACGCCGGGTGACGCCCTCCAGATGGGTGTAGATCGGCAGCGACGCCACCGTCACCGGCGCCGGCACGGGAATGCCGGGGCGGGTGAGCAGGTCAAGCACAAGCCGCCCGTCTTTCCGCAAAATACAACGCTTGTACGGCGAAGCCAGCCGAAGGTTGATATCAGCGATCTCCTTGGGAAAGCCCCAGACGTCCCGGCCCGCCTCCATGGTGAACTTCTGGTCGACCGGTAGCCAGTGCACAAACGCGCCTGTGCCGTACGCTCGCAGGTCTTCGAGCCCGCCGGTGATCCGGCGCCCGCCCGCCGCCCTCGGCGCCCCGTGGGGGCGCACGGCGAAGCAGACGCCGAACTCGCGGTAGGCGCCGAGGTCTCCGTCGGTGTAGTCGACGAACAGGAGGGTGCACAGGGCCTTGCCGGGGAACACCTCGGTGACGTCGAGCCCTGAATAGGCGATGACGGCCCGCGCCGGATCGGCCCGCACCAGATATGCGGCGCCATAGACGGACGCGGCACGAATGCGGACCGGGGTGGTGATTGTCTGTCCCTGGATGAGATGCCGTGCCATGCCCCCCAGTACATCAAGCATCGGCCACCACGTCATCGCGGCTCCCGCCGCCGGGAGCGGCGGAAGTTACGCAGTGATGATGCGAGGATGGGTTTTCCTTTGGCCGGTGGCCCATCGGGTGAGGAGCTGGACAAGTCCGGGTTCGTGATCGGTCCACTGGTGGTGGAGCAGGGCTTCGGCGTGCCCGGCGGCCCCCATGGCGGTCCGGCGCTCCTCGTCCTCCCGCAGCCGGAGGAGGGCACGCACAACCGCGTCCACATCGCCGAACGGCACGACGACCCCGCATCCCGACCTTTCCACCACGGCGGCGGACGCGGGCAGCGGAGTGGTGACAACGGGGATGCCGGCCGCCATGTATTCGATGACATGGGTGGGCAGGGACCGCCGTACCGGCTGGATGTCCTGGGTGAGCGACAGTCCGGCGAGTGAACCGCGGGCCATGCGCAGGGCGTGGGGATTGGCCACGTAGCCATACCAGTCGAGCACACCTTCGCGCTGCGCGTCGCGCAACAGGGGCCGTACGCCTGGGTCGGCCGGGCCGATCAGGTCGAGCCGGAGGCCGACAGGGGTGAGCCTGCGGCCGAGTTCGATGAGCTGCACCGCGCCGCGTTCGAGGGACAACCTGCCGATATGCACGACACGCCGGGACTGCGGCGGAGGTGGCGGCGCGGCCGGCACCGCCACCGCGTTGGGGACCAGCGGATGAGGCAGGGAGAACCGGTCCTGGCAGGCGGGCTCGGCGAGGATCAGGTGCAGGCGCTGCTCGGCGCGTGTCGCCGTCCAGCGGTCGAGCCACGTGGGCGCGGGGTTCTCATGCACGTCCCACACGGCCGGCCGGCGCAGCCGGGGCAGACTGCGTAGCAGGTCGGCGTCGTGCGCGATGATCAGGTCGGCGTCGGCGGCGGCGCGCTTCATCGCGCTGCGGGCGTTGCGCAACGCCCGGCCGCGACGGGAGCCCTCCGCCCTCGGCACGTCCACCGCCCGGATGGGCGGCGGCGGGGTGACGTTGCAGTGTGTGAACGGCGCGACATACGTCACCTCGTGCCCGGCGTCGAGAAGAGCCCGGATCTGCCTGTGCATGATCCGGGTGTCCTCCGGGTGGTGAATGAGCGTACCGATACAAAACCGCACATCGTCGAGACTGCGTCGCCTCCGCAACCACTTCGGATGTCAGGCATTAACAAGTGGTGAAGCCACGTCGAACTCCTCATGCCGGCGCGTGCGGAAACCTGCTCGCGCACCTGCGGTTTCGCGAGCGGATTCGCACCCGCCGGAGGCTGCCGTCCTTAGCGCGAGGGCCGCCGGTAGAGCCAGACGAGGCGGGGTTCGAGCAGCCACTTGAACAGCGTGCGGGTCTGCGGCAGGCACAGGATGATCGTGAGCAGCAGCGAGCAGGTGGTGATCGCCACGACACCGAGAGGCCCGTGCAGCCACGGCAGGTCGAGCAGGCCCGTCTCCTTGCCGATCATCACCGGCACACCGTGCAGGAGATAGGCATAGAGCGTGCGTGTGCCGAGGTCGGTGTACCACGTCTCACCGCGCGGGGACAGCGCCAGCACCGCGAACGACAGGGCCATCGAGGCGATCAGCATGGCCGCGCGCAGGCCCATCCCGAGCAACCAGGTGAGGCCGAGATCCTCGAAGCCGTACTTGAAGTACATCGGCTTGACGGACATATGGGGAGCGACGAGAATCGCGACCCCCGCGCCGCCGACCAGCGTCACACCGGCGAGGATCTTGACCCAGCCCCGGTTGAGCAGCTCGAAGTGCTTCGGCTGAAGCATGAGACCGAGCACGAAGAACGGCAGAAGCCCGAAGAAGCGGTCCATGCTGAAATCGCCGGAGATGGCGGAGAAACCCGCCAGCATATAGATCACGACCGAGACCAGGAACGGATGCCGCATCCGCTTCCACACCGGTGTCGAGAGCCGCCATAGGAGCAGGGCGAGGAGATACCAGTTGAGCCAGGCCGGATCCATGATGGTCAGGCTCCACTTCTGGCCCGTGGCGAAACGCAACAGGGCATAACCGACTTCCACGATCACGTAGGGGATCAGGAAGGTGTCGACCAGCTTGTTGGTCTTCGCGTTTGAGTTCCAGAAGTTTCTGCTCAGATAACCACTGATCATGACGAACAGCGGCATGTGAAAGGCGAAAATAAAAATGTAGGCGGATTTCCCGGAATGCGCGTCCAGCGTCGGCACCAGCGCATGCCCGGCCACCACAAGGGCGATCAGGATGAACTTGACGTTGTCGAGATATGGCTCGCGCTTGCGCGGCGCACGCGCCGGAGCGGGGGCGGCGGTGGCCGTGCGGGTCCGCGTCCGCGTGTCGGTGACCGCCGCCAGCACCGCACCACCCCGGGGCGGGATGCCCGCACGGGCGGCCTCGTCGAAGTCCGCCGAATGAGTGCGATCCGGGCGGGGCAGGTCGGTGCGGGTCTGCGCGGTCGCCGTGGCCCGGCCGGCCGCGTGGGGATTGGTCTGCTGCGGGCCCGTGGAGTAGAGATCCGCGCCGTGGGGATTTGTCGCGTGGTAGTCGGTGGGGCGCGGCCGGGGAAGGCTCGGCGGGTCGTTCTCCGCCGCCTGGTCCCCGGGGCCCGGATAGGGCGGGTGTGCACCACTCGCGTGCGCCGGCGAGGTGCCGTCGTGCTGCTGGGGCACCTTGTCCCAGTAGGACCCGCCGGTGGAGGGCGGCAACTCCTGCTCCCAGGTCGCCGGGCGATAGTCCGCGGGCCTGGTGTAGGGGCGGTCGTACGGCGAAGCCGGCGGGGACGACAACACGTCGTCGGCGTGGCCTGGCGTCTTCGCCCAGTAGGTGCCGCCGGTCGTCGACACCGGGTCACCCAGGATGTCGGCCCCGCCCGTGCCGGTCGTGCCGGTCGTGCCTGCCGCGTGCGTGTCGGCGGGGAGGGAGTAGGCGCCGGAGGGGAAGCCACCGGGCGTGGCAGCGCTCTGGGGGGAGGCGCTGTGGGAAGAGGCGCTGTGGGAAGAGGCGCTGTAAGGGGAAGCGTTGTGCGGGGAGTCGCCGGCGCCGGGTGTGGAACCGCCGCGGGGGAAGCCACCGGACGTGGAGGTGCCCTGGGCGGGAACACCGGGGGTGGAGCCGTAGGGTGCGGCGCTGGGGGATTGCGGTGTGGAGGTGGGGGCGCTCGGATCATATGCCGGGTTGTACGCGGGATAGCCCCATGCGGTGACCTCGCCGGCGTCTTCGTCGTCCGACAAGAGCGATCCGGTGCCCGATCCCTGCCCGCCAGAGCCCTGTCCCCCGGGGGTCCTGCCGGGCTGCGTGCCGTATCCGTCGGCGGCGGGCTGCGAACCGTATTCGCTGCCGCTGAAGCGCGAATCGTGACCGGCCTGGGGCTGCGGGCCGGCGTGAGGGGAGGCCGCGCTCGGACGGTCGGCTCCCGGCCATGAGCTGTGTGTCTCGCCGGTGGCCCCCGGCCATGAACCGTATGTCTCGCCGGCCGTCTGGGGAGGTGTCGGCTTCGGCCATGAGCCGCGTGTCTCGCCGGCCGTCTGGGGAGGCACCGCTCCCGGCCATGAACCGCCGGACGGGGAGGACGTCTGGCCCGGCCGGTGGTCCGCGCCCGGCCACGAGCTGTGCCCGCCACCGGCCTGGTGGGAGGTCTCGCCTCGCCCTCGCACGTCGCCCTGCCAGGTGACGTGTGCTTCCCCGGCGGGCCCGGCGGGGCTCTGGCCCGGCCATGAGCGGTTGGCCTGCCATGTCTGGTCGGAGTGCGTCTCGTCGGAGTGCCACGCCTCGCCCGGCTGCCGGGGGCCCTGCCCGTGGCGGCCGTCGTCTCCGTGCCGCGCGGGCTCGCCCTGCCAGGTCGGCTCGTCCTGCCAGGTCGGGGTCACGGGGCGGTGACCTGGCAGCTCCGGCCAGCCGTCCCCTTGCCCGGGGACGGGGTTTTCCTGGGCGGGTGGGGAGGGAGCTGGATCGCCTCCGCCCGCGGAGTCGTCGCGTGGAACCGGCACGTTGAACGGGGAATGGGTGTCACTCACGGGAGGAACGCTCAGCTATCTGTTCGACGGACGGGAAGACAGGTCGCGCCTGGATGGTGCGTGCGCTGCCGTGAATCGGAGTGCGACCGGCGAGCCCCGTGCCGCCGACCCGTCAAGATTAACGGCCCTCACGATCGATGTCGCGTCAGAGACACAGGAACACGAAGTTACATGGCTAATGTCGGGTTCCCCCGTGGCACGGGGTTAAACGACATGGAGAGCTCGCCGGGGACCTCATGGGCAACGGTTGGTCTGGGCATCGACGGCGTTCCCATTGAGGTTGTGGAAAGTGGTGAGGCCGGCATGGCCGGGCCCGCCCACGGATGTGGGGGGCCGGCCTGGAGGGTCTGCCGCGGGCCTCATTGGCAAGGGTTCGTCTTGGCGTCGACGACGTCTCCCTTGAGGGCGTCGGGGATGGTGGAGGCGGGCTTCACACCCGTCCAGTCGGCACCGATGACGAGTTGCACGATGGGGCTTCCCCGCTTGACCGACTCGCCGGGCGGTGTGGTCGGCGTGGTGGTCGTCTCCGGCGTGAAGGGCGCCAGGTTCGTGCCGGCGACCTTGCCCGCCGCAGGGGAGAGCTTGGCGTTCTTGTAGAGGAGCACCTTCGAGGCCAGCGGGGCGGCGTAGTCCGGGCCCTCGGTGGCGCGCTGCGCGTAGAGCACCTTCGTCTTGGAGACGGCGGTGCCGTTCTCCAAGGGCGCGTTGCCCACCTGGGTGACGACGAAGCCGTGCTGGGTGAGCATGTTGGCGACCTCTGTGGCCTTGCCTGCCACGTTGGTGCCGTTGAGCACTTGCACCCGGATCTGCGAGGGCTTGATCGCCGGCTTGGCCGGGGTCGCCGACTGGGTTGACGGCTTGGGGGTGGGGGCGGTCACCTGTGTGTCGGTGCGGATCGCGGTGAAGAGCTGCTCGGCCTGGGGCTGCTTCCACTGCACGCGGTTCGTGTCGTTCACGTAGGGCTCCCACGGCACGGTGATCGCCTTCAGGCCGGTGGCGGTCAGTGCCTGGGCGCTTCCCGCGAGCTCGGCGAGGCGTGGCACGCTGAGCTTGTCGTCCATCTCGACGGTCTTCGTCGCGGCGCGCAGGAAGTCAAGCAGCCGGCCGGGGTTGGTCAGCAGGTCGGCGCTTGTCGCCTGCTTCACCACCTGGGTGAGGAAGAGCTGCTGGCGCTTGATGCGGTCGGTGTCGCTGCCGTTGCCGAGGCCCTTGCGCATGCGCACATATGCCAGGGCCTGCTCGCCCTTGACAGTGTGCTTCCCCTTGGGCATGACGAACTTGGCTTCCTTGTCGTTCACGTCCTTCGGGAGGCAGATCGGGATGCCGCCGAGCGCGTCGATGATGCCCTTGAACCCGGCGAAGTCCACCTTCACGTAGTGGTCGATCCGGATCTGGGTGAGCTTCTCGAGCGTGTCGATGGTGCAGACGATGCCGCCGTCGTTGAAGGCGGAGTTGATCTGACGCAGACCGGCGGGGACCACATGCTTGGTCTTGGGGTGCGTGCAGGCCGGGATCTGCACCATCGAGTCGCGGGGGAAGCTCACGAGGGTGGCCTTGTCCCGGTCGGGTGACAGGTGGAGCAGGATGATGGTGTCGGTGCGCTCGCCGTCGGCCTCGGTCGTCGTCGGGCCGTATTTCTTGTTGCCCACCCCGGCACGGGTGTCCGAGCCGACGAGGAGCACATTGAGCGCGCCGGTCTCCGGCGGGCGGTTCTTGAGCTCGTCCTCGAAGTTCTTGCGGGAGATGTTGCCTTCGAGGTCGAGGTAGATCGTGTAGGCGGCGAGCGTCGCGGCCACCACCACCACGGTCACGACGATGCTGACCCAGGCCATGACACGCATGCGTTTGCCGCCGGAGCCGCCCTTGTCGTGGGACCTGCCCGGCGGGGAGTGCGGTGGTCCCCCCGGAGGCGAACCGGGGACGGCGGCCGGCCGGTCGTCTTGTGCCGGGCCCGCGTGACGGGTGCCCCTGCGACCGCCGCTCCTCGGCGGAGCCGGGGCCTGGTGGGCACCCCCGGCCGGGGTGGCGGCTCTCCGCCCGCCGCTCCTCGGGGCCGCCCCGGCCCTGGCCGGCTCTCCGCGCGCTCCGCCGGGCCATCCGCCTTCGTCAGCGGGACCTGCGCCGTTGCCGGCGGCACGGCCGCGACCTGCACTCCTCCGGCCGAATCCGTCGCCGTCGAATCCGCCGCTGCCGAATCCGTCGCTGTCGAATCCGCCGCCGTATCCACCGTTGCCGTAGCCGTCGCCGCCGTGGCCGGGGAAAGCTCCCGCGTCGTCGTCACGGGGTGGTGCGGCGCGGCGGCCCCGGGAGGGAGCACCGGTGCCGGGCTGCCCCGCATCGCGAGGTGGCACGCCCCTGCGACCAGGGCTTCCGTTGCCTTCTCCGCTGTATCCGGGCTCCCCGGTCGACCGGGGATTGTTCAGGGCTGCGCGCCGACGCTCGCTCATCCCCACCCCCCGCCTATGGTCGGCGAACCCACCTGGGCACGTGCGCCACATGCGAGTTCGATCGTTCGGTCGTCGCGCCAGAAGACTAGGTCACCGACCTGTGAGCCGGTGCCAGGATCGGCCGATTCACGCCTTGACCACCTTGACTCCCAGCCCAGGTGATCCGGTGCCTCAGCATACAGAACCGGACATATTGAGGAATGTTGGTTAATCTCTTTTTACGATCCCTTGGTGGAGGTTCTCGGGGCTTGTACGGCGTTTGCCCTGGTCGGAGAGATGTAGGGATGTGGCCGTGCGCCACGGATGCTGAGAGCCGCAGCCAGCGTCGCCAGGGGAAGTGCGGGCAAAACGTACCGATAATCGAACTCCGCTACGAATGTCGGAGTAAGCAACAGGATCCACGCGGTGGCCCAGGGGAGCAGGACGGCCCCGCCGCCCACTGCTGAGAGGATCCGCCGGGCGCCGGGCGCGAAACCGCGCTTGAAACCCTTTTTTTCGAAACCCTGCTCGAAATCGTGCTTGAAACCCTTCTCGATACCGTGCCCGTCGCCGGCCGGAGGCGCGTCGCTGCCGGCGGGCATGGGCTGTGACGGCTTTTGCCGTACTCGAAGCCGTGCGCGGAACCCGGTGAGAACACGCGCGCCGGAATCCGCGGCGCGCCCGGTGACCGGGCGGTTGGTGAGCAGGCGGGTGGTGAGCAGCGCCGGGGGGACAAGCAGGATCACCAGCAGGCCCGCCCCCGGCAGCGACACGAAGTCCTGATAAATCCGCATCCATCCGGCGTAGGGTTCGACGAGGTCCGTCCCGATGGGGCCGCGTTCGTACTTCTCGGCGAAGCGTGCGCCGTTGACGGCGGCCTCACGCGTCGGAGGCGGGGGCGGGACGGCGGGGAACTGATAGAGGTCGTAGATCTCCTGATCCGGATAGACCGGCCGGTCGACCGTGAACGTGCGTGACAACTCAGTCAGCGCCGACCGCACATAGTCGAGCGGCTGGCTCGTGATCGCCAGGACCGCGAAGCGGGTCGCCAGCGCGTCGTTCTCGCGGGTGAACGTGATGCCGGGCTGCTTCACCAGCGGCGAGGCGGGATTCCAGAGATATTCCTGAGAGGGCGGGCGCTGCGCCGGCGGGCGTGGATCGCAGAGCACCGCGAGGTCGGCCGGCGGCTTCATGATCGAGCAGTCGGCGAAGGTCATCGTGCGCGCGTACAGGAACGCGCCGTTCGCCCCTACCAGCCCGATCCTCTGGTAGGTCGCGTAGAACCACCCGCCGTAGGCGAGAATCGGGACGATCGCCGCCGCCAGCATCACCCCGGTCGCCGCGAACCTCTTGCGCGCCGACAACCAGGCCGCGAGCACCGCCACCAGCGGCAACCCCACCGTCCTCGTCAGCGACGCCGCCGCCAGGAGCAGACCGGCCGCGCACGCCGCGCGCAACGTCATGCGGCCCCGCGACAGGCACAGGCAGACCGCGCCGAGCACCAGGACCGTGAACAACGAGTCGGACACCAGCAGGTGCTCCAGCTCGATCTGGTAGGCGTCCAGCAGCACCGGGACGGACGCGAGCACCGACGCCCAGCCGGGCGCACCCAGGCGGCGTGCCACCGCGTAGACCAGCACACCGGCGGTCAGCCCCAGCAAGTGCTGGGCGAACGTGACCACTCCGAAACTATGGAAGGGCTCAAGCAGCTTCAAAAACATTGAATAGCCCGCCGGACGCACCAGGTCTGGGCGGGGGCGGAGGACGGTCACGATATATGTGTAGGAATCGGGAAACCACAGAGCGGGCCGGTAACCCATCATCGTGACCAGGCGCAACACAACACCGAACCCGAAAACCACCGTGAACCACCGATGGTCGCGCCACACCGCCGCGACCACGGCAGGGCGGCGGGGCCGCTGTCCGGCGTCACGCGTCGCTCCGGCCACGAAGCCCCCCGCCCGTCCTCGATGATGGCCTGTCACACCTGTCTGTCACCAACCTGGTTCGGCTGGCCGTACGTTACCTGCTGGGGCCCCGCCGCGGCGTCGGCGGCGGGCCCTGCGGGAGTCCTTGAGGGAAGGGGAGCGGATGAGGGTCGATCTCGCGCGGTGGCCGTCGGCCGGCCGGGTGCTCGCCGCGATCACGGTGCTGCCCGCCCTGCTGCTCGCCTCCTGGCTGATCGCCGGGGTGCCGCTGCTGCTGAGCGGATGGTTCAGGCCGCTGCCCGCGATCGTGCTGGCCGCCGTCGTGCTGGCCGCGCTCTGCGCACTCACGCTGCGCCGCCTGCCCGAGGTGATCGAGGCGTCGGCCTGGCAGACCGCCGGGGTCGCCGGGGTCGCCGCGGCCTCCGCCGTGTTCAACGGGCTGCTGCACAGTGAGGTGCTGGTCGTACGGCGAGACCCCGCGACCTATGCCCAATATGCGATCTGGCTGGCCGAGCACGGATCGCTCCCGATCCCCGGGCAGATGGCCGCCTTCGGCGGCGGCGACCTCGCGCTGTGGTTCGCCAGCCCGGGGTTCTTCCTGGTGGGCTCGGACATCGTGCCGCAGTTCATGCCGGGAGCGCCGCTGATCTACGCGCTCGGGCACTGGCTGGGCGGCGCCGCCGGGATGCTGCTGGTCCCGGCGGTGCTCGGGGCATTCGCCGTGCTCACCGTCGCAGGCGTCGTGGCCCGGCTGGCCGGGGCGGCGTGGGCGCCTTTGGCGGGTCTGGTGTTCGGTGTCGCGCTTCCGATCCTTTACACCTCGCGTGCGACCTTCAGCGAGATCCCCTCGCTTGTGCTGCTGTTCGGCGGGGTCGTCCTGCTGCTCGACGCTCATGCGCGGGCGGTCGGCCACGGGACGCTGCGCCCCGGCCGCGCGGCGCTGGCGCGGCCGGTCGGGGCCGCCTCCGCCCGGGCCGCGGCGGTCGTGGCGGGGCTTGTGTTCGGCTTGGCGCTGGTGGTGAGGATCGACGGGCTCCGGGATCTGATGCCGGTGCTGGCCTTCGCCGGTCTGCTCATCGCCCTGGGCCGCATCGCACGGAGGGCTCCTTCCACCGGCGCGCCGGCGCCGCTCGCGCTCTGGGTGGGATGGCCCGGCCTCGGGATTCCGCTGCTCGCCGGGCTGCTCGCCGGGATGGCGCTCGGGGGAAGCACGGGTTATCTCCTGTCGGAGCCCTATCTCAGGAATCTGTCGGCGTCGCTGGTTCCCCTGCTCGGCATATGCGCCGCCGTGGTGGTGCTGACGGTGGCCGGGGCCTGGGCCGGGCCGCGGCTTCACACGTGGATCGGGGCCGCGGGCGCCCGGTGGCCGGGGCTCGCCCGCCGCCTGCCGGCGGTGGGCGCCGGGGTGGTGGTGCTGGTCACCGCGGGCTTCGCCGTACGCCCGTGGGTGTCGACCGTGCGCCGCTTCGCGGTGACGCAGGACGACCAGTTCAACTCCGCCTTCATCGCCCAGGCGCAGCGGGACAACGGGTTGCCGATCGACTCCACCAGGCTTTACTACGAGGACTCCCTGTATTGGGTGATCTGGTACGTCGGGGTGCCCGTGGTCGTCCTGGCCACCCTGGCGGGGGCGCTGCTCGTCCGGCGCATGTTGCGCGGCGGAGAGGCGGCCTGGTTGCTGCCGCTCGCGATCATCGGCTGGACGACCGTGGCGACCCTGCTCCGCCCGGGGATCACCCCCGACCACCCATGGGCGGCCCGCCGCCTTGTGCCCATCGTGATCCCGGGGCTGGTCATATTGGCCGTCTGGGGGCTCGGCTGGGTCAAGGACAAGGCCCGCCGCATGGGATACGGCGGGCGCGCTCAGGCCGCCGTCGCCGGCGTCGGCGCGGTGCTCTTGCTGGTCCCCCCGGCCGTCACCTCCATCGGCACCGCCTTCACCCCCGTCGAGCGGGGGGAGCGCGCCGCCGTCGAGGCCATGTGCCGCAAGATACCGGCCGACGCCTCCGTGCTGATGGTCGAACGTGTGACCGGCGATCGCTTCGCCCAGGTCGTCCGGGGCATGTGCGGTGTCCCTGTGGCCCGCGCCAGGTCCGAGCGCGACACCGCCCCGCCGGAAGAGGTGCGCCGCGTCGTCGACAGGATCCGCGGCGCGGGCCGCCGCCCGGTGCTGCTCGCCGCCGACGCGGACCAGCTCACGCCGTACGGCACGGCCTTCAAAGCCCTCTCCCTCCATGCCCGGCAGGACGAACGCAGCCTGGTGGAACCGCCGAACGGCACCTGGTCGTTTTCCATGAACGTCTGGATGGTCGTTCTCGACCGCTCTTGACCAGCGGAAGTGACACTCCGTAACCGAATCGGGTGCCGTTTTACGCTCGGGGCACAGCTTTGGCGAGTATCCTCGCGGGACGTGAGCACGCCCCCGACCTCCCCTGGATCCGCTGTGGACGACAACCCCTATGTCACGATCGTCCTGCCGTGTTACAACGAGCAGGATCACGTCATCCAGGAGATCGAGCGCATCAGCGCCGCGATGGACTCAAGTGGCTACAGCTATGAGCTGCTCGCCATCGACGACCACTCCGCGGATCAGACGCTGGCCAGACTGCACGAGGCCGCGCCGTCCTTCCCCAACATGAAGGTCGTGGCGTTCCACCGCAACGGCGGATCGGGCACGGTGCGCCGCATCGGCAGCCAGGAGGCCCGCGGCGAGATCGTGGTCTGGACCGACGCGGACATGACCTACCCCAATGAGCGCATCCCCGAGCTGGTGCAGATCCTGGAGAAGGATCCGAGCATCGACCAGGTCGTGGGGGCGCGCACCAGCGAGCAGGGCACGCACAAGATGCTCCGGGTGCCCGCCAAGTGGTTCATCAGGAAGGTCGCCGAGAAGCTCGCGGGGCAGGAGATCCCCGACCTCAACTCCGGGTTGCGGGCGTTCCGCAAGTCGGTGGCCAAGCCCTATCTGCGGTTGCTGCCCCCCGGCTTCTCCTGCGTCACGACGATCACGCTGGCGTTCCTCTCCAACCAGCACGACGTCTACTACCTGCCGATCGGCTATAGCAAGCGGGCGGGCACGTCGAAGTTCAGCTTCGTGTCCGACGCCTATCGCTACATCCTGCAGGTGCTCCGCATGATCATGTATTTCAACCCGCTCAAGGTGCTCATGCCGCCGGCGTTGTCGCTGATCGGCATCGCCATCACCAAGGGCCTGGTGTGGGACATGATCCGCCACCCGTTCTACCTCGCCCAGAACACCGTCATGATGTTCACCACCGGCCTGATCATCGGTTCACTGGCCCTGCTGGCCGACCTCATCGTGCGATCCAGGGGCGATTAGATGCGCATCGCCATCGTCGGGCCCACCTACCCCTATAAAGGCGGCGGCGCCCAGCACACCACCGAGCTCGCCCACCGCCTGGCCGCCCGCGGCCACGACGTGGTCATCGAGTCGTGGCGCGCGCAATACCCGTCGTTCCTCTACCCCGGCCAGCAGACGATCACCGCACCCGAGGGCACGCCCTTCCCCCACACCAACCGCCGCCTCGACTGGCGCAGCCCCGGCGGCTGGGTGAGCCGCGGCAGGCTGATGCGTGAGGCAGACCTCGTGGTGCTCACCGTGCTCAGCCCCGTGCAGGTGCCCCCCTACCTCGGCATTCTGTACGGCATGGGCCACCGTGCCCCGGTCCTCGCCCTCTGCCACAACGTGCTGCCACACGAGCGCAAGCCATACGACAAGCCGCTCATGAAGGCGTTGCTCCGCCGGGTGGACCGGGTGCTCGCCCACTCCGAGGAGCAGGCGCTCATCGCCCGCGACCTCACGCCCGCCCCCGTCGCCGTGGCCGGTCTGCCACCGCACCTGCCCGCGCGGGCAGGTGCCGGCCGCGAGGGGTGGTCGGTGCGCAATCATTTGTTGTTCTTCGGCATGGTCCGGCCTTACAAGGGGCTTGACCTGCTGCTGCGTGCCCTCGCCAAGACCCCGGGCGTCGGGCTGACCGTGGCCGGTGAGTTCTGGGGCGGGCTCGACGACACCGCGGCTCTGGTCGCCGAGCTCGGGCTCGGCGACCGGGTGGAGCTGCGGCCCGGCTATGTCCCGGCGAGCGACGTGCCCGCCCTGTTCGAGCGGGCCGACGCGCTGGTGCTGCCCTATCGTTCGGCCACGGCGAGTCAGAACGTCTGGCTGGGACACGAGCACGGCGTCCCGGTGATCGCCACGGCGGTGGGCGGCCTGGCCGACCACGTCACGGACGGGGTGGACGGCCTGCTGGTCGAGGAGGCCACGACGGAGGCCCTGACCAAGGCCCTGGCCCGCTTCTACGAGCCGGGCGAGCCGGAGCGGCTCCGGGCTGGGGTGAAGGCGGTTGACCCGGAGCCCTATTGGACGACTTATGTGGACACGCTGCTGAGCTGACGTCCGCCGCCTTGCGGCTCGTCTTATGAGGACGGCTCGGCCACCGGCTCCGGGGTCCGCTGGGCGGTGGTGCGGGCGCGGCGGCCGAGGAGCCAGCCGATGCCCGCCCACGACAGGTCGCACAAGGTCACGACGAGCCGGGTGACCACGGCGGCCACCAGGGCGTTGCTCGCGCCGATGAGCGGGGTGAGGGCGAGCAGCATGGCCCCCTCGCGCACCCCGATGCCCGCCGGGGCGACCACGAACAGCAGCCCGGTCGCCCACCCGATGGCATAGGCGCCCGCGGACACCAGCAGCAGTGTCCAGTTGTCGGTGCCGGGCGACAGATCCGAGGTGATCAGCCAGACCTGCACGCCGTACAACACCCAGGCGATCATGCTGGTCGCCGCCGCGATGAGAACGGCGGAGCCGGGGATATCCCGCTCCAGGGGCTCTCGCCGGGCGATGCGCATCGCCAGATTGAGGCCCCAGGCGAGCACCCGGGGGTGCATGCAGATCAGGATGACCGGGATCAGCGCCACGAGATACCAGGCTTGGCGGATGAGGTCCTGCGCGGTGAGGGGCAGGGTCGCCGCGGCGAGGGTGAGCGCGCAGCCGAGCGAGATCACGAGCGCCAGCGACGTGCCGGCGAACGTGCGCCTCGGCGGGCAGCCGTGATCGCGGCCGAGCTCCATCATCGCCGCGTAGGCCCAGACCGTGCCCGGCACATATTTGCCGAGCTGGCCCACGCACATGATGCGCGCGGCCACGCCGTATGGCAGGGGGGAGCCCAGCCCGGACACGGTCGCGCGCCAGGCCACGAGCATCAGGCCCTGTCCCAGCATCACCACCGCGAACGATCCGATGATCGACCACCACGACAGCTTGGTGAGGGCCGCCGTGGTCTCGTCCCAGTCTCTGGCCAGGCCGTATCCGAGGAAGCCCAGTGCGATCAACGCGAGGACAATCCGCAGCAAAGGGCTAGATCGTAGACGGCTGAGCATTGGACCAGAGTACGCGTCGGCGTTACTCGGAGGTAGGCACCACGCGTCGCCGGTACTGTTGGGCGTCGTGGGAGTCGCTAAGGAACGTGTCGCGCAACTCGAATACTCCGAGTTCCAGGGCGCGATGCTCGACGAGGCCAAACGCCGCCGTAAAGCCGCGAAGATCATCGCGGTGCTGGCTCACTTCTTGGGCACCGGGCAGGGCTTGGGAAATAGGCAGGGCTTGGGAAATGGGCAGGGCTTGGGAACCGGGCAGGGAACGGGGGTTAAGGGTGGCACCGGGCAGGAGCCTGGTGCCGAGCCGGACTCCCCAGCCGGGGTGCTCGCCGGGCTGACCGTGGCGGATATCGGCTGTTCGGCGGGGTTCATCGCCGATGAGCTGGCCGAGGCCGGGGCGCTGCACACCTTCGGTGTCGACATCGACGTGCCGGGCCTGCGCAAGGCGGCGGCCAGGTTCGGCGGGCGGGTGGCGTTCGTGTGCGGCGACGGCACGGCTCTGCCGTTCCCCGACGGGTCGGTTGACGTGCTGGTGTTCAACCACATCTACGAGCACGTCGTCGACCCCGACGCGATCATCGCCGAGATGCGGCGCGTGTTGTCCGATCGGGGGGTGCTCTACCTAGGGCTCGGCAATCGGCTCGGTGTGATGGAGCCGCATTACAAGCTGCCCTTCCTGTCCTACCTCCCGCCGGCGCTCGCCGACCGCTATGTGCGGGCCTTCGGCCGCGCCGACCATTACTACGAGCGCTATCGCACGCGATGGGGCCTGCGGAAGATGATGCGGGAGTTTCACGTGTGGGACTACACGTTTCCCGTGCTCGCCACACCTGAGCGGTTCGCCGGGTCGGAGCTTTTCCCCGGCATGATCGGCAAGGTCGCCGGGGCCGTGCTGGCCCGGGTGCCCCGGGCCGCGCTGCGGCTGCTGCTGCCGGTCGTGCCGACCTACCTGTGGGTCGCGACGAAGAAGCCGATGGTTCCCCGTGGCCCCAGGCTGCCCCGACCTCCCGAGCGGGTCCGTCCCCTGTGAACACCGGCGACCCCCGCGAGAACACCGGGCCCGCCGCGATGGGCTCCGGCTCGGCTGAGGCCGCGTCCCGCGCGCCGGCCTCGCGGGCTCATGCCGTACCGGCGGGAGATGCTCCCGCGGCGGCGCCGCGGCGCCGGTCCTGGGGGCGGGTGCTCCGGGTCGGGTTCCTCGTGATCGCGCTGGGGTTCGGCGCGTGGGCGGTGGCGGGGCAGTGGGACGCGGTGGCGGCGGCGTTCGGGCGGCTGTCGTGGGGGGCGCTCGCGATGTCGCTCGTCGCGGTGGTGGGGGCTCTGGGCTGCGGGATGATGGTCTGGCGGGCGCTCCTCGCCGACCTCGGGTCCCGGCTGCCGCTGCGCCCGGCAGGCAAGATCTTCTTTATTGGCCAGTTGGGGAAATACATCCCCGGCTCCATCTGGCCCATGGTCGCCCAGATGGAGATGGGCCGTGACCACGGCGTGCCGAGATCGCGCAGTGCGGCGGCCTTCTTCCTGGCGTTCCCCGTGCAGCTCGGCAGCGGGTTGCTGATCGCCGCCGTAACCCTGCTCGCCTCGACGCCCCGCTCCATCGGCCCATATGCGTGGGCGCTGCTCCTGATCCCGGTGACACTCGTGGCGCTCGAACCCCGGGTGATCAACAAGGTGATCGCCTTCGGGCTGCGCAAGCTGCGGCGCGAGCCGCTTCCCGTTCCTCTCACCCGCAAAGGCATGCTCACGGCGCTGATGTGGGCCACGATCGGCTGGGTCATGTACGGCGCGCACCTCGCCGCCGTGCTCTCCGAGTTCGTGGCGGGGTTCACGCTTGTGCACCTGGCCGTCTTCTCCGTCGGGGCGTTCGCGCTTTCCTGGTGCCTCGGCATCATGACCTTCGTCGTGCCCGCGGGCGCGGGGGTGCGGGAGGTCGCGATGGTCGCGGTTCTTATGCCCGTGCTGGGGGCGGCGGGTGGTCAGGGCACGGCCATCGCGGTGGCCCTCGTCTCCCGCATGGTGATCGTCATGGGGGACCTGATCTGCGCCGTCTGCGGTGGTTGGGCGGCCAGGAGAACGGCCGGTTCCGCACAAGGTCATGCTCAGCAAAATGCCCTGTGATTTAGCCCACGTTTCGCCGGGTGCGGTCATAGAGTGAACGGGGGAACGGCGGTCAGAACCGCCGCGCGGATCTTGAGGGGAGAGATCCACTGTGACACCTCGGGTGCTTGTCGACGCCGCTGCTGTGCCTGCGGACCGTGGTGGCTTGATCAGATATGTCGATGGACTCGTGAGGGCCCTCGACCGGGCGGGAGCCGACCTGGTCGTGGTCTGCCAGCGCTCCGACACCGAGCGATATCGGCGCCTCGCGCCCTCCGCCCGAGTGCTGGCCGGCCCGGTGTCCATCGCCAATCGGGCCACGAGGCTCGCGTGGGAGCAGAACGCCGTGCCGATCCTCGCCAAGCAGGTCGGCGCCAAGGTGATTCACGCGCCTTACTATTCGATGCCGCTCGGCTCAGGGGTGCCCACGGTCGCCACAGTCCACGACGTGACGTGGTTCACCGAGCCCGAGCAGCACAGCAGGAAGAAGGCGTCGTTCTTCCGCTGCGCCACCCGCACCGCCGTGCGCCACGCCGCCCGTGTGATCGTGCCGTCGAAGGCGACCAGGGATGAGCTGGTCAGGGTGTTGTCGGCCGACTCCACCCGGCTCGACGTCGCCTATCACGGGGTCGACACGGACTTGTTCCACCGGCCGAGGGTCGACGAGGTGCGCCGGGTGTCGCGCCGGCTGGGGCTGCACGGCCAGCCTTACGTCGCTTTTCTGGGAGCGCTCGAACCCCGCAAAAACGTGCCAAATCTCATCCGGGGGTTTGTCCGCGCGGTGGAGTCGGTGCCCGAGCGTCCCGCGCTCGTGCTGGCCGGCGGCATCCACGACGACGAAGTCGACGCCGCCATTCGTGAGGTGCCGGGGGACGTGCGGGTGATCAGGCCGGGTTACCTCGCCTTCGGCGATCTGCCGGGCTTCCTCGGCGGGGCTCTCGTCGCGGCGTTCCCGTCGCGGGGCGAGGGCTTCGGGCTCGCCGTGCTGGAGGCCATGGCGTGCGGCGCGCCCGTGCTGACGACGCAGCGTTCGGCGCTGCCCGAGGTCGGCGGCGACGCGGTCGCCTACACCGAGCCCGACGTCGAGGGCATCGCCCGCAGCCTCACGGCGCTCCTCACCTCCCCCGACCAGCGCGAAAGGCTCGCCGCCGCGGGCCGGGCACGCGCCGGGGAGTTCACGTGGCGGGCGTCGGCGGAGGCACATCTGGTCTCCTATCAGCGGGCGGTCGAATAGTGCGTTAGCCTCTCCGCGTGACGCAGAGCAACGTGCCCCACGCCCCCGGCGGAGTCCCCGCCCCCGACCTTCAGGCGATCTTGCTGGTGGGCGGTCAGGGCACCCGGCTGCGACCCTTGACGATCAACACTCCCAAACCTCTCCTCCCCACCGCCGGTGTGCCGTTCCTGGCCCACCAGCTCGCCCGGGCCCGCTCGTTCGGCGTGAGCCGCGTCGTCTTCGCGACGTCCTATCGCGCGGAGATGTTCGAGGAGGTCTTCGGCGACGGCGCCGGCTTCGGGCTCTCCTTGGCATATGTGACCGAGGAGACCCCGCTCGGCACCGGCGGCGCCATCCGCAACGCCGCCCGCGGCCTGACCTGCGGCCCCGACGCGCCCGTGCTCATCTTCAACGGCGACGTCCTGTCCGGCCACGACATCGCCGACCAGGTTCGCATGCACGTCGACCGCGACGCCGCCGTCACGCTCCACCTCGCCGAGGTCGAGGACCCGAGCGCCTTCGGCTGCGTGCCCACCGACGACGAGGGACGCGTCACCGCCTTCCTGGAGAAGACCCCCGACCCCGTGACCAACCGCATCAACGCCGGGTGTTACATCTTCAAGCGGTCGGTCATCGACACCATTCCCGAAGGCGAGGTCGTCTCCGTCGAGCGCCAGACCTTCCCCGGCCTCATCGACGCCGGAGCGCTCGTGCTCGGTTACGCCGACCGGTCCTACTGGCTGGACGTCGGCACCCCCGCCGCCTTCGTCCAGGGTTCCAGCGACCTCGTCCTCGGCCGCCTGGCCTCCCCGGCCCTGCCCGGCGCGCCCGGAGAGCACCTCGCGCTCGCGGGCAGCGACGTGTCACCCCAGGCCAAGGTCGAGGGCGGCTCCGTCATCGGCGCCCGCGCCACGGTCGCCGCCGGAGCCTGCGTCAGCGGCAGCGTCCTCGGCGACGACAGCGTCGTCGCGGCCGGCGCCGTCGTGACCGACTCCGTGATCGGCACCGGCGCCCGCATCGCCGAAGGCGCCGTCGTGCGCGGCGCCGTCATCGGCGACCACGCCGTCATCGGCCCCCGCAACGAGCTTCCCCCCGGCACCCGCGTGTGGCCGGGGATCACCTTGCCCGACTGCGCGATCCGAGTGTCGAGCGAGCTCTGACCCGCTAGGGGGCACGGCGGGTGCCTCGGCGCTTTGGCCGGTCGGCCGGGTCTGTGGGCGGGGTGCGGCGGGTGCCTCGGCGCTTTGGCCGGTCGGCCGGGTCTGTGGGCGGGGTGCGGCGGGTGCCTCGGCGCTTTGGCCGGTCGGCCGGGTCTGTGGGCGGGGTACGGCGGGTGCCTCGGCGCTTTGGCCGGTCCTCCGGGTCCGTCAGCGTGGCACGGTGGGAGTCTCGGCGCTTGATCGACGGGGGAAATAGACGACGTTAAGACCGAGGGGCACCGTACATCTCTGTGTCCCCTCGGCCTTAAGGGGATTTCTAGTCCTTCGTTTCGACTCTCACGTGAGTCACCGTGCCAAGAACGTTGATGGAGGAGTGGTTGCCCACGTAAGCCCACTGGCTTTCCATGACGGCGGGGCCGACCCACGGGTTGACGTGGATGAAGTTGACGACCACCCGGTGCTGGCCGGTGCCGCCCGCGCATTGGCTGGTCACTCTGTAGCCCTCTTGGGTCCAGCTACAGCCGGCGGGCAAGGCGTGAGCCGCCGAGGCCATACCCATGAGGACACCCGCGCTGATCAGGGTGCCGGCGGTGACCATTCCTGCCCACTTCTTGATTTTCATGCTGCTTTACCTCCCGGTGTTGTCGTGCATGGCGGATTGACGTGATGCGGGCGATGCCTGAGCCAGGAAACGGTGAAGGGGTACTTCCTGGATGGCTTCGCGGGAATTCCTGTCGGCTCGTCGCTGACATAAGGCCGGCGATTGGGGGGAGTGCGTCCGGGGCAAGGCGGGAAGACGATCGGTTGCTCCGGTGCCCAGCCGTTCTCCCGCCGCTTTTGCTTAGGAAAGTTTCCTAACCGAAAACCTACCTGGCTGCGAAGATGAGTCAAGTCTCGGCATGTTCGCCGAATGTCCGCCTTGGCGGATCCCCCCTTGGCGGGTGTCCGGAACAGCGAGGGCGGCGGCCCCGGGAGCCTGAACTAGGCTCACGTTGGAGGTGGGGAATGGAACGTGTGTGGCGGCCGGACGTGGCCCTGAGCGGGGCACTGGACGTGGCGCTGACCATGTCGCCGCACCGCCGCGGCGGCGGCGACCCCACATGGCGGCAGGAGGCCGGCGGCGCCGTGTGGCGCACGTCGCGCACCCCTTTGGGGCCGGGCACGCTGCGGGTCACCGTACTCCCCGGGGAGGGAGCGGTGGTCGGCCGTGCCTGGGGGCCGGGTGCGGAGTGGATGCTGGACACGCTTCCTGAGCTGCTCGGAACACATGACGACAAGTCCGGGTTTGATCCACAGCACGACGTTGTCCGGGACGCCGCCCGCCGCCATGCCGGGCTCCGCATCGGCCGATCCGGACGCGTCTTCGAGGCCTTGGTGCCCGCAGTCCTCGAACAAAAGGTCGTCGGGCGGGAGGCCTGGCGTGCCTGGCGCTGGTTGTTCGCGCGGTACGGCGAACGCGCGCCCGGCCCCGGCCCCGAAGGACTCAGGGTGTTCCCTCCGCCGGAGGTGTGGCGGTCCATCCCGAGCTGGGACTGGCATCGCGCCGGCGTCGAGGGTGTCCGCGCCAAGACGATCGTCAATGCGGCCTGGCACGCGGAGAAGTTCGAGGCCGCGCGTGAGTCGCCTGAGTTGGACCGGCTGCTCAGGCTTCTGCCCGGGATCGGGGTGTGGACCTCGGCCGAGGTCCGCCAGCGTGCCCTCGGCGACCCGGACGCGGTCTCGGTCGGGGACTACCACCTTCCCTCGGTGGTGGGCTGGGCGCTGACCGGAGAGAAGACCGATGACGCGGGCATGTTGCGGCTGCTTGAGCCGTATGCCGGGCATCGTTATCGAGTGACCCGGCTACTGGAGTTGAGCGGGCACCGCCCTCCCGCCCGCGGCCCGCGTATGGCGGTCCGGGACTACCGGTCGTTTTAGCGCGGCCCGCCGGTGGATAAGCGCAGACAGGTGACCTCGGCCGGCGAGCCACCCGAGGATCTGCGCGTTCGTGCCGTCGAGCAGGCGGACAGGTGACCTCGGCCGGCGAGCCACCCGTAGGAAACACCTGCTGAATGCCTGACGAGGCGGGCAACGTAATGTGCGCGTATGAGTGAGCGTCATCCCCAAGTCAGTGATAGCGCTCTGCGTCGCGCCCTAGCCAGGGCGCGCGACGGCAAGGCGCTCGATGTCAACGAGGCGACCGTACTCCTCCACGCACGCGGCGATCACCTGGAGACCCTGCTTGGCCATGCGGCCAGGGTGAGGGACGCAGGTCTTGAGGCCGTGGGGCGTGCGGGAATCATCACCTATAGCCGGAAAGTATTCGTCCCGCTCACCCGGTTGTGTCGTAACCGGTGTCACTACTGCACGTTCGCGACCGCACCCCACAAACTGCCCAGCGAGTTCCTCAGCCCGGACGAGGTGCTCGACATCGCCAGGCGGGGGGCGGCTCTGGGGTGTAAGGAGGCGTTGTTCACGCTGGGCGACCGGCCGGAGGACCGGTGGCACCAGGCGAAGGAATGGCTTAACGCGCATGGATACGACGACACGTTGTCCTATGTCCGTGCGATGGCGATCCGGGTGCTGGAGGAGACCGGTCTCCTGCCGCACATCAACCCGGGGGTCATGAGCTGGCGCGACCTTCAGCGGCTTAAGCCGGTGTCGCCCTCGATGGGCATGATGCTGGAGACGACCTCGACGAGGTTGTTCACGGAGAAGGGCCAAGCTCACTATGGTTCGCCGGACAAGGACCCGGCGGTGCGACTTCGTGTGCTTGAAGATGCCGGGCGGTCGAATGTGCCGTTCACGACCGGCATCCTGATCGGCATCGGGGAGACGATCCGGGATCGGGCGGAGTCACTGTTCGCCATCCGCAAGGTGGCGAGGGAATACGGCGGCATCCAGGAAGTCATTATTCAGAACTTCCGCGCGAAACCGGACACCGTCATGCAGCGGATGCCGGACGCCGACCTGCACGAGCTGGCGGCGACCATCGCGGTGGCGCGTCTGGTGTTCGGGCCGAAGATGCGTGTGCAGGCCCCGCCCAACCTCATCGGCGACGAGTTCGAGTTGATGGTGCGGGCCGGGATCGACGACTGGGGCGGCGTGTCGCCGCTGACGCCCGACCACGTCAACCCGGAGAGTCCCTGGCCGCAGATCGAGCGCCTCACCGCGCTTACGGCGGAGGCCGGCTTCACGTTGCGCGAGCGTCTGACCGTCTACCCCGAGTTCATCAAGGCGGGGGAGCCCTGGCTCGACCCTAGGGTGGTGGGGCACGTGCGTGCGCTCCTCGACCCGGTGACGGGCATGGCCGACGAGTCGGCGCTGGTCGTGGGCCGTCCGTGGCAGGAGCCCGACGGGGGGTTCACGGCGTCGGGGCGGGTCGACCTGCACGTCGGCGTGGACACCGAGGGCAGGACGAACGACCGGCGTGATGACTTCGACCACGTTTACGGTGACTGGGAGGCACTGCGGGAGCGCCTCCATGAGAGCGATCCCACGGCGGCCTCCGACGGCACCGGCACCACCGCCCCTGTCAACGCGGTCGGCGGGGTTCTCGTGGGCGACGTCGGCGAGGCGTTGCGCCAGGCCGAGCGGGACCCCGCGAAGCTGACCGAGGCGCAGGCGCTGACCCTGCTGGAGACGGCCGGCGACCAGCACGGACGCGGGGCCGACGACGCGGCGCTGGCCGCCCTGTGCGAGATCGCCGACGGGCTGCGCCGGGAGGCGGTGGGCGACGACGTGACCTACGTCGTCAACCGGAACATCAACTTCACCAACGTCTGCTACACGGGTTGCCGGTTCTGCGCGTTCGCGCAGCGGCGCTCGGACGCCGACGCCTACACGCTCTCGCTCGACCAGGTGGCCGATCGGGCGCAGGAGGCGTGGGCGGCGGGCGCGACCGAGGTGTGCATGCAGGGCGGCATCCACCCTGATCTCCCCGGCACGGCATATTTCGACATCGCCAAGGCGGTGAAGGCCAGATGCCCGGATATGCACGTCCACGCCTTCTCCCCGATGGAGGTGGTCAACGGCGCAAGCCGTACGAACCTCTCCATTGAGGACTGGCTGGTCGGCGCGAAGGAGGCGGGGGTGGACTCGCTGCCGGGCACGGCGGCCGAGATCCTCGACGACGACGTGCGCTGGGTGCTGACCAAGGGCAAGTTGCCGACGCAGGAGTGGATCGAGGTCATCACGACAGCCCACCGGGTGGGCATTCCGACCACGTCGACGATGATGTACGGCCATGTCGACAACCATCTGCACTGGGTGCGGCACATCAGGCTGATCCGCGAGCTGCAGTCGCGCACGGGAGGCTTCTCGGAGTTTGTGCTCCTGCCGTTCGTGCACCACAGCGCGCCCATCTACCTGGCGGGCATCGCCCGGCCCGGCCCGACCTCGCGGGAGAACCTCGCGGTGCACGCGCTGGCCCGGGTGCTCTTGCACGGGTCCATCAAGAACATCCAGTGTTCATGGGTGAAGCTCCGCGACGGCCTGTGCCGGCAGGTGCTCGCCGCCGGGGTCAACGATCTCGGTGGCACGCTGATGGAGGAGACCATCAGCCGCATGGCGGGCTCGGAGAACGGCTCCTACAAGACGATCAGTGAGATCGCCGCGATGGTGGCCCCCACCGGCCGCCCGCTGCGGCAGCGCACGACCGAGTACACCGAGCCGAGCGCCGAGCGCAGGGCCGCGGCGGCGGCCAGTGACGGTGTGTGCGGGAGTGTGCGGCGTACGGCGGTGCCGATCACCTTGACGACCCGCGTGGAGTCGTAGCCGACCACGCGTGACGGTCAAGTCCGACCGTCCGGGTTCCCAGCCTCGGGGAACCCGGACCCAAACAGCCCTACCGAACCAGGATGAAGTCGGCGGCGGCGCGCGGTGCGCGGTCGCGCGGGGGAGCAGCGGGATGGCCGATGGCCACCGCGCCCATGGGATCGTAAGTGGAGGGCAGGTCCAGGACATCGCGTACGGTGTCCCGGCAGAACATCGTGGACGACACCCAGGCCGAGCCAAGCCCTTCGACGGCCAGTTGCACGAGGAAGTTCTGCACCCCGGCGCCGGTCGCGACGACGAACATCTCCCGTTCGGCCTGATTGCGGCGCTCGTCGCGATAGGTGTGCGAGCCGTCCATCACCAGACAGGGCACCGCCAGGTATGGCGCACGCCGCAACACCTCACCGCGTTTGACGCGGCGGGCGATCGACTCTTCGCTGAATCCGTCGCCCCGAAGGTCGGCGATCCAGGCCGCGAGCATGGCGTCGAGCAGTTTCTCCCGCGATTCGGCCGACTCCAGCAGCACGAAACGCCACGGTGTGGTGTGGTGCGGCGCCGGAGCCGCGATGGCGGCGTCCACGGCGCGGCGTACGGCGGCGCCGTCCACAGGTTCGTCGGAGAAGTCGCGGATGGTGCGCCTGGCGAACACGACGTCGCGCGAGCCGTACGCGAACAGGTCGTCGTCGGCGGTGCGCACGAGAGCGCGTGCGCCGGGCCCGTCGTCAGGTGTGACGAGGGTTGAGAGGCCGCTCACGACCGCGACCGGCACTCCGGACAGTTTGCCCTTCACCAGCTCGCCCGCCGCGGCGAGCTCGTCGGCGAGCGCAGTGATCGTGGCGCTCAGCGGGTTGCCGTGTTCGTCGCTCATTCCGCGGAAGTCCGCCATGACGGTGACACCGGCCGCGCCGATGGCGACGTCGGTGAGGCCCTCGCGCCACGGGCGGCCGAAGGTGTCGGAGACGACGACCCCGACGTTCTTGCCGAGCCGCTCACGGAGACCGGCGCGGATGGCGCGGGCGGAGGCGTCGGCGTCCTCGGGCAGGAGCAGCACGGTGCCGCGTTCGGTGTTGGAGGCGTCGACGCCGGCCGCCGCCATGACGAGGCCGTGCCGTGTCTGCGAGATCACCAGGTCGCCGCGGCGGGCGACCACGCGGACGGTCTCGTCGGCGATGGCCTGGGTGCGGTCGTCCGCCCGGCGCACCTGCCCTTCCGCCTTACTGACGATCTTGGAGGTGACCACCAGGATGTCGCCGTCGGCCAGGTCGGGTACGGCGGAGCCGATGATCGTGGCCAGGTCGTCGCCGGGGGCGATCTCGGGCAGCCCGGTCACAGGACGGATGGTGATCATTGTGCGAGTTCTCCGGCTAGGTCGAGGGCGGCTTGGGCGAGGGCGGCGGTGGCGGCGGGGTCGCTCATGAGGACGGGGCGGACCTCGACCCGGACGCCGTCGAGGCGGGTGTCCCGGTCCTCCTCCGCGACGAGCCAGCCGTCGATCAGGGATGCTCCGTACAGCTCAAGCACGCCCTGCGCGGTGGCCGGCACGCCGACGGCGGCGAGGCAGGCGTCGGCCATGCCCCGCACGGGCGCGCCGCCGATGATGGGGGAGACGCCGACGACGACCTTGGCCTCCAGGGCCTGCCGGATGCCGGCGATCTGGAGGATCGTGCCGATGCTGACCACTGGGTTGGAGGGCGGCAGGATCACGAGGTCGGCGCCGTGGATCGCCTCGAGCACGCCGGGGGCGGGCTTGGCGTCGGCGGCGCCGATCAGCGCGATCTCCTCGGCGGGTGCGGAGGCGCGCATCCTCACCCACCACTCCTGGAAGTGGATCGCGCGCCGCCCGTGCTCGTCGGTGACCACCACGTGGGTCTCGGTGCGGTCGTCGCTCATGGGCAGCAGGCGCACGCCGGGCTGCCAGCGTGTGCAGAGCGCCTCGGTGACCTGGGAGAGGGGGTAGCCCGCGTTCAGCATCTGGGTGCGCACGATGTGGGTGGCGAAGTCCCGGTCGCCGAGCCCGAACCACTGCGGCTCCATGCCGTAGGCGGCCAGCTCCTCTTTGACGACGTGGGTCTCCTTGGCGCGGCCCCAACCTTGGTTCTCGTCGATGCCGCCGCCGAGCGTGTACATGATCGTGTCGAGGTCGGGGCAGACGCGGAGGCCGAAGAGCGTGATGTCGTCACCGGTGTTGCCGATGACCGTGATCTCGGCGTCGGGGACGGCGGTGAGCAGGCCACGGAGGAAACGTGCGCCGCCGATTCCTCCGGCGAGGGACACAATGCGCATGCCGCACAGTCTTCCATCCCGTCGTGGATCGTCTTCGTGAGGTGTGAGGAGGCGGGCGCTGGGTGTCGCGTTGTGCATGGCTGGCTGCGAAAATGTCGGTGAAATCCGATAAAAAGACGCATCAAAGATCGAGCCTGCGCTTGAGCGGTAGGGCTTGATCGACTCTTGATGGCCAGTGCTGGTCATGGACGTCGGCCGAGGGTCGGGGGACTCGGAGCCTAACGGGGTGCATGCAGGCACTTGTTAGTACTTGGTGGTACTTGCCGGTAATGGTGATGTTCATAGGTGAGCCGACATGCAAGTCGGCTATGTGCTTAACTCGGCGTCGGCCACACGCAGATACTTGGGGGTTGTTGTGATCAGAGTCGACGCAGGCCGGCTGCGTGAACCGGCAGCGTGGATCACGCTGGCCGCAGCCGCAGCCCAGATCCTCGTGCACGTCGTGTCCCTGTTCTTCCTCGGGGCCCTGTCGTTCGCCGAACGCAGCGGCCTTTACTTCGGCGGCATCGCCGGACCGGTGAACACCGCTCTGATCGTGGGCGCAGTGGTCCTCGTGACCAGATTCGGCCCACCCACACCCAAGGGCGGTATGGTCCTCCTCGGCGCCGCGGGCTCGCTCGCGGCTTCCTTGGTCTTCGGGGCGCTGGCGTTCCTCGCCGGCCTCTTCGCCGGCGACGGGTTCGGCAGCCTCCTGGAGTTCGTTCTCACGCGGGCGCCGCAGCTCGCGCTGGTCGCGCTGGCCCTTCTCTATGTGCTGCCGATGGCCATGCCGGAGTCTGGCAAGGGCGGGCAGCAGGGCAAGCAGACTCCCTTCCCGGGGGCCCAGCAGGGTCCCGGCGGAGGCGCGCCCGGGGGGCCCGGTCCCGGTTTCGGCCAGGCCCCTCCGCCGTATGTCACTCCTCAGGGCCCGATTCCCGGGACCGGCCACGGGCCGGTGCAGAAGCCGCTGGGCCAGACCGGAGCGAACCCGCCCGCGCCCGGCATGCCCGTGCCGCCGCCGCCCGGCGCACCCACCCCTCCGCGGCCGGCGCCGGGCGCCCCCGCCGCCGGTGCGCCTGCTCCCGGTGCGCCCGCGCCCGGCGCGCAGGCCGGGTGGCAGCCGCCCGCCGTTCCCGAGCCCTTCGGCAAGCAGCCGGGCGCCGACGCGCCGCCGTCCGGCGGCCCGTATCACACCGGCGCCCACCTGAGCGACGGCTCCTTCGACCAGCAGGCCGACGCGACGCAGAACTACCGCTCGAGCGACGCCGGGCCCTCCGGCTACCGCGGGGGCGACACCGGCCCCGGAGGCCAGGGAACAGGGCCGGGACCGTCTCAGGCCGCGCCCTCCGGCTCCACTCCCTCGTCGCCGGGTGGAGGCGCCTTCCAGCCCTCCCAGCCGTCCTACGGCCAGTACGAGCCGCCGAAGCCGCTGCCTCCGGTGACGCCGGCCAACCCCGACCCCTACGGGCAGCAGCCGACCGGGGTCTATCCGCTGCCGTCGGCCCCGGCCGCGCAGCCCGAGCGCTATTCGCAGGGGAGCGGGTCCTACCCGGCGCAGGACAGCCGTCCGGACAATCCCTACCCGTCCCCGGACGGCGGGCAGAACAACGCCTACACCCCGCGCGACTCCCGGCCGGACATCTTCACGCCGCAGGACAGCCGTCCCGACCTGCCCGCGCCGGTCGACGGTCTCCCGTCGTATCCGTCCTACGGTCAGGGCGACATGTCGACCCCGCCGTTCGGGCAGGCCGCGCAGCAGACCGGAGGCTACGGTAACCAGCCGGACGTCTTCGACACAGGTCAGGGGCCGTACACCACGCCCTCCGTGTATGACTCCCCGCAAATCTCGACAAGTCAGCCCATCGCCGGATATCCCGCTCCGGACTACGGTCAGCTGCCGAATCCGTACCACGAGTCCAGCCCGGGGGATCCGCGCACGCAGCAACTCGCGCAGGCATATCAGCAGGCCGAGACCTATCAGCAGGCTCACGCCGGAACTATGCCTTCGATTCCCTATCCCGGGGATACGCCATCTGACGTGGGCTATCAGCCGTATAACGATGCGCTTGCCCCGCAACCGGGACAGCATCAGCAGCCTTCAAATCCCTCCACCCCGCAGCACGACTATGCGCAAAGCCAAGGTCAGCCCGTGCACCCGTCGGCCGAGGCGACGGTGCGGTTCGACCCGAGTGCCTATCGGGGTGACGCACTAAACAATCCTTCCCGTCCTTCGACGAGTCCGGATCAGTCCGGCTAACGGGACGACACCCCTCGATCCATCGGCGATCCACGCCTCTGACGAACCGCGCCGGTAATGGCCGCGCAATCACAGGGTAGAGAGAAGGTGTCACCTGGTCAGGCCCAGAACATGGGCTGCTACGTTTCCGTCCGCTGAACCTGCGGAACTCGGCGGGACACCGCTGCGCGTGGGCCGTGCAACCCGCCCATCGCGAGCACACGGCTTTGAACCGGGGCGAGCTGGTCTTTCCCCGGGATACCGGCATGCCGCTTGACTCCACACGTTGGACACGCGTGTAATTACAGACGTGTTGTTACGCCTTCCAAAGGGTGGGTATGAGGAGGGCGATCATGGGGGGCTCCATCGCGGGCGGGCGGCAGGGAGGTGTGCATGACCGAACCGGTCATCGCACAGGCGCTCAGCGCTGAAGATCTGGGCTGGCAGGAGCGTGCCTTGTGCGCGCAGACCGACCCGGAGGCGTTCTTCCCCGAAAAGGGTGGCTCCACACGAGAGGCCAAGAAGGTCTGTCGATCTTGCGAAGTGCGTGCCGAGTGTCTGGAATACGCGCTTGAGCACGACGAGCGGTTTGGCATCTGGGGTGGGCTGTCCGAGCGGGAGCGTCGAAGGCTCAAGCGCCAGGCAGGTTAGTAAGCAAGATCATTTAAGAAGATTGATCAAGGAAAATAAGAAATCTCGGACAACCGGGATATGACAGATAAGCGGGCATGTTTCTCGCAAACGGCCACACAGTTGTGATCTTCACGGCTGTGTGGCCGTCTCTTTTCCGGGCATCCGTGATCGCTCGCGCCTGGGCTGTATGGTGAGTGCGGCATTCTGCGGAGACTGCGCTACCCCCCGAAAGCAGCCCATGTCGTCCACTGTCTTCTCGTCGTCCTCCCCTGCTCGGTCGATCTTCGGGATCACGCCCGGTTCTGCTCCCCGCCTCCTGGTCACAGCCATCGTCGTCGCCCACGACGGCGCGCGCTGGCTCGGCGACACGCTGCGGGCGCTGTCCGCGCAGTCCAGGGCGGTCGACCGCGTCATCGGGATCGACAACGGCAGCCGCGACGGCAGCGGCACCCTGCTCGCCGAGGCGTTCGGCCCGGCCAGTGTGCTGACCTATCCGCGCTCCACCGGCTTCGGATCCGCCGTGGCGCAGGCGTTGCGCAAGTTGCCCGCGGCGACGGCCGGCCAGGAGTGGATCTGGCTGCTGCACGACGACTGCGCCCCCGACCAGCACGCCCTGCGCGAATTGCTGCGCGCGGCGAGCGACGAACCCGGCGCCGCCGTGCTCGGCCCGAAGCTCCGCGACCACCTCGACCGGGGGCTTCTGCTGGAGGCCGGCGTCACGGTCAACCGCACCGGGCGGCGGGACACCGGGCTCGAACCTCGCGAATACGATCAGGGGCAGCACGACGGACTGCGGGACGTGCTCTCGGTGTCCACCGCCGGCATGCTGGTGCGCAGGGATGTTTGGGATGAGATCGGTGGTTTTGATCCGGGGCTGCCGCTTTTCCGGGACGACCTCGACTTCTGCTGGCGGGTCCGCAACGCGGGCCACCGGGTCATCACCGTCACCGACGCCGTGGCCTGGCACGCCGAGGCGTCCGCGCGCCGCCGCCGACCGCCGGCGGCCAGCGACCACCACCCCCGGCGGCTCGACCGGCGCAACGCGATGTTCGTGGTCGTGGTCAACCTGCCCTTCCTCGCGATGTTGCGGGCCCTGGTCCGCAACTCCCTCGGCTCGGTCGTGCGCACCGCGGTGTTCCTGCTGGCCAAGCAGCCCGCGAGTGCCCTCGACGAGATAAGCGCACTCGGCTCGGTGCTGCTGCACCCCATGCGCATCCGGCGCGGCAGGCGGCGAAGACGCGCCGGCCGCAAGGAGCACTACCCCGAGGTCAAACACCTGCTCACCCCGCCCGGAGCGGGATGGCGGCGCTTCGCCGACATGGTCCAAGCCTTCGTTTCCGGCGAGGGACCGGTCGACTCCCCCGGCCGGCACCACGCCGGCGCCGTCCGCGCGGTCACGGGGGAGGAGCCCGGCGAGGAGCTGCTCGCCGACTCCGGTGTGTTCCGGCGGACCTTCGCCAGTGCGGGTGTGCTGCTGACCTTTCTGCTCGTCGCCGTGACGCTGATCGCCGCCCGCCACCTCCTGGGCGGCGGGGCACTCGGCGGCGGGGCACTCGTGCCGGTGGTCGGGAGCGCCGCCGACCTGTGGCGTGTCTACATCGAGGACCACCACGACATCGGTCTCGGCACCGACGCGTGGGCTCCGCCGTACATCGCGGTGGTGGCAGGGGTGGCGGCGTTGTTCTTCGGCGAGGTGCAGACGGCGGTCGCGGTTCTCCTGGTGGGATGTGTCCCGCTCGCCGGTGTCTCCGCCTATCTCGCGACACGTGCGCTGGTGCCCTCGCGTTATGCGAGGTTCTGGCTCGCCGCGACCTACGCGCTGCTGCCGGTCGGCACCGGCGCGGTCGCGGCCGGGCGACTTGGCACGGCTGTGGTGCTGATCCTGCTGCCGGTTTACGTCGGGCTCGGTCCCGCGTTGCTCGCGAGGGACCGCCGCAGGTCGCGGCGTGCGGCGTGGGGGTTCGGCCTCGCTCTGGCGGTGGGCACCGCGTTCGTGCCGTTGGTCTACGCGCTGGTCGCGGTGTTGTGTGTGCTCGCCGCGGTGGCGTTCGGCGGGGTGCGTCCGGCGGTGGGGGAGGCGGTGAGCATTGTGCTGATCGTGCCCGCCGTGCTCCTGCTCCCGTGGCTGATCGACCTTGTCGAGCAGCCGGGGAGATTCCTCCTCGAAGTCGGCCTGCACCGGGCGGATCTCGTCGCGCCCCGGCTGCCCGCCGAGTCGCTGGTCGGGCTCAGTCCCGGCGGGCCCGGCCTGCCGCCGTGGTGGGTCACCGCCGGGCTCATCGCATCCGCGTTGGCGGCGCTGCTCATGCGGCGGCAACGGATGATCGTCGCGATCGGGTGGGGCGTGACGCTTTTCGGATTGCTTGTCGCGATCCTGGTGAGCCGGGTCAACGTCGTCGGACTGAACGGGGGCGTCCCCGCCCCCGCTTGGCCCGGCGTGCCCCTCGCCCTCGCCGCCATGGGCATGCTCATGCTGGCTGCGCTCACCTCCCACCGCATCACCGAACTCCGCAGAGCCGGAAAACTCCGGAAGATCGCCGCGTTCCTCACGGTCGTGGTGGCATATTCCACACCTCTGCTCGCCGCGGGATATTGGATGGTCAAGGGGGTGACCGGCCCCTTGCGCAGTGACATGCCCGCCCCCCTCCCGCCGGTCGTCACCTCGGAGGCCGCGCCCGGCGACCGGGTCCTGATGATCCGCCCCGCGCAGGGGAGCGCCGCCCTGACCTACACCGTGCTCCCTGGACGCGCCCCGCTGCTCGGCGAGCTCGACGTGCCCGTGCCCGGACGCGGTGAACACGACCGGTTCCTCTGGGCGGCGAGCGGGTTGCTGGCCGGGAGGGGCGATCACGACATGGCCACGCTGGCGGCCTTCGGCGTACGTTTCGTGGTGCTCGCGGCGCCGATCGACCCCGCGACGGTCCGCGTCCTCGACGCCCAGCCCACCCTGGTCAGGAAGACCCTGGGGGCGGACGCCGCCGTCTGGCGGTCCCTGCTGCAGCCGCACCCGCCGCCCGCCCGGCCCGACGACGGCGGCGGGCCGCACCGCTGGTGGCTCTGGGGGCAGGGCGCGCTCCTGGTCGTCGCCCTGGTGCTCGCCGCGCCCGGTGCTCGCGGCGAGCGCGAAAGCCTCGTGCCGGGCAGCGAGGCCCCTCACGCGGCGGCGGCCGATGCCGGCCCGCCGCCGCTCCGGGCCGCGGGCAGGAGACGCCGGGCCGGGCGCGCGAAGGCGATCCGCCGGTGAAGAGTCTCGTCGAAAACCGCTTCGGCCTCCTCGCACTCGTGCTGGTCGCCCTGCTCGCGATGTACGGCGTCGCCTACGTGACCCGCCCCGCGCACACGGCGGGAGGCGTCGCGGCCCTGCCGCCCTCCACACAGGTGCCGGTCGACACGGTCACCACGGTCTGCCCGGCGCCCTCGGGCGAGACGGTCAGCGTGGTCGTGCCCGTGGCGGTCGGCGAGGCCGTGGTGGGCTCGCCCACCACGATCCCGGCCCAAGGGGTGAGCGGCGTGACCGTCGCCGAGTTCCGCAAGGAAGGCGACCCCCTCGCGATCCTCGACCGGCACGGCCAGGTGTGGCACGAGGCCGTCGAGACGGACGCCCCCCTCAAGATCTTCGGCACCGGGGAGATGGCCGGACTCGAATCCGCGTACACCTCGATCGAGACGAAGGGCAAACGCCGCGGCCTGTCCGCCACACGCTGCGCCGACCCCGTGCCCACCACGTGGATGATCGGCCCCGGCCCCGCGGCCGCCGCCGTCACGCTGCACCTGAGCAACCCCGGCACCACGCCGGTCACCGCCGAGATCCTGGTCTATTCGGGGGAGGGGCCGGTCTACGGCGAGACCGACAATGTCGTCACGCTCCAGCCCGGCGAGAACCACAGGATCGACGTGGCCGAGTTCGCCCCCTCCGCGCTCGTCCTCGCCCTGGAGGTGCGGGCGAGCGGCGGGCGGGTGGCCGCGATGGCGGAGGCCGTGCTGCACAAGAACCGCGGGGTGGACTGGATGCCCCACGCCGCCGCGCCCGCGACCCGCGTGGTCGTGCCCGGTGTCCCCGGCGGGGGAGGCGGGAGGGAACTTCTCGTGGCCGCGCCCGGGCAGAGCGCCACGCAGGTCGAGGTGAAGACCCTCACCGAGGACGGACTCCAGGCCGTCAGCGGCCGTGAGGTGCTGGATGTGCCCGCAGGGTCGGTGGCGACGATGGAGCTGTCCGGCGGTCTCGGCACCAAACCGGGCGCCGTGGTGATCACCTCGCGGGTCCCGGTCGTGGCGGGCGTCGTGGCAGCCGGCACGGGGTCGAAGAAGGACACGGCCTTGACGGCGGGAGCCCTCCCCATCGATCTCGGAAGCGTCGTCGCCGACAACCGGACCGAGGGGAAGCAGAGTTCTCACCTCGTGCTCTCGGCGCCGCAGACGGAGGGGCGGGTGTTGCTCCAGATGGCGCCGAGGGAAGGGGCTCCCTCCGATCCGGTCGAGGTCCGGATTCCGGCGGCACGCACCGTGAACATCGAACTCCCGCACGAAAAGGGCGCCTCCAGCCCGTTCGCCGTGGTCGTCACACCCCTGTCCGGCTCAGGACCGGTCTACGGCGGCCGGATCCTGGAGGACCGGGGCGCAGCCGGCCTCATGTTGTCAGTGCAGCCACTCGCGGCCGCCCGGTCCTGGACCCTGGTGCCTTCACTCACCGAGTCCACGGCCACGGTCATGCCGTGAGGTGCGTCTCCCGCCCGGATATGCCCGGGGGGCGGGGAAAACTAACCTGCGGCCCGCGCCGCGGGCGTCAGTGGCGCTCGTCGTAGCCCGGGTCGACCGTCTCGGGAGACAGCCCGAGCAGGCCCGCGACCTGCTCGACGACCGTGTCGTGCACCAGCGCGCCGAGCGTCTCGCGGTCGCGGGCCCTGGCCTCCAGCGGGCGGCGGTAGACGACGATCACGGCGGGGGTCTTGCCGCGCGCCTCCTGGGCGCGGCCGAACGGGATCGGGTCGGACCCCGCGCGGGGTCCGTCGCCGAGCTCGCTCAGCGGGGGGACCTCCTCGACGGAGAACTCCACCGCCGAGAGTTCGTTGCCCCAGCGGGACCTGAGCCGGTCGACCGCGTCGAGCACGAGATCGTCGAAACGCTCGCCCCGCGAGCGGGCGATCGGCACGTGGGAGGGGGCGATCGGCCCGCGCAGGCCACGGCCATGCCGGTCCCGACGACGGGGGCCATGAGGGCGGGAGGATCCGCCGGGTACCGAACTCACAGCGCAAGTCTAGAAGCGGGGGCGGGGGCGGGGAGTTCGCACCTGGTGCGAGCCTTGTCCACGGCAGCGCACTATCCGGTTTGATAGCGGTTAATGGGCCTTTTTAACCTCATCCTGTGACTTGCTGGCAATCCTGCCGCCGGGCGGGCCCGCCGGCCGTACTCCGTGGCCCGGATGCCCTTGTGAGGCGGAAAATGCTTGGCGGGGCCTGTGTGACAGGTGAGAACCTGTGGGGATTCGGAGTGCCGGCGAACTAGCGGCAGCATGTCCGAATTGCGATGACACGCTCTTTAAGAGCGCTCAGGTAGTGGCGCCTTGGACGCTTAACGGATACGGTCCCTCCGTGAGCCCCGTCCGACGCTGTTCCCGCACCGCATGCTCTTCGCCTGCCGTCTTCACGCTCACGTACGTTTACGCCGACTCGACCGCAGTCCTTGGCCCATTGGCGACGTACGCCGAGCCGCACTGCTACGACCTGTGTGCCGAACATGCCGAAAGACTCACCGCGCCCCGGGGATGGGAGGTCGTCCGGCTTCCCACCGAGGGTGGCCAGCCCAGCACCGACGACCTTGAGGCCTTGGCCAACGCCGTGCGTGAGGCGGCGCGGCCCGCTCCCGGCTCCGGCACCGAGCCGGTCGGGCAGGGAGTCGAGGTCGGCCGGCGCGGCCACCTGCGCGTGCTCCGATCGGCCCAGACACAACCCGAGCGCTGACAACCGTGACCGTCCGTGCCCGCCGCGAGCGCTTCGGCGACTCGCCGTGACGTCATGACCACCTGCCGCCCCCCGGCGGCCGACCACCGACCGGCCCGACCATGACCACCCGCGGCCAGCGGGCGCCCCGGCCCACCGGGCGTCCGCCGTAGGCGTGCGCCCCGACCGGGAACGTGCCAATCCCCGCCGAGGGGCACCTGCCCACCACCCCGTACGGCAGGAGCCCGCTTACCGCGCCCCTCCAAGGAGCGCCTGCCCGCCGCACTCCCCGGGGCGGGCATCTGCTTAAGCAGCCCTTCCGGCGGGCATGTCGCTTACCAACCCCCCCTTCGGGGCGCGCGGGAGGGCGCGCTGCTTACCGCCCCCTTCGGGAGGCGGCAGGGACCCCGCACGCAGTAGGCTCAGGTGACCGATGGAAAACGACCTGAGGGCGGAGCTGGAGTGGGCGATCTCGCCAAGATCTTCAAGGCATACGACATTCGCGGCGTCGTGCCCGACGAGCTTAACGAGAGTCTCGCCGAGGCGATCGGGACCGCGTTCGTCGAGGTCACGGGGGCCGCGTCAGTGGTCGTCGCCTACGACATGCGCGCCTCGTCGCCCGGGCTCGCCGCCGCCTTCGCCCGCGGCGCCGGCGCCGCCGGTGCGCATGTGATCGACGCGGGCCTCGGGTCGACCGACCTGCTCTACTATGCGAGCGGCTCGCTAGGGCTGCCCGGCGCGATGTTCACCGCCAGCCACAACCCCGCGCAATACAACGGGATGAAGCTCTGCCGGGCAAATGCCGTCCCCATCGGCATCGACAGCGGTCTCGCCGAGATCCGCGACAGGGCGGCCGAGCTGCTCGCGTCCGGGGCCAAGCCGCCGGCCGTGGGGCAGGCCGAGGTGGAGCGGCGCGACCTGCTGCAAGGTTATGCCGACCACCTGCGCACGCTGGTCGACCTGTCCGGCATGAGGCCGCTCAAGGTGGTCGTCGACGCGGGCAACGGCATGGGCGGCCACACGGTCCCGGTCGTGTTCGACGGGCTCCCCGTCGAGCTGACCCCGCTCTTCTTCGAGCTCGACGGCACCTTCCCCAACCACGAGGCCAACCCCATCGAGCCGGAGAACCTCCGCGACCTGCAGAAGGCGGTCGTGGCGGCGGGGGCCGACCTCGGGCTGGCCTTCGACGGCGACGCCGACCGGTGCTGGGTGATCGACGAGCGCGGTGAGTCGGTCTCGCCGTCCACGATCACCGCCCTGGTCGCCACGCGCGAGCTGGCCAAGCACCCCGGTGCGACGATCATCCACAACCTGATCACCTCCGCGGCGGTGCCCGAGATCGTCTCCGAGCAGGGCGGCGAGCCGGTGCGCACCCGCGTCGGCCACTCGTTCATCAAGGCGGAGATGGCCCGCACGGGCGCCGTCTTCGGCGGTGAGCACTCCGCGCACTACTACTTCAGGGACTTCTGGTTCGCCGACTCGGGCATGCTGGCCGCTCTGCACGTGCTGGCCGCGCTTGGCGAGCAGGAGCGGCCGCTGTCGGAGCTGCTGGCCGACTTCACCCGCTACAGTGCCTCCGGTGAGATCAACAGCCGGGTCGACGACCAGGCCGCGGCGCTGACCAGGGTGCGTGACGCCTTTTCGGGGCGCGACGGCGTGACCTTCGACGAGCTCGACGGTCTGACCGTGCGCGGGTCCGGCTGGTGGTTCAACCTGCGCCCCTCCAACACCGAGCCGCTCTTGCGGCTCAACGCCGAGGCGGCCGACGAGCAGATGACGGCCGGGATCCGCGACGAGGTCCTGGCCGTGGTGAGGAGCTGAGCATGAAGATCGACAATTGGCTGCTGGAGATCCTGGCCTGCCCGGCCTGCAAGGCTCCGCTGCGCGCCGAGACCGAGGCGGACGAGCTTGTCTGCACCTCCGATTCATGCGGCCTGATCTATCCGGTGCGGGATGACATTCCCGTGCTGCTGGTGGACGAGGCGCGCAAGAGCGCCTGATCCGTGTCCGCCTTCACTTTCGACGCCGACCTGCTCGACAACCAGGAGCACCTGGTCTCAGGTGACCCGTCGGGCATGTTGCGCGCGGTCGCCTCGTCGGCCGCGCAGGTGCGCGTGTCCTACCGCGCCTCGGTCGACGCGGGGCTGTCCCGTCTGGCCGGCGAGGGCCGGCCGAGGGCCGTCGTCGTGGCGGGCATGGGCGGGTCGGGCATCGCGGGCGACGTGATGGCGGCGGTCTGCGGCCCGGGCGCCGCGCTCCCGATCGTCACCGTGCGCTCGCACCGCCTGCCCGGCTGGGTGGGCGCCGCCGACCTGGTGATCGCCGTGTCCTGCTCGGGCCGCACGGAGGAGACTCTGTCGGCCGCCACCGAGGCGGTGCGCCGCGGCTCCCGGCTGCTCGCGGTCGGCGGGGCCAAGTCGCCCCTCGCCGAGGTGGCGCGGCAGGCGCGGGGCCTGTTCGTGCCGGTCGCCACGACGGGGCAACCGCGGGCCAACCTGTGGGCCTTGTCGGTGCCGCTGGTCGTGGCCGCCGCCGCCCTCGGGCTGGCCGAGGCGGAGGAGAAGAACTTCGAGGACACCGCGAGGAGCCTGGAGGACATCGCGCACCGGTGCCGGCCGGGAAGCGAGTCGTTCATCAACCCCGGCAAGACCCTGGCCGCCGAGTTGGCGGGCAGTGTGCCGACGATCTGGGGTTCATCGCCTCTGGCGGCGGTCGCGGCCTACCGCCTGGCCTGCCAGCTCAACGAGAACGCCAAATATCCAGCCATCTGGGGCGAGATCCCGGAGGCGGGGCACAACCAGGTGATGGCCCTTGAGGGCCCGCTCGCCGGGCGCGACATCTTCGCCGACGAGGAGACCGCCGCCCTGCGGGTGCTCGTCTTCCGCGACACCGATGAGCACCCGAGGGTCGCCAAGCAGCGCGAGGCGGCCCTGCGGCTCGCCCACGACCGGGGCGTGCGCACCAGCGAGATGGTGGCCCAGGGGGTGCACCCGCTGGAGCGGCTCGCCTCGCTGATCGAGGTCAGCGACTACGCGAGTGTCTACCTCGCCCTCGGATATGGCATCGATCCCACTCCGGTCGCCTCCATCTCCGAGATCAAGGCGCGAATATCTCACTGATCCCGCGTGACAGGAGGCCGCTCCCCTAAAATCCGTCGAGGGAGCGGCTCGCGGGTGCCGCACCCGCCAACAGGCCATCTCGGCCCACGAGTGGAGACGTGCGATGAGCGCAGGCGGCGGCACCAAGGCGATCGTCGCGGCCCTGGCCGCCAACCTCTCCATCGCCGCGGCCAAGTTCGTCGCCTTTGTCTTCACACAGTCCTCGTCCATGCTGGCCGAGTCCGTGCACTCGGTGGCCGACTCGGGCAACCAGGCGCTGCTGCTCCTCGGGGCCAAACGCGCCAAAAGGGAGCGCACCCCCGAGCACCCCTTCGGCTACGGCCGCGAGCGTTACTTCTACGCGTTCGTCGTCGCCGTGGTGCTCTTCACCATCGGCGCGCTCTTCTCGCTCTACGAGGGTGTGCACAAATATCAGCACCCCGAGCCGATCAGCTCGCCCATTTGGGCCTTCGGGGTGCTCATCTTCGCGATCATCGCGGAGATCTTCTCCTTCCGCACCGCGATCAAGGAGTCCAACCTGGTCAGGGGCGACCAGTCCTGGTGGTCCTTCATCCGCAGGTCCAAGTCGCCCGAGCTGCCCGTCGTCCTGCTTGAGGACCTCGGCGCCCTGCTCGGCCTCGTCTTCGCCCTTTTCGGCGTCAGCATGGCGGTCGTCACCGGCGACGGCAGGTGGGACGCCGTCGGCACGCTGATGATCGGCGTGCTCCTGGCCGCCATCGCGGTCGTCCTGGCCCTTGAGACCAAGTCGCTGCTCATCGGCGAGAGCGCCGGCCCCGACGTCGAGCGCCGCATCGTCGGCGCGCTCACCGGCGGCCCCGAGGTGCCCCGCGTCATCCACCTGCGCACCCTGCACCTCGGGCCCGAGGAGCTCCTGGTCGCGGCCAAGATCGAGGTGGCCCACGACGATTCGGCGGCCGAGATCGCCCGCGGCATCGACGCCGCCGAGCGGCGCGTGCGGGCGGCCGTGCCCATCGCCCGCGTGATCTACCTCGAGCCCGACCTTTACCGGGAGGCCGCGCCGGTCGACGCGACCCCCGACGGCACCCCGGCCTGACCTCCGGGGGGATAAGGCGCGGCGGGCCCTTGACGTTGCCCGCCGGAGGCACAGGCACCGCGATTGGCTCATGCCGTACCCCGCCGGCATTGGTCAGCGGCGTTCGCCCCGGAGCAGGCGCAGGGCCTTTTCCTTCTCGAAGTCCAGGGCCCGGCGAGGGGCCTGGAGGCGGCCGATGCGCAGGCCGAGATCGCGCACGGCCTGGCCGACGGCCGGTTCGGCCAGGGCGCGCAGGGCGAAGGCCAGCTCGGCCGGGGAGGCGTCGAACCGGCGTTCCAGCTCCAGGCCGGCGGCGACGGCGGCGATCTCCTCGTCGCCGAACCGGCGGTGCGCCCCGCGCTCGCGCACCGGTGGCAGCAGACCCAACTCCTCGCGGTAGCGGAGCATCCTCGGGGACATGCCAAGTCGCTTCGCCGCTTCAGTGATGCGCATTCTCACATTCTTACGTGAGATTTGGCCTCGTCAATATGCGTGCACCGTGGACCCCCGCCTACACTCCATGGTGACCACTGAGCTTTTGGACCTCCTGGGCAGGTGTGCGCGTGAGCCGCGGCCGACGTGGCGAGGGGTTTCGCCCTGATCACGCACCTGGAGGGAAGCTCGTTTCCGCGATGTAGGGGACTCACATGGACTTCAAGGTCGCCGACCTTTCCCTTGCGGCCTTCGGGCGCAAAGAGATCCAGCTCGCCGAGCACGAGATGCCGGGCCTGATGGCGGTGCGCAAGGAATACGCGGCGGTCCAGCCCCTCAGGGGCGCGAAGATCATGGGCTCGCTGCACATGACCATCCAGACCGCGGTGCTCATCGAGACGCTGGTCGCGCTCGGTGCCGAGGTGCGCTGGGTGAGCTGCAACATCTTCTCCACCCAGGACCACGCCGCCGCCGCGGTCGTCGTCGGCCCGAACGGCACGGTCGACAACCCGCAGGGTGTGCCGGTCTTCGCCTGGAAGGGCGAGACGCTGGAGGAATACTGGTGGTGCACCGAGCAGGCGCTCATCTGGCCCGGCGACGAGGGTCCCAACATGATCCTCGACGACGGCGGCGACGCCACGCTGCTCGTGCACAAGGGCGCCGAATACGAGAAGGCGGGGGCGGTTCCAAGCGCGGGCGAGGGCGACCCCGAGGAGTGGCACGTCATCATCGACCTGCTCAGCCGCACGGTCGGCCCAGAGAAGCGCTGGTCCAAGATCGCTGAGCGCATCAAGGGCGTCACCGAGGAGACCACGACCGGTGTGCACCGTCTCTACGAGATGCACAAGAACGGGCAGCTCCTGTTCCCGGCCATCAACGTCAACGACTCGGTCACCAAGTCGAAGTTCGACAACAAATACGGCTGCCGCCACTCCGTCATCGACGGTCTCAACCGCGCCACCGACGTGCTGATCGGCGGCAAGGTCGCCGTCGTCGCGGGCTACGGCGACGTGGGCAAGGGGTGCGCCGACGCGCTCCGCGGCCAGGGCGCCCGCGTCATCGTCACCGAGATCGACCCGATCTGCGCCCTGCAGGCGGCGATGGACGGCTTCCAGGTGACCACGCTCGACGAGGTCGTCGGCATCGCCGACATCTTCGTCAGCACGACCGGCAACTTCGACGTCATCACCGCCGACCACATGTCGAAGATGAAGCACCAGGCCATCGTGTCCAACATCGGGCACTTCGACAACGAGATCGACATGGCCGGCCTGGCCAAGGTCCCCGGGATCGTGAAGGAAGAGGTCAAGCCGCAGGTTCACACCTGGACCTTCCCCGACGGCCACTCGATCATCGTGCTGGCCGAGGGCCGCCTGATGAACCTCGGCTGCGCCACCGGCCACCCGTCGTTCGTCATGTCCAACTCGTTCACCAACCAGGTCATCGCCCAGATCGAGCTGTTCACCAAGACCGATGAATACGCGATCGGCGTGCACGTGCTGCCGAAGCACCTGGACGAGAAGGTCGCGCGGCTCCACCTCGACGCGCTGGGCATCAAGCTGACCACGCTGACCAAGGCTCAGGCCGAATACATCGGTGTGGACGTCGAGGGTCCCTACAAGCCGGATCACTACCGCTACTGAGCCGGTCCGGCTCACCGATCCGCCCGGCGGGTCGTGGGGTGAGACTGGTTCACTGATCCGACAAGCTTCATAAAGCGGGGGCCTGCCATGGCCCCCGCTTTCAGCACAAGAGGAGCGATGTGGACATCACGGCGGCGGGGGAGCGTCGAATAGGGTGGGCCGCCAGATCGATGCCGGTCCTGACCGCGCTCGGTGAACGTTTCGGTGTGGAACGCCCGCTCGAAGGGCTGCGGATCGCCGCCTGCCTGCACGTCACCGCGGAGACCGCCGTGCTCATGGGCACACTCCGGGCGGGCGGCGCCCAGATCTCCCTCGCGGCCTCCAACCCGCTGTCCACGCAGGACGACGTCGCCGCCGCCCTCCGCGAATACGGCGTCGACGTGCACGCCCGCGCCGGGGTCGACAGGGCTACCTACTACCGCCACATCGACGAGGCACTCGACATCGGCCCTGACCTGGTGCTCGACGACGGATGCGATCTCGTCAACACGCTGCACACCACCCGCCTCGACCTACTCGACCAGGTCACCGGCGGGTGTGAGGAGACCACGACCGGCATCATCCGGCTCAGGCAGATGGCGGCCGAGGGGGCGCTCCGCTTCCCGGTGGTGGCCGTCAACGACACGCGCACCAAGCGGATGTTCGACAATCGGTACGGCACAGGCCAGTCAACCCTGGACGGCATCATGCGGGCCACCAACGCCCTGCTGGCGGGCCGCACCATCGTCGTCGCGGGATATGGCTATTGCGGGCGGGGCGTCGCTCAACGCGCCAAAGGGCTCGGGGCCAGAGTGATCGTCACCGAAATCGATCCGGTGAAGGCGCTCGACGCCGCCCTCGAAGGCTACGACGTGCGGCCGATGGCGGACGCCGCGGTCGTCGGCGACGTCTTCATCACGGTCACGGGCAACCGCGACGTCATCCGGGCCGAACACCTTGCCGCCATGAAGGACGGCGCGATCCTCGCCAACGCCGGCCACTTCGACGTCGAGATCGATGTGCGGGCCCTCAGTGAGATGGCGGAAGCCGTAAACCTCGGCATTCGCCCCAACACCGATGAATACGTGCTCCCCGGTGGCAGGCGTCTCCTTCTGCTCGCCGAGGGCCGTCTCGTCAACCTCACAGCCGCGGAGGGGCATCCGGCGGCCGTGATGGACATGTCGTTCTCCGCTCAGGCCCTCGCCGTGGCCTGGCTCGCCCGCGAGCGGGGCGATCTGGCGCCCGGTGTGCACGACGTGCCGGAGGAGATCGACGCCGAGGTCGCCATGCTCAAGCTCGCCGCGGCGGGCATCGGGATCGACGACCTGACCCGGGAGCAGGAGGAATACCTGCATTCATGGCGCGTGGGCTCCTGACCGTGGCTTCGCCGTACTCCGGCGGCCGGACGATGCCGCTGCAGGGACCTGATCGTTCATGCTGGGACTATGAGGGGTGTCGGCGAGGCGGCTGAACGAGGGCGGGGTGGACACGGATGCGGCTGTGGTTCAGGCGGTTGAGGGATGGCGAGGCGCGGGGACGGCGGCTCCCCGTCGACCACTACGTCTCCGAGTTGGAACGTGTGTTGCGCGGTCCCTCACGCATGAGGGCCGACCTGGTGCGCGAGGTTCGTGACGGCCTGACGGACATGGCCGACGCGCTGGAGGACGACGGCCTGGTGCGGCCTGAGGCGGAGAGGGCGGCGGTGCTTGAGTTTGGCACGGTCGCCGAGGTGGCGCCCGGCCTTCAGCGTGAGTTGAGCTTCGCTCAGGGCAGGCGCACCGGGTGGCTGTTGTTCGTCGTCGTGGCGCTCCAGATGGCTGCCGCGGAGATCGCGTGGCGCAACGACCCACTGGCTGTGGGACCGTCGGTCAGGCTTTCCGAGGGCTACCTGTGTCTCGCCGACCTGATGGACAAGTCGCAATATGTGATCCTCGCCTTGGGCCTCGCCGCGGTGGCCGCCTTCGGTCCTGCGGGGCGCTGGTTGCCCGCGGGAACGGGCATGGTGCGTGCCGGCGGGCTCTTCGCCATCGTCGCGGTCGTGTTCAAGAGCATCATCGCCATCCACCTGGTCGCTCTCGTGCCGGGGATGATGGCCCAGCCGCTCACCCTGGGGGGCGCCGCCTACCAGGCGGCGGTCTTCTTCCTGCCCGTGTGTTTCGTGATGGCCTCCGGGTGGCGTTGTCTCCGCGTCGGCGGGGCACGGCTGCGGACGGCTTGAGCGATCGGCCCGCGCGGCTTGTACGGCGGAGCCGGCCTGCCGACGGTGTGCCAGATTGGCGTCGGCCGGGTTTCCATCACAAATCGGATGAGGCATTGCCTCCCCGGATGATTTGAGTAATGGTCCCTGGCGTGTAATTCCCGACACGAAAGTCACGCCAGTTATTTCATGCCTTTTCTTTGGCTCTCCGCCGTACTTGGATAAACCGCCAATTGCTCGGTGAGCCACGGGGCGCCGGGGTTTTCCGCAGGTGGCATGTAGACTGGCGACATGAAGCCGGACGAGCTGCGTGGACACCTGGATGCTCTGATCCTGGCCGTTCTTGAGAAAGAGGCGCTCCACGGTTACGCGATCATGGAGGAGCTGGGCAAGCTGAGCTCCGGCGCCATCGACCTCCCCACCGGCACGCTCTACCCCGGCCTGCGCCGCCTCGAGCGGATCGGCTATTTGCGCAGCTCATGGAGCACCGTCGGCGGCCGTCAGCGCCGCACTTACGAGTTGACCAGCGCCGGGCGGCGCGCGCTCGCCGACGAGCGGAGCGCGTGGCAGCGGTTCACCTCGGTCATCGGCGCGGTGCTCGACCCCTCGGCGACCCACACCTGATCCCACACCTGAGGCGGGCCCGGGCCCGCGGCCGGTGAGCGCAAATCCCGGCTGCGGACGGCATATCGTGCCCCGTGCGCAAACGGTTAAGACTCCGCCTGCATGCCGCGCATACGCCTGATCTCCGCAGATTGAATGGCGATCACGTCGTTCGCCATTTCCTCGACCAGCACGTGTGATCCTTGGGCGAGTGCGATTTCCGCCATGGCGATCGCCCCCTGGTGGTGGCTGATCATCAACTCCAGGAACAGCCGGTCGAACTCCTTGCCCTGCGCGGCTTTCAGCGCGTCCATTTGCTCCGCGGTGACCATGCCCGGCATGTCCTTCTGCAGGGCGTGATCGTGGCCGGGGGCCTTCTGCCCCTGGGACTGGAGCCAGGCCGCCATGCCCTTGATCTCGGGTCCTTGGGCGTCTTTGATGCGTGAGGCGAGCCCCTTGAGTTTCTCCGATACCGCCCGGGACGGCGCGAGCACGCTCATGTCGAGGGCCTGCCGGTGGTGCATGATCATGTCTTGGGCGTAGCGGATGTCGGCCGCGTTGGCGACGGGGGAGGGCACCGCCGTCCGCAGCGCGTCGGGTGACAGGGTCGCCGCGGGCTCGCCGGGTCTTCCGGGGGCGATGACCGGCACGGTGGGCAGGTCGGACGCCGCGGCCCGAGGCTCGCCCGCGGGCTTCTCCGAGGTGCATCCGGCTGCTAAAAGGCCCGCTCCGAGGATGGTCGCCGACAGGATGAGGGACCTGCTGCGCGCTTTCGGCAACCCGGCCTCCTTGCTTGAGGGTCCTTGCGGGCCGCCACCTTAGCCCGGTATCCGAACGTCGTAAAGACGTCAAATCCGCATGAACTCCTGACAAGATGACATCTAGCTGGTTTAGCGGGAACGGTTAAGAATCTCACCATTTACCCCCCAAATAGGAGGTCCTCCGTGACGTCCGTACGAGGGCGCAGCCGGACCGGCCGCGCGCTTGTGGTCATCGGCGCGGCTATAGCCATGATGGCCGCCACGTTGGCACCAATGCTCCCAGCTCAGGCTGCCTCCGCCGACATCCCGGCAGTCGACGAGATCGTTAAGAGTCCCAACATCCAGCACGTGGCGAACCTGCCGAAGCAGGCGCCCTTCGACACCGTCAACGCCTACGGCACCGACCTGGCCTTCCAGGACGACTACGCCTACGTCGGCAACTACAGCGGTTTCACCATCTACGACATCGAGCAGCCGAAGCGTCCGCGCCTCGTCAGCCAGGTGCTCTGCCCCGGCTCGCAGAACGACGTCTCGGTCTACGGCAACCTGCTGTTCCTGTCGACCGACTCGTCCCGCAGCAACGACTCATGCAACAGCGTGGGACAGAGCGCCACGATCAAAGAGTCGTGGGAAGGCATCAAGATCTTCGACGTGAGCGACGTGCGCAATCCGCGCTACGTCAAGTCGATCGAGACCGACTGCGGCTCCCACACCCACACCCTGGTTCCCGGCAAGGACCGTAGGACGGTCTATCTTTACATCTCGTCCTACAGCCCGAACTCGGCGTTCCCCGACTGTCAGCCTCCGCACGACAAGATCTCCATCATCAAGGTCCCGGTGCGCGCCCCCGACCAGGCGGCCCTCATCGGCGCCCCGAACATCTTCCCCGACGGCGGCAACCCGGGTGAGCGCCTGCCCTATCCCGAGGGCACCTCGGCCACCACCGGCTGCCACGACATCACCGTCTTCCCCGAGAAGGATCTCGCGGCCGGCGCCTGCATGGGCGACGGCGTCCTCATCGACATCTCCGACCGTGAGAACCCCCGGGTGACCGCGACGGTGCGCGACGACCTCAACTTCGCGTTCTGGCACTCGGCCACCTTCAACAACGAGGGCACCAAGGTCGTCTTCACCGACGAGCTCGGCGGCGGCGGCACCGCGACCTGTGACGCCACCATCGGCGATAAGCGCGGCGCCAACGGCATCTACGACATCGTCGACGGCCAGCTGGTGTTCCGCAGCTACTTCAAACTCCCGCGCCACCAGGCCACCACTGAGAACTGCGTCGCCCACAACGGCTCGCTGATCCCGGTCAAGGGCAAGGACATCATGGTCCAGGCGTGGTATCAGGGCGGCATCTCGGTGTGGGACTTCACCGACTCCGCCAACCCGCACCAGTTCGCCTACTTCGAGCGCGGCCCGCTCAGCGACACCCAGCTCGTCCTCGGCGGTGTCTGGTCGTCGTATTGGTACAACGGCTACATCTACAACAGCGACATCCAAAAGGGACTCGACGTCCTCCGGCTTAACGACCCGCGCACCAACAAGGCACGTGGCGTCGAGGTGGACATCCTTAACGCCCAGACGCAATACACCTACCCGGAGCGTGGGCACGGCGACGATGACGACGACTGACCGGATCTAACCGATCCACCCGTGCGGCCACCCTCGCGGTGACCGTACACCCCGGCGGGGGCCGTTCACCGGCTCCCGCCCTTTTTTTCGCGCATGTGTTCGCGCATGCTCAGCTTGGGAGCACGAACCCACCCGGAGTGGGATCGGAGGCGGACCGCCCCTCAGGCGCCACGGCGCCGGGTACGGCACCGCCGGGCTGACCACTCGCCGCGGACGGGGGAGCCTGCCCATGCCCGCCGGGGTGCCCCCAGGCGCCGGGCTGGGCCTGGGGCTGCACGGCGCCAGGTTGAGCGTAAGGCTGTGCGGCGGCGCCGGGGTGGGGGTGAGACTGCGCGGTGCCCGGCACGGCACCGCCGGGGTAGGCGTAATGCTGCGCTGCGTCAGGTTGAGCGTAAGGCTGCACAGCGCCCGGTACGGCACCGCCGGTGTGGGTGGCCATCGCGGCGTGGCCCGCGTCCGGGTGTCCCCACGGACTCGGGTTCGGGTTCGGGCTCGGCGGAGCGGACTGCCACGGGGCCGCCTGCGGAGCGTGGGCCTGCTGCCCGGCGCCGGAGAGCCGGCCGGCCAGCCGGGCGTGGTCGCGGTTGCGGCGCTCGGCGAGGACGGCGGACAGGTAGACCCAGGCGGGCACACCCGGCGGCGGGGGCGGCGACACGACGGCGGCGACCTGGGCGGCGATGCGGTTGCCCATCTCGTGGCCGACGGCGGGGGCCAGGTGGTCGAGCCGGGCCAGATATTGCCGTGCCGTACCCGCCAGTTCGACCGACAGGCGCGACAACTCCAGGGTGGCCGCCCATGCGGCCAGGGAGGCGGGGATCTCCAGGGTGGGCTCCTGGGCCCGCGGGCCGCGCTCCGAGATGACGGCGGTGCCGGAGAAGATGTCCCCGAGCCGTTTCCCCTTGGCCGAGATCAGCGAGGTGATCAGCGCCGGGGCCCCGAGCAGCAGCCAGAACTCCACCACCCCGGCGAGCGCACGGAACAGCGCCTGCCTGAAGCGCTCCGGGCTGCCGTCCTCGGAGACGACCCGCAACCCGAGCGCCATCTTCCCGGGGGTGCGGCCGCGCGTGAGACTTTCGAAGGCCGTGGGATAACCCACGATGACGAGCACGATGAACAGGAGGAGCATCGCGGACGACATCGCACCGTCGGTGATCACCGAGGCGTTGGCCACCAGCAGGATGACCGTGACCATGAACGCGAGCTGGATCACGGCGTCGATGAAGATCGAGAGCGCGCGGGTGGGCAGTTGGGCGAGCCGTACCTCGACGACCACGGCCTCGCCGGTCACGACATCGGTCACGTCTCGCAGCCTATGGGAGTCGCCGACTCCGCGGCCAATCGAGGAGATCTCCCGGAGTCAGAGGCGCCGGTAAAGAGCATCTTGCAGGAAGGCCGGCCTGCCCACGCCCCGTTACCTCTCAGGCAGGGGCAGCAGTTCCCGCCCGGACGTCGAATGTCGGCAGTGGAATCCGAGGCAAGGTGCTGGGCAGGAGATCGCTCGGGAACGACTGGACCGGCGGGCTGGGGAGGAGACGCAAGTCGGAGGTGCGGAACGGAGACGGGCGCACGGAGTCCGAGGAGGTGTCCGGGGCGCCGGGGGAGAGCAGCGGGCGATGGTCGCGAGCATCTCGGGGGAGAGCTCCGCCAGGCTGCGGACCGTTTCCGATTTCGCATCGGGTAAAAGGGCGCGGAACCGCGATGCGTTTAGGAAGAACTTCAAAAATCACGAGGCGCGGGGCTCCGCCGCGGCCTCACCAGGGCCGAGGTGCCGCGAGGTGGGGAAGCCAATAGGCTCACGATGTGGATATCGACGCCTTCGTGACCGCGCACAGCCCCGCCTGGGACCGGCTGGAAGAGCTGATCAAGAACCGGCGCTCGCTGGACGGCGCACAGGTGGACGAACTCGTCGATCTCTACCAGAGGGTCGCGACCCACCTGTCCATCGCCAGGTCAGGCGACGCCGACCCCGTGCTCGTGGGGCGCCTCTCGGCTCTCGTGGCGCGGGCACGTTCGGCGGTGACGGGCGCGCACACGCCCGCCTGGCGGGAGTTCGTCAGGTTCTTCCAGGTCTCGCTGCCGGTGGTCGTCTACCGGGCCCGCTGGTGGTGGCTCGGCACCACGGCGGCCTTCGTGGTCGTCTCCGTGATCGTCGGCTGGTGGGTGGCGGTCAACCCCGAGGTGCAGGCGACGATCGCCTCCCCCGAGGAGATCAAGCAGATGGTGGAGCACGACTTCGCCGACTACTACTCGGAGAACCCCGCCGCGTCCTTCGCCGGACAGGTGTGGACGAACAACGCCTGGATCTCCCTCCAGGTGATCGCCTACTCCATCCTGCTCGGCATACCCATCCCCTGGGTGCTCTGGCAGAACGCCCTCAACGTCGGGGCCGCAGGCGGCCTCATGGGCTCGCGCGGCAAACTCGACGTCTTCTTCGGCCTGATCCTCCCGCACGGCCTGCTCGAACTCACCGCCATCTTCCTCGCCGCCGCCGTAGGCATGCGCCTCGGCTGGACCGCGATCGCCCCCGGCGCCCGCCGCCGCGGCGAGGTCCTCGCCGAACAGGGCCGCGCCGTGGTGAGCGTCGCCCTCGGCCTGGTGATCGTCCTGTTCATCTCCGGCCTCATCGAGGCCCTCGTCACCCCGTCCCCCCTCCCCACCTGGGCGCGCATCGCCATCGGGGTGCTCGCCGAGGCGCTGTTCCTGGCCTATGTCCTCGTCTTCGGCCGCCGCGCCGCGCGGGCCGGCGAGACGGGCGACATCGAACGCGCTCCGGACCTCGCCCCCACGACAGGCTGAGAGACGGCGAGGGCCGTACGGGACCGGGTGGGCCCGGCTTCGCCGTACGAGCCCGGTGAGGCTCGGCTTCGCCGTACGAGCCCGGTGGAGATGCGGTGGAAGCCCCCGGGCGCCCTGGCCGGCGCACGCCGGCGTCGTGGTGCTCCTCCGCCACGCTCCGCCGTAAGGAGACCCGGATGTGCCGTACGAGCCCGGGGTGAGGCACGGCTCCGGCTAAGGCTCGGCTTCGCCGTACGGGGTGCTTAGAGGCGGCCTGAGGCCTTGAGGGCGAGATAGGTGTCGGCGAGTGCCGGGGCGATGTCGTCCGGGAGGGCGTCGACGACCTCCACGCCCTGGCGGCGGAGGCGCGCGGTGAGTTTGTGGCGTTCGCCCAGAGTGTGCTCGGCGGCTGCGGCGTCGTAGACGAGTTCGGGGCTGCCGCGCCCGGCGGCCATGGCGGCGACCCGGGGGTCGGCGACGGCGGCCAGGAGGACGAGGTGCCGCGACGAGAGCCGGGGGAGGAGTGGCAGCAGTCCTTCGTCGAGCGCCGCCGGATTGAGGTCGGTGAGCAGCACGACGAGGCAGCGCCGTCTGGCCTTGGCGAGGATCTCGGCGACCATCCCCGCCGAGTCGGACTCGACGAGCTCGGCCTCCACCGGCGCCATGGCGTTGACCATGGTGGACAGCAGTTCGGTACGGCTCGCGCCCGGCACCCACGCCCGCACCGCGCGGTCGTAGGCGAGGAAGTCGACCCGGTCCCCGGCGCGGGCGGCCAGGGCGGCGAGCAGGAGTGCGGCGTCCATCGACCAGTCGAGCCGCGGCCATCCGGCTTCGGGCAACGCGACATCAGCAGGATCGGCGTACTGGGAACGGGGGGCGACCGCCCCGGCCAGGGGCACGGGGGCCTCGCCGACACGCCCGGCGGAGGTGCGGCCGGTGTCGAGCACGATGAGCACCCGCCGGTCGCGCTCGGGCCGCCAGGTGCGCACGACGACGTCGCCCCGGCGCGCCGTGGCCCGCCAGTCGATCGAGCGCACATCGTCACCCGCGACGTATTCCCGCAGCGAGTCGAACTCGGTGCCCTGCCCCCGCACCAGAGCGGGATGCCTGCCGTCGAGTTCGCGCAGTTGGGCGAGGCGGGCGGGCAGGTGCTTGCGGCTGAGGAACGGCGGAAGCACCCGCACGGTCCACGGCACACGATGCGAGCCCTGCCGCGCGGCCAGCCCGAGCGGGCCGAAGGCGCGCACGGTGACGGTCACCGCCCGGCTGTCCCCCCGCCGCCGCGGCCGCAGGGCGGTGACCAGGCGGCGGCGTTCGCCGGCGGGCACGTCGAGCCGGTGCCGCCGGGGCGTGTTGTCCGCCGACGGCGGCCACGCGTCGCGCAGCAGCCCGCGGACACGCCGGCCACCCGGGTTCTCCACGATCAGCTCGACCTCGGCCTGCTGCCCGAGCCGCACCAGTGTGTCGCCCGCCCGCTGGAACCGCAGCCCCCGCACACTGCCCGCGAGGGCCAGGTCGGCCGCGACGAGCGCCGCGACGACCAGGCCGACGCCGAGTACGGCGAGGCCGGGGCGCGGCGCGATGAGCACGACCACGACCCCGAGCAGCGCGAGCAGCCCGGCCCGCCCCGTCAACGCCACGATGCGCCTCCAGCCGGCCGCGTCGAATTCACCGGGGCACCGGGACGGTGGCGAGGATGCCGTCGAGCAGGCCGTCGGCTGTGGCGCCTTCGAGCTCGGCCTCGGGGCGGAGCTGCACACGGTGGCGCAGCGTCGGTTTGGCGAGGGACTTGACGTCGTCGGGGGTGAGGTAGGCACGGCCGGACAACCAGGCCCAGGCCCGGGAGGCGGCGAGCAGAGCGGTGGCCCCGCGGGGGGAGACGCCGAGGCTCAGCGACGGCGACTGCCGGGTGGCGCGGGCGATGTCCACGATGTAGCCGAGCACTTCGGGCGACACGTGCACACGGGCGGCGGCGGCCCGGCCCTCTGCGAGGTCCTCGGCGGTGGCCACGGGCTTGATGTGGGACAAATCGCGCGGGTCGAAACCGAGGGCGTGGCGCTCCAGCACCATGATCTCGTGCTCGCGCGGCGGCAGCGGCACGGTCAGCTTGAGGAGGAACCGGTCGAGTTGCGCCTCGGGGAGCTGGTAGGTGCCCTCGTACTCGACGGGGTTCTGCGTCGCCGCCACCACGAACGGGTCGGGCAGCGCTCTTGCCGCCCCCTCCACGCTGACCTGGCGCTCCTCCATCGCCTCCAGGAGGGCGGCCTGCGTCTTGGGGGGCGTTCGGTTGATCTCGTCGGCGAGCAGCAGGTTGGTGAAGACCGGCCCCTTGTGGAACTCGAACTCCGCCGTCTTGGCGTCGTAGACCAGCGAACCCGTGACGTCGCCGGGCATCAGGTCGGGGGTGAACTGGACGCGCTTGAAGTCGAGGGACAACGCCGACGAAAGTGTGCGCACGAGTAGCGTCTTGGCCACGCCGGGCACGCCTTCGAGCAGCACGTGGCCCCGGCAGAGCAGTGCGATCACCAGGCCGGTGACGACGGCGTCCTGGCCGACGACCGCCTTGGCCACCTCCGCGCGGAGCGCGCCGAGCGCGTCTCTCGCCGCGTCCCCCACGCGCGTGTCCACCGGGTCGGGTGTGCTCACGAGTCCTTAACCTGCCTTTCCAGACGGTCCAAGTGTTCGGCCAGGGCACTCAGCCCGGCGTCGTCGGCGGGTGCCGCGCCGTACAGCACGGCCCCCACCTCCAGCGTGTCGCGCCCGGTGCGCGCCGAGACGGCCGGCACGACGGCTTCGCTTCCGGTTCCCGGAGAAAGGCCCAGGCGGGGGACCAGCCGGTTCAGCGTGCCCGCGCGCAGCGCCTCGGCGGCGCGGGCCCTGGCGCGGCGGGCCCGGTAGAGGCGGCCGCGGCCTTCGACGGTCTCGGCGGCGCGCACGACCACGGGCAGTCTCTCGGCGACGACGGGACCGAGCCTGCGCCCCCGCCAGAACGCCACCAGCAGCACGACCACGATCAGCTGCAGCACCCCCCATTTCACCCCGGAGGGGATCATGTCCTGGATGCTCCTGCCGTCGGGGCCCGCCAGGGTGCGCGGCGTCTTCGGGGCGACGATCCAGATGAGGGTGGGTTTGGCGCCGGCGAGGTTCATCGCGAGGGCCGCGTTGCCGTCCTCGGCGAGGTGCCGGTTGGTCATGAACTCGCCGCTGCCGACCGCGGTGACCGTACGCCCCCCGGCCGTCACGCTGATCAACGTCGGCTTGCCGTCCGACGGGTAGCAGCGGGTGGCGCCGGAAGGACCGGTGAAGGCCGATCCGCCCATGTGAGCGCTGCCCGCCCGGGTCGCCGCCCGCAAGGCGCACTCGGGGTCGCGTGAGCGGGTGAAGTGGCTTGCGGTCCCCTCCGGGACGATCCCGGGCGCGAGCCGTTGGACGTACGGCACGGGCCCGACGATCAGCCGGTCGCCGGGAAGCCCGGCCAGGGTGTCGACGTCGTCGGCGAAGAGGGAGGACGCCGAGGTGACCAGCAGTTGCGAGTCGGCCCCGGCGTACTGCGCGGCCTGCCGGACGTCGTCCACGCGGTGGACGGTGACCCCCTTGTTCACGAGGAGCCGGGCGAGCGCGTGGGAGCCGGACAACGAGGTGTCGGCCGGGTCCAGATGGCGGCCCTGCGTGCTGCCGCCCGAGAGCAGCACGCTGGTCACGGCACCGGCGACGATCAGCCCCACGATGAGCAGGACGCCGCGCCCCGACCGCCACAGTCCGCGGGCGGTGGGGGAGACCGAGGTCGAGCCGGCGCCGGGCGGCGCGCTGGTCGTGGTCACCGGGGACCTCCGGCGGCGGGGCCGGCCCCGGCGAGGGCGGGCTTGGCCTGCCGGACGCGGTCGTCGAGGTCGGCCAGGCGGCCGTAGGCCGCGCTTGTGCCGGGGATCTCGCCGTAGGTGACCTCGTTGAAGAGGCGGGCGGCGTCTGCGAGGTCCGCCGCGAGCGGCGGGAGGGCACGACCCCCGTCGGCGGCGAGTTCGCCCGCCGTGCGCCCCGGCGTCGGATCGATGATCGCCCGCTCCTCGAGGTCGCGGGCGACGGCGCGTAGCCGCTCCTGGATCGCCTCGCTCCAGCGGCTCTCGGCGGCGTGGAGCTCGGCGGCGGCGCGATGGTCGGCGGCCGAGCGGGCGGGTGCGCCGAAAAGCTCGTAGGACGCCGGGGCGGGCCCGCCGGGGCTGGCGCGCCGGGCCCACCAGACGAGCAGCCCGACGAGCGCGGAGAGGATGACCACGAGGATCACCGCGGCGACGATGCCGCCGGTGACCCCGCCCATGGCCGACCCGAGGAGTTCGTCCAGGAACTGCTGCAAGTAGCGCATCACCCGCGAGGGCAGCGACTCCGCCTGGTATTGCGGCTTGAGCAGCTCCTGCACGGCCTCGCGCCGGGCTTCGCCCCGCTCGACGTCGACAGGGGTCACGGCGCTCCCGGGGGCCTTTGAGCCGCGCTGTTGGACGGGTGCCAGAGGTTGTCGACGGAGGGGTGCACCCAGCCCTGGCGCTGCTGCTCGATGGCGGCGGTCCGCAGGACGAGGTCGAAGGCCTCGGCGCGCATGCGGCGGTCGGCGTAGAGCAGACCGGAGACGCCCGCCTGGAACGGATAAACGATCATTGAGGCGACGGTGCCGCCGATCGCGATGAGGAGGGCGTAGAGGGCCAGGGACCCCGAGGAACCCTCCGGTGCGACGAGGTCGCCGAGCAGCGAGAAGGGAAGCTGGATGATCAGGCCGAGAATGGTGACCAGCACGGAGGTGAGCACGGTGATGCCGAGGATCGGCCAGAATCCCCCGGTCACCAGGTTCCAGGAACGGCCGATCGCGTCGAAGGCGGAGCGCCCCTCAAGGACGACGGCGGGCGCCGCGAGGGCGAACCTGGTCTGGAGGAACAGCGTGTAGGGGATGGCGATCAGGAGCCACAGGAACATGAGGCCGAGGAACGCCGCCGGACCGATTCCCGCGGCCACCACGGCGACGCTGAGCACGAGGAGCAGGGCGATCGGAGGGATGAAGACGGCGAGGCCGGTGACCAAGGCGAGCAGGAGCAACGACGGCAGGCGCCCCACCGTCAGCTTCCACGCCTCGCCGAGAGTGATGCTCCCGCCGAAGACGGCCCGGCCGAGGATCCGGGTGAGAACCCCGCCGAGGATCGTCACCGCGAAGAAGTTGATCACCAGGGACAGCCCGGTGCCGATCAGGTAGTCGCTGAGCGTGTCCAGCAGGGCGCCCTGCGACACCGAGGCCGGGTCGTTCAGGACGTCGGCGCTAGTGGCCTGGGTGACCGCGATCGGCAGTGTCGCGAGGGCGGCGAGGGCGGCGGAAAAGCCGAGCACCACCTTGGGGTTGGAGCGGATGAGCTTGATCGCTCCGTCGTAGATGTCACCGAGGCCGAGGGGGCGCAGGGGGATGATCCCGGGGCGCGGCGCCTCGGGCGCCTGGCCGTAGCCATAGGGCTGCCGGGCGTACTGCTGCTGTCCGTACGGTTGTTGTCCGTAGGGCTGCTGACCGTAGGACTGCGGGGGATACGGCTGCTGCTGAGGGGAACCGGGGAGCTGGTAGGGGTTGGGGCTGGTGGGGTACGGCTGAGCCCCGCCTGTGTCGCCCGTGGCCGGTCCGGGGTGTCCGGGGTGGGCGGGCTGCTGCGGCGGGGTGGGCGGTCCTTGGGGGCTGTTCGACTGAGGTGAGCCGGGTGCGGTCCACGGCGACGGGCCTTGGCCGCCATACGGCGGAGGCTGCTGCGGTGCCCAGCCGGGAGTTGGCTCGGGAGTGGAACCGTGACCGTCTGACATATCCCAATCCTGGCATGGTGAGGTGACTCTTTGCTGCGATCATGTGGCCGACTTGAGCGTCTCTGTGTGCAGATCGGCGTAAGGGATGGCCACGAGTGTGCTGTTTACCGCAAACTGAGGGGTGTCCGCTATCGCCCGTTGTCCAGGCTGGGCCCCGGGAGCCGGCGACAACCATCTTTGGGGGCTGAACTTCGCACGTTCCAATAAATGCGCCTAAAATTTGGCGTTTGGTGGACCGGCCAATGTGTCGAGTATCACCTGGTCGCTGGACACAGGTAGCCTTCAGCAACCGTGCTGTTCACCCGAGAATCTCCCACAACGCGAAGAACGAATGAGGGGCCATGAAAGGACGCGTGCTGGTCGTCGACGACGACGCCGCTCTCGCCGAGATGCTCGGCATCGTGTTGCGGGGAGAGGGCTTCGAACCTTCCTTCGTCTCAGACGGCGACAAGGCGCTCGACGCGTTCCGCGACACCCGGCCTGACCTGGTGTTGCTTGACCTGATGCTCCCCGGCGCCGACGGCATCGACGTGTGCCGGCGCATCCGGGCCGAGTCGGGTGTGCCGATCGTCATGCTCACCGCCAAGAGCGACACGATAGACATCGTGCTCGGACTTGAGTCCGGGGCCGACGACTACATCGTCAAGCCGTTCAAGCCCAAGGAGCTCGTGGCGCGTGTGCGTGCGAGGCTTCGCCGTACCGACGAGCCGACGCCCGAGATCTTGCAGATCGGCGACATCACGATCGATGTGGCAGGGCACTCGGTGAAGCGCGGCGAGGAGACGATCAACCTCACCCCGCTCGAGTTCGACCTTCTGGTCGCCCTCGCCCGCAAACCCCGTCAGGTGTTCACCCGGGAGGTGCTCCTGGAGCAGGTCTGGGGCTATCGCCACGCCGCCGACACCAGGCTGGTGAACGTGCACGTGCAGCGCCTCCGGGCGAAGATCGAGAAAGACCCCGAGCACCCCGAGATCGTGGTGACCGTCCGGGGTGTGGGCTACAAGGCCGGCCCGGCCTGAGCGCCTGAGAGCACCCTGCCGCCATGGGTCAGGCCTCCGGGGCGCGGAAACGTCCGCCACGCCGGACATTTCGTCAAATCGTTCGTGGTGTCCGTCGGCGGATGCGGCGTGCCGGAGGCCGGGTACGCCGTGTCTGGCGGCGTTCCCTGCAGTTGCAGGTGGTCGCGAGCACCCTGGTGATCTCGGTGACCGTGGTCGTCGTGCTCGGGATGTTCCTGATGCAGCACATGATGACCTCGGTCGTCGAGGGGCGATCGGCCGCCGCCGTCGCCGAGACCACTGCGAACAGGGTGCTCGTCGGCGGATATCTCAACCAGTCGATCGACGAGCCGCCCAAGCAGCCCGCGGGTGGCGCCGACCGCGCCAAGAGCCCCAGCGACGCACCGATCGACCGCGCGATCCAGGCTCTGGCCGACCGGGCGGGGCACCCCAATCGCTATTCGGCGATCATCCGCAATTTAGATCAGCCAGGTGAGTATCGGGCGACGTTCAACATCGACCCGCGCAGCATTCCCAACGCTCTGCGGGAAAGCGTCCAGAAGTCCGACCTCAACGTCACCCATCGACACAATGTGCGGATCTTCTTCAAAGGCTCCCAAACCCCTGTGCCGGGCTGGGCCATCGGTGTCCGCGTGCAAGGCCAGAACGCCCTCACCTCCTACGAGCTCTACCATCTGTTCCCGCTGACCGAGGAAGAGCAGATGCTTTCCTCGGTGCGGCAGATGCTCGTGGTGGTGGGCGTCGGGCTCGTCCTGCTGCTCGCCGCCATCGCCTCGGTGGTGACCCGCCAGGTCGTGACCCCGGTACGGCTGGCCCGCCAGGCCGCGGAACGGCTCGCGGCCGGTCGCCTCGACGAGCGGCTGAAGGTCAGAGGCGAGGACGACCTCGCCCGCCTGGCCACGCAGTTCAACGAGATGGCGGCCAAACTGGCGCTGAAGATCCACCAGCTTGAGGAGCTGTCCCAGGTCCAGCGGCAGTTCGTCTCGGACGTGTCCCACGAGCTGCGCACCCCGCTGACCACCGTGCGCATGGCAGCCGACCTCCTCTACGACAACCGCGAGGACTTCGACCCGGTCATCGCCAGGGCCGCAGAACTGATGCAGAACCAGCTCGAACGGTTCGAGTCGATGCTCACCGACCTGCTGGAGATCAGCAGATACGACGCGGGGGCGGCCACACTCGACGTCGACCCGGTCGACGTCCGCGACGTCGTCCTGCGCGCCGTCGCCGACTCCGAGGCCCTCGCCGAACGCCACTCGACCCGCTTCGACCTGCGCCTGCCCGGCGAGCCGTGCATGGCCGAGATGGACAGCCGCCGGGTCGAACGCATCCTGCGCAACCTGCTGTTCAACGCCATCGAGCACGGCGAGGGCAAGGATGTCGTGGTCAGCGTCGGGGCGGACCGGGACGCGGTGGCGGTAGCCGTACGCGACCACGGAGTGGGACTCAAGCCGGGCGAGGAGGCGATGGTCTTCGACCGCTTCTGGCGGGCCGACCCCTCACGCGCCCGCACCATCGGCGGCACCGGGCTCGGCCTCGCGATCTCCCGTGAGGACGCGATACTCCACGGCGGGTGGCTCCAGGCGTGGGGCGCACCCGGAGAAGGGTCGCAGTTCAGGCTCTCACTGCCGCGCGTCGCCGGCACCGAGCTGCGGGGGTCGCCGCTGCCGCTCGTGCCGCCGGAGATCGAGATGCGGCGCACCTGGCGCGGGCACATGACGCCCGTGTTGTCACCGGCGTTGGGGGACGCCGGGCTCAATGGGGGTTTGCATGCTGACTGAGCGTTCCGGTGACCTGAAACGGCTGGCGCGGGTGGCCGCGCTGGTCGCCACCGTCATCTGCGCCGGGTCGGCCTGCTCCATCGTGCCCACCGGCGGCACCCCCGAACTCGTGCGCGAGGTCAACAGGGGTGACCCGCTGCTGCAGCCCTTCACCCGGCTGATCCCCACCCCGCCGCGCGACGACTGGAGCGCCGAGCAGGTGGTGGCGGGCTTCCAGGCCGCCATGGCGAGCAACGACGACGAGAACCGGGCGGTGGCCCGGCAATATCTGACGCCGGAGGCGGCGCGCGTATGGCGCCCCGAGAACGGCGTCAGTGTCGTCGCCGAGGCCGACTTCGAGACTCCGCCGATCTCGGAGGAGGCCAGGGAGGCCCGGATCCACGCCACCACCGCCAAACGCGGCACCATTGACGACGACGGGCGCTACCGGGCGGCCAAGGGCGCCTCGGACTGGGCGGTCACCCTGGTCAGAGCCGGCAACACGTGGCGCATCGCCGCCCTCCCCGACGGGCTGCTGCTCACCGAGGCCGACGTCCGGCGGGCCTATCGGCCGGTCAACCTGTACTTCCTCGACCAGATGGGCAAAGGCCTCGTCGTAGATCAGGTGCGGCTGCCCGTCACCCCCACCGGCGACTTCGTCAAGAGTGTGATCCAGCGGCTGCTCCAGGGGCCGAGCGGATCGCTCAAGGGCGCCGTCATCAGCGACCTGCCGGAAGGGGTGCGAGTCAACAGCGTCACCACAGAAGGCGACATCGTCGTCGTCGACCTGTCGGCGGAAGTGCAGGGCGACGACCCGCTGTTCGCCCAGCTCCAGTGGACCCTGCACGACCTCGCCAAAGACTGGACCATCGAACTCCGCGTCAACGGCGAGCGGGTCGGGATGCGCATCAGGCCCAACCAGTCCGCCAACTTCGACCAGTTGATGAACCCCGGCGCCGGCATCGACGCCTTCTACCTCCACAACGGCGCCCTCACCATGCTCGGGTCCGACAACAGCAGCACCCCCGTGTCCGGCCCCGCCGGCCAGGAGACCCTCCGCCCCGGCCACAAGGGCCCCACCTACACCGAACCCGCACTCTCCATCGACCCCGAGCCCATGGTCGCCGCCAAGTCCTCCGCGGGTGGCATCTGGGTCACCTCGAGCGCCGAGTCTGGCCGCTGGCAGCAGTGGATCACCGGGGCCGACCTCACCGCCCCCTCCTGGGACCGCTACTCCGCCCTTTGGGCCGTCGAGCGGGTCGGCAAGACCACCTCCCACGTCATCCGGCACGACGGCGGACGCCCCCGCCGCGTCGCCGCCCCCGGCCTCCTCAACACCAAGGTCAAGTTCTTCCAGGTGGCCCGCGACGGCGTGCGTGTGGCCGCCGTCGTGGAGGACGCCGGCGGCGTCCACGTCCGCCTCGGCGCCATCGTCGGCCGCGGCAGCGACATGCGGGTCGACCACCTGCAGACCCTCACCGACGCGGTCAAGGACGAGGGCGAGGAGGTGCTCCACATCGCGTGGAAGGACTCCACGACGCTGCTCGTCCTCCTCAAGACCAAGGCCGGCAAGCGGCTCGACGCGTATTCGGTGGGGGACGGGAGCCGGGAACCTCTGAAGTCGGACGAACGCCTGCGCACCATCGCGGCCCTCGGCGACCGCATGCTCGCGGGAACCGAGAAGAAGGGGGAGATCCTCAAGTTCGACTCGGCCAGGTCGGAGTGGACCACCGTGATCAAGGAGGGGGCGGCTTACCCGATTTTCCCCTTGGGGTGAGTCGCCGGGTCCCTTGCCGCCACATCAAGGACCGCCTGGTCGTTTGAGCGGATGCGCACGGGTGAGCCGTCGACCGCCCCTGAGGAGTCGGCTGAGGCGAAAGCCTGAGCGCATGCGCACGGGTGAGTCGCCCGGTTCCTTGCCGCCACACCGCGAGCGCCTCCGGAGGCTTGGGGAGGGTGCTTCACCCGGCCACTCCCAGGCGACAGCCGTACACCTGCACGGGCCAGGCAAGTGGAAGCGAGGTCGGTCCCGGTGTTTTGCGGAGAGGCGCTCAGCGTCGGCGGCGGGTCGCCGCGAGGGTGGCGGCGAACAGCACGGGTGCGGCTGCCGCCTGGAGGGCGCGTGCCGCCTCGGCGAGCGTGGCACCGGTGGTGACGATGTCGTCCACGAGAACCACGGGGCCTGAGGGGCGCAAGGGGGCTGAGGTGCCGCTGGAGGGGGCCCAGAGGCGCTTCAGGGGGATGCGGGGCGAAGATCGGACCCTGAAGGCATGGGACAGGTTTGCTGTCCGCTGCGCGGAACTCAGGCCGGATTGGTCTGTCCTGCGGCGGGGTTGCTCCAGGAGGGCGGCGAACGTCGCGGGCAGGCCCGCCTCCCGCAACCGCGCCGCGGCTGCCGCCGCGATCGCCCGGACGGGGTCGTGCCCCCGCCGCCGCCTGGCCGCGGCGTCGCTCGGCACCGGAACCACGGTGAACCGGCCGGGAGCCGGCTGGGCGGGGGAGTGCGAGAGACCTGTGGCGATGACGAAGGCCAGGACGGCGCCGAGCGTGGGCACGAGCGAGGTGAGACCCCGCTCCTTGCAGGCCAGGACGGCCTTGCGGAGGGGGCCTGTGTAGTCGGCGGCCGACCAGCAGTTCGGCAACCCGGAAGGGGAAGGCACGGGCATGCGGACAGCGGGCGCTCCGCGCAGCGCGGCCACACAGACCGGGCAGAGCGGACCGCGCGCCCCCTCGCAGCCCACACACCGGGCAGGCGCGATCACGTCGAGGAAGGCCGCCGACACACCTCGACTCTCTCAGACCCCACCGACAGTTTCGGAGGGCACGATCCTGGGGGCAGAGAGGGCAAAATGTGAGCAATCGATCACATTTGATGTCGATCCACTGCATGTCCTGTGTCTAGGCCCCCCGTCTAGCGGGCGAATATCACGCAAAGTGATCCTTTGGCGTGGTTCCCGGCTGACATTCGGGCAGGATCCAGATAGCGTCTGAGCATGGCACCCGTTCGGGTCCGTGGTTGCGTAGGGCCGGGAGCCCCGGCCCTACTAGCCGATGCCAGCCGCAGGCTAAACGGTCCACGTAAGACGACTTTTTGTCGCTCGATCACGGTGCGGCTTAGGGGTAAGCCCTGCCTCCCCGGAGGTCCAGATGGCCTCCGCCAGGAGAGAAGGGCATTAGTGGCGATAGCGCCGCGAGGCCCTCAGCAGGCGGATGTGGGGACGAAGACCAGGTCGGCCGGACGGGTGCCACAAAAGTTCCCGGTGATCATGTGTGAAACCCAACATGGGTCCTACGGATTTCCCCGCCGGTGGTTGGGCAGGGAACCAGATGGGCACGACCCGGACACACGCGTGACTGGAAGGAGGTCGCCATCGGCTTTCCCGCACAAGCCGGCGCGCTAGGCGCCGAAAGCCCGGCGATCTCGACACCGGGCGCTCCACGAAAAAAGGCCGTCTCCATCAGAGCGAAACACGCCGGTACGGCGTGCCGAGCCGGCCAACCGCGTCAGTCGACCCGCGGCGCGAACGGCGATGGAGAAGGCTCAGTCGAGAGGCGAAGGGGGCTGTTGCATGGACATCATCGTCAAGGGACGGCACACGGGAGTGAGTGACCGTTTCCGCGACCTCGTGACGACCAAGCTGGCCAAAATCGAACGGCTGGACAGCAAGCTGATCCGGGTAGACGTCGAAGTCTCCAAGGAGCGCAACGCGCGGATCAGCGAACATCGTGAGCGGGTGGAGCTCACGATTCACTCTCGCGGCCCGGCCATTCGCGCCGAGGCTTCGGCCGACGACCGGTTCGCCGCGCTGGACATCGCTCTCGGAAAGCTGGAAGGACGACTCCGGCGGATCAACGACCGCCGCAAGGTTCATCACGGAAACCACGCCCCGCCGTCCGTCGCCGAACTCACGGCGGCCCTCGCGCACAACGACGCCCTCCCCCCGGTCACCGCGAACGGGGCGCCCCCGCCCGGCAGAAAAAAGGCCGCTCCTGCGGTCGCCCCCAAAGCCGCGGAACACCCTTCGGAGATCGACCTCAACGAGCCACTGGTCCCCATAGAGATGGACGGCGACGGCCCGCTGATCGTCCGCGAGAAGTTCCACCAGGCGGACCCGGTCACCATTGACCAGGCACTTCTCGAAATGGAACTGGTGGGTCACGACTTCTATCTGTTCCGCGACAAGGAGAGCGGACAGCCGAGCGTGGTCTACCGCAGGCGTGGATACAACTACGGCGTGTTGCGGCTCGTCGAGCCCTAGCCGTGGCGCTTGAAGATCCTCTCGACCACCCGAGGACCGTGAAACCCGTGTAATCATGGCGGTCCAACGGCTCTGGCCCCCACGAGGAGGAGGCGTGACGCAATCCGACGAGGCCCGCGTGCCCGGGCGCGGCGAGCCGATCCATGTGCTGATCGTGGACGATCACGCGTTGATCCGCCGCAGTCTGGAGCTGGCGTTGGCCGCGGAGGCGGACATCGAGGTGGTCGGCGAGGCGAGCGACGGTCAGGAGGCGGTCGAACTAGCCGATCGCCTCCTGCCGGACGTCGTGCTGATGGACGTGCGGATGCCGCGGCAGGGCGGCATCGACGCGACCAGGCAGATCAAGGCGTCGGTCCCCAGCACTAGAATCATCATGCTTACGGTGAGCGACGAAGAGGAGGATCTCTTCGAGGCCATCAAGGCGGGTGCCACCGGATATCTGCTCAAGGACGTGCAGATCGACGAGGTGCCGGACGCCGTGCGCGGCGTCCACGAGGGACAGTCGTTGATCAATCCCGCGATGGCCGCAAAGCTGATCACCGAGTTCGCGAACATGAGCCGCAAGGAGGCCGAACGGCCACCTCAGCTCCCCGTGCCCCGGTTGACCGACCGCGAGATGGAGGTGCTCCGGCTGGTCGCCAAGGGCATGAACAACCGCGAGATCGCCAAGCAGCTCTTCATCTCCGAGAACACCGTGAAGAACCACGTGCGCAACATCCTGGACAAGCTCCAGCTCCACTCCAGGATGGAGGCCGTGGTCTACGCGGTGCGAGAACGCATGCTGGAAATCACCTGACCCCTGCCGCCGGGATCTCGGCACCACCTGAGATCCCGGCGTCCGGGCACTTCCGCAGGCAAGGCCGGGACTTGGCGTAAGTCATCTGTCGGGGTTGTTTTCCACCCCGGTTCCAGGCCGCGGTCCGGCGTCATTTCTTTGATACAGGGATAACTGCCTGCTGCCGAATGACCAGTGCGCTGCCCTGTGGAATCGTCTGTCGTTTTGCAACTCCAGTGCGTTGCCGTAGCTCTTCGCCCCCTCCACCAGCCAGACACGGGTGAACTTCGTGGCCGCGTGACGGAGGCGATCGGGTGGCAGCTCCGAAGAACCGGTCGGCGTGCAGGGGCCATGTGTCGAGTCCCGCGACGGAGCCGGGATAGGAAAGCGTCGACATCCAGGCCCCGGCGGGCACGTAGAGCACGGCGTCCCCGGGGTGAGCGTTGTCCCGCAACGTGTGCGCGAGGGCACGGAGATTGTCGGGTCTGCTGAGCGGTTCCCGGATGGAGATGTAATCGGCGCGCTGAGCCGACCGGCGGACAACCGGCGATCGCGACCGACACTCCCTCGTCGCCTAAAGGCGACGGTCCCCTCGGCAGATTGTGAGGGAAGCGCCGGGCGCCCCAATCCTCAACGTGTCCCCCGTGTGAAAGGGCACCGGACCGGACACACCCCGTCGGCCGACACCCGTGATCCGATGGACCGCCCCCAAGCGATCCACCGCGAAGATCAACTGGTGATCTTATTCAGGGGACCATACAGATCTATCGCCTTCCCGGCCGCGCAATATGCCGATTTAGCGCATCACCTCTCGCTATCGACGAGGCCTGTCGATAATGCGCTTATCAAGAATCACAGACGGTGATATTCCGCTTTCACTCAGATATATCCACCGACCGGGGATCAACCGGCTGCCGTCAGGGCCGCCCTCAGGTCGTGGACCACCTCGGGGTCGCGGCCCTGCTCGACTCGGACCTCGTCGCAGCCCACCCAGGAGGCGGCGAACCACAGGGCCTCGGCCACCCCTTCCAGGGCCTTGGCGCGCGGCACGCCGGGCTCCAGGCCGACCTGGCGGGCGATCAGGGTGTTGCCGTCGCGGGCGGGGTCGACGCGGCCGACGAGGCGCCCTCCGGCCAGCACGGGCATCGCGAAGTAACCGTGCACCCGCTTGGCCTTGGGAACGTAAGCCTCAAGACGGTGGGTGAAGCCGAACAGCCGGGCGGTCCGCGGCCGATCCCACACCAGGGAGTCGAACGGCGAAAGCAACGTCGTCCGGTGCCGCCCCCGGGGCTCGCTCGCGAGGGCGGCCGGGTCGGCGTAGGCGTTGGCGCCGCCTTTGCGCGCCGCGGGCCACTCGGGAACATACACCGGCACGAGGCCGGTGGACCCGTCGAGCAGTGCCTGGTCAAGCAGAGCGGCGTGGGGGCCCTGCAGCCGGAGGAAGTCGATCAGGTCGGCGCGTGTGGCCACGCCGAGGGAGCGGCCCGCCGCCCCGGCGAGGTGCGTGATGCCTTCCGCGTCGCTCGTCTCCCTGCCGAACAGCTCGCCCGGCACCACCCTCTCGGCCAGGTCGTATACTCGCCGCCAGCCGACCCGCCGCGTGCAGACGACCTCGCCGATGTCGAGCAGCCACTCGACCGCGATCTTCACGTCGGACCAGTCCCACCACGGCCCGCCGTTCTTGGCGCCGCCGAGGTCGGTCGTGGTGACGGGCCCCTCGGCCCGCACCCGCTCCAGCACCTTGTCCACCGACTCCGGCACCTCGTGCCACCGGAATTTCCGCGCCCGGAACCCCCGCCGCCGGAACTCGAAATGCGGCCAGTGCTCGATCGGCAGGATGCACGCCGCATGACACCAGTATTCGAAGGCGTTGGGAGGGTTGTGCCAGTAGGCCCGCTCGACCGTCTCCCGCCCGACGGCCCCGAGCCTGGCGTAGGCGATGAGTTCATGCGACCGGGCGAGCACCGAGATCGTGTCGAGCTGCACCGCGCCGAGCCGCCGCAACATCTCGCCCGGCCCGCCCTTGCGCCCCTCTGCCCCCAGGAACCCCTGAGCCCTCAACACGACCTTCCGCGCCTGGTCGGCGCCCAACTCAAGGGTCATCGCCGGCCACCCAGCCCGGCACGATCTTGTACGGCGAAGCCGGGGCGGACGAGCCCCCCGGAGGCGCGGCAACACGAAACCATGCCGAGACCCTAACCGGCGTCACCGACAAAACCCTTACGCCGGTGATCCCCGCCCACTGTGAACCGCACGTGAGAGGAGGGGTGCCGCCTGAGTCCATGAGGGGAGGAGCGCCGCCTGAGTTCATGAAGGGAGCAGTGCCACTTGAAGCGTGGCCGTGGTTCAAGTCGTGGCGGATCCCGTTTGCGGCGGCAGGCCGGTCCTCCGGCTCGCTGAGCACGGCGGTGGCAGGGGAGGGGGTGTGTTCGACGGTGGGAAGGGCGCGGGGCGTGTCCGCGAATCACGTGGGAGCGGCACCCCCTGAAGGCGGACGTGCCAGGAAAGGACGGCGTTTCGCTCGAGGGTGCCCCCTGAAGGAGGATGTGGTCCAAGACGGCGCCGATGCCGTCCCCATCCCCGCCAGCCGTTAGCCCGTCGGGTCGTCAGCCTTCCGGCTTGTCCGGCGGTTCGATGGACTTGCCGGAGGCTCCGAGAGAGCGGCGGCGGCCCCGGAACGGTGTGGTGTGTTCGGCGTCGGGGAGGACGCGGGGGGCGTCCACGATCACGTCGGAGAAGATGTCGAAGGCCAGCGCCAGCACCCCGCCGAGGGCCATGAGGCCGACGCCCACCCAGATCATGGTCCAGTTGGGGCCGATCGTGAGGGCGACACCGCCCAGGGTGAAGCCGATCAGGATGAGGACGACCGAGATCCATGACGACGCGCGACCGGCGTGGCTGCCTTGGTGGGCGCTCCCTTCCATGACTTTCTCCCCCCCGGTTCACTCCCGCGCCGTGTTGGCAATGAAGCGGTGGCGCGGGGTATATATCGGCATACCCTCAGGTGCGTGCCGTACTCACTGACGTCACCTCTAGGAGTAATCCGGGCAAAGTGACGTGGGGCTCTGCGGCGGAGTCACCAGGGGGAACTAACAGGGGGCGCGACAGCGTTCTTAACGGTGGCTGTGTCGGGTGGTGGAACCGCCTACGATGACAGCGGGGAAGTATGTCTTCGACCCTCTGCACCGGCCCGCCCGATGCGGTAGACCTGCGAGGAGCTTTACACCAGTGCCAGCTATTCTTGACAAGATCCTTCGCGCCGGCGAAGGCAAGATCCTGCGTAAGCTGAAGCGGATCTCCGACCAGGTCAACTCGATTGAGGACTCGTTCCGCGAGATGGACGACGACGAGTTGCGGGAGATGACCGCGCAGCTCCGTCAACGCCACGCCGATGGTGAGTCTCTTGACGATCTGCTTCCCGAGGCTTTCGCGACTGTGCGTGAGGCGGCCAGGCGGGTGCTGGGCCAGCGCCACTTCGACGTGCAGATCATGGGCGGCGCCAACCTCCACATGGGCAACATCGCCGAGATGCGCACCGGTGAGGGCAAGACGCTGACCTGCACCCTGCCCGCCTATCTCAACGCCATCGGCGGCAAGGGCGTCCACGTGGTCACGGTCAACGACTATCTCGCCAAGCGCGACTCCGACACGATGGGCCGTGTGCACCGCTTCCTTGGGCTTGAGGTCGGGGTGATCCTCGCCAACATGCCGGCTGATGAGCGTCGCAAGGCATACAACGCGGACATCACCTATGGCACGAACAACGAGTTCGGCTTCGACTATCTGCGCGACAACATGGCGTGGTCCATGGACGAGTGCGTGCAGCGGGGACACAATTTCGCGATCGTCGACGAGGTCGACTCGATTCTGATCGACGAGGCGCGGACCCCGCTGATCATCTCGGGCCCGGGCGAGCAGTCCGGCAAGTGGTATCAAGAGTTTGCCAAAGTGGTCCCAAGGCTTCGCAAGGGCACCGAGGGCAAGGACGGCCAGGAGAGCACCGGCGACTACGTCGTCGACGAGAAGAAGCGCACGGTCGGCATCCTTGAGTCAGGCGTCGAGAAGGTCGAGGACTGGCTCGGCATCGACAACCTCTACAAGCCTGAGCACACCCACCTCGTGGGCTTCCTCAACAACGCCCTCAAGGCCAAAGAGCTCTACAAGAAGGACAAAGACTACATCGTCGTCGACGGCGAAGTCCTGATCGTCGACGAGTTCACCGGGCGTGTGCTCCACGGCCGCCGCTACAACGAGGGCATGCACCAGGCCATCGAGGCCAAGGAGAGCGTCAAGATCAAGGACGAGAACCAGACGCTCGCCACGATCACGCTGCAGAACTACTTCCGCCTCTACGGCAAGCTCGCGGGCATGACCGGCACCGCGGCCACCGAGGCCAACGAGTTCCACCAGACCTACAAGCTCGGTGTCGTGCCGATCCCGACCAACCGGCCGATGGTCCGCAAGGACCAGGCCGACGTGGTCTACAAGACCGAGGACGCCAAGTTCAACGCCGTCGTCGACGACATCAAGGAGCGCTACGAGCGGGGCCAGCCCGTGCTCGTCGGCACGACCTCGGTGGCCAAGTCCGAGCGGCTGTCCAAGGCGCTCAAGCGTCAAGGCGTGACGCACGAGGTGCTCAACGCGAAGAACCACGCGCGTGAGGCGTCGATCATCGCCGAGGCGGGCCGCAAGCACGCCGTCACGGTCGCCACCAACATGGCCGGTCGAGGCACCGACATCATGCTCGGCGGCAACTCCGAGTTCCGCGCCGACGTCGAGCTGCGCCAGCGCGGCCTCGACCCGACCGAGACCCCCGAGGAATACGACAAGGCCTGGCCCGAGGCGCTGGAGAAGGCCAAGGAGGCCGTGAAGGCCGAGCACGACGAGGTCACCGAGCTCGGCGGGCTCTACGTCCTCGGCACCGAGCGCCACGAGTCGCGCCGCATCGACAACCAGCTCCGCGGCCGTTCCGGCCGTCAGGGCGACCCGGGCGAGTCGCGCTTCTACCTCTCACTCGAAGACGACCTCATGCGCCTGTTCAACGCCGCCCGCGTTGAGATGATCATGACTCGCCTCAACATCCCGGACGACGTGCCGATCGAGTCGGGCATCGTCTCTAAGGCGATCGCGAGTGCCCAGCACCAGGTCGAGCAGCAAAACTTTGAGATCCGCAAGAACGTCCTCAAATACGACGAGGTCATGAACCGCCAGCGCAAGGTGATCTACGCCGAGCGCCACCGCGTCCTCGAGGGCGCCGACCTGCACGAGCAGATCACGGGGTTCATCAACGACGTCGTCAACGACTATGTGAAGGGCGCCACGGCGGAGGGCTTCTCCGAGGAGTGGGACCTCGAGAAGCTCTGGAAGGCGTTCGGGCAGCTCTACCCCATCTCTCACACCATCGACGAGATCGTCGAGGAGGCGGGCAGCCGCGAGGAGCTGACCGCCGAGCTGCTGGAGTCCAAGATCAAGGCCGACGCGATGGCCGCCTACGCCAAGCGCGAGGAGGAGCTCGGCTCTGAGACCATGCGCGAGCTGGAGCGCCGGGTCGTGCTCTCGGTGCTCGACCGCAAGTGGCGTGAGCACCTCTACGAGATGGACTACCTCCAGGAGGGCATCGGCCTGCGCGCGATGGCGCAGCGCGACCCCCTGATCGAATACCAGCGCGAAGGCTTCGACATGTTCGCCGCGATGCTCGACGGCATCAAGGAGGAGTCGGTCGGCTACCTGTTCAACCTCGAGGTCGAGGTCCAGGCCAACCCGATCGTCGAAGAGGCCGAGGACACCGCGATCACCGAGACCCGCTCGATCATCGCCCGCGGCCTGCGCGGCCCGCAGCGCCCCACCGAGCTCGAATACACCGCACCCGGCGAGACCGGCGAGGTCGAGCACACCCGCGTGCGCACCACGGCCGAGGAGCGCGCCGCCTACGGCAACGTCGAGCGCAACGCCCCCTGCCCCTGCGGCTCCGGCAAGAAATACAAGCGCTGCCACGGCGACCCGAAGAACACCACGGTCTGACCCGGAGTCGAGCCGTCCACGGGCGAGGACCCGGGCCACCACCCGGACCCTCGCCCGTTGCTCGGCTGTCCGGTGGGGCCCGGTCCCACTTTCGGATACGGCACAGCGCGCTCGCGCCGTGAATCCGGTGCACCTGATGCGCGGTCCCGGCGGCACGGAAACCCTCTTGGGCGGGCTCGTGGGGCACGCCGATGTATGAGGCGCCGTCCACCGGGTGTCGGACACCGGTGGGTGCCGGTCTCAGTGGCACTCCAGTGTGACGCAGACCCAGCGGGTGCCTTCTCGTTCGAGGCGCATCGCCAGTGCGTGGGCGCGGTCGCCGCTCACGATGGTGAGGCATATCTCGATCACTCCTTGCCGGGGGTGTTGCACGCGTGGAGTGCCCGTCGCAGGTGCCTGGTGGGGGTCCAGGATCGCTCCGAGTCTGAGCATCTCCGCATAAGCCCGCTCGGTCATCCGGTTCGCCAGCGTGCGGGGTGGCCGTCGCTGGGCGAGCACCTCGGCCACCGCCAGACCGAAGCCATGCAGACGGCACATACTCGGCAGCCCGCCGTCCGGTTGGCACTCCAGGGCCTCTCCGCCGTTCCGGCGAGGACTCGACGGCGCCCCAGTCAAGTCCTCGCCGCCTTCGGCGTAGGGGGTCCACTGGTACGGAGGATCCTCGAAGGGCGGGTCCACCTGCCGGGCACGGGCGACGGTGGGCTTGGGGAGCGGCCGGGAGGGGCGTCGCGACATGAGACCTCCATGACGGTGGGGAACGACGTCACCGTTGATGGAGTCCGGAGAGGGACCCGTGGATACATGAGCGGTGCCACAATCCGCAGAATCCGACGACGCCGAGACCGCCGTTAAGCGCACCCTGATGACGACCGAGACGGAGCCGTGGCGGCTCGACGGCCCCGGTGGGCACCCCGGCAACACCGACGTGGGCAAACGGCTTATACGGCAGTGCCGTACAAGCCGGCGCCGTCAGGCAAGGAGCCAGGCGGGACGGGCGGCGGTGCCGGTTCAGCGGCCTCGGTGGGCGCCCCGGCAACAAGGACCTGGCTGAGCGGAGTCAGGCGGAGGGTACGGCTGTGCCGTATGAACCGGTGTCGTCCGGCGATAGGG
>NZ_BOOW01000008.1 GCF_016863435.1 Sinosporangium siamense
CCGGCAATACGGCTGTGCCGTACAAGCCAAGGCCGTCAAGTCCCGGAGGCCGTTTGTGGGGATGGTTCCCCTGGGCCCGGTGGAGGTTGCTCGGTGCTGGATGGGGGTGTGGTGGGTGAATCGCCAGGGTCGGTGTCGGGGTCCGGTTCCCGGCCGGGGGTCATGATGTTCAGACGCTTGATCAAGAACGTGAACACCGTGTAGTAGATCACCGCGTACACCACGCCGAGCCCCATGATCAGCCCGAAGTTGTTGGTGTTGCTCTTGCTGGCGTTTATCACCGCGTCGATGAGGCCGGCCGAGAAGCCGAAGCCGAGCCAGCCGTCCAGGGCCGCGGTGATGGCGTGGGCGGCGCCGGTGAGGAGCGCGTGCACGATGAACAGGATCGGCGCCACGAAGATGAAGGTGAACTCGATCGGCTCGGTGATGCCGGTGACGAAGGACACGAGCGCACCGGAGAACATGATGCCGCCGACCGCGGCGCGGCGGTGTTTCGGCGCGCAGCGCCAGATGGCGACGGCGGCGGCGGGCAGGCCGAACATCATGACGGGGAAGAAGCCGGCCATGAACTCGCCGGAGCCGATCTGCCCGGCGAAGTAGCACTTCATGTCGCCCGCGGCGTTCTCGGTGGCGCCGTTGACCCCCGCGGTGCAGCCGGGGACGGTGAACCACACGATGGAGTTCACGAAGTGGTGCAGGCCGAAGGGGATGAGCAGCCGGTTGAGCACTCCGTAGATCCCGGCGCCCACGGTGGAGTGGGTGGCGAGCCACACGCCGAACTCCCTGACCCACGTGCCGAGCACCGGCCATATCAGGCCGAACACCACGCCGAGGATGAGCGCCGCGAGGGCGGTGAGCATGGGCACGAAGCGCCGCCCGCCGAAGAAGGCCAGCCAGACGGGCAGTTTGATCCGGTGGTAGCGCTGCCAGAGCAGGGCGGTGACCAGGCCGATCAGGATGCCGCCGAGCACACGGGTGGGGTTCTCCGTGGCGAGGTCGATCATCAACGTCGGCCGGCCGTCTTTGACGACGGTGTGGGCGACCTGCGACTGGATGGAGGAGTTGAAGAACATGAGGTGGGTGACGCGGTCCCACACGAGATAGCCGACGACCGCCGCGAGCGCCGTGGTGCCGTCGGACTTGCGGGCGAAGCCGATCGCCACGCCGACGGCGAAGAGCAGCGGCAGCGCGTCGAACAGCGCGTCGCCGGCGCCGCCGATGATGGCGGCGACCTGGTCGAGCCAGGGGATCTCCCACCGTCCCAGCAGGTCGTCCTCGCCGAGGCGCTTGAGCAGGGCCGCCGCCGGGAGTGCCGCGATCGGGAGCATGAGGGAGCCACCGATGCGCGAAAACACAGAGAGAGCGGCCGAGAAGGAGGACTTGGTGGTGGGCAGGTCCGCGCCCGCGGAGGAAGTGGAACTCATCGGGCGTTTCCTCCTGAGTGGGGGGGATGGGAGGATTTAGCTACGCCGTACAGGCCTCTCCAGCACCGTGCGGAGCTGGTAGCGGTCGGCGCGGTAGGTGGAGACCCCGAGCTCGGCGCACACGCCTCCGGCGAAGGACCGGCGCTGCAGCAGCAGCACGGCACCGCCCCGAGGCAGCTTGAGCAGGTCGGCGTCGCTGGGATCGGCGATGCCGCCGTCGATGGTCAGCTCCCCGCCGTCAAGCACCAGGCCGTACCTGGTCTCCAGCAGGGCGTAGAGGGACCGGTTGGTGAGGTCCTGGTCGGAAAGATCGGGCGCGAGGGACACCGGGATGTGGGCCCGCTCGATGCACAGCGGCTCGCCGTCCGCGGTGCGCAGCCGCTCGATGAAGTGGACCTCGTCACCGGGTTGGATGCCGAGTTCCCGGGCGAGGTGCGCGCTGGCCCGCACGATGCGGCGGTCCAGGTCGCGGGCGCCGGGCTCCATGCCGCGGGCGCGCATGTCGTCGCTGGTGGAGGTGAGCTGGAGCGCCAGCTCGATCTTGGGACGGGCCACGAAGGTGCCTTTGCCCGGCACCCGCTGCAGCCGGCCTTCGGAGACCAGGTGGTCGACGGCCTGTCGTACCGTCATGCGTGACAGCCCGTAGCGCTGGCAGAGCTCTCGCTCGGAGGGGATCGCCGCGCCGATGGGCAGCTCATCGCACTCGATGAGATCGAGCAAGATCTCCCGGAGCTGGAAGTATTTCGGCACTGGACTGTCCGGGTCGATTTCAGGCACGGGAACCTCCTCTCGATATGCACAGCACGATGGGTTATGGTTCGTACTGGTCTAGTCCGGACTAGACCACAGGCCGGAAATGAGTGTCAATGTACGTACCGGCGACGGATCAGTAACGGCCAGATATCGTCGCCGGGCACTGAGGGATGGGCGCGAGATGACGACCAAGATGCGCAGCGAGATCGCCGAGCAACCGGCCGCTCTTAGAGCCACACTGGACGCTCTGCTTCCGAGAATCGACGAGGTCAAGGCCCTCGGCGAACAGACCAGGCAACTCTTGTTCATCGCACGCGGCACATCCGACAATGCCGCAGTCTACGGCCGTTATCTAGTAGAGGCACACGCGGGCCGACTGGCGACCCTGGCGGCTCCGTCGATCGCCACTACCTACCGGCGCAGGCTTGATCTGAACGGTGTGCTCGCGGTGGCCCTGTCCCAGTCCGGGCGCACCGAGGAGATCGTGGAAACCCTCTCGTGGGCCAAGGACTGCGGAGCCAAGACGGTCGCCATCACCAACGGCGGACCGGCCAGCCCGCTGGCCGAGGCTGCGGATTTGGCGTTGTGCACGCTTGCGGGGGAAGAGAAGGCGGTTCCCGCCACTAAGACATACACGACGCAGCTCGCGGCTCTTGCCGTACTCGGGCTTGGCCTGGGGGCCGACGTCGACGCCGCGGACCTCTCCCGGGTGCCGGACGCGGTGGAGAAGCTGATCGCCGAGCCGGGTGCCCTCGACGACATCGTGGAGGGACTCGCCGACAAGCCGGGCGTGGTGGTCTCCGGGCGCGGCATGGCCTTCTCCACGGCGCTGGAGCTGGCGCTGAAGCTCAAGGAGGCGTGCTACCTGCACGCCATGGGCCTGTCCTACGCCGACCTGCTCCACGGCCCGATCGCCGTGGTCGACGAGGACACCCCGGCGATCCTGGTGGCGGCCGGCGACGGGCCGACCCTGCCCGGCACGATCTCGCTCGCCGAGCGGGTCACCGGAGCGGGTGCGGCGGCCTACGGCGTGGGCGGCGGCGACGGGCTCGCCGCGGTCTCGACCGCCGCGCTCAACGGCCCGGACCTGCCCGAGTGGGTCGCGCCGCTGGGGCTGATCGTGCCCGGCCAGCTGCTCACCGAGGCCCTGGCCCGCCGCCTCGGCATCGACCCGGACGCGCCCCGCGGCCTCAACAAGGTCACCCAGACCGACTGAACGAACGTCTTCCATCCTGCGGAGACCGCCGGCTGCCGAGACCGGGACCCGTCAGGTCGAGGACACCGGCGGGGCCGCAGGATGCAGGGAGGCGCGGACGGCGCGGATGGCGCGGGGATCGCGGCGATAACGTGCAGCTTTTCCACCCTGGTCGTGGACAGGGGGTCGGCGCGACCATAATGCGCAGCAATGTCTCGACAGGGAGGACGACATGGCCGCAGATGCCCAGGCGCTCATCGCCGGACTAGGTGGTGCCGACAACATCATCGAGATTGAGCCATGCATTACCCGGCTGCGCACGGAGGTGCACGACGCCTCCAAGGTCGACCAAGCGGCCCTCAAGGCGGCGGGAGCTCACGGGATCATGGCCGCGGGCAACGTCGTCCAGGTCGTCGTCGGCCCCGAGGCGGACACGATCGCCAGTGACATTGAGGATCTCATCGGCTGACCCTCGCCCGGCGATGCCGGGCGGGGCGGTGTGCACCGAAAGGGTGTCATGGCAAGGGAACCGCGATCATGACGACGGTCCTCGCCCCCGTGGCGGGTGCGGCGGTGCGTCTCGCAGCCGTGCCCGATCCGGTGTTCGCCGAGGGGATGGTGGGCCCGGGAGCCGCCATCGACCCGGCCCGGTCCCCCGGCTCCGCGGTTTCCCCCATTGACGGAAAGATCGTGAAGCTTCACCCGCACGCCTACGTAGTGGTGGGCGATGACGGGAGGGGCGTTCTCGTCCATTTAGGTATCAACACCGTGCAGCTCAGAGGGCAGGGCTTTGAGTTGCTCGTAGCCGAAGGCGACCGGGTCACCGCCGGGCAACCGGTGGTCGCCTGGGATCCAGGCGTGATCGAGGCCACCGGCCGCTCACCGGTGTGCCTGGTCGTGGCGCTGGACGCGATCGCCGCGTCGGTGACCGAACTGGTCCAGGGGCCGGTGCAACCCGGAGACGAGCTCTTCCGATGGGGATGAGACGCGGCCCGAACCGGACATCATCCGGACAAGGAAGGCGAGGAGAAACCGTGCCCGAGCGCAAGGTCATCGTCAAGTCTGAGGTGGGGCTGCACGCCCGCCCCGCCGCGACGTTCGTCCAGACCGCGGCCAAAGCCCCGATCGAGGTCACCCTGGCCAAGGCCGACGGCGAACCGGTCAACGCCAAGAGCATCCTCTCGGTGCTCGCGCTGGATGTACGCCAAGGGGAGGTCATCGTGATCCGCGCCGAAGGCGAAGGCTCCGATCAGCTCCTCGACGACCTCGCAGCGATAGCCGCGGCACCCTGAGGCGGCGGGAGATGGAGGCGCTGATCGGAGCCGGAGTGAGTCCGGGGGTCGGGTTCGGGCCTGCCCGCCGGCTGCTCGGCAGTGTTCCGCCGCCTCCTCCCGACGCGCGCCACGACGGCGACGCCGTAGCGGCAAGGCACGTGGCCCTCGCCGCGCTCGAACACGTGGCGGCCGACCTCGCGGCGCGCGGGGCGATCGCGGGCGGCGAGATCAGTGCGGTGCTCAACGCCGAGGCCCTGATGGCCCGCGACCCCGCGCTGGCCGACAAGGTCACAGATCTGATCGACGAGGGCCTGGCCCCGGCTCTCGCCGTACACCGCGCTTTCGGCGCCTATCGCGACATGCTCGCGGCGGCGGGCGGCTACCTCGGGGCGCGGGTCGCCGACCTCGACGACATCCGCGACCGCGCCGTCGCGCTGCTCATGGGCCTGCCCCAGCCGGGGGTGCCGCTGCGGGCGGTCGAGCCCTACGTGCTGATCGCCCGCGACCTCGCCCCCGCCGACACCGCCGTGCTCACCCCCGACGTGGTCGCCGCCTTCGTCACCGAGGAGGGCGGGCCGACCAGCCACACCGCCATCCTCGCCCGCGCCCTCGGCGTGCCGGCCGTGGTCGCCTGCCTCGGCGCCACCGAGGTGCCCGACGGCACGCCCCTGCTGGTCGACGGAGCCTCCGGGATCGTACGGCTGGCGCCACCCGCCGACGTGGTCGCCGAAGCCGGGAAACGCTCTCTGGAGCGCGCTGCCGCGCTGAGACGTGCCAGGGGTCCTGGTATGACCAAGGACGGGCACAAAGTGCCTCTACTGGCGAATGTGGGCGGTCCTGCCGACCTTCAGGCGGCCATGGCCTACGGGGCCGAGGGGGTCGGGCTGCTACGCACCGAGTTCCTGTTCCTCGACCGGCGGTCCGCGCCGTCCGTGGACGAACAGGAACGGGCCTACCGCGAGATCCTCGGCGCGTTCCCCGGCGGGCAGGTCGTCGTCCGCACGCTCGACGCCGGGGCCGACAAGCCCCTCGCCTTCCTGCCGCACGCCGAGCAGCCCAACCCCGCCCTCGGGGTGCGCGGCCTGCGGGTCTTCCACGACGCCCCCGAGGTCCTCACCGACCAGCTCACCGCCCTCGCCCGCGCACGGCAGGGAACGGAGGGGCGGCTCAAGGTCATGGCACCCATGATCGCCACCGGGGCCGAGGCCGCCTGGTTCGCCGGCATGTGCTCCGCCGCCGGGCTGCCCGACGCCGGCGCGATGATCGAGATCCCCGCCGCCGCCCTGCGCGCCCGCGAGATCGCCGCCCACGCCGGGTTCCTGTCGATCGGGACCAACGACCTGGCGCAATATCTCTTCGCCGCCGACCGCCAGGTCGGGGCCCTCGCCGGCCTCCTTTCCCCCTGGCAGCCGGCCCTCCTCGACCTCGTCGCCTCCGCCGCGGGCACCGGCCGCCCCACCGGCGTGTGCGGCGAGGCCGCCGCCGACCCCGCCCTCGCCTGTGTCCTGGTGGGCCTCGGGATCACATCCCTGTCCATGACCGCCCCCGCCCTCCCCGCCGTCCGCGCCGCCTTGGCGGGCCACACCGTACGGCAGTGCCGCGCCGCCGCCGCTGCCGCCCGCGCGGCCACCACCCCGTCGGAGGCCCAGACCGCGGCTCGGCGGCACTTGCCGGATCTGGCGGACCTTGGGTTGTAGGGAATTGTGGCGGCTGGTTCGTGCCTCCGCCGCCGCTAGACCGACGTGTGCATCGGGCCGTGGTTGCAGGCGATCACATCGTCGAACGCCTGACCATAGTCAACCTGGCCGCCCTGCGCGTCCGCGATCCACCGGTGCAGATTGAGGACGATCCGCTCGAGGCCGGGCCAATCCGCGAACTCGCCCAGATCGAGCGATCTGGGCCGCGGTGTCACCCCGGCGCCGAGCGCGGCGCGGCCGAACGGGGTGTGGGGGGTGGGGTGAGCTGGGGCGTTGTGGTTTGTGAGCATTTGTGGGCTTGGGCCGGATACGGTGGTCCGCATGTCTGGGATCATGCGTGCGTCGGGGCTCGTGGTCGTGATGGCGGTGGCCACCGGGTGTGGGGGGTCTGGCACGCCGGTGCCCACAGAGGTGGTCTCCACCCGTGCCGCCGCGCCGTCGGCGGCTCCCACGCCGTCCGCCTCGACCCCCGCTCGTACGCCCGTGGAGGCGGCTCTCGCGCGGCTCACCGTGCAGGAGAAGGTCGGGCAACTTTTCATGCCCGTCTTATACGGCCCGTCGGCCGACACCGTGTCGGCCGAGAACCAGGCCAGGTTCGGCGCCGCCACCCCGGCGAAGGTGGTGGCGAAATATCGCCCGGGCGGGGTGATCATCTTCCCTTGGTCGGGGAACGTGAAGAGCGTCGCTCAGGTCGTGGGCCTGACCAACGGGTTGCAGGACGCCTCGCCGAAGATTCCACTGCTCATCGCCGCCGATCAGGAGAACGGGCGCGTATCGCGCCTGGCGCCTCTGGTGACCGACCTGCCCTCCGCCAAGCGCATCGGCGACACCGGGGACACGTCCCTGGCCCGCGCCGCGGCCAAGGCCACAGGGACCGAGATGCGGGCACTCGGCGTCAACCTCGACTTCGCCCCCGTCGCCGACGTCAACATCAATCCGAAGAACCCCGTCATCGGCGACCGCGCCTACGGCTCCAACCCCCGGCGGGTCGCCACGATGGTCGGCGCGGCGGTCAAGGGCTTCCACGACGCGGGGATCGCGAGCACCGCCAAGCACTTTCCCGGGCACGGCGACACCAGCGTCGACAGTCACACCGGCCTCCCTGTGATCAACCACTCCCGCTCCCAGTGGGACCGCCTCGACGCGCCCCCCTTCAAGGCCGCCATCCGCGCCGACGTCGACGCCGTCATGAGCGCCCACGTGGTCATGCCCAAGCTCGACCCCTCGGGGGATCCGGCGACGTTGTCCAAGCCGATCCTGACGGGGCTGCTGCGTGAGCGGCTCGGGTTCGACGGCGTGGTGTCCACCGACGCGCTGGACATGGCGGGCGTGCGGAAGAAGTACAACGACGGCGAGGTGGCCGTGCGGGCCATCCTCGCGGGCGCCGATCTCCTCCTGATGCCGCCGAACATGGAGAAGGCCTACAAGGGTGTGCTCACCGCTGTGAAGTCGGGTCGCATCTCGAAGGCCCGTCTCGACCAGTCGGTCACCCGCCTGCTCAGGCTCAAGGCCAACCGCGGCCTGCTCGCCAAGGCTCCCCGCGCCGACGTGGCCAAGGCTCGCAAGGTGCTCAACTCAGCCGCCCACCGCGCTCTGGCCAGGCGCATCGTCGCCCCCTAGGTCACGGGCAACGGCTGTGCCGTACGGCGAAGCACCGTTGGCGAGGCGTTGCGGCGTCACGGGGCTTCCAAACGGTCCCCGAACGACGCCTTCGGCTCCGCGTGCGGCCGGCGGGATTGAACGACGGCGTCTCCGCGGTTTCCTGCCGGCTTTCTTTACCCTTGGGGCGACAAGGCACTGCGCCGCTCGCGGGAGGGGAAGGAGGTGAAGCCTGTGTGGCGGAAGGAAGATCTGGAAGTGGCCCGGGACGTCGCCCTTGGAAGCTGGTCCCGGACCCTCCAGCTGGCCCTGCTGTTACTCACAGTGGGCCTGACCAGTGCCCTGGTGGCCGTGTGTAGGAAACACGGCTGACCTCGGGCACTCCGTGCACCACCGTAATCCACCTGTGGGCCGGTCGCGGGAAGCGGTCGGCTCACGGTCATGCGCTCGCGGTCATGTGCTCACGGTCATGCGCTCGCGGTCATGTGCTCACGGTCATGCGCTCGCGGTCGTGCCTGGGGGAGGGGCCGTGGTCGAGGTCGTCACAGGCGACATGTCGTTCCTGGTGGACTCGGTGACCTCGGGGCTTCGCCGGCGAGTCGTGGATGTAGGTCGAAATCAGCGCGGAGTGGGTGTGGTGAGCCGGGCGATGGCGGAGACGACCTCGGAGGGATTGGTCAGGTCGGGGAGGACGAGGTCGGCGCCGGCCTCGTGGAGCTCGGCGGTGGTGGAGCGGCCGGAGGCGATGGCCAGCATGGCGGCGCCGCCGATGCGGGCGGCTTGCACGTCGCGGGTGGAGTCGCCGACGAACACGGTGTTGGCCGAGGTGAACGGCGTGCCGTATTTGTCCTTGGCGCGGCCTTGGGCCACTTGGAGGAGGGTGGCCTTGGGGTAGACCTCCTCCCCATAGCCGCCGATCCCGAAATCTACGTATTTGTGCAGGCCGAAGGCGGTCAGCTTATGCACAGCGTTGCCCTTGATAGTGCCCGAGAGCACGGACTGAACGATGCCGTCGAGTTTGGCCACCGCCTTGAGGGCGTCCTTGGCTCCGGGCATCATGCGGCCCTCGGCGGTGAGGCGGCCCTTGCGGGTGGCGAAGGCGGTGGTCAGGGCGTCGAGGAAGCGGGGCAGGTGGTCGTCCTCGGCGACCACGCCGTTCACGGCCAGGGTCTCGAAGACGATCTCGGAGTCGGGGCGGCCGTTGGCTGGGGCGAGTTTGACCAGTGGCCTTCCAGTGACCTGCCGGAAGGCCTCGGCGTAGGCGTCACGGGTGACGATGGCGGTGTCGACCAGGGTCAGGTCGACGTTCCAGAGCACGAGCCGGTTAATCGCGGGCCTCCGATGGGGTGATCTCAACCAGCCCAGCGTAAGGCCCTGGCTCGGGGCGGCGGACCGCCGCATCGAGTCGTGCGGGCCGGGCGTGCCCAGGGGCCTGCACACCTTCGTGCGTCCGCCCCGGCCGTCACGTCAAGGGTGCGGGTCAGGCGTGCCTGAGAGCGTCGGCGAGCGTGTCGACCACCGGCACGCCCTGGGCTTCGAGCACCGACCGGTGGGTCATGCCGCCTGTGTAGAGCACGGCGCGGGCGCCGACGTGCTGCGCGGCCTGGGCGTCGTCCACGCTGTCCCCGATCACGAGCACGTCCCGCGCCTCCACGCCGAGTGCGGCGATGTGGACGGCCATGTGTTCGGCCTTGTGGCCGCCGGGTGCGCCGATGAGGCCGTCGACCCTGCTGAAGTGGGATTCGAGCGCCATGGCCCGCACTTTGGGGAGCAATTGGTCATGGCTCCACATCGACAGCAGGGATTGGGTTCCGCCGGATTCGGCCCATGTGCGAAGGCCGTCCTCCGCACCGTCGGCCAGGCCGCATTCCAGCATGAGCCGGTGATAGTGGTCATGGAAGTCGGTGTCGAGGCGTTCCCATTCGCCGTCGTGGAGCGCGCGGCCGAGCATGCGTTCGTAGATCAGCCAGATGGGACGGGTGTAGATCTCCCGGAAACTCTCCACGGTGACGTTGGAGGTGCCATATGGGACAAAAGCCGCGTTTGTCGCCCCGACCACGGCGTCCACATCGTGAAAGAGCGTTCCATTCCAATCCCAGACAATGTGCGTCATGGTTGCTCACTCGACATGGAGACCAGGATAAACGTCAATTGGTTAGGGCAGCAGGTCGGGGATCTCCTGTGTCGCATACCACATCAGCTCGTGCGCCTCGGCGCCGTCCACGGTGAACTTGGCGTCGTCGTCCCCCCGATCGGCGGCGGGAAGGGCGTCCACGGCGGCGTCCACATCGGCGACGGCGACGAGATCGTCGACGTGCACCGACGCCACCACCGACATCGGCACCGGGGCGTTGAGCCGCACCCTGGCCCGCTCCTCCAGCCCGACCCCGGCGCTGACGACCGCGTCGTCGACCTCGGCGGCGACGACGACGCGGCGCGGCACCACCTCAAGGCCGTCGGCCCGGTCGGCGGCGAGCATGCGCAGCGAGGAGCGGGCCGCCTCGGTCAAGGCCACGTATTCCAGCTCTTCGGTGTCTCCGGAGACGTACCACTCGACCAGCGCGGGGGTGACCGCATATCCGGTCAGGGGCGCGGGACCGAGCTCTCCGGCGGCGGCCATGCGGGCCAGCGCGGGCAGAGTGCATGGCAGATAGACGCGCATGGCGTTCCTCGTTCTGTGCTGCGTGCTGTTGTGGGCGTGGTTGATTTCCGAGTGTGCCAGTCATCGGTGCCGTCTGGCGGCCAACACGGGTCGCTCACGTCACATTGGTCACACAATGCGCGCTTCCCCGACCCCGGGGGAAGCGCGCGAGGGATCAGTGCGCGGCCGATCTCAGCGGCATCCCGAGCAGCGTCTCCAGTTCACCGATGGTGGTCGTGGCGTCGGTGTGGTGCACCCCGGTGATGCCGAGGGCCTGGGCGGCGGCGACGTTGGGGGCCAGGTCGTCGACGAACACGCACTGGCGGGCCGTCAGCCCGATCGCGTCGAGCGAGTGATGAAAGATCCGGGGTTCTGGCTTACGCATGCCGACCTCGCCGGAGATGATCACCTCGTCGAAGGCCCCGGTCCAGTGCTCACGCGGGTAGTCGTTGCCCCAGGAGTTGGAGAGCAGGCAGGTCTTCAACCCGGCGGCGCGAGCCGTACGGAGCATCGTGTACATCGACTCGACAGGCTCAAAAGCCGCGAACATGCGGTTGAGCATGCCCTCGGCCTCCGGGATGCCGCCGTCGACGGTGATCAGCCGGGCGGCCAGGTCGCGTTCGAACTCCCGGGGGTCGATCTCGCCCCGCTCCAGAGCGTGGATCGGGTTGCCGTCGCCGGTCGCTCCGGCCGCCATTCCGGCGAGTACGGCGGCCTCCATGGCGGCCACGCCGATCACGGCGGCGTCCTTCGAGCTGCCGTCCGCCGGAATGGGCCCCGTCGAGCCGCCGTTCGCGCTGCCGTCACCATGGGCCGTCGTATAGGCGGAGGCGATCATTTCACGCATGACCTCGCGGTAGTGGGAGGGGTCGATGCGGTCGGCCGTCACCCACGCCATGATCGAGTCGTACATGCTGGTGGTGAGGACGCCACCCCAGTCGATCAACACACCCTTGTACATGTGACCTCCGAGTCCGTCCTTAAAGGGTAGACACCTCATATATCTGGACTCAGCGCGGTTATGAGGAATACCTACTTTTGCATGCTGGGCGGCTGCCCCGTGGGCGACCCACACATGGGGCCGCCCGGATGTGTGGGCGGCGGGGATGACAATCCGCAGGTCGGCGGTGAGGATGGTGGCCATGGTGGAGGAAGGTGCGCTGCTCTGGGATCCGACCCCGGAAGCCGTGAAGAACGCCAAGGTCACTCGGTACGCCGAATGGCTGGGGCGGCCGAGTGTGACATATCAGGATCTTTGGCAGTGGTCGGTGGACAACCCAGCCGAGTTCTGGACCTCGATCTGGGACTACTTCGAGGTGATCGGCGACCGCGCCGACGGCCCGGTCGTCACCGGCGTCATGCCGGGCGTCCAGTGGTTCGCGGGGTCCACGCTCAACTACGCGGCCAACGCGCTGCGCAGGGCGGAGACCGAGCCGGACCGGGTGGCTGTGGTGTTCCGCGACGAGACCGGCGCCCGGCGCACGGTGTCGCTGGGCGAGCTGGCCGGCGAGGTCGCGCGGGTGCGCGCCGGGCTGGTGCGGCTGGGGGTCGGGGTGGGCGACCGCGTGGCGGGCTACCTCCCCAACGTGCCGGAGGCGCTGATCGCCTTTCTCGCGACCGCGAGTCTCGGGGCCGTCTGGTCGTCCTGCTCGCCGGACTTCGGCGCCTCCAGCGTGATCGACCGATTCACCCAGATCGAGCCCAAGGTCCTATTCGCTGTTCAGGGCTACTCCTACGGCGGCCGGTGGTTCGACCGTTCCTCGGTCGTGGCCGACATCGCCGGGGCACTGCCCTCGCTCGCGGCCACGGTGATCGTCGGGTCGCCCGGCTGGGAGGAGCTGCGGTCGGTCTCCGCGCCGCTCGTGCACGAGGCCGTGCCGTTCGGCCATCCGCTCTGGGTGCTCTACTCGTCGGGCACCACCGGGCTGCCCAAGCCCATCGTGCACGGCCACGGCGGCATCGTGCTCGAACATCTCAAGGCGCTGTCGTTCCACCAGGACCTCGGAGAGGACGACGTCTTCTTCTGGTATTCCACCACCGGCTGGATGATGTGGAACTACCTCGTCGGTGGCCTCCTCGTGGGCTCGGCCGTGGTGCTCTACGACGGCAGCGCCGCGCACCCCGACATGAGCGCGCTCTGGCGGGTCGTGGCCGAGGAGGGGGTGACCTACTTCGGCACGGGAGCCCCCTATCTGACCAGCTCGATGAAGAAGGGGCTGCGACCCACGGGCCTGTCCGCGTTGCGCGGCATCGGCTCGACCGGGTCGCCACTGCCCCCCGAGGGCTTCGCGTGGGTCTACGAGATCGCGCCGGACGTGCACCTCGGGTCCTTCTCCGGCGGCACCGACGTGTGCACCGGCTTCGTGGGCGGCGTGCCACTCCTGCCGGTCCGCGCCGGCGTGATCCCCTGCCGCTGCCTGGGCGCGGCGGTCGAGTCGTACGGCGCAGCCGGCGAGCCCGTCACCGACGAGGTCGGCGAGCTTGTGATCACCGTCCCCATGCCGTCCATGCCGGTGATGTTCTGGAACGACCCCGGCGGTGAGCGTTACCGGGAGAGCTACTTCGCCGACTACCCCGGGGTGTGGCGGCACGGCGACTGGATCAAGATCCTGCCCGACGGCGGGTGCGTGATCTACGGCCGCTCGGACTCGACCCTCAACCGGGGTGGGGTGCGCATGGGCACCAGCGAGTTCTACCGGGTGGTGGAGCAGCTTCCGGAGATCGCCGACAGCCTGGTGATCGACACCGGGCAGCTGGGCCAGGAGGGGCGTCTCCTGCTCTACGTGGTGACGGCCGAGGGGCACTCGCTGACCGACGAGCTTGTGATGAGGCTGCGCCGGACGCTCCGCACCGAACTGTCGCCGCGCCATGTGCCCGACCAGATTCGCGAGGTGCCCGGCATCCCGCGCACGTTGTCGGGTAAGAAGCTGGAGGTGCCGGTGCGCAAGATCCTTCTCGGCATCCCGCCCGAGCGGGCCGCCAACCTCGACGCCATGGCCAACCCGGAGGTGCTTCGCCACTTCTCTTAAATGCGTAAACGACGGCACAGGCGATGGTCGTGATGGGGCCGCGCGGTCAGACCTGAACTCGCGGCTCAGCAATCACATCTGTCGCTTTAGGTGTGTTTTTGGCTCACTGTCATCGTTTGGTGGCCTTGGGTGAGGTCACATTCGGGTTACCGATTGGCAACTCCGATATCTCGATACCGCCAGCGCGACGGGGGCGGAGGAGCTTACGATTGGTGGGGACGGCGGGGATTTATCGGATCCTGCCGGGTCTGGGCGATGTGCTGTCGCTGCGCAGCGAGCGGGTGCATTGTCTACTTGGCTCCGCATGGGAGGGGACTGTGATGAACGCTCAGCGCCTCCCCACGTTGACGTTTGTCAGCTTTTCGGGTGATATCAGGTACGAAGGCATTTGCGCTCAGTCAATGGCGACTGAGTGGATAGGGGGTACCTGGTGTGCATGCGAGCGGTGCTGGTGCGCCGCCGTGTCTCCGGTGCCGCCCTGTGGGATCCTTGTCCCACCGCCCTCTCCCAGCGACTTCTCGTCGTCTCGCACCACGAGATCATGAGCAGCTCGCTGCAGACCCGATTCCCCTTCCTGGGTGGCCCGCGACAAATCCGGCGCGACGCAGCCCGCATCGCCATTCCCAGCCCGGGGCTCGGGGCCGCGGCCCCGAGTGGCCGGTTCCCGGCGGGTTCGCCTGTCGTGGGCCCGCCACAGGCCGATCTCGGTCCCCGTCTCATCACGCCGGGTGAAAGCGCTCTCTGATCGGGTCTAACGGTGAATCCACGCGAATTTAGGCAATACCCCTCACAAAGGAGTGAGAGCGACATGCCGCTCGAAGAGGCAAAGGACGATCTGCTGCAGCGCGCCGCCGAGGCGTGCGCGCGCGCGGCGGGCGGTGAACAGATGAGTCCGGAGGAGGCTCTGGCGTTCCTGCGTGTCTACTATCGGCACATAGCGCCAGAAGACCTCCTGGACCGTCAGCCGTCCGAGATCTACGGTCCGGCCCTCGCCCAGCGGGTCCACGCCGTCGACCGGCCACAGGGCCGGGCGCTCGTGCGGGCTTACAACCCGACCGTCGCCGAAGACGGGTGGGACTCCGGCCGCACGATCATCGAGGTCGCGACCGACGACATGCCCTTCCTCGTCGACTCGGTCACGATGGAGATCGACCGGCATGAGATCGGCGTGCACCGCATCATCCACCCCCAGATGCGGGTGCGCCGCGATATGACCGGCCGCATGCTCGGCCGCGAGCAGGCCGACATCACCGGCCAGCTGCTCGTCGAGTCGTGGATGTACCTCGAGATCGACCGGCAGAAGGACACGACGGTCCTCAAGCAGATCGAGGCCGATCTGCAGCGTGTGCTCGAAGACGTGCGCTACGCGGTTGAGGACTTCGCCAAGATGCGGGCTCTCGCCGTACAGACCGCCGACGAGCTGCGGGACGGGGACCTGTCGCTGGACTCGGGCGTGGTGGACGACACCGTGGGCCTCCTCAAGTGGCTGGAGGACGGGCATTTCACCTTCCTCGGCTTCCGTGAATATCGCCTGGAGGAGGACGACACGCTGCGTGCCGTTCCCGGCACGGGCCTTGGCATCCTGCGCCCGGACAAGTCCGGGTCGGACAGCTTCGCCTCGATGCCCGCCGAGCTGCGGGCCAAGGCGCGCGAGCGGCGGCAGCCGCTGATCGTCACCAAGGCCAACACGCGTGCGACGGTGCACCGCCCGGCCTATCTCGACTACATCGGGGTCAAGCTCTACTCCCCCGAGGGGGAGGTCATCGGTGAGCGCCGCTTCCTCGGGTTGTTCACCCACGTGGCCTACAACGAGTCGATCTCCCGCATCCCGGTGCTCAAGCGCAAGCTCGCCGACGTGCTGGAGCGCGCCGGTCTGGCCGCCGACTCCCACGACGGCAAGGATCTGATCGAGATCCTGGAGACCTACCCGCGCTCGGAGCTCTTCCAGATCTCCGTCGAGGAGCTGCTGCCGATCTCCCTCGGCGTGCTGCGGCTGCGCGAGCGCAAGCAGGTCAAGCTGTTCGTGCGCCGCGATGACTTCGGCCGCTACATCTCCTGCCTGATCTATCTCCCACGCGACCGCTACACCACCGAGATCCGGCTCAAGATGCAGGACATCCTGCTCAAGGAGCTCGGCGGCACCTCCCTCGACTACAGCGCCATGGTCGGCGAGTCCGCGCTGGCCCGTCTGCACGTCGTGGTGCGCGGCGAGCGGCGCAAGCCCCTGCCGCCCCGCGAGCTCGACCTTGAGGACCTGGAGCACCGGCTGTCGGCCGCGGCGCGCTCCTGGGAGGACGACCTGACGGTCGCGATCGCGCAGCTGAGACCTGAGGCGTCGGCGGGGCCGCTGATCAAGCGTTACCAGTCGGCCTTCCCCGAGGGCTACAAGGCGGACTTCCCGCCCCGCGTCGCCGTCACCGATCTGCACCGCCTCGAACAACTGGTCGACGCCGGTCGCGACGAGATCGGCATCAACCTCTACGAGCCGGCCGACGCCGTCGACGGCGAGCGCCGCCTCAAGATCTACCGGCTGGGCGAGCCGATCTCGCTGTCCCACATGCTTCCGCTGGTGCAGCGCCTCGGCGTCGAGGTGGTGGACGAGCGGCCCTACGAGATCGACCGCGACAACGACCCCACGACCAAGAACGCCTGGATCTACGACTTCGGCCTGCGCTACTCGCCGTCCACCACCGTCGACCGGGGCGACTTCAAGGAGCTCTTCCAGAACGCCATGCACGCGTTGTGGGCGGGCCGGGTGGAGAGCGACGGGTTCAACGCGCTCGTGCTCGCGGCCGGGCTCACCTGGGAGCAGACCGAGATCCTGCGGGCCTACGCCAAATATCTCCGCCAGGCGGGCACCACGTTCAGCCAGCGCTACATGGAGCACGTGCTGCGCGGCAATGTACGGCTGGCGCGGCTCCTTGTCCGGCTCTTCGAGGCGTCCCACGACCCCCGCAGGCCCGACGAGGTCCGCGGCGAGTTGTGCGAGGCGCTGGTCGAGGAGATCCTCGGCGCCCTCGACGAGGTCGCCTCGCTGGACGAGGACCGCATTCTGCGCGCTTACCTGGAGATGATCCAGGCCACGTTGCGCACGAACTACTTCCAGACCGTGGACGGCGTGCGCAAGCCGTACATCTCCCTGAAGTTCGACCCGCAGGCGATCAGCGTGCTGCCGCTGCCGCGGCCGAAGTTCGAGATCTTCGTCTACTCCCCGCGCATCGAGGGAGTGCACCTGCGGTTCGGCAAGGTCGCCCGCGGGGGTCTGCGGTGGTCGGACCGGATGGAGGACTTCCGCACCGAGATCCTCGGCCTGGTCAAGGCACAGATGGTGAAAAACACTGTCATCGTGCCGACGGGCTCCAAGGGTGGATTTGTCGTGAAGAGGCCGCCGGTCGGCGGCGGGCGGGACGAGTTCCTCGCCGAGGGTGTCGAGTGCTACCGCACCTTCATCTCCGGCCTGCTCGACGTCACCGACAACCTGATCGACGGCAAGGTCGTGCCGCCCGCCGACGTCGTCAGGCACGACGAGGACGACACCTACCTCGTCGTCGCCGCCGACAAGGGCACCGCCACGTTCTCCGACATCGCCAACGGCGTGTCCAAGGAATACGGCTTCTGGCTGGGCGACGCCTTCGCCTCCGGCGGCTCGGTCGGCTACGACCACAAGGCCATGGGCATCACCGCCCGCGGTGCGTGGGAGTCGGTCAAGTACCACTTCCGGACGATGGGACACGACGTCCAGACGATGGACTTCACCGTCGCCGGCATCGGCGACATGTCCGGCGACGTCTTCGGCAACGGCATGCTGCTGTCGCGGCACATCCGCCTCGTCGCCGCCTTCGACCACCGGCACATCTTCATCGACCCCGACCCCGACGCCGAGCGCTCCTTCAGCGAGCGGCTGCGCCTGTTCGAGCTGCCCCGCAGCTCGTGGGCCGACTACGACACCAAGCTCATCTCCAGGGGCGGCGGCATCTGGCCGCGCGCCGCCAAGTCCATCCAGGTCACCCCGCAGATGAAGGAGACGCTCGGCATCGGCGAGGGCGTCACCGCGCTCGCCCCGAGCGACCTCATCAGCGCCATCCTGCGCGCCCCAGTGGACCTGCTGTGGAACGGCGGCATCGGCACCTACGTCAAGGCCACGACCGAGTCCCACGGCGACGTGGGCGACAAGGCCAACGACGGCCTGCGGGTCAACGCCGGAGACCTGCGGTGCAAGGTCATCGGCGAGGGCGGCAACCTGGGCGTCACCCAGCTCGCGCGCATCGAGTTCGCGCTGGGCGGCGGTCTGGTCAACACCGACTTCATCGACAACTCCGCCGGTGTCGACACCAGTGACCACGAGGTCAACATCAAGATCCTCCTCGACGGGGCCGTGCGGGACCTGGAGCTCGGCGACGAGCAGCGCGACGAGCGCCTGCTCGACATGACCGAGGAGGTCGCCGAGCTGGTGCTGCGCGACAACTACGCGCAGAACGTCGTGCTGGCCGCGGCCCGCGCCCAGTCGCCGGAGATGCTGCACATCCACTCGCGCTACCTGCGCAGGCTCGAACGCGACGGGCTGCTCAACCGGGAACTCGAGTTCCTGCCCTCGGACAAGGTCCTCGCCGAACGCCGGGGGGCGGGGCTGGGCTTGTCCGCGCCGGAGTTCTCGGTGCTGCTGGCCTACACCAAGCTCTCGGTCGAGTCCGCCCTCCTCACCTCCGACCTCGCCGACGACCCCTACCTCGCGCCCTGGCTCGTGTCCTACTTCCCGACCGCCCTGCGCGAGCAGTTCCGCGACCGCATGGACGGGCACCCGCTGCGCCGGGAGATCATCACGACCGGCATCGTGAACGACCTGATCAACGCCAGCGGCACCACGTTCATGTTCCGGCTCGGCGAGGAGACCGGGGCCTCGGTGCCCGACATCGCCCGCGCCTACCTCGCCACCCGCGAGGTGTTCGACTTCCCGTCCTACTGGCGGGAGATCGAGGCCCTGGACAACAAGGTCGACACCTCGACACAGCTCGCGATGCTTCTCGAAGGCCGCAAGCTAATCGAGCGCGGCACACGGTGGCTCCTGGCCAACCGCCGCTCCCCGCTCGACCTCGCCTCCTCGGTCGCCTTCTTCGCCAAGCGCATGAACGGCCTGATCCCGCACCTGCCCCACCTGCTCACCGGGCGCGACCAGATCGCCTTCGAAGAGCGCCGGGACAGTTACATCACCCGGGGGGTGCCGGCGGCGCTGGCCGTGCGCGTGGCCGCGATGGTGCCCGCCTTCTCCACCTTCGACCTGGTCGAGGTCGCCATGCAGACCGAGCGGCCCCTGCACGAGGTCGCCGAGGTCTACTTCGACCTCGCCGACCGGCTGCAGTTCGCCCGGCTCCGCGAGCGGGTCATCTCCCTGCCCCGCGACAGCCGGTGGAACTCGATGGCCCGCGCCGCACTGCGCGACGACCTGTATGCCGCTCACGCCCAGATCACGCTCGACATTCTGTCCCGCACCACGCCGGGCCAGTCGCCCGAGGAGCGCCTCGCCCACTGGACGGAGGCCAACTCGGCCGCCGTGTCGCGGTGCCGGCAGATGCTGTCGGAGATCTGGGAGACCGACCACTTCGACATCGCCACCCTCTCGGTCGCCCTCCGGTCCATCCGCACACTGGTCGCCACCAGCAGCCTTCCCGGGGCCGCGGACTGATCACAGGACTGATCACGGGGCCGGCCACGTGAGCTGATCACATGGTCTGACCGCACAGCCGGACGCCGCCCGGCGGGAGCGATCCCGCCGGGCGGTTCCATGTGTCGCTTCTGTTGCTTTATCGGCGCGTGTCATCAGCGCGTGTGGTCGGCGCCAGTCATCCGCGTGTGTCGCCCCGGCGTGTCACCCGCGCGTGTCGCCCCCTGCCCTCAGGCCGACGACAGGGCCTCGCGGAGGGCGTCGCGCGACAGGCGGTCGGCGCGGCGGGTCGTCTCGGGGAGGCGATATCTCAGCGCGAGCCGCAGGGCGAGGCCGGTGGAGTCGTCCATGTCGATCAAGTGGCCGGGGGAGACGAAGACCGGTTTGACGCCCCGCTGGGTGCGGAGTGCCCGGCCCACGGTCTCACCCTCGTGGACCAACGGGGTGAACGCCCCTCGCTCGTCCGGCACCTCGTCGAACGTGCCGACGAACGGCGTCTTGGCCACTCCGAAGGCCGGCAGGCCCGTGGTGACCCCGAGAAAGCATGCGAGCCCGAACCGGCGCGGATGGGCGATGCCGTATCCATCGCAGACCAGCACATCCGGGGTGACGGTCAGTTTCTCCAGGGCGGACAGGAGGATCGGCACCTCCCGGAAGGCCAGGAGCCCGGGGACGTACGGAAAATCACAGGTGCCGATCGAGGTGACGCTCTCGGCGATCGAAAGGTCGGGCAGGTGCAGGACGACCACCGCCCCCGCGATGCGACCGCCGGCCGAGGAGGACTCGTAGGAGACGTCCAAACCGGCGACCAGACGTGGTGGCGCCGGCAGCGGGGCGTCGCTCACCACCCGGTGGCGGAGCCTGTGTTGCAGCGTGACCGCCTCCGCGGCGTCTCGGGGCATTCGCACAGCCGCCTCCTCTCAAACTCGTCTGACGAGTCCCCTGCGCCGTTTCGGCGACACCGGGCTCGAAGCCCCGGGCCGGTGCGCCGGTTTTGCGGCGCTGGTTTTTCGGTTTTGCGGCGCCGGTGGCGCCGGAGCGGCTTGGTGGTTCCTGCAGCGGCTTGGTGGTTCCTGCGGCGCCGGATCGGCTTCATGGTGCCGGTGGCGCATGGTATGTGATGTCGGCGGCGCCCGGCCGGATATGTGATGCCGGTGGTGCCGAAACGGATATGTGCTGAACCGGACCTGTGGTGCCCGGCTTCGTGTGTCAGTTCTTCGTGGCGCGCACCAGGCTGCCGTCGAAGCCGACGACGGTGGCCAGGGCCTTGGCGTCCTTGGCCGGGACGGTGCTGACGTATTGGTGGGTCTCCACCGCGCGCAGCGTGTCGCGGTAGGTGGGCTCGTCGCGCTCGGACGGGTTGTCGATGTCGTCGGCCGGCTCGGTCGCCCACAACATGGGGTTCGGGATGGGCTTCGGCACGACCTCCCCGGCCAGCGTCTGCGCGTCCCAGGTGCTCGTGCGGGTGAGGGCATATTGCACGAGCGCGCCGCCGTCCTCGGTGCGCAGGGCGTAGACGGGGTGCTCGGTGGCGCTGAAGATGGAGTCGTAGCTCAGCCCGTTGTCCTTGGCCTTCGCGCGCTCCTTGACGATCGCGGCGAAGTATTCGGTCGTGTGGGGGCCCGCCGCGATGTGCCCGCGGGAGAAGCCCCCGGGGCCCTCCTCGGCGGCGGTGGCGTGCAACGGGGCCATGAGGCGGGGGCGGATCAGCACCGAGTCGTCCTCGGCCCCGAGCGGCGTGGCATATCCCTCCTCGTCGACCGCGACCTCGGGCAGGGCCGTGCCGGGATAGAGGAGGCTGGCGAAGCTGAGCTGCCACCTGGCGTCCTCGCTGTGACGCACGAAAGTCATGATCGAGGTCTCGGCCTCTTCGCGGCCCTGCTCGTGGCGCCCGACCACGGCGGTGAACCACGCGGGGAACTGCTCCACGCGCGGCACGAAGAGGGTCGGGTCACCCCAGGAGTAACGGGGGGGAGCCAGATCGTTGGACAGGTAGGCGGCGGCGGTCAGCTGGCGCTGGCCGTCGCGGGTGATCTCGGTGGCGAGGCGCTGGTCGCCGCTCGCCCGGAAGACGGTGTCGAGGGCGAGATAGGCGTCGAGGGCGCTTTCTGCCTCCTCGAAGGTGACCTTGGGCTCGGGCCTGTCCGGCTTGGCGGAGGTGGGGGAGATGGTCGCGGCGACGGGGGAGGCCCCAGAGGAGGCGACGGGGGCACGGCCGGATCCGGTGCAGGCGGTGAGGCCGAACACCAGCCAGAGGCCGGCCACGATGACCCCTGGCCGCCCGTATGATCGCACCGATTGCCTCCCCAGACCCCGCCCGCGCGCCCATGCTAGTCGCTGTCGCATGCCAGACAGGGGTCGGCGGTCGCGTACCCTTTACAGACGTGGCAGGCATCGATCCGTTCGAAGAGATCAACGAGCTCGCGGGCACCCTGAAGGGCATTCAGGATGTGCTCGATCTCGACTCTATGCGCAGGCAGCTTGATGAGCTTGGGGAGCAGGCCGCCGCACCCGACCTGTGGAACGACCCTGAGCAGGCGCAAAAGGTCACCAGCAAGTTGTCTCACCTTCAAGGTGAGCTCAACCGGGTCGAGGGGCTGATCAGGCGGCTCGACGACCTCGGCGTGCTCTACGAGCTGGCGCAGGCCGAGGACGACGAGGAGACCCGCGAGGAGGCCCTGCGGGAGCTCTCCGCGCTCCGGCGCGACATCGGGGCCCTGGAGGTGCGCACGCTCCTGTCGGGCGAATACGACTCGCGCGAGGCCCTCATCACCATCAACTCCCAAGCGGGCGGGGTCGACGCGGCCGACTGGGCGCAGATGCTCCTGCGGATGTATCTCCGCTGGGCCGAGCGCAAGGGCCACACGACGGAGGTCTACGAGACCTCCTACGCCGAGGAGGCGGGCATCAAGTCCGCGACCTTCACGGTGAAGGCGCCCTACGCCTACGGCACGCTGCGCGGCGAGCACGGCACACACCGGCTGGTCCGCATCAGCCCCTTCGACAACCAGGGGCGCCGCCAGACGTCTTTCGCGGGCGTCGACGTGGTGCCGGTCGTCGAGCAGACCGATCACATCGACATCAACGAGGACGAGCTGCGCGTCGACGTCTACCGTTCGTCGGGTCCCGGCGGCCAGGGCGTCAACACGACCGACTCGGCGGTGCGCATCACCCACATGCCGACCGGCATCGTGGTCTCCTGCCAGAACGAGCGGTCGCAGCTTCAGAACAAGGCGACCGCCATGGCCGTGCTCCAGGCCAAGCTGCTTGAGCGCAAGCGGCAGGAGGAGGCCGACAAGATGTCGGAGCTCCGCGGTGAGAGCACGACGTCGTGGGGCACCCAGATCCGCAACTACGTCCTGCATCCCTATCAAATCGTCAAGGATCTCCGCACGACCGTGGAGGCCGGCAACCCGACCGCGGTGCTCGACGGCGACCTCGACGAGTTCATCGAGGCGGAGATCCGCTGGGCCCGCCGCCGTGAGCAGGGTCTGGCCGACGACTGATCGGGTCCCCCGCGGCAGCCGGCTCCGGCGTGCCTCGGGGGGCGGGCCGGGGCGTCCGGCCGGGTTTGCGGGGAGGTCCGCACGAAAACGGCCTCACCTGTGGTTCTTTCCGGGGGGCGATCAATAGCCCGCCATGTGCCGCAGGGCGAGGGCGACGAAGAGCAGCACGGCGAGGGCGATAACGACGAGGGCAGGCGAAATGCCGTGGAATCCCTCGCGGCGCAGCCGCTCGCGTGAGGCTCGGCAGACCGCGCAGCGTCCCTCGATGACCGGGTGAGCGCACTGGGCGCAGATGAGATGTTCACAGCTCATGATGTGCTCCGCTCTCCACGGTAGTCGGTTTTGTCCACTAGGTGACCATGCTGGAATCGTTTTGTTTCCGTTATGGACGTTCCATGCCAGTGTTCCCCCTAGACTGTGCTCTGGCCAACCGGAGTGTCGATCCACGGTAAAGGACCGACGTCGGATGGCCGCCGACCGGCGGGAAGTGGCTCTCGACCACCCCTGCGACTGTCCGACCCCCTAGACTGGCATGCCGTGATGCGCCCGTGATCCATTTCGATAATGTCACCAAGGTCTACGCGAACCAGAATCGACCCGCTCTGGACCATGTCAGCGTCGACGTTGACAAGGGCGAGTTCGTGTTCCTCGTCGGCCCCTCGGGGTCCGGCAAGTCGACCTTCCTCCGACTGGTCCTTAAGGAAGAGCGGCCCAACTCCGGTGCCATCCACGTAGCGGGCAAGGATTTGGCGCGGCTCTCCAACTTCAAGGTGCCGCACCTGCGCCGACGCATTGGTTGCGTGTTCCAGGACTTCAGGCTGCTGCCCAACAAGAACGTCTACGAGAACGTCGCGTTCGCCCTGGAAGTGATCGGTAAGCCGAGGCGGTTCATCCGCAAGGTGGTGCCCGAGGTCATCGAGCTGGTGGGGCTTGAGGGCAAGGCACACCGCATGCCCGACGAGCTCTCCGGTGGTGAGCAGCAGCGGGTCGCCATGGCGCGCGCGTTCGTCAACCGACCGATGATCCTGCTGGCCGACGAGCCGACCGGAAACATCGACCCCGCGACGAGCATCGGCATCATGAAGGTGCTTGACCGCATCAATCGGACCGGAACGACGGTTGTGATGGCCACGCACGATGCCGCCATCGTCGACTCCATGCGCAAGCGCGTCGTGGAGCTCGAGGACGGCAAGATCGTTCGTGACCAGTCGCGTGGCGTCTACGGCCAGGCGTACTGACCGTCTAGCGAGAGCAACAGGGGACACCCAAGAGCATGCGGGCAAACTTCATCTTCTCCGAGGTCTGGATCGGCCTCCGCCGTAACCTCACGATGACCATCGCGGTCATCGTGACCGTTGCCATTGCCATGGCGCTCCTCGGTGTCGGTCTGATGATCAACGCCCAGGTCAGCCGGATGAAGGATTTCTGGTCCGGCAGGGTCGAGATCTCCACGTTCCTCTGCAAGAAGGACGACCCCTTCGCCGCCTGCAAGGGCAGCACCGGTGTCGACGAGACGCAAAAGCAGGAGATCGAGGCTGCGATCCGTGCTCTCCCCCAGGTGGAGAACGTCACGTTCGAGAACTCCGCGACCGCCTATGAGAACTTCCGCACGGCCTACGCCGACAACCCCGTCTTCGTGGCGGCGGTGCAGGCGGAGGACATGCCCGAGTCCTACCAGGTGAAGCTGAAAAACCCTGACGAATACGTCGCGGTGATCGACCAGCTCAAGGCGATCAAGGGTGTCAGCAATGTGGTCAACCACCAGGCCATCCTGGACAGGTTCTTCGGCCTGCTCGAACGATTGCGATGGGCCGCGCTCGTGGTGGCGGGCATCCTGGTCGTCTCGGCCTTCCTCCTGATCGGCAACACGGTCCGCCTCTCGGCGTACAACCGGCGGCGTGAGACCGGCATCATGCGCCTGGTCGGCGCCTCCAACCTCTACATCCAGCTGCCCTTCGTCATGGAAGGCGTGATCGCGGGCCTGCTCGGCGGTGTCGTCGCCGCCGTTCTGCTGATCATTTCCAAGGTCTTCCTGTTCGAGAGCATGGCGGCCTATCTCGCCGCCAACAGCCAGCTCGAATGGAACGACGTGGCAGGTGTGATCACCCTTACTATGATCATCGGTGTGGTGATCTGTGTTATCGCCTCGTTCTTCACGCTTCGGCGATACCTGAAGGTGTGACGAGCCCCGGTAGGCTCAACGGCATGCCACGTGAGACCGGGCGCAAGGTCATCGCCCAGAACAAGCGTGCCCGCCACGACTTCCACATCGAGGACACCTTTGAGGCAGGCATCGTGCTGCAGGGCACGGAGGTCAAGTCCCTCCGTGCCGGTCGGGCCTCCCTCACCGACGGCTACGCCACGATCAAGGACGGCGAGGCGTGGCTGATCAACGTCCACATCCCTGAATACACGCTGGGAACCTGGACCAACCACGCCGCCAGGCGCACCCGCAAGCTCCTGTTGCACCGCAAGGAGATCGACAAGCTCCTGGCCAAGACCAAGGAGAGCGGGCTGACGATCATCCCCTTGGCGCTCTACTTCAAGGACGGCAAGGCCAAGATCGAGATCGGGCTCGGCCGTGGCAAGAAGGACTGGGACAAGCGTCACGCCCTTGCCGAGAAGCAGGCCAAACGAGAGATGGCGCGGGCCACGCGTCACAAGCACCGGTGAGACACGTGCGCAGAGCCACGCGCAGGGCCCTCGCCTCGTCGCTCGCCATGGTGGCGTGCGGTGCCACCCTCACCGCCTGCTTCGAGGAGCCCTCGCCCCACGAGGCCGTGCAGACGTTCCTCGTCGGCTGGCAGTCGGGTGACTACGCCGCGGCGGCGGCCCGCACCGACGGCGACCCGGCCAAGGTCGCCAAGGCGATCGAGGACGCCGGGGTGCACCTCGACGCGGCCTCGTTCCGCTTCAAGCTGCTCGGCATCACCCGCAGCGGCGGCAACGCGCAGGCCGACTTCACCGCCGAGGTCGACCTCGGGGAGAACAACCCGCTGTTCACCTACAACGGGAAGTTGCCGCTGCACCTGGTGGAGCGCCACTGGAAGGTGCGCTGGTCGCCCAGCGTGCTGCACCCGAAGCTCCAGGAGGGGCAGCGGTTCGCCGTCGAGACCGTCTCCGAGGGCCGCAAGCCCATCGTCGACCGCGAGGACAAGCCTCTGCAGACCGACGAGCCGCTGCGGGTGGCCACCGTGACGCCCGCCAAGCTCGACAACCCCCAGCGCCTCGTGCAGGAGCTCGCCGCCGTCACCGGCTTCCCGCAGGACCGCCTCCTGCGGCAGGTGTTGTCAGCCCCTCCCAACAGCCAGGTGCCGCTGGTGACCTTCGGCCGCGACAAATACGCCCAGCTCGCGTCCAAGCTCGACATCCGCGGCCTTGAGATGAAAGACGAGACGCAGCCCGTCGGCCCCGACTCACCCGCCCAGATCGTCGGCCGGGTCAGCGCCGTCACCGCCGAGAACGTGCAGCAGCTCGGCGGGCCGCAGCGCGCCGGCGACTCGGTCGGCCTCAACGGCTTGCAGAAGCACTATCAGGACATGCTCACCGGCTCCACCAGCACGCGCGTGATCACCGTCGATCTCAAGACGCAGCAGCCGGTCGCCGAGCTGGGCAAGTGGCCGGGCCGCAGCAACTCCTCGGTCTCCACCACGATCGACAGCGCCGTCCAGGGGGCCGCCGACTCGGCGGTCGCCGGCGGCGTCAACCCCACCGCTCTGGTCGCCGTCCAGGCATCCACAGGCCAGGTGCTGGCCGTCGGCACCAAGGACATGCATCAGGAGAAGGACGCGCTGGCCGGCAAGTTCCCCGCGGGCACCGCGTTCTCCATGGTGGCCGCCGACGCGCTGGCCAAGAGCGACGTGAGCACCAAGCAGCGTCTCGCCTGCCCCCCGGTCCGCAGCGTGGGCGGGGCGCAGTTCCAACAGCCCGGCGCGGCCGGCGGTGCCGCGCCCACCCTTCAGGCCAACTTCGCCGGCGCCTGCACCACCGCCCTGGCCTCCCTGGCCAGGCGTGTCGACGCCAAGGAACTCGCCGCGAGCACCGCCGCCTTCGGCATCGGGGCCAAGTGGAAGCTCCCCCTGAAGTCCTTCGCCGGCTCCGTGCCCGTCATCAGGAGCGACGCCGACAAGGCCAAGGTCATCACCGGGCAGAACGTCCAGGTCAGCCCCCTGTCCATGGCACTCGCCGCCGGAGCCGCCGCCTCGGGCACCTGGCGCCCGCCGGTCCTCGTGACCAGGCCCCCGTCCATTGAGCAGACCGCGGGCAGCCCCGTCACGCCGCCGCCCACGGCGGTCCCGCTCGATCCCAAGTCGCTCAGCACCATCAAATCCCTCATGAGGGCCGGTGTCACCAGCGGCACCGCCAAACCCGCAGACGCGGGGAGCGGCCCGCGTGTGTACGGCATAGCCGCCCCGGCCGGTGGCGACGCGCAGGGCCGTAAGCGGTTCAGCTGGTTTGTCGGCTGGCGTGGCGACGTGGCGGTCTCGGTGCTGGTCGAGGGCGGCGACACCACCGCCGCGGCCACCATCGCCGGCCGTTTCCTTCAGACGGCGAAGGCGCCTTCCTGAGGACAGGTGACAAGCGCCTTTTCTAGGGGCGAGGTGGCGAAGGGCGCCTTCCTGAGGCAACTGCTCTTCCTGAGAGCAGGTGGTATGGGCGTCTTCGTGAGCACAGGCGGCGAAGGCGCCTGGCCCGTGGAGATCCTCTGCCCCGAGCCCGGGACCCAGGTGTTTGGGACACCAAAAAAGGTCACGCTATGGGAAAGATTCATCACCCTAAGCAACCGTGGTGGACTTGTGCTGCGTCTTCCTAGATGACTGAGCACCGCTTGGGGGGTTGCGGTCTCAGTCGCCGTGATGAGACAGGGCTTCATCTCGGGGGAAGCCCTGCCGTCCGGACCGGCTCGACCCTGCCGGTCGGCCCCCGGGGACGCGCGCCTCAGTGCCGCGTCTCCGGGGGTTTCGGCATGCGGTGGGGCTTCATAGCCCTCTCCAGGCGCCGCCAACGCCCTTCCAGCCCACACTCACGCCCTCCGGGCACCGCTCACGCCCCCTGGTACAGCCGACGTTCACATCCTCCGGCATACGGCTTCCGGCCCCCTCTCGCCCTCCGGCGCGTGCTCAGCACAGGTGCGTGTCGTCGTCGTGGAGCGCCCGCGATCGTGTCACCGGCCACACCGGACACATCCGCCTCACAGCGACGCTCAGGAATGAAGTTGACGGCTAGGGCGTTGCAAACGGTATCTTGGTGATGCGTCCTGCGAAGGGCGCACCACATTGAAAACTGCACAGGGGGTGACCGGTTTCGACTTCGGCTTTGCAAGCCAGGAGAAGCGGGCCGAGGACTGCGGACATAACCTCGTTAATCCTGTGACCGCAAACAACAAGTGCCAACTCTAAGCGCACTGAGGTCAGCCAGGGCAACCTGGCCCTCGCCGCCTAAGCAGCGAGGTAGCACCTTGTCAGCCCGGGAGCGCCTCCGGCCCGGATCTGGCATCGCTAGGAGGCTAAACCGACCGACCCGGCCACGGGGTCGGAAGGGACACCTTACAGTGGCTGAGCCCGTCGGCGACTCGCCTGTGTGATCGCCGGGGCTGAGAAAAGCACAACAGGCTGCGCCCGGAGAAGCCCTGACTTGGAGTTGAAGGACGCGGGTTCAATTCCCGCCACCTCCACCCTTGTGCCGCTGTTCACCACCGCCCGTCCGGGCGGCGGCGAGCAGCGCGGATGTCAATGACGGCGGTGTCTTTACAAGACACCGCCGTTTTTGCGTTCACCGTAGTTCCCGGGCACGTAATTCACTCCATTGACCCGGTTCACCGTTTGCCCGCTACAAACTCCTGCGGGGCAGCGAGAACGACTCGCCACCCTCGCCGCGGCAGGGTGGTGGTCACCTGTTATGGACTGGATGCGTGCGCTCCGCATTTCGTGATACCTGGGGTGTTATTGGGAAGGAAGTGCACAAGGAGGCCGCCATGACGCATGACCGACTCAAGCTCGATGATGTTCTCGCGGCGGCGGAGCGCGCCGCGCCAGTGGAGTCCATCGACGTGGTCGCCGCCAACCTGCAGGAGCGGTTCGGCGCGGTGGCCGTGTCCTTCCTGTTCGTCGACATGGTCGGTCGGCTAGTGGTGCGGATAAACGAAGAGACCGCATCGCAGCAAGACCGCGGCGCCGAACAGATCTCCCTGATCGGAAGCGTCTACGAGCAGGTATTGCGCACCCAGCAACCGACCCACGTGCCCGACGAGGAATACGGACAACGAGTGATCGCACCCGTCACCAACCGGGGCGACACCATCGGGCTGCTGGAGCTGACCTTGCCCAGGATCACCGAGGACGTGCTGGAGCAGATAGGCCAGGCCGCACACGCGCTCGCCTACATCATCGTCACCGACCGCCGCTTCACCGATCTCTACCTGTGGAGTCAGCGCACCACACGGGTCAGCCTGGCCGCTGAGATCCAGCATCAGCTCCTGCCGTCGGCCACATGCTGCGAAGCCGCCCAGTTCGTGTTGGCCGCAGGCATGGTCTCCGCTGACACTATCGGCGGCGACACCTACGACTACACCCTCGACTACGGAACCCTGCACCTGTCCATCACCGACGCCATGGGCCATGACGTCGGCTCCGCCCTGCTGGCCACCCTGCTGGTCAATGCCTCCCGCGGTGCCCGCCGCGCTGGCTGCGACCTGGCCGAACAGGCACGCCGCACGCACCGGGCCCTCTTGGATCACGGCCAGGGTGGCCTGGCCACCGGCCAGCTGCTCCGCATCGCCTTGGACGGCAGCAAGATGCAACTCGTCAACGCCGGCCACCCCTGGCCGCTGCGTCTGCGTGACGGCGAGGTGGAGGAAGTGCCCCTGGACATCGACCCGCCCTTCGGCTTTCCCTTCACGGTCGACCATCGCGTGCAGAACCTCGACCTGCGTCCCGGCGACCGCCTGGTGCTTTACACCGACGGCATGCGGGAGCGCCAGGCGGAAAAGGTCGACCTGATCGCCCTCATCCGCGACACCAACGCCCAGCATCCCCGCGAAGTCGTACGAACGCTGACCGGCGCGGTGACCGACGCTTGCCAAGGCCATCTTGCGGACGACGCCGGCATCCTGTGCTTGGACTGGCATGGCCCTTCCCGTGACGGTTATCGCACATACCCGGCCGACAAATGATCCCAGGCCCCAGAAACCGATGTCCTGAGCTCATCGCTTACCCGAGTCGAGTTCGGCCCCGACGATTTCGCCTTCTCCATCCTCTGAAAGCACAAGCACAGCAGGCTGCGCCCGGAGAAGCCCTGACCTGTAATTGAAGGACGCGGGGTCAATTCCCGCCACCTTCACTCTTGTGCCGCTGCTCCGCCACCGCCCGTCCGGGCGGCGGTGAACAGCGCGGATGTCAATGACGGCGGTGTCTTGTGAAGACACCGACGTTTTTGCGTTCGCCCCCCGTTCCCCGGCGGTTACGGCCAAGCCATTCCCCGGCGGATGCGGCAGACCGTTTCCACGCGGATGCGGCAGGCCATATGGATGCGTCGCCGCCGCGGGGAGGCGAAAGGAGATGGCCACCCCTTCATCGCTGCATTCCTCGTGCCGTTTCCGGTGCTGATTTATCTATCACCCGTTATTGACTTCCCTTAATCGGGCGGGGGATGGTCAAAATGAGAGGCGGAAGGGGATTTTCTCGGGGGCGTAGAGAAGCGATGAGGTGTTCCGCCCGGCCCCGGAGCCGAAGTCCGCACAAACACTCCGGCCCTCCGGGAGGACACGATCTCGGCGATGGACGGTGGGATAACCGCGGGGGCAGGGATTTTAGCCGCCGTGGTCATGACGTTATGGGTGCCGCCCGCCGAATCGGCGTTCGCCGCGATTTCCTCCGCCGTGCAGCGCGTGATGTCGGTCCTGGTGCCGCATCTCGGCATTCTGCGGATGCATGGCCAGAGACAGGCCTCGCCGGCGCAACTGGTGTCCGGCATCCTGTCGGCGTCCCTCTGGGCCGCGGCCCTCGGTGCCTTCGGGACGCCGGCCGTCGCGGTCGCGCTGCCTGAGGCCGCCGCTGTGTGGAGCCAGGCCGGCCCGTCGTGGTGAGCGGTGTGCTGGTGCAGGTGGTCGCCTGCCTGCTCGGCGCCGGGCTGGGGTTGCTCATCGGATCGGCGCTCGTGGCCTTCACGGCCACCGTCGTGCTGCCGATGGGCCTCTGGGTTGTCCTGGGCACCGTCGAGGCGCTCGCGCCCGCTCAAGGGTGGCTCACGCCGTACTCCGCGGTGCGCAATCCGCTCTCGGGGCAAATGAGCGCGATCATGTGGGCGCAGTGGATTGTTGTGTTTCTCCTCTGGGGGGTCGCGTTGAACGCGGCGGGGATCCTGTGGCGGAAACGGCGGAGTTTCGCGCGCGAGGGCTGACGTTCGCACAGCCGGTTTTCCCGGTTCGTCGCCTGACTCTTGCGTGGGCGGGGCTGCGTCCTTAAGGTGATGCTCGCACACGAGCGAAATCGGATGGGTTTTAGCGCATCGTGTGTGTTTTAACCGTGGGTGAGGGATGGGGCTCGATGCCGGGCCTCGTCAACACTCGGCCTGTGTTGGGTGCCCTCCCACCCGGCTCCGTCGGCTTTCCTCAGCGGGCTGACGGGGTTTTCGCATGGACCTCATCCTCTGATCTTTACCTGACACCTTCAAGATCAAGGAAAAACCTGTGCTGAGAGCGATGCTCCACGCGTTATTGGGGACGGTTCTTCTCTTCACCTCACTGGTCTTCACCGGAACAGGCTCGGCTTCGGCCGCCGCGTTGGTGGAGGTCACGGAGTTCGGCGACAATCCCAGCGGCCTCGGCATGCACGTCTACGTGCCGGACAACGTCGCGGACAAGCCCGCGCTGGTCGTGGCCGCGCACTATTGCACCGGCTCGGGCCCGGTGCTCCACCAGGGCTCGGAGTTCGGCACCATGGCCGACCGCTATGGATTCGTCGTGGTCTATCCCTCAGCCACCCGCCCGGGGCACTGCTTCGACTCCTCCTCGCCCGAGGCACTGAGCCGGAACGGCGGAAGCGATCCGGTGGGCGTGCGGTCGATGGTGCGCCATGCGATCGAGGAATATGACGTGGATCCGAAGCGGGTCTTCGTGGTCGGCGTCTCCTCGGGCGCGATGCTCGCCAATGTGCTCCTGGCGCATTATCCCGATGTCTTCGCTGCGGGATCGGCCTTCATGGGGGTGCCGTACACCTGTTTCGCCAGTCCGTGGGGCTGGAACTCCGACTGCTCGGGCGGGCGGACCGTCAAAACCCCGCAAGAATGGGGTGACCTCGTCAGGGCCGCCTATCCCGGTTATCGGGGCAAGCGGCCGCGCATGCAACTCTGGCACGGCGCCGACGACAACGCGGTTTCCTACGTCAACCTCGGCGAGCAGGTGAAGCAGTGGACCGACGTGCACCGCGTGGGCCAGGTGCCGGCGGCGACCGACAATCCCCAGCCCGCGTGGACCAGAAGTCGTTATGGCGGCGCCGGGACGGCGGCGAAGGTCGAGTCCGTCAGCCTGCAGGGAATAGGACACTGGCTTCCGCTGCCGGGCATGGCGCAATATGCCATGGAGTTCTTCGGGCTCAGTGTTCCCTGCCGGGTCTCCTATCGCACCGACGCCTGGGAGCACGGGCTCACCGCTTACATCACGGTCGCCAATAGGGGTGCTTTCCCGGTGAAGGACTGGCGGCTCTCCTTCACGCTGCCGACCGGGCAGCGCATCACGTCGGGATGGAATGCTGTCTATTCCGGCGCGAGCGGGCCGGTCACGGCGCGCCCCGCGGGCTACAACGCCGTGATAGAGGACGGGGATTCGATCCGCCTCGGGCTAGTGGCGTCCCACACCGGGGACCGGAGCAAACCCACTGCCTTCACACTGAACGGCACAAATTGCGAAGTCATATGAGCCCCTTCAAATAGGGCAAATCCTTGAGCGTCATGCGCCACGATTAGCGCATGACGCTCACCGGAGACCTCACCGACCCCCAGAGCGACCGGGAGCGTCCGCCAAGCGATCAGGTGGCCGCCGCCCGGAGGTTGCTCGCCGCCGATCGCCACCGGGCCGATCCTTCGTCCCGCCTGCTCACCGCCGATGAGGAGGTGGGCCTGGCCCTGCTCATGCGGGACGGCGGCGGCGAGCCCGCCGAGGGGTTCGCCGCGGCGTTGCCGTCCGGCGACGAGCGGCGGGCGGCCTTCGACGCGCTCGTGATCCACAACCTGCGGCTCGTGCGCGGCCTCGCCCGCTCCCACCTGGGACGTGGGCTGGAGTTCGACGACCTGGTGCACCACGGGGCGCTGGGGCTGATGCGGGCGGTTGAGAAGTTCGATCCCGCTGCGGGAACCGAGTTCTCCACTTACGCGACCTGGTGGGTCCGCCGGCGCATGAGCCGCGCCGTCGCCGACGAGGGCACGTTGATCAGGGTGCCGGTGCACCTGCACGAGGTGCTCCGCAAGGTGCAGAGCGCCTTGTCGAGGCTCCTGGAGCGGGCCGGTACGGCTGAGCCCCCGCAGGTGGCCGCCGAGGCTGGTGTGCCGGTCGACACCGCCACGCTGGCGTTGCGGGTCGCCCTCCCGGTCGAGTCGCTCGACGCGCTGAACCCGGACGAGGTGGAACACGAGGTCTGGCCGCGCGGTGCCGTACCCGGCCCGGAAGAGGTGCTCGACGGGCGGTTCGGCAGGGAGTGGGTGGAGTGTCTGCTCGCGCCCCTGCCGGCGAGGGACGCCGACGTGGTGCGGCGGCGCGTGGGCATCGTGGACGGGGTGCCGCAGACACTTGAGGACATCGGACAGTCGTACGGCATAAGCCGGGAACGCGTGCGCCAGCTTGAGAAGCGTGCCCTCGGCGAGTTGCGGGAGCGGGTGCACGCCGCGCCCGGCGTGCGCCGGGTGGCGGCGGGGTCGGCGGCCAGGCTGGCGGTGAGCGGCGAGTTCCTGGCCGCCTACGCGCGCCTGGCGCCCCGGCTGCGGCGCCGGGTGGACACCGCGGTCACCGCCTTCCAGAAGGACGTGGACCGCTGGCTGGAGCGCCTGGAGTGCCCGCGTGAGGCGCGCGACCCGCGGGTGCGGCTGCTGCCGGTGGGCATGACGGGGGCGTCGGCTCCGCAGTGGTCGGTCGTGGTGCTGAAATCGGGTGACGTGCACACCCTGGTGACGGTGTCGCCGCCTGGGGAGACGGCGGAGCTGGTGAGGCTCCGCGAGTTTCCCGGCGAGATGCCTGCGGATCCGGCGAAGGAGCTGGATGGGCAGCCGGAGCGGCCCGACCGGCTGGAACCCCCGGCCGTCATCGTGGACGGTCCGGAAGAGCTGCGGGGCGCGCTCGCGCACCCCTTCGTCGTCTGGAGGACGTTCCTCCACCCAGACCAGCGCAAGATCGCTTATCGCGAGTCCTACACCGGCCCGGTGCAGGTCTCCGGCGGCGCCGGCACCGGCAAGACGATGATCGCGCTGCACCGCGCGTCCTATCTGGCGCACCGCGCGGCCCGCGACGGGGGAACCGTCCTGCTGACCACCTTCGCCCGCAACCTCGCCGACGCGCTCGACCGCCGGCTCGCCCACTTGATCGACGACGCCGACATCTACGAGCGGGTCGAGGTGTCGAGCGTCGACCGGCTCGCCGCCCGCGTGGTGCGCGGGGAGATGGGCCGCCACCCGCAGATGGTGGCCGGGCACGAGCTGGAGCGCGAATGGGGGCCGGCGGCCAGGGAGGCGGGCCTGCCGTACGGCGGAGCCTTCCTGGTGCGCGAATGGGAGCAGGTGATGCTGGCCCAGCGCATCACGACGGAGGAGGAGTATCTGTCCTGTGCGCGGCCGGGGCGGGGGAGCGGCCTGCCGAGGTCGAGGAGGACCGCCGTCTGGCGGCTCGTGCACCGGCTGACGGGTGAGCTTGAGGCGGCGGGGCGCCGGACCTATCTGCAACTGGCCGACGAGGCGGCGCGGATCCTGGCCGGCCGGGGCGAGCGGCCCTATCACCACATCGTGGTGGACGAGGCGCAGGATCTGCATCCGGCCCAGTGGCGGCTGCTGCGGGCGGCGGTGGGCGAGGGGCCCGACGATCTTTTCCTGGTCGGCGATCCGCATCAGCGCATCCACAACCACCGGGTCTCGCTGTCGGCCCTCGGCATCAACGTGCGGGGGCGCGGGGTGCGGGTGAAGGTCAACTATCGGACGACGCAGGAGATCCTGGCCTGGGCCGTACCTCTGCTCGGCGGGGCGGCGGTCCAGGGGCTGGACGGAACGGCCGACGACCTGGCGGGATATGCGTCGCCGGTGCACGGCGACAAGCCGAGGGTGCACGCGGCGGCGGATGACGAGGCCGAGCTGAGTGAGTTGGTGGCGCAGGTGGGGGCCTGGATGAATGCCGGGGTGGACCCGGTGTCCATCGCCGTGACGGCGAGGTTCTTCCGGCTCGCCAGGCGCGCCCACGAGGCGCTGGGCGCGGCGGGCATCCCGGCGACGTTCATGGGGGGCAGCGACGAACGCGACGCGGTGCAGGTGGGCACGATGCACAAGGCCAAGGGGCTGGAGTTCCGCTGTGTCGCCGTGATCGGGGCGTCGGCGGAGTTGATCCCCAACCCCGGGGTTCTGACGCCGGAGGGGGAGGATCCCGTCTCCCGCGCCCTTGACCTGCAGCGTGAGCGCAACCTGCTGTTCGTCGCGTGCACCCGGGCACGCGATCAGCTATATGTTTCGCACGTGGGAGCGCCAAGCCCCTTCATCGGTGAGCAGGATGGCCGCTAGAGGGGTCTCCCCGCCGAACCGGTCGGGCACGGGCACGCTCATCAGTTTGATGTAGCGGTCGAGGATCATCTGGTGCGCCACCATCCCGGCGCCGAGCAGAAGGGCGATCCAGCCGGAGAGGCCGGTGAGCATGGTGATGGCGAATTCGCCGGAGGTGTCGCCGACCCCTTCGGGCTCGGTTTCCAGCCAGCTTGAGGTGGCCCACGACTGGGAGATGACGACGAGGCCGAAGACGAGGGAGATTCCGCCGAGGATGTAGCCGAAGGGCTGGGGGCCCGGACGGCTTTGGAACGATCCGATCCCGATGCCGAGCAGCAGCACCAGGGGGAGCGCGATGAAATGGCCGATGAGCAAGCCCATTAACGCGGCCAGTCGGAGGTGGTCGAATCCATCGCCTTTTTCAATGCCCAGGGGGATCCCTGCGGTGCTGAGTAAGAGGCCGATGGCGAACAGGCGTGCGGTGGTCACGTCACGCATAATCCTCGATGACCGGGGGGTGAGGTCAATGGAACGAACTTTCTGATATAGCACTGCTATCGGTCTTATGGCACGGCCGCGCTTGATCCACCTGAGCGGAGGCCTCTGACCTGGGCGGACGGCGCCGCGGGCTAGTCGCTGGGCAGTTCGCTGAGGGTGACGTCGACCGTGGTCTTCTTCCCGTCGGGGCGCAGGACTGTGATCTTCGCCTGGTCGCCGATCTTGTAGGCCGCGAGCTTCTCCGAGAGGTCCGTCAAGGACGTGATCTTCGCGCCGTTGACCCCGACGATGACGTCGCCCGGGTGGATGCCCGCCTTCTCTGCACCGCTGCCCGGGTTCACCTTGGCGACGCCGACCCCGGCGGGGGTGCCGTCCGTGCCGACGATGGTCTGCCCGGTGATGCCGAGGGCGGCCCGGCGGGTGTTGGTGACCTTGCCCTCCTTGATGATCTGGTTGGCGATGTCGGTGGCGGTGTTGCTGGGGATCGCGAAGCCGATGCCGGGCGCGGTGCCCCGGCCGAGTTGCGGATCGGCGGCGGCCAGGGTCGGGATGCCGATGACCTCGCCGTTCAGGGTGACGAGGGCGCCCCCGCTGTTGCCGGGGTTGATGTCGGCCGAGGTCTGGATGGCGTTCGGGATCGTGGCTCCCGCGGAGCCGCGGCCGGGGGGTTCGGTCACCGTGCGGTCCAATGCGGAGATGATGCCGTTGGTCACGCTGCCGGAGAGGCCGAGGGGATTGCCCATCGCCAGCACGATTTGGCCGACCTTCGCCTTGCTGGAGTCGCCGAACTTGCCGGGGGACAACCCGGCGGGATTGTCCACCTTGATCACCGCGAGGTCCCCAAGGGGGTGGGCGGCCACGAGTTTCGCCTGGCGGGATTTTCCACCGCTGGGCAAGGTGACCTGGAAAGTGCGCGACTCTCCGAGCACGTGGGCGTTGGTGATGACGTGCCCGGCGGTGTCGTAGACGATGCCGGAGCCGAGGCCGTTCGAGGTGGTGATCTGCACGATGGAGGGCAGAACACGGTGGATGACGCTCTCGTAGGCGGCCTGGAGGGCGAAGGCCGAATCCGTCGGAGCCGTGGGTGAGGGCGTCGTGGCGGCGCCGGCGTGCGGTGTGGTTGCCCGCGCGGGCAGCGTGGCGACCGGCGGCGCGCTTGTGCCGCAGCCACCGGAGAGCATGAGCGCGATGGCGGACGCGCCCATGGGGAGAAGGACGCGCAGGCCGATAGGTGTCATCCCCATGCGCGGTACCTTCCCTGAATGACAAGTTTGATACAGGGCGTAGCCGAAGGCGTGCGCTGAGTGATCATTTCTGAGGTTGTCGACAGAAATCCGGACCGGCTTTCGGTGCATGACGGTCGTAAGGTGACGTAATCTGCGGCCATGGCGGAAGACCGCAGCGCATCCCCTGAAAAGGACTACACCCCGTCCTATGACGCGCCCACTTCCCCAATACCCGTAATCCGTGACGACATGCCCCCGCCCGAACCCGGTTCAGGTCCGTCCGGAACCCCCGACATCCCCGAATCCCCTGCCGAGGTCATCGTTACCACCAGGTTCCCCGTCTCCGAGCCCGAATCCACCCCCGACTTACCAGCCGAAACGGACCGGCCACCCGGACCCGGTCCCTCCGATCCGGCCGACGAGATCACCCTGGCCGGATTCCGCCCTCCCGCGGCCGGTGTCTACCCCGGTTTCCATCCACGGGCGGAGATCGACGACAGCCCTCGCGAGCCGGCCTACTGGCCCGCCGACGAGGTCGCCAACGTGCCGCCGGGCGGTTCGTTTCCCGGCTCCGCCGCCCAGACCGCCTGGCGTGTGCCCCCTCCGCCGCGGAACCGGATCAAGGCGATCCTGCTGAACCTCGGCGACTTGCCGGTCAATGTGGTGTACGGCGTAGGCGCGGCCATCCTGACCGTGATCGCCGTCATCTTGATCTTCGCGGTGTTCTCCGGTGACGAGCCCCAGCAGCCGGTCGGCCTCGCTCCGCGCTCCCAGGCGCCGGCCTCGCCGCTTCCCACGCCGACCCCCACCGCCGTCGTCAGCCTGCCCCCGGTCCCCGCGGGCAGGCTCCTGATCACCCTGCCGGGCAAGGGCACCGAGATCACCGGCGTCGTCAGCGACACCAAGGCCCGCGTCGCCTATCCCCGGCTCGGCGAGCCCTGGGCGACGGCTTCCGCCGTACCCCCCTTCACCGCCGTGCAGCGGGTCGACGCCGCCGACGACCCGCCCACCTTGATCGCCTCGCGTCTTTTCCCCGGAGCGGCCCCGAAGTCCCTCGCGACCGACGCCGACCTGCGCAAGGCGGCCGCCTCACTGGCCCGCTGGGTGGTGCGCAACCATCATCCGCCCGGCAGCACCCTCGCGTGGACCGCCTCGGAGCGACTGGGAACCGGCCGGGGATGGGTGCTGGGCTTCCGCGTCACCTATCGCCTTGCCGACGGCGTCCGGCACACCTCCGAGGCGGCGGTGGCCGTCGTGGACGCCGGGCGGGCGCGACCGGGGATGCTGATGGTCACCATTCCGGACAGTCGTAAGGAACTCTGGCGGGATCTCAACACGGTCGTCTGGAACGCTCGATCGTTTTAAGTCTTTAGCGGCGGACTTCGGCCGCCATGGGCCACTATTTCCGGCTTTGTCTCCTAGCCGCTGCGGCACGCGAGCCCGGTCCGGGCAAGGGCTGGACAGTCGTTCTAGAATACGGTTCGGTTGTGCCATAGGTCGTAAAACGTCGGAGACACCCGGAGGGTGAGATGGCGATCGGATTGAACGAAGAGCACGTGGCGCTCCGCGAATCCGTTACAGGCTGGGCAGATCGCAACATTCCATCCGAAACCATGCGCGAGACCGTCAAAACCGCCGCCATCACCACAAGGCCGGCCTTCTGGACGGGTCTCGCCGACCAAGGCCTTCTCGGCCTGCACGTGCCCGAGGAGTACGGCGGAGCCGGCTACGGCCTCCTGGAGACCGCCGTCGTGATCGAGGCGCTGGCCGAGCGGATGGCGCCCGGACCATATGTGCCCACCGTGCTGGCGAGCGCGGTGCTCCTGGCCTCGCAAGGCGGCAAAGCCGCCGCCGAACTCGTGCCGGGCCTGGCCGACGGCACCAGGACGGGCGCCGTCGCGCTGGCGGCCGGCCTCACCGGCGAGACCGCCGCCGACGGCGGCCTGATCGTCGGCGGCACCGTAGAGCCGGTCCTCGGCGGAGCACTCGCGGACGTCCTCATCCTCCCCATGGCGACCGGCGAGGGCGAACGGTGGGTCGCAGTCCAGGCCCAGTCGCTGAACATCACCCCCCTGCCCTCCCTGGACCTCACACGCGGCGTGGCCCGTGTGACCGCCGAGGCTCTCGCCGTACCCGCCGAGCACGTGATCGACGGCACCCGGGCGCGCGGTCTCGCCGCGGTGCTGCTGGGTGCCGAGGCGGCGGGCCTGGCGGGCTGGTGTGTGCGCGCGGCGGCGGAATATGCCAAGGTGCGTGAGCAGTTCGGCAGACCGATCGGGCAGTTCCAGGCGATCAAGCACAAGGTCGCCCGCATGCTTGTGCAGTTGGAGCAGGCGCGGGCCACCGTCTGGGACGCGACGCGGGCCACGGGCCCCGAATGGGAGCTCGCCGCGGCGGTCGCCGCCGTGGTGGCCCCCGACGCGGCGGTGGCGTGCGCGAAGGACGCGATCCAGACCTTCGGCGGCATCGGCTACACGTTCGAGCACGACGTGCACCTCTACTACCGCCGGGCGCTGACCCTGCGCGGCCTGCTCGGCGTCTCGGCCGAGTGGAGCGACAAGATCGCCGGCCTCATGCTGTCGGGTGTGCGGCGCGAACTCCGGCTCGACCTGCCGCCGGAGGCCGAGCCGATCCGCGAGCGGGTCCGCGCCGAGATCGCGGAGATCGCCGCCCTGCCGGAGGCCGAGCGCGGCCGTGCCCTCGCAGCCGCAGGACTGTCGATGCCGCACCTTCAGGCCCCTTGGGGCAGGGGCGCCTCACCCCTGGAGCAGGTGCTCATCCACCGGGAACTCCGGGCCGCCGGGGTCAAGCCGCCCGAGTTGATCATCGGTGCGTGGGTCGTGCCGTCGGTCGCGGTGTACGGCACAGCCGAGCAGCAGGAGCGTTTCCTGCTCAAGACGCTGAGCGGCGAGGTCGTGTGGTGCCAGCTGTTCTCCGAGCCCGGCGCGGGTTCCGACCTGGCCGGCGTGCAAATGCGGGCCGAGCGGGTCGAGGGCGGCTGGCGGCTCAACGGGCAGAAGATCTGGACGTCCCTCGCCCAGGTCGCCGAATGGGGCATCTGCATCGCACGCACCAACCCCGACAAACCCAAACACAAGGGCATCACCTACTTCCTCGTCGACATGAAGGCCCCCGGCCTGAGCGTCCGGCCCCTGGTGGAGATGACCGGGGAGGAGATGTTCAACGAGGTCTTCTTCGACGACGTCTTCGTCCCGGACGACATGGTCGTGGGCGAGGTCGACGACGGCTGGCGCGTCGCGCGCAACACTCTGTCGAACGAGCGCGTGTCGATGTCGGGCAGCGCGGGGGCCTCGGGCGCGGCCCTTACCGACCTGCTGCGCCTCGTGGAACGGCTCGGCCGCGACCTGACCCCGGCGGAGCGGGCGGCCTTCGCGGCGGTGGCCGCCGAGGCACACTCCATCAACACGCTCTCGCTGCGCGCCACGTTGCGGCAACTGGCGGGCACCGAACCCGGCGGGGACGCCTCCGTGGGCAAACTGCTGTCCACCTCACACGCCCAGCACATCGCCGAGTGCGCCGTCGACCTGCTCGGGCCTAACGTCGCGCTGGCCGCCGACCCGCGGCTCGGCGACGCGGGCTACTGGAACCGCGCGGCCCTCGCCACCCGCGCCATGACCATCTACGGCGGCACCACCGAGGTGCAGCTCAACATCATCGCCGAGCGCATGCTGGGGCTGCCCCGCGACGCCTGACCGGAGCCGTGCCTATACGTGCCTGGCCTTGCCTGCCCACCCCTGCTCAGCCGTGCCCGGACTCAGCGTCCGGGTACGGCGAAGCCCACGGTGGCCGCCGTCACGCAGAACCGCGCGCCGACCGTGTCGCTCGTCACGCGCAACTCGCCCCCGCCGCCGGTGATGCCGAACGTCGTGGTGTTGCGGTCTTTGGGCATGACCGTGCTGATGGTGCTGCCCTGGCCGAGCCGCACCTGGAGGAGCACCTCCCGGTTGGCGACCACCTCAAGCTTGACGATGTAGGTGGTCTCACCCGAGGCCGACATGCCTCCGATGGGGATGCGCGCGGTGTCGCCCACCTGCGGCCAGCAGGAGCCCGACGGCGGTTTGCGGACCGTGCCCCAGATGCCCATCGGGGTGAGTTTGCCTTCGTCGTCTATGACGTACGGCTGGTCGGACGGCGGCTGGGAGCGCATGGTGCGGCGGTGAATGGGCTTGGCGAGCGGGGCCAGCACACGCGAGGTGTGGGCGTAGATCCCGAACAGCGGCGTCGCCAGCTCGGAGGGCACAAGCCGGTCGAAGATGTCGATGTCATGCGAGGCGTCGGCGAGTTCGGCCCGGACCGTGTCCAGATAGCGCCGCGCCTTGCCGCCGTCCACCTCGTCCATGAGCCGCACGCCCGACCATAACGACGACACCCCGAACACCGCGAGCCCGGCGGCGACGATCGGTACGGCACGGCGCCGCACACGTGGCCCGAGCTCCCTCAGCCTGAGGGCCGGCCGGAGAGATCTGAGCGCCCTCGGCGTATTGGGCGCGGCGGCGGACACCTGGGTGGCCGGGACGGGGCCGGGCGAGGTGTCGGCGATGCCGATGCCGACCGCGGGGAGCGGATCGGTGGGGAGGGAGCCGGCCTCGGCGGCCTGAGTATCTTGCTCGTCCGACGTCGGCAGATATGCCAGCGCCAGGCAGAGCATGAACACGAACGCGGCGTCGGCCAGATAGCGTGTCTCGGCCCCGGCCAGCCCCACGTAGTCGGGATTGAGCCGCCCGAGGGCGATCGGCATCACGTCGGCGCAGATCAGATAGACCGTGAGCAGCGCCCACGCCTGCCAGCCGCTCATTCCGCGCAGCAGGCTGCCGCCGACGACCGCGGCGAGCAGGCCGAGGGAGAGCGCGATCTGCAAGAAGCCCGGCGTGGCGATGGCGTAGCTCCCGGTGCCGACCGGAGTCCAGCTCCAGGTCATCCCGGTCACGGCGGTCGGGAACGTCTCGGTGATGAGCCGCCGGGCGAACTCCGCCACGTCGCCGAGCGCGGTGACCGCCACCCTGCTGGCCGATCCCTCAAGCCGGGAAAGGTAGAGGATCGCATACAGCGCAAGAGGCACGCTGTAAAGCGCCCAGGCCGCGCGGTGGCGCCACGCCGCGTCCTTGAGCGCGGCCTGCCCCCTGCCTTTGGCGAACCACCCCACGGTCAGCCCGAACAGCAGGAGGGGAATCGCGCCCGCCTTGAGGAAGCAGAGCAGTCCGAACGCGATCCAGCCGGTCGCCGCGTAGAGGTGGTGGCGCCGCCCGGTGCGCAAATAGTGCACATGGGCGGTGATCGCCATGGGGGCGGCGATCTGGAGGGGGACGAGGTTCAGGGCGGCGGCCCACCAGCTCAGCGCGGGTAGCGTGAGCGGGGTGAAAAGGTAGACCGCGAACGGGACGAGAACGGCGGGCCGTGTGCCGAACAGCACCCGCAACATGCGGAACGCGGCGAAGGCCCCGAGTGCGTGCCCGGCCAAGGTGATCGCGGACGTGAGCTCCCATTGGTAGGGCGCGACCCGCGCCAGCGCCCACGCCATGGCGAAGCCCCCCGGCATGAGGTGACCCCAGTGAATCCTGGTGAGATAGTCGAGGTCCAGCGGGTTTTCCAGGCCGCGGATGATGTATTCGAAGTCGTCCTCCCTGAAATAGGCGTCCGAGAGGATCACCCATTTCCAAAGGACCGCCACGAGGATCAGCAAAACAGCGGCGGTCAAAACGGGATTGGCCGCCGCTCTTGCCGCCCATTGCGGACGTCTCGTGTTGCCGGTCGTCTGACCACCGCGCCGCCGGTCGCCCTCGGGTCCGTCGGGAAATGTCATTTCCCCCTCCGGGCGCTCCCCTTGGCCGGTCGAAGCTCGGAGTGTCACCCCACACCGCCCTCTTGCTTGGACAACGCGGCATGATATTCCACAACGTATCGAAGGGAAAGATCCAGCTTTTCCCGGAGGAGGGGCGGTGAGAAACCGGGTCTGGCATGTGGTATGGCCGTACGCCGTGGGAGGGTTGCTCGGCGTTCTCGCATTGGGGCCGGCGCTCGCACCCGGGTTCACCCTCGCCTACGACATGGTCTTCGTTCCCGAGCCGGTATTTTTACCGTCAACCTTCGGCCTGACCGGCACACTTCCGCGGGCGGTGCCGAGCGACGCCGCCGTGGCCCTGCTCGGCACCGTGCTTCCCGGCGCCCTCGTGCAAAAGCTGATTCTGCTCTCTCTGTTCTTGATCGCCTGCGGGGGAGCGGCGGCGCTGCTCGACGGACGTCCCGCGGTCGTGCGGCTTGCTGCGGCGGTCTTCTACGCCTGGAACCCGTTCGTGGCCGAGCGGCTGCTGCTCGGGCAGTGGGCGCTGCTGCTGGGCTACGCGGGGCTCCCGTGGGCGGTGCGCGCCGCGCTGGATCCGCGCGGCCTGAGGTGGGTGTGGGCGTTCGTCCCCGCCGCCGCGGGCGGGTTCATGGCCATGATCATCACAGCGCTCACGGTCCTGCCCGTCGCGGCCCTCGGGCCCGGGGGCCGCCGCGCCCTCGCGCGAGTCTCGCTCGCCTGCGTGGTGTTCGCCCTCCCGTGGCTGGTCCCCAGTCTGGTACGGCAGGCCCAGGTGCCCTCGGACGCGGCGGGCGTCGCGGCCTTCGCGGCGCGGGCCGACACTCCGCTCGGCGGCCTCGGCAGCCTGTTCACCCTGTCGGGCGTGTGGAACGCCGAGGTCGTGCCGCCGGGGCTGGACCCGGTGCTGCCCTCGGTGCTGCGGTTGCTGGTCGCGGTGGCGGCGGTGGCCGCCTTCGCGGTGGCGCGGCCCGGCGGCATGCACCTTCCGGCCCGCGCCGGCCTCGCGGTCGCCTCGGCTGCGGGCCTCGTCATCGCCTCCGCGGGCCTGACCGGGCCCGGCCGTGCCGTACTCGTGTGGTTGATCGACTTGTGGCCGGGGTTCGCGGTCGTGCGGGACGCCCAGCAATATGTCGCGCCCCTGGCCCTCCTGACGGCGCTTGGTGTGGGCGGGCTCGCCGGGCTGCTCGCGGGGTCCTCACGGCGGGCCCGGGTGCCCGCCGGCGTGCTGGGGGTGGCCGCTCCGCTGCTCCTGCTGCCGGGTCTGGTGTGGGGGGCATGGGGGCGGCTGGCGGCGGTGGACTATCCGCGGGACTTCGAGCGGGTGCGTGAGATCGTCGCCGCCGATCGGGAGCAGGGCGATGTATTGCTGCTGCCGTGGGAGTCATATCGCGCCTACGCCTGGAACGGCGGGCGTTCCTCGCTCGATCCGCTCCCGCGCTACCTGACCCGCCACGTGGTGTGGAACGATGCCGTGCGCGTGGCGAGTCAGGCGGGGGACCTGGTGATCGGCACCGAGGACCCGCGGGCCAGGGCGCTCGACTCGCTCATCCGCTCCGCGGCGCCGCTGGCGGGGCCGTTGCGGGCCGCGGGATTCAGGTTCGTGGTGCTCGACGGGGACCCCCGGGAATGGAACCGGTTTCAGTCTCGGCTGGCCGGGGCCGCAAAGGTGTATTCCGGGCCGCACGCGGCGCTCTATGCGCTGAGCTGGAAGGATGCCCAGGTCAGCAGAGCGCCATAGCCGATCTCGGGGCGGGTGGGATGATTTATTGCATTAACGTATATCTGCTTCTAAATTATGGAATCACGTTCTACTGTCGATGGGTCGAACGCGGGCCGATGCGAGGAGCCGAGGGATGCGACTGCTCATAGCGATTGTGGCCGGAGTGGTGCTTGCCGTCGGAGCGAGTGTGAGCGTCGTGACGCTCGCCGCTCCGTCACCCTCGCCGGTCGACAAGCCCCTGTTCAACTACGGCACCCGCTGACCCCGAGCGCCTCGTGCTCCGCCGCCCCGACAGAGGCGCACACACCGCTGCCCTGCTCGACGTCGTCGTCCCCGCCTGCAACGAAGAGGGACGGCTGCCCTCGGGCCTGCGCCTGCTGTGCGCCAAACTCGCCGAGATGCGGATCCCCGCATCCGTGATCGTCGTCGACAACGCCAGCACGGACCGCACCGCCGACATCGTCCGCGCATGGCCGCGGGGACCGGTCGAGGTCAGGCTCGTCTCCTGCGGCGTGCGCGGCAAAGGCGCCGCCGTACGCGCCGGTCTGCTCGCCACGACCGCACCCTACGTGGGGTACTGCGACGCCGACATGGCCACCGACCTCGACGCGCTCGACACCGTCCTGGCCGAGTTGCGCGCCGGCCGCCCCGCGGTGATCGGCTCCCGGGCCCACCCGTGGTCGGTCGTCGAGGTGCGCCACAACCCCGTCCGCAGGATGGGGGCCTGGGTCTTCCGCGCCATGGCCCGAGTCCTCGTCGGGCGGATCGGCGACACCCAGTGCGGGTTTAAGTTCTTCGCCGGCGATCAGGCCCGCGAGGCCGCCGGGGAGCTGCGCGAGACCGGGTTCGCCTTCGACGTCGAACTCCTCGCCAGAATGCGGGCGAAGTCCCTGCGGGTCCTGGAGATCCCGGTGCGCTGGCGGGATGTGGCCGGGTCGACCTTCTCGGTGACACGTCACAGCCTGGGGATCTTCGGGCAGCTGTTCAAGATTTTCACCCGGGTGGGCCTCGCCGGGCGGGGCGGTTCGCCGCGTCTGCGGCAGGCCCGGCCCACCCCCCAGGACTCCGGCCCCTCGGTTTCCTCGTCGGCGGCCTGAGCTTCTACTGTTGGCCAGATGGTGAGCGATCCCCAGCCCCGCCGGGTGGCAGTGGTCAACTGGCGGGATCCCTGGCACCCGGCCGCGGGCGGCGCCGAGGTCTACGCCTGGGAGATCGCCACCCGGCTCGCCGCCGCAGGATCCCGCGTCACGTTCGTGACCGCCCGCGCCCCTGGGCAGAGCGCGGGCGAGCGGCGCGACGGAGTCACCGTCGTGCGCATGGGCGGCACGTTCGGCGTCTATCCGCGGGTCCTGCTCTGGCTGGCGGGCCGGCGGCGGCGCTTCGACGCGGTGATCGACTGCCAGAACGGCATCCCCTTCTTCACCCCGCTCGTCACGCCTCGCCGCACGGTCGTGGTCGGCGTCGTGCACCATGTGCACGACGCCCAGTTCGGGGTGCACTTTCCCCGGTGGCTTGCCGCCGTGGGGCGCACCCTGGAGGGGCCGGTGGCCCGGCGCGTCTACCGGCGGCACACCTCCGCGGCGGTCTCCCCTTCCACCGAGGTCGCGATGCGCCGGCGGCTGGGCTGGCTCGGGCCGATCGTGGTCATCCCCAACGGATGCACGCCGCCGCCTGTCCGCCTCGCCCCACGGCAGAGCGCTCCCGCGGTTCCGTCCGCCGCCGCGCCGGAACCCGTGGTCTCCGCGTCCTCCGGTCCCGCGCCCGAGCCTGCGACCTCCGCGCCCGCCGGCACCGCCTCGCACCCTCTCACGGCGTCTGAGGGGCTCGTCCAGCCGTCCGGGAGCGGTTCTCCGGCTTCGCCGTACGGTGCCGATTCCGGGGCGCCCTCGCTCGTGTGTGTCGGCCGGCTGGTCGCGCACAAGCGGGTGGAGCGGATCGTCGAGCTGGCGGGCGCGTTGCGCGGCAGGCATCCCGGGCTTCAGGTGCACATCATCGGCAAAGGTCCCGAGGAGGACCGCGTCCGCGCCCTGATCGAACGGCGGAGCCTCGCCGGTGTCGTGCGGCTCCACGGCTTCCTGCCCGAGGAGGACAAGGCGCGGCTCGTGGCCGGCGCCCGGCTGCACCTGTCGGCCTCCCAAGGTGAGGGCTGGGGGCTGAGCGTGCTTGAGGCGGCCGCGCTCGGTGTGCCGACCGTCGCCTACGACGTCGACGGGTTACGCGACGCCGTGCGCGACAGCCGCACGGGATGGCTGGTCAGACCCGGTGACACGCTGGAGGACGTCGTCGAGGCGGCGCTGAAGGAGTTGTCGGACCCGGAGCGCCGCGCCGAGGTGAGCGCCGACTGCGGGCGCTGGGCGGCCCGCTTCGACTGGGACGCCAGCGCGGCGCGCATGGCCGTGCTGCTCGCGGGCGGGCGCGACACCTCTCCCTGGGAGGAGTTGTGATCCCGAAGCCCGACGACCGCGTGCGCCGTGTGTTGTGGCTCGTGCTCTGCTCGGCGGGGCTGTCGGCGCTGGCGCTGCTCACCCACCCCGGGCATCTCCTCAACGACACCAAACTGGACCTCGCGACCACCCCGGCCGGGTTCCTCGGCCGGGCGCTCGACCTGTGGGACGTCAACCAGTTCGGGCAGTTGCAGAACCAGGCGTCCGGCTACCTGTTCCCAATGGGACCGTTCTTCTACCTCGGCGACCTCGCCGGGCTCGACGGCTGGGTCGTGCAGCGGCTGTGGATGGCGCTGCTGCTCGTGGCCGCCTTCCTCGGCGCCGAGCGGCTCGCCTCCGCCCTCGGTGTCGGCACCCCGGCCACCCGTGTCGTCGCGGGGCTCGCCTACGCGCTCGCGCCGCGCGCCCTGTCGCTGGTGGGGGTGCTCTCGTCGGAGTTCGCCCCGGCGGCCATGCTGCCGTGGATCGTGTTGCCGCTGGTCCTCGCCGCGAGCGGGGGCAACCGGGTCATCTGTGCGGCGCGTTCGGCGTTCGCGGTCGCCCTGTGCGGCGGGGTGAACGGCGCGGCGACGGTGGCGGTGCTGCTGCCGCCCGCGATCTACCTGCTGACCCGCGCCCGGACCGTGCCGAGATTCCGCCTGATGGCGTGGTGGGCGTTTTTTGTGGGACTGGCCACCCTGTGGTGGACCGTGCCGCTCGTGATGTTCGCCCGCTACGGATTCTCCTTCCTGGAATACACCGAGAGCGCGGCGGCCATCACCCCCACGACCTCGCTCACCAACGTCCTGCGCGGCAGCGCCGACTGGGTCTCCTGGCTGAGCGGCGCCACCGGGCCCGCCCAGCCGGTGGGCCACGCCCTGGCCACGACCCCCGCCCTTGTGGTGGTCACCGGGCTGGTCGCCGCGCTCGGCCTCACCGGGCTGCTCCTGCGCGGCCTGCCCGAGCGCCGCTTCCTCGCCCTCACCGCGCTTCTCGGCGTGATCGTCATGTCGGCGGGACACATCAGCGTGCTCGAACCGCCGTTCGCCGGAGCCGTGCGCGACCTGCTCGACGGGGCGCTCGCGCCGCTGCGCAACCTGCGGAAGTTCGACCCCGCGATCCGGCTGCCCCTCGTGCTCGGCCTGGCCCACCTGCTTTCCGGCCTGCGGCTGCCGCGCGCCCAGGCGATCGCCACCGGGGTCGCGCTCGGCTCCCTCGGCGTCACCGCGCTGCCCGCCGCCGCGCTCGGCCTCGCCGGCACCGGGGTCTTCCGCGAGGTGCCGCCGTATTGGAAGGAGGCGACCCGCTGGCTCAACGAGCGCACCGACCACCACGTGGTGATGTCGGTGCCCGGGTCGCGCTTCGGGGAATACACGTGGGGACGTCCGATGGACGAACCCATGCAGCAACTCTCCACCGTGCGCTGGGCGCAGCGCCAGGTCGCCGCGGCCGGGTCGGTCGGCCTGGTGCGGCTGCTCGACGCGATCGACACCCGCCTCACCGAGGGGCGCGGCTCTCCCGGCCTGTCCGCCGTATTCGCCCGGATGGGTGTGCGCTACCTGCTCGTCCGCAACGACCTGGACCGGGGCGAGCTGGCCGGAGCCTGGCCCGCCCGGATCCACCACGCGCTGAGCGAGACGCCCGGTGTGCGCAAGGTGGCGGAGTTCGGGCCGGGCGTCGGGGGCAGCTGGGCCGTGGACGACGCGGCAGCCGGGCTCGACCCGCCCTATCCGGCCCTGGAGGTCTTCGAGGTCGAAGGCGCCGCCGAGCCGGTGCGGCTCACCGCCCAGAGCGACCTGCTGCGCGTATACGGCGGGCCCGAGGCGCTGCTCGACCTCGCCGACCACAACCTGCTCGCCGGGCGGCCCGTCGTACTCAACGGCGACTCCTCGGCCGGGGCGGCGGAGAACCGGCATGTCGTCACCGACTCGCTGCGCAAGCGGCAGCGCCAGTTCGGGGAGCTGCGGCGCTCCATGTCGCCGACGCTCGCGGCGGCCGAGCGCCCTCCGCCGCTCGGCGCCGTGGACGACTTCATGGAGGATTCGTGGCTGCCCTACCGCACGGTGGCGGAATACCGGGGTGTCGCCAGTGTCACGGCGTCCTCGTCGGCGGCCGACCCCGACGCGATCCCCGGCCTGCACGGCATGGGCTACCTGCCATATGCCGCGTTCGACGGCGACCTGCGCACCGCGTGGCGCACCGGCGGGTGGGAGGGCGCCGTCGGCCAGTGGATCGAGATCGACTTCGGCCGGCCGGTTGACCCGGGGGACATCACGGCGGTGTTCGTGCCGGACAAGGCGCTCGGGCCGGCTCCCATACGCGTCGCGGTGGAGACCGAGCGGGCCGCCATCGAGCAGGACGTGAAGATCACCACCGATCCGCAGACGCTGCGCACCGCGCCGGGCCGCACCAACTGGCTGCGGCTGCGGGTGGTCAAGGTCGCCTACGACCCGGTCGTCACCTTCGGCACCGGAGTGGCGGTGTCGGAGATCTCCATCGCCGGTGTCCCCGCGGTGCGCACCTACACCTCTCCCGAGGTGCCGGCCCGGGGCGAGAGGGCCCACCTGCTCACCCGTGCCTCCGGCGACCAGCGGGGATGTGTGCTCGGGCCGGTGCGCTGGTTGTGCCACCCTTCGTTCGCCACACCCGGCGAGGAGGGCTTCACGTTCGACCGCACGTTCACCTCGGCTACCGCCGGTAAAGGCGAGCTGTCGGGCTTCGCCGTACTCCGCGATCCCGCGTTCATCGCGCGCTATACGGAGGTGGCCGAGTATCCGCAGGTGTCGGGGAGCGGATCGGCGTCGGCCGAGCCCGTCGGCGGGCCGCGGTCGGCCTTCGACGGCGATGGGACGACGACGTGGATCAGTGCCGAGGGAGACGCCCAGCCGGTGTTGTCGGTGCGGTGGAAGAAGGCCAGGAAGGTCGACCGGTTCACCGTGGAGCGCCCGCCGAGCGCGTCGAGCGCGGCGTCGGTGTTCGTCACCGGGCGCGACGGGCAGGTGCGGGGCGGGGTGGTCGGCGAGGACGGCACGGTGCGGTTCAAGTCGATGCGCACCGACCGGCTGACGATCAGGTTCACTCCGTTCGAGACGCCGGTGCAGATCACCGAGCTGACCGTGCCGGGGGTGAAACCGCTCCCGCAGGTGGCGGCGACGCCGTTCCACCTCAAATGCGGCCTCGGGCCGACTTTCACCGTCAACGGCGCGTCCGTCACCACCGAGGCGACCGGCACTTTCGGCGACGTGCTGTACGGCAGGCCGCTGCGTTACACCTCGTGCGACAAGGCGGAGATCACCCAGGGCGCCAACCGGCTGCATGTCGCGCCGCTCGACCCCTTCCGGGTGGACTCCGCACTGGTGGGCGGCACGGCGACCGCCGCCAGGCCGGTGGAGGGCCGCGCCGACGTCACGTTCTTCGGCACCTCGGAGCGGAGCGTCGCCGTCAACGCCCCGCAGGCGTCCTATCTGAGCGTCGACGAGAACTTCAATGCGGGCTGGGAGGCCACGATCGACGGCCGGACCCTCACCCCGCTGCGGCTGGACGGCTGGCGGCAGGCGTGGGCGGTGCCCGCGGGCACGTCGGGGACCGTCACCCTCACCTATACGCCGTCCACCCGCTTCAAGGTCGTGATCGTCGCGGGTGCCGCCGCGTTCGTGCCGGTCGTGTTCTTCGCCCTGCTGCCGCTGCTGGGGCGGCGCGGCGCGACCGCCGAGAGCGCGGCGCGCGGCACGCCCCGCCGGGCCGTCGTGCTCGCCGTCGCGTGCGCCGCGGGCTTCTGGACGGCGGGTGCCGCCGGAGCGCTGCTCGCCCCGGCCCTGATTGCCGCGGTGCCGCGGGCACCTCGCTCAGTGCGCCGTCTGCTGCCCTTCGCGCCCGGGGCTCTCCTGCTCGCCGGCGTCGGCGTGTTCGCCTTCGCCCTGTTGCGGGGCGGCTCCGGTGAGATCGTCGCCGACCTCGTGCCCACCCTCCTCGCGCTGCCCGCCGTCGTGGCCCTCATCGCCGTCGCCGCCGGCTTGAGGTTCCCGGTCCGCGACCGCCCGGCGCCGCCGCCCGAGCCGGCGCGCAGGCCGCTCGATCCCGTAGTAGCAGGCGGTGGCCACCGCGACTGACAGTGCCGTCACGACCACGAGCGCCGGCCAGAAGCCGCCGCCCGGCCGGGGAACGTCCAGCCAGCGGGAGGCCAGAGCGATCACGATGGTGTGCCAGAGGAAGACGCCGTAGGAGATCCGGCCCAGAAAGCGCATCACGGGCCCGCCCACGACCCTGCCGAGCGGCCCCTGCTCACCACCCGGACCGAGCGCGAAAGGCGCGACCACGAAGAGCGCGATCACCGTGTAGAGCACGGTGCGGAACATCGCCGGCCAGAACGCGTCGAACCCCACCGAGCGCGAGCCGGTCAGCTCCGTCGAGGCCACGAGATAGGCGATCGCCGCCACCGCCCAGCAGAGGCCCGCCGACGAGGCCACCGTACGGCAGAGCCGCCTGATCGGCGTGTACACCCCGGTCTCGGCGTTGGCCCAGGCCACGAGCACGGCCAGCATCATGCCCGGGGCGAACCAGATCAGATAGCGGGGGAGATAGAGCCCGAAATCTGGCCGCCATTCCGGGTAGAAGGTGAAGAAGACGAACACCAGGGATATTGCGAACAACGCAGTGAGGGTCCATAAGGCCCGTCCGGCCCGCCGTGCGGGGTCGTCGCCCCTGGCGGCGACGGCGGCCACCACGAGGGCGATCAACGGCAGGGCGAGGTAGAACGCCGCCTCCACCGGAAGCGTCCACATCTGGTAGAGCCCCTCGGGGCCGGTGCCGGTCCACCACGGGTCGGGGTTGTAGATCTGCACCAGCAGCAGCCATTGCACCCAGGTGCCCACCGAACGCACATGCTCCGGGCTGAAGAGCAGCAGACCCACCACGATCGCCACCCAGTAGGCGGGAAGCACCCTGAGCGCACGGCGCCACAGGTAGTCGCGCGTCGCCGGCGCGGGCCCGCCGTACACCAGGGCCACCGCCCACGGGCGGTAGAGCAGCAGGCCCGAGAGCGTGAAGAACACCGCCACTCCGGCGTCGCCGCGCGACAGCAGCCAGGAGAAGAGCGAATCCTGGTAGGCCGCGCCCGTCGCCCCCGCCACATGCAGCACGAGCACCCCGAAGGCCGCGAGTGCCCTTATGCCGTCCAGCGGGTTTTGATGCCCACGCAGCGGAGGAAGGTCATCCCGCGCGTCCATGCCTCACGTCCCTTGGCGGTGAAGGACGACATAGCCGTCGTCGTCGAACACGACGCGGTAGCCGCTGCGTTTGAGCAACTCCACCCTGGCCACCTGCTCCGCAAGGTCGGTGAAGGGGAAGGTCCTGCGCCCGGTCTCGGCCACCACCCACGGCGCCCACCTCGGTGTGCGGTCCCACAGCAGCACCCGCGTGCGGGAGGTCAGCGCGGGGCCCACGTAGTTCGCCGCCTCGACCAGCACGCCGTCCGGCACCGCCGCCACGGCCCGCGCCGCCGTCGCCGCGCGCGGGCTCGGCAGGGACATTGAGCCGTAGGCGAAGAAGGGCACAAGCACGACGGCGACCCCCGCGAGCGCCACGGGCAGGTCGAAACGGGTGAGGCGGAACCTCGCGATGCCGTCCACGGCGGCGAGGAAGAGCACGACGGCCAGGAAGGCGTTGTAGTGATATTCGGTGCCCCACCAGTTGGGGAAGGAACTCGCCAGCATGCGCGCCGCCAGCAGGGGGAGCACGATCAGGGTCAACGGCGACAACAGGCACAGGAACAGCACCATCACGCCGAGCATGAGCATCGTGGTCAGCTTCTCCGGCGGTGTGCCGAGAAGTGCCACCGCGCCCAGAGGGTCGCTCAGTGCGCCCAGCGCCGCGGACGGGAGATCGGTGCCGAGTGCGCCGTATGCCCAGTAGTAGTCGGCCCGGCCGCCGAAGGCGGGGATGAGCACCCGCGTCGCCACCAGCACCGCCCCGACCCCGCCCGCCAGCAGCGCCGCCCCCGCCGGCCATTGGCGCCTGGCCAGCAGGAACAGGCCGTAACCCGCGATGAGCAGCCCCATGTCCTCCTTGACGCAGAGCAGCGCCGCGCCCGCCAGGACCGCCTGGCGGGTGCGGCCGGCGTCATGGCGCTCGATCATCAGGGCCGTCAGCAGCGGCGCGAACGCCACCTCGTGGAAGTCGAACACCACGGCCTCGGCGACCGGCCAGGCGAGCGCGTAGGCGGCGGCCACCAGATGGGCGGCGGTCACGCCGAGGCGCCTGCGGGTGAACGTCCATACCACCGGGACGGCGGCGGCCAGCAGGACCGCCTGCAGGACGATCAGCGTCTCCGGCCCGTCGTGCACCCAGTAGAACGGGGCCAGCAGCATGAGCACGGGGGACCAGTGGTCGCCGAGTACGGCGAAGCTCCAGCCGAAGTCGTTGTGCACGCCCTTGGCGATGGAGACGGGCAGTTCGAAGCGGGAGTAGGAGCGGACGGCCTGGTCGAAGATGACGAGGTCGTAGGTGCCGCTGCGGAAGCCGAGGAGAGGCAGCAGGCCCGCGACGAAGTAGAGGACGGCGGCCAGGAGAGTGATCGCGCCGAGGATCAGGCGGGAGCGGGGGCCTTCGCGGGAGGAGGTGAAGGCGGGGGAGGGAGGGGACTCGGCACGGGTCACGACAGGCACCATAGCCGGATGATCGGGATGGGTGCTTGAGCCTGGCCGGTCGGCCTTTACGGCCGTGGTGGCGGGGACTGGATGGTCGGCTTCGATACTCGGCGGTGGTGTTAACACCGGCGCAGGACGAGCAGCAGATTCCAGGTGACGACCTCTCGCACGCCCGGCAGGCGCAACACCGGCCTGGTCCAGGCCGGCAGGTAGCGCGGGACGGCGTCGAGCACCGTGACGCGCGGTTCGTGCTCGGCCCAGCGCAGGGCCGCGGAGACCGACACCGGGTAGAGGCTTGTGCCGTACCTGTTCTTGGGGGGCCGGCCGGTTTTGCGCTCATAGCGGCGGGCGGCGCGTTCGCCGCCCAGATAGTGCCAGGGTGAGGTCTCGTGGCCGCCCCAGGGGGAGAGCCAGTTGGTGAAGGCGAGGTAGACCACACCGCCGGCCTTGGTGACGCGCACCATCTCGCGGGCCATGCGCCATGGGTCGCGCACGTGCTCTAGCACGTTGGAGGAGAAGCAGATGTCCACCGACTCGTCGCGGAGGGGCAGGTTCAGGGCGCTGCCCAGCACACCGCCGGGTTCGGGGGGCGGTGCGCTGTCTCGTCCGAGAGTCGGGGCACTGCCTTGTCCGAGGGGCGGTGCGCCGTCTAGTCCGAGGGTCGGAGCGCTGCCTTGTCCGAGGGGCGGTGCGCTGCCTGGCTCGGGGGGCTGCCGGCCGGTGAGTTCGCCCGCGTCGGCGTCGAGGCGGACACAGCGGGCGCCCTCGCGGGCGAAGGCGCGGGTGAAGTAGCCGGGGCCTCCGCCCACGTCCACGACGGTGCGGCCGAGCAGGGGGGTGTAGCGGGTGAGCTGCGCGGTGGTGTCGGCGGCCAGCACCGAGTAGTAGCCGTCCTGGTCGCCCTGTTCGGTGCGGAAGGCGCGGAACAGTCGTATCGACCGAGCGAGATCGGCACGGAAAGGCACCGGCATGTCACCCATGCCAACGGATGTTACTGCCCAGTTGTCTGTCCGTTAAGCGGATCTATAACCTGTTTCGATCTGTGTGGCGGTGCTGGTGGAGCTGGTAGAGGTTGCTACTAGCATGTCCGAGGTTGCCGACTGGAGGGAAACATGTCGGACCGTGTGATGAGTGTCTGCTTTCGGGGCCGTCCAATCCGGCCGTGCTGATGAAGACGGCGGAGCGATCCTCCCGCACCGCGCGACGCAGCCGCACCCTGGCGCTTCTCATCGCGTGCCGCCCCCGGCAATGGTTGAAGAACACCCTCGTCTTCGCCGCCCCGCTGGCCTCCGGCACCCTGCTGAGCACGAGGAGCTTGACCCACGCCGCGATCGCCTTCGCCGCGTTCTGCCTGGCGGCCTCGGGAACCTATCTCCTCAACGACGCGGCCGACCTCGAACGCGACCGCCGCCATCCCCGCAAGAGGCACCGCCCTCTGGCCTCGGGCGCGGTGCCGGTGGGGGTGGCCCGGACGCTCGCGGTCGTCCTCATCGTCGCGGCCCCTGCCGTGGCGGCCCTCACCGGAGCGTGGCGGCTGCCCGCGGTCGTCGCCGCCTACCTCGCCCTCACGCTGGCCTACACGGTGTGGTTGAAACACCAGGTCGTCGTGGACCTCGTCGCGGTGGCGGGGTGCCATGTGATCAGAGCCTTCGCCGGAGCCGTCGCGATCGACGTCGTGGCGTCGAGCTGGTTCCTGGTCGTGATCTCGCTGGGCGCGTTGCAATTGGTGGCGGGCAAACGCGAGTCCGAGCTGCGTGATCAGGGGGTGTGCGGCACGAGGGAGACATTGGCTGCGTATCCTTTGGCGTACCTCGGGCATGTGCGGGCCATGTGCTCGGGGGCGATGATCGTGACCTATTGCCTCTGGGCGCTCCAGGTGCATCCGGAGGGTGGACCGTTCTGGTACGGCGTGAGCATTGTGCCTTTGGTGTTGATCGTGCTTCGGCACAATCTTCTCGTGGAACGCGGGGAGGCCGAGGAGCCGGAAGAACTCGCGCTGCGCGACCGCCCTATGCAGATCTTCGTCGGCCTGCTGGTGATCTTACTGCTGATCGCCGTATACGCTACCTAGAACTCGTTTCTATCAATTTGGCTGCGGCGCGATGACGTACGGCACGCGGCGGATTACGATACGCGGGCAAACGACACTCGCTGCCAGAGCGCTCACTGTCGCGGCACCCGCTTACGACAATGTTCCAGTGTCGATCGGCCGGAACCCGGAGGATTACTGATGCGGCGCACCACCGGAGTCGTACTCATCGCTTTCGGAGCCTTCCTCATCACTCTCGCACCGCTCCTCCGTTTCTACGTCGCGGGCGCGCTCATCTCGGCTCCCGCCGATCGCTACGGGGTGCTCAAGTTCGAGGCCAAGGGCGCACGCTACTTCTCGGTCCAGGATCTCAAGGTGCTCACCGCCGACCTCGACATCACCGTCACCACCAGGGGTGATGTGGCGGGGGCCTCGGGGGACACCGTCGTGTGGGACGAGTTCACCGCGGTGAACGACATCACCAACAGCCGGCCGCAGATCAACCTTGCCCAGCGGCGCAGCGCCTTCGACAAATACACAGGTGAGGCCGTCAACTGCTGCAACGCCAACGTCGACCGGCAGTCGGTGCAGATGCAGGGGCAGGTCTACCTGTTCCCCTTCGGCACGGAGAAGAAGACGTATAAATATTTCAACTCCTCCACGCGCAAGACCTTCGACGCGGTGTTCGTGGGTGAGGACACGGTCCGCGGTGTGCCGGCCTACAAGTTCGAGCAGCGTGTCCCAGAGACCGTCGTCGACACGCTGAGCGTGCCCGCGTCGGTGGCGGGGCTCAAGCAGGACGACGACGTGCAGGTGGACCGCGTCTACAGCGGCACGACGACACTGTGGATCGAGCCCGCCTCGGGCTCCCCGGTCAAGCAGGAGCTGCAGCGCAACGAGGTGCTGAAGACCAAGGACGGGGTGCAGCGGTCCGAGGCGTTCGTGGCCAGGGCGATCATGACCGAGGACACGGTGGCCGAGCTGGTGGCCAACGCCGAGAACGCCAAGTCGCAGATCGGGCTGCTGAAGGACATCCTGCCGATCTCCCTGCTGGTGGGCGGGTTCGTCTTCGTCGTGGCCGGCGTGTTGATCGTGGTGGCGCGGCCCGTGCGGTGACCGTTATGGGTAAGCCGTGGACAATGACCGCTGGAATCCTCAGGCGGTCATTGTGCATATTGGGGCCCCCGGCATTCCATATTCGATGGAACTTGTTCTAGGTTGCTGTTTGGGGATGCCGGTTACTTGCCGGTAACCCGCAGGGTGGCGCGGTGGTGGAACGCGTTGTATTCCGGGGGGCTTCGCCGGTGCGCCGAGGGGGCCGCGCCCGCCGGGCTCTGGAACGATACATATCGGAGGGTCGCCTTAACCGGCCCGCCGGCCCGCGCCGGACGGCAGGTGCCGCCCGAAGTATATGGACGCGCTAGAAAACGCTGAGGGGACGGCCGATGGGTGGCGGAGAATCGGACGCCGTGGATATTCTCGGTCATCTATGGAGGATCGACGACTTCGTCTCTCCCTTGTGGTCCCCTGCTACAACGAGCGGGAGACCCTTCCGGGCTTTCATCGGGAGGTCACCAAGGAGCTGGCGCTCGCCGACGTCGACTACGAGATCGTTTTCGTCGACGACGGCAGTTCGGACGGCACACGCGAGATCCTGCGCGGGCTCGCCGGCGCCGACCGCAGGGTGCGTTTCCTCTCCTTAAGCCGCAACTTCGGGCAGGAGGCCGCGATCCTGGCCGGGCTCAAAAGCGCCGCCGGCGACGCGGTCGTCATCATGGACGCCGACCTGCAACACCCGCCGGCGCTCATCCACACCATGCTCAAGCACTTCCGCGCCGGCTGCGACCAGGTCGTGGCGCGGCGCACCCGCACCGGGGAGGGCAGGCTCTACACACTCGCCGCCCGGGTCTACTACAAACTCGTCAACCGCCTGCTCGATGTGCGGCTGCTCAACGGGGCGAGCGAGTTCCGGCTGATCGGGCGCACCGCGCTGGACGCGCTGCTGTCGCTTGAGGAATACAGCAGGTTCTCCCGCGGCCTGTTCACCTGGATCGGGTTCGACCAGGTCGTGATCGACTATGAAAACGTCGTGCGCACGTCCGGCGCGAGCAAGTGGAACCTCCGCAAGAGGTTCGACTACGGGCTCGACGGCATCATGTCGTTCAACAACAAGCCGTTGCGGCTCGCCATTTACATCGGGTTGTTCTTCACCGGCATCGCCGCGCTCTACATGTTCTGGGCCATCGGCGACGCGATCGTCAACGGGGTGGACTCGCCGGGATACACCACTCTGCTGACGGCGATCGTGGGGCTTGGCGGCATGCAGATGATCATGCTTGGCATCATCGGGGAGTATCTCGGCCGGGTCTATTACGAGTCCAAACGCCGCCCTCATTTCCTCGTCCGGGAGGCCGACGGCGAACAGCCGTGGGAGGCCGAGCGGCAGCGGCCCGTCGCCCACTCCGAGGTCAACGGGTTAGGGAGCCGGCGCACCGGCGCTTCCTGAGGCGTGACGGTTCGCAAGCGCTTGCTTGGCCTGGCGGGCCGGGCAGGCTAGTCTGCGACGGGTTCCAGTTCTTTCCCAGGCCTGAGACTTCGCAAGGGCGGATATCTCGGGCATGGGTGTTCCTCAAACACGGACTTGTCAGGCACGGACGTGTTAGGCGCACTTGTCGGGCGCGGACGTGTTGGCCGCAGACTCGTCAGGCATGCACCTCTCAAGCGCGAACCGCTTAACCGCGAACCTCCCACGCACGGACATCTCAGGCATGGACGGAGCAGCATGGGCACGCTCGGCTTCTGGAGACTGGCACAGGCCGACCCCGAGTGGATCGCCGTCATCGACCCCGACGGCGTCCACCACCGCGCAGGCGACCTGCTCGCCGCGGCCAATCGGCTGGTGCACGGCCTGCGCGACCTGGGGCTCGTCGAGGGCGAGGTCGTCTGCGGCCTCGTGCCCAACGGGATCGACGGCCTCGTCCTCTACCTCGCCGCCCTCCAATCCGGCCTGCGCTACACCCCGATCAACTGGCATCTCACCGGCAGCGAAATCGGCCACATCATCGCCGACAGCTCCGCCCGCGTGTTCTTCGTCCACGAGAACTTCGCTGAGGAAGGACTGCGCGCGATCGCCGAGTCCGGCATCGAGCCCGGCCGCTGCTTCGCGTTCGGCACTGTCGAGGGACTCCGCCCCGCCTCCACCCTCACCGACGGCCGCCCGAGCACAACCCCGCTCCGCCGTACGGCAGGAGCCGTCATGCACTACACCTCGGGCACGACCGGGCGCCCGAAGGGGGTGATCCGCCCGCTCAGTCCCCTCGACCCAGACGACCTGGCCGAACTCAGCACCGGCCTGGCGGCGATGATGGGCATCCCACCCGGACCACCTCAGGTGCACCTGGTCACCTCACCCATGTACCACGCCGCCGTGACCCTGTTCGCCGGCGCCGCCCTGCACATGGGCCACACGGTGGTCATCATGGGCAAGTGGGACCCCGAACAGGCCCTGCGCCTGTGCGAACGCCACCGAGTGACCAACACCCATATGGTCCCCACCCACTTCAAACACCTGCTGGCCCTGCCCCCACATGTGCGGGCGGCTTACGACCTGTCCTCCCTCACCTGGGTCGTCCACGCCGCCGCACCCTGCCCGGTGCCGGTGAAGCGGGCCATGCTTGAGTGGCTGGGCGACCACGTCTACGAGTACTACGCCGCCACCGAGGGTGGCGGCACCCTCGCCACCCCGGCGGACTGGCGCGAACATCCCGGCACCGTCGGCCGGCCGTGGGCGATGAGCAAACTCCTCATCGTGGACGACGATCTTCAGCCTGTGCCGCCGGGCACCCCGGGCACGATCTATATGCGGACGAGCGGCTACGACTTCGAATACAAGGGCGATCCTGAAAAGACACTGGCCGCTCGGTTGGATGACTATTTCACCGTCGGCGACGTCGGATATCTCGACAGGGAGGGGTTTCTCTACCTCTGCGACCGTAAGGCCGACATGATCATCTCGGGCGGGGTCAACATCTATCCGGCCGAGATCGAGAACGAGCTCATGCCGCATCCCAAGGTCGCCGATGTCGCCGTCTTCGGTATACCGGACGACGAGTGGGGCGAGCAGATCAAGGCGGTCGTACAGCCCGCCGAGGGGGTTGTCCCAGGTCCGGAACTCGCCGCCGAACTTCTCGGCTCGCTGGAAGGGCGCCTGGCCCACATGAAATGGCCGAAGTCCTTCGACTTCATCGAAACCATGCCACGCGACCCCAGCGGCAAACTCCTCAGACGCCACCTGCGCCTGCCGTACTGGAAAGATCGCGACAGCCTGATCTGAGCTGCATGAGTGGAGGGGCGCGGCAGCCTGATATGACCTGCATGACCGGACGGACCGCCGCAGCCTGATCTGACCCGCGTAACTGGGGCCGCGACAACCTGATCTGCCCTCCGTGACTGGAATGTCTTTGACACCTGACCCGACCTGCATTGAGGGCACGGCACGCGGAACCGTAGACGGGGTGTTCAGGTCGGCGGCGTTCTCGCGTCGCCCCGGGTGAGGGGCACGATTGGACGGACCACGACAACCTGATCTGCGCTCCGTGATCGGAAGGTCGGTAACGGCCTGACCTGACCTGTATGACTGGATGGACAGCGGCAGCCTGATCTGACCCCCGTGCTCACCCGCCTGCCACCTAGAGACCAGAGCGTGCGGATAAGACCTGGTCGTGCGTGGAGATAATCCACCCTCGTTCAAAGGGAACCGCACCGACGCTCACGGCGACGTGGCAGCACGACTGGCTCCTTCTCCGGCCGCACTCTTCCACCGGATCCTTCCGCCGCGCCGAGGTTACGCCGGTCAGGGAGGTTCAGAGGTGAATGGGAGCGCTGCATGTAGCGTCGAGGGGGTGAGAGAGACCTTCCTCGACCCTTCGGAGTGGTACGCGAGCCTGCCGACCTTCTTCGCGTCGGCCGGGATGCTGTTCACCGACGTCAACGACAAGGTGCTGCTGGTCAAGCCCAACTATCGCCCGGACTGGTCCATCCCCGGAGGTGTCGTCGAGGCCGACGAGGACCCGGACGAGGCGGCGACGCGGGAGATCGAGGAGGAACTCGGGCTGAAGGTGCGCGTAGGCGGGCTTCTCGTGGTGGACTGGGCACCGCCTGTGCACGACCGGCCGCGAGCCATGGTCAATTTCCTCTTCGACGGGGGCGTGATCATGGACAAGGAGGAGATCCGGATCCAGGTCGAGGAACTGGACGACGTGGGCTTCTTCCCCTGGAGTGAAGCGGCCGAGAGGTTGCCGCTCCATGCCGCCTGTCGCATCCCCGCCGCCTTGCGAGCCCGCGAGAACGGGCGCACGGTCTATTTGCCACGGGAGCGCAGAGAAACCGACGCCACCTGACGGTGGGGGTGCCCACGGCGTCCCGTGTGTGTTGAGAGTGTGGACGGAGAGACAAGGGCGGCGCTGTGGCGAACGAGCGCCGACTCTGTCCTGAGAGGGCCTATGGCCAGGGAGAGGCCGACGACATCCACCTTCGTTCAGCCAGTGTCTGCCGCTTCCTCACCGCACTGCGGGGTGGACGCCGGTGACGTCGAGCTTCGTTCAGCCAGTGTCTGCCGCTTCCTCACCGCACTGCGGGGTCGGCGGTCGGCGACGGGGCAGCATCCACTTCCGCAGACACTTACCGCTTAATCTGCAGAAACAGGATCACGCGGAGGCTGCTCGATGCACCACTCCGCTGGACGTGACCCGGCGACGTCGAGCTTCGTTCAGCCGGAGGCTGCCGCTTCCCCGCCGCAGTGCGGGGGCGACGGTCCGCATGCCGCAGGGAGTGCGCCTGACGGCGGGGGTGGCCCTGCCGTCTTGTGACCGCGGGTGGGCAAGTGCTTGCCGGGGGAGTGCCCCGGGTGATGACGGCGGCCGGCTGGTGCGGGTGATGCTGGTTATGGCTCTGCCGTACCCGCGATTGAGCGGCGCATTTTTTCCAGATCGGCGGCGACTTTGGCGACCTCGCCCGGGCGTTGTGCCGTCCACAGGGAGTCGCCGAACCAGTTGTCGAAGACCGCGGCGACCGCGGACGTGGTGATCGTGGTGTCGCCGTGGACCAGGGCGGCCAGTTCGCCCACCTCGGGGTCGTATTCGTCGTCGGGCGCGCCGCTCTCCAGTAACCCTTCAGGGTCGCACCGGTTGATCAAACGCCTCACCGCCTCAACTATCGGATCTCCGCCCATACACGCATGGTCGCACGCGGCTGGTTCGCGAAGGGCTTGACGGGAGAAGACGCGTGGCCTACTTTCTTCACCAAGTTAATTTAGTGCCGAAGAAAGTGAGCCTTCCCCATGGCCGAGCGTGCCGCGCCACCGGGCCGTGACCTGTCCCGCACGGCGATCCTTGCCGCGCTCGGGCAGGCGGGGCCGCTGAGCCGCAGTGAGCTGGCCAGGCGTCTCGACCTGTCCCCGGCCACCGTGACCCAGGTGACACGCCGGCTGATCGCGCAGGGCATGGTGGAGGAGCTTGAGCACATGCCGTCCCGGGGCGGCAGGCCGGCGCAGCTTCTCGGTCTGGTCGGCTCGGCGGGGCGCGCGGTCGGGGTCAAGATCGCGGCCGATCACGCGGTCGCCGTCGACGTGCGCCTGGACGGCGAGCTGCTCGACCGGCGGGAGACCGAGCTCGACGCCTCCGCCCCCGACTGCCTGGAGCGGGTCGCCACACTGGTCGAGCCGCTCATCGGGCGCGGCGCCCGCCTGCTCGGCGTCGGCGTCGGCGTCCCCGGCGTGGTCGACAGCCCCGACAGCGGAGTCGTCGAGGCGCCCACGCTCGGCTGGTCGGCCCTGGCCGTGGGGGCGCGCCTCCGCGCCCGGCTCGACCTGCCCGTGCTGGTCGACAACGACGTCAACACGATCGCGATCGCCGAAAGGCTCTACGGCAGAGGCCGCGACCATCGTGACTTCCTCGTGGTCACCATCGGCCGCGGCATCGGCCTCGCGATCGTCGTCGACGGCAGCCTGCTGCGAGGGGCCTCCGGGAGCGCCGGCGAGTTCGGCCACCTGCCCGTAGCGACCGGCCCTCGCTGCGCCTGCGGCAACGTCGGCTGCCTGGAAGCCGTCATCGGCGGCCCCAGCCTCGTGGAGCGCAGCCTCCACGCCTCCATCGCCGAGATGGCGGCCGACCCCACCGCCGCCACGGTCTTCGCCGAGGCCGGAGTCGTCCTCGGCCGTGCCGTCGCCGGGCTGGTCAACATCCTCGACCCGGCGGCGATCCTCGTCCTCGGCGAGGGCACCGCCCAGTGGCACCTTTGGCGCCCGGGCTTCGAAGAGGGTTTCGCCGCCCACCTGTTCCGCCCCCACCGCAGGATTCCGGTCGAGGTCGACCCATGGGACGACTCCCGCTGGGCCCAGGGCGCGGCGGCCCTCGTCCTCGGCACCCCTTTCGACGTGGCCACCGGCACCGGCACCCAGGGCAACCTCGTCCTCGCGCGCCTGGAGGGGAGCACACAGTGAGCGGCGCGGTGCGGACGGGCGTGGTGTTCGGTGGGGCGGTGGAGGGCTATGGGGAGGATGAGTTGGTTTCGGGTCGGTCTGGTGTTGGCCATCTGGACCGGGACCTCGGGTGGCCTCGTGTTCGCGGGTGTGGATGGGGGCTGGCGGTGAGCGGTGCGGGCCGGATGGGTGTGGTGTTCGGTGGGGCGGTGGAGGGCTATGGGGAGGGTGAGTTGGTTTCGGGTCGGTCTGGTGTTGGCCATCTGGACCGGGACCTCGGGTGGCCTCGTGTTCGCGGGTGTGGATGGGGGCTGGCGGTGAGCGGTGCGGGCCGGATGGGTGTGGTGTTCGGAGGGGCGGTGGAGGGGGCTCCTTGGGGTAGCCGCCGTCGGCGCCGGCACCTCGGGCGACCTCGTGCTCGCGCACTTGGATGGGGGCTTGTGGTGAGCGGCGTGGTGCGGACGGGTGTGGCCTTCGGCAGGTCGGCGGACGGTTCTTCTCGGGATGGGTTGGTTGGGGGTTGGCCTGGTGTTTGTGGGGGTCTTGCATCGCCTCGACCGGACAGGATTGTGCGCTGGGTGAGGTCGGAGCTGACATGGTGTGACCTGCTTGAGGTGGGTGCCGCGGGGCGTGTGTGGTCATGGCGTGGTGAGCGGGGGCGGCGGCGGGGGATCGGTGTTGCCGCGGATATTTGTGACCGAGGTGGTCTCGCCTTGGCGCGAGCGGTTGAAGGTGCGCGATGAAGGGCGAGCGGCGGTTTGGAACGCGACAAACCCAGCCACCGCAGGCCGAGCTGAGACAAACCGAGCCGTATCACGGGCCGAAACAAACCGAGCCGCATCACGAGCTGAGACAAGCTGCGCCGCGTCACGAGCCAAGGCACAAGCCGATGCAACAGGGCGGATCGCCTCAAGGGGAGTCGTCCCAAAGAGGAGCACATCAACTCAAGCCGCAGCCGGCCGGACCGGGCCAGGGCGGGCCGCGTTGGAACCGGCCGCGTCGAGGTGGGTGGCGGCATGCGGGGGTGGTGTTGTTCTTTCTCGCCCCCAGTGCGGTTCCGCTGGTGTTGTTCACCCTGGTTCCGATGGTGGGGTCGCTATGGGTGAGCCTTCACGAGTGGAACCTCATCGGCACGATGCGGTGGGTGGGCCTCGCGAACTACGCGGCGCTGCTCAGTGACGGCGACGCCTGGCGGGCCCTGCTTAACACGGTGCTCTACATCGCCGGATACCTCCCGCTGGTCTACATCGGGGGGCTCGGTCTCGCGGTGGCGCTCAACCGGGTGACGCGAGGGAGGGACCTGTTCAGGTCGGTCTACTTCCTGCCGGTCATCACCAGTTGGGTGGTGGTCGCACTCATGTGGAAGTGGCTGCTCAACCCCAGTGAGGGCATCGTCAACCGCCTGCTCGCCCTGATGGGGATCGAGGGGCCGGGGTGGTGGACCTCCGAGGAGTGGGCGCTGCCGTCGGTCATCCTGGCCTCGGCCTGGAAGGACCTCGGGTTCGTCATGGTCATCCTGCTGGCGGGCCTGCAGGCGGTGCCGCGCGATGTGCTTGAGGCGGCGCGGGTCGACGGCGCGGGAGCATGGCGGCGGTTCAGGGACATCACGTTCCCCTTGCTGACACCCTCGACCTTCTTCGTCGTCGTGATCTCTCTCATCAACGGTTTTCAGGTCTTCGACCAGGTCTATGTGATGACCGGCGGCGGCCCGGCGGGTGCCTCGGAGGTGGTGGTGGAGCGCGTTTACGATCTCACGTTCAGATATGGCAGGGTCGGCGACGCCTCCGCGCTCTCGTGGGTGTTGTTCCTCGTCGTGCTGATCGTGACCGTCGTGCAGGTCCGGTTGCAGCGGCGGTGGGTGAGTTATGACTAACCGGCTGATCTACGCGGGGCTCACCGTCGTGGGCCTGGTGATGCTGGGTCCGTTCATCTGGACGTTTCTGGCCTCGACCACGGAGGGCGGAGTGGTGTCCTGGCCGCTCGATCCGTCTCTCGCGGCATATGGGCGCCTGCTCGACACGATGCCCTTCTGGCGCATCCTGATCAACAGCGTGATGGTGGCCGTCGTCTCCACCGCTCTTCAGGTGGTCACGAGCGCGATGGCGGCTTACGCGTTCGCCCGGCTGCGTTTTCAGGGGCGGGACGCGGTGTTCGTCGTCTACCTCGCGACCCTCATGATCCCGATGCAGGTGCTCGTGGTGCCGCTGTTCATTGAGATGAAGACGTTCGACCTGGTCGACACCTACGCCGGTTTGATCGCCCCGACGATCGCGTCCGCCTTCGGGGTCTTCTTCCTCCGGCAGGCCGCCCGCCAGGTTCCTCGGGAGCTGGACGAGGCCGCGGTCATGGACGGGGCCGGCCACATCAAGATCTTCGCCTTTGTGGTTCTTCCTCTTATGCGTCCCGCACTGGCCACGTTCGCGATCTTCGCGTTCATGGCGAGCTGGAACGCCTTCCTCTGGCCGCTGGTCATCCTGCGGTCCCCCGAGTTCATGACGCTTCCCCTCGGCCTGGCCAACCTGCATGGGCAGTTCACCACCGAGTGGGATGTGGTCATGGCCGGATCGGTGGTGAGTGTGCTTCCGATCCTCGTTGTCTATGTGCTCGCGCAGAGGCATGTCATCGCCAGTGTTGCCCGGACCGGTCTGAAATGACCGCCAACTCCCTGTTCCACATGTTCCATCAGGAGGGCCTTATGTCCCGAGGTAGGAAGGCCATGGCGGCCTTCGCGCTGGTCGCCTTGGTCGCGACCGGATGTGCCAAGGGCTCGGCAACCCAGGAGTCGTCGGCCGCTGGAAAAACCACGGTCAAATACTTCACGTTCTCCGCCGCCCCCGACCACGTGACCGACCTCGACAAGATAGTGAAGGCGTTCGAGACGGCCAATCCCACCATCACGGTCAGGGTGGAGACCGCCCCCTACGCCGATTACTTCACGAAACTCCAGACCGCCGTCGCCGGCGGCGCCGCCCCGGACACCTTCGAGCTCAACTACGAGAACTTCGTGTCCTACGCGACCTCCGGCGCCCTGATGGACATGAGCGCGGAGACCGCCAAGGACGACCTTTCCGCCTATGCGGCCAAGTCCGTGGAGGCATTCAAGCGGGACGGCAAGCAGTTCGCCCTGCCCGCCTCCTACTCCGCGGTGGTGCTCTTCTACAACAAGGACCTGTTCGACAAGGCCGGCGTCGACTATCCCACCGCCGACTGGACCTGGGACGACGAGCTCGCAGCCGCCAGGAAGCTCACCGCCGAGGGCGTCTACGGCGACTTCCAGCCGGTGCAGTTCTTCGAGTTCTACAAGACCCTCGCCCAGGCAGGCGGCAGCTTCTTCAGCGGCGACGGCAAACAGGCCACCTTCGACAGGCCCGAAGGCGTGGCCGCCGCGAAGTTCCTGCTGGCCAAGCCCGGCACGGTGATGCCCACGGTGGCCGACATCGGCGGCACGCCGGACTTCGACACCAACCTCTTCAAAAAGGGCAAGCTCGCCATGTGGCACAACGGCATCTGGCAGTTCGCCGGGCTGAAGGATGTGCCGTTCGACTGGGATGTCGTGGTCGAACCGGCCTCGACCAAGGCGAGCGCGGTGTTCCAGAACGCGGTGGCAGTCTCGGCCACCACCAAGAACTCCGCCGCGGCCTACAAGTGGCTGCGCTTCCTGACCTCCTCCGAGGTCACCGCCCAGACCCGCGTCGCCACCTCATGGGAGCTGCCGCCTCTCGCCGACCCCAAGGCATACGCGGGCTACTTCGAACAGACACCGCCTGCCAACCGCAAGGCCATCCTCCAGGCCGTCGACACCGCGACCCCCACCCCCGTGATCGCGAGGCAGCAGGAGATGCAGGACATCGTCACCAAGGCCCTGGAACGCGCGGTCTCCGGCAAGAGCAAAGTCGAAGACGCCCTGCGAGAGGCGGCTAAGGAGGTCACCGCGTTAATCAAGTAGCTCGCACACGCCGGGGCCCGGTCCTGCCGGCCTTCCTTCGGGGGCGCTGCGTCATTCATGTGACGTCAGCGTTCCTGCGGGGGGCCACGTCAATCACGTGTGGTCCGAGTCCCCGCAGGGGCACCACGTCAATCATGTGTGGCCCGTGTTCCTGCAGGAAGCCGCGTCAGTCATGTGTGGTCCGCGTTCCGACAGAAATCCCATGTCGATCACGTGTGGTCCGCGTCCCCGCAGGGGTACCACGTCAGTCATGTGTGGTCCGCGTTCCGACAGAAATCCCATGTCGATCACGTGTGGTCCGCGTTCCGACAGAAATGCCACGTCAATCACGTGATGTCCGCGTCCCCGCAGGGGTACCACGTCAGTCATGTGTGCTCCGTGTTCCTACACGACGCTGCGTCAATCACGTGTGGTCCGCGTTCCGACAAAAATCCCACGTCAATCACGTGATGGCGGCATCTCGCGGGGTGCCACGTCAAGCATGGGGGCACGCCTAGTCGGGCTCGCGCCGTACATCACGGTGGAGGGGCTCGGTCTCAGCTGTTCTCTTCGTTTTGTCCGCCTCAGGGGAGCTCTCGGTTGACTCTTCGAGGGCTTCGCCGTTCCAACCGTCCGATCAGGAGCCTGACAGTCCGATGTCCCTCTCGACAGTGTCCCGAAGCCTTGAGCTGATCGCAGCTCATCAGCACCCCAGTGGTGCCTATCCCGCGTGCCCGACTTATCCCGTCTACGGCTACTCGTGGTTTCGTGATGGGGCCTTCATCGCCGATGGGGCGTCCAGGGGCGGCGACGTGGACGGCGCGGGTCGATTTCACGACTGGTGCGCGGGAGTGCTCCGTGCTCGGGCGGACAAGATCGTGAATCTCGTCGGCAGGGAGACGACTCCCGCCAGGGAGGAGTTCCTGCCGACCCGCTATACCCTCACCGGTGCGGACGAGCAGGGGTCGGACTGGTGGAATTTCCAGCTCGACGGTTACGGCACCTGGTTGTGGGCGCTCGCGGAGCATCTCACCCGTCACAAGGGAGATGCCGGACGGTATGCCGATGTCGTGTCACTGACTGTCCGCTATCTGGCGAGATTTCATGACACGCCGTGTTACGACTGGTGGGAGGAATCCCCAGACCACATCCACGTCTCCACTCTGGGCTCCATCCGGGGCGGGCTGGACGCCGCCCTGAACCTCGGCATCCTGAGCGAAGCCGAGGAGGCCGTCGCACGCACAACTCGAGACGCCATCGCCGCCCTGGTCGCCACCCGCGGCCACACCCGGGACGGCGGCCTGGCCAAATGGCTGGGGGCGGAGACGGTCGACGCCTCCCTGCTGGCCTGCCTGGCCCCCTTCGGCCTGGCCGACCCTCGCGGGCCGGTCGGGAGGAGCACCCTGGCCGCCGTCGAGCGCGATCTGGTCCGTGACCGAGGCGTGCACCGATACCGGGCGGACACCTTCTACGGCGGCGGCCGCTGGCCGGTGCTGGCCGGCTTCCTCGGCTGGGTCTACGCCCGCGCCGGCCGTACGGCGGAAGCCAACGCGCAGCTCGACTGGATCGTGTCCACGGCCAACCCGGCGGGCGAGCTCCCCGAGCAGGTCGGCGACCCCCTCCTCGCCCCGGACCGCCGAGCCGAGTGGGTGGACCGCTGGGGCGAGGTGGCCCAGCCCCTGCTGTGGTCGCACGGAATGCATTTGATCCTGGTCGACGAGCTCGCCCGTGCGGGGTCGATGCCGTGAGGCGGGAGTTCCGGCGGGGCGGAACGGCCTTTGTTGTGGTCGGGGGTCCCCGAAGTCTGCTGATCGAGTTCTGAGGAGTCATTGTGATCCGCCACCGCCCCTACGGCTCGGGCCATGCATACCTGGACACACCAGACCAGCGGGTGCCTGTCATCCCAGAAGCCGGTCATGCGGTCGAGTTGAGGGTGCTTGCCTCCGCCAAGGTGTCCGCTGTGGTCGCCGAGTGGGACGACGGCACGTCGAGCAGGCATCTCCCTCTCCGTCGGGCCGTGGCCGAGCCGCGTCGCACAGGCGATGCGGACACGGGGATCGCGAGGTCGGAAGTCCTCGAAGACGTCGGGGCTCCTGGGGCGGGCACATCCAACGGGACCTCCGAAGAAGATCCGCTTTCGGATGGCGACGACACCACCGCCGGTGGACATCTGGCCGCCGCGCAGTCCAAAGCCGCAGGGCGGGGCGGGCACGCCTGGCGGGTCACCTCGCCGCCGCTCAAGGCCGGGGTGCGGCACCGCTACCGGTTCACGGGGACGGGTGAAGATGGCTCTCGCCGTACGACGCGGTGGTTTGAGGTGTATGCGGGGGAGTGGCGAGGTGAGGGCGGCATCCTGGAGGTGGCGGGGACGGATCGGGTGGTGCCGGGCAGTGCCGAGTGGTTTGTGTCCCCGCAGGGGGCTCACCGGGTGAGGTTCGCGCTCGCGTTGGGGGAGGGCGAGCACGTGGTGGGGTTCGGGGAGCGGTTCGACCGTGTCGATCAGCGTGGGCACGCGTTGGACGCGGTTGTTTTCGAGCAATACAAGGACCAGGGGAGCACGGGACGCACCTATATGCCGATGCCGTTCGCCATGGTGATGGGGGGCGACGGGTGGGGGTTTCACGTGCGGACGTCGCGCCGCACCTGGTTCGACGTCGGCGCTTCGGTCGCGGACCGGCTCGTGGTCGAGGCTGAGGCAGGGGAGGAGCCGCTGGTTCTGGCCGTCTACGACGGTGGGCCGGGAGTCGTGCTCGACGCGTTCCTCGACGAGGTGGGCCGGCCCGAATCGCTTCCCGACTGGGTGTTCCGGTTGTGGGCGAGCGGCAACGAGTGGAATACGCAAGAACTGGTGATGGCGCAGATGGACCGCCACCGCGACGAGGATGTGCCCGTCGGGGTCGTGGTCATCGAGGCGTGGTCGGATGAGGCCACCTTCACCGCTTTCCGGGACGCGGACTATGCGGTGCACCCCGGTGGGGAGCCACACGTCCTGGCCGATTTCACTTTCGGCGTGGCCTGGCCCGATCCCAAGGGCATGGTCGATGAGTTGCATCGGCGTGATGTGAAGGTGCTGCTGTGGCAGATCCCTTTGCAGAAAATGCGTCCCCATCCCACCGGGCAGGCCAGAGCCGACGCCGACGTCATGGTCGCCCGTGGTTTCGGCGTTCGTGAGGCGGACGGACGGCCTTATCGCAATCGCGGCTGGTGGTTCCCGCTGGCGTTGATGCCCGACCTCACCAATCCCGAGGCCAGGAAATGGTGGCTGGACAAACGGCGATACCTGGTGGAGGAGGTCGGCGTCGACGGTTTCAAGACCGACGGCGGCGAACACGCGTGGGGTCACGACCTGCGCTATTTCGACGGCACACAGGGCGCGGAGTCCAACAACCTCTACCCGGTGCATTACGCGAAGGCTTACGGCGACCTGCTGCGCGAGTGCGGCAAGGCCCCGGTCACCTTCTCCCGCGCCGGTTTCACCGGCATGCAGGCCCACGGTTGTGTGTGGGCGGGCGATGAGAACTCCACGTGGGCGGCGTTCCGGCATTCCGTCACCGCCGGCATCACGGCCTCGGCGTGCGGCATGCTCTATTGGGGGTGGGACCTCGGCGGATTCTCGGGTGAGATTCCCACGGCCGAGCTCTATCTCCGGGCCGCGGCGATGGCCTGCTTCTCCCCGATCATGCAATATCACTCGGAGTTCAACCATTACCGCAAACCCCTCGTGGACCGCACCCCGTGGAATATCGGCGAACGCCGTGACGACGATCGCGTGATCCCCGTCTTCCGGTCCTTTGCCAAGCTCCGCGACCGGCTTGTGCCATACCTCTCCGCGCAGGCCAAGGCGGGCCCGCCGCTCATGCGAGGGTTGTTCTTCGACTACGCGGACGACGCCCGGGTGTGGGAGTGGCCCCTGCAATACATGCTCGGCGACGCCCTGCTGGTGCATCCCGTGACCGAGCCCGGCGCGACCGTGTGGCGCACTTATCTGCCCGAGGAGCAGTGGGTCGACGTGTGGAACGGCGCACGAATGGCAGGCGGCACGGTGGTGACACGTGACGTGCCTTTGGACGAGGTGCCGGTCTACTGCAAGGTGGAATCCTGGTCGGCGCTGAAGGGGATCTTCCACCCGAGCACAAGCACAAGCACGAGTGCGTCGCGCGAGGTGACGGCCGGCACCGGTGATTGAAATCGGGCCGGACGTCAGCCGAGCACAAGCGTGAAGTCCTATTGCAGTTTGCACTATAAAGCCTGCTATAGTGCAAACTGCAATAGGAGGAATCATGGCGCGACGTTCCGATCTGGTCGGCTTGACCGTGCTGGCCATGCTTTCGGTGCGTCCTGGCCACCCCTACGAGTTGCACCGCTTCATCGTCGACACCCACAAGGACTATGTGACGGGGCTGCCCAGAAGCCTCTACCACGCGGTCGAAAGGCTTGCGGCCGAGAAACTGATCGTGCCCGTGGAGACCAGCAGGGAAGGGCGCCGGCCGGAACGCACGACCTATGCGATCACCGACCAGGGGCAGCGTGAGCTGGCGGACAGACTCCGGGAGCTCCTCGCGAACCCGGGGTCCGAGCGTCGCACCTTCACCGCCGCCGTCTCACTCATCGGAGTCCTCCCTGTTCCCGACGCGCTGCAAGCCCTGCGCGCCAGGGCGGCGGCGATCGAGGAGAACCTGGCCGCGATGGACGGTCACCTGAAGTCGCTGAAGGACGCAGGACTGCCCGACGTGCTGACGATCGAGCTCGACTACGAACGCACGTTGAGCGACACCGAGCTCGCCTGGGTCAGGCGGGTCGTCGCCCGTCTGGAGTCGGGCGAGCTGGCCTGGTCGGGCACCGTCAATCGAGACCTGCTGGCTCAGGTGCTCGACAAGTCATGAAAAGGCGGCTGCCAGGGTGCGCCAACACCCTGACAGCCGGACATCCGAACAAGGCGCCTGCCCTGCCTGGAAGTCGCACACCCAGGATAGGCGCCACGACCACAAGGAGTTGCGCCGTGTCCGTGAACACGGAAATCACCGCCCTGCTCACCCGCCTCGCCGAGGCGTGGAACGCGGGCGACGCCGCAGCCTACGCCGCGAACTTCACCGAGGACGCCGATTACATCGCGTTCAACGGTGCACACAGCCACGGGCGAGAGGCCATCGAGTCCTCACACCGTTGGCTCTTCGCGGGCCCGCTCAAAGGCTCCACCCTGGCCACGACGAATGGCGCTGCCTCCCAGATCAAGCCACTGGCCGACGGCGCTGTTCTGGTGATCTCCGGCGGCGGCAGTGCCCTGGCCGGGGGCCCGCTTCGCGATTCAATCGTGTCCTTCACCGCCGTCCACACCTCCGAAGGCCGGCGTTTCGCCTCCTTTCAAAACACCAGGGTGGCGCCGTGACGAAGAAGAAACTACTCGTCGAAGTCTTCGGAGTCGTCGAGGTGCCGGTCGCGGAGCTGTGGAAGGCCTTGGCCGACGAACTCCTGCCCGACGGCGACCGCTCCGGCCGCTTCACCGTTGAGGACGCCCCCGGTCACACCTCCGAGGTGGAGGTGGCGGGTCACACCATTTCCTTCCAGGGCGGCTGGTGGTATCGAGGTGAATGGAGCGTCGAACCCCACCTGAAAGGCGCGCTTCTCGTCCACCGCGTCTTCAACGTGGCGCAGTGGGCACGCTGGGGTGTGCCACTCGCCAACCGCATGTTCATCGGCTTCGCCGGCAACACACGTGCGGCCTTCACAAAGGGACTCGCCCGGCTGGGAAATCGTCTGGGGTGTCCCACCTACCTGGTCTGATCGCCCTGCATCGACCGGCTTCAAGTCCCCATGGCGCGTACGGCAAAGCCGGCCATTCCGATGCAGGGAGCCGCACCCGAACATCCATGGCGTGGACGAAGAAGGGAAAACCGAAGTCCGGCCGTCCGGGGGACGGCCGGAGCAACTCACAGGAAGTCTCCCTCTAGCGCCCGGAGCCCCTGGAATTCATCCCCATCTGGGGTATTTATCAGACCCATGGCTGAGCCGCAGGTGACCCTGGGAGAAAAACGGTTGCCCGGCCGCCGCACGGCAGCCGGGCAACAAGGAAGGCCGGACCGAGGAGTTCCGCTCAGACCTCCGCGCCGAGCTCCTGGAGGAAGATCGCCTCGGCGGTAGCCGTACGCCTCAGCTCCTCGATGTTGAGCCGCTCGTTGGGCGCGTGGATCGCCGCGTCGTCGTCCTCGGCTCCGAAGAGCAAGATCTCCGCCGCCGGGAACAGCTTCACCAGCGTGGCCACCAGCGGGATGGACCCGCCCGCGCCGATGTCGCGGGGCGCGCGGCCGAAGGCGCGCTCAAGAGCGCGGTTGAGGGCCGCGCGGGCCCGGCCGCCGGAGTCGGCGAGGAAGCCCGTGCCCAGGCTTACGTCGTCGATGGAGACGCGCACGCCCCAGGGGGCGACCTGGTGCAGGAAGGAGGCGACCGCGTCGAGCGTCGTCTTGGGGTCGCCTGCGGGAGGCACGCGGACGGTGACGCGGGCGCGGGCGACCGGCTGCACGGCGTTGATGGCGCCGCCGACGCTCGGCACGTCGAGGCCGGTCACGGTGATGGCGTAGCTCGACCAGAGGCGGTCGGCGACCGAGCCGGAGCCGACGAGGGAGACGCCGTCGAGCACTCCCGCGGTCTTACGGAACTCATCCTCGCTGGGGCCGGACCCGAGGAACCGGCCACGGGGCAGGCCGGGCACGCGGCAGTCGCCGTTGTCGTCGTGGAGGGCCGCCAGCATGCGGATCAGGGCCGCGAGCGCGTCGGGGGCGGCGCCGCCGAAGGAGCCGCTGTGGAGGGACTCCTGCAGAGTGCGCACCTCGACGGTGAAGGCGGCCATGCCGCGCAGCGAGGTGGTGACCGAGGGGTCGCCGACGCGGGGGTTGCCGGTGTCGGCGACGACGATGGCGTCGGCCCGCACGAGGTCGGGGTGCTGGACGACGAAGTCCTCCAGGCGGTGGCCCGCGTATTCCTCCTGGCCTTCGATCAGCACCTTGATGCCGACGGGGAACTGCCCGCGGAAGCTGCGCAGCGCCAGGACGTGGGAGATGATGCCGGATTTATCGTCAGCCGCGCCTCTGCCGTACAGGTGCCCGTCGATGAGGGTGGGCTGGAACGGCGGGGTGCGCCACAGGGTGGGGTCGCCGGCGGGCTGCACGTCGTAGTGCGCGTAGAGCAGCACTGTGGGTGCGCCGGGCGGGCCGGCCGCCTCGCCGTAGACGGCGGGGAAGCTGCCCTCGACGGCGACCTGCTGGACGTGGTGCAGTCCGGTGCTGCGGAGGAGTTCCTCGGTGGCTGTGGCGGCGGCGTAGACGGGCTCTTCCGGGTGGCCGGGGAAGGCCACGGAGGGGATGGCGACGAGCCGTTTGAGGTCCTCGACCGCCTGGGGCATGGCCGCGGCTACGGCGCCCTCGATCTGGTCAGGCGTCACTACATTCCCCCGGATCTCAACGTTCGCAAAGTCACTCTCCATTGGAGCACAGCCGCGGAGGGGCGCAGCCGACCGCCCCCGGCGAGGGCTCCAGGTTCCGTACGGCGGAACCTGCGCTTGACGTGCCGTTACCGACCGCGCCGGTGGCGTTACAGGCCGCACCGGAAGGGCCCTCGCGGATTTCGTCGTTCTTACATGGTGATTTTGCGGATTCCGAACTTCTTGCAGTCTGCTACCACGCTTTCACTTGTCAAATTCTCGATAGCGGGTGCAAACTGTGGAGAGCTCAGATCAGCAAGGGACGATAGCGATGACGTACCTCGATAACACCGATGTGGCCGAGGTTCTCCGGGCCGCTCAGGACAATCTCTGGCTGCACTTCACCCGCCACGGCGCGCACGCGGGCCGTGAGGTGCCGACGATCGTCCGCGGCGAAGGTGCATATGTGTGGGACATCCACGGCAAGCGCTACTTGGACGGGCTGGCCGGCCTCTTCGTGGTGCAACTCGGGCACGGCCGCAGCGAGCTGGCCGAGGTCGCCGCCAAGCAGGCACAGGAGCTGGCCTTCTTCCCGCTCTGGTCCTACGCGCACCCCAAGGCCGCCGAGCTCGCCTCGCGCCTGGCCGGCCTCGCGCCGGGCGAGCTGAACCGCGTGTTCTTCACCACCGGCGGCGGTGAGGCCGTGGAGACCGCCTGGAAGCTCGCCAAGCAGTACTACAAGGCGGTCGGCAAGCCGCTCAAGCACAAGGTCATCAGCCGGCAGATCGCTTATCACGGCACCCCGCAGGGAGCGCTCTCCATCACCGGCATCCCCGCCTTCAAGCAGGCGTTCGAGCCGCTGGTGCCGGGGTCGGTGCGTGTGCCCAACACCAACTACTACCGCGCCGACGAGATCACCGGCGTTCCCGGCATGACGGAGGAGCAATACGGTCGCTGGGCCGCCGACCGGGTCGCCCGCGCGATCGAGATGGAGGGGCCCGACACTGTCGCCGCCGTCTTCGTCGAGCCGGTGCAGAACGCCGGTGGCTGCTTCCCGCCCCCCGCCGGATATTTCCAGCGGCTGCGCGAGATCTGTGATGAATACGACGTGCTGCTCGTCTCCGACGAGGTCATCTGCGCCTTCGGTCGCCTCGGCACGATGTTCGGCGGGCAGAAGTTCGACTACGTGCCGGACATGATCACCTGCGCCAAGGGCATGACCAGCGGATATTCCCCGATCGGGGCGATGATCGCGCATGAGCGGCTGTTCGAGCCGTTCAAGAACGGCACCGAGATGTTCGCCCACGGCTACACCTTCGGCGGCCACCCCGTCTCCTCGGCGGTCGCCCTCGCCAACCTCGACATCTTCGAGCGCGAGGACATCCTCGGCCACGTCACCAGGAACGAGCCGGTCTTCCGCGCCACCCTCGACCGGCTGCGCGACCTGCCGATCGTCGGCGACGTGCGCGGCGCCGGCTACTTCTACGGCATCGAGCTCGTCAAGGACAAGGACACCAAGGAGACCTTCAGCGCGGACGAGTCCGAGCGCGTCCTCCGCGGGTTCCTCTCCCAGGCGCTCTTCGAGGCAGGCCTCTACTGCCGCGCCGACGACCGCGGAGACCCGGTCATCCAGCTCGCCCCACCGCTCACGTGTGGCCCGAAGGAGTTCGACGAGATCGAGTCGATCCTCCGCTCGGTGCTCACCGACGCCTGGAAACTCCTCTAAGGGCTGAGCGGCGCCGACAGACACCCCCCACGTCCCGGCCCCATGGCGGGGCCGGGCCGTACCTCTTGAGCCGCGGCTGTGTCACGCCCTGACCTACGGCATGCCTGAGCTCTGTAACGCCCCCGAAAGGAAAGAGCGCTATGAAGATCGGTGTCCCCGCCGAGGTCAAGAATCACGAATACCGTGTCGCGGCAACCCCCGCAGGCGTGCACGAACTGATTCGCGGCGGCCACGAGGTCTATATCCAGCGTGGCGCCGGCCTCGGCTCACACCTGACCGATGAGGAATACCTGGCCGCCGGAGCCAAGATCCTCGACTCGGCCGACGCCGTGTGGGGCGAGTCGGACATGATCCTTAAGGTCAAGGAGCCGATCGCCGAGGAATACCACCGCATGCGCGAGGGCCAGGTGCTGTTCACCTACCTGCACCTCGCCGCCTCCCGCCCTTGCACCGACGCCCTGCTGGAGCGCAAGGTCACCTCCATCGCCTACGAGACGGTGCAGGTCGGCGGCTCCCTGCCGCTGCTGGCCCCGATGTCTGAGGTCGCGGGCCGCCTCGCCCCGCAGGTCGGCGCCTACAACCTCATGCGCTTCAACGGCGGCCGCGGCGTGCTGCCCGGCGGCGTGCCCGGTGTGCCCCCGGCGAAGGTCGTCGTCATCGGCGGCGGCGTGTCCGGCCTCAACGCCGCGCAGATCGCCGTCGGCATGGGCGCCGACGTCACGATCCTCGACGTCAACATCGACCGGCTGCGTTTCATCGACGCCGTCTACCAGGGCAGGCTGAAGACCCGCGTCTCGACCGCCTACGTGATCGAGGAGGAGGTGCTCGCCGCCGACCTCGTCATCGGCGCCGTGCTCATCCCCGGGGCCAAGGCCCCGACGCTGGTGTCCAACGAGCTCGTGTCCCGCATGAAGCCGGGTTCCGTGCTCGTCGACATCGCCATTGACCAGGGCGGATGCTTCGAGGACTCCCGGCCCACCACACACGCCGACCCGACCTACAAGGTGCACGAATCGGTCTTCTACTGTGTTGCCAACATGCCGGGATCTGTCGCTAACACCTCGACATATGCGCTCACGAATGCCACGCTGCCCTATGCGGTCAAGCTCGCCGGGCTCGGCTGGCGGGAGGCGCTACGCGTCGACGCCTCGCTCGTGCCCGGGCTTAACACCCATGCCGGGCAGCTCACCAACGCTCCGGTCGCGGTGGCACACGACCTGCCTTATGTGCAGGTCGCGGACGTCTTGGCCGCCTGAGCCGCGGCCCCGGCGACCCCGGGCACACCCTCGTCGCCGGCCAGGTCCACAATTGCATCGCGTACGGCACAGCCCACCTGATCGATCCCCGGAGACCCGCCCGCACACCCCGTGGGAGCGTTTCCACACCGCCTCCAGTCCAGGCCGCCGCGTGGCTCGCGCACATTCCCGCACCGGCCTGGACAGGGTTGCAGGCGGGTGTCGCACGCCGGTGGGGGAAAATTGGCACGGTCCATTCGGCCGATGCGCAATCCCGCCGACAACCCGCCGCAGACCGTAGGCGTCCCGACCAGGGGCCGCGGGTCCTGCCCCCGCGGCCCCTCACAAGGGGTTGGCCCGGCACCTCTTCTCCTCTTGAGGTGCCGGGCCTCCCCGCTTTGGCGCACAGGTCTCCCGCCTGACATCCGGGCCGCCTCGGCGCCGGACTGCGGCCTCCCGCCTGACATCGCGAGCCGTCCCGGCGCCGGACAGCGGCCTCCCGCCTGACAACCGGGCCTCGGCACCGTCCCGCGGCCTCCCGCATGACGGCAGAGGCTCAAGGGCGACGTCGGCCCGCAGGAGCGCCGCCGTCAGTGCACCCCGAGGCGGTGGCGCAACTCGCGCGCCGTCGTGAGCACCTGGTCGATCTCGGTTGGGGTGGGCCAGGGGGCCGTGCCCGGCCGCAGCAGCGTCGCCCGCACCGAGCAGAGGTGCTCGACGGCGCTCGCGTGCAGCCCGCTGCGCTCGGTCAGCCAGGCCGAGACCTCCGCGTGGTCGTGCAGCGGCCGCGTCACGAGATCCCACGTGCCGAGCACCTCGGTCAGCTCGCCCACCTTGAGCGTCACGCCCCCACGGCGCCCTGTGGCGGCCGACGCGAGCTCCGCACGGGCCACGAGCTCCGGCTCGGCCATGCGGTCCCAGGCGGGCGGCTGGGACCGCAGCGCCGGCCAATCCTCGCACTCGTGCGCCTGGCCGGTCATGGACAACAGGGCGATGAGCTCCATCGCGGCCCGCTGGTGGCCGGCCTGTGCCGCCTGGCGGAACCAGTGCTGACCCCCCTGCAGGTCGCCCCGATCGGCGATCAGAAGCAGGCCGAAGTTGAACGCCGACTCCGGGTCGCCGCTCGCGGCGGCACGCCCGAACCAGTGGCTCGCCGCCGCCGAGTCGCTCAGCTCGACGCACACGAACCCCGCCATGCGCTGATCCTCGACCCGCCCGGCGTCCGCGGCCCGCTCGAACCAGGCCCGTGCCGTACGCAAATCGCGGCGCGACAGTGCGATGCCGCCGAGCTGGGAGGCGGCGCCGGGATGCTCGCTTTTGGCGGAGAGCCGGTAGAACGCCTCGGCGCCCTCGGGGTCGCGGCTGGCGGACAGGAGCAGGCCGAGGTGATAAGCCGCGTCGGCGTGGCCGCCGCGCGCGGCGAGCTCCCACCAGTGGGCCGTCTCCTCCTCGTTGCCCGCGGCATAGGCGAGGAAGCCGAGGTCGTGCGCGGAGGCCAGGTCGCCGTCGACCGCCGCGACCCGGTGCCAGTCGCGTGAGCCCTGGATGTCGCCGGCGTCCTCACACAGCAGGGCGAGTTTGCGGGCCGCGACCAGGTTGCCCGCGCGGGCCGCCGTCTCGAACCACTTGCGTGCGCACGCCACGTCGCCGCGCTGCTCCATCATCAGGGTCGCGAGGTTGACCGCCGCCTCGGCGTCGCCGGTGCCGGCCGCCACTTCATACCAACTCAGGGCCTCACCGAGGCTGCCGTGCTTTTCGTGCCAGACCCCGAGGTTGAAGGCGCTGTCGACGCTGCCCGCCGCGGCGGCCCGCTCCCACCAGTGGCGCGCGGCGGCGCGGTCGCCCCGCTGGGCGTAACCCCGGCCGAGGAGATGCGCGGCCCGCGCGTCTCCCGCCTGGGCGGCCCAGAGCAGCTCGCTCTCGCGCGGCGGGGGCACGCCTGCCGCCCCGAGCCCGCCGTGGGGCTTGTGGCCGGTGGCGGCCTCCGCCGAACCGGTCATGCCCAGCACCGCCGCCATTCCGCTCGCACCTGCCATGTCGGTCATGCCGGGCACGCCGGCGGGTGCGGCCGCGCCCATGTGCCCACCAGGACCCGCGGGCACGGTGGGCCGTGCCCGGGTCGCGGTCGCCTCCGAGGGCGTGTGCCACCACGTCATCTGTCCTCCCCCGGACATCCGCACAGCGTCACGTAAGCATACGACTGCGGAGCGTAACCGACGACGGGCGGTTTCAGCGAGGCGGGCCCGGGGAACCGCCGCTCCAATCTGCCGGCGGGTCGCCCCAGGCGCATGATCTTGCAAAGTCACGTGAAAAAATCTCACTCCATCGGTCATCCTGGTCTAGTTGATCGACAATCTTGATGCCGCCGAGTGAGAGGACCGAGATGAGCATCCGCGTTCTCGCCGCGTCCGCCTCGACCGCCCTGCTCGCCCTCTCCCTGCTCGCCCCGCCAGCCCACTCGCGTGATCCCGCTCCCCCTGTGAAGGTCCCCGTCGCGACCGGACACGGCGGAGCCGTCTCCACCGTCGACCTCGACGCCAGCAAGGTCGCCCTCTCCGTGCTGCGCGAGGGCGGCAACGCCGTCGACGCCGCGGTCGCCGCCGCCGCTGCCCTGGGCGTCACCGAGCCCTATTCCGCTGGTCTCGCGGGCGGCGGCTTCCTCGTCTACTACGACGCCAAGCGCCGCAAGGTGTTCACGATCGACGGCCGCGAGACCGCGCCGCGCGCCATGACCGCCTCCTCCCTCGAAGGCATACCGTTCAACGAGGCCGTCACCAGCGGCCTGTCGGCGGGAGTGCCGGGCAGCGTGGCGCAATGGGATCTCGCGTTGCGCAGGCACGGCACGATCAGCCTGCGCCGGGCATTGGAGCCCGCCGCGCGGCTCGCGGACGAGGGGTTCACCGTCGACACCACCTTCCACGCCCAGACCTCCGCCAACGCCGCCCGCTTCAAGGACATCTCCTCGACCGCCGCCCTCTACCTCCCCGGCGGCGCGCCGCCGCCCGTCGGCTCGACCTTCCGCAACCCCGACCTCGCCCGGACCTACCGCGAGCTCGCGAGACGCGGCCCAAGCTGGTTGTACGGCGGGAGCCTCGGCAGCGAGATCGTGCGCACGGTGAAGAGCCCCCCGGTCGTGCCCGGCTCCACTCGCGTGGTGCGCCCGGGGCTCATGGAGCTCTCCGACCTGTCCTCCTACCGCGCCTTGAGGCGGCCCGCCGTCAAGACGTCTTACCAGGGGCTCGACGTCTACGGCATGGCGCCGCCCTCCTCCGGCGGCTCCACGGTCGGCGAGGCACTCAACATCCTGCAGGTGCTTCCGAGCGTCGGCCTCCACCAATACCTTGAGGCCTCACGCCTGGCCTTCGCCGACCGCAACCGCTACATCGGCGATCCGGCGTCGGTCGAGGTGCCCCTCGCCGAGCTGCTGTCGGACGGTTTCGCCAAGGAGCGTGCCTGCCTGATCGGCGACCGCGCCATGCCCCACCCGGCGGCCCCCGGCTCACCCGACGGGTCCTACACCCCCTGCCCCACAGGGCCTCCGGCAGGCAAGGGGACGAGTGAGGCGCCCGAGGGCCCGGAGACCACCCACCTCGTGGTGGCCGACCGGCACGGCAACGTGGTCGCCTACACCAACACCATCGAGTCGACCGGCGGCAACGCCATCGTGGTGCCCGGCCGCGGTTTCCTGCTCAACAACGAGCTGACCGACTTCACCTTCGGTCCCGCCCCCGGCGATCCCAACCTGCCCGGTCCCGGCAAACGCCCTCGTTCATCGATGTCCCCCACGATCGTGCTCAAGGACGGCAAACCCCTGCTCGCGGTCGGATCGCCCGGAGGCGCGACGATCATCACGACCGTGCTGCAGATCCTCGTCAACCGCCTCGACTTCGGCATGGCCCTGCCCGAGGCCCTGGCCGCGCCTCGGGCCAGCCAGCGCAACACCCCGGCCACCCAGGCCGAGCAGGGCTTCATCGACCGCTACGGCGCCGAGCTCACCGCCAAGGGCCACACCTTCACCCTCACCCCCGAGATCGGGGCGGCCACCGCCCTGGAGTTCCTCGGCGGGGGCAAGGTCCAGGCGGTCGCCGAGCCCACCCGCCGCGGGGGCGGCTCGGCCCTGGTGGTGATCAGTAAATGAGCTCGTAGGCCGAAGGTTTCACCTTGCGCGTGCGCACCCAGTATTCGAAGGAGAAACCCGGCCACAAGGCGCGGTTCACTCCCTCGCCGTCGACATACCAGCTTGTGCAGCCGCCCTCGCTCCACACCCGCCGGCGCAGCCGCCGCTGCAACCACGTGTTGTAGGCGCGCTGCGCCTCGGGCCGCACGGCCAGCGCCTTGGCCTTGGTGGCCGCCAGCAGGCGCAGGCAGCTCATGATGTAGGCCACCTGCGCCTCGATCATGAAGACCACCGAGTTGTGGCCGAGCCCGGTGTTGGGCCCGAGGAGGATGAACAGGTTGGGGAATCCCGCGGTGGTCACGCCCAGATAGGCTTCCGGGCCGCCCTTCCAGGCGTCCTGGATGCGGGTGCCGCCGCGGCCGACGACCCTGGGCACCGCGAGGCCCCCGGTCACATGGAAGCCCGTGGCGTACACGATCGCGTCGACCTCGTGCTCACGCGCGGTCGCGTCGACCACCCCGCGCTCGCCGATCTCGGTGACGTCGTCGGTGACCAGCTCGACGTTGTCGCGCTGGAGCGCGGGATAGTAGTCGTCGGCGATCAGCACGCGTTTGCAGCCGATCGTGTAGTCCGGGGTGAGCTTGGCGCGCAGTGCCGGATCGGCGACCTGGCGCTCAAGATGGTTGCCCGCCATGTCGGTGAGCCTGCGCATCAAGCGGGGATGCACCGTGAAGCCCAGCCCCCTGCCCTCCATCACCCAATAGGCCGCGTGGCGGAGCGCCCGCGGCGAGGCGGACAACCACGAAAGCCGCTCGGGGAGCAACCTGTCGGGCTTGGGGATGATCCATGGGGGAGTGCGCTGAAACACCGTGAGCGACGCGGCCCGCCGGGCGACGCGCGGCACGAACTGTACGGCGGAGGCCCCGGTGCCGATCACCGCCACACGGCGTCCCGCCAGGTCGACCGAGTGATCCCAGCGGGCCGAGTGGAAGGCGGCGCCCTGGAAACGTGCCCTTCCCGGGATTTTGGGGATCTTCGGCACGTGCAGTGCCCCGGCCCCGCTGATCACCGCCTTCGACGTGATCGTTTCGCCGGAGGCCAGGATCACCTGCCAGGTGTGGCCGGCGTCGTCGTATTGGAGGCCGGTGACCTCGGTGTTGAACCGCAGGTGGGGGATCAGGTCGTGTTTCTTCACACAGGTGCGGAGGTAGTCCCAGATCTCCTCTTGCGGGGAGAACATGCGGGACCAGTGGGGATTGAGGTCGAAGGAGAACGAGTAAAGCGGGGACGGCACGTCGCAGGCGCATCCCGGATAGGTGTTGTCCCTCCAGGTGCCGCCGACCTCGGCGGCCTTCTCCAAGATGACGAAGTCGTGAAAGCCGGCTTCCTTGAGTTTGATCGCCATGCCCAGCCCGGAGAACCCCGAGCCGATGATCGTGATCGCCGGGCTTGACGCGCGAGCTGCCATGACGCCTCCTCTCGGGGGTGGGGATTCCAAGGTTAAGGGTTTCCCGGTAGCGGGGATTCCGGGCCTGAAGGAGGTTCGGCCCCGGGATTCCGCTCAGTCTCGAATCCCGCAGGACCACGTCGAATCACCGTGATTGATACTGAGTGCCGCAGATCAGGCCTAAAGTCCCCTAAATCTGTGCCAGACCGTCACCCCTCTTGGCTACAGTCATCACATGTCTGAACAGCAGATCGATCCAGCGGGCAACACCCAGGCATTCCGTGCGTTCGCCCAGCGCGACGAGCAGGAAGCCGCGCCGCAGAAGAAGTCCTACACCCTTCCCATCGTCGGGGTCGTCCTCGGCGTGGTCATCCTCGCCCTTGCGGTCTACCTCTTGGTCCGTTAATCCCTATTCCCGCGAAGAACACGAGCAAGAGGCGGGGACGGTTCCGGCAGGGGTGTGGACGGGACCGGCGGCATGTGCGGATAGCGTGGTGGAATGCTGCGCACGCTGCTCTCTCCCCGCCTGGCAGGGCTTCACGTCCTGCTGGTGGTCGCGTTGGTCGCCACGTGGCTGCTCGGCAGGTGGCAGCTCGGCGTGTTCGAGGAGTCGAGCCGTCCTCTGGCCACAGGTGACCCGCAGCCCGTCGCGGTGGCGGATCTGACCCGCCAGGGCGCGCAGATCCAGGCCGAGGTGGTGGGCCGGCTCGTGACGGCCGAGGGCACCTTCGACGCCGCGCGGCAGTTGCTGGTCGTCAACCGGGAGCCCGATGTCGCGGCACCCGGAGGCGCGGTGTCCCAGGGCAAGGGCGCCTGGGTGCTGGCGCCGCTCACGCTTCCCGACGGCACCGCGATCCCGGTGGTGCGCGGCTGGGTGAAGGACACGGCCTCGCCGGCCCCTGCCGTACCCCAGGGGAAGGTCACGGTCACCGGGCGGCTCCAGCCCTCGCAGCCGGTCAGCAGTGTGCAGCGGCGCGGGGAGGCGCTGAGCGCCGGTCAGGTCATGACGGTCTCGACGCCCGAGTTGATCAACTTGTGGCAGGGGGCCAGGCTTCGGGACGGGTTCGTCGTGTCGACGGAGTCCGCCGCGGCGCTCACGCCGGTCAAGGCGTCGCCGCCGCAGACTGAAGCGGTGCTGACGTGGCGTAACCTCGCATATGCCGCCCAGTGGTGGATTTTCGGGCTTTTCGCCCTGTTCATGTGGTTCCACTTCGTGCGCGACGCCATACGCTCTGATCGGGCCGCGAAAGACGGCTCGCCGGGGCCGGGCGAGGGCGGTGGTGTGCCGCTTGACCAAGCTGCTGCCCCCATATCGTGATATGTCCCGCAACGACACTCAGATGACAGGTGCATGACCGTGGAATCCGCCCTCAAGCCCTTCCGGGTGCTCGCATATATCGTCGGTGTCATGCTGCTGCTGCTCGTCGGCGGCATGGTGCTCAAGTATGGCTTCGACACCCCCGAGCCGGGCACGATCATCTCCCCGATCCACGGATTCCTCTACGTGGTCTACCTCGTCGCGGCCCTCAACCTCGGCCTCAAGGCCCGCTGGACCTGGCCCTACACCCTCGGGGTGCTCCTCGCCGGCACGGTGCCGCTGCTGTCGTTCGTCATGGAGCGCAAGGTCACCCAGCGCGTGCAGGAGCAGATCGCCACCGCGCAGGCGGCCTGACGGCCCGGCGCGAGCCATTCACGAACGAGTGCCGGGCGGCCCTCCGCCCGGCATCGGTCGTGACGCCTCTAGCGGCCGATCCCTCTCCGGCGGATCCGGCGCAACCGCTGCCGCTGCGACTCGTCGAGCATGAAGTAGGCGACCGCGGGTGCGCCGAGCACGCCGAGGATAAGCAGCCAGGTGACCAGCCAGGGGATGGGGAGCAGCATGAACACCACGGAGGCGATCCCCGCGCCCACGTAGTATTTTCCGAGCGGCGACATGGCCTCGTGCCTTTCGTCAGGCGGATGGTCCGCCTCCCATTCTCCGTTGCCCCGTCAACGAACGCGCAGTCCGTGTCGGTTCCGATAAGGTCTTGATGTCCTTGAACGGGTGGTTGAGGGAGAGACGCCTGTGCCGCACGAGGCGCGAGGGACTTCGATCCCCGTTCCGGTCCCCCGTCCGGTGCGCGGGGCCGGAGCCGCTGAACATGTTGGTTGAGATCGACTTCGTGGCCTCCACGGTCCGATGAGACGATGATCCGGGGCCGGTGGGCCCGGGAAGTCCGCAATGGGAGCCCCTGACGCTCCCGAAGGTGAAGGGCGACGGCTGTGGACAGTTCGGTATACGTCTTCGTCGAAGATGTGCGCGGCGAGGGACTGGACAAGGTGCTCGACCGGCTGTCCGGTTATGACGTCCAATCCGTGACCGTGGCCGCCGCATACCACCGTGCCCGCGACGTCACCCCGCACGGACTGACCCGCGTCACCCGCCGAGTCGACGGCGTGCACTTCGAACCTCCCGCCGACCTGTTCGAGGACCTCCGCCTCACGCCCCCCGTGCAGCCCGGCGTCGCCGACGAGCCGATCACCGCGCTGCGCCGCGCCACCGCCGAGCGCGGCATGAAGCTCCACGGGTGGACGGTCTTCCTCCACAACTCCACCATCGGCCTCGCCCACCCCGACGTCACTGTGCGCAACTGCTTCGGCGACCGCGGCTCACCCGGCGACCTCTGCCCCGCCCACCCCGATGTACGGCTTTACGCCGTCGCCTTGGCCAGGGCCGTGGCCCGCCAGGGCGTGGACAGCGTCGTGGCCGAGGCACTGCACTTCGGCACGTTCGGGCATGGCTACCACCACGAGCGGTGCTTCGTCGGGCTTGGGCCCATGGACTCGTTCCTGCTGGGGCTGTGCTTCTGCGACTTCTGCATGCGCCGCGCCACCGACCTCGGGGTCAACGCCGAGGTCGCCCGCGAGGAGTGTGTGCGCATCGTCGGAGCCGTGCTCGACGGCGACCGCCCCTCCCAGGGCGAGGTCACCCGGGCCGCCCTGACCGCCTACGCCGGGCCCGACGTCGTCGCCTACGCCCGGGCCCGCTCCGAGACCGTCACCTCGCTCGTGGCCGACGTCTCGGCCGCCGTGGCCGCCGAGGGCTCCAAACTTGTCTACATGGACGCCACCGGCGCCTGCAAGGGCTACTCCGACGGCCTCCCCTCGCCCGGCCTCGCCGCCCACGACTCCTGGCAGCTCGGCGTCGACCTCGTGGCGCTCGGCGACATCGTGCCGTCGTTCGCCGTGCTCGCCTACGCTCGCGACCCCGCCCGGATCGGCGACGACGTCGGGGCCTACCTGAGGTCCGTGGGCAACGAGCGTGAGGTCCGGGTCGTGCTGCGGCCCGGCCTGCCGGACAACGACACCGCCGAGCGCCTCGGCGCCAAGGTCCGCGCCCTGCGGGCCGCCGGGGCCGACGCGGTGGACTTCTACGCTTACGGGCTCGTGCCGTACCCGGTGCTGGAGCGCATCCCGGTCGCCCTGGGATGACGCGCGGGCCCCCGGTGGTGCCGGGGGTCCCCTTCGCGTCTATCGACCGGTCTTGGCAAGACAGCCGTCATGGGGAGGGGTGACGACACACCCTTTCGGCGTCGCGGGAGGCGCCTGGTCGGTCCACTCCACGCGGAGCTTCGGACACTGTTCGTTCAAGTGGTGACCCAGCCGAAGCCGGCCGAGTTCGCCTGGCCGAGGCCCCAGCTCCAGATGGCCTGAAGGGTTTCCGGGGGGCCGGTGAGGGCGATTTCGATGGGAGCCCCCGGTTTCGATCCGCGTCCGCCGACGACGAACGTGCGCCGCGAGCCGATCCAGGAAATGGCGGTGAGCGACACCTCCGGGTCGAGGCCCAGCGTTTCCGCCTTGCGCCGCAGATTGCGCTGGAGGAAGACCGGGAACTCGCGGTCGGCCGGCATCAGCCACGCCTGGCGGGTGGTCCGTACGCCCTCCTCGGTGAGGCCGGTGCCTTTCATCACCACGGGGGTGGCCGTGCGGAAACGCCCCCTGCCCGACGCGAAGGAGGGCGGCTCCACGATGTGCGTGTTCAGAACGCGGAAGGCGGCTCCGCCCCAGTCGATGAGTTCCCGCTGTTTGACGCCGTGGGCCAGCACCGCCACGACCTCGAAAAGCGGGCTGCCCAGCTCGACCGTGCCGCGGCCGCCCACGGCGTAGGCGCCTCGCCGCCGCTGGGCTTTGCGAAACACCGGGGCACCGTGGCCGAGCGGGACCATTCCGTAGGGGCCCGCGCCCTCGCCGTGGAAACGCCTGCCGATATCGGGGGCGTTGCGTGCCAGCAGGTCGTACATAAGTGATCGGCCGGGGGCCAGAACCTGCGCCCACGGTAGTTCGGTCGCAGCCGTTGCAAGGTCGATCCTGAGCCGCATCGTTCTCCTCCGACGTATCCGCTCTCACCCACCACAGATGGACAACAGGTATTTGCGCCGGTCAGCCGGTCGGCCGAGCAGTTGTCCATCTGTAGTAATCGGCGGGTCGGCCAGGAGAGAGGCGGCACATGAGACGGGCATCGCGCATGGGGAATTGGGGAGAAGGGTGGTTCGTGGTCGCGTTCGCGGGAGTGGCGGCCGCGATCGCGGCGGGCACGGTGCCGGATGTGATCAAGGGATGGCTGGGGGAGGACCGGCTGCTGCTCACCGGGTTGTGTGTGATCGCCGCATCGATGTTCGCCACCGTCAATCTCTGGCAGCAGCGCACCAAAGGTGTGGGGATCGTGGTGACGCTTCCCACCTCGGATGGGATGCGCCCGTGGAGCACGCAATGGACACGCGCGGCCGTCGACCACGCGCGGCGAGAGCACGACTCGTGCTTCGCGGTACAACCCGAGCGGTCGCCGCTTACCGATCGCAGAGGGTTGCTGCTGTTCACCCATGAACTCGTGTCCGCGCGATTGGCGGAGTTGTCCGAGGCCGATCCGGCGACCCCCGTGTCGCTCTACATCAACGCGAAACTGTCCGACGCCTTCGACCTCGGCGCGATGTTCAAGTTCGACGTGCGGCGGGAATTGCGCGGCGTCGGAGCCGGCCCCGAGGCGGCGCGGGCCGCCGATCCGGTGCTGCCGCAACGGTCCGAACGGCTTCACGAGGATTTCTTTCCCGCCATCCGCGTCAGCGGCCGTCTCAAAGAGCCGTTGAGCAAGGCGGAGGCGGAACGCGCGGCGGCATTGGCCACGGTGGTCGAGGACCCGGCCGAATTCGAGGCCGCCCCGGACGGACGGGCGGTCGCGATCGTCGTGCACCTGTCGGACAACCCGGTGATGGTGGGGCAGGCGTTGCGCGCCGCGAGCCGTGGCTGTGGGGACAGCTCGGGCGACTGGCAGCGTTGCCGGGCGGCGCTGGTCGTGGACGGGCGGCAGTCCAATCTGCCGGAAAGCGCGGCGGATTTCGAACTCGTCGTCCGGCACGTGTATTCGGCCTGGCGGGCGTGGTCGGCGGCGCGGCCGCGGTATGCGGAGCTCACTCCGAGGTTGTTCGTGGCGGCTCCGGCCAGCGTGGCATTTGCGCTGGGCTGGCTGCTCGGGCACGTGGTGCGGGTGGTGGCGGCGCCGTATGAGACCGAGCCCGGCTGAACCCGCCCAATGAACAGTGTGAACGAGGTATCGAACAGGAGAGTCGTGTGTACGTCGTAGTGGTGAGCACGGCAGGCAATCAGCGCTACATATTCTCATCGGGCAAACGTCAGGAGATCGTCGGCGCGTCCCACCTGATCACCGAGGTGAACGACAAGTGGGCCTTCGAGGCGCTGCATCGGGCGTTTGAAGGTTTCCGGCCGGACTGGAGACTGCCGGAGGCCCCCTGCGAACTTTTGGTCAACGCGGCGGGCGGTGTCACCGTCCTGGTGGGGCACGCCTACCGGGCGGAGGCCAGGAGGTTCGTGACGGAGCTGACCACGTGGGCGCTGCGCCGCGCGCCGGGGCTGGACGTCGCCGGTGTGGTGCACGAGTGCCCGGAGGGCGAACTCGCCACAGGGCTGGCCGGTGCCAATGCCAGGCTTGCGGCATTACGCGCGGAACTGCCGGGGCCGCAGTCGCGGTTCCTTCGGCTGCCGCTGGTCGAGGACTGCGCGTCCAGCGGTCTGCCGGCGGCCACCTTGGTCAGGGAAGGCGAGGAGAGACTGCGGCCGAGGTCGGCGGTGAGCAAGGCGAAACTCGACGCCTATTCGGGGGCGCTCGCCCGATTGGCCAAGGAGGCCGGGACAGGACCGGCCGCGATGAGGAAACTGGTGGAGCGGCTCGGGCTGGAAGCCGACTGGGTCGGCGTGGTGCATGCCGACGGAAACGCGATCGGTGAGGTCGTCAGAACACTGGGCGAAGAGGCCGGCTGTCATCCGGCGCCGGTTCCCCGCCTTTCCGACGGAGAACTCGCCGCGCGGCGGAGGAGATTCTCCGAGGCGCTGAAAGGCTGCGCCCAGCGCGCTTTTCAGGCGGCGCACAGGTGCGTCGTCGAGAGGCTGGGGCTCTGCCCCGACGACCCCCATGTGCTGCCGCTCGTGCTCGGCGGAGACGATATGACGGCAGTGTGCGAGGGCCGGGTCGTGCTTCCCTTCACCCGCGCCTACCTGGAAAAGTTCGAAGAGGCGACCGCCGAGGACCCTGTCATCGCCGACGTGCTCCAAAGGCTTGGCCGCACTTTCCTCAGCGCCGGCGCCGGGGTGGCCGTCGTGAAACGCAACTACCCTTTCCACTTCGCCTACGACCTGGCCGAGGAACTCGCCCGGCACGAGGCCAAGAGCGTGAAGCGGCACGGGTCCGCGCTGGCGTTCTCGGTGCTCTATGAGAGTTCGGCGCCCGACCTTCAGCGCATCAGGGCGTCGACGGGGGCCGTGCGCTCGGTGTCGCCCTATGCCGTGGGCCGGCATGCGAACGGCGACTGGGCCTCAGGCCGGCGTTTCAGTGATCTGGTGGAGCAGGTCAAGGCATTGGTCGAGCGAAGTGAGAGATCGGGGGAGCTGCTTTTGCCGCGCACCGCCGTCCACGATCTGCGCGAGGGAATCTGCCTGGGAAACGACGTGGCGAACGCCAGGCTCGCCCTCATGCGGCGCCGCTATGAACGCGATGCGAAACGCACGGCGGCGCTCAACACCTTGGCGGGTGGCCGGGAAAGGCTGCCGCAACTCGGCGCCTCCTCGGTGACGGTGACGGCATTGCTCGACGCGATGACGGCATTGCCGTTCCTCCCCGAAGGCGAAGGAGCACAGTGAACGATCCCACCATGAACGAGCCGGGAACCTTCGCGATCTCGCTGCTGATGATCAATGACTGGCGCATCGGCACGGGAACGGGCATTCACGGTTACGTCGACAGGCTTGTCCAACGTGACACGGCGAACGGCTCCGGCACCCAGACCGCCCCCATCGTGCCCGCCAAGACCCTGGTCGGCATATGGCGGGATTCGTGTGAGCTCGCCGCCCATGCCCTCGACAGCGGCCCCGTCGGCGTCTGGCACGACTGGGTCACCTACCTGTTCGGCGATCAATACAAGTCCGTGGACGGACGGGCGCTCCGCCCGGCGGCCCTCGCGCTCGACGGTCCGCTACGCCTTCCCGGCAGACTCCCCGATCTCCTGAGCCGCACCCCGCAGGTGGCATGGGCCACCAGTTTCCGCAAACCAGGTGTCGCCCTCGACCCCGATACAGGTACGGCGAAGCCCGACATGCTGCGCTTCGAGGAGATGGCCCGAGCCGGAGTGACATTGTGTGGGTCGGGGCGCGTTGAGGGTTTCGGCGCACTTGACGCCGAGCGCAGGCAGGTCGCGTATGCCCTGCTGGGAGCAGGTGCACAACTCGTGGAGCGCATCGGTGGCAAACGCCGCCGAGGCGCGGGCCGATGCAGCATGACCCTGGCAGGGGAAGGGCTCGGCCCCGAATACACTTTGCCGGTGATCGGCGAGGTGCCCGGCCCACCGTCGGCTTCGCCGTACCCCGTGGCGCCACACCACGTGCCGGTCCTCGACGGGGTGAGCACGGGGTGGGAATGCGTCGAACTCGTGCTGACCGTGCGGCAACCGGTCATGACCGCCGCGACCGTGCGGGGCAACGTGGTGGAGGGTGCGAACCATATCCCGGGTTGGTGTCTGATGCCGGAAGTGGCCAGGCGGCTCGGTGGGGCGGCGCACGCACTGGTGCGTTCGGGTGGGCTCGTGGTGACATCGGCTACTCCGGAGTCCACGACCGGCAAACGCACGCTTCCCGTGCCGAGGGTGTTCAGCCACGACAAGGACGACAAACACCGGGCAGTCCAGAACACCATGGTGCAGCCGGAAAAGCCCCATAACACCAAACCCTGCCGCGAAGGGTTCATCTGCCCAGACGGCGGGCCGGACATTGTCATCCCCGGCACCACCACCCTGCGCATGCACAACACCGTGAGAGACGACGTACAGCGGCCAACCCGAGATGTCGGCGGTGTCTACATCTACCGGGCGCTCGACGCCGGCACGGTGCTCCGTACCGAGGTGCGACTGCGCGCCGGCAGGCTGGCGGCGGGGTGGGAGAGGAAGCTGGCCGGCCGATGGCGGGTCGGCAGGTCGTCCAAAGACGATTACGGCCAGATCGACGTGGAGGTTCGCCCTGTCTCCGGCGCATCCACCCCTATCGGCCCGGCCGGCGATGGGGTGTTACGCGTGTGGCTCCTGTCCGACCTGCTCATCCGCGACGAACGGCTGCGCCCCAGCACCGCCCCCGCCGACGTGGCCCGCGCACTGCACACAGCCCTAATCAAAGCGGGCGCGAGCCACAACCTCCGGCTGACCCCCGACATCAGCGCCCTTGGTGGCAACCGCACGGAAAGCTGGCACCGCGGATGGAACCTCCCCCGTCCCACCTTGTACGGCATGGCCGCCGGAAGCTGCCTCACCTTCCGTGTGACCAAGGGCACCCTCACCCCCGCGGCCCTGGCCGAGGTGCGCAAGGCCGGAGTGGGTGACCGCAGGGCAGAGGGGTTCGGACAGGTGGAGTTCGACCATCCCCTCCTGCTCAACCCCATCACCACCTCATCTGCCCGCGCCACCCGGAAACCCATCGAAAAGCACACCCCTGCTCTCATCACCCCGGACGAGGAGGGGCACACGGACGCGCGCGTGTTCGAGCGGGCCGCCTGGCGCACCGAGATCCACCGCGCCTGCGAGAGCATCGCCGGCGATCCCCGGCGACGTCAGGACGTCATTCCTCCCGCGGTGGGTTCCTCACAGCTCAACACATTGAGTGAGATCACCCGAGATCTCACCCCGGGACGGGCCGAAAGCTTCCTCACCTGGCTCACCCGTCCCAAGGCAGGACGCCCCGACTGGCCGAAGAACGCGGTCACCTCACTCCGCAACCTCCTCCTCGGCCCCCACCGCGTCTGGGAACTGCTCGCCCTGCCGGAAAGGGAACTCGTCGTCACCGGTGACGGCATTGAGGCACTCCGCACCGAACTACGCGCTGAAGCGGTGCGTGTCCTGGTCGACACCTGCCTGACCGCACACACGCGTGCCGTCGCCGCCGCCCACGCGGACGAAAGGAACGCAGGATGACCAAACGCGTAGGCCGCCCGCTCACCACCAGGGTGCGCGCCCGCGGCTGGTTGCGCACCGAGTCGCCGTTGCACGTCGGCGGGCTCGGCGGCGGTCCCGCCACGTCGCTTCCCATCGCCCTCGACGGCCTCGGCCGCCTCCACGTCCCGGGGACCAGCCTGGCCGGGGCCCTGCGCTCCTGGTCGCGCGGCACCAAGGACACCCCCGAGCAGGACGACCTCTGGGGCTCCTCACCACCCGAACGGAAATCGGAATACGGCGTTCCGGAGACCGAGCGAGACCACGCCAGCCGCGTCATCGTCGCCGACGCCCTCATCACCCTCGAACCGCGACTCGATGCCCGAGGCATGCCTGAGAGCCCGCTGCCGCCCGGCATGCTGGAGTTCCGCCCCTCCGTCGGCATCGACCGCGTCACCGGCGTGGCCGCCCAGGAATTCCTGTACGGCAGAGCCGTCGTCCCCGCCGGCCACTATGTACGGCTGGAAATCGACATCGAATCCGACCGCGACGAAAAGACCGACGAGCTGCGCATGACGGCGCTCCTCGACGCGTTGAGCGCCGGGGACATCCGCCTGGGAGCGGCCACAAGCAAAGGCTTCGGCTCGGTGCGTCTGCTCGACGACCCCTTCGAACTGCTGGTCGAGAGATTCGACTCGCCCGAAGGGCTGCTCGCGGTTCTGCGCGGAGATCCCGGCCGCCGCAGGGAAAGGCGGCGAGCGGCCGGAGGAAACCCGTTCCCGCATAGGCGGGAAATCCTGGACGTGCGCATCGAATGGCATCCGTCGGCCCCCGTGATGGTGCGGTCGGGCCGGACCGGGCTCACCGTCGACGCGCTTCCCCTCACCACCCGGGTCGACCAGCACCACCTCACCCTGGTGCTGCCCGGCAGCTCCATCAAAGGCACACTGCGTTCGCACGCCGAATTCATCGAACGCACCGCACGTGGCGCCGACGCACCCACCCCGTCCGCGGGCACGCCCGCCGCCCACAGTGCGGCGTTCAGGGCCCAACTCGACCAGTTGCCCGCCGTCCGCGCGCTGTTCGGCGCGGCAGGAGATCAGGGTGACGATCAGCCCGCGTCCCGCATCGGAGCACTGCTGGCCGAGGAGTGCACGGCTCTGGTCACCGTTCCAAACGAGTTGTGGGCGGCGGTCGACGACGTGCAAAACCTTCAGCCTCAAGGAGAACGCCCGGCCGGCCTGCCCGACGATGTCCGCGATCGATTGGAGGACCTCGGCATGGCCAAGGCCGATCACGTGGCTCTCGACCGGTGGACCGGCGGTTCCGCCGACGGGCGGCTGTACAGCGTGCTCGAACCCCACGCGGTCGGGTGGGAACCCATCCGGCTCAGTGTCGACCTCACAAGACTCGGCGGCCAACGCGATATCGGCCTGGCCCTGTTGCTGCTCACGTTGCGCGACCTCGCCGCCGGTCGTATCCCCCTCGGCGGTGGCACCAACCGCGGCTTCGGCGACATCGCCGTCGCGGACATCACCTTGAGCGGCGGCGACTGGAAAGAGCCGGCTTCTCTCACCCGGGTGTTCGCCGCGCCCGAACTCACCGGCCTGCAACACGCCTGGTCCGAATACCTGGCGCGGGAGATCTGAATGACCGTCCTTTACAGCCTCGCCGCGCGTGGCGTGAGCCTGCCGCAGCTCGTCGAGTCGGAAGTGCCGGACGGCGCCTGCGCCCTGCTCACCGCGCCGTCGGCCTATCACGTGGCGACCGTGCGGAACGGTGAATGCGTCACTCCCATAGGCCCCGTGGACCTCACCCCGGTTTATGAGGCTCGCTTCTTCACACCCGATCGGGAGGTGCGATGGGTCGAATCGGGGTCGGCCGTGCTGCTCACCGAGGAAGAGCGGGCCCCGACCCCGATCTTCGACCGGCCTCTTCCCGCCCTCGAGGCCGTCCAGACTATCGACGGCACTTATCTGATCTGGGGCTCGGTCGGCGTTCACACCGCCGGATGGGCGTCCCTGCGCTCCAATCGCACCGCCGATCCGGCCCTGCCCATGGCACACGCCGCCAAAGGCGATCGTGTCGAGTTGCGAGCCAAGGAATACGTCGTCGTGGATCCCGAACACGGAAGTGCCTACGTCGCCGAGGAACGCCTCGTCGGATTCGCCCCCCACCGCGCGAACGGAGCCGCATGATGCACGAGTTCCTGAACCCCTACACCTTCATCCCCGCCTTCCCCCGGCGCCCGGGCACCCTTCCCCCGGATCTCGCCGACGGCCCGCCGCCCTCGCGCGACCGCCTGCGCCCGGACTGCTGGACCGGCACCATCGGCGTCACGCTCACCGTCGAAACGCCGCTGCTTCTCGTCGACACCGCACGTGCCGCCCCGCCGAGCCGCTGCGAGGACGGGCACTTCGTCTATCCGGTGCGGCTGCGCGACGGAAAACCGCATCTGCCGGCCACCTCGGTCAAAGGCATGTTGCGGGCCGCCTACGAAGCCGTCACCAACTCAAGGTTCGGCGTCTTCGAACCGCACGACGAGCCCTTCGGTTTCCGGCGCTCGGCGGACTTCGCGTTGAGACTGGTCCCGGTCATGGTGACGTCCACCAAGAAGATCCTCAAATTCGAGGTGGCCGGCGTGAAGATGTACGACAAGAAGACCGGACGCGACATCTCCGCCGAGGAATGGGGGTGGACACCGGCGCACAGGGATCGGGTGCAGGCCCGGATCAGGGAGAAGGTCTCCCGGCGGTACGGCAAGGAGATCAGAACGGCGCGGGTCATCGGCATCCTCCCCAAGGACTCGACGGAGAGGTTCGTCAAAGAGCACGGCGAACTGATCGTGAGCGGCGCCATGTGCGTCACCGGTCCCACGATCGAAGGGAAGACCACCGAGCGCCTGTTCTACGCCAGGCCCGGCTCGCCGCCCCCCGAACTCCGCACGGCCAAGCCGTGGGAGACGCTCGAAGCGGAATGGGATCTGCTCATCCGCAACTACCGGGACGCGCACACCGACGACGAACTCCTCAACAGGAAAGGCGCCGACGGACTTCCCGCGGGCCCGGGTGAACGCATCGGCGACGGGCCTGGCCGGCTCGCGTGGAGCCCCCACCTGCACGACCAGGACCGCATGAGACTCACGGGCGGCACACTCTGCTTCGCGTCACTGAACGACCGCGACGAGGTCGTGCGCCTCTACCCGGTGCTCGTCCCGCGTGACCTCTACGACGTCACCCCCGCCTCGCTGCTGGGCGACACCCTCGCCCCCGCCCCGAGCTACGACAGACTCTCCCCGGCCGACCGGGTCTTCGGCTGGGTCGCCCCTCATGCCTCCGGCAGGCGGCCCTCCGGCTACCGCGGACGCCTGAGCGTCGGTCCCGTGAGATGCGTCACCGACGCGGCTCATGCCGTACACCGTTTCGACGGGGACGGGCTGGCGCTCGCCATTCTCGGGCAGCCGAAACCTCAGCAGGGGCGTTTCTACGTTTCGGAAAGCGCCGAGCGGCCCGAGCGGCCGGTTCCGGACGGCACGGGAAAGGAAGCCCTTTATCGAGCGGGGCGCGGACTGCGCGGGCGTAAGGCCTATTGGCACCACGCAGGACTGGACCCAGTCGACCATTGGCGCATCCCCTCGCAGGGCGATCCCGCGCAGCTCATGGCCGGTGGGCGTTATCGCGAATATGTGCGCTCCCGGGCCGTGCCCGAGGGGGAGGAGAACAACCCCCGGATCGTCGGCGGCGGCCGGCGCTACTTCACCACCGCGGCCGACCAGCGCGACAATCAAAACCGTTCGATCGGCGGCTGGGTGAACCCCGGCACCGAGTTCTCGTTCACCGTCGACGTGCGCGACCTCGACGACCACGAACTCGGGGCGCTCGTCTGGCTGCTCAGCCTGCCGGAGGGGCATTTCCATCGCCTGGGGCTCGGCCGGCCACTCGGATTCGGGAGTGTGCGGCTGAGCATCGACCACGCGGCCACGCGACTCCATTCGGGACGGCAGTACGCCGCCTTTTACAGCGCTCTTTCCGGCGTTCTTCCCGACGAGGATTGTGCGGCGGTGGCGGCCGGCGCCCTGGCCGTCTTCAACCGGCGGGTCGACGGCATTCCCGCTCTGGTGAAGGTGCGCGACGCCCTGCTCGCCGTCGCCCGCGGCAATCCCGATCTGCCCGTTCACTATCCGCGCACCCGCGATGTACGGCTGAGCCCTGCCGTGACCGTCGCGCCGCCGGACCCGAGGGGCAGAAACTTCGAATGGTTCAGCGAGAACGAGAGGCTGGAAAAGGGGAGAGTCGCGCCGGGGCGAGGGCGTGCGCTTCCTGCGGCGGACGCCAAGGACCCGCTGACCGCCTATCCGGCCAAGGGCGGAAACGGACAGTGGGGGAACACGCGTCGATCGTCTGACGGCGGTGGTGGTAAATCAGGCCGGCCCTCCCACCGGCCGCGGTGAAGACAGGACCATTGTGCCGCGGCGTTCGTCGTCTCCCCGGGCGGGCCGGCGGTGTGAGTTAGCCTCATTCCGCATGTGGCCGCGGTCTGGCTGGAGGTAAGTGCTTGAGTGCGAGCGAAGGCGCCGTCCTTGTGCACGCGATCGGCGGAGGCGACCTGGGGGTTCCGGGGGCGGCCACTCTCAGCGGGATCACACCCGATTACGAGGGCCTCCCCGGAGCCGAGGGCAAAACCCGGCGTCCGCTCCGTAAAGTCTTCGAAGGGCTGGCGGAGGCCGGCATTCCCCTCTCCGGTGTCGTTTTCCTTGGCACCACCACCCCGCTCGCCGCCGGTTCCACACTCGCCGTTCACGCCGCTCGCATGCGCCGGCGGCTCACCTCGGAAAGCGGGTTGTGCGGATCGCGATTTCCTCCGGCGGCGGTGCACGTCGTGGAGATCGGCGAACCCGGCATGCGCTCCACCGCCGACGCCTTGGCGGTCTGGATCGAAACTCACGATCCCGGGGAGGTTCTCGTCACGACGGGGTCGGGTGCCCTTTCCCTCAGCACCGGTGCCGTGTGTGCCGTTCTTGGGGCCCGTCTTCCCGTGCGTGTTCTGCACATCGACCGTCCGCGTGAGCCGTACTCGCTGCAGAGACCGCGTGACAAGACGGCGCACTTGGACGCGTGGCTGGTGCGCCACAGGTTCTGGGACGCGCTCGGCGAGCTCGACGAGGAGAACCGAGGTCTCTGGCGGCTCCTCGCCGAACGCCAAGCGGGATTGACCACCAAGGCCACGGCGCTCGCCGGTGCCGAGGCGGCGGCCGAATGGCGCGAGCGATACGGCGTGACGAAGGGAAACTTAGGGAAGTTCCGAGACCGCACGGCCACTCTGCAAGCCGCCCTGTTCGAACGGCTTGGACGGGGGGAAGCCGCCGATTACGGAACCCTTCGCGCGTGGTATGCCGACACCCTCGACAAACTCAGCGCGCGAGAGGAGCTTTCCCCCAATACCAAGGCGGTGGTCACACGGCTCGTCTCCGACCTGCGCAGCCGTGCCGGCGGCAAAGGCGATCTCACCGGCCTGCTGCGTATGGCCATGCGCGATCTCAGAGGCGATATCACCAGCGACTGCGCCGCAATGATCAAGGATGCGGAACTCACCGACCTCTATGGCCGGGCCGCCACTCATCAGGCCCATCTGTGGCCCGCTCCGCTCGCCCCGGGCCACCTTTCCCCGACACTCACAGCCGCCGCCGACCGGTGGGAAAGCAAAGACGACCAAGGCGTCAAACTCATTCAGCGCACCGGCAGGGTGAGCTGGCCCGTGCTGGGCAGCGGCGACATTCTCGCCCTGCTCGCCGTCGGCATCGGAGATCCCGCCCGCGACGGCGACGACCTGCGGGCCATTCACACCGTCCTCACGGAATCAAGGCTCCGCCAAAAGGGCCTCCTGCGGCGGGGCGAGGTCCGGCTGAGGCTGCTCGCGAGCCCGGAGGCCACCTTGCGGGCTCACCGTCTCGCCCGCGCCGCCCAGCGGTGGGAGGCCGACATCAGGGTCGTCGACGACGTCAGGGGCGATCTCCACGAAGTTCGCGATGTCGTGGTGAACGCGCTTGCCGCCGAGGCCGCCCCGACCGGCCGCGGGGGTTCTGGCAGTCTGCGCGACGTCGACGAGGTGGTGCTGGTCCTGAATCCAGGACCGCCCATGACGAACTACGGCATGGTGGCGGCCGGTGTCGAGTGGTCGCTCCAGGCGGCCTGCCCACTGTGGCTGACCGAACTGGGCCGCGCCGGCCCCGACCGGATCGAGCTGCGCAGCGGCAAACCCGTGCTCGCGCGCCTCGGCCTGGACCACATGCTCGCTCAGCTCGCCGCGGGTGCGGTGCGCCGCCTGGATCTCCGTACGGCGCAGCGGCTCGTGGACCGAGGTTCCGACGCCTTGCGTGCGGTTCTGCCGGACTTGCAGATCTTGGAGCGATATCTGTTCGCCGCATGGGTCGATGTCCGTGATTGGAGTGAAAATCACGATAAGGGGGCAAGGAGGCGTTTATCGCTTATTGCCAAGGTTTGTGGGGAGCTTCCGGTTCCAGCGGCGTATCTCGCGGTGGAATCGCTACGCCCCGGCCTGTTCACGTGGCGGAGATGGGAGGAGAAACGTATTGAATGCCCGGCCTTGAAGGAGCTCGCGACGCTGGCGAACGGGTCACTTCAAGGCCACGCGCTCGACCGGCGGAGCCGCGGAGCACGTGGCCCCCGGCATCAGCCCAACGTGCGTGACGTGCTGATCGACGCCATAAAGGAACTCGGCGGCCCGCGCCCGGAAGACGACGATCTGGTGCGACGCCACCAATCGCTCCTGCGATCTCTGGACAGGATTTTTCACGGTCCGGTTGACGGCCGCTGACGGCGGATGCCAATCTAATTCCGTTCAACGGCTGTTGCCCGCGAGCTTGAGCGCCTGAATGCGCTCCCATTGAGGGCCTCGACGACGAGGCCGATGCACTTGAGCCCGCACTTAATCGGTGCGTGCTTCTGTCATGCCCTTGGAGTGGCCTCGATGGTGAAGCTCGGCGATGTGGCCGATGCCGCATTTGACTTTCAGACCTATTTCACGGTGGTCGCCCCCACTCTCCGCGACCTTGCGGGCAGGCGCCTGCGCCGTGCCCGCCACGGCGGCGGTATATGCCGCGATGTCGACGGCTCACGGTGGTGCGACGACTGCGAGGAAAACGTGCACGACATTTTGTTCGACGGCTATACCCGCGTGTGTGAGACGTTGAGCGGGGTGCCGCGCCGCACCAGGGGCGGCGAGGAGATACGAGAGTTGCGCGTCGCCGCCGAATGGCTCACCGGCCTCCACGGAGACCTGGCCGTCCACGGCGCCGGGCAACTCCGCAGCGGCCCGAAGCGCGATGAGATTCCCGGTGTGCGGGCCGCCCGCGCCCAGCTCGTCCACTATCTTCTGCGCCATCTCGAAGCCTGCGTCCGCCGCGACCAGGTCACCCGCCGCGGCGCTTATCTCAAACCCGACCGCGACCTCAAAAAGAACGCCTGGGCGGCCCCTCTCCGCGCCGACCCGGCCGTTCTCGACCTCCTCCTCAACGCCGTCGCCCGCCTCCGCCACGGCGCCGGCGACCCCTACGACCTGCCTGGCGACCTCCTCGACCGGCACGGTCTGGACAGACCGGCCGCCCGCCACCTCCTGCGCGGTGCCCTCGACCGGCTCCGGACGCTCAATGCCAAGTTCTACGGGGCCAACATCGCCGCGTTCACGGAGAATTGGGAGCCGTACTCCGAACCCCTTCATCAAGGCCCCGAGGAACGCTTTCTGGCGAGGGAGGAAACGCGGCACGCACGCGCCGAGGTGACCCGCCTCCTGGCCCATTCGGCACGTGAGGAGTCCGGTTCGTATCGGGAACTGCTCACCCGTCTATGCGCCAAACACCCGCCCTCGGGGCCTGAACTCGTCGTCTGGACCGGCGAGAGATTCGCCCTCACGGCCGAGGACGCCGAACGTCTGATCCGCGACGCGATTCGTGTGGCAGCCCGCGCCGGCCTCGACTGGGTCGCCCGGCGGGCGGCCGCCCCGATTTCACCGGCTGCCGATTCCCCCGAGCACCGTGCCCACCACCTCGGCGGCGAAATCCGCCTCCAACGGCAGCCCGCGAAAGACCACCCGCATCCACACGGCCCCCGCCAGCAGATCCACAACGGCCATGGGGTCGACCCCGTCGGCCAGCTCCCCGCGGATGAGGGCACGTTCGAAGACGACCGCCTCTCTGGCGAGGCGGTCCGCGAAGAACCGTTGCGTGCCCGCGGCCAGTTCAGGACTTCCGACGGCCGCCCCCAGCGCGGCAACCGCCACATCAGCGGCAGGGGAAACCGTGAGAAGCTCGCTCACCCCCAACACCAGCGCCTCCAGATCCCCGCGCAGGGAACCCGTGTCGGGAATCGCGAACTCCAGCGATTCGGCACCCACCAAAGCGTCGCCGAGAAGCGCGGCCTTGGACGGCCACCATCGATAAATGGTCGTCTTGTTGACCCCCGACCGCTCGGCCACCCCTTCGACGGTCAGGCCGTCGTATCCGCGCTCCGCGACCATCGCCAAGGTCGCCGCGAAGATCTCCTGCTGCCTGCGTGCACCAGCCATGTCCCCACTATATTGCAACGCAACGGTGCGTTGTGTTTTGCTGAAGGCCCTTGCGTAAGAGGAGGGTTTCCATGGCACTACCCATCGTTCTCATTCACGGCATCCGGGTCAGCCACACCATGTGGCACCCCACCCGGGCACACCTCACAGACCACCCCACAGCAGCCCCCGACCTCCCCGGACACGGCACACGCCGCGGCGAGCCGTTCACCATGCGGGCCGCCACCGACGCCGTCGCCGCCGCCATCGACCACCTGGGCGGGCGTGCTCTTGTCGCCGGCCTGTCTCTCGGCGGCTACGTCGCACTCGCCGCCGCTCAGCGTCACCCGGAGCAGGTGGCCGGCGTGGTCGCGATGGGCTGCACGGCTGTGCCGTACGGGATAGGGCTCAAGATTTACGATTTCCTCGGCAGGGCCGCCCGGCACCACCCCGAGACGGCGAACTCCCTCAGTGCATATGCGTTGAGGCGTGTCCTCCCCGGTGAAGCCGGGGAGGCCATGGTGGAAGGGGGCCTTGCCTGTGAGGTGATGGCGGAAACCGTGGCGGCAGTCGCCGCTTCCGACCCGCTCAGGGCGGTCGCCTCCTACCCTGGGCCGGTCTGGCTGGTCAACGGATCACGTGACCCGTTCCGCGCCGATGAACGACGCTTCCTGACCGCCTGCCGCCACGGTCGTCTTCTTCTCCTACCCCGCACCGGGCACTTGGCCGCACTTAACGACCCCCGTGCCCTGGCCCACCTGTTCGGCGACCTGGCTTCCGCCACGTCATCCCTCAGACCGGTCGCCGCCCCGTGAACGCCATCACCACTCCAAGCCCGAGGTACACCGCCCCGCTGAACCACCGCAGCCCCCGCGCCCAGCGCCGCAGCCACCCGCTCAACGCCCCAGCGGCCACGGCGTAAACCACATCCGTCGCCATCCCCACCAGCATCAGCAACAGCCCGAACACCACAACCTGCCCTGCCACCGGCCCAACCGCCGGAACCACGAACTGCGGGAGGAACGCCAGAAAGAACAGCACGGTCTTGGGATTCAACACATTGACCAGCAGCCCCTCCGCGAAGACCCGCCACAATGGCTGAACCACCACAGCCTGCTCATGAGGCTGATCGCCCGCCAGGAGCGTGCGGACCCCCAGATAGGCGAGGTATGCCACCCCCGCCCACTTCAACACCGCGAACAGGGTGGCCGACTGCGCGATCACATATGACACCCCGGCAGCGGCTGCCGCGATGTGGACGACGGTCCCGATCGCGATCCCCATCGCCGACACGATCCCCGCCGTCCGCCCCTGGGTCACCCCCCGAGTAACGATATAGAGGTGGTTAGGGCCAGGTATGGCCACAACTACCAGCGAAGTAAGGACAAACGCCGTCAAGGTGGGCATGGGGATCACGCTTCATGACGCTACGATCTCCACGCCACCGTGCGTCAGTGCCATTTCCGCCCCAACAAAGCAGACCAATCCGCCTAGTTGCTCCGCTCGGAGACGGCCAGATCCCGCACCACCTGGATCAACTCGGCCGGATCAAACGGCTTCGTAAGATATGCGTCAACCCCGATGCCGAGCCCCCGCCGCCGATCGTCCCCCTGTGCCCGTGCCGTGATCAGCACGACTCTGATGTGCTTGGTGTCCTCATCCGTGCGCAACCGCGACGCCGTCACCCAGCCGTCAAGCCGGGGCATCATCACGTCCAACGTCACCACGTCGGGCATGACATCGAGCACCCGATCCAGACAGTCCTGCCCATCGGTGGCCGTCTCCACCTGGAAGCCCTCAAGCGTCAGATTGACCGCGATGAGCTGCCTGATCACCTCGTCGTCGTCGACCACGAGCACTTTCCCCAGAACCTCAGTCACGGCCGTGAGGTTAACCCCTCCAACCCCCACCACGCGCGGTTTTCCCACGATGGATCAAGACCGCCAACGAGGTCACGACCGCCCCCGAAGTACTGGTAGCCTTGTCTCGTTGCAGCCCCCTTAGCTCAGGGGATAGAGCACCGGCCTCCGGAGCCGGGAGCGCAAGTTCGAATCTTGCAGGGGGCACCAGATCCCGACCAGCGACTTAGCGCCGCTGATCAGGGCAAACAGCATATGAACGGGCGGGTCTCCAGTCTCACGGAGTCCCGCCCGTTCTCGTTGACGCTCGCTGGTTGTGGACCAGTCGTGGACCAGTCTCACAGGGAAACAGCTTCCATCTGGTAGTCGTCCTGCTCCGGATGGCCAACCAGGCAATTGGGACGTAGCCGACGCGCACGGCAATTGGCTTTGTGTTGACCGTCTCTAGAGGTACTCTTTGCTTTGTGACGTGGGGACACGCGTCACCCCGCACGCTCTCTTGAGGCGCCGACCTCGGTGGGAGTGACGGCACGGTCCGGATGGTGCTAGAGCACTGAGACCACGCTGACGGGGTGTAGATCGTGTTCCCGGCGCTCCCAGTAATGCGGGCCAGATCCGCAAAGCAGGGAAGCGAGGGCTGGTTCGGCGTCTCCGGCTCCCGCGTGATGTTGGCCGCGGGAGAGGGCCTCTCGCGGTACAGGGAGCCCAACAGGAGGCAGCCCGTGGCATCGACTACCACCGCCCATCAGATTTTCACCTCTGGGCAAGCAGAGCTGACCAAGCCCATTCGCCCGATCCGCGACCTGCCTGATCCCTCAGCGCACAAGGAGCTCCGGGCAGGGCTCAAGAAGCATGGTCTTAGCGACCGTGCTGCCGGGGCAATCGCGTACATCTGGACTGATCCGGCTGCGATATTGGCCCAATTGGACAACCCGCAAATCCGTCGCATCCCTGGCGCCTACCTGAAGTCGGTGATCGGGCCGGCATACACAGCCCGCCTCGCACCCGATCCCAGTAACCCCCGCAACGCCGATCGGGTGCAGTTCGCCCTGGCTGAAGTTAACGGTCCGCCTGCCGCATTGTTGAGAGCGACCGAGATCGGCGTCGGGGAGATGGGCATCCAGGCTGTGAGCCGTACGGCTCTGCTGGAACAGCTCGAATGGGCGATCGAGACGACCCGCGAGCGGACCACTCCGCGTCCCAGTATCGAGAAGCAGGGGATCATGGATCCCCCCATTGGAGTAGCGACAACCGTCTACTATGAAGATCCGGACGTCTCCCCGACCACCCATATCTTTGTGCGCGAAGGATCGACCCGGATTAGTCACGGACTGTACTACCTGGGGGTAGACGCCGAAGCTATTCTGTTCGGCCTTCCGCGCGGGGCGAGCCCCATGCAGAGCCACATCGCGCAAATCAATGGGTATACCCAAAAGGCAGCCGATGAGATTCTGCCAAGCGAAGAAGCCGCCGTACGGTGCGCGGTTACCGAATTCGAGCTGATCATCGGCGTTGTGCCCGACACCCTCGGCACAGTGGACCTTGCACAGGCGATCAAGGCCCGCGTCGCGCAGGATCACCTTAACCCGAAGGCCAAGTGGAGTGACGAATCTAAGCACACCTCGCTTGCCGAAGAGTGCCTCATCGCCGCTCGTTCCGCAGGGGTTATCCCAACAGACCAGGAGTTGGACTGGCTGAGTGGTCGGCTGACTCGCTCGCAGGCAGCAGCACGAAAGATCAATGCTCACAGTGATGACCGTGCCGCCCGCATTATCAACCTCTTCACTACCAACGAGCCGAAAACGCGCAATGCCGTCCGCGAGCCCATCGCGCTCGTGTTGACGGAGGAGGAAGGATCACGGCGGCGCCGCGTCACTAGCAACGCCAAGCTTCCGCTGGCCATCGAGCTGATTAGCAGAGAACTCAACGGCGCTGTACCGGAGACCAAGCTGGGAGACTTCCGCAAGACGCTCAAGGAGGCATTGCCTCCAGACTTGAGTACCCGGAACTGGGCCCCCAGCAATCGATCTCCTGAAGAGATGTTCAAAGCGGCCACCCAGGAGCTGGTAGAGGGGGAGACCGGCGGGCCTAGCGGCACAGAACTAGTCGTACGTGCGGCTTATGTGCTCGCCAAGTATGGGATGATCCGCAATCCTCGGCACGACAGAGGCGAGGAAAATGACCGTCGTCCTGCGCATGAAGTAATCGGTGCCCTCCTGGAAACTGACACTGGGCTGATGCACCTGCGCCAGGCACTGGAGGACGACCGCAACGGGCTCCGGCCGCGTCAGGTAGATGCGCAGGGACAACCGCGCCCCATGGTTGGCGGCGGCGATGTGCTGATCGACAACAAATTGCTTCGTACCAAGCTCGCACCGAAAAACGGGGCTCCGCAGCAGCCGGTGCCGCCTGGCGATGAAGCCCGTCGGCAGTACAAGTTCGCCATCCGGACCATCAAGGCCAAGCTCCGCGACATATCTGACGACATGCGGTACCTGGAGACAATCGAAGAGGACGGGATCCCTCTGGTCGAGAGGGAAGGGCGTGCAGATGCCCGCCTCCTGCGTGACACCCTGCGCAACATGGCAGACAAGGCCGAAGGCTGGTGGGAAGCGGCCATGGATGCCGGGGCGATCCCTCGGACGGATACGACGGATACGGACGGGGATGCGACTTCTGCTGAGGCTGTCCTGGAGGAGGAGTCCGGATGAAGCGGGGGACTTACCTCGCTCTGGCGGAACTCTGCGGTCGGCACCTGCTGGGGAAGATGCCCGAGCCGGTGCCCCCGCAGCCGGAGTTCATGCCGGAGGTGTCCTGTGCGGTTTACGCTGTAGCAGATCAACACGGCAATATCTGCTACGTCGGCTCGGTCTGCCGACCTGGTGATCTCAGGGGCTTGGCCAACCATGTCAGCGAGTACTTGCACACGCTGGAGAAGGTGAGGATCTGGGATCAGGTCTACATCTTCCCACTGAGAGCAGATACCTCAGAAACCGACGTACGCAGCCTTGGCGGCGAGATCGCGGGATGGTTACTGCCCTATGACCGTGAGAGATGGCCCGTCGTTGTGAGTCCGTAGCACCGCAGTACGGTCGGCCCCCGCACAGTTGCGGGGGCCGACATGTGTCAGCCGCGCAGTCCAGAAAGCCGCACTCAGTCGGCGATCCGATCGTGCACACTCCGAGCAGAGCTGAGCGGACTGCCCCGGGTTACCCCTAGGCGGCGACCAGGTCAAACATTGTGTGATGCCGTGGATCTAGCCGCTGACCAGTGTGAATGGTGTTAGAGCGGGCGGGTCTCTAGTCCCGTAGCGCTAACGCTTGCTGGTTGTGGACCAACCCTCTAGCGCGCAAGCATGGTCTCTATCCGGCGGTTATTCTGATCTTGCCGACCGTCGAGGCACTTGACGTAACGCTTGAGGAGCACTTCTACGCTATTACCTGCGCGGGCAGCTACCTCGGTGGCATCTACCCCGGCGTTGAGCCAGACGGACAAAGCGGCGTGCCGAAGGTCGTAGGGACGTCTAGCCAGCGGCGACGCCACCTGTTGCGGCGTGAAGGCGAAGCGGCGGGCTTCCTTCCAGGCTCGGGCATATGTAGAGGCACCAAGCACCCCTCCGCGCTCGTTGCGGAACAGGCGCCCATCGGGGGCGGTGCCAAACTCTTCCAAGTGATGGCGAAGGATGGTTACCAGTTCGGGCGGCACGGGGACCTCTCGGACGGCGCTCGTGTCGCGCTGCTTCAAGCCGCGGAGATCGTGGACCGTACCCGTATCCGTCCACTGCTTACCGCTGCTGGGGCGGGTCTTGGCCAGAGTGAGCAGTCCCCACCCCTCATCGGGTAGATCACAATCATCCCGCCGTAGCCCCACAGCTTCGGCGGGTCGAACGCCCGCAAAGTACAGCGTGGCGAAGAACGCCACCAAACGGCGACCTCGGGCACGGTGCCAGCTTCCGACATAGGACACGGCAGCGATCAGCTCCCGAGCTTGTTCGGGATTGACGACGGCGCGTCGATCTACGACGTCATCTCTGGCGACCTTCTTTCGCTTGATTCGCTTGAGCGGGTTCTCATCGAGTTCGCCGAGGTCCACGCCGTACTCCAGAGCGGTGTTCAGCCCTCGGCGCCGGCGTGCACTTGTGTCGGCGGCGGCGGGCCGTAGATCTAGGGTGAGGCTGAGTGCATCACTTACACGGCGCGCAACGATCGGATCAGCCATATCGGCGAGCGGAAGCGTTGACCGTTGGAGAATCCGTATGGTCATCGCCAGCTTGGCGGGTACTGCTTCATCATTCTCGCGGGGAATCAACGCCCATTGCATGGCGGCGCGGACCTCCCGGCGGGGCAGAGTGATCGACTCTCCGTCGAGCATGGCGAATGTGGCAACCGCCAAACTGTCCACGATGCCCTCGCGGGTTTTCGCGGCGGCATTGGGCCAACGCATCGCCGTATATGCGACGGTGAAGTCGTACCAGGTCATGGGCGGTTTCTCGGCTTTTGCCGCCAGCATGGAAGTGGGCAACCCGCTTCCCGCGTCGAAGAGTTCGCCGGACTTTGCAGCTTTAAGCAGGTCGGCGCGAAAGCCGTCGGCGAGAGCCTTTGTCAGGAAGGACTTGGACTTAGGCTCTGCCCCGACCTTCCAACGCAACTGGTATGGCTTGGCGCGGCCCTTGCGGTTCCGGATACTCCAGACCACAACGTCATGAGTCAGCATCGACGGTTCCTTACGCTGCGGTGGTCTCGAAGGTGGCGAGCCATGTGTCGAGATCGCGCCGCCGGATACGTACCTTGCCGTTGGGGAGCTTGATGCGCTTAGGTCCACGCCCCGTGTTGAGCCACCTGTAGAACGTGGACTTAGGCACGTCCAGCTCGTCTAACACCTCGGCGACGGACAGCATGGTCTTGGCCATGGCAACCCAGCCTTTCGGCATCGTGATCGGAATGAGGGCTTGAATTCGACCTCGACGTGTCTACATCGGTCGACTTTTAGAGGGGGTAGCCGTCCCAGCCGTCCCAGGCTCATTTCCCCAGGTCAACCCCGGGACGGCTTTTTCTGTGGGACGGCCTAAGCCGTCCCACGACGTTCGGGCGGGACGGCTCAAGCCGTCCCAGGAATCGGAGCCGTCCCGCCCTGACCTGCACTGATGATGCTGGGACGGCTGGGACGGCTACCCCTCCCGAACGGGAGCACATCCCCCTCGGGAACGGGATCGGATGGGCAGTAGCGCGCCCATGCGTCGGCGAAATCGGCCCGCAGGTAGCCCTTGGCCTGTCCCCCGGGGAAGCGGATATTGCCTGATCGGATGTCGTATTCGCGTAGCAGTGCGCCGAGGCGCATTGCGGTGAGGCCGGCGGGTCCGTGTTCCGCCCATTCGCCTTCCGGGTCGGCCTTGAGCCGTTCGAGTAGCACGGCGGTCGGCAGGGCGGTGTCGTCGGTGAATGCGGCGCGGCATGCGGTGAGCAGGCGCACACGCACTGAGGATTGGTCGTTGTCGTCGGCCTCGGCGGTGAGGGTCAGGGCGGCGGTGCGGCTTCGGTCCGGCCAGTCTCCGCCGGCGTGGTCGGCGACGATGACGAGCGGTTCCCAGGTGTCGGCGGCGCGGTCTTCCACAGGCATGGGCGGCTCTGCCTGCTCCAACTCTGCCAGGTCGGCGCGCAGCCACGCCGAGACGTGATGGGCCAGGGCTTGGAGTCCTGTACGGTCGCGGCGGTGCCGGTAGGGGGCGACGGTCTCACCGGGAGCGCGGCGCCGCATGCGCACGACCACCGCCCGGTCTTCGATGGTGTCGGGCATCTGGCCGATGCCCGCCAGCGCGGCCATGGCGAACGTGGGGATGCTCTCCACGCGGTTGGTCGCGGCGTCGTACCTCTTGGCGGGCCGGTTGCGCTGGTGTCCGGCGTTGAGGAGGCCGCGAAGGTCCTCGTTGCCGTCGGCCTTGGGGCCGAATATGGTGTCGGCCTCGTCCACAAGCATCGTGGGCGGGTCCTCGGTGATGGATCGGTAGACCGCCGCCGAGCTTGAGTTGACGGTGATGAACGGCTCATGGCACGTCGCCTCCACGACGTCCAGCAGCCGGGACTTGCCGCACCTTTTCTCCGGGCCTCGGATGACCAGGCGCGGCGCGTGCGCCCACGCGGGTTGGGCGTGCGTGGCTGCGATCCACAGCGTGACCGCGTCGGCGGCCTCGGCGGACGGCAGGATCACGTACCGGATCAGGGCGGCGCGCAGCCGGTCAAGCAGCTCCGCGCCGTCGGTGCGGTGGTTCATGGCGTGTTCTCCCAGGGTGCTCATGCGCTCTTACGCCGGCGGGGTGCGGCGTTCATGCCTGCTTTGAGACCGCTCGCGATGACGGCTGCGATCTCGCGGGGGGAGTTGGGGACTCCATCGGCGTTGGCGGCCTCGGCGGCGCCGTGAAGCGCGGCGGTGACCACCTCGGCGGGCAGCACGCCGCGTTTCACGAGTTGCCCGAGGTTGAACGCGGCGATGTTCAGGGTTTGGTTCCGGGAGCCGTGCCGTGCGGTGGCGACGCGGTCGGCCTCGGCGCGCAGAGCGGCGGTGCCGTACCTGCTCAGCCGATGCTCGGGCAGGGCGGCAAGCAGATCGGCGGCACCGATCGGGGGCGGCGGTGCCGGGGTGAGCGCCTCGGTGAGCCATGCCGGGAGCGGTGCGGGTGGCAGGTCGTTGACGACCTCGTATGTGCCGGTGCCGTCGCTTTGGCGGACGTGGCTGCCGGGGCCGACGACGTATCCGCCGGACGCGCGGGTGTCGATGAGCCAGCCGAGGCCGCCGTTCCTGCCCGCGCTGTTGCGCAGCTCGACGTCGTGCGGTGCGGTGAAGTACAGGTGCAGCCCCCCGCGCCGGGTCCGTACGGTCAAGGTGTCGGCGGGGTATGGCCGGTCTCGGTCGGCACATAGAAGGCGGAAGACCTCCTCACCGCAGGTGGCGCCGTGCTCGATGGCTTCGGCGGGCGGTTGCTCGCCGGGCTTGGGCATGTCGAGGTCGATCACGACGAGCCGGGAGGGGCCGCACGCCACGCCGATGTTGTACGGGGCGCGCGGCCAGAACGCGGTGATGCGGTCGGAATCGGAGGTGGCGTGTCGTTCCCAGTCGGTGAAGCCGCGCAGAGGTTTCTTGCCGTGCGGGGTGAGGGGGAAGACCGCCCACCCGCGGCGTGCGCACGCAAGGGCGTGGTCGGTGAGGTCGGTGCTTGACGGGGGCTGGATCGGGTCGGCCTGCCGGAATCGGCGTACGGGCATGCCCGCGGCCTCGGCGATGCGTGCGGTGTGGCTGGCGCCAGGACTGTCGTTGTGGATGAAGGCCAGGCACAGGTCAGCGCCCATGGCCACCATGGCGGCGTTGCGCCTGATCCCGGCGGCCCTGCCGTAGGTGTCCCAGTCGGCCGGATGGCGTTCCACGGGGCCGCCCCAGCTTCGCCAGACCGATTCGGCGATAGCGTCGGCACCACGCGGGCATGCCCCGCTGACCAGGGTGGCGGCGCCGTCGCGCCGGACCTCGGAGAGTGCCATGCGGACAGTGGTCTCATCGGTCCACGTCCGGGAGCCGGTGACCAGGATGCGCGCGGTCATGCGGCGTGCCCCTTGCCGCTTTGCACGGCGCTGGTGATGATGCGGCCGATGTAGTGGGTGTATGCGGGTGGGATGGCTTCGCGCAGCTCGTCGCGGGTAGCCCAGGGCATTCCCATGATGCGGCGGGCCAGCGGGACGCCGGAGAAGTTGCCAACGACGTGCATGAACTCGCCATCCTGTACAGGTCTGCCCATCTTGGCCGTAGGGGCACTGTGGACGGGGTGTGGCGGGGCAGGGACGGTGACTCCGCCGCCGGTCTCGAATCCGCGGTGCCGGTAGGTGCGCAGCCCGAACATGGCACCGCAGAGGATGACCGGACGCTCAAGCGGTGCGCCGATCACGTTTTCGATCAGATACGGCTTGCCGGTGGCCTGGAGTACCTGGCGGAGTGGGTCGATCAAATCGGGGTGGATTCGGCCGCGGATTCGCTGGGCCATGGTGTACGCCTGGCAGGGAGGGGAGGCATTGATGACGTCGAACTTGTGTCCGTGCTTGCGGACGAAGTCGATCGCGTCGGCCTGGCAGAAGTCGAAGGGGTAGTTGGGCTGGGGGGCGATGTCGACGCCGGTCACGTCGAATCCGGCCAGGTGGTAGCCCATTGAGGCGCCGCCGGCGCAGCAGAACAGGTCAAGCAGGCGCAGCCCGTTCGGCGTACGCCTGTCGAGCGTGGGCATCGCGGGATGGGCATCAAAGAGCGGCAGGGATGCGACCTCACCCATTGGACGCCTTCCTTCCGGGGCGCCACAGCCCGGTGCCCGCACACAGTCGGCACGTCATGGGGCGGTAGGCGACGGCGGGGGCGGTGGTGATGGCGTCCAATGGGGTAGTGGGGTGCAGCACGAGGGATAGGCCGTCCCATCCGAGGCGGACCGCCACGAGCGGCGGAGGGACGTGGGCGGGGGTGCCGGCAACGGGGATGGCGCCGAATCCGGCGATGCGAACGGCGTGGCCGGGCCGTAGATCGGCGACGCGTGCAGGTGTCATGCTGGTAAGTGCCTTCCTTCCTGATACGAAGTGGGCGCGGCCTCGGCGGTGTGCTTGGTGGTGTGCCGCCGAGGCCGCATGGGAGCTTGCTAGAACGGCGGCTTGTCGTCGCTCCACGGGTCGCCGGCGCCGCCGTCGTGGCCGGTGCGCGCGTTGCCGGTTGCCTTCTCCGTGTTGGTCCAGGCGTCGCCGTGCCCACTGGCTTGGCCCTTGCCGCCGGTGCGGGCGGCCTTTTGGGGTTTGGCGGTGGCGAAGCGGAGGGAGGGGCCGATCTCGTCGACGGTCATCTCGATGACGGTGCGCCGGTCGCCGTCGCTGGTGTCGTAGGTGCGCATGCGCAGCCGTCCGGTGGCGATGACGCGGGTGCCCCGGGTGAGGGATTCGCACACGTGCTCCGCCAGGTCGCGCCATGCGCTGCACCGCATGAACAGGGCTTCGCCGTCCTGCCACTGCTCAACCTGCTTGTTGTAGGTGCGGGAGCTTGAGGCGATGGTGAATCCGGCGACGGCGGTGCCGCTCGCGATGAAGCGCAGTTCGGGATCGCCGGTCAGGTTGCCGATGATGGTGATGGTGGTCTCGCCGGACATGGCAGGTCTTCCTTTCAGGCTGTAGGGGAGACGTGCGGGGTGGAGCCGGTCAGCGGACGTTCAGCAACCGGGCGCCGGCGCGGGGGCGTAACCCGGTGCCGTCGCAGTCGGGGCAGTAGCCGGTCGAGGAGGCGAACAGGAGGCTTCGCCGGTAGCCGATGCCCTTGCAGGGGCGGCACTTGGCGTAGGGGCGCCGGATCAGGCGGCGCCGGTAGCCGATCAGCGCGCCGGCCAGGACGGGCAAAGCCAGCATCGAGAGCAGGAACGCGCCGTGGAACGTGGCGACAAGAGCGGTGGCGAGAGCGGCGAGAAGGGCGATTTTCGGCATGGCGAACCACAACCTTCGGCGTAGCGGGGTGAAAGACAGGCGTGCGATCTAGGCGAATCCGATGACGCTCAGTAATGAGGGTGGGAGTCGTCGCGGAGAGCGTCCGGGTGGGTGTGGGGGCCACACGTGGGGGGTGGCAGGTAGGGGGGCCAACGCGGTCGGAGGCGTCGGAACGGGGGGTGTCATACCCCCCGCACACCCCCACACGGCGTGGTGTTTGCGCTGGTGAGGTGGGTGTGTGGGTCACACGTGCGGGGGTGTGTGGGTGTGTGGGCCGCACGTGGGGCCCACACACCTCATGCGGCGGGCCATGCGGTGACCTGTTCGGGCACCGCCAACTCACCGCTTTGAACACGCTCCGCAGCCGCCGACAGGTCGTCACGGGCGTAACCGCGTCCGCGTTCCCCGGCACGCAGGAACGGGTTCGACAACGGTGTGACGCCGAGGGGGCGAAGCAGGTCGGCCAACGCCGTGGGGTTGGGCTTGCCCTCGGCGTCGAGGATGGACAGGGCGGCGGCAAGTTCCTCACTGTGCAGGCGGGCGGTTCCTGCCGTATCGAACGCTGCGAGGGCTCTTAGCAGCACTTCGGGGATCGGGCGGGCGGAGACCGCGGGGATGCCCGCGGCCGGTCGCACGGTGTGCAGCGTCGGGCCGGACTGCTGCTGGGCAACATGCTCGATTCGGTGAGGATCGGGCCAACCGAGCGATCCGGCGTGCCGGTGGATCAGCTCGTGAGGGTCGGGCCAACTGCCGGCACCGTCGGGCACCGCAGCCAACCGGCGCGGAGCAACCGCGGGGGCGGGCACGGGCAACTCGTCGAGTTCGGCGTCGGGGTTGGTGAAGGCTTGACGCATGCGGTTCAACCGCATCGCGTAGTGCGGTCCGGCCGCAGCGGCAGAGGCCGCGTCTAGGTCGGGCCGCATCGCAGCGATGGAGACGGCGGCTTGCTCAATCTGGGCGGGAAGCACCTGAAAACCTCGGAACGGGCGCGGCGGTGACCCGTCGAAACTGATGAAGCCGGTGCCCTTGCCGGCGAGCTGATCCATGGACACGCCGGCCTTCCAACCGAACATGTGGCCAAGCTCTTCATTGTCGGGTCCGTGCATCTGGATGCGCACGCCGGCCTGTTTGCGCATGTTGACCGGTACCAGGTCGGACGTCGGCCGCAACGCGGACAGGATCAGGTTGACCGCTTCGTTGCGGCCGATGTTCTGCAACTCGCTCAGCATGGCTTGCAGGTCGCGGTCTTTGACCGCTTGCGCGCCCTCGTCGACCACGATGGTGATCTGCGGGAGATCGGCGCTGACCGGTAGCAGGTTGGTGTTGTGGGCGCGTTTGAGCTGCCGGTAGCTGGCTTTGCGGTGCTTGGCGATGGAGATCGCGGCCTCAAGCATGAACTTGCCCTCGACCAGGTTCGGGGCGGCCCAGTCGATCGGGCAACGGGCAACCCTACCGTCCAACCACACGTCGATCCAGGGTTGCGTCAGCCCCCCGCCGTTGAGGTCGAGATGCCACACGATGTTGTCGGCGCACCGCCCCAACGCGATCGACACGGCCTGTAGCAGGGTGGTCTTTCCCGAGCCCCGCTTGCCCGCGATCAACGTCGCCTCCTCTCGCACCTCGGCGCCGCACGGGTCGGAGTTGGCGTGTTCGCCGAACTCGATCGCTTCCAGCACACTTTGCGGGGAGTAGTCGGGCGGGTAGTCGACGACCTGGGCAAGCCGGTTGACCGTGGAGACGCGCAGGACGACCGCGCCGCGGTGCTCACCGGCCGCGACCTCCACGCCGCACCCCTCGGGCAGGCGCGCGTCGGTGGCGAGCCCTTCGGCGTAACCGGCCACCTGGCCGCGGGTGACGCCACCGCCGGGGAGGTCGGCGTGCACGTCGTAGCCGGTGCCGTTCGGCCAGGTGCGAACCTGGGTGACCACGACGCGGACACGGCACACGCGCAGAATGCGAGCTTCCCATTCCGCGCCGATCCGTCCGCCCTGCCGCAGCACCAGCGCGGTGCCGCCGCCCGCCGTCTCGGTGCGGGAGCGGGGACGGGCGAGCGGTGCGAGAAGCCCGGCGGTCAGCGCCCCGATGCCGAGGGCGGCGAAGGTGTTCAGGTTCCACGGGGTGGCGGCAAGGGCGTAGGTCAGCCAGCTTCCGGCGCCGATCCAGCAGCCCAGCCGGTACAGCAGCCCGGCGGGGGCGAGGTCTTGGCGGGCACTCACCACGACCGTGCCCAGCGCGCCGGCGACGGTGAACGCTCCTCCCCAGATCGTCTCAAGGTTGACGGCGTCGCCGACGGTCGCAAGCGCCGCGAGGGCGAGCGCGCCCTGTACGGCGGCGCCGGCCGCGCCGCGGGGGCGCAGCGACCAGTCGGCGCGCGGGGTACGGGTCGTGGTGGTGCCCACCGGATTGCCTCCTCTTCGGATCAGACGTTCCACAGGGGTTCGTTCGTGCGCGGCGCCTCCTCGCGGCGAAGGTCGTCGGCGTGGACCTTCCGGAACAGCGGGCCGATCTCCTCGGCGAGGGAGGTGAGCAGCGCTTGGGCCTGGTAGAGCTGGTAGATCGCGTCCACGACCACCGGGTCGATCGGGTATTCCGATCGCAGACGCTCGGTGTAGGTGCGGATCGACAAGGCCACGTAGGCGGGGACCTCGGCCATCTGGTCAAGTTCGCGGGCGACCTGGAACATGTCGGCCGGGGCGTGCGCGGCGGCGGCGGCGTTCATCTCCGCGGCGACCTGGGTGAGGGGGAAGGCGGTCATGGCGTGTGTCCTCCTGAATCGGGTGCGGGGATCGGCTGGAATCGGAATGAGCGGCGCGGGGTCGGTCTTGTCGCCCGCCGGTTCGCCGGTTGAGGTGTCGTCGGTGTCGGCGTCGGTCTTGGGTACGTCGTCGGTCTCGGTGGGCTCTTCGCGGGGGTCGGTCTGCTCCGGGTCCGGGGCGGCCTCGGGGCGGCGCCTCCATCGGCGAAGCCATGCGGTCAAGGCCGCGGTTGCGGCGGCGGTCGGGCGTGCCAGCCACCGCGACCACACTCGCCGTGCGGCTCCGCCGATGCGCTGGAACCCCCGGCTTTTGCGGACGGTCGCCCATACGGTGCTCAGCCGCCGGCCGGTGCGCCGATCAGCCCATGCGCGCAGCCGCCGGAACGCTCCGCCCGTCGCGCGCCCGGCACGCCGTACGCCCCGACCGGCGGTTTTGGCGGTGCGGCCTGCCGAGCGTGCGCCTTTGTGGAGCACACGCCCGGTGCGCTTGGCGGCTCGACCCGTGGCCTTGGTGATACGGCGGGGGAGCTTGCGGGCACCTCGGGCGGCTTTCCGTGCCCGTTTGGCGGTCTTGCGGTTGTTCTTGCCGGTCCTGCCGGTGCCGTCCGCCGCGCGCCGGGTACCGGCACGTGTGCCGCGCCGTCCGGCGTGGGAACGGCGCCCGTTCCCGTCAAGGTCGCGGTCGGCGCGTCGTCGGCCGGTGCTGCTGGGGTCGGCAGTCGGACGGCCGAAGGGGCGGGGAGGGGACATGGGGTGTGCGGTCCCCGTGCGGCCTTTGCCGTGAGTGTCGCCGGTGCCGCGGGAGCCCCGCTTGCCCGTGCGGTCGCCCCCGTGTCCGAACAGCGCCTCTCCGCGCGGGCGGCGCCCACGCGATCCCCGGCGCTCACGGTCGGCGGAGTGAGCCGGCCGTTCGCCGCGGCCTCGGCGGCGGCGCAGCCGAAGGTAGGCCATCGCGCTGCACGCCGCGGCGGTGGCCATACCCGCGCCGGCCAGACCCCACATCCCGGCGACCTGGTAGAGAGCGGCGCCGGACACCGCCACGGCCGACGCGCCCCCGGCGATGAGGTGACCGACCGGCAGACCCTTCGGCGCGTCGGGCTCGTCGGGGGTGCCGGGCTGGTTCGAGTGCGCGGCGTCGCTGCCGTGGTCGGGGGCGGCGGGCTGCGAGTGGTTCGGTTCGGGCGCGGGGATGGGAACCGCGGTGTCGTCGGGGGGTGGCGTGTCGTCGGTGTACGGGTCGGTGGCGGACGTCATGGGGTGACTCCTCTAAGCGGCTATGGCCGTACGGGGCGGGTCCGTACGGGAGTCGGCAACGGTTGCGGGTGGGGTCGTCGAGTCCGTACCGGCGTCCACCGGTGCAGCGCCGTCGGTCGCGTCCATACGGGCCTCATGCGGTACCGGTGCGGTGTTGTCCTCGGTGTGGATCAGGGCCGTACGGGCGTCCCGTACGGCCTTCTCGCACCATGAGCGGCGCCGTCCCGTCCGGGCTTCCAGCGCGGTGTAGTTCGGTGCCCAGCGTTCGCCCCGGTCGGCGGCACGGAGGATCTCGGTTCGCAGTTCGGCCACGATCTGTTCCCGGCTCACCGCCGGCGGGGCCGCGTCGACGGCCGGTGCGGCGGCGATGCCGGTACGGGCCTCGGCGGTCTCCTCCGTACTGTCGGTGACCTGACTCCGTACGTCGTCCGTACGGGCGACGCCCGTACGGGATTCCGGTACGGGCGCCTCGGCCTCGGCGACGCCGGCAAGGTCGGCGGGCGGTGCGGCGGCGGCCCGGTAGGCGGCGTGCACAGCCTCGGTGATCAGGTGCCGCAGATCGGTGACCGCCTCGGCGGCGCAGAACACCATGCCCGGCGGAACCGAGTGAAGCAGGATCTTCGCCGCATCCAGCGACTCCCACGCGCTCCACGTGTTCATCGCATAGGTGGCCGACAGAGCCACCCACTTCAACGCCCGCACCCACGGACCGGCCTTGATCTGATGGCGGCTGATGATCTGCTCACCGATCAACGCGCCGATCAGGATGAGCGACACCAGCGGGTCAAGCAGCCATGCCGACCACCACGCCAGCGAATATGTGGCGGCGCCGGCGGCGGCGAACTGCTGAACGTTGACGGCGGTGAACGCCAACCCGAGTATCATCCCCGACCAGATCAGCCGATCTACCCACGCGCGCATGCGCTCGATGCGGTAGGCGATGACGTCGGGGTTGGTGTCGTAGGCGCGCACATCGGCCGCGTCCGACGCGGCCAGGGCCAGTTTGGCGGCCCTGCCCTTGGGGCGACCACCGGGGGCGGGCCGCCGGAGTGTCGTCGTGGTCATCGGCTCTCCTCCACGGAGCGGATTTCGACGTAGACGCGAACGCGCAGGTCCCGACCACGGCAGGGATAAGGCCGCGAGACCGCCACGACCTGCACGGCGGGCAACTCGCTCAACGCGGCGGTGACGGCGTCCACCTCTTCAGGCAGACCCATCAGACGGACGCTCACCGCCACAGCCGCCCCCAGCAAACGGGGCACGCGGGCCGGAGACACCAATTGGCGAAATCGGCCGACCACCCGCGCAGAGCCGAATCGGCGTCCCTGCCCGCGCACCGGTCGGCCGCCAGGATGCCGCGGACACGAACCGCCAGCACAACGGCCGACAGCGCCGAGGCCAGACGCGCCGAGGTGGAGCGCCGGGCACTCATGCCGCTATCCCTTCGGCGCAGTCCAGGCAGGTGCCCAGGTGGCGCGGCAGCACGTACCCGACGTCGCGCCGGCAGTCGGGGCAGGTACGGCGGGCCGCCAACGCCTTGCCCAACGCCCTCAACTGGGCGGGGGTGGCGGTGCGCTTCGGGAGCGCGAACCGCACGTCATACAGGTAGGCGGCACGCACACCGCCGGGCGCCCGGTAGCGGCGCGACGCCCACAGGACCTGCCCGACCACCTCTTGACCACCGGGGCGAAGACCGGCGGCGGTCAGTTGACGGCGGGTCATCAGGTGCGGCGGCGCCATGCGCCACGGCCAGGTGGGCAGGCCGTAGCGGCGGCCTGCCGGGTCGAAGAAGCGTGCGCGGAATCGGCCCATCGGACGTGACCGGCCTTCAAGCCGCATCGGCGAACGCGCCGACGGTGTCGTCAGGCAGGTCGGGCAGGTCGGCCGCCGACATGCCCGCCCACACGCCGGAGGTGGGCCGGACACGCATGGCGTAGGCGGCGCACGTCGGCCGCAGCGGGCAGGTGGCGCACACCTGGCGGGCGACGGATTCGCGGGCCGCCCTGTCGTCGGCGTGCTCGATCGCCATACGCGGGCCGGTGTGCAGCTCCGGGTCGTAGGCGCATTCCGGCAGGGAGAGGTCGGTGTCGACGCGCCAGGTCGCTTCCAGGTCGGTGAGGGACATGAGAGCGGGATGGGTGATGCGGTGAGGCATGATGGTGTCCTCCTTGACGGCTTAGCGGTGGTTGAGGAGGCCGGGGCGGCTTCGGGTCTTGGCGGAAACGAGCCGCCCCGGCATGAAGGCTTGGGGAGAGTGGCGACGGCACCGGCGTCTCGAACGGCGGCACCGGCACGTTTAGCCCCTACGTCTGGGGCCTACGCCGTTACGTGCGTAGCTCATGGGCAGGTTCGTCAGCCCTGCCAGGTCGCCTTTTCTCGTGGGAGGCGGTGGCCCACATATTGAGTTGATCAAGAAGCAAGTGCTCAGCCCGTCGGGCGCGCGGCAATGCCGCCTTCCCAGGTCTTCCGGCTGTGCGAGTGGGGTGTGGCGTAGACCGCACCCCGGATCGTTCGACTTGGCCTGACGTGCCAGGTATGCTGGCTAAACGTTAAACGTTTGTCGATCTCCTTGATGATGGGCCCGTGGCTAGCCTGATGTCAATAGACGTCAAACGTTTGGCGTTTGATAGCGACCGAAGAGGGAGATATGGGCATCCCAAACAAGCTGAGCTTCCGTCAGATCGCAGCGCAGATCCGGCAAGAGATCGTTGAGGGCGTCTACCCGACCGCTTCGGTCCTTCCACCCGAGCCGGTGCTTGCCGACAAGTACGGCGCGTCACGAAGCCTGGTCAACAGGGCTATGCAGGTACTTGCAGCCGATGGGCTGATCCGTCCGCGCCAGGGAAGGGGAACCATGGTCACCTACATTCCGCCGATGCTCCACTCAGCGGCTCGTTATTCGCGTGCCGCACGTGAAAGCGGTCAAGCGCGTGGTGCGTTCGACGCAGAAGTTCGCTCGCTGGGACTCGAACCGCGGCACGAAATCACGGTGGAGAGGGCAACACCTCCGGACGACGTGGCAGACGCTCTTGGTCTGCCACGCGGGGAGGAAAACACGTTGGTACGGCGGCGCCGGCTTCTCGCGTCCGACATTCCAGTACGTCTCAATGCCTCATGGTTCCCACTGTCGATCGCAGAGGGCACCGATCTGGAGATCGATGGGCCGAACATCCGTGGTGGCGTGAAGTCCGCTCTAGCTGCACTCGGTTACGCGCAAGTCGAAGCGACTGAGCGCATCATCGTTCGCCCGCCCACGGAGGACGAAGCCGCCGCTCTGGAGATCAGCCCCGAGCGGACGGTTCTCGACATCTTCCACGTCGGCAAGACCGAGAACGGGCAGGCTGTCGAGGTGACTACTACCGTAACGCCCGCGCACTACCTGGTCATTGAGCACAGCTTCCCGCTGGCCTGATCAACCACCGTCCACGATCCGAAAGAGAAGACGCGAGATGACAGCTACCACTCTGCCGATCCGCGCACGCGCTTTGGAGCTAGCCGCCGCCGGCGAACTACCCGCCTATGTGTACGACCTCGGTGACCTCGACACGCACATGGCCGCTGTACGGGCCGCGCTTGGCGACATCCAGGTCTACTATGCCGTCAAGGCGAATCCGGACCCCACGCTCATGCGAGTTCTCGCCCCCTATGTTGACGGTTTCGAGGTGGCGTCAGGAGGGGAATTGGACCACGTCCGCGAACACTTCCCAGAGTCGCGCATCGCTCTTGGAGGTCCGGGCAAGACCGATAGTGAGCTCTTCGCAGAAGTTCACCGGCTTCACATCGAGAGCCCTAGCGAGATACGGCGCTTGTTCGCGGCGGGCCGGTCGGCCGACGTGCTTCTGCGTGTCAACCTAGACATTCCAATTAAGGGTGCGTCGCTGGCAATGGGGGGAGGGGCCACCCCGTTTGGCATGGACCCAGAGGGCATCTCCGAGTGCATCGAGATGATGAAGGGGCAAGACGCGGTACGACTCCGGGGCATCCATGCACACCTAGCCAGCGGTTTGGATGCGCCCACCATGCTTGAGCTTGCGGGCGCGATCCTCGACTACGCCCGAAGCCTAGGTGTCACGGAGATCAATGTCGGCGGCGGCATGGGGGTGTCCTACGCTGATCCGGATTCGCGGTTCGACTGGCAAACATACGGCGCAGGTTTGGCCGCTCTCAGAAGGCCAGGTGAGACGGTGCGTATCGAGCCGGGCCGTTCGATCTCTGTCTATTGCGGGCGGTACGTCACTCAAGTCATCGACGTCAAGCGGGTCCATGGGGAACGGTTCGCCGTTGTAGCGGGTGGCACCCACCACATCAGGACACCTGCAACCAAAGGTCACAGTCAGCCAATGGTTATTGAAGAGCAGGGAGAGCCCATCACCGTCGTCGGTCAGCTCTGCACCCCCAAGGACACCATGGCGCGGCACGTGCCGGCGCAACTCGCGACGGGCGACGTAGTGGAGTTCCTTATGGCCGGGGCATATGCGTGGAACATCTCGCATCATGACTTCCTCATGCACCCCAAGCCAAGCTTCCACTACGTGGGTGGATGAGTTCAGATCTCCCAAGCCCCTGGGGTCACTTCCCTGGGGGCTTCTCCACGTCCAACTTCCGACCGTTCCTCTGGGCTCAACCCGCGGGCTTTCCCGTCGCTGTGGACCCATCGTGGACCAAACGTGTCTCCCCAAGGTAGAGGTGCTGCATATGCCCAGGTAAAGGCGGGGGAGTGGCTGTGATCTGCACCCCTCTCCGGAGCCGGGAGCGCAAGTTCGAATCTTGCAGGGGGCACCAGATACGCAAGGACCTGCGGAAACGCAGGTCCTTTTACGTTGCGGGAGGTGCCGCCCGATACCGCCGTCGGCACGTCTGTGCCCATGATCACGTCCTCGGAGCGTGCGGATCTTGAGCTAAGTGCGGTGCGGGGAGATGCGCTAGCCGCGATCCTGAAGCTAGGTGAAAAGTCGGGCGGCGTTGATCTCCCCGTCGGCCTCCGTGCACTGTCGCAGGGGACAAGGACGTCTGGTTGCCACCCCTCACGGAGCGATGGAGGGCCTGTCCTCCAGGAACGCGTCGGCACCCGATTCGAGCGTGACGATCCCCTGTAGGTTCCCGCCACGGGGCTTGAACTGTGCGGACGGTGGACCCCGGTGCTTGAACCCTCTGCAGATCCTCCCCAACCTCCTAAACCATCCACCGTCAGGGGCCGTTTAACGGTTGGGTGCTCGATCGCCGCACAGAGGAACAAGCATGCTTTCCTGATTCACGCTCGGACTGCAGCACCGCGCAGGCAGTTGCATGCAGACCGGCCCTGTGACCCGCGTCACCACCCTCAGCAGCCACGATGTGAACCACCTCTACGCCAACTACTGACGAAGGGGTGCTATGACATGTCGAGACGAAGGGCGTTCGCCGAACTTGTCACTGTCGCTGTCTCGGCTGCGCTGCTGGCCGGCTGCGTGTGCATGGCCACGGACATCCTGCAGGGGCAACGGGTTTTGGTCGTCGCTGGTCAAGGCGGGTAGGGCGCTATCGGGTGGGTCTCCGGTTTTGGAGGCCCGCTCGTTTTTGTTTGCGCTTGACCGGTTAGAAGTACGGGAAGTCGTATCTATGGGCCTTTACGTGGTCATAGATTTGGCGCAGCCACGGTTCGCGAGTTGCTGGGAGTCGGGCCAGGGTTGCGAGGAACACGTCTAAATCGGGACGAAAAGGCATCGCGGGCAGCAGTGGTGGTGGATCGTCACGGCGGACTTCTTCGAGCATGCCAGCTGTTGCCGGGGTAAGGCGTCGATCGTCGTGGAAGGCCATGTGCAACCACGCGTTGGCGGCCAGTGGTACGACCGCTTTTGCGTTGCACGGCCATGTCTCACCGGTTTGCGGATGCCGGGGCACCAAGGCTATGTCCGTGGCCACGGCGGGCAGGCTGGGGCCGGCCAGGGTGAGGTGGCGTTCCGGTGGTCCTGGCGGGAGTAGGGCATCGAGTGCTCTGCGGAACACCGTGGCGACGGGGCCGTCGGGAACGACCACTCGCATACCGCCGGACAGCGACAGCAGGTGGGCCAGCGCCACCGCGACTGTCGCCTCCCACTGTGGGCTCCACCATCCCCGCTGCTCAACTGGCGGCAAGTCTGGATATTGCTCCCGCAGCGCCTCCCAGGCGATCACCCGGTCTGCGGGGCCGTCGACGCTGACGGGACGCACGGCGTGTGGAGCCAGCCACACCACCTGCCAGAGTGAGCAGTCGTCGATGCGGGTCGCCACCGCGCGACCGCATTCCGCGCACGCCAGGTTGGGGCCGTCCCGGCCGTCCACTCCGTAGCAGTAGCCGTCACATCTCTCGGGAATGAGTACGGTTCCACGGACATCGCCGGGTGCGATGCCGATTTTTCCCGCAGGCCCGTACGACAGGGAATAGACCGGCGCGTATATGCCACGGGCTTCGACCTCCTCAGTGCCGACCTCGTCCCACAGTCGCCACGGTGGTCCGGAGGGTTCGGGGTTCACTGCGTATGTTCCGGGCTCCAAGAACGCGGGGAGCAGCTCGTGGCTATACGTCTGGTCGGCGTGGTCGGGAAGCGCGACCCGCGACACCTGTGTGGTCAATACGGCACCGCACCGCTCGCAGGCGAAAACAACCACGCGTCTCCTTCCCGTGTCTCGACGATGCGATCATGGTGGCGCACGATCGAGGTTCTTGGGAACCGTTCATCGCCGAATCGCCGTCTCAATCCAGCGAGCTCCTGCGACCACGCCGGCTGGAAAGGCGAGGGCCGGTACGAAGAGTGACGCAGCGCTTGTCAATGCCGGTCGCAGTGTTATGCGTCGCTCTCAACACGGGGAAGCGCGGGTCACCTGTCCCGGTGGTGGGAGAGATCCGCTTGCCAGGAAACAGCTCGTGTAGAGCGTGAAAATTTGCTGGTCGATCTGAGGGCATTCGCGGCCGAGTGGTGGTGGCGTCGGAGATAGCGCCGATCCTCACCGGACCACGGTCCATGACGCATCGCAACGGCTCGGCGTGATCGCGACCGCGATCGGCCGGACGCTGACGTTCGAGGAGATCCCCGCGTCCGTCGTGCGCGAGCAGATGTCCAATTTCGTGCCCCTGGCCATCGTTGACGCCGTGCTCAACAGGCTCGCCGAGAGCGTCGGCGGGCCCGCCGAGGTGAGCGGGGCGGTGCGGGAGTTGACGGGCAGGGCGCCGCTCACGTTCGACGAGTGGGTCGCGGACCATTTACCGGATTTCCGATGAATCCTCGATATGGGACCGGTTTGTGGATGAATGGGGGGTTTTGCGGTTTTTTCGAGGGGGCGTCGTCGACGTGTCGCCGGAAAGGCGGATTGACCGGCCACCGCTTGTCGACGGTTCCGGCGCTGCGGAGTTTCATCCCAGGTCACAGACTGTATGCGGGGTACGGTGTCCCCGCGAATTCGCCGCCGGGGATCTTTGGCGGGAAGTCCGTGCCAATCTTGTCGGTCGTGTGCCTTAGCGGCACTGCCGATCCGCGGTGCGAAAAGAATGATCCGTGGAACCGCCGTTCTATGCCGAGGTGAAGGTCCCATGGGAAGGACGCGCTAACTGTTACGCCACAAGCAGGTCCACCCTGTCATTCCCTGTGCGTATTTTTCGCCTCTCCGCTTCGACGGAGGCGCTGTGACCAGTGGAGACGTCCTCTCCGGGGAATTCCTGGCCTGAGGGGGAATCGCATAGCCCCTATTCTTCGCTTGTCATGGGCGATGCCACGCGCCAGGATGTTCTGGTAATGCGGCCGTACCCTTCGGGCCGCGCGTGTTCCGGAGGCAAATGTGTCCAGTCCGTCTGCGTTTTCTGAGCTAAACTCCACAAATGGCTTGGAGCATGCCGACGTCGTCGTGGTGGGGTCTGGTTTCGGTGGATCTGTAGCCGCTTATCGATTAGCGCAGGCGGGGCGCTCGGTGGTGCTGCTGGAGCGGGGAAAGACTTATCCCCCGGGCGGCTTCGCCCGCACCCCGGCTGAGATGAGCCGCAACTTCTGGGACCCGAGTGAAGGGTTGCACGGCCTGTTCAACATCTGGGCCTTCCCCGGGCTCTACGGCGTCGTGTCGAGTGGTCTCGGCGGGGGTTCGCTCATCTACGCCAACGTCCTGCTCCGCAAGGACGAGCGGTGGTTCGTGCACGAGTCGCCGCTGCCCGGCGGCGGTTATGAGCACTGGCCGATCGGCCGGGCCGACCTCGACCCCCATTACGCGGAGGTCGAGCGAATGCTCGGCGCCACGCCCTACCCCTACTCAGACACCGCCAAGACGGTGGCGATGAGGGAAAGCGCGGAGCGGCTGGGCCTGCGGTGGTCGCGACCGCCCTTGGCGGTGTCGTTCGCGGGTGCTCCGGGTGAGGCTCCCATGCCGCGCACCCCGATCGCGCCGGGGGAGTTCCCCAATCTGCACGGGCTGCCGCGCAGCACCTGCAAGTTGTGCGGGGAGTGTGACATCGGCTGCAACGACGGGGCGAAGAACACCCTCGACCACACTTATCTGTCTGCCGCCAAACACTATGGCGCCGACCTGCGGACACGCAGCGAAGTCCGGGGCATCTCGCCGTTGCCCGGCGGCGGCTACGAGGTGCGCTACGTGGTGCATCTCCCGGAGAACGAAGGGCGGAAGCTCGCCACGTCCGAACTGCCGCTGCGTGCCGTCCGCTGTGACAGGCTGGTGCTCGCGGCCGGCGCGCTCGGCACCTCCTATCTGCTGCTGCGCAATCGTTCGGCCTTTCCCGGCCTGAGCCGCACCATCGGGACGCGATTCTGCGGCAACGGCGACCTGCTGACATTCCTGGTCGACGCGAAGGATCGTGCGACCGGGGCGACCCGGCGCATCGAGGGTAGCCGCGGGACGGTCATCACCAGTGCGATCCGGGTGGGCGACGATGTCGACGGCGACGGCTCGAAAGGGCGTGGTTTCTACATCCAGGACGCCGGTTATCCGGCCTTCGCCGAGTGGTTGTTCGAGGCGGCGCAGCTCCCCGACAGGATGAAAAGGGTGACGCGTTTCGCCGCCGAGCGGCTGCAGAGCAGGCTACGCAGGTCGTCGGCCTCCGATATCTCCGCTTCCCTGAGCTCGCTGCTCGGGCCGGGTGCGCTCGGGCAGGGGTCGATGCCGCTGCTCGGAATGGGCCGCGACATCCCCGACGGCATTATGCGGCTGCGCGAGGGATATCTCGACGTCACCTGGACGACCGCCACTTCCGAGGACTATTTCCACCGGCTGCGCGAGACGATGCGTGAGATCGCCGAGGATCTCGGTGCGCGTTTCATCGACAATCCCATCTGGTGGGCCAAGCAGGTGGTCACCGTACACCCGCTGGGCGGTGCGCCTATGGGACGGCATCCGGAGGAGGGCACCTGTGACGAGTTCGGGGAGGTGTTCGGCTTTCCTGGCCTGCATGTGCTCGACGGCGCTCTGCTGCCCGGCTCGGTGGGAGCCAATCCGGCCTTGACGATCGCCGCCGTGGCCGACCGCGCGTGCGACCGCATTCTGTCGTCGCCGCCGGCCCCGCCACGCCCGCGGACGGCGACCGCGGAGCACAAGGCGGAGGCGGCGGCGCGGACGGAAAGGGACGGTGCCACCGGCCTGTCCTTCACCGAGAAGATGCGGGGCTTTATCGCGCTCGGCATCGACAATCCGGAGAGAGGCGCCGAGCTGGGCCGGCACAACGACCACCGGTTGATGTTCCGCCTCACCATCACCACCGACGACGTGGACGCGTTCGTCGCCGACGCCGATCACATGTGCCGGGCCGAGGGTTATGTCGACTGCGACATGCTCGGCGGGCGGCTGGAGGTCGTCCAGGGGTGGTTCAACCTGTTCACCAAGGACGGCGACGACGATCGGCGCCGGATGCTTTATCGGCTGCACCTCGCCGACACCGGCGGCAATCACCTGACGCTGGTCGGTTTCAAGGACGTCCACGATGACGCGGGCGCCGATGTGTGGCGGGACACCTCCACGCTTTATGTGCGTGTTCTCGCCGACCACGTCATGCCCGCGGGCGACGAGGACGCCAAGGTGATCGCGAGCGGTGTGATCACCATTCACGTGCCGGACTTCCTCCGCCAGCTCACCACGTTCACCACCAGCGGGCCGCGGCCGGCACATGCGTTTGCGCAGTTCGGGCGGCTGTTCCTCGGGGAGCTCTGGGAGGTCTACGGCTCGTTTTTCAGCGACGAAGATCCTGATGTGGAGAGAGACGCATGAGCAGACCCACGATACGGACCGACCACGTGACGGAGATCGTGCCTTTCACCGCGCTGGACGGCCATCCGCTCACCCTGGTTCACGTCACGGGGCGGGAGGCGCCCGTCCGGGGGCCCGTGATGCTTGTGCACGGCGCGGGTGTGCGGGCCGAGATATTCCGGCCGCCCACGTCCCGCACTCTCGTCGACGTGCTTCTCGACGAGGGTTTCGACGTGTGGATGCTTAACTGGCGCGCGTCGATCGACCTCGAGCCGGTGCCGTGGACGCTCGACGAGGTGGCGGCCTACGACCATCCGGCGGCGGTGCACAAAGTGCTCAAGGCCACCGGAGCACAGTCCCTGAAGGCGGTCGTGCATTGCCAGGGATCGACGTCGTTCACCATATCCGCGCTGGCGGGGCTCCTGCCCGAGGTGGACACGATCGTCAGCAACGCGGTGTCTCTGCACACCGTCATTCCCTCGTGGTCGAGATTCAAGATCCAGACGGTGGCGCCACTGATCGCCAGGCTTACGCCGTATATCTCTCCGGCGTGGGGCGACCGCAGTGAGGGCTGGTTGCCGTGGGTGATGAAGACATTTGTGCGTCTCACCCATCGTGAATGCGACAACCTGGTGTGCCGCATGGTGAGTTTCACCTACGGCAGCGGCTTTCCCGCCCTGTGGTCGCACAGAAACCTCGACGCCGCCACGCATGACTGGGTGCGCGGGGAGTTCGCCGAGGTGCCGATGACGTTCTTCGCGCAGATGGCCGACTGCGTGACGTCGGGACATCTGGTGCCGGTGTCCAGGTTGCCGGGCCTGCCCGAGTCCTACGTCGCGCAGGCGCCCAAGACCGACGCGCGTTTCGCCTTCCTGGCCGGTGAGGAGAACCTGTGTTTCCTGCCGGAGAGCCAGCGGCGCAGCTTTGAGTTCTTCAACCGCCACCGGGCCGGCAAGGACACACTGCACACGGTGCCGGGTTATGGGCACCTCGACATGCTTCTCGGGAAGAACGCCGCACGCGACGTCTTCCCCCTCATCGTCTCCGAACTGACGGGCTGAGCCCGGCCAGAGGAGCGCCGCCCCTGTGAGGTGACCGGAGTGCCGCCGGGGTCACTCGTCGCGGAAGGACAGGCCGTGCGCCGCCAACGCCTCGCGCAGGATCGGGATCGTGGACGGCCCCACGCCGTGCAGCTTGAGGATCTCGCGCGCGGTGCGTCCCGTGAGCTGATCGAGGTGCGTGATCCCGATCTCGGCCAGCGCGCGGCGCGCGGGGTTTGAGGTCTTCGGCAGGTCGATGGGCACGGTGGCACCTCCGGCGGCGTCCTGACTGCACAGCAGGGATGCCATCATGCCCGACGCCTCCGACAGTTCTCCCGCGGCGAGGGTCGCCCCCTCCTGCGGCGGGCAGCCCCCGGACCTGTGTATACAAAGTGTGTATACACATTATGTATAGTCGGGTCATGTCTCTCTCCCATACGCTGCTGGCGCTGTTGGAGCGTGCCCCCAGCCACGGATACGACCTCAAGCAGGCATTCGACGCGAGGTTCGGTCACGATCGCCCACTGCACTATGGACAGGTCTACTCAACCCTCGCCAGGCTTCTGAAGAACGGCCTCATCCAGATAGACGCCGTCGAGCCCGGCGAAGGCCCCGAGCGCAAGCGCTACGCCATCACCGACGCGGGCGTGACCGACGTGGCCGAGTGGATGGCCAGGCCGGAGAGGCCGGAGCCCTACCTCCAAAGCACCCTCTACACCAAGGTCGTGCTGGCGCTGCTCACCGGCCGCGACGCCACGGAGGTGCTCGACGTGCAGCGCGGCGCGCACCTGGCCCTGATGCGCGAGCTGACCCGCCGCAAGTCCACCGGCGACCTCGCCGACGCCCTCATCTGCGACCACGCCATCTTCCATCTGGAAGCCGACCTGCGCTGGCTGGAGCTGACCGCGGCCCGCCTCGGGCAACTCGCGGAGGCGGTGCACCCGTGAGCCTCCTGCTCTCCGCACGCGACCTCCGCAAGACCTACGGTTCCACCGTCGCCCTCAACGGCGCCGATCTCGACGTCTCCGCGGGGGAGATCGTCGCCGTCATGGGACCGTCGGGCTCCGGGAAGTCGACGCTCATGCACTGCCTCGCCGGCATCGTGCGCCCCGACTCCGGCCGGGTGCTCTACCGCGACCTGGACGTGACCGCGGCCTCCGACTCCGAGCGCAGCGCCCTGCGGCGCGGTGAGTTCGGCTTCGTCTTCCAGTTCGGTCAGCTCGTGCCCGAGCTGACCTGCGTGGAGAACGTCGCCCTGCCGCTCCGCATGGAAGGCGTCAAGCGCGAGGAGGCCGAGCGGCGCGCGCAGTCGTGGCTGGAGCGGCTCGACGTCGCCGACATGGCACGCAAACGCCCCGGCCGGATCTCCGGCGGGCAGGGGCAGCGGGTCGCCGTCGCCAGAGCACTCGTCACCGAGCCCCGCGTGGTGTTCGCCGACGAGCCGACGGGGGCTCTCGACTCCCTCAACGGCGAGATGGTCATGCGCCTGTTCACGCACTGCGCCGAGGAGTTCGGCACGGCGGTGGTGCTGGTCACCCACGAGCCCTCGGTCGCGGCCTACTCCCACCGCGAGGTCGTCGTCCGCGACGGCTCGATCCGTACGACGGCGGGCACCCTTTGAGCGGGCGGGCGGCCGGTCATTTCGCCTACGGCGCCCTCCTCGCCGTCCGCGGCGGCGCCACCGGCTGGACCAGGATGTTGCTGACCGGCGTGGCGATCGGGCTCGGAGTCGCGTTTCTGCTGCTGGCGGCGGCCATCCCCACAGTGATGGACGGGCGCGACGCCCGCCTTTCCGCACGCACCGAGCCAACCGGGTTGCAGCCTCCGCCGCGTGGCGACGACACCCTGCTGATGGCCACGTACGACACCTTGTTCCGCGATCAGGTGATCGTCGGGCGCATCCTGCAGGTCGAGGGCAGGAGAGCGCCGATTCCGCCGGGGTTGCCGAGGTTGCCGCAACCGGGGGAGATGATGGTGTCGCCGGCGCTCGCCGAGCTGCTGGCCGCATCCGACGGCGCGCTCCTGCGCCTGCGGCTGCCCTGGCGTGTGGCGGCCACAATCGGCGCCGAAGGGCTCGAAGGCCCTGCGGAGCACATGGTCTACATCGGCAGCGGCAAACTCGACGAGTCCGTCTCGAGGCGTGTGAGATCCTTCGGCAACTCGTCCGAAAGAGAGGGCTTACCGCCCGCGCTCATCCTGCTGACGATAATCGCGCTGATCGTGCTGCTGCTGCCGGTCGCGGTGTTCGTGGCCGCCGCGATCCGTTTCGGCGGCGAGTCGAGAGACCGGCGTTTCGCCGTGCTCCGCCTTGTCGGGGCGGACATGCGCATGATCCGGAGTTTCGCCGTCGGGGAGGCGATGGTCAGCGCCCTCCTCGGACTGCTGTTCGGCGGCCTCTTCTTCCTCGCCGGGCGGCAACTCGCCCAAGTGGTGTCGTTGTGGCGGATGAGCGTCTACCCCTCCGACATCACCCCCAATCCGATCTTGGCCGTGCTCGTCGTCCTGCTGATCCCGCTGCTCACAGTGTTGGTGACCCTCAACACCCTGCGCAACGTGGCATATGAACCCCTCGGAGTCGTACGGCGGAGCCACGCGGGCCGGCGGCGCGTCTGGTGGCGACTGCTGTTCCCCGTCCTCGGGCTGGTCATGCTCGCACCGCTGCTCGTCCAGAGGGGCGACACCGGCGTGATCACCTTCGTCCTTGCCGCCGGCGGCACGGCGCTGCTGCTCACGGGTGTCGCGACGCTGCTGCCGTGGCTGGTGGAGGTGGCAGTCCGCCCACTCGGCGCCGGCGCGGTGCCGTGGCAGCTCGCGGTGCGCCGCATCCAGGCCGACAGCGCGTCGGCCGCGCGGCTCGTCACCGGCATATCCGTGGCGATGGCAGGCGGCATCGCGCTGCAGACGCTGGTGACCGGCATGCAGTCCTTGTACACCACTCCGACCGGTGCCGACCTCGGTCGGGCTCAGATGAGGGTCGCACCCGCGACGGAACTGCCGCGCGCCGAGCGCGCGAAGCTCACCACCGCCGTGACCGAGTCCAAAGGGGTGCGTTCCGTCATCGCCACGACCTCCATCATGATCACCCGGCCCGGGAACGAGCAGCTCGTACCGTTGATCATCGGCTCCTGTGCCGAACTTCGGCAGCTGGCAGAGATCGCCACATGTGCTGAAGGCGATGTGTTCATCGGACAGGGAAAGGAAAGCACACCCCTCCCCGGGGAAAAGGTCACAGGAAAGGATCTGACCTGGACCATCCCGGCGGACGCCGCCAAGGTCACGGCCCGGCCGCCTCAGGGCGGCGAGTATTGGGACGGCGTGGTCCTCACCACCCCGGCGGCCGCTCCCAAGAGCCTCCGCGACCCGCTCGCCCTGCACCTCTTCGTCAACCTCAACTCCCAAGAACCGGACGCCGCAGAACACGTCCGCAACACCGTCGCGGCGTATGACCCGCTGATGCACGTCTCCGCCATACGCGACGTCGAGACCAACACCAGGTTCGACGCCATCGTGCGCGGCATCTACAGCGGCACGGCGGGCGCTCTCGCCCTCATCGGGCTCAGCATGCTGGCCACCGTACTCGACGGGCTCCGCGAACGCCGGCGTCTCCTCGCCTCCCTCGCGGCCTTCGGCACCAGGCGCAGCACACTGAGCTGGTCGACCCTGTGGGAAGCCGTCATTCCCCTGACACTCGGCCTCGCCGTCGCCGGACTGATCGGCACTGTCCTCGGGGCCGTTCTGCTGCGCATGCTGGACCTGCCGGTACTTTTGCACGCGACACCCGCACTCGCGATCACCGGCGCGGGGGTGGCGGTGATTTTGCTGGTCACGGTCCTCAGCCTGCCTCTCCAGTGCAGGCTCACCCGTCCCGAGGAGCTGCGTACGGAGTGACCCTCAGGGCCGTTCGCCGATTGTCGGAGGGCTCTGATAGATGTGGGCGCATGGGTGTGAGCATTGACGAGTTCCTCGACATGGTCTTGGAGCTCCCCGGGGTCGAGCAGGCCCACAGCCAGGACTGGATCGCCTTGAAGGTCAGGGACAAGGGGTTCGGCTACCTGTGGCCGGCCACCGAGACGGTGGGGCTCAAGGCGACCATCGAGGAGCAGATCGCCTTGGTGGCCGAGCGTCCCCATGTGTTCGAGCCTCAGTTCACCGCCGGCCGATTCGGGTGGGTGGTGGTCCACCTCGACGGCATCGACGCCGACGAGCTGCTTGAGCTTGTCACGGAGGCATGGTGCCTGACCGCCCCGCAGCAGATGGTCGCCGAGTTTGAGGCCGACCATCCCAAGCTTGGGTTATAGCGCGGGCTTTCCGGAGAGTGGCTCTGCCGGCACCTTGTGGTGGCGTGCCGGGTTCGCGGGTTGCCGGAGCTTCAAAAGTGCACGGCAACCGTCCGTTCGACAAGGGTGAGCGGTCTGAGAGCCGTGGTTCACGGGCGTGGGGGCAGGAAGACGCGCCACTTCTCCTCTGCCGCCACGGGCAGGGACACGGGAGTCCACGAGGTGAGAAACGGGGCGGGCAGGGTTGAGGCCGTGGTGATCACACCCACCCAGGCTCCTGCCGCCATCGCGGCGCGCAGGGCGGCGGGGACCTCGGCTCCGCCGTAGTGGTTGACCACGCCGAGCGATGAGCATCTGGCGAGATAGCCGATCTGGACCGCGTGGTGACCGTAGAGGAAACACGGGGACCGCAGCCCGAGGGCGCGCAGGGCGGTGGCCACGCGGGCGTTGGGGATGCGGTCGGCGTGCGTGTGCGCGACGTAGACCACCAAGGATGCGCCCTGCAAGGCGAAATAGCAGCCCAGGCCGACCGCTGTGAACACCCTGACCGCGCGCCACCGTCCCCGCCACAGCACCTTCAGGCCGGCGGCCACGGGCAGCGCGAGCAGGGCGTAGGCAGGCAGGAGAAAGCGGGGAGCGGCATAACCAACGGTGAAAAAGTAGGAGAAGGCGAGGGAGAGCCCGGCGGCGAGGGCGAGGACGAACTCACGCCGACGGGTGGCCCAGACGCCCAGCGCCGCGAGGACGGGCAGGGCGGCGAACCAGGCGAGGTGCTCCAGTGGCACATCGCCGCAGTTCAGCCCGAACCTGCAGAGCAGAGGTCCGTTGAGCGCCCGCAAGTGATCGGGAAGGCTGAACGTCAGGCCTGTCATGTTCTGTGTGCCTGCGGCCTTGAGCCGGGCAACCGGCCCGCCGTAGGTCAGAAACGCCTCGGTGATCCACTCGGCCCACCCGATCGAGAGTCCCGCCGCCACCGCCGCCGTGGCGCGGGTGCGCCGGCCGAGCAGACCGTAGGCGAGCAGTGGCAGGGCCAGCCACGACGCATCGGTCGGACGGAGCAGCGAGGCCGCAGCGAAGACCGCGACCAGCCCCATGAGATTGAGCCGCTCACGGTGTGATCCCCGCGCCCCGCCAAGGGGCACTGCGGGTCTCTCGGCCAGGCACCACAGGCCGATTCCCGCGACTCCGCAGTAGGCCACCCAGGTGTTGGGCATCGCCGCGTTGGCGTAGAACATCGACACCCAGAAGCCGGCGAACATCGCCGCCGCCAGCGGCACGCCGGGCCCCGGACGCAGGCGCAGCCATATCCAATAGGCAAGGAACAGCCCGAGCCCCGAAATCACGCTCAGATAGATCCGGATCGCGAGCGGGGACGAGGTGAACGCCGCGACCGGCGACACCAGCAGGGGCACTCCTCGCGCCCGGGGCGCGCTGAAGTGCGTTGACGGCACACCGCGCGCCACCTGGCTGATGTAGACGCTTTCATCCCAGCCCAGCCCGAGCCGGGAGGTCAACAGCAGTGAGATCAGCGTCGAGCAGGCGGCCACACCGGCGAGGGCGAGGTGCCAGGGGTGGGCGGCTGCCCACGCGCCCACACGCCGGGTTTTGGCCGGGGGTGTGGTCGACGGCGCGGGCTGCGGGGGATCGTCCGCCTGCGTCATGTCAGCCAACGTTACGAAGCCTGTGGTGGGCATGGGCCCAAAATCGGGTTAGACACGCGATTTCTTTTTTAGAGCCAGAGTGTGCCCCCGCCTGTGCCTGGCGATTTCTCGTAAAAGGGTGTTATTAGTCGCGAGGTGGATGAATTCTGCGGAGTCGGTCGCAAAATCTGATCCACCTCGCCACGGTGCTTCTTTATTCTTCGCGGCTGTAGGCGCGCAGCTCACGGCGCACCTGGTGGCGGCTGCGGCGGCGGTCCTCACGTCGGAAGTAATATCCGGTGCACTCCCTGCACCCGTCGCTGCTGCCGCAACCGAACAGGTAGAAGGCGGTGGCAGCCCAGTGGCAGCCACTGATGCGGTGGCTCATGGACGCGCTGTCGGCGGTGATCTCATCCGGCAATGTGCACGGCCCGAAACGATGGTCGTGCACCGGACGGTAGGTCACCATCGGAAGGTCGGCCATGCGCACCCACCAGGGCCGGGTTTTATCGGTCCTGCTCATACGGTCACCTTTCGGCTCCGTGACGCCCCTGGTTGGGGCTGTCATGGGACCGGATGCACCGTGATCACCTCCGACCTCGTATATATGACGCAGGGGACTGAGAACGGCGTCGCCGCTCGAAGAACCTGATTCCGACCGTATCGCGCGCCACGCGACCGTGTGAGTGACTGCGTCGCCGACTTCCGGTGGGGGCTCGTGCTGCTTTTGGGCTGTGCCGTACGGCAGGCGGTGGCAACCTTGTGAGTGGTCGTGTAGCCCGCCTTCGGCTGTTTGGTGATCGCGCTGCCGGTGGCTTCGCCGTATGACGTCGGGGTGCGGGGTGGTTACCGCTGTCGCCGGTGCCGGGGGCCGCGCCAGCCGTTGAGGATGGTGCGGACCTGTGCCGTGTAGGTGTCCTGGTCTCGGCCTTCGAGGTCGGGGAGGCCGGGCAGCAGGTCGCCGAAGGCGTTGACCTCGGCCACGGCGAGGGTGCGCCAGTCGGAGCTCACCATCAGGTCGACGCCGACACGCAGACTGCCGGGGAAACAGGCGGCGGCCTCGCCGCACACCCGCAGGAGGTGCTGCCACCCACGGTCGCCGAGCCGCCGCCGGACCGCGTCGAGGTCGCCGCGGGCACCGCCAAGGTGGAGGTTGGTCATGGGGCCGGTGCTGGTGCGCACGACGCCGTGGACGGCCACGCCCGCCACCGTCACCACGCGCAGGTCCAGGTTTCTTCCGCCCAGCGACGCCTTGGGGAACCATCGCTCGACGTGCAGGCCGTCCGGGGCGAGCGCGTCCACCAGGGCGCGCACCTCGGGTTCGGTCTCGTAGGCTCGCACGCGCAGGGAGTTGTGCAGGGAGTTCCCCGTCCGCTCGATGGACGTGACGGCTTTGAGGCGGTCGCGATTGACCTGGAAGGCGATCACACCGGAGGCCGAGGAACCGTGTGCGGGCTTGACGAAGACCCGTGACCACCCCATGTCGGCCATCTGCTCGCGCAGTGAGTCGTAGGAGTCGACCGGTCGTGTGAGCGCCGGCGGCACGGGCACACCGGCCGCAGCGAGCCGGGCGTGGCACACCCGCTTGTCGAACATGACCGCGATCTCGTCGACGTCGTCGAGAAGATCGATCCCCGGGGCGGCGGCGATGGAGGCGAGCCCCCGCCTGAACGAGGCATACCACCGCGCACCACCTCCCACGCGGGTCGGGTCGCCGGGGCCTCGCAACAACGCGTCCGTTTCCGCGTCCTCACCGGGGGAGTCGATGCGGACCGATGCTCCCTCGGGGATGTGCGGAGCACCGCCGGTCAGCACCTCACGCCACGGCACAACATGGGGCTCGGGAAGCCCGCAGGCGGCCACGGCCTCGGCGAACAGCCGGACGCGCCGGTCGCCCGGTGTGCCGACGACGGCGAATCTCACCGGCTCACCGTTGTGTGGTGCCATGGTCTTCCTTTGCGTTTTGGGGCCGGTGCTTGGGGCGAGACCGGGATGGGCGTCCAGTCCGGCGGGCTCCTACTCGTTCACCGCGGTGTAGAGCCAATCCTCGCCCGACTGCAGCTCGGAGTCGTCGAGGTCGACCGTGAGGCCGGGCAGGAGGGCCGGCACGCGGGTCATCATGGAGCCGGTCAGGAAGTGGTGTCGCAGGTCGAGCCTGCTGAGGTGGGTGAGAGGCTGTCCGCTGAGGAGGGCTTCGGCGCCCACGTCGGTGAGGACGCCCATCGACAGGCTGAGACTCTCAAGCCTGGCCACGATCGGGGCGGCGGCCACCGCGGCGGCGATCTCGTCCTGGATCTCGCTGTTTTGCAGGCCGAGGTGGCGCAGCGCGGGCAGGCGCTCGCCGGACAGGATGCCCGCCAGGTCGGCGACGGTGGCGTCGCCGCCGTAGTTTTCGACTCCCAGCCACACATCCAGGCGCTCAAGCGCGGGCAGGTCGCACGCGCTGAGCGCGCGCACCAGCTCACCGCCGAGCCCGCCCGACTCGAAGCGCAGCATCCTCAGCGACTCGTGGCGCACCGGTGTCAGGCGGGCACCGGAGCCGCCGCGCACGTCCAACCGCTCAAGCTTGGGGAACGCCGTCAGCAGCGGCGTGATGTCGGACTGCTGGATCCAGGAGATCTCGCTCTCGTCGGGTGTGATGGCCCCGAGGAACAGCGCACGCAGGGCGGGCAGACGGGAGGCGTTGCCGGCCAGCATTTCCACGATGTCGCTGGAGTCGGTCTCGTAGCAGTCCTGCCAGTGGCCGATGACGATCGCGCGCACCCGGGTCGTGTCGACACGCTCGAGGAAACGGTTGAAGTGATCCGCGATCACGATGTCGACGTCGTCGCCCCACTCGCTGCCCTCGATCCGCCATGCGACAGAGGCGGGGTCGGGGAGCTCCTTGTCCTTGCCGGTTTCCGGCCCAGGCGCGTAGACCACGGGAAGGCCCGCGTAATGGTCGCGGTAGTCGTGCGTGGAGACGATGGGCTCGTCGATGTCGATCATGATCGGGTGTTCCTCGCTTCGGGGTTCGCGGGCTCCTGTCCTATCAGAGCCGGCCGACACTTCGGAGATCGTTAAGGTCGGGGGCCCGGCGGGAGCGTTTGGCGCACGAGGGCGGTGTGGTCGCGGTCCAGGGGCCGGCGGCTGAGTGTTGTGCGGGCCGTCCTCACAGAACGGATCGGTCAAGTCGGTGCCGCGGACGGGGGAGGCGAGAGGTGGCGCCTCCTCCGGGATTCGGCGGGTGGGTCAGTCCACGCGGAAACCCATGAGGGGGATGTCGAACGGGTCGATGTCGGTGGGATAGCCCTCCACGCGGAAGCCGAAGAAGCTCTCCAAGGCTTCTTCGCCTAGTTCGAGGGGGTGGAAGGGCAGCGGATAGGCGTCGTCTTCGAGGTCCAGTTGTTCCACCGGATGTTCGCCCGACCAGAAGGGGGTCTCGAAGGGGAGGGGGTCGCCGATGTCCTCCATGACGCCGGAGTCCGGGGCCACGCTGAGGGAGCGAATGAGGGTGCCGTCGTGCCAGACCCCCATGGCCAGCCAGTCGGTGACGCTGTGCATGGCGTGCAGGTAGGTGTTGCGGCCGTCCTTGGCGACGAACCTTGAGGGGAGGGTGGAAGGGAGGTCGACCACCACCTGGCGGTCGGCGATGATCTCTACGCCGGGGTAGCAGCCGATGTAGACGAGGCCCTCGGAGGGATAGGCGCATTCGCCGAGGTCGCCGTCGCCCATCTCGGTGAGTGTGGCCTCCGGGTAGAGCCGGGGGAGGAGGTCACGGCACGCGTCCTTGTCCAGAGCGGGCCGCGTACGGAACACCTCGGCGGCGTCGGCGGTCGAGCGGAGGAGAAGTCCGGTCTTAGCACCCATGGACCGGCACCTTAGTAGGCGTACCCCCGAGATCATGGCGTTCCCCGGTGAAATCCACGCCTTGTCGACAGCCGTCTCGCCCTCTTCGGATGGAAGCGGGGGGTGTGTTCGGGGGACGTGTGCCGGCGTCAGGGGGCGATTTCGCGGCGGATTGCGGAGAGGAGGCCGCCGAGGCCGTCGAAGGTGACGAATTGGGGGCCGCGGCCTTCGGCCCAGGTCCACCACGCGGGGGCTTGCCGGGCGTTCTGGTGTGCCGACCACGCGAAATCTTCTTCGTCGAGGAAGAGGCGGTTCAGGGGTGATCGTGATATCGGTTGCCGGGGTGGAATATGAGGGATGGCATTATTCCGATGACGTGAAGCGGGGTGACGGGCTTCCGCGATTGCGTGCTTGCTTTCCCGTTCTGAAGGAGGTCGGACGACGGCCTGTCCGGGGCGCCGGGGATATGATGTGCGATAAATGGATTGAAGTGTTGATTATTTTAAAGTGGCCGGTCTGGTGCGATACCTCTCCTGGAGGAGTGCCGGTCTTTCTGGGGGCATCGCCCCTTTATGCAATACTCCACGCGTGGATTTTCTCGTGCTTGGCTCCCTGGCAATCACGCACGGGGGGCAGTCCACCGCCCCCTCGGCCGCTAAAGACCGTGCCTTTCTCGGTGAGCTTCTGGCCCACCACGGCGAGTTGGTCTCCACCGAGCATTTGGTGGAGGCTCTCTGGCCCGACCGGCTTCCGGCCGACCCGGCGAACGCCGTGCAGGTCCGGGCCTCCCGTCTGCGTTCGCTTCTCCGTTCACTGTCGCCCGATTCGGCCGAGTCGCTGTTGCACACCCGTTCGGGGGGTTATGAGCTCACCCTCGACAAGGCGGATCTGGACCTGTCCCGTTTACAGCGGGAACTCGCGCGTGCGAGTCATGCGGCCACCCCAAAAGATGCGATGGCGGCCCTTGAGGGTGGGCTCTTGTTGTGGCGGGGGGAGCCCTTCTGCGACGTGCCCAGCACGCCCTGTATCAGTGCGGAGATCGCCCGAGCACATGAGTTGCGGTTGGCGGCCGTGGAGCGATACGCCGATCTGGTGCTCGCTGGGGAGTCGCTCCCCAGCGAGCTGATCACCACGCTGGCCGCCCTCAGCGAGCGTAATCCGATGCGGGAGTCGCTCCATTACCGGTTCATGCGGACCATGCACATGGCAGGGCGGTCGGCCGAGGCCCTCACCGTTTACGAGCGCATTCGCCACACTCTGCGCGAGGAGCTCGGGGCGGATCCGACGCCTGAGTTACAGCGGCTCTACCACGCGATCCTCAACGCGGAGCCCGGTCTCGGGCGGCGGCAGGCAGGCGACACGGCAGAGCTTGGCGGGCGCCGGGAAATAGCCGATATCGAGGGCACTCCCCCTGGGCCGGGAACCTCCACCCGCGAATTCACGGCCCACGGCACCACGCCGCCCGGGGCGGGCGCGGCCGGGCAAACGCCCTCTTCGGATGTCGGAGGAGTGCCTGTTCCGGCTTTCGTGGACTCAACCGGTTCCGGTGCGGGAGTCACACATGAAGGGTTCTCCACACCCGGTCACACGACTCACGGGCCGGGCACCGGGGCCGGTGAGCTTGGCGGCACGCCTCATGCAGCGGGTGCTGGGGGCACGCCTCATGCGGCGGGTGCCGAGGCCCACTATCCCCAGCCCCCGCCTGCGGGCCAGGCCGCCAAATCCGAGACGCTCACCTCCGGTGAAGGGCAAGGGTTCCTGAGCGGCCGGTTCCGCATGTCCGGGGTCCTGGTTTCCCGCTGGGGGAGCACTCTGCTCGCGGTGCTTGTCGCCGCGCTTGTCGGTTTCACGGCGGCGGGGTTGTGGTGGCGGCCGTCCGTCGAGGTCACGCCCACGCCCACGCCCCAGCAATTGCTTGTACGCCCCATCCCCGGGGACAAGTCTCGTTTCGATGGCGACATCACCTTCCCCGACGGCAGCACGGTGAGCGTGGGGCAGAGGTTCGTGAAGACGTGGAAGCTCACCAACGACGGCGCCATCCCGTGGCGGGATCGCTATCTCTATCGCCAGTGGCCATGGGACGGCGAGGATCTCTGCCAGACTCCGCGCCGGGTGCCGATCCCCGATACCGACCCCGGGGAGTCGGTGCATGTGAGTGTCCCGGTGACGGCTCCTCGTCAGCCCGGCATGTGCAAGGTCTACTGGAAGATGGTCGACGAGCAAGGCAACCACTACATGCCCCACCTCAGCGGAATCTTCTTCGAGGTGCGTGTCGTGGCCCTCTGACCTGCGCCTTCACTGGGTGAACGGTGCCGTGCAGGCGGCGGTACAGCGCGCGTGCAGCGCCGTGCCGCACTCTGGTCTTCCACCGAGGCTACGGGGGGAAGGGAGCCGCACCCTTCCACGCCGAGGTGAACGGTCAGACGTGTGGGCACGTGTAGGACTGACCGTGAGTTCGGGGGCGTTCCCCCCACCGCCGGTCGCCTCGGCGGTGGGGGGCACCTCATTGCCTATATCGGCCTTCCAGGGAGATGTCGGCTATTAGGATGATGATCACGGCGATGCGTTGAAACCTGGACGACTTGCTCGCCGCATCATCTGAGCTCGCTGGGAGTACGGCTTGGGGCAGAGTGGCGAGTCGCTGGGGTTCGACCCGAAAACCCCTAACGTCGCAAGACTCTACGACTACTACCTCGGGGGGAAGGATAATTTCCCCGCCGACCGTGAAGCGGCCGAGAAAATCCTGGCAGTAGCCCCCGAGTTACGCATGGCGGCCCGCGAGAATCGCGCTTTCCTCGGCCGTGCCGTACGGCATCTCGCCCAAGTCGGCATCCGGCAGTTCCTGGACATCGGCACAGGTCTGCCGACACAGGGGAATGTGCACGAGGTGGCGGCCAAGGTCGCATCCGGTGCGCGGGTGGTGTACGTCGACAACGACCCCGTGGTCCTCGCGCACGCCAGGGCGTTGCTGACCGGGGTGGGGAACGCCGGCGTCGTCCAGGGTGACCTGCGCCGGCCCGAGGAACTGCTGAAACACCCGGACGTGCGCAATTCCCTCGACTTCACCCGGCCGATCGGGCTGCTGCTCGTGGCCGTCATGCACTTCATCGAGGACTCAGACGACCCCGCCGGGATCCTCCGTACACTGCGGTCGGCGTTGCCACCGGGCAGTTATCTGGTGTTGTCGCACGGCACGAGCGACGCGCGGGCGGAGGCCGTCGACAAGGGGACGGCGGTCTACGAGCGTGCGACGTCGCCACTCGTCCTGCGGGGCCGGGCCGAGGTGGCCGCCATGTTCGAGGGGTTCGAACTGGTCGATCCTGGAGTGGTGTGGGTGTCGGAGTGGCATCAGGAAATTCCGGAAATTTCGGAGATAGTGGACCGCCCGGAGGAGTCGCTTCTTCTCTGCGGCGTCGGCCGTAAAATCTGAATCCTTCCTCACCTCTTTTCTACCGTCGCCCGTCTGGGGTGGGATGAAAAGCGGTTATTAGTCATGCCGGCTCAAGAGAAAAACGAACCAAGAACGATGGGATTTGGCGTGGAGATCGGTCTAGCCATTTCGCAGTATGGTCGATTCGCATCACTCGACAGCATCCGGTCGGTGGCTCAGGAGAGCGAGGCGCTGGGTTTCGCAAGTCTCTGGGTGGGCGATCGGCTGATGACCCCCCTGTCCCCCAGAGACCCATATCCCGCAGGTGATGGGACGATCCCCCCAGATTTCGCGACGTTCCTCGATCCCGTCGCCGTGCTGTCGGTGGCCGCCGCACACACGACCCGGGTACGGCTCGGCGCGAGCGCCCTCAACGCCTGCTGGTATCCCCCCGCCATCCTCGCCCGTTCCCTCGCCACCGTCGACCACCTCAGCGGCGGCCGGCTGAACGTGGGACTGGGCCTCGGCTGGTCTTCGGACGAATATGCCGCCGTGGGCGTGCCATGGCGTTCCAGGGCGGCACGCTTCGAAGCGGTGCTCGACGTCCTCGACACCATCTGGACCACAGATCCCGTGTCATATGAGGACGAACACTGGCGCATCACGCCCAGCCGCATCCACCCCAAGCCCGAGCGCCGCCCACCCCTCTACCTCGCCGGCTTCGCCCCCGCCGTCCTCCGCCGCATCGGCCGCCGCGCCGACGGCTGGCTGACCGCCGCGATGCCGCTCCCGGCACTCACCGCGATGTGGGACACCGTACGGCAGAGCGCGGAAGAAGCCGGTCGGGATCCTGACGCACTCCGCATGGTGATGCGCTGCAACCCCGCGATCACCGAGACGCCGTCCCGCCCCGAGGCACTTCCCCCGGCAGGCACGGTCACCCAGCTCACGGACTATCTGCGCAGCGCGGCCGACGCCGGGGTGCACGAGATCATTCTCGACTTCCAGCAGACGGCACGCGACGATCGCCACCTGCTGGACCTGGCAGCGGAGTTCATAACCACCCTGAAGTGAGCGAACCCGGGGGTCTCTCGCACCACCGTGAAGCGAGAGACCCCTGGGGCCTCGCTGCCTCGTCCACCTCTTCTCTGACACGGTGGAGCGCGCTGCAGACTGCGGGAGGTGGGGCCCGGGATCCGCCCGACGGAGAGCGGTTTCCGGTGTGGGTGGCGTCTGCGCTGAGGCGGCCGATTCCGTGTCGTGCGCGGAAAGCCAGGTCACCCCCCGAAACCCGGCAATGAAGTCACCACGGTCAACGCGGTCCCGTCGGGGGAAAGGTCGAGCGAGATCTTGGCGGTCTTGAGGTCGGCGGTGTTCGTCACGTGGGTGCCGCCGCATGGAATACGCGCCTCGCCGGCGGTCAAGCCGCAATACCAGGTGCGCCGGGCGGTGAGTGTGGGCTCGCTCGCCTCGACACGCACCTCCGCCCCTTCAGCGATCCACTGGTTCAGCCGGTCCTCCGTACGGGTGGCGATGCCCGGCAGGTCGTCGGCGAGGGACGACATGGCGAATCCCTTCTTGCGCAGGGATTTGCCCAGGCGGTAGTCGTCACGGCTGCCATACGGCAGGATGCGGGACGACGTGATCGCGATCTGGTCGAAGTCGGGATGCCCGAGGGAGTCCGTGCGCACCTCCTTGGACCACAGATCGGCGAGCGTCTCGTTGAGCGCCAGCGCCATCAGGTGACACACCGTGTGCCCAGCCGACAGGGCCAGGCGGCGAACCGCGTCCACCTCAAGGTGCACGGACAATGCCTCGGGTTGGGCCGGCACCGCTTCAAGATGCGCGGCGGGTTCGGAGGAAGCCGCAGGCGCCACACCGTGGCCCGAGTGTGACGGCAGGCCGAAAACGCTCGCATCCGCGTCGACCACATGGACGACGAGCCAGTGCCACCCCTCCGACCCCCTCCGCACGGGGATGTCATCGCCGATGAGCACGGTGCTCGTGCCCTCCTCGACGGCTCCCGTGACGCAGTCGAGCACCGTGTGCCGCACTCCGCCGGCGGTCAGCGTGCCGAGGTCGGCGGGCTGGTCGGGCCAGGTGTGGTCCAGCGGATGGAATGGCGTCCGAGTGGTGATCACCCCGGTGCGGTCGCCCACGGGGATCACGGCGACGACCTCGGAGGTGCCGCCGACCTCCCCGGCGGGGTAGGTGACCAGCGTCGTGTTCGGCATCGAGGCCTCCCGTCGAGTGCCCTTCCCCGGACGAGCTTGAGTGACCCCCGGCCGGGGTGCTGATGGGGAGAGGGTGCCATCGTGGCGAAGTTCTATCGTAGGCGGGTCGCACTGTGCGCCGCCGGCGGCGAGCCGGCAGACCGCCCTGCGGTCCACGGACGATGGATGGCGGACCGCGACGATGTCGGAACTCACCCTGCGAAGGAGGTGCAACAAGACAGACACACCGTAGATCCTCAATCCCCGGTTTCACGGATTTCTCGGTGTAGACATGGTGACGCCCCTCGTTGTGATCAGGTGGATCCGGCGTATCGGGAGTGGGCTATGAGGAGACGGGCATCCGCACCGTCCCACACTCCGGCGAGAAGACTGGTCTGCGTCCTGCTCGCGATCGTGACGCTGATGCTGCTCCCCGGCATCGCCGCCTCACATGCCCCCGAGCCCATATACGCGGGCCGGCTTGCCGTCTACAAGATCACCGTGATCAATCGCGGCCCCTCCGAAGCGGTCGGCGTGACCGCGAGCGACACGCTGGACCGGTGGCTCACGTTCGTGTCGTCCGACCCGCCGGGCTGCCGTGCCGTCGGGCAGCGGGTGACCTGCCCGGTCGCCCGGCTCGGCGTCAACGAGACCGCGACCTACAGCGTGACCGTGCGCACCTCGTCCGACACGCCGGAAGGCACGCTGATCAGCAACATCGCGGAGGTGACCGCGGCGACGGCGGAAGGCGACCCGGCCGACAATCTCACCCCGCCCGTGGACGCCGTCGTGCGCACCATGGCCGACCTCTCGCTCCAGATGACGGTCGCCGGCCCGCTCCTGCCGGGGCGGCGGGCGAGATACCGGATCACGGTGAGCAACCGGGGACCGTCCGCCGCGGCGGGCGTCACACTCGTCGACGAGCTCCCCGAGGGCCTCCTGCCCGACGCGGCGGGTCTCATCTCCGGCGCAGGACTCCCGGAGGGATGTACGGCGAACGCCAGACTTGTCGTGTGCCGCCGCCTTCACCTGGCCGCCGACGCGACGTGGACCGTCGACCTGCCGGTTCGCGTCGCGTCCGGGCTCCCTTCCGGGGTTCTCCTGTCCAACACGGTTGGAATGAGTTCGCAGACCTTGGACCTGACCGCGGACAACGACGTCGCCACCGTGTCCACCCGCGTAGGCGACCCACCCACGTCAACCCCCACACCCACCCCCGTACCAACACAGACTCACACACTCACCCCGACGCCATCCCCGAGCTGGAGCTCTCCGGAGGTCGGCCCTGATGTGTCGGATTCCGCATCATCGGACCGGCACGAACCCGACGACCGGGAAGGGGAGGGCACCGTAGTCGAGACACACGAGTTCGAGGTCGGCGGCAGCGCCGGCGGGAAGCCGTACATCAGCGAGTGGCTTCCCTTCACCGGCCTCAGCCTCGCCGCCTACGGTTGCGGCGGGCTCTTGCTCCTGGCGTTCGGCGCCCTAGTGGTCACCCTGATGCGCTCGCCCCGCCCACCTCGCTAGAGCCGTGCCGTACGGCACGAGCCTCGCGCGTGGGCGAGGCCACGAGCCGGCCCCGATGCAGACAGAACCCGGTAAGCGGTGCCGCCCTCCGCTCACTTGTGCACACGTCATGAAAAGGCTGTGCCGTACAGCCCCAAACGAAGGCAGCCCGACGGGAGAAGGCCGGCTGTGGGCGGGCACCGTCGCAGCCCGCCCACAGGGGGGTTCGATGGTTATGGGCTTGTCGGGCCGGTCTTGGTGATGCTCAGGTCGGCTCGCGGTGCGCCGACCGGGAGGCCGGTGGTGTCGACCGTGGTGTTGTTGGCGCTGTTGGGGTCGGTCGTGTCCGACGCCACACTGGCCGTGTTCATGATGACGGTGCCGAGCGGGGTCGTCGGTTTGACGTTGACCGTGATCTGCACGCTTCTGCTATCGGTGGGCCGCAGGATGCCGGTCGGGCAGGTCACGGTCTGACCGGTGGCGGTGCATCCGACCGGGTTCGAGGATACGAAGGTCAGGTTTGGGTCGAGCACGTCGGTGATGCGGGTGTTCTGCGCGTCGGACGGGCCGCTGTTCTGGATGCCGAGCGTGTAGACCGCGTGGGTGCCTTGGAGTAGTTCGGCCGGTGCGGTCTTCGTGGCGACGAGGTCGGCCCGGGTGTCCACGGTGGCGTTGACGATGGGTGAGGTGTTGTCGGCGGGGTTGCCCTCGTTCGTGGTCGAGGTGACGCTCGACAGGTTGCCGATGACGGTGTCCTTGGGGGTGTTCGCGGCAATCCTGACGGTGATCCTGAACGTCTTGTTCGTTCCGACCGGCACGGTTCCGGCGTTACAGGTCACGACCTGCTGGTTGGCCGTACACCCCGTGGGGTCTGAGGAGACGAAGGTGAGAAAGGAGTTCAAGGTGTCGCTCACGACGACGCCGACCGCGTCCGAGGGACCGTTGTTCCGCACGGTGATCTCGTAGACCGCCTGAGTACCCGCGATCACCACCGGGTCGGCGCGACGGGCGGTGGTGCGCAGCAGGTTGCTCTTGACCGGGCGAACGGGGCGCAATCTGGAGTGCACCGACAGGTTTGACTTGGCGCTCGATATGGTGGACACCCCGGTGGCGGCACTCGCACCGGTGGGGATCGCCACAGTGCCCAGCAAGGCAAGCAGGGCGAGATTAACAGAATTTATGGTAAATGCCGTCGTGGACGTTTTATGTCCTCGCATGGCTGTCCTTTCTCCGTGAAACACATCGACCGAGAGTTGATGATCGACACTCCCTCCATACCCGGGCTGAGGAATTGATTCGCCTGGTCAGAGCGTTGTGGTGCGCTCATGTGTGTCCCATGTCTCACCCGGTGCGTGAACCGCCGGCACAACCCCAGCGTCGTGCTCAATGAGAGAGAACTGGTAGGAGGTTGTGACGTGTCGCTAGGGTTTACCGCTATGCGTGGATTTGCAGTCACTCTCGCCGCAGCCGGCCTGGTGTTGACCGGGTGTTCGGGCGACGACGGCGCCAAAACGAAGGCCGCGGACAGCGGCTCGCAAGGCGGTGGGCTTGTCGAGGTATTGGGATCCCTTTCCGCCAAGGGGTCGGCAGCGCGATACCTGGAATATGGGGATATGGCGCACTGGCGAGCCATCGGTGCGGCGAACGACGCGGGAGCCACCGGTGACCGGCGCTGGGTCTCGGCCATGGGCGTCGGCCTCGGCAACATCGCGTTGAGAGCCGATGTGGTGACCCAGCAGACCGGAATCAATGTCTATAAGGTTGACCGAGTGGTGGCATACGGCATGCCGCCCGAAAACGCACTCCGTCTCGAAGGCGCATTCGCCGTCGACGACATCAAGTCCAAGCTCACCACTCTCGGTGCGAAACCACGCACCATGGGCGGGCAGGAGGGGCTCACGTTCACCAAGGACAACCAGATCGATATGAACGGCCCCATGGTCAAGATCGGCCTGATGAATCAGCTCAATCAGGTCGTCGTCACCGACAAGGCGCTCGTGGCCGGCGCGGCGGCGGCCCCCGTCGAGGCGGGGTTGGCGAGCAGCGGGTCGCTGAAGGACTCCGCGGACCACACCGCCGTCGCCTCATGCCTGGGCGACGTGGCCGCGGCGCTCATCGCCGCCCCGCCGCAGGTGGCAGGGGTGAAGCTCTATGGCCTGGGCCTGCGCAAGCCCGCCGCCCCGGGTGACCCGGCGGTCAACGTGGTGTGCGCGCTGCCGCTGGTCCCGGAGATCAAGAACAACTTCACCTCGAAATTCACCCCGCAGGCCAAGGTGCTCCGGGACGCGGTCGACGGCATCGAGCACGACGAGGTCTCCGCGGGCGGTCAGACGGTGCTCAGGGCCACCGTGAAGATCAAGCCGGACGGGCCCGCGATCTTGGTGCAGCAGTTGTTCCTGCGCAACCAGCTCGCCTCCCTGATCGACCCCGCCGCGCCCGTGGACCCGGCCGGCGCCGTCATGCCGGGCTCCTGACCGACCGGACACACCGCCTCACAGCACCCGGGAACGCCCGAACTCGGCGGGCGCCTTCCCAGCCGTGTACGGACCACGCGACGCTCAGGCGTGAGCCGTACACAAAGGCACAAAGGCGCAAAGCGCAAAAGCATCAAGCCGTGCGGCGGGACTCCTCGTAAGCCGCGAGGAGGGCCTTGCGCCTCTTCCCGGGAAGCCGGTCGATATAAAGCCGCCCCTCAAGGTGATCGGTCTCATGCTGGAAGCAGCGCGAGAGCAGCCCGGTGCCCTCCAGCGTGATCGGCTGCCCCGTCACGTCGAACCCGTGCACCACCGCGTGGTCGGGCCGGGCCAGGGACGCGCGCTGGCCGGGCACCGAGAGGCAACCCTCGTCATAGTCCTCAAGCTGCCGCCGGCCGATGCCGGGAAGGGCGAGCGTGGGGTTGACCACCACCCCGCGCTGGTGCTCCTCGGTTTCGTCGGGGCAGTCGTAGACGAACACCCGCAGGCTCACACCGATCTGGTTGGCGGCCAGGCCGACGCCCTGAGCGGCGTACATGCTCGCGAACATGTCACGCACCAAAGTGGCCAGCTCGCTGTTGAAATCGGTCACCGTCGCACAGGGCCGATGCAGCACGGGGTCGCCGACGTAGCGGATCGGATGCACGGTCCCGTCGACGATCTGGCCGGATTCGTCCATGGAGAAGTTCACCTGGTCATCTCGGTGGGTTTGGTTACCTGGGCATCGTACAGAGCATCGCGAACCCGGCGCGCCCAGGCGGCGCCTCAGTCTCCCTCGGAACGCCCGAGGCGCCAGTAGCCCATGAACGCCACGGCGCGGCGGTCCACCCCCACCTCCTGCACGAGGTGGCGGCGCAGCGTCTTCACCACACCGGCCTCCCCGGCCAGCCAGGCGTAGAACGTGCCACCCGCCGTGTCGGTGGGAATCTCCCAGAGGATGGTGGTGTCGACGTCGACGTCCTCCAACGCGGAGCCCCCGCCCCGGGCGGCGTCGGCGTCGGCCGCGACCCTGGCGGCCACCTCGCGCACGGCGGGCACGAGCAGTTCGCCGTGCGGGGCGTGACCGCGGGTCAGCCAGGTGATCTCGACGTCCGGCCCGGCGGCGATGGGGAGGGAGTCGTCGGCGGCGGGCACTTCGAGCAGCACCCGGGCGCGCACGCCGGGCGGCAGCGCCTCGACGATGGCCCTGATCGCGGGGACCGCCGTCTCGTCGCCCGCGAGCAGTACACAGGTCGCCTCGGCGGGCGCGCGCCACTCCAGACCGTCCTGTATCCCAGGATATGCCGCATTGGGCCCGACGATCCAGATCTCGTCACCCTCCCGCGCCCGTGAGACCCACGTCGACGCGGGGCCGGTGTCGCCGTGAAGCACGAAGTCCACGTCGATCTCGGCGGCACCATGGCGGACCGCTCATGAAGAAGAAGGGACAGAACGAGGTCCGGGTGCTCGACTTCGTCGGAAAGACCGTCCGCGTGCTCGGCCGCATCGACCTCAACAAGGCGCTCGTGTGTTTCGACCGGACGACGGTCCGCTGATGCTCCCCACCCACATAGGCCCCTATCAGGTGCTCGGACTGCTGGGCCGCGGCGGTCCGGGAGTGGTCTGCCTCGCCGAATCCCCCCGGCGGGCCCGCGCGTCGCGGTAGAAGTGCTGCAGGGCGCACCGTCCTCGGCCGGCCAGGCGACCGCCACCCTGGCCGGGGCCGCGCACGACACACACGATCATGCTCGACCTGCGGGGCCGTGCCGTACGGACTTTCGCGGCCGGGCCGCGCGAGGAGATGGACAAGGCAGCCCTGTGGTTCACCAGCCGATAGAGCGGTGAACCACAGGGGTGGAGCCTTCCGGCCGTCAGTGGCAGCCGCACCCCCCGCCCTGCGCCATCCTGTCCGAGATGCGCGCCGCGGCCGAGGAGACGGCGGCGGCGCCGGGGCGGGCCGCGGCGGCCTCCACGTCGGCGAGGATGCGGTCGAGGTCCTGCCGGGTGCGCAGTGTGCCGCGCGTGACGACGGCGTGGATGCGCTGCGTGTTGCGGATGTCGGCCAGCGGGTCGGCGTCGAGCACGACCAGATCGGCCACCTTGCCCCGGGTGACCGTGCCCATGGTGCGCTCGGTGCCGAGGCAGCGTGCGGCGTCCCGGGTGACCGACTGGAGCGCCTGCAGGGTGCTCAGCCCGGATTCGACGAGAAGCCGAAGCTCGTCGTGCAGGCTGAAACCCGGCATGCAGTAGGGGTTCAGCACGTCGGTGCCACCGACCACGCCGACGCCCGCCCGGCGCATCTCGCCGAGGCTGCGCATCTGGAAGGCGAAGAACTCCCGCTCGGCGGCGAGCCGCTCGGGTGTCCGCGGCCCCCGGGCCTCCAGCATGACTTTCCACGACTCCCTCAAGGAGGTCGGCATGTATTTGAGACGGGGGTCGTTCACGAGCGTGTCGGTCGGCACCGACGACACCCGCAAAACGGTCAACGTCGGCGACTGCCAGGTGCCCCGGCGGGCCAGCGAGGCGTAGAGCGCGGCGGCCTTGCCGCGGTTGTGCGACCTGACCGCCTCCCGGTCGAGCTCGCCCATGAGCTGCGCGTAGGGGAAGGGATTGGTCGGGTCGATCGGGGTGTCCCGCAGCCGCTTCAGGAACTCCTCCTCGCGGTCGGAGGTCGCGATGGCCATGCCGTACAGATGCTCGAAGGTGCGCTGCCCCGACCTCGCGGCATGCGGGACCGAGACCATGGTCGGGACATGACCGGCGAACGGCAGGCCCAGCAGGCGTGCCTCGTCGGCGATGGCGTCGAAGACGTCGCGCCGCAGGAAGCTGTAGACCTTGACCCAGTCGGCGCCCTCCGCGCGGGTGCGCCGCACGGCCTCGCGTCCCTCGGCGGGGGTCCGCGCGAGGGCCAGCGGATAGCCGGTCCAGCATGACCCGGGGCCGTCGACCAGGGGGCCCGCGGTGTTGACCCTCGGCCCGGTGAGCAGCCCCTGCTCGATGCGGTCACGCGTGGCGTAGACATCCGGCAGGCCCCAGGTCTCGCGAATCCCGGTGACGCCGTTGGCGATGAACAGCGGCGGCCAGAACTCCTCAATGTAGATCCCGTGCACATGCATGTCCCACAGCCCGGGGATCACATACTTGCCGCGGACGTCGACGACACGTGCCCCCGCAGGCACGGGCATGGACCGGTGCTCGCGCCCCACCCACACGATGCTGTCGCCGATCGTCACCACGACCGCGTCGCGGATCGGCCGCGCTCCCGTCGCGTCGATGACCGTGCCGCCTCTCAACACGGTGATGTCGGAGTTGACGCCCCCGGAGGGCGTGCTCTGCGCCTCCGGTGAGACGGCGGCGGAGGCAGGCCCCGGCAGCCCGCCGACCGCCACCGCGCCCACACCCGCTCCGGCGACGGACAACCAACGAAGAAATTCCCGCCGGCTTGACGCGGCGGATTCGGTCTCGCGCAAAGTTTACCCCTTTAGGTCACGCAGAGTCGTGCCGAATTCACTAAGCGCCCCCACTAAATCGGACACCAAGGAAATGGCAGACAAATTCCTAATACAGTCTCCGGCTCCCAGCCTGCCAGACAGGCGGATCATTTGAATAGCGGAAATAGGGGTCCCACTCGTGGCCCCGCCGCGGAAAACCATGACAAGACCTACGCGGATTTGCGTACGGCGAAGCCGCGAGTGGGCGGATGTCCCTGGCGGGCCGCCGGGCCAGACTCGGCTCATGCCCCGCCTCCTCCTGCGCGCCCTCCGCATGCCCGGCATCCGGAAGAAGCTGCTTTTCACCCTGGCGATCGTCGTGCTGTTCAGATTCGGGCAGATCCTGCCCTCGCCAGGGGTGGACGTGAGCGCCGTGCGCCGATGCCTCAGCGGCTCGGACGGCGCGGCGGTCGATATGCTGCAGTTGTTCAGCGGCGGAGCGATGCTGAAACTCTCGGTGTTCGCACTCGGGGTCATGCCGTACATCACGGCGAGCATCATGATGCAATTGCTGACCGTCGTCGTGCCCCGCCTGGAGGCACTCAGAAAGGAAGGACGCGAGGGGCAGGCCGTCATCACGCAGTACACGAGATATGTGACCGTCGTGCTCGCCCTGCTCTATGCCACCACGGTGGTGGCGATGGCGCGCACCGGGCAGATCTTCCCCAACTGCCGCACCCCTGTGCTCTACGACTCGTCGGTGCCCGCCGCCGTCGTGCTCGTGGTCACCATGGTCGCCGGCACCTGCGTGGTCATGTGGCTGGGCGAGCTCATCACGGAGCGTGGCATCGGCAACGGCATGTCGATCCTGATCTTCACCCAGGTGATCGCCGTCTTCCCGTCCTACATTTCCAACATCTTCAGGATCAGCCCGTTCGCCCTGGTGACGATGCTGGTGGCGGGGATCTTCCTGATGGCGGCGGTGGTCTTCGTCGAGCAGGCGCAGCGCCGCGTCCCCGTGCAATATGCCAAGCGCATGGTCGGCGGCAGGACGTACGGCGGAAGCACGACCTATCTTCCCCTCAAAGTCAACCAGGCGAGCATCGTGCCGGTCATCTTCGCCTCGTCGATGCTTTTCATCCCGCAATTGGCGGCGCAGCTAATGGGCGGCACAGGACCCGTCGCCGAATGGATAGCACGCTATCTCACCTCGGGCGACCACCCCGTTTACGTCATCGGCTATTTCCTGCTCATCGTGGGGTTCACCTTCTTCTACGTCTCCATCACCTTCGACCCGGTCGAGGTGGCCGACAACATGAAAAGCTCCGGCGGATATGTGCCCGGCATCCGCCCGGGGCGGGCCACCGCCGAGTATCTCCGGTTCACCCTCTCCCGGCTGACCGCGCCCGGCGCGGTCTACCTCGGACTGGTCTCCCTGATCCCCATTCTCGTGTTCATCCTCCTGCGCGACCCGTCGAGCCAGCAGAACTTCCCCTTCGGCGGCGTGACCCTGCTCATCATGGTTGGCGTCGGCCTGGACACCGTGAAACAGATCGACGCGCAAGTGGAGCAGCGCGAGTACAAGGGCTTTCTCAAGGGGGCGGCGGCCACGAGCCGCGCCAAGGGCCGCTTCAGGGGGCGGTGAGCCCCGACCGCACAGCGAAGACGACGAGCTGGGCCCGGTCCCGGGCCCGGAGCTTCACCATGGCCCGGCTGACATGCGTGCGCACCGTGTCCGGGCTGATGACGAGCTCAGCGGCGATCTCGTCGTTCGACCGCCCGGTCGCCACCCAGGCCACCATCTCCCGCTCGCGCGGCGTGAGACTGTCAAGCCCCTCCACCGGCGTCACCGCCGCCCCCGGCCTGCCGAACAACCCGATCACCTTCCTGGTGACCGCGGGCGAGAGCAGCGCCTCACCCGAGGCGACGACCCGGATCGCGTGCGCCAGCTCCTCCGGAGCACTGTCCTTGAGCACGAACCCGCTGGCCCCCGCCTGCAGGGCCGCGAACACGTAGCGGTCCGTGCCGAACGTGGTGACCACGATGACACGGGTGGACCCGAGCTCCGGCTCGGCCGCCATGGCACGCAACACGTCGATGCCGTCCATGCCGGTCATCTGTATGTCGAGCAGCAGAACATCGGGCTTGACCTCGCGCAGCATGCGCAACGCCGCTCCACCGTCCGCCGCCTCACCCACGAACGCGAGATCGGCTTCCCGCTCGATCAGCGCCTTGAGCCCCATGCGCACGACGGCCTGATCGTCGGCGAGCGCCACCCGGATCACCCGGGCACCTGGCCTGGACCGGTTGACATCACGCCCGCTCCACAGAGAGGGCACGTGGTGTGCCTTCCGTGGGGAAGACGGCGGTGACCTGGAAGCCGCCACCCTCCCGGGAGCCCGCGCTGAAGGTGCCGCCGGCCGCCGCGACCCCGGCGCGCATGCCGGTGAGCCCCCTGCCGGCCTCCGCCTTGCCTCGCGGGCCGGAACCCCGGTCCGCGACCTTCACCGAGAACGTGCCGGGCCGTTCGTCGAACCGGATCGCCACCCGCGTCGGGCCCGCGTGCCGGAGCACATTGGTCAGTGACTCGCGCACCAGCCGGTAGACCACATCGCGGAGATGTCCCGGCACGACGGGTGTCGCAGGGTGCACGTCCACGGGCAGCCCGGCGGCCCGCACCCCGTCGACCAAGGGGGACAGGTCGGTCCCGGCGGCGCCGTATGCCTCCCGGGGGTCGATCGTGTCAAGCGCGGAGCGCAACCGGCCGAGCGCCTGCGCGCTGGTCGACCGGATCGCGGCGAGCGAGGCACGCGCCTGCTCCGGGTCCTCGTCGAAGGCGAGCAAGGCGAGCCCTGCCTGCATGGCGATGGCGGCGAGACTGTGCCCGGCCGCGTCGTGCACCTCCCCGGCGATGCGCGCCCGCTCGGCGGCGATCACCTCCTCGGCGCTCCGGGTGTCCTCGGCGGCGGGCCTGACCTCAACGCCCGCCAGGAACCCCGGGTTCGAGAACACGTCCCCGGACGGGAGGACTTCCACCGAGCTTGGCCTGAAATCCGGGCTCGGCCGGAAATCCGGGCTCGGCCGGAAATCCGGGCTCGGCCGGAAATCCGGGCTCGGCCTGAGATCTGAGCTCGGCCGGAAATCTGAGCTTGGCCGGAAATCCGGGCTCGGCCGGAAATCCGATGCGGCGACCGCCATGTCCCGCGCCGGAGCGGCACCCGACGCCTCCGCGCCCGGTTCGAAGGCCGCCGCGTCGGTGGTGTGGGCCCGCGCGGGGCCACCGGTCGGCCACGGGATGGCCAGCCAGCCCACCCACGCCAGCATGAAGACGACCGGCACGTCACGAAGGCGCCCCAACCCGGCCAACGCCTTGGCAGCCGCCGCGAAGGAACCACGCGGGCGGCTGTGGGGAGTCGTCTGCTCGGTCACCGGTCTCCACACTGATGGGCTATGGCCCGATCATACGAGGCGCCGCCGTACCCCGTACCCGTGACGGTACGGCACAGTTCGCTTGAGCGGGCCCGCGGCGGCGGCGTGAGAGCCGGTGGAGTGCCCCGGTAGGTTGTGCGCGCGTCGCTGAAGTCCGCACGGCCGCATGTGCCGGTGCGGGACGCGGTGAGGGTTGAATGGGAGTGACGACGAGGAGCCTGAAGGTGTTCGATATCGCGATCGTCGGTGGCGGGCCCGCGGGGCTGACGGCGGCGATGACGTTGAGCAGGTCGCGGTTCCGCGTGGTGGTGGTCGAGTCGCCGGCGCCGCCGCGCAACGCCATGTCTCATGGCATGCACGGACTGGTGGGGATGGACGGAGTGTCCCCGGGGGAATACCGCGCCCGAGCCTGGGCCGATCTCGATAAGTACGGCATGGCTGTGCGCCGGGCGGTCACCGCGGCGGAGATCGTGGAGCGGGACGGCGGGTTTGTCATCGCGTGTGAGGACGGTGACCGGATCGGGGCCGGGCGTGTGCTGCTCGCGACCGGGATGGTGGACGTCTTCCCCGAGGTGGACGGATTCCGGGAATGCTGGGGGAAGACCGTGATCCACTGCCCCCTCTGTGTGGGGTGGGAGAACGCCGGCCGCTCCTGGGGTGTGGTGGTGTCGACCGCGGAGCAGGCGAGAGCGGCGGCGGCGAGGTTCGCCCCGTGGAGCCGTGACGTCGTCGTCTTCGGCGACGGGACGCTCACCGGCGCCCGCGACCTCGGCGTCGAGGTGGTGCCCGGCCCCATCGCGCGGCTGCACCATGCCGGCGGCGACCTGCGCGCCGTCGAGCTGGCGGACGGCAGGGTGGTGCCGCGCGGCACGTTGTTCTGGCGCCCCCGGCAGCGGCAGGTCCCCGTGGTGGAGCGCCTCGGCCCGGTGCTCGACGAGCACGGGTTCGTGAAGGTCGACCAGGAGCAGCGCACCAGCGTGCCCGGTGTCTTCGCGGCGGGCGACCTCACGACCGACTGGCAGACGGTGGTGACCGCCGTGCACGCAGGCGCCTCGGCGGCCTACTGGGTGCAGAAGGACATGCGAGGGTCTTACGCCGCTCTAGGCGAAGGCCAGCCGGTTGAGCACGTCGGCGAGTTCGCGCGGGCAGGCGGCGAAGACGCTGTGTCCGCAGTTGAGAAAGGCGCGCGTCACGGTGTCGCCTAGCCGGGCGACATAACGCCGCTGGGCGCGCATGGGCACGATGCGGTCTCTGGTGGTGTGCACATAGGACAGCCGCACGCCTTCTGTGAACCTCGTCCGCACCGGCGTGGACAACACCGAGGACCGCTCGGGGACGAGCCCGGCGAGCAGGCTGCGCCGGGCCGACCTGTCGATGTCGTGGAAAAGCAGCATCTTGGCGAGCAGGCGGGGGAGCATGACCTCGTCCCGCCTGCGCAGCATCACCTCCCGCAGCCGGGCGAGAGGCGACGGGAGGGTGTCGAGGTAGGACTGCCCGTTGCGGGGCACCACCCCGGCGACCAGCACGAGGTCGCGCACCCGCCCCGGCACACGTTTGGCGAGGTCGAGCACGCTGAGCCCGCCGAGGCAGTGGGCCACGACCATCGCGCGCTTGAGGTCGTGCCGTTTGACGGTGTCTGCCACCGTCGCCGCCCAGCCCTCCAGGGAGACGAGCCGGTTGAGCCGCGCTCCGGCCCGCCCGGGCAGATCGACCGCGACCGCGGGGAGCCTCAGGTGGGGGATCACAGGGTTCCAGCATGAGCTGTTGTGCATGGCTCCGTGGACCAGCACGATTCCATCAGCGGTCATATCCAGCCAATCGTACGGCGGGGGCCGCCCATGGCCATTTCCGACACGCGGGCCGCACTCTCTGTAGGTAAGGCTAACCTCATCCGGAGTCGGCCCGTCACCACGGTGCGTTCCGATGAAGCTTGCCCGACCTTGCGGTACTCCGGCGTCGTTTAGTCATTTTTGGTGGTTCCCGCCCGCGGTCGCGCTTCCGTGATTACAGTCAATTGTTATCGGTCGGCGATCTCCGTGAGACCTTGGCGCAGGTGTCGCGTGGGTCACATCCGCCTCACGTGCCTCGTGAGACGGCTGTGCTCAGGCGGCATGTGGGTGTGCCGCGGTCTTCCGGACGCACGCCGCCGTTCACCGGGTTCTCGCGGTCAGGGGTGAACCGAGAGGACGGTTTCCGGTTTCTCGTTGGGGTTAAGCCTTGCTGCCGCATGCCCGCATGCCGGTCCGCCAAAGCGGACCTCGCCGGGCCGGCGGAAGGCGCGTGCCGGGGAAACGCCGCGATGGTGCGGCGGCGCCGTGCGCACATGCTGGTCGAGGCCTGGTGAGGAGACCGCGCAGCCTATGGATCCGATTGCGGAGAGCCTGCTCGAAGCCATACGGCCGGAGCTTGGGTATCGGGAGAAGGCAGGACAGTTCACGAAGTTCGGTGAGTGGTACGCGGCCAACATAGACATCCACCCGAAGTATCGGAACGCGCCCTGGTGTGACATGTTCCTCGCCTGGGCCGCGGACAAGGCGGGGGTGGCCGACGTTGTGGGCCAGTTCGCCTGGACCCCGTCGCACGCGATGTGGTTCAAGAAGCAGAACGCCTGGACGCACCACCCTGAACCTGGTGCTTTGGTCTTCTATGACTGGTCCGGCGGCTCCAAGATCGGCGACATCGACCACGTCGGCGTCGTGGAAAAGGTCAAGAACGGAAAGATCCACACTATCGAGGCGAACGTCGACGGAGTGTGGCTCAAACGCAAGGTGCGGGACGAGGAACACGTGGTGGGATACGGCGTGCCCCGCAAGGTCAAGGAGCACATCGACGACGTCCGCACCACCCTGATCACTCTGCGGGCCGACAGTGACGCCGCGCAGGCCGCGCAGGCCGCCCAGGCCGCCACCGCGCACGCTTCCGGCCTGGGCATCCCGCTGACCCCGCAGACCACGGCGGTGGCAGCCGGGGTGCTCGCCGTGCTTGTCGGCGCGGTCATCGTGCTGAGACAGGTGCGCGGCGGGCGCACCCCCGGCCGCCACAGACGGGACGGCAAGCACAAACATCCGGGCGGGCAGGGACCACTCGCGATATGAGCGTCGGTGGGAGCGGTATCCACACAACCGGGAGCGCTGTCGACGCCCCCGTGAGCCGGTGTGCCCCGGTGAGGCCGTCTCCTCTCCGGCGTGACCGCTCGTTGGAGACGGCAGGCGTGATGAACGCCCCGGCTACCCGGGGGGTCAGTGTGAGGCGTTCGCCGGTTGGAAGACCACCGTGAAGGTGCGGCCGCCGTCGGTGGACTCGACGGCGGTGCCGTCCTGGAGGGCGGCGAGAAGGCGTTTGGGGTCCGTGGCGTTGAGGGCGGACGGAGGCGCGGGGAGGCGGCCGAGTTCGGTCCAGGTGCGGCCGGCGTCCTGGCTGGTGTGGAGCCGCCCGTCCTCGGCGGCGCCGATGAGCGTGTCCTTGGCGGGGGCGTCGGCGAGCACGATCGGGGGTGCCCCGTCGAGCGGGGTGAAGCTCTCCCCGCCGTCGGTGCTCCGCGCCAGGCCCTCGGCTGTGGTGGCGTAGACACGGAGCGGCTCGCCGGCGTGCGCGGCCAGGTCGGCGATCTGGGCCTGGGCGCCGAGTTTCCAGGTGCGGCCCTCGTCGCCGCTTCGCCGTACCCTGCTCGTCTGACTGTCGTAGGCGTAGAGCTCCGTGCCCGCGGGTTGCAGTGAGTGGAAGTCGGCGGTGCCCTCGTCGGAGACGGTGGTCCAGGTGACGCCCGCGTCGGTGCTGCGGATCAGCCCGAGGTGGGGGGCCTTCCCGGCCTGCATGTCGGGCATGGAGGGGTGTCCGCTGGCGAGGAAGGTCTTGGGGCCGAGGATCGTGAAGCCCATGTTGTCCTGGATGCGCCCGGCGACCCGCACGGCGTCGGTCTTCGAGGTCACCTTGAACAGGCCGTAGTGCCCGGCGATGTAAAGGGCGCCGTCACCCGGGTCGACGGAGAGTGCGTGCACGTGACCGATGCCCGGGTCCTCCGAACCCACGGGGGTGGGAGCGTCGGCCGAGGTGGTCTGGGTGCCCGCGCACCCCGCGGCGAGAACCAGCGCGGACACGGCCAGTGCCGCGGTCGCGGCCCTTCCGGGACGGGTGGCAACCATGGGCGGCCCTCACAGCTCGACGTGGTCTCTCGCGGGCGGTCGCCCGACCATACCACTATGCACGATCGTAGGTGCGATCTGCTTTCCGGGACCGTGCAGGCCGCGCCCACCGGGCTGACGAGCCCGGTGGGCGCGGCCTTCGACCGCCTCAGCGTAGGGGGGCTCACTATAGGCGGTCGTAGTGTGAGGGTCCTCCGGCCCCGCCCGGGTCGAGAGTCCGCTCCCCCGAGAGCGAAGCGCGGCCTGGAGGCCCCGTCACCGCGTCAGCGCAGCCAGCCGAACCCCTGGTTTGTCGCCAGCCCGATGCCCCCCTGATAACAGGCATCCAGCAGGGACGGAGCCGCCGCCACGCGGAGCCGTACGGTGGCCCCGATGCGAAGTGCCCCTTGCACCTCGAACCTCCGCCGGGGGCCCGAGTCGACGATCTCCACCTCGACCTCGCGCGGCAGGCCGAGGATCTCGGCCTTGTGGCGCAGGTTGTGCACGAGGCGCTCGCCGTACATCCGGTCTCCCGGTAACAGGTAGAGGTCGTGCTGTTTGACCAGAACGGGGGAGACCGAGGTGAATTCCGCGCTGCCGCCGGAGTGGTCGGGCGTGGCCTCCAGTTGCACGCCCTTGACCCGCAGTGCCACCTGTCCCCAGTGCAGTTCGCGACGTCCGGCGAGTCCGGCGAGCAGGCATGCGGCGATCTGGGGGATGGGGGAGCCCAGCCAGAGGGCGCCGGTGTCGGATGTCATGTAGGCGCCTTTGGTCCTGCGTGTTCCGGTGAACAGCGGTGGGGAGACCCCGAGTGGCCGGGGTGGTGTGCCGCCCCATCCGTGATCGTGGAGTTGGGCCGCAAGGTCGGCGTCCTGGCCCCTGATGAGGTTGTAGACCACCGTCCTTGCGGGACCGTGGACATCCGGCCACGCCATCCTGGTGTGACCCGCCGCGATATCGACGCGGAACCGCATGATCAACTCCCGTTAATGACCTCCAACAGCGTGAAAGCAACATTTATCAGCTGTGCACGCACGTTGGCGATGTTTCGGAAAACCCGTCTATAACATATACGGAATAAACGGGAAAGGTTATTTACTGATTTTGGGGTGGGTGGACAAGCGGTGGGGGATTAGGTGGTAAGTGTCCATTAATGAGGTGCAGTGTCCACTTGGTGGGCTCTATTGAAGGGGGGTAGAGATGTGCGGCCTGTTCCGTCAAGCAATATGATGAATGCTCACGTATAACGGGCCTCGTCGTGAAATTTCCGGTGTTTGTCGCGCTTAAGCTTGTCGCTGGCTAGAGGGCGGTTGATATCCGATATCTAGCGCGCGATGTGGCGTCAGCCGAGGTTCAACCGGCACACCCAGGGACCTGCGGAGGCCGCGTCCGCCTGTGTCAGGTGGCTGAGCGCGAAGATCCCGGCGGCTAGTGCGACGACGGCCAGACCGGTCGTGACGGCGCGCCGGGTGGTCCACGGTGTGCGGGGGCCTGCGTTCACGGTGCCCTTCCTCGGAGTAGGCCGGGTAGAGATCACCTATAGCATCACCGCCGGTCACTGAAAGTAAGCTTATGTGCGCGGCGTGTCGCGAAGACATGAGGAGGCCCGCACCCCCGAAACGGACGGATGCGGGCCTCCTACGTGTTCAGTACACGCTCAGAGCCGTTAAACCAGGGAGGTGCGCACCCTGCGGGCCGCCTCCACCATGTTGGCCAGGCTCTTCTCCACCTCGGCATAGCCGCGGGTCTTCAGCCCGCAGTCCGGGTTGACCCACAGCAGCGCCGGGGCCACCGATTCACTCGCCTTGCGGAGAGCGCGCTCCATCTCCTCGACCGACGGCACCCGCGGCGAGTGGATGTCGTACACCCCCGGCCCGATGCCGCGCCCGTATCCCGCCGCGCGCAGGTCGTCGAGCAACTCCAGGTGAGATCGGGCCGCCTCGACGCTCGTGACGTCGGCGTCCAGGTCGCCGATCGCCCCGATGATCTCGCCGAACTCCGAATAGCACATGTGGGTGTGGATCTGCGTGGTGTCGGCCGCGCCACCCGTGGCGAGGCGGAAGGCCGCCACCGCCCACGACAGGTAGGCCTCCCGGTCGCCCCGGCGCAGCGGCAGCAGCTCGCGCAACGCCGGCTCGTCCACCTGGATCACCCGGATGCCCGCGGCCTCCAGGTCGGTGACCTCGTCCCGCAGGGCCAGCGCCACCTGCCGCGCGGTGTCGGCGAGCGGCTGGTCGTCCCGGACGAACGACCACGCCAGCATGGTCACAGGACCGGTCAGCATGCCCTTGACGGGCTTGCCGGTGCGCGACTGCGCATAGGTGGCCCACGGCAGCGTCATCGGCTCGGGCCGGGACACGTCGCCGAACAGGATGGGCGGCCGCACGCAGCGCGAGCCGTACGACTGCACCCAGCCGAATTCGGTCACCGCGAACCCGTCGAGCAGCTCCGCGAAATATTGCACCATGTCGTTGCGCTCGGGCTCCCCGTGCACGAGCACGTCCAGGCCGAGCCGCTCCTGGAGCGCGATCACCCGGTCGATCTCCTCCCGGTTCGACTTCACGTAGGTGTCGTGGCCGATCACCCCCTTGCGCAGGTCGGCGCGGGCCCGCCGCACCTCCGGCGTCTGCGGGAACGATCCGATCGTGGTGCTCGCCAGAGGCGGCAGGCCGAGCGCCTCCTTCTGCACGGCGAGCCGCACCGCGTGCGGGCTCCGCGTCTCGCCCGTCCCGAGCTCCGCGAGCCGGGCACGCACCCGCTCGTTGGCCGGCGGCGCGGCGAGTACGGCACCGCCCTCGGTGCCGATCACCTCGTGCCCTTCGCGGAGCGCCCGGCCGAGCAGCACCACCTCGGCGACCTTCTCCCGGGCGAACGCCAGCCGCCCGCGCAGCCCGCCGTCGAGGCCGGTCTCGGCCGACAGGTCCAGCGGCACGTGCAGCAGCGAGCACGACGTGCCGACGACGAGCCGGTCGGTCAGCCCGGACAGCGACGCGCACGTGGACAGGGCGCGGGACAGGTCGGCGCGCCAGACGTTGCGCCCGTCCACCACCCCGGCCACCAGCGTCTTGTCCTTAAGGCCGCCCAGCGAGGCAAGGGCGTGCACGTTGCCGGGGCCGGCCACGAAGTCGAGGGCGATGCTCTCGACCTTGGCCGCCGCGAGCACGGGCAGCGCCTCGCCGATCTCTCCGAAGTAGGTCGCCACCAGCAGGCGTGGCCGGTTCGTCAGCCCGCCGAGGGTGTCGTAGGCGCGGCGCAGTGCCGCGAGGTCGGCCCCGGTGCGGTCGCCGGCCAGGGCGGGCTCGTCGAGCTGGACCTCGGTGACCCCCGCTCCGGCCAGCCGTTCGAGCAGCTCGGCGTAGACGTCGAGCAGGGCGGGCAGCAGGTCGAGCGGGGAGAACCCGGGCTCGGTGGACTTGGCCAGCAGCAGGTAGGACAGGGGCCCCACCAGCACCGGGCGGGTCTCCAGGCCGAGGGCGCGGGCCTCGCCGTATTCCGCGACGGGTTTGCCGAAGTCGAGGCGGAACCTCGTGTGCGGCCCGAGCTCGGGCACCAGGTAGTGGTAGTTGGTGTCGAACCACTTGGTCATCTCCAGCGGCGGCACCCCCTCGGCCCCGCGCGCCATCGCGAAGTAGCGGTCGACGCCGGTGAGGCCGGCGAAGCGCTCCGGGATCGCGCCGACCATGACCGTGGTGTCGAGCACCTGGTCGTAGAGCGAGAACGTGTTGGACGGGATGCCGTCGAGGCCGGCCTCGGACAGCTCCCGCCACACCTCGGTGCGCAGGGACGCGGTGGTGCGCGCGAGTTCGGCGGCGTCGATCTCGCCCGCCCAGTAGCGCTCCGTCGCCCATTTCAGCTCGCGGCGCGGGCCGATGCGGGGGTAGCCCAGGATCGTGGTGGTGACCTTGTGCATGGCGGTCCTTCCCTCGTGTCATGCCATGGGAGGCCATGGGCACACGGGGACCGCGCACGCGTGCGCCGCCGCTGACCAAAGGAGACGCCTCTCCCACGGCACGGCTGCGCCCGGTCGCCGGTCCTCCCGCGAGACCACGGACCCACCGCGCGCCGGGAGGCGCGCGGGCAACTGGCAGGTCTTCGGACTCGCGGGCTTACCCTCCCCCTCGAGATGGGGAGGGTTTTCCTAGTGGCCGTCGCTTCCCGGACGTGAGTCCAGTGCGTGTGACGGCGGTCGTTCCCGCTCACCGCTGCGGGGCAGTCCCGGAATTGGCGGACGCGCATATGCGTCTTTTGCCGCACCGGGTTCCCTCTTACGACGCCGGATGCACGTGGCACCAGGCGAACCAGCCGCATCCGGCAGCATATACGGCCCCTCAGGGCTTGCATCCGCGGGGAAACCCAGCAAGCTATGCCGTATGGGGTCAAAAGATGGCTTCATCACACTGGGACCCACAAGGACGATTCCCGAGGGATACTGGTAGTGGGGCTCGGATTCCTGGCGAGACTAACCTTGCGGGAGGAGCGATAGGCCATGCCATCTGACAACGCCTACGACGCGGGCGCCCACGCGGGCGACGGCGAGTGGGCGTTCGAAACCCGGTTCAACGACCCATTTCGCGGCATCGACACCACCATTCCAGCCGGTGTGGACGGCATGGACCTGGCGGTCTACTGCCTCATGCTCGGCGACGACGCGCTGATCATGTCCAATCGGCTGCAACAGTGGTGCACCAGAGCGCCCGAGCTTGAGGACGAGGTAGCGATCGCGCATATCGCACTTGACCTTCTCGGCCAGGCGCGCATGTTGCTCTCCCGCGCCGGCCAGGTCGACGGCTCCGGCCGCGACGAAGATGATTTGGCCTATTTCCGAGAGGAGCATGAGTTCCGCAATGTGCGGCTCGTCGAGGTGGCGAGCGCCGACTTCAGCGAGCTCATGGCCCGTCTGCTCGTCTTCTCCGTCTGGCGGCTCGCCATGCTCCACCGCCTGGCGGTCTCCCTCGACCCCGTCCTCGCCACCCTCGCCACCCGCGGGCTCAAGGAGGTCGCCTACCATCGGGCCTACTCCGCGGGCTGGGTCGTACGGCTCGGCGACGGCAGCCCATACTCCCGGGAACGCGCCCAAAGCGCCCTGGAAACCGTCTGGCCACTGGTCGACGAGCTCTTCACCACCCACGACGTCGAGCGCCTGGCCGCGGACAACCGCACCGGCGTCGACCCCTGCGACCTGCGCAACGAATTCGACCTGGTCATCGGCCAGATCCTCCGCACCGCCACCCTCGTGGTCCCCGATGTCGTGAGTCTCAGCGGCATCGGCGGGAGATACGGCGTGCACACCAAGGCCATGGGGCCGCTCCTGGCGGAGTTCCAGAGCGTGGCCCGCGACGAGTCCTCCCCATAACCCGACGACCACTCAACCCGAGACCCGATAGCCCGACGACCCAACCGTCCCTCCAACCCGGTCACGCGGCGGGTCCGTACGGTGACCCGCCGGGGCCGAAACTGTCGTAGGCATATGCGATCTTTCGTGCATGGCCTGGTTTGTATATCGGAGTCCCTATGAGGGGCCGCTGGGCAAGCGGGTCCGGCGGTTGCCCGACGCCTCTGTGCTCGATTGGTTCCGCCGCGGTTTCGAGATGGCGGGGGATGTGCTCGCCGATATCGACGACTGGATCGAGTCCGAGCTCAACGGAGATGTCTACGGTCTTTCCTCCCTCTTCGAAGCGGCGCGCGCACACCGGCTTTCCGCGCCCGCCGGCTGGGACGAGCTGGGTGAGGTGCTGGAGGAGCATCTTTATTTCGAGAGGGAGGTCCGGGTGGACCCGGCCGCCGTCCGGGTCTTCACCGACGACGACGAGGTCCAGGTCGCTTATTTCTTCTTTGACGACTCCTTTGTGGAAGTGCACCCAGACTGGGTAGATTTCCAGCTATGGGAAAGGGAGCGGCTGCCCGATATCCCTGTCATCGAGGAAATCCGGGAAAACGAGGAAGTGTCCCTCCCCGCCCATGTGTCGCAACTGCTCCATCAGTTCCGGCAACCTCTTCAGGCCCGCCCTTTCACCCCTCTGGACCCCGTTCACGAGCTGGCGCTTCCACCTTCCGCGGCCGAGGGTGTGACCTACGTCGTGGTGCAGCAGCCGGATGGGCAGTGCCTTCGGTACCTCCGGCCCGTGGCGATCACGGGGGCGCGTGTCCCCGACCTCGCCGACCGCCTCCGCGAGCCCAGCGACGAGTGGGACGGCGTCCTCGGTCTGCTGCGTGCCCTGCTGGCCCCGGACGAGCGTGAACTCGGGCCGGCGCTGCACCGCTGCAACCGGTGGCCGTGGTCGGAGACCGGGCCGGAGACCGGCGGCCTGGCGGGCGAGCACGCCGCCGTGCACGAGAGGGCCATGGCCCGCCTGGATTCCGGGGAGGCCTCTCCCGCGCCCCTCGACCCCTACACCGAGGGCCGTGACCCGGCCAAGACGGTGGTCCACACCACCTCGCACATGGTGCAGATGTCGATCCACGTCAGCGGCATCTTCGGCTATGAGCAGTGGTTCCTGTTCGACGACCTGTGGGCCGCCGCCCACGTGTCCCTCGCCCGCTCCCTGCTGCGCTACGGCACCGCCTGGGATCCGCTGGAGGCGAAGACCGCCCTCTTCAAGCCCTGACGGCCCGCGCACGCCCTCCGCCCCTACGGGACGATCTCCCCCGCGGGCGCGTGGGAGGCGCGGGCCAGGGCCGCCGCCACCAGGGGTTCGCGGGCCAGGGCGGCGCGCACGACGTCGTCGGTGGCCTGGAGGAAGGCCAGGTGCCTGATCGCGTGAGTGGCCACGTGGTCCCAGCGCAGGTCGGCGGGGGCAGGGTCGCACGGCTGCGCGCCGCGGGCGAGCGCCGGCGTCGTGAGGCGCGTCGCGGGGAGCTCCGGCCGCGGATCGGGGCACACGGCGAAGGTCAGCACGACTTGCCCCTCGGGGAGATAGCGCCAGCTGGTGGAGTGCACCACCGCGTCGGGCCCGGCGCCGCCGGTCAGCCGCCTGGCCGCCGCCGACGGGCTCTCGCCGGCACCGGGCACCGTGTGCAGCCGGCGATAGGACCAGATCCCCATCGCGTCGGCGCGCAGCGCCATCACCTCCACGGCGACGGGGGCCGGAGGGGACCCAAGACTGGATGCTTGTCGGTGGGTGGTCGGCACTGAGATCCCCGTGGTCGGTGAGCACGATGGTGTTTCCGCTGCGAACAGTATGCAGGAGCGTTCATCTGGCAGGAGCGGCCGGCCCGCGGCGTACACCTCGGCCGGCCCGCGGCATACACCTCGGCCGTCGCCGGCGGCACGGCGCCGTTCCGCCGAACAGGCCGGGAACGCCAAGAACTCTGGCACATACGCCGCGATCGCCGCCGGAAACCCCTGGGAAAGCCAGAGAAAGCGGGCCGGCCGGGCGGAGATGTGAAGCGTTGGTAACCGGGGAGAGCCTTGCCTCGGCGTGGTTTCCGTGGTGGCTTGGGGGAGGGCACAGGGGAGAGGTGAGTGGCGGTGGCGGGTGGCCCGGGGCTGCTGGTGCTCATGGGGTCGGGGGAGACGTCTCCCACCATGGTCGGGGTGCATCGCACGGTGGTCGGCAGGCTGCCCAGGCGGCCGGGCGCGCTGCTGCTCGACACCCCTTACGCGTTCCAGGAGAACGCCAAGGACATCTCCGCGCGGGCACGGCACTACTTCGCCCGCAGCGTCGGCCTCGTGGTCGACGTCATGGCGGAGGACGCCGCCTGGCGGCTGCGTGAGGCCGACTGGGTGTTCTCGGGTCCTGGCAGCCCGACCTACGCGATGGAGCGCTGGAAGGCCGCGAGCGTGGCAGGCGAGCTGCGCGAGCGCATCGCCGCGGGCCGAGGGGTGACGGTGCTCGCCTCGGCGGCGGCGTGCACGGCGGGGCTCGCCACGGTGCCGGTCTACGAGATCTACAAGGTGGGGTCCGCGCCTTACTGGGCGCCGGGGCTCGACCTGCTCGGCGAGATCGGCCTGCGGGCCGTGGTGATCCCGCACTACGACAACACCGAGGGCGGCACCCACGACACACGTTTCTGTTATCTCGGCGAACGCCGCCTGGCCGCGATGGAGGCCGAGTTGCCTGACGCCGCGGCGATCCTGGGGGTGGACGAGCACACGGCGGTGGTGCTGGACTTCGCCGAGGGCACGGCCGAGGTGATGGGCCGCGGCGGGCTCACCATACGCCGCCGGGAGGGCCAGACGGTCCTGCCCCACGGCACCCTGCTCACCTTGGCCGGCCTGCGGGCGCTGGCGGACGGCTCGGGCGCGCCGGACGTGACCCTGCGGCCGGTCCACCGCGGCGAGCGTGAGCCGCGGGCCACCCTGGCCGAGGTGCTCAAGAGCTGCGAGGGCCGGTTCGACACGGCCCTGCGCGGCCGCGACCCCGAGGGGATGACGGGGGCGGTGCTCGACCTGGAGAACGAGATCGCGACCTGGGCGGCGGACACCGAGGAGGACGACGGAGGCGTCGACCAGGCCCGCGACGTCCTGCGCCACCTGATCGCCCGGATGGGCCGCACCTGCGACCCCCGCGACCGCCGCGAGCGCCTCACCCCGGTCGCCGACCCCATGATCGCGCTGCGCGCGAGGCTGCGGGCTCACGGCGATTACCGTACGGCTGACGCCGTACGCGCGGCCTTGTCCGCGATCGGGGTGGTGGTTCACGACACCGCCGACGGGCCGCGCTGGTCGGTGCGCTGATTCCCCTCCCTGCTCCCGCGACGAGATTCCCCTCCCTGCCCCCACGACGAGCGGATTTTCCGGCAAAGCGTGTCCAGGCCGCGTCGAAAGATCTTGCGGGTGATCCCAAGGGGGATTCACGGCTTGACCGGTCGGTCAGGCGGGGGGCGTGTTCTGGGGAAATGGGGGAGATGTAGGGAATGCGTCAACGCCGGGGGAGTGGGCGTATGGAAGCCGTCAAGAAGCCAGATATAGCGAAATTTCTCCGCTTTGCTGCTCTCAGAGTCGCCTATCCGGTGGGCGACAGGGATGTATCAGAGGAGTGGAGATGGCAGACGTCATCTTCGTCGTCCTGACGATCGCGATCTTCGTGATCTTCGGGATGATCGTGAAGGCGGTAGAGCGCCTGTGAGTGCTGTCAATCTCGCCGGCCTGATAGTGGCCGTCGGCCTGGTGATCTTCATGATCGTGGCGTTGCTATTCCCGGAGCGCTTCTGATGAACCCCACCCTCGCGGGAATCCTCTTCATCGGGTCCCTCATTCTCGCGCTTGTGCTCGTGCACAAACCTCTCGGCGATTACATGTTCCGGGTCTACACCGGCGGGCGGCATCTCGCGGTGGAGCGCGTGATCTACCGCCTGCTCGGCGTGCAACCCGGCACCGAGCAGAAGTGGAGCGTCTACGCCCGCGGCGTGCTCGCCTTCTCGGCGGTCTCGATCCTGCTGCTCTATGGCATGCAGCGCCTGCAGGACAAGCTCTTCCTGAGCGTCGGCATGGAGCCGGTGACCGATCACATCGCCTGGAACACGGCGATCAGCTTTGTGACCAACACCAACTGGCAGGCCTACTCCGGTGAGTCCACGATGGGCTACCTGGTGCAGATGGGCGGCCTTGCCGTACAGAATTTCGTGTCGGCCGCGGTCGGCATGGCGGTGGCGATCGCGCTTGTGCGCGGGTTCGCCCGCCGCGGCACCGACCAGCTCGGGAACTTCTGGGTGGACCTGGTGCGCGGCACGCTGCGCATCCTGCTGCCGATCGCCTTCGTCGGCGCGATCGTGCTCGTGGCCGGCGGCGCGATCCAGAACTTCGCCGATCCGCACACGGTCAACACCCTCACCGGCGCCCAGCAGACGATCACCGGCGGGCCCGTGGCCAGCCAGGAAGTGATCAAGGAGCTCGGCACCAACGGCGGCGGCTTCTACAACGCCAACTCCGCCCACCCCTTCGAGAACCCCACGAGCTGGACGAACTGGGTGGAGATCTTCCTGATCCTGCTCATCCCGTTCGCCATGCCTCGCACCTTCGGCAAGATCGTCGGCGACGTGCGCCAGGGATACGCGATCGTCGCCGTCATGGCCACGCTCGCGATCATCAGCGTGACCCTCACCAACGTCTTCGAGGTGGCCCACGGCGGCACGGTGCCGCAGGCGGTCGGTGCGGCCATGGAGGGCAAGGAGGCCAGGTTCGGCATCATGAACTCGGCCACCTTCGGCGCGGCGACCACCCTGACCTCCACCGGAGCCGTGAACTCCTTCCACGACTCCTACACCGCGCTCGGCGGCATGATGACGATGTTCAACATGATGCTGGGCGAGGTCGCCCCCGGCGGTGTGGGCGCGGGCCTGTACGGCATGCTCGTCCTGGCCGTGATCACGGTCTTCGTGGCCGGGCTCATGGTGGGCCGCACCCCCGAATACCTCGGCAAGAAGATCGGGGCGCGCGAGATCAAGTTCGCGGCGTTCTACTTCCTCACCACGCCGATCCTGGTGCTCGTCGGCACCGCCTCCGCGATGGGCTCAGCGGAACATCGGGCCGGCATGCTGAACACCGGGCCGCACGGCCTGTCGGAGATCCTCTACGCCTTCACCTCGGCCGCCAACAACAACGGCTCGGCGTTCGCCGGCCTCACCGTCAACACGCCCTGGTATGACGTCGCGACCGGTCTCGCCATGGTGATCGGGCGGTTCCTGCCGATCATCCTCGTGCTCGCCCTGGCGGGCTCGCTGGCCAGGCAGGTGCCGGTGCCGGCGTCGGCGGGCACGCTGCCCACGCACCGCCCCCAGTTCGTCGGCCTGGTCGTGGGCGTCACGGTGATCCTCGTCGCCCTCACGTTCCTCCCCGCCCTGGCGCTCGGGCCGCTCGCAGAAGGACTCCAGTAGACATGGCCACGCAAGTGATCCCCACCCCCGGTGCTCCGAGCCCGGCCCCGCCCGGCAAGGTGGGCGGGGGGCTCCTCGACCCCAAGCAACTGGTCAAGTCGTTCCCCGCCGCGTTCCGCAAGCTGAACCCCGCCACGCTCTGGCGCAACCCGGTCATGTTCATCGTGGAGATCGGCGCGGTCTTCACGACGGTCGTGGCGATCGCCGAGCCCTCGTTCTTCGCCTGGGCGATCGTCGCCTGGTTGTGGCTGACCGTCGTCTTCGCCAACCTGGCCGAGGCCGTGGCCGAAGGCCGGGGCAAGGCCCAGGCGGCGACCCTGCGGGCGGCCAAACGCGACACCAACGCGCGCAGGCTCAAGGACTGGAGCTCCGGCCGGCCCGAGCCGACCTGGGACACGGTCGGGGCGACCGAGCTGAAACAGGGCGAGTTCGTCGTCGTTGCGGCCGGGGAGATCATCCCCGGGGACGGCGACGTCGTCGAGGGCATCGCCAGCGTCGACGAGTCGGCCATCACCGGCGAGTCCGCCCCGGTCATCCGCGAGTCCGGCGGCGACCGGTCGGCGGTCACCGGCGGCACCAAGGTGCTCTCCGACCGCATCATCGTGAAGATCACCCAGAAGCCCGGCGAGAGCTTCATCGACCGCATGATCGCCCTGGTCGAGGGGGCGAACCGGCAGAAGACCCCCAACGAGATCGCACTGAACATCCTGCTGGCCGCGCTCACGATCATCTTCCTGGTCGCGACCGTCACCATGCAGCCGCTGGCGATCTACTCCAAGGCACAGAACCCCGGCGTCGCCGACTCCCTGGCGCTGACCGCGAACGGCGTCACCGGCATCGTGCTGATCTCCCTGCTGGTCTGCCTGATCCCCACCACGATCGGCGCCCTGCTGTCGGCCATCGGCATCGCCGGCATGGACCGCCTGGTCCAGCGCAATGTGCTCGCCATGAGCGGGCGCGCCGTCGAGGCGGCGGGCGACGTCAGCACCCTCCTGCTCGACAAGACCGGCACGATCACCCTCGGCAACCGCCAGGCCTCGGAGTTCCACCCCGTGCCCGGAGTGTCGCCGGACGATCTCGCCGCCGCCGCCCAGCTCGCAAGCCTCGCCGACGAGACCCCCGAGGGCCGCTCGATCGTGGTCTACGCCAAGCAGGCGTACGGCTTGCGCGAACGGCAGCCGGGTGAGCTCGCGCACGCCGAATGGGTGCCGTTCACCGCGCAGACCCGCATGAGCGGCGTCGACGTGGACGGGCGGAAGATCCGCAAGGGCGCCGCCGCCGCCGTGATGAAGTGGGTCAGGGAGGCCGGCGGCCACCCCACCGAGGAGGTCGGCCACATCGTGGACGGCATCTCGGCGGCCGGCGGCACCCCGCTGGTGGTCGGCGAGGTCGCCGGCGGCAAAGCCCACGTGCTCGGCGTCATCCACCTCAAGGACGTCGTCAAGCAGGGCATGCGTGAGCGGTTCGACGAGATGCGCCGCATGGGCATCAGAACCGTGATGATCACGGGTGACAACCCGCTGACCGCGCGGGCCATCGCCGAGGAGGCGGGGGTCGACGACTTCCTGGCCGAGGCGACACCCGAGGACAAGCTCGCCCTCATCAAGAAGGAGCAGGAGGGCGGCAGGCTGGTCGCCATGACCGGTGACGGCACCAACGACGCGCCCGCGCTCGCGCAGGCCGACGTGGGTGTGGCCATGAACACCGGCACGTCGGCCGCCAAGGAGGCCGGCAACATGGTCGACCTCGACTCCAACCCCACCAAGCTCATCGAGATCGTCGAGATCGGCAAGCAGCTCCTCATCACGAGGGGCGCCCTGACGACCTTTTCCATCGCCAACGACATCGCGAAGTACTTCGCGATCATCCCGGCGATGTTCGCCGCGGTCTACCCCGGCCTCGACACGCTCAACGTCATGCGCCTGGCCAGCCCGCAGTCGGCGATCCTGTCGGCCGTCGTCTTCAACGCGCTGATCATCGTGGCGCTGATCCCGCTGGCGCTGCGGGGCGTGCGCTACCGGCCCGAAAGCGCCGAGAAGCTGCTGAGCCGCAACCTCTACATCTACGGCCTCGGCGGCATCATCGCCCCCTTCATCGGCATCAAGATCATCGACCTGCTCATCCAGTTCCTTCCGGGGATGTCGTAATGGAACGTCTGCCAAGCTGGGTCCGCCAGCACCTCGCCGCGCTCCGCACGTTGCTCGTGCTCACCGTGGTGACCGGGGTCGTCTATCCGCTGCTCGTTACCGGCGTCGCCCAGGCGGTGTTCAACGGCAAGGCCAACGGCTCGATGATCGAAGTCGCCGGCAAGCCCGTCGGCAGCGCGCTGATCGGCCAGTCCTTCTCAGACGCCGACGGCAAGCCGATCGCGAAATACTTCCAGAGCAGGCCGTCGGCCGCCGGCGACGGCTACGACCCGACCTCGACCGGCGCCGGCAACCTCGGCCCCGAGGACGTCGTCGACACCCTGCCTGTGCCGGGTGCCAAGGACGACGAGGGCAACCCCGACGCGGGCAGGCAGTCCCTGCTCACCCAGGTCTGCGCCCGCAGCAAGGCCGTCGGCGAGCTGGAGGGCGTCAGCGGGGCCAGGCCCTATTGCACGGCGGACGGAGTCGGGGCGGTCCTCAAGGTCTTCGCCGACCGCGCCGTGAGTGTCAACCAGGCCTGCCCGGCGGTGCCGTTCGTCTCCACCTATCAGGGGCTGCGCGTCGAATGCGGGAAGCCCGGCGAGGACTACGCCGCGGGCCGCACCGTGCCCGTGCGCGGCGACGCGAAGGCTGTCGTGCCCGCCGACGCCGTCACCGCCAGCGGCAGCGGCCTCGACCCGAACATCTCGGTGGCCTACGCCGAACTCCAGGCCCCCCGCGTCGCCCGCGAGCGCGGCCTGCCCGTGGACCGCGTCCGCGGCCTCATCGCCGGCCACACCGCCGGCCGCGCCCTCGGCTTCATGGGCGAACCGGCGGTCAACGTGCTCGAACTCAACCTCGCCCTGGACAAGGGCTGATTTTCATGCGCAGGACAGTCACCCGCACCGCCCGGCACACGAGGGCCGATATCCCGACGGGCATGACACCACCATGAACCAGCGGGGAAGGCTGCGGGTCTACCTCGGGGCGGCTCCCGGGGTCGGCAAGACATACGCGATGCTCGGCGAGGGACGCCGGCGTCTCGACCGGGGCACCGACGTGGTCGTCGGCCTGGTCGAGACGCACGGGCGTCTGCGTACGGCGGAGCTGCTCGAAGGGCTGGAGGTGGTGCCCCGGCAGACGCTGGTGCACCGGGGCGCCACCTTCACCGAGATGGACGTCGACGCCATCGTCGCCCGGCGTCCGAAGGTCGCGCTGGTGGACGAGCTCGCGCACACCAACGTGCCGGGGGCGCGCAACGAGAAGCGCTGGCAGGACATCGAGGAGCTGCTCGAAGCCGGCATCGACGTCATCGCGACCGTCAACGTGCAACACCTGGACTCCGTCAACGACGTCGTCCAGCAGATCACCGGTGTGCCGCAGCGGGAGACCGTGCCGGACGAGGTGGTGCGCCGGGCCGACCAGGTGCAGCTCGTCGACATGGCGCCGGACGCGCTGCGCCGCCGCATGGCCCACGGCAACGTCTACCCGCCGGAGAAGATCGACGCCGCCCTGTCGAACTACTTTCGCGAGGGCAACCTGACCGCCCTGAGGGAGCTGGCGCTGCTGTGGGTCGCGGGAAAAGTCGATGAGCAACTCGACCGCTACCGTGCGGAACACGGGATCGCGGGCACGTGGGAGGCGCGTGAACGAGTGGTGGTGGCGCTCACCGGCGGGCCCGAGGGCGACACGCTGATCCGGCGTGCCGCCCGCATCGCCGCCCGCACCAAGGGCGCCGACCTGCTCGCCGTCCACGTCACCTCCTCCGACGGGCTGACCCGGGTCGATCCGGCCAACCTGAAGCGGCAGCGCTCGCTTGTGGAGAGCCTCGGCGGGTCCTACCACCAGGTGGTCGCCCACGACGTGCCGCGCGGGCTGCTCGACTTCGCCCGCGGGGTGAACGCCACGCAGCTCGTGCTCGGGGCCTCCCGGCGCGGGCGGTTCGCGCAGTTGCTCTCACGCGGGGTGGGGGTGACGACGACGGCGCTGTCCGGGTCGATCGACGTCCACATGATCACCCACGAGCAGGTGAGCCGCCGCAGCCGCTCCCGCTCACGCGCCGTGCTCACCCGGACCAGGCTCCAGGCGGGGTGGGCCCTCGCCGCGCTGGCGCAGCCCGCGCTCACGGCGGCGCTCTACCGGTTCCGCGAGGACGCAGGACTGCCCGTCGAGATCCTGCTGTTCCTGCTGGTCGTCGTCATCGTGTCCTTGGTGGGCGGCATGTGGCCGGCGGTGACCGCCGCGGTCTTCGGCTTCCTGCTGCTCAACTACTACTTCACCCCGCCGCTCGACCAGTTCACCGTCTCCGATCCGCAGAACCTGCTCGCGCTCATCGTCTACGTGCTGATCGCCGTCATGGTCAGCGCCGTCGTGGACCTCGCGGCCAGACGCACCCGCGAGGCGGCGCGGGCGAGCGCCGACGCCGAGGTGCTGTCGACGCTCGCCGGGCACGTGCTGCGCGGTGAGCACGCGCTCAACTCGCTGCTCGGCCGCCTGCGCGAGACCTTCGTGCTCAGCTCGGTGACGCTGCTCGAACGGCTGCCAGGCACCGTGCCGAGCCCGAGCGACCAGTCCGACCCCGGCGCCTGGCGCATCGTCGCCACCTCGGGCGGCACCCCCTGCACATGCCCGGGGGCGGCCGACACCGAGATGGTCATCGACGAGGAGCTGATCCTCGCGCTGCGGGGCCGCCTGCTCGACGCGGCGGACCGGCGGGTGCTGGAGGCGTTCGCCGCCGAGGCGGCGGTCGCGCTGCGCCAGCAGCGCCTCGCAGAACAGGCCGAACGCGCCCGCCCGCTGGCCGAGGCGGACAAGATGCGCACGGCGCTGCTGGCCGCGGTCAGCCACGATCTGCGCACCCCGCTGGCCTCCGCCAAGGCCGCCATCGAGAGCCTGCGCGCCACCGACGTCACCTGGTCGGCCGAGGACGAGGAGGAACTCCTCGCCACGGCGGACGAGTCGCTCGTCAAGCTCGCCCGCCTGGTCTCCAACCTGCTCGACATGAGCCGGCTCCAGGCGGGGGTGCTCGGGCTGGACACCCAGCCGGTCGCGCTGGAGGACGTCGTGCCGCGCGCCATCGACGACCTCGGCCCGCTGGGCGAACGGGTGCGCGCGGGCATCTCCCCGGAGATCCCGCAGGTCGTGGCCGACCCGGCGCTGCTGGAACGCATCCTGGTCAACCTCGTCTCCAACGCCGTGCGCTACAGCCCGGCGGACGGCAAGGTGCTGGTCACCGCGAGCGGTTACCGCGAGCGGGTCGAGATCCGCGTCATCGACCGCGGAAGCGGCATCCCACGCGAGGAACACGACCGGGTCTTCCTGCCCTTCCAGCGGCTCGGCGACCGGGACAACCACACGGGGGTGGGACTCGGGCTCGCCCTGTCGCGCGGCCTCGCCGAGGCCATGGGCGGCACGCTGACCCCCGACGACACCCCGGGTGGCGGCCTCACCATGATCCTCACTCTGCCGATCCACATCCCCGCCGTGCCGACCGCAGCCGCTCAGTCCCCCACCGAGCCCCTCGGCCACGCACCCGCTGCTCTCACCGTCCCGCCGCAGACGCGGCGGGAAGCGGACCTACCTGGCCCCGATCAGCCGGAATGAGCCGGATGACCACCTCTTCATCCCCCTCATCGTCGTCCCCTCCCGCCGCCGGGCAGCGCGCGGGGATCGCCGCGAACCCGGGCACTTTGCGGGAAGTGCCGGGGTTTGTCGGCCTAGGTGTACGACCCGCCGCAGGTGCGGGGAAGCGGAGGTGACGGGCGCCGGTCCGATGGAATGACCGGGTGCCCAGGTCCACCACGCCCCACGGTGCGGGCCGCCGCAAGCGGAGCGAGCGCGACCGGCTCGGCGTCGTCGGCGGGCTGGCCGCGCTCTCGCTCGACGCGATGGCCTCGATCGCCTACGGGCCCGAGGCCATCGTCTTGGTCCTGGCCCTCGCGGGCGTGTCGGCGCTGCGATTCACCCTTCCCATCTCGCTCGCCATCGTGCTCCTGCTGACCGTGCTCACCTGGTCCTACCGGCAGGTCATCGCCGCCTTCCCCACCGGCGGCGGGGCGTACGGCGTGGCCAAGACCCACCTCGGGCGGACCGCGAGCCTGGTCGCGGGGTCCAGCCTGATCATCGACTATGTGCTGAACGTGGCCGTGTCGGTGGCCGCGGGCGTGGCCGCGCTGGCGTCGGCGTTTCCCGGGCTTCTGCCGTACCGCACGGTGTTGTGCCTGGTGGTGCTGGGCTTGATCACGGCGGTCAACTACCGGGGCATCGCGCACAGCGCGCGGACGTTCATCGGGCCCACCGTCGTCTATATCGGGGCGATCATGCTGGTGATCGTCGTGGGGCTGATCAGGAGTTCGCCCGCCGTGCCGCATCCGCCGGCGCACGCGGAGGCGGTCGAGACGGTCGGCCTCTTCCTGCTGCTGCGCGCGTTCGCCAACGGGTGCGTCGCCCTCACCGGGGTGGAGGCCATCGCCAACTCGGTGCCGTCCTTCAAGGATCCGAGGGTGAAGCACGCCCAGCGCGCGGAGATCGCGCTCGGCGCGCTGCTCGGGGTCATGCTGATCGGCGTGGCGGTGCTGATCGGGAAGTTCTCCGTCGGCCCGGTGCCGGGCGTCACCGTGTTGTCCCAGGTCACCGAGGCGTCGCTGGGCGACGGCCCGCTGTACTATCTCGTGCAGTTCTCCACCGTCGTGCTGCTGGCGCTGGCCGCCAACACCTCCTTCGGCGGGTTGCCGGTGCTCGCGCACCTGCTGGCCAAGGACAACAATCTGCCGCACCTGTTCGCGATGCGCGCCGAGCGCCAAGTGCATAGATACGGCATAGCCTTCCTGGCCATCACCGCGGCGCTGCTGCTGATCGCCGTCGAGGGGGAGATGAACCACCTCGTGCCGCTGTTCGCGATCGGGGTGTTCATCGGGTTCACGTTGTCGCAGTTCGGCATGGTGCGGCACTGGTGGCGGGAGCGTCCGCGCGGGTGGCGGGCGAAGGCGGCGCTCAACGGTTTCGGCGGATTCCTCACCATGGTGGCGGCCATCGTGATCACGGTCACCAAGGTCGGCGAGGGCGGCTGGCTGATCGTCGTCGCGCTGCCGTTCATGGTGTTCGCGATGGAGTGCGTCAACCGGTCGTATGCCCGCTTCAACGAGCGGCTGAAGCCGGAGGAGCTGCCCCCGCCGCCCCGGCCCCGCCGTTCGGTGGTGGTGGTGCCCGTGCACACCGTCGACCGCTTGACCTGCGACGCCCTGGCCTCCGCGCTCTCTCTCGGCGACCGGGTCGTGGCGGTGAACGTCGCCCACCCCGAGGACGAGGGGGAGGCCCACGCGTTCGTGCGGCGGTGGGAGGAATGGGATCCGGAGGTGGAACTCGTGCAGATCTACGACCCGCACTATCGGATCGCGGAGCCGATCATCACCTTCCTGGAGGGGCTGAGGGAGCTCCATGTCTTCGTGCTGATCGCGGAGACCGAGCCCGAGCACTTTTTGCAGAGGCTGCTGAAGAACCAGCGGGGGGCCGTGCTCGCCGCCACGCTGCGCCGGACGCGCGTCGTGGTGTGCCGGATGCGTTTTCGCATCGGCTCACCGGAGGACTGAGGGAGTCACAGAAGAGGGGAACGCGCGCTGCCGAGCACGTGGCTCACCCGGTCGAAGGAGAACCGCTCCAGGCGCTCCAGGTCGAATCCGGCCCGCCGGATCTCGCCCACCGCGTCGCGGTCGGGGCGGCAACCGCCGCCGGCCCGCCGCCAAAGGGGCGTCACCAGGGAGGTGGCGAGGGCGGTCACCGCGTTGGCCGACACGACGTGCTCATAGAAGCGGAGCAGCCCACCCGGGCGCAGCACACGGACGATCTCCGCCAGGGCCTCCGGCAGGCTCGACGCCCGGCACAGCACGAGGGAGCACACCACGGCGTCGCAGGCGCCGTCGGCGACGGGCAGGGCGGGGAGGTCGCCGCCGACTACGCGGGCCCTCGCGCAATCCGTCTCGCAGGTGTGGCGGGCGATGTCCAGGACATAGGGGTCCGGCTCGACCAGGATGATCTCGCCGACCCCGGGCGGGTAGCAGAGCGCCTTGACCCCGTCGCCCGAGCCGATCTCCAGCACGGTGCCGGTGAGGCCGGACAGCAGGTCGGCCCGCTGCGGGGTGGGGACGAGGGTCCTGCGGTCGCGCACGGGCCGCGGGTGGTGGAACTGCTCCATGCCGCTGCCCCAGTGCTCACCGGCGTCGGGGGGCCTGTCCTCGTCGATGCTGAGTGCCGCCATGTCTCCTCCTGACCTCGGCATCTCCAACTATCGGGCGATCAGCGCGAGGGGCGCTCCGATCCTGACCGGATCTCAACACGCTCGGGGCGAATCCTGACGCTTTCTTGACGCCGAGCTGTGGGGCGGCTGAGTTTGATGTGCGACCGTCCGCCCGGGGTCTCTATCGTGTTGGTCCGACGTTAACGAGCCGTACGCCGAATGGACATGATCAACTTGAGTGTGCCGGAGATCAGCACGGACCTGTACGGCGCGATTGTCGCCTTCGCCGAGGGATTCCCCGGCTGGCTGCAGGCCCTTGCCCTGTTCGGCACAGACGCCGGCATCGTGCTGTTCGTGGTGCTCTTCCTGGTCAACTGGTGGCTCGCGCGGGGAGGCGAGCCCCGCCGCATGGCCCTCGCCCTAGTCGGGCCGGTCGCGGTCACGGGCGCCTATCTCGTCAGTGAGATCGCCAAGACCCTCATACAGCAGGATCGGCCCTGCTGGGGCCGGACGGTGACGATGATCGCCGACTGTCCCTCGCCGGGGGACTATTCGTTCCCGAGCAACCACGCGACCATCGCGGCGGCCTCGGCGGGGGTGCTGGCGATCGTCTGGCGGGTGACCAGGTTCGTGGTGATCCCGCTCGCGGTCGGGATGGCGTTCTCGCGGGTCTTCGTCGGGGTGCACTATCCGCACGACGTCATGGTGGGATTCATCATCGGCATTGTCGTGGCCCCCGTGCTGCTGCTCCTCCTGGTGGGGGCGGTGACCCCCGTGATCAAGGTGATGCGAGGCAAGGAGGTGCTGCGCTCGCTGATCTAGGTCTGGGTCGTCTCCCGCACGGCGGACGGTTCCGCTCCCATCTCGATGTCCTCCTCCCCGGCCGTCTCCGCGCCCAGGTGGATGAGCGTGGAGGTGGGAGTCTCCGGAAAGGGGGGCGACTCAACGGGAAAGACCGCCCACACGAGCTTGCCGCCGAACGGTGTGAGCGCCCAGTTCCACTGCGAACTGAGCGCCGTCACCAGGTGCAGGCCACGCCCGCTCTCGGTGAACTCGTCGGTGGTCTCCTTGGCGGCCGGCGGGGCCGCGGCGGCGTCAAGCACGGCGCAGAGCACATCGGTCGTACGGCGAAGCACATAGAGCCGGTGCGCGCCGCCCGCGTGTCTCAGGGCGTTGGTCACCAGCTCGGAGACGACAAGGCGCACCTCGAAGCACATATCCAGAAGTCCCCAGTCGTGCAGGACCTCGGACGTGAAATCTCTGGCGTCCTTGGCGGAGGTATGGCCGGTATCGAGTTCGGCCGAAGCTACGGCCGGATCGGTGTCACCGATCGCCTTGAGCAGCCAGTCAGGCGCCGTCCCCGTAGCGGCTTGCCGGCGTGCCAGGTTTGCGGTCATGAAGGTCCCCACGGGCAACATGTGGATCACGCGGTCCGGGCAAGTCGTGCGACAGCCATTCTTTCGGTTTGTTGCGTACAGATGCAAGAACAGATGCACGTGCATTCCGCTACGAGGACTGCACAACGCGGTCGAACGTGAAAAGCTGAGTACTGATTCACTGGTCCTCCGGAGGCACCGATGATCACTTCACATGCGGACGATCCCTCGCGTGGCGGCCGCGTGGTGGGGTTTCCTTCTGGCGGTGGCCCCACTGTCTTACGCATTTTGCTGGGCGCGCAGTTGCGTCGTCTCCGCATCGAGAGTGGAATCAGCCGCGAAGCCGCAGGTGAGGCGATCCGCGGTTCACATGCGAAAATCAGCCGCCTTGAGCTTGGCCGCGTCAGTTTCAAAGAGCGTGACGTCGCCGATTTGCTGACGCTCTACGGCGTGACCGACCCGCACGAGCGCCATGCGCTTCTGTCTTTGGTGGGTCAGGCCAAGGCGCAGGGCTGGTGGCACAAATACGGGGACGTGCTGCCCAACTGGTTCGAGGTCTATGTCGGGCTGGAAGAGGCGGCCCACGTGATCCGCACCTACGAGATCCAGTTCGTGCCCGGCCTGCTCCAGACCCGCGACTACGCCAAGGCCGTGATCATGCTGGGCCACGGAACCGCGCCGCCCATCGAGATCGAGCGGCGCATCGCGCTGCGCGCCGCCCGGCAGGCCCGCATGCGGCGGCCCGGCGCGCCGAAACTCTGGGCGGTGCTCGACGAGGCGGCCCTGCGGCGTCCCCTCGGCGGGCGCGAGGTGCTGCGCGCGCAGATCGAGCACCTCATCGAGATGGTCGACGCCTCCCATGTGATCATGCAGATCATGCCGCTCAGCAGTGGCGGCCACGCCGCCGCCGGAGGGCCGTTCAGCATTCTGCGGTTCGCCGAGCCCGAGTTGCCGGACGTCGTCTATCTGGAGCAGCTCACCAGTGCGCTCTACATCGACAAACGCGAAGAGGCCGAGCACTACATGCACGTGATGGAGCAGCTCTGTCTGGAGGCGCAACCTCCGGAAGAGAGCCGGAGCATCCTGGAGGGGCTCCGCGACGAATTGTTGCCCTGAAACGCGGTCCAATGCTGGTTTTTCTATCATATGGCTGGCTCGGATCCCCTATCTTGCGGATGCAAGCACCAAAGCAATGCATCAGCCGGATATGAGAGATTTCGGGGCGGATCATCATGGAGATCTACAACGGCATACCCGCCACGCGCCTAGACGTGCGCTGGCGGAAAAGCACGTACAGCAATCCCAGTGGCAACTGCGTTGAGTTGGCTCGCCTGGCCGGCGGTGACATAGCTGTCCGCAACTCGCGCGACCCCGGCGGACCAGCACTGGTCTACACACCGGCGGAGATGTCGGCGTTTATTCAGGGAGCCAAGGGCGGAGAGTTCGACGACCTGATCGCGTGAAGGGATCGCTGGGCCCGCCCGGCGAGCGGGCGGGCCCACCACTGGCGTCAGCGCTCCTCACTTTCCAGACCGCGATAGGCCGACCTCAGGATGTCGAGCAGCGGGATGTGGCGCACCTTGACCTCGGGGGGCTCAAGAGCGCGCAGCAGCAGGTCGGGCGGTGCGGCGGCAGGCACACCCACCCGGGCCCTGAGCCGGTTCAACGACACCGCGGGGGCGTAGAAGTCGTCGAACGGCTCAGCGGCCGGCACTTGATCCTCAGTGGGCACGGTGTCCTCGGCGGGCATGGGGTTGGTCGTGACAGCGTCGGCGGGCAAGTCGTTCACTCCCGGGTCCGGGCTCATCCGCTCACCGCCTCGGGGTCGAGGCGGAACAGCTCGCGCAGCTGCTCGGTGGACAGGTCGGTGATCCACTCCTCGCCCGTGCCGACCACCCTGTCGGCCAGCGCCTTCTTCCGCTCCACCATCTCGTCGATCCTCTCCTCCAGCGTGCCGACACAGATGAACTTCCTGACCTGCACATTCTTCGTCTGCCCGATACGGAAGGCGCGGTCGGTCGCCTGATCTTCGACGGCGGGGTTCCACCAGCGGTCCACGTGGATCACATGGCTCGCCGCGGTCAGGTTGAGCCCGGTGCCGGCGGCCTTCAAGGAGAGCAGGAAGACCATGGGCTCGGGGTCGTTCTGGAACCGCTCGATCAGCTCGTCCCGCCTGCGTTTGCTCAGCCCCCCGTGAAGCCACAGCACCGGACGGTCGAGACGCATGGCCAAGTAGGGTTGGAGCATCGTGCCGAACTCCGCATATTGCGTGAAGACCAGCACCTTCTCCCCCTCCTCCATGATCTCCTCCGCCAGCTCCTCCAGCCGGGCGAGCTTGCCCGACCGGCCCGTCAGGCGCGAGCCGTCCTTCAGCATGTGGGCGGGGTGATTGCAGATCTGCTTGAGCCTGGTCATGGCGGCCATGATGTTGCCCCGCCGTTCGATGCCCCGGCTGCCCTCGATCCGGCCCATCATCTCGTCGGCGACGGCCTTGTACAGCTCCGCCTGCTCAGGCGTGAGCGTGCACCAGACCTTCATCTCCAGCTTCTCCGGCAGGTCGGAGATGATCGACTTATCCGTCTTGAGGCGTCGCAACACGAACGGTCCGGTGGCCTGGCGCAACGCCCGCGCCGCCTCGTCGTCCCCCCGCACCTCGATCGGCACCTGGTAGCGCTCCCGGAACCGCTGCGCCGACCCGAGAAGCCCCGGATTGCAGAACTCCATGATCGACCACAGCTCCGCCAGGTGGTTCTCCACCGGCGTGCCCGTCAACGCGAGCCGCGACCGCGCCGGAATCGCGCGTACGGCGCGAGCCTGCCTGGCCGCGCTGTTCTTGATGGCCTGAGCCTCGTCGCACACCACCCGGCCCCACACCACTCCGGCCAGCATGTCGAGGTCACGCAGTGCTGTGCCGTACGTCGTGACCACCAGATCGGCCTCGCCCGCCGCGGCGTCGAACTCCGCCCCGCGCGTGCGCCCGCCCCCGTGGTGAATGTAGACGCGCAACGAAGGCGCGAACCGCCCGGCCTCCCTGTGCCAGTTGCCCACCAGCGACATCGGGCAGATGAGCAGCGTCGGTCCCGGCGGGGCGCCGCCGTCGCGCGGCACTCGCTCGTCGAGCATCAGCGCCAATGTCTGCGCGGTCTTCCCGAGTCCCATGTCGTCGGCGAGAATGCCGCCGAGCCCGAGCCCCGACAGGAAGCTCAACCACGACAGACCACGCTCCTGATAAGGCCGGAGCGAGCCCTGGAAGTCGGCGGGCGTCGGCACAGGCGTCAGACGGCGATCCGCCTGACCCGACAACAACGCCCCGAGCGGTCCCTCGGCGTCCACCCCGACGAGGGGCAGATCGACCTCGCCGCCCTCCACGACCTGCCGGATCAGCTCGCCCACCGTGGTCGAGCCGTCCCGGCCGCGCTCGACCACCCGCAGGGCGGCCTTGAGCTGCCTGTCGTCCAGCTCGACCCACTGGCCGCGCACCCGGGCCAGCGGGATCTTGAGCCTGGCCAGCTCGTCGAGCTCCTCCTCGGTGATCGTGTGATCGCCGATCGCGAGGTCCATCCGGAAATCGAGCCGCGTGTCCAACCCGAACGAGCCCTCGGCACCCCCGGCGGCACGCAGCCGCAGGCCGAGCCCCTGCCGTCCGGCCCAGGCGGGCAGCCGCACCCCATAACCCGCCGCCCGCAGCAGCGGCGCCGCGTTCCGCAGGAAACGAAACGCCCACGCGGTCTCCACCATCAGGCTCGTCGGCCGCGGCGCGCGGAGGGCCGTATGCAGATCGGGCCAGAGGCGTACGGCACGGCGCAGCCCGGCCTCGAGCTCCGCCTCCGGGCGCTCGGGCGACCACGCCTCCCGCTCACCCGCCCAGATCCGCTCCGCCGGCATCAGCAGCTCGGAGTCCTCCGCCGACTGAAGCGCGAACTCCACCCGCCACACGTCGTCGTCGACCGGCTCGACCAGGTGGAAGTGCACCCGCCAGGGGCCGTCCAGTTCGTGGGCCGCCTCCAGCCACTTGCGCAGCGCACCGTCGAGCCGCTCCGCGTCCTTGGGCTTGGCCTGCGGGAGCTCCGCGTCGTCCCCGGTGAGCGCCAGCAACCACCTGTCGGGGAGCGGCGCCTTGAGTCCGGGCCGCTGCCCCACGAGCAGCCGCTCAGGCAACCTCCGCCGCACCGCCGCGTCGACCAGCCCGCCGAGAACCTCGCGCAGGGTGTCGCTCGCGTCGATGGCCGGCTGTGTCCTGTGACCGGCGTCCGTGGTCGTCTGCTGCTCTTCGTGCTCTTTGCCGGTGGCTTCGCCGTTCGTGTTCGCGGCTCGGCACACCGGGGGCATGGCGGCGGCCAGTTCGGCGAACGCGGTGGCGTCCGCTCCGGTCAGCACCGGCACCCAGCGGGCGGCGTGGCCGGTTCCCTCTGCCACGAGTTGAGGCAGCACCCGGCCGCGGCGGGCCAGACTCCGCGCCGCGTCGGCCACCACCGCGAGATAGCGGAGCGAGGCGGCCGGCTTGAACGGGGGCGCTTCGCTTTCCTCACCCGCCCCCCAGACCAGGGCGAGCAGGTCGAGTGCCTGGTCAGGGGCCATCAGGACAGCGGGGACCGTATAGGCGGCGAGCCGCCGCCCGTGCGGCGGGGCGGGCAGCCCCGACTCGGGAGAAGGAAGCGGGCCACCCCGGGCGGAGCCCGGCAGCACCACGGGCAGCTCGGCGGCCGGCGTCTCGGCAGTGGTGGGCTCGGCGGTGGCGGGTCGCTCCGCTCGCTCGGTCCGGAGGAGATCGTCGAGCGTCGTGCGGAGGGTGAGCGGGTCGGCGGCGAAGGGGTGGGGCTGGGGGGATGAATCGAGCGGCGGTGCGGCGGGGGCTGTGCGGGCGGTGTCCTCAGCCCAGATGACTAGTTTCCCGGCCGTCCAGCCGCCATGAAGCAAGAGCACGCAAATACCCCCGAATGTCGCCGAATTCCCTTGGCCTGAATTGCCGCCCATGCAAGGTACCCGCTCCCGCTGACGGGTGACACTGAATGGTTCTATGCCGAACAAATGACCACTGAACGGTCATACAAGGTCACCCCCCGTCCCGAATCACCTGGGAAAACGGCCCCGGCGCCCAGCCGTCGAACCACTCCCAGCCGACAGTCGGGCCGGGCGCGGTGCGCCCGGCCGCCAGGTCGTCAGGGAACGGAATGCCTGTCTGCTGGGATGCTCAACCAGGTGGGGTGGGCGGCTATTCCCGGACCAGTCGGACGTCTTTCTGGCATCCAGCGCGGCGTTGACGTGGGGAACCGTACGATGTGGCCTCACGCTATGCGGGCACTCGGTTACCGATCGTGGTTGATGTGAAGGGGCGTTCCGTGGGGCGATCCATTCGACATGACCGGGCGTTGGCCCGGCCCTATCGCGACCTTGTGTGGCTGGCCTATCTCGCGTTGCCGGTCGGCGGCGGGGGGCAGGGGGAGCGGCGGCTTGTCTTCGCGCATCGGCTGGTGGCGCGGGTCGTCGGCAGGCGGCCTTGGGCCGGGGCCGATGTCTATCCTCGGCTCAGGCGTGAGGTGCTGCGCCGTGCGCTGAGCCGGCGGGTGTTGCCGACGCCGGCCTGGTCCACCTCTGTCGATGTCGTTCCGGCGGTGACTCGGGGCACCGACGTCGCCTTCACCGAGGCGCTCGACAGGCTGCCCGCGTCGGCCCGCGCGGCTTACGGGCTGCTCAGGCTGGAAGGGCTCTCGCCGTCCGCCGTGCGAGGGGTGCTCGCCTCCGCCGGGGTCGGTGATCCGGGGGCGGCGCTCGCCGCCGTCGCCGCTCTGGAGACGGACTTCGGGCCCGACTGCGCCGTCGCCCACCGGCCGTCCACCGATCCCACGATCGCCCGCGTCTACGGGCGCGTCTCCTCCTGCCGTGCCCCCCGGCTGCTGATCGCGGGGGTCGTGCTCGCGTCGCTCGCCGCGGCGGCGACGGTGCCGCTCTGGTGGGGGCTGTCCGGTGAGCGCGGCGCGGCGCACGGCGACGGGGGCGGCGGGCCCGCCGTCTCCGGGCCCGTGATCGCGCGTGCGCCGAGTGGCGCCTGGCGCACGACCACCGACCTCGACCTGACCGCGTGGGAGCCGCGAGGCGGGCTGACCGACGACAACGCCCTGATCGGGCGGGCGCTCGCCGCCTGGCTCGCACCTGAGCGTGTGCCGGCGCGGGTGTTCCACCGGGTGTCGGCCCGCCCTCCCGCGGCCGACCCCCAGTTGCTTTACGCCGGGCTGCTCCACGGGGTGCGCGTCGTGCTGTTGCGCGACCCCGGGCGGGTCGCCCGATACGCCGAGGAGGCCTCCGGCCCCACCCTGCAGGTGTTCCCCGAACCCCGGGGCGAGGGCGACGGGGCGACCCCGCTCAAGCTCCTCACCTCGCGCTCGGGAGCGCACTACCTCCTGCCGCCCTGGGTCGCCGAGGTCTCCGCCGCGCCGCTCGACACCGCCCCCGCCCGGTGGCGGCCCGTCGCCGTGAGGGCCGGGGTGACCGCCCCCATCCCCGCCGAGCGCCGGCGGCGCTGCTGGCGAGGGCCCGTCCTGCGCCTTCGCGCTCCGGAGGTCGGCGCGGGCCTGCCGTACACCGTGATGGACATGGGCCGCCTGACGCTCGCTCGCCTCGCCTACGCGCAGGCCGTGTCGGCGGGCGGCGACGGCGTCGCCCGCGACGTCGGCGAGATCCCGGCGGGCACCGCCGCCTGGACCCACCTCGGGTGCGCCTTCACCCGCCCCGGCGGCGAGGTGCGGTCGGCCACCGCGTGGGAGTTCTGGGCCGGCAGGCTCCCCGAGGGGGCCCACGGCAGGTGGCTCTGCGCCCGCTTCGCCGGTGTCAACGGGCACAGCATCACCCGCGCGGTGCTGCTCGTGACCTCCCAAGGGCACACCAGTCCCCTCCCGACCGGCCGCCGCCGCGACACCTGGGATTGCAGTCACCTAAGACGCGACATCGCCGCCGGCACGTGGTGGAAAGGCCCCTCCGGCCGCTGGCACTACCTCGCCGCCGCGGCCGGCAGCGTCACCCGCCTCCGCCTCTCCCCACCCGGCGCCCCCGAACGCACGGCTCCCGGCGGCTTCGCCGCGATCCAGGGTCCGGTGGGCGGTGATACTCCCGTCCGCGATGTGCCTGTCGGTGCGGAGACTGAGTCGGGGGACGCGGTGCCGGTTTATCAGCGGTGAGCCGGGGTCGGGGGGTTGTTTGCGGTGGAGGATGGGTTTTCGCTGGTGAAGAGGGATTCGGGTGCCGCCGAGCGCACGGCTTTCGGCGGCTTCGCGGCGATTCGGGGTCCGGTGGGCGGTGATATTCCCGTCCGCGATGTGTCTGTCGGTGCGGAGACCGCGTCGGGGGACGCGGTGCCGGTTTATCAGCGGTGAGGTTGTCTGTTGCCGGGGGCGCAGTGGGTGGTGGGTGTCCTTCTTCTGGTCGCGGTCGTCCCGGCCCCTCGAGGCGGGGGCTTCCGGTTCGGTTGGGTCAGGGGCCCTTCGGGGGGTTGTCTGCGTCGGAGGAGGGGTTTTCGCAGGTGAAGAGGGATTCTGGCTTGGGTTTGAAGGCGTTGGAGGGGATGCCGGGGAAGTTCTGCCGGAAGAAGGTTTCCCAGGAGCCGCTGCGAATGAAGTCTCTGATTTTGCCGGTGAGGGTTTGGCAGTCGGTGAAGCTGTTGTTCGGCAGGCCGATGCCGTAATACTCGAAATGGCCGAAGGAAAGGTCGTCGACGACCTGCACCTTCTTGTCCTGGGCCGCGCTTCCGTAGAGGATCAGCTGGTCGGCCGAGACGGCGTCGACGGATTTTTTCTTCAGGTTGTCGATGCACTGGGTGATGCCGTCCTCCACGGAGACGTGGAGGTTTCGCAGGTCCAGTTCCTGCAGGGAGGTCGAGCCGCCCATTGTGCAGATCGTCTTGCCCTCCAGGTCCGCGATGCTTTTGATCTCCTTGTTGTCCGCGAGGGTCATCACCCCCTTCTTGTTCACCAGGTAGGGGCCGGCGAAGTCGATGCTTTCCCTGCGGTCGTCGGTGATGGAGAAGCTGGCGAGGACCGCCTGGGTCAAATGCGGCTCCTCGGTGAGGGCCGACATGCGTTCCCCGATCGTCAGATCCACGAAACGGGTCTCGAACCCGAGTTCCGCGGCGAGCCAGTTGGCGAGGCCGAGATCGAAACCGTCGCGTTTGTTGCCCCCGACCTCCAGATACCCCATGCCGGGCTGGTCGGTCAGCACGCCGATGGTGACCCGGTTTCCTTTCGTGAACGCGGCGGTCGCGGCCTTCTTGCCGGGCGGTGAGGCGGGGGTGGACGGCGTCGTGCACGCGGAGAGGAGGAGCAGGGCCGCGGCGAGGAGGCTGACGTGGCGGCGGACTTTGGCTGGCACAGTTATATCCCTCAACATCCCTAGTTGTAGAGCACGGCTTCCGACACGGTGAGGCTGACGACGCAGGCGGGGTCGGGCTGGTGGAGGACCAGCGAGATCACCGCCTCGCGTGTCGTGTCCCCGAGCCGTAGCCGGACTTCCTGGCCGGAGGCGACGTTCTCGATCGCGAGAGGGCGTTTCGCCTGTCCGTCGAGGATGGGGAGGAAGTCCATGCGCGCGGGGTCGACGCATGCTCCGGTGGGGGACGTGTTTCTGATGTCCACCGTGAGCGCCAGATAGTCACGTGTCGTGGGTGACATGGGGATCGCGATGCTCGCCTGGGTGCCGCCTCTCATCTCGCCTCCGTTCTCCACGGCGACGGCTCCGAGAGTGATGTCGGGTTTGTGGATGCCGAACCAGTAAGTCGTGGCCAAGCCGATCGCCAGAGCCACGGTGACGATCGACGCCCACAGGCGGGGGCGTCGTCTGCGCATGACAGGTGGGGCGGACAAGTCCGCCGGTGGCACGTGATGCCGGAACAGGCCGAAGAGGCCGACCATCAAGCCGCCGAAGCCGGTGAAGATCCCGATGGGGAGCGCCAGGATGTTGGCGATCTCCGCGCCCTTGGCACCCAAGGTGACGAGCTGGTAGGTGAGGAACAGGGTGCCGATGAAGATCAACAGCAGGAACCACGTCAGGATCAGCCACCATCTGACGCGACTTAGGGGTGACCCTAATTCCGGATTATGGGGTGTGTCGTTATGTGGTTTGGGGTGTGCCGGCACGTTGTCCGGTCCGGCCTGTCGTCTGTTGCTGGCCACGGCTTAAAACTATCCACAAAACTATGGCTATGCCCAGAAGGGGGATAAAGCCACGTCTGCGCTGACCTGCGGGGAACCGCACTCTTAACATATTCGTTGCAAGTGATCGGTACGTGGTTGGGAGCCGGCTGTATAAGCGACTAGGAGTCCGATGGCACTACCCTCCGCCCCTCAGAGAGTCGACGACAGGCAAAGGTCGCCCGGTCGGGAACGGAGCGGGGGACGCCTCTCCTCCCGCACCATCACGATCGGCGCGGTCGCGACTCTGTCGGCAATGGTGCTGAGCTCGTGCGCGACCGATGTTCACTGGCGTAATGCCGAGCCCGACGACGCTCCGGTCTGGCAGGACGTCCCTTCCCCCTATGTCGAGGAAGACGACGGGGATGAGGACTTCGGCGAGGACGAGGGTGACGATGTAGTTGCGCACTGTGTGCGGCGATTACGGGTGAAAATGGGCACGTATCGTGTGGTAGCAGATAAGCATTGCGACAGGGCCGGAAAGCACACCGCCTTCATGTGGTACTACGGCGGCAAGATGGTGAAGGGATTGGTCTCCAAGGGGAAGATTAAACGGCCGCCCAAGGATGTGTGGGTGTCCACGCGCAGTGGTGACGAGATTAGCCGCACCGGACGAATTATTCGGGGCGGTTTCGGCTTTTCGGACGACGATGAAGACTTCGACGAGGGAAGCGGCAGGAGCGGCGCCGGCTCCTAGACCCTGGGGTGGGACGCCCGCTCGCAAGCCAGTGTGGTCGCCGATAAGGGCGGGGGGACTTCTGCTCAAAGGGTGCCACTCCGGACGAGGTTCCTGAGCACCGAATCGGGGCGGGGCGGGGGGTGACAAGAGGCCTTCGGCCGTGGTCCGGGGGGCCGAGGATCTGGCGCGGAACCGTTCCCGCAGGGGTACGCTGCATTACCTGGCATGGGTATCCGGGGGAAAGGCGAGATGGGCGGCCACGTGAGTGCGATGGTCAGGCATGGCATGGCCGTGTTGCTGACCCTCGTCGTGGCGCTCGGCGTGGCGGCGATGCACACCCTGGGACACGTGTCCATGCAGGGATGCGGCCCCGCCCACGCCTCGGCGCCTCCCGGCGGTCACGGATCGAGTGCGGCGGGGGCGACCTCGCCGGATCCCCCGCAGGGCCCGGCGAAGGCCGGGCCGGCCGCCCTCCACGGCTCCAGTGCATCCGTCCCCGAGCCGGTCACCGCGGCCGGCTCCGGGCCGCCGAACCCGCACGTGTTCGCCCGCGGCGGCGGAGCGCCGGGCCACCTCGACCCCACCGCCGTCTGCCTGGCCGTCCTGACCGGCCTCGTGGCCTTGCTGGCCGCCTTCGTGCTGCTCGGGTGGCGGCAGGCCCCGGCAAGGCCGTACGGCGCCGCCCAGGTGTCCTGGGTCGCCGCCCGGGGGCCGCCGCTCGCGGGGCGTCCACTGCTGGCTCGCCTTTCGGTTCTCCGTATTTAGGTCGATCTGCACCCCGCAGATCCCTTCAAGCACGGCAGAAACCACCATGAAAGGCACTACACGCATGTCCGCGTTTTTCTCGATGTCCAAGTTCCGGATACTGGCCGTGGCCGCGGCGGCTTCCGCCGTACTCGCCGGATGTGCCGGCGGGGGAGGGGACACCTCGGCCGGATCCGGGGACCACTCGGGCGGGCACGGCGCCACAGCGTCCTCGTCCGCGCCGGCGACGGCGGCCGGCACGGCGCCCGCCGCGGCGTTCAACGACGCCGATGTGATGTTCGCCCAGATGATGATCCCGCACCACCGGCAGGCCATCGAGATGTCCGAACTGGCGGAGACCCGAGCCGCCGACGCCGAGATCAAGAAGCTGGCCGCGGAGATCAAGGCGGCGCAGGGCCCGGAGATCGCCACCTTGACCGGGTGGCTGAAGGACTGGGGCAAGGGCCCCATGCCCGAGGGGCACACGATGGACGGCATGATGACCGGCGACGAGATGGCCGACCTCGGGAAGGCCAAGGGGGCGAAGTTCGACAAGATGTTCGCCGAGCTCATGATCCGCCACCATGAGGGCGCGATCACGATGGCGCGGACGGAGGTCGAGCAGGGGGCGTTCGCCGAGGCCAAGGCCATGGCGAAGACCATCGTCGACACTCAGCAGGCCGAGATCGACACGATGCGCGAACTGCTGAAGAAGCTCTAGACCCGGCGGTGCCGGGGCCACGCGGCGGCTTCGCCGTACGGCCCCGGCACTGAGTCCGTCCGGGGAGGCATGTCCTTCGTCAGAGTGGGCATTCCCTTCACCGTCTGAGGGGCGGTGAGATGACCGAGATATGGCCGGGTGACCCCTATCCACTGGGGGCCACCTATGACGGGGCGGGCACCAATTTCGCGCTGTTCTCCGAGGCTGCGCAGATGGTCGAACTCTGCCTGTTCGACGATGACGACGCCGAGACCAGGGTGGCCTTCAGCGAATGTGACGGATATATCTGGCATGGCTACCTTCCGGGGGTCGGCCCCGGCCAGAGGTACGGCTATCGCGTGCACGGCCCCTACGACCCCGCCCACGGCCTGCGCTGCAACCCGTCCAAGCTGCTGCTCGACCCCTACGCCAAGGCCGTCGAGGGCGACGTGCGCTGGAACGAGGCGGTGTACGGCTATCGCTTCGGCACGCCGGAGGTCCGCAACGACGCCGACTCCGCGGCCTACGTGCCCCGCGCGGTGGTGATCAACCCGTTCTTCGGCTGGGGGCACGACAGGCCGCCGAGCACGCCCTACCACGACACCGTGATCTACGAGGCCCACGTGCGCGGCCTGACGATCGCCCACCCCAAGATCCCCGAGCGCATCCGCGGCACCTACGCGGCTCTCGGCCACCCGGAGATCATCGACCACCTCACCGGGCTCGGGGTCACCGCGATCGAGCTGATGCCTGTGCACCAGTTCGTCACCGATCACCTGCTTGAGGAGAGGGGACTGACCAACTACTGGGGTTACAACACCATCGGCTTCTTCGCCCCGCACAACGCCTACTCCTCCACGGGGCAGCGCGGCGGGCAGGTGCTGGAGTTCAAGGCGATGGTGCGCGCCCTGCACGAGGCCGGCATCGAGGTGATTTTGGATGTGGTCTACAACCACACCGCGGAGGGCAACCACATGGGGCCCACCCTCAGCATGCGCGGCATCGACAACCCCAGCTACTATCGCCTCGTCGACGGCGACCGGCGCTATTACCTGGACACCACGGGCACCGGCAACAGCCTGTTCATGCGGTCGCCGCAGGTGCTGCAGCTCATCATGGACTCGTTGCGCTACTGGGTCACCGAGATGCACGTCGACGGCTTCCGCTTCGACCTGGCCGCCACCCTGGCCAGGGAGCTGCACGAGGTGGACCGCCTGTCGGCCTTCTTCGACCTCGTCCAGCAGGACCCCGTGCTCAGCCAGGTCAAACTCATCGCCGAACCCTGGGACGTGGGCCCGGGCGGCTACCAGGTGGGCAACTTCCCCGCCCGCTGGACCGAGTGGAACGGGCTATACCGCGACGTCATCCGCGACCTGTGGCGGGGCCAGCCGGCCGCGCTGCCGGAGTTCGGGTCGCGGCTCACCGGCTCCAGCGACCTCTACCAGGACGACAGCCGCCGCCCCGCCGCCTCGATCAACTTCGTGACCTGCCACGACGGCTTCACGTTGCAGGACCTCGTGTCGTACGACCACAAGCACAACGAGGCCAACGGCGAGGACAACAGGGACGGCACCGACGACAACCGCTCGTGGAACTGCGGGGTGGAGGGACCCGCGGGCGGGGCCGTCGAGGTGCTGCGCGACCGGCAGAAGCGCAACATGCTGACGACCCTCTTCCTCTCCCAGGGCGTGCCGATGATCCTCCACGGCGACGAGCTCGGCCGCACCCAGCACGGCAACAACAACGCCTACTGCCAGGACAACGAGATCAGCTGGGTCGACTGGAGCGACGCGCGGGAGAGCTGGCTGCTGCTCGACTTCACCAAACGGCTGGCGAAGCTCCGCCGCGACCACCCGGTGTTCCGCCGCCGCCGCTTCTTCTACGGCCGTCCGGTACGGGGATCCCACGATGAGCTGAGTGACATCGCATGGTTGACCCCGGCCGGTGAGGAGATGACGGACGCCGACTGGAACGTCGGCCATGCCCGTTCGCTGGCGGTGTTCCTGAACGGGGACGCCATCACCGAGCCCGACCGCAGGGGGAGACACATCAGCGACGACTCGTTTCTGCTGCTGTTCAACGCGCACCACGAGACCATCACGTTCACCATCCCCAAGGACTACGGGGTCATGTGGTCGACCGAGGTCGACACCGCCGCGCCGATCATCGTGGAGACACGGCTCTGCCAGGCGGGCGAGGGTGTGCCGGTAGCCGGCCGTTCGGTGAGGGTGTTGCGCCGTGTCTGAGGAAACCGTGTCCGAGGCAGCCGTCCCGGACGGGAGCGAAAGCAGTGAAGGCCGCGCGGCCCGGGCGCCGAGGGCGACCTACCGGGTCCAGCTCACCCCGGACTTCGGGTTCGCCGAGGTGGCCGCCCTGGGCGACTACCTCGCCGGCCTCGGCGTCAGCCACGTCTACCTGTCGCCGATCCTGCAGGCGGTCCCCGCCTCCCGGCACGGCTACGACGTGACCGACCACTCCCGCATACGCGCCGAGTTCGGCGGGGCCGGCGGCTTCCGTGCCATGGCGCGGCACCTCGCCGATCGCGGCATCGGGATCGTGGCCGACCTCGTGCCCAACCACATGACGGTCGCCCCGCCCGAGTCGGCCAACGCCGCGTTCTGGTCGGTGCTGAAGGACGGGGAGGCTTCGCCGTACTCGCACTGGTTCGACGTCGAATACCGCGACGGCAAGATCGACCTGCCGGTGCTCTCGGACACCAACGAGCCCCATGTCGACGGTGACGTGCTGCGCTACGGCGACCACGTGTTCCCACTGCCCGCCGACCACTATCGGCTGGTGCGGTTCACCGACCCGCCGGGATATCGCAGGTTCTTCGATGTCTCGTCCCTGATCGGGCTGCGCGCCGAGGACGAGCGGGTCTTCGAGGCCACCCACGCCGTCATGCTGGACCTCGTGGCCGAGGGGCTGGTGCACGGGCTGCGGGTGGACCATCCGGACGGGCTGACCGACCCGCGCGGTTACTTCGAGCGGCTGCGCCGCCGCTCCGGCGGGGTGTGGACGGTCGCGGAGAAGATCCTCATCGGCGACGAGCGGCTGCCCGCCGACTGGCCGTGCGACGGCACGACCGGCTATGACGCGCTCAACCGCGTGTTGCGCCTCTTCGTCGACCCGGCGGGCGAGAAACCGCTCACCGACCTGTTCGTACGGCGGACGCACGCCTCGGCCGACTACCCCACGATCGTGGCCGACTCCAAGCGGCAGGTGATCGCCGAGTTCCTGCGCGGCGAGACCGACCGGCTGACCGGCGCGCTCGCCCGCGCCCTAGGCGCCGATCCCGCCCGGCTGCGCGGGGCCGTGGTGGAGCTGCTCGTCGCCATGCCGGTCTACCGGGCTTATGCGGTGCCGGGCGAGCCGGTGCCGGCTCACTCGCGCGAGATCGTGGAGGAGGCCGCGCGGGTCGCCGCCGAGCGGGCCGACCCGGAGACGGTAGCGGCGGTGGCCGGCCAGGTGCTGGACGGCCCGGCCGAGGTGGTGGTGCGTTTCCAGCAGACCTGCGGGCCGGTGATGGCCAAGGGGGTGGAGGACACCGCGCTTTACCGCTACTACCCGTTGAGCTGCCTCAACGAGGTCGGCGGCGAGCCGGGGGAGTTCTGCCTGGAGGTGGAGGAGTTCCACCGGTTCTGCCAGTCGATGACGCCGACCTCGATGACGACGTTGTCGACGCACGACACCAAACGGTCGGAGGACGTGCGGGCGCGCCTCGCCGTGCTCTCGGAGATGCCGCACGAGTGGGCGGAGGCCGTCGCCGGCTGGGCCGAGCGGGTCTGGTGCGACCCCGCACTCGACTACCTGGCCTGGCAGAACCTCATGGCGGCCTGGCCCATCAGCGTGGAGAGGTTCACCGACTATCTGCTCAAGGCGGCTCGCGAGGCCAAGACCTCCATCTCGTGGGCCACCCCGGACGCGCGCTACGAGCGGTCCCTGCGCGACTTCGCGGCGCGGGCCATCGGTGAGTGCGGGCCCTCGGTGGCGGCGTTCGCCACCCGCGTCGACCGATACGCTCAGATCAACTCGCTCGGCCAGAAGGTCGTGCAGCTCCTCATGCCCGGTGTGCCCGACGTCTACCAGGGCAGCGAGTTCACCGACTTCTCCCTGGTCGATCCGGACAACCGGCGGCCGGTCGACTTCACCGCCCGCGCCGTCGCCATGGCCGCCGGGCCCGACCTCATCACGTGGGACGGCGCCAAGCTGCAGGTCACCGTAAGCGCACTCGCGGCACGGCGGCGGCTCGCCGCGGGCGCGGCGCACACGCCCCTGCGCGCCGAGGGTGAGGCCGCCGAGCACGCCGTCGCCTTCGCCCGCGGCGGCGACGTGGTGGCGGTGGCGACCCGCCTCCCGGTGCGGCTGGCCAACCGGGGCGGCTGGGGCGCCACGACGCTGACGCTGCCGCCGGGAGACTGGCGTGACCTCCTCACCGGCCAGGCCCACACCGGCCGGATCCCCATGGCTCATCTGCTCGCCCGTTGTCCCGTCGCGGTCCTGGAGAGAGATGTTCGAAGTATGGGCGCCTGATGCGGCGTCGGTCGAGGTCGAGGTCGGTGGGGCGCGGCACCCCATGGTGGCGGGGCCGAGGGGGTGGTGGAGGGCCGAGGTGCCGGGCGCGGGGCACGGCACTGACTACGCGTTCCGGATCGACGGCGGCCCACCGCTGCCCGATCCGCGCACGCGGCGCCAGCCGTACGGCATCTTCGGGCCCAGCCGCGTCTACGACCACGGCAGGTTCACCTGGAGCGATCACGACTGGCGGGGACGCGACCTGCGCGGAGCGGTGATCTACGAGCTGCACATCGGCACCTTCACCCCCGAGGGCACCTTCGCGGCGGCGGTCACCAAACTCGACCACCTGGTGCGCCTCGGGGTGGACCTGGTGGAGATCATGCCGGTGCCGCCGGTGCCGGGGCGGCGCAACTGGGGGTACGACGGTGTCGACCTGTGGGCCGTCAACGAGGAGTACGGCGGGCCCGACGGCCTCAAGATCTTCGCCGACGCCTGCCACAACGCGGGGCTTGGGGTCCTGCTGGACGTCGTCTACAACCACCTGGGGCCCTCGGGGAACTTCCTCGCGGAGTTCGGCCCCTACTTCCACGAGTCCGCCGCGTCCTTCTGGGGCCGCGCCGTCAACCTCGACGGGCCGTGGTCGGACGAGGTGCGCGCCTATTTCATCGGCAACGCGACGCAGTGGCTGCGCGACTATCACCTCGACGGCCTGCGTCTCGACGCCGTGCACGCGCTGGTGGACAAGCGGGCCACCCACTTCCTGGAGGAGCTGGCCACCGAGGTCGACACCCTGTCAGGCGCCCTCGGCAGGCCGTTGACGCTGATCGCCGAATCCGATCTGAACGACCCCCGGCTCGTCACCTCCCGCGAGGCCGGCGGATATGGGCTGACCGCGCAGTGGAACGACGACGTGCACCATGCGCTGCACGCCGCCGTGACCGGGGAAGACCACGGCTACTACGGCGACTTCGGGTCGCTCGCGGCCCTCGCCAAGACCCTGACCTCGGCCTTTCTGCACGACGGGACCTACTCGTCCTTCCGCGGGCGAAGGCACGGCCGTCCGGTGGACCGGACACGCGTGCCCGGCCACAGGTTCGTCTGCTGCGTGCAGAACCACGACCAGATCGGCAACCGCGCCGAAGGCGATCGCATGGACCACGAGTCGCTGAAGCTCGCCGCCGGGCTGCTGCTGACCTCACCGTTCACTCCCATGTTGTACATGGGGGAGGAATGGGCGGCGACGGCACCCTTTCTGTTCTTCACCGACCACGTCGAGGAGCATCTGCGGGAGGGGGAGGCCGATCGGCGGCGGCGGGAATTCGTCGGCTTCGGCTACGACGACTGGGCGGAGAAGGCGCCCGATCCGTCGGCGGAGAGCACCTTCCTGCGGTCCAAACTCGACTGGCGCGAGATCGACTATGAGCTCCACCGGGCGCATCTGAACTGGTATCGCGACCTGATCGCCACGCGCAAGGCATTCCCCGAGCTCTTCGACCCGCGGCTGGACCGGGTCGCCGTGGACTTCGACGAGGATGAGCGCTGGCTGGTCATGCGGCGCGGCACCCTGCGGGTCGCGGCCAACCTCGGCGAGGAGCCGCGCGACGTGCCGATGCCGCCGGGCCAGGTGCTGCTCGCCTCCGACGAGGACACGCGAGTGCGGCCGGGCGGGGTGCGTCTGCCGGGGCGCAGCCTCGCGGTGCTGCGCCTGCTCGATCCCTGAGGGCGGGGGGAGTACGGCACAGCCCGGGTGGGCCTTGTACTGGGGTCCTCCCGGCGGCCTGAGGGCGCGCTGAGGCGTGGACGCCGCCGGAGGGGCATGTCACCACGCGGCGGGCCCGGCGTCTCATGCGGCGGGTCTCAGCAGGGTGGACAGGCGGCGCAGGCCGCGGGCGGTGCGGGCCTTGATCGTGCCCAGCGGCACGTCGAGCCGCTCGGCGATCTCACGCTGGGTCAGCTCGCCGTAATAGGCCAGCTCGATGGCCTCGCGCTGCGGCTCGGGCAGCGTGGCGAGGGCGCGGCGCACCTCGTCGCGGTCGGCGATGCCGTCGCCCTCGGCGAGGCCTTCGCGGCCCGGGGGATCGGCCATGACGTCCAGCGGGACGGTCGGCAGGGTGCGCACCCGCAGGTGGTCGATGGCGCGGTTGTGCGCGATGCCGATCAGCCAGGCGGGCAGGCTGCGCGCGGGGTCGAATCTGTGCCGCGAGCGCCACACCTCGGAGAAGACGACCTGCAGGACGTCGTCGATGTCGCGGGGCGGGACGAGCCGGCGCAGATAGGTGCGGAGCAGCGGGCCGTGCGTGCGATAGCACTCGCCGAGCGCGTCGTCGTCGCCGGCTGCCAGGCGGGTTTCCAGCGTTTCCATCGGGAGCCTCCCTCGTGCTGTGGAGAGAACCGTTCAACGGCGGGTGCCGGCACGGCCGGCGCCGACCGGTCTTCACCGATTGTGATGCCGACGCTACCCACCGTGCGAGGAAACCTATTCAAAACCTATTCATACGCGGTCGAGGGGGTGGCCCGCAAGCCGGTTCGGTCATGAGAAGCGCCAGGTCAAGCGATGAATGTGGTAACAAGCGCGATGGCCGTGCGCAGTGAAGCCACCTTCATCACCCCCGCGGGCATCGGTCCGCGCCAGCCCGGCCCGCCCGCGACGACGCGGCCACCCGGCAGGAGGCCGGGGAGGGAGGCCAGGCGGGAGGCGTCACCGGTCGACTCCAGTTGCGACCAGACGAACACCACGGCCGGCCTCAGGGTGTTGATCGACTCCGACAGGGCCGGGCACGGGGTGCGGGCGCCCAGAATCCTGGTCTCCAGGTGATATTCGGAGGTCAGCGCGGCGGCCAGGGCGTAGATCGGGAGGCTGTGCTGCTCGTCCTCCGCGCAGGCGAGCAGGATCACGCCGGGGTGCGCCGGGCGTCTCGGCCGCCCGCTCCTCGTGGCCAGCAGCGTCGCCACCCGTTCTGAGAACATGTGTTCGACGCCGATGCACCCGCCGGTGTCGGCCTGCATGCCGCCGATGGCGGCCAGCACGGGGAGCACGAGGTTCTCCCAGGTCCACGACACTCCGCGCAGGTCCGCCGCCACGGTGAGGGCGTCGGTCACGGCGGGGGTGTCCAGCGCCGCGGCGGCCCGGGTGATCTCCTCGGCCGACGGCACCGCCATCGGTCCCTCCTGCCTTGGGGGAATGCGCGCGGGCTGCTCCTGCACCTCGCGGCGCGCCGCCTGTGCCGCGGGAGCGGCGCCGCTCCTGCCAGGGACCGTGCGCCCGTGCTCGCGCAGCATCGCCTCGGCCGCCTCCTGCGGCGGCACGCCGCTCTTGACCAGCCGCACGATGTCCTCTAGCAGCCGGATGTCGGCCGGGCTGAAACGGCGGTGCCCCCCGGTGGTGCGCCTGCTGGAGGAGACGCGATAGCGGTTGTCCCAGTTGCGGAGCGTGAACTCGCTCACGCCGACTCGCCGGGCCGCGGCGCCGATGCCGTAACCCGGCGGGTCCTCGGGATCGGGAGGACGGCGCCCCGCGGCCGCCGGAGCGAAGGCCCGCGGAGCGCCGGCCTCCCGAGTGCGCTCGTTCATGGATCCACCGCGTGCAAGCCTGCCACCCCCATGGGGAGGAGCGAGATCCTCCCCCGCATTCTTTTTCGCATGGCGATCGCCGCCGGATGCAACCGTTCCCCGCCCGCCGCCGAAGACGTGGGTGTGGACACGGTGATTGTGCTGTTCAACAGGGATCTGCGGGTGCACGACCACCCCGCGCTCGCCGCCGCCTGCCAGGAGGCTCGCCGGGTGGTGCCCTTCTTCGTCGTGGAGCCCGGGTTGCCGTCCGGCCGCCGGGGCGGTTTCCTGCTGGACTGCCTCACCGATCTGCGCGCCTCCCTGCGCCGGCTGGGCGGCGACCTGATCGTGCGGCAGGGCGAGGTCGTGGCCGAGACGGTCAGGCTGGCCGGCGAGTTGTCCGCCGACGCGGTGTGGGCCAGCGCCGACGTCAGCGAATATGCCCGCAGCCGGGAAAAACGGCTGGCCGCCGAGTGCAAGCGCATCCACACGGAGTTCCGCACCTTTCCCGGGGTGACCGTGGTGCCGCCGGGCGAGCTCACCCCGAACGGCGGCGGCGACCACTATCGAGTCTTCACGCCTTACTGGCGGGTGTGGAGTTCCACCCGGCGCCGCCCCCTGCTGCCTGCGCCCGCCCGGGTGGTGACCGTGCCGGGGCTCGAGCCAGGACGCATCCCCAGCAGCTTTCCCGGCATGCGGATCCGCCCGGTCGACGGTTCGCAGGCCTCACTCAACGGTCACGGCGGTTCGCGCGGTGTGCCGGCTGGCGGTGAAACCGCGGCCAGGGAGCGCCTGGAGACCTGGTTGCGCCTCTGCGTCGCGGACTACGACGACGGCCACGACGACATGGCGGGTGACCGCACCTCCAAGCTCAGCGCCTATCTGCGTTTCGGCTGCGTCTCACCGCTGGAGGTCGTGACGAGGGCCGAGGCCGAGGCGGGCGGGGAGCCCTTCGTCAGGCAGCTCTGCTGGCGCGACTTCTACCACCAGGTGACCTTCGCCTTTCCGCAGATCAACCGGGTTGACTACCGGCCGCGCAAGGAGGAGTGGCGGGAGGACAAGGACGCGCTCGACGCCTGGCGGGAGGGGCAGACCGGCATCCCCATCGTGGACGCGGGCATGCGCCAGCTTAAGAGCGAGGGGTGGATGCACAACCGGGCGCGCATGATCGTCGCCTCCTACCTCGTCAGGCACCTCAGGCTCGACTGGCGGGCGGGGGTGGAGCACTTCTTCGACTACCTGCTGGACGGCGACATCGCCAACAACTCCGGCAACTGGCAGTGGGTGGCCGGCACCGGCAACGACACCCGCCCCAACCGGGTGCTCAACCCCATCCGGCAGGCCAAGAGGTTCGATCCGGAGGGGGACTACGTGCGCCGATATGTGCCGGAGCTTTCGCACCTGCCGGACAGGGCGGTGCACGAGCCGTGGAAGTTGCCCTCGCCGATCAAGAACTATCCCAAGCCGCTGACCACCCCGCCCGCGGCCTGACCACAGCCGGCTCGGCCGCGCGTCCCCGTCGCTCATCGAGTGGCCGGCGGGCGCAGTGCCATCCCCAGGCTCTCAGCGGGGGCCGAGACCGATGGCGGTCAAGGTCCTGCCGGGCGGTGCCGGGGGCTTGTGCCGTACTTCCGTCCGCCCTGACGGGCTGACCTGCGGTTTCATGTGGCCTGTGCGCTCCCGCATTCGTGCGGATGGCCCGGGGCCGCCTCCCGCTTTTGGCAGGACTACTGGGGACTTTGTTTACCTCTGTTCCTCGTCAAGGCTTATGGGAAACAGCGACGTCGGAGGCCTACTGCGGGGTACGATCTCGCCCATCGGGGAGGAGAGCCAGTGAGCGAGCTCGGCCCACGGGGGATCGACGTCCACACACCCAACGTCGCACGGGTCTACGACTACATGCTGGGTGGCAAGGACAACTTCGCCGCCGACCGCGAGGCGGCGGCGCAGATACTCAAAGTGTTCCCGGAGTCGCGCGAAGGCGTCCGGATGAACCGCATGTTCCTCGGCAACGCGGTGCACCACCTGGTCGCCGAGGCGGGCATCCGGCAGTTCGTCGACATCGGCGCGGGGCTGCCTACTCAGAGCAACGTGCACGAGGTGGCGCGCGGCATCGCGCCGGAGGCCCGCACGGTCTACGTCGACTACGACCGGGTGGTCTGCACCCACGGCCGTGCCCTGCTGGCCGGCTCGCCGACCGTCGCGATGGTCGAGGCCGACCTGCGCGAGATCGGCGACCTCAAGGCCAAGGTGCTCAAGACGGGCCTCATCAATCCCGACGAACCCATGGCCGTGCTGCTCGTGGCCATTCTCCACTTCCTGCCCGACCCCTACGCGGCGGTCGCGGCCCTGCGCGAGTGGATGCCCCCCGGCAGTTTCCTCGTCGTCAGCCACATGACGCGTTCGGAGGAGCGAGGGCACGACACCGACGCCGTCGCAGGGGTCTACTCGCGTGCCAGCGCCGGGCTCTATCCGCGCACCCTGGCGGAGGTCCAGCGGTTCTTCGGCGACTTCGAGCCGCTCGACCCCGGCGAGTTCATCGGCGAGGACGCCTTGGCGAGTTTCGCCCCCCTCGGCTGGGGCGGGGTGGCCCGCAAGGGACATCCCGGGGAGACGGCATAGCGGGCACCACACAGAGGCCCCCGGTTGATACGGGGGCCGGCGGTGTTGACAGGGTCGAGGCCATCGCCCATGGCTCAGGCGCGGGGGAGGTTAAGGAAGGGCCCAGTCGACCGGGCTGCCGCCCTGCGTGAGCAGGAGTTCGTTGGCCCGGCTGAAGGGCCGTGAGCCGAAGAAGCCATAGCGCGCGGACAGCGGGCTCGGGTGGGCCGACTCCACGCACGGGACCGATCCCAGCATCGGCTTGAGGGAACGCGCGTCCTTCCCCCACAGGACGGCGACGAGCGGCTTGCCGCGGTCGACGAGAGCGTGGATGGCCTGCTCGGTGACCTCTTCCCAGCCCTTGCCCCGGTGGGAGGCGGGCTTGCCGGGCATGACGGTGAGCACGCGGTTGAGCAGCAGCACGCCCTGCTCGGTCCACGGGGTCAGGTCGCCGTTGCTCGGCTTGGGCACGCCCATGTCGGCCATGAGCTCTTGGTAGATGTTGCGGAGGCTACCCGGCAGCGGGCTGACGTCGGCGGCGACGGAGAAGCTCATGCCGATCGGGTGACCGGGGGTGGGATAGGGGTCCTGGCCCACGATCAGCACTTTGACGTCGTCGAAGGGCTGGTTGAACGCGCGCAGGACGTTGGGCCCCGACGGGAGATATTGCCTTCCCTCGGCCACCTCCTTCCGGAGGAAGTCCCCTAGCTCGGCGATGCGCTCGGCGACGGGCGCGAGAGCCTGCGCCCATCCTGGTTCGACTACTTCGTTCAACGGACGACCCGACATGGTCGTTAACTTTAGCCATGTTTGCTGGGTACGGTTGCCTGGTTCGAAGTTCCGAATCCCCCTATTTGGCGCACCCGATCCAAGATCGGGAGAAGCGCGACCTCTAGGGCGACCTGCGGTGCGAGAGCGGATTCGAGGCCGGCCGGCAGAGGGGAATGGGACTCCCCGGGGCCCGCCCCGCGAGGGCCCCGGGGAAAGCCTGTTCACTTGACGGAGCCGGCCATCATGCCTTGTACGAAGTAGCGCTGGAATGCGAAGAAAAGCACCAATGGGATGATTAGTGAGAGGAACGCGCCTGGCGCGAGGATGTCGACGTTGGACTCGAACTGCCGCATCTGTGACTGAAGCGCCTTGGTCATCGGCTGGTTCTCCGTGTTGGCGAACACCAGGGCGACCAGCAGGTCGTTCCACACCCAGAGGAACTGGAAGATGCCGAGCGAGGCCACGGCGGGCTTCGCCAGCGGGAAGACCACCGTCCGGAAGATCTTCCACTCGCCGGCGCCGTCCATCCGCGCAGCCTCCAGCAGCTCCCTCGGGATGCCCGCGAAGAAGTTGCGCAGCAGGAAGATGGCGAACGGCAGGCCGAAGGCGACGTGGAAGAGCACCACGGCCGGGATGGAGCCGAAGATGCCGAGCGTGCCGTACAACCCGGCGATGGGGATGAGCGCGATCTGGATCGGCACCACCAGCAGACCGACCACCACGAGGAACAGGGCGTCCCTGCCGCGGAACTCCATCCACGCGAAGGCGTAGGCGGCCATCGCGGCGATGCCGATGACGAGCACCGTCGAGGGCACCGTGATGAGGATCGTGTTCCAGAAGGAGGCGGTGAAGCCGGTCGCCAGCAGGTCGGCGTAGTTGTCGAGGACGATCTGGCCGGGCTCGGTGAGGAGTGTCCACCACCCGGAGGAGGTGTTGGCGGTCTGGTCGCGCAGGGAGACGGCGAACAGGCCGAGGGTGGGCACCAGCCAGAACAGGCCGATGAGGATCAGCACGACCTGCAGGAGGCCGCTGCCCAGCCGGTCTACGACGCGGGCGAGCGGCCCGCGCCGGATCGCCCCGCTGCGATCGCCGGCGGGGCGTTCGATGGTCGGCGTCTTCACGACTGATCCCTCCTGAACCGCCGGATGTTGAGGATCATGAACGGCAGCACCAGCACGAGCAGGAAGATGGCCAGAGCGCTGCCGAGTCCGTGGTCTCCGGCGCCGCCGAACGACACCCGCCACATCTCCAGCGCGACCACGTTGGCCTGAGGTTGCACCGACCCGGGGGCGATGACGAAGACCAGGTCGAAGACCTTGAGCGTGTTAATGATCATTGTGACGAACACGACCAGCAGGACGGGCGAGAGCAGCGGGATGGTGATCCGGCGGAACACCTGCCACTCGGTCGCCCCGTCGATGCGGGCGGCCTCCAGCGCGTCGCGCGGGATGGCGGCGAGCCCCGCGGCGATGAGCACCATGGCGAACCCCGCCCACACCCAGATGAACGCCCCGATGATGGCCGGGGTGATCAGGGCGGGGCCGAGCCAGGCCAGGCCGTTGAAGGGCGCGGCGAAGTTGTCCTGCGGCAGCCGTACGACATGTTCCCCCGTCAGCCCGGGGAAAGAGAAGGTGCCGTCCGCCGCTGTGGTGGTCGTCGCCGCGACCGTGCCGTTGCGCAAAGCCTCCACGGTGACGCCGGGGAGGCCCTTCTCCCCGGCGTCCACCGCGTCGGCCGCCCCGCCTCCACCGGGTGTGAAGTCGAGCCACACCGTGCCATGGATCCCCGGTGTCCCCTGACCGGGGGTCTTGGCGGCGGCGGAGGCGGGAAGCGCGTCCGGGCGCAGTCCTACGAGTGGCAAGAGAACGGTCTGCCCCGGCGAGACCGGTTGTCGTGTCACCACGGCGCCCTGCGAGAGGACCACGGGCGTGCGCTCGTTCTCACGAGGGCGCGCACCGGGGAAGCCGCCACCCGAGGCGAAGACATCGCGCACGGAGGTGAGGACGGCGTTCGCGACCCCCCGGTCGGGGTCCTGCTCGTATACGAACCTGAAGATGACACCCGAGGCCATGAGCGACACGGCCATCGGCATGAACACCACCAGTTTGAAGGCGGTCGCCCATCGGATCCGCTCGGTGAGCACCGCGAATATCAATCCGACGACCGTCACCAGCGCAGGGGCGACGGCCACCCAGATCAGGTTGTTCCTGATCGTGGTGAGCATGCCGGAGTCAGTGAATATGGCGACGTAGTTATCCACTCCGACGAAGGTGGTCCCCGTCGTGTCGAAGAGGCTGCGGAAGATCGAGTAGACGATCGGATATATCACCATCGCCCCGAGCAGGATCAGCGCGGGGAGTAAGAACCAGAGCGCCAGTCTGGGGGAGGGACCAAGGCGCACCGGGCGCGCGGCGGGCGGGCTGCCCGCCGCGGCACCGGTTGTCGTGCTGTCGGCCGACTGCCCCGTCACTTCCACGCCTTCACGGCCTCGGCCTCGAGCTTGCGCTGGATGCCCTTGACGTCGGCGGGGTTGCGCAGGAAGTCCTGCAGGAGCTTCCACTCACCCTTGGCCTCGGTGCCGCCGAAGGCGCTGGGCGCGAGGTCCGACATGTCATAACGTACGGCTTCGCCGGCCGAGATGATCGTCTGAGCGAGTTGCCGGGTGAGGTCGTCGGGGTAGGTGGTCGCGGCGACGTTGCGGTTCGGCGACAGGTAGCCGGGCAGCTTCGCCCAGACCTCGCCGCCCTCCTTGGAGGCCAGGAACTCAAGCAGCGCCATCGCGCCCTTGCCGTCCTTCAGCGCCACCGCGGTGTCGCCGCCGAGGATCACCGGGTCGGTGTCCCCGGCCTTGGGGAACGGGAAGACCTTGGCCTCCTCGCCGACCTTCGCCCCGGCCTCCAGCGCGGAGGCGGCCACGAAGTCGGCCTCGATGACCATGGCGGCCTTGTCCTGGCCGTACACCTGGGTCACGCAGGTCGGGAAGTCGGTGCCGAGCGCGCCCGAGTTGCCGCCGAGCATGAGGTCCTTCTTCCCGGCGATCTGCGCGATCTTCTCCAGGGCGGTGGTGACCGTGGCGTCGGTCCAGGGGATCTCGTGCTTGGACAACTTGTCGTAGTTCTCCGGCCCCGCCGTGGACAGGTAGATGTTCTCGAACAGGTCGGTCAGCGTCCAGCCGGAGGCCCCGCAGAGCGCGAAGGGCGGGGTGCCGGAGTCGGCGATGGTCTGGGCGGCGGTGATCAGCTCGTCCCAGGTCTTGGGCGGCTGCACACCGGCGTCCTCGAAGGCCGCGCCGCGATACCAGATCAGCGACTTGTGCGCCGCCTTCACCAGCACGCCGTAAGGCGTTCCGCCGGCCGAGCCCAGTTCCTTCCAGTACGGCGTGTAGTTCTGGTCCACCTGCGCCAGCACCTCGGCGCTGAGCGGCTTCAGCGCCTTCTGGTCGGCGTACTGCTGCACCAGGCCGGGCTGCGGCAGGATCGCGATGTCCGGCGGGCTGCCGCCCTGGATGCGGGGGCCGAGGTAGGCTCCCGTGTCCTCGCCGGTGGAGGCGTAGGTCACCTCGGCGCCGGTCTTCGCCTCGAAGGCGTCGAGCACTTTCTGGAAGTTGTCCGCCTCCTGCCCCGTCCACTTGGCCGCGACCTCGATCTTGACCCCTGTCAGCGGCTTCGCGGCGGCCGACGGACTGGCGCTCCCTCCGCCGGACGCGGGGGGTTGCTGCGTACCTCCGCCGCAGGCGGTGGCGGCGAGGGTGAGTCCGGTGGCGACGGCGAGGACCTTATATGTGCGCATGACTGCTATGCCTCCCTGAGGGCTGGTCACTGAGTGGGCGGGTGACGGTGAGGAGGGCGAGAAGAGCCGATCGGGATGTCGCGTTATCGATGACGCGTGATCTCGCTGAGCCCGGCTTTCAGAGAGGCGACTACGTCGCTGCTCGGTTCGGCGAAGGGCGGAGTGAGGGCACGCGAGACCGCGTTGGCTATCACCAGGCTGACCTGGTTGTAGTCGACGCTGGCCGGCCTCGGCGTGGCCGAGAGCAGGCTCTGCTTCAAGACGGGGAGGTAGGGGAAACGTTTGATGAGGTCGGGTGCGTCATAGAGTTCGGCCCAGACCGGGGGGAAGGACCCCTCGGTGAGCACTCTGCGCTGGTTGTCCAGGCCGGTGAAATACCGGATGAACTCCAGCGCGGACTTCTGCCGTTTCGAATATGCGCTGATGCCGAGGTTGACACCGCCGAGCGAACTCGATCCGGGGCCGTCGAGGCCGGGCAGCCGGGTCACCGCGAACTTCCCGGCGACCGGCGACAACGTGGCCGGACCATATCCGTGCAGCCAGTTGCGGGCGAACGCGAGCCGCCCCTCCTGGAAGGCGAGCCGCGATTCCTCCTCCTTGTAGGAGAGGGATTCCTGCGGGATCCACCCCTCGCGCAGACCGCGCACGAGGAAGTCGAGGCCCGCGACGGCCCGATCGGCGTTCATGGTGACTCGCGTGCCGTCCGGGCTGAGGATCTGCCCGCCAGCGGAGTGTACGGCTTCCGCGAAGTTGACCGTGAGCCCCTCATAGGCAAGGAACTGTCCGGCATAGCCCCCGATGTCATACTTCGCACTGAGTTTGGTCGCCTGCTTCCGCAGCTCAGCCCACGTTTTGGGGGGAGAGAGTCCTTCTTTCTCCAGCAGGTCCTTCCGGTAGTACAACAGGCCGGCATTGCTCGTGTACGGCACAGCCCACAGCCTGTCCCGGTAGACGGCGGTGTCCACGACAGTCGGCAGGAACCTGTTGAGCGGAAAGAGCTCCCGCTCCAGGGGGATGATCCAGCCGGCGTCGGCGAACTCAGCCGTCCACACCACGTCCAGACCGATGACGTCGTATTCGTCGCTTCGCGCCTGGAGGTTCGCCACCACCTGCGCCCGCTGCTCGTCCGCCGCCTCGGGCAACTCGATCAGGGTGACCCGCTCGGCGGGATGTTCGCGGTTCCACGCGTCGAGCAGGGGCTGAAGGTAACCGGTGGTGTCGCGTCCCGTCGCGAACGTGAACGGGCCGACGCCGCCGGCGTCGCTCAGCTCGGGTAAGTCCTCCTCGTCCGGCGCGGTGCAGGAGGCGAGCAGCAGGATCACCGCTGTCACCACTACCGCGAGGCGAGGCATGGAATCCTCCGCTGTCCTGACTGATGCATACGTGTTAGGTATGTAGGTAGATGCATGCATGTTATCCATAGCGGTAATGTGACCGTCAACACACAGTGTGATTACGCTCCCGTAACAGAGGAGATGGGTGTGCGGTTGCCGCTGTTGGCTCTTCTCGCGAAGGAGCCTGCCCATGGCTACGAGCTCAAGCAGGCATTGGAGCAAACCTTCGGTGCCGCCTATCCCTCACCCAACATCGGCCAGATCTACGTCACCCTGGGCCGGTTGGAGAAGGACGGCCTGATCCGGGCTGTGGCCGTCGAACAGTCCAGCCGTCCCAACAAGAAGGTCTACTTCCTGACCCAACAAGGCCGGGAGGCGCTCATCGCCTGGGCCGACGGCCCGCTGGAGGGCCCCCGGCTGCGCGACGAGTTCTTCATGAAGCTGGTCCTCGCCCCGATGACCGGCATCGCCGACCGCGGCGCGCTGATCAACAGGCAGACGCGCCACTTCCTCGGACTCATGCGCGAACTGCACCATCTCTCCGAGACCACCTCGCCCGACGACCGCTATGCCCACCTGCTGATCGAAGGCGCCATGCTTCACCTGCAAGCCGACCTTGACTGGCTGGAGCGGTGCCGCGAAGAGCTGACATGATCTCCATATCAGCGCTTGTCTCCTTTGAGCATTTCTCCAACGAGGCGTAGACATGAGCGAAGACCCCGTGGTGAAGACCGTCAACCCGGTCAAGATCTATCAGAACGGGGATGTGCCGGTGCCCGCCGTACGCGGGGTCGATTTGCAGGTCGAGGCGGGAGAGTTCGTCGCGGTGATGGGGCCGTCGGGGTCGGGCAAGTCCACACTCGTGCACATGCTCGGCGGGCTCGACCAGCGCACCAGCGGTGAGATCTGGATATCGGGCAAACGGGCCGACACCCTGTCGGAGAGCAAGTGGGCGCTGCTGCGCCGGCGCGGCGTCGGGTTCGTCTTCCAGTTCTTCAACCTGATCGGCAACATGACGGTCGCCGACAACGTCGAACTGCCGGCCCTGCTGGCCGGCGCGTCGCCCCGGGAGGCGAGGCAGCGGCGGGAGTTCCTCCTCGGGGAGCTCGGCCTGGCCGCGCGGGCCGACGATCCGCCGGCCCGGCTCGCCGGCGGAGAGCAGCAGCGGGTGGCGCTCGCCAGGGCCCTGGCCCACGAGCCAAGCCTGCTGCTCGCCGACGAGCCCACCGGCAACCTCGACACCCGCAACACCCGCGATGTCCTGCGGCTGCTCAGCCAGGTGCACAAGAAGGGGCAGACCATCATCATGGTCACCCACGATCACCGTGCCGCGAGCTGCGCCGACCGCGTGATCTCCCTGCTCGACGGCCAGATCGTCGACGACGCCCCCATCCCGGCCGCACGGCGCGGCCCGCGCAGGAACGCCGGCGACGTCATCGAACTGCGAGGGTAGGCGCATGGCCGAGGAGGGCCCTCCGGGGTGGATCTCCTGTGCCCGGACGGCGACGAGCGACACGGCGGACGGCACGGTGGGAGACGGCACGGTGGGGGACGGCACGGTGGGGGACGGCACGGTGGGGGACGGGGCGGGGGGCAGCGGCAAGGACAGGCCGCGGGGCGGGTTAGGCGAGCGGATCGGCGACATCGTGGGCGGCGGGCCGGTGCGCCGGTGGGTCAAGGCCGACCTGCGCGCCCGGTGGGGGCAGGCGCTCCTCGCCGTCCTGGCGGTCGCCGGCGTCGTCACCGCGCTGATCGCGGCGGCCACCCTGCTCGAAGACGGCACCAACCCGTGGCGCGGGCTGTTCGCCGAGTCGGGCGGGGCACACGTGTGGATCCACACCGCGAGCGCGCCCGACGCGGAGCGCCTCGCCAAGCTCAAACACGTGTCCGCCGTGGCGGGGCCGTACCGCACGGCGCCGGTCTCGATCACCAGGGACGGGCGGCGGATGGCGGCGGTGCTCCGGCACGGCACGCCCGCGCCGCCCGCCGTCGCCAGGCCGCTCGTCCGCGAAGGGCGGTGGTTGTCGGCGCGGGTGCCCGACGGCGTCGTGGTGGAGCGGTCCTTCGCCCGTGCGCTCGGCCTCACGCCGGGTGCCCCCTTCGTGGTGAACGCGCTGAACGGCACCCGGCACTCCCTGGTCGTGACCGGCGTCGCCGAGTCCGCGGAACAGGGCTTCTACCCGGAGTGGCCGGGGCTGATCTGGGTGCTGCCGGAGACCCTGGAGAAGGTCGAGCCCGCGCTCGGCCGCAGCGAGTTCGCGGTCGGCCTGCGCATGACCGGCACCGACCCCGACGCGACCCGGCTCCTCACCCAGCAGGTGGCCATCGCCTTGGACAACGAGGTGGGGCGGGTCATCACCTGGCAGCGCGTCCGCGCGTCGATGGAGCTCGACAACCGGCTGCTCGGGCTACTGCTCGGCCTGTTCGGCGCGGTCGGCCTGGTCGCCGCGGCCCTCGCCATCGCCAACGCGGCGGGCGGGCGGGTGCTCACCCAGTCGATGGAGCTCGCCACGCTCAAGTCGCTCGGCTTCACTCGCGGCCAGGTGGCCCTCACCCTCATGGCCGAGCACGGGGCGCTCGGCCTGTTCGGCGTCGTGCTCGGCACCGTCAGCGGGCACCTGGTGACGGTGTTCGCCCTGGAGACCACCCCCGTGCCGTCCATGAACGCCGCGGTCGCGGGCGGGGCCGCGCTCGTCGTGCTGATCGCGGTGGGGGTGCCCGCCTGGCGCGGCTGCCGCACGCCGCCCATCCCGGCCGCGCCCGCCGCGCCGCCCCGGGGCCGCCTGTCGCATCTCGCGCGCCTCGCGCTGCTCTTCCGCCTGCCGCCCGCGCTCGTGCTGGGCGTGCGCGACGCCTTCACCCGGCCGGCCCACGCCGCGCTCACCGCCCTCGGCCTCGCCGTACCCACCATGTTGATCGTCATCGGCCTCGGCTGCTGGGCGACCCTCGACGCCTTCCTCGCCGACCCCGCCCGGGTGGGGCAGGCCGCCGCCCTCCAGGTACGGCAAGGCCAGCTTTCGCCGGACGAGACCGAGAGCCTCGTGCGGAGTGACCCGCAGGTGGCCGCGGTCTATCCGGGCACCGAGGTCGAGGCGCTGGTGCTGGGGCAGGCCAGGACCGTGGTGACCCGGGCGCTCGGCACCTCGCGCGCCCCCTATCCGTTCCCGGTGGTGGAGGGCCGCGCGTTCGCGGCGCGCGGCGAGGCGGTCGCCGGGCAGGGCATGCTCGACCTGCTCGGGGCGAAGGTCGGCGACATGACGCGGGTCACCGTCGGTGGCACCCCGCTGATCGTGCGGATCGTCGGCCGGGTGGTCGAGCCCGACCACGACGGCGAGGTGTTGTCGGTGGGGCTGGACAGCCTGGCGGTCAAGGACGCGGAGCCGCCGGAGTTCTACAGCCTCGTGCTGAAGCCGGGCGCCGATCCGGCCGTCGTGCGGGGCAGGCTGATGGCGGCGGGCGACGGCAGGCTGGAGGTGCTGCACGTCGTCAACCCGGCCGAGCGGCTGGCCGTCATCCGGCTGATCATCGTGGCGTCGATCGTGGTGCTCGCCCTCGTCGGCCTGGCCAACCTGCTCACGGTGAGCGCGCTCGGGCTGCGCGACCACGCCGTCGACCTCGCGGTGCTGAAGGCGATGGGGCTGACGCCGAGGCAGGTCATGGCCACGCTGGTGACGGGGACCGGGCTGATGGTGGTGGTGGGCGTGCTCGCGGGCACGCTGCTCGGGGCCTTCTCCGCGGCGTGGCTGATCGATCTGCAGGGCCACACCAGCGGGGTGGGGGCCGGCATCGGGCGCACGCCGTCGCCGCTCACCCTCGCCGCCACGGTGGCGATCGCGGTGGGTGCGGCGCTGCTCGTGGCGCTGCTGCCGGCGCGCAGGGCCGCCCGCGCCAGAGTGCCGGTGACCGCGCGGTGAGGGATGGCCCCGCGCGGTCTTGATCGGCCTGCTCGATCGGCCTGGTTGATCGGCCTAGGGGCGGTCGGTCAGGGAGAACCAGTAGAACCCGTGCCCGGGCAGGGTCAGCGTGTAGGGCGCGTCGCCGATGACCGGGAAGGGGATCTCACCCCGGCACTCCACCGGGGTCGCCCCGGTGAACCGCCGCAGGTCGAGCTCCACAGGCTGGGGATACTTCGAGAGGTTGTTGACGCAGAGCATGCGGTCGTCGCCCTCTTCGCGCACGTAGGTGAGCACGGCCGGGTTGTCCGACCACAGCTCGATGTAGGAGCCGGTGCCGAAGACGGGGTGCTGCCGGCGGATCTGCAACATGCGCCGGGTGAAGTGCAGCAGCGACGACTCGCTCTTGAGCTGGGCCTCGACGTTGACCGCCTGGTAGCCGTAGATCGGATCCATGACGGTCGGCAGGTAGAGGCGGCCGGGGTCGGCCTTGGAGAACCCCGCGTTGCGGTCGGGGCTCCACTGCATCGGGGTGCGGACCGCGTCGCGGTCCTCCAGCCAGATGTTGTCGCCCATGCCGATCTCGTCGCCGTAGTACATGACCGGAGAGCCCGGCAGCGACAGGAGCAGCGCGGTGAACAGCTCGATCTGGTCGCGGTCGTTTTCGAGGAGGGGGGCCAGGCGGCGCCGGATGCCGAGGTAGGCCCGCATGCGCGGGTCCTTGGCGTATTCGGCGTGCATGTAGTCCCGCTCCTCTTCGGTGACCGTCTCCAGGGTCAGCTCGTCGTGGTTACGGAGGAAGATGCCCCACTGAGCGTTGTCGGGAAGCTTGGGGGTGCGCGACATGATCTCGGAGATCGGCTCGCGACTGCCTCGCCGTACGGCCATGAAGATGCGGGGCATCAGCGGGAAGTGGAAGGACATGTGGCATTCGTCACCTCCCGCGAGGGGATCGCCGAAGTATTCGACGACGTCCTCGGGCCAGCCGTTGGCCTCGGCGAGCAGCACCCGGTCGGGGTAGAGGCGGTCGACCTCGGCGCGGACCTTGCGCAGGTAGGCATGGGTCTCGGGCAGGCCGGAGCAGTTGGTACCCTCGCGCTCGAACAGGTAGGGGACCGCGTCGAGGCGGAAACCGTCGATGCCGAGGTCGAGCCAGAAACGCAGGACTTCCAGCATCGCTTCTTGAACGGCTGGATTGTCATAGTTGAGATCTGGCTGGTGGTGAAAGAACCTGTGCCAGTAGTACTGACCGCGAACCGGATCGTATGTCCAGTTGGAGTCTTCAGCGCCGATGAAAATGATCGGTGCGTCCGGATACCCGGTGGGGTCGTCGGACCAGACGTAGAAGTCGCCGTAGGGCCCCGAAGGATCGTGTCGCGAGGCCTGGAACCAGGGATGCTGGTCACTCGTGTGGTTCATGACCAGGTCGGTGATGATTCGGATGCCGCGTTTGTGAGCGGACTCAACCAACTCCACGAAGTCCGCCAGATCGCCAAAATCCGGGAGAATCTTCATGTAATCAGAAATGTCGTAGCCGCCGTCGCGGAGAGGCGACTCGTAAAGCGGAAGCAGCCAGAGGCAGTCCACACCGAGCCACTCGGTGTAGTCCAGCTTCTCTATGAGGCCGCGCAGGTCACCGGTGCCGTCCCCGTTGGAGTCCTTGAACCCCCGGACCAGCACCTCGTAGAACACAGCCCGCTTATACCACTGCGGATCCTCGGAGACGAATGCCTCCGAGACAGGATCCGGGCAGGGGGATGCACTCATCATGGTTCGCTCACAAGTTAGATAAGGGCAGAACGAGATCACCGGTTTGCCGGGCCGGTGGAGATTCGTTATGAGCTCGCCGCCTCGGAGACGTCATCCCTTACGTGCTCCGTGCCCGTCCGGGGTCGGATCGGGGTCCGCGAAGACGGACTGTCGGCGGCGTTGCTGGGCCGAACACTACCAGCAGGTTGAGCCTGATGAAGTGTGTTATGTGAGTGCCGCGCAGCCGCAGGGAGCGATCTTGGTGCTACGTGCACGTAATAGCCCTGTTACCAGATGTTCTTCCACTGGAAATGAGGGGCCGACGTCCCGAAGAGACCTTGGGCGTGTCCCGTGCGTCAGCGCCAGGGCGGCGTCAGATCGCCCAGCGAATTCTCCTTATCGTGCAGCCAGGCCCCAAACAGCGCCAAACCGCGCACCCAGAATCGATCATTCCAGCCGGTGAACCTCGTGAGCGCGTCGGGACCCTCGGCCACGACACCCCGGAGGTGATCGGAGAGCAGGTCCGGCACCGACTCCGCGATCCGGGTCAGCATGCGGTGGTCGTGCGCGCGGGCGGGCGCGGCGCTCGACCGCAGCGGGACCCGGCGCAGCGGCTGTTTGACCACGTTGGTCGAAGGCAGCGCCGCCACCCGGGGGTTCGCGGCGTGCAGGACCTCGCGGTAGAAGCGGCCCTTGTCCTTGCGGCCGACGCCCACCGACAGGGCCGCGTCGAAGAAGCCGGGGTCGATGAAGGGCGCGATGAACGACGACTCCGGCCCCACGAGGTTCACCGGGGAACGCGCGATGGCGCGGGCCGTGCGTGTGTGCAGCACCGACAGCGGCAGCTGGGCGCGGTGACCGCGCAGCATGGACGTCGCCTCGGCGAACGCCGAGCGCACCTCGCCCGCGATCCATGCCGAGGCCTCCTCGGACAGGAACGGGACCGAAGGAGCGCCCAGCGAGAGGGATGAGAGCAGGGCCGCCTGGCGCTCCGCCTCGGAGGAGGCGTGGATGGCGTCACCGCTGACCATGAAGTTCTTCAGCAGCGGACCGCCGGCCAGGCCGTCGATCAACGTGCGGCCCGACTTGTGGATCTCCCTGGCGAAGGGGGCGTACCAAGCGTGGTGCGGGGTCAGGAACTCCAGCCGCCGCGCCACCGCGAGCACGTCGGCCGGATGGTCGGCGGGGTTCTGCTCGACCACGCGGTGCCGTACCCCGAGTTCGCGGGTGATCGCGCGAGCGAAGGCGATGTCGGTGTCGGTGCCGTCGTCGGGACTGGTCGTCCACGACTCGATGTCGGCGCCGCGGGCCACCGCGATCGAGCACAGCAGGCGCGAGTCGTAACCCCCGCTGACCGGCACCAGCAGCGGCCGGTCCTCGAAGCCCTTGTAGACCTCGTGCAGCAGCTCCACGATCTCGCCGGCGCTCCGGCCCGCCTCGAAGGGCTCGGTGCGGAGCCAGCGCGGCAGCCTCCGCTCGGCGGTCATCCTGCCGCTCTTGCGGCCGTAGACGAGCGCGCTCGACCCCGAAAGGCGGCGCACACTGGTGTACGGCGTGGCCTCGCCGAGGGGGAAGGTGACCTGGATGATCGAGGCCCACGCGCCCCAGTCGACCGACAGCGGACCGGAGGCCAGGCGCAGGAGGGGGGCGAGCAGCGAGGAGAAGTAGACCGCGTCGCCCTCCCGCACGAAGAAGACGTCCACCAGGCCGAGGCCGCCCGCGTGCAGGGTGATCTGCTCGCCGTCGTCGATCAGCCCGGGCGTCTCATAGGTCTCCGCGGCCGAGATCCAGCTCGTGAGCTCCCGGGGTGAGCGCTCGCCCCAGGCGAAGGCGTACATGCGCCCCTCGCGGTGGTACGGCGGGAGCGGGCCCGAGCTGAACAGGGTGGCCACCGAGGTCTTCAACGCCGGGCGCACCCGGGGGCCGGCGTCGAGCAGCATGTCGACCCTCTCGGGGTCGAAGTCGCCGAGGGCACCACACACATATGGCCGTACCGGATGAGACGGCCACTCAGCCCTGCCCGCCGCGTCGCCCACGGTGCAACTCCTCTATTTCGTGAATGGTCAAAGGGTATCCTTTGGCACCGCAAAGACTTTCGGAGGACAACGTGGCCGGCGGGGAACTCGACAGCACGCGACGAGCACTGCGTGAAGCGCTGGCCCAGGCCGAGCGCACGGCCGAGCTGGCCAGAGCGCTCGACGCCACACAGGCGCGCCTCAGCGAGGCCGAACAACTCGGCGAGGAACTGCGCGCCGCACGCGAAAAACTCGCCGCTGCCGAACAGCAGCTCGCCGCGGAGCGGACCCAGGCCGCCAAGCTCCGCCGCGACCTCGCCGAGCAGCGCTATCAGACCGAGGTCGCCAACTGGAAGCTCACCTCGATGAAGGTGGCCCGCTGGTCGCGCCTCGGCGACGCCATCAAGACCGGCAGGGGCAATCCGGTGCGGCTCGCCAGGGGTCTGCGCGGCGCCACCAGGCCCGCCAAACGCCCCGCCGCACCGAAGCGCCAGAACGTGGCCGACGCCAAGGCGGCGGCGGCCCCCGCGCCCGGTGCGGCCTTCCAGGCCACCTCCACCACGCGGGTCGTCGCGGGCAAGTCGTTCAAGCTGAAGCCGTATCGCGTGCCGACCGGGCCCAACACCCGGCCGCACCTCACCGTCGCCGCCGTGGTGGACCCGCACGCCGAGGCCCTCCTGCGTTACGAGTGGCGGCAGACCACCGGCTTCACCCCGGCCGACTTCCACCGGGTGCTGCCCGCCGAGATCCCGCACATGCTGCTCGTGGAGTCGGTGACCGAGGGGCCCTGGGCCGAGGAGGTCGCGGGGGAGCCCGGCGAGGGGCTGCGCGCCCTGCTCGCCTGGTGCGCCGAGCGCGGCATCCGCACGGTGTTCTGGCACACCAAGGGCGAGGTCGCGGACTACGCCGCGGCGGCCAAGCTCTTCGAGCGCGTCTTCACCGCCGACGCGGGAAGCCTGTCACGCTGGCGCGAGGTCGTGGGACAGGGCGAACTTCTCGGCTTCGCCGTACAACCCCGGGTGCACAACCCGATCCCGCTCGCCGGGGGGCGTTTCGACCGGGTGCTCACGCTCGCGGAGCTGCTGCCCGGCAGCCTCGCCTACCCCGATGTGCTCACGTCCTATCGCTGGCCGCGGGCCGTGGACTGCCCGCCGGGCACCGAGCCCTGGCGGCTCGCCGAGATCGCCGCGTGCGGCACGCCCATCGGCACCGTCTCCGAGGACCGCCGCACCCACCAGACGCTGCGCAAGACGTACGCCGCGGGCACGATGACCGAGCGGGTCGACGCCCTCCTCGACCGGGTCGGCCTGCCCTCCCACCGTGCGACGCTCACGATCTCGATCGTGCTCGCGGTGCGGGATCCCGCTCAGCTCGACGCGGCCCTCGCCCAGGTCGCCCACCAGACGGGCGACGTGCGGCAGCTCGTCGTGATCGGGCCCGCGGAGGCCGAAGGCCACCCGCTGCTGCCCAAGGGGATCGACGTGGTAGTGCGCCTCGCGGACCCCGGCGCGACCACGGGCGCGCTGCTCAACCGCGCCCTCGACCTCTGCGAGGGTGACCTCGTCGCGGTCATGGACCCCCGCGATCTGTACGGCCCCCACTACCTCACCGACCTCAGCCGGGCCTTCCTCTACAGCAGCGCCGACATTGTGGGGAAGGCCGCATATTACGCCCACCTGGCCGAGGCGGGTGTCACGCTGCTCCGGCAGCCCGAGGCGGAATACGCCTACCTGCCAGAGATCGCGGGCGGCACCTTGCTCGCGCGCCGCACGGTGTTGCGGGGGCTCGGCTTCCCCGATCTCACCGAGGGGTGGGACGAGGTGCTCATGCGGCAGTGCCGCACCGACGGGATCAAGGTCTTCTCGACCGACCGGTTCGAGTATGTCTGCGTCCGCGACGAGGACCCGGGGCTGCTGTCCTCGGCCCACCTCATCGAATACGGCCCGGCGGAGCCACACGCCCTGCTCTGACCCCGGCTCTGAGGGCCTCCCTTCGAGAGGCCCTCAGCCCGTGATCCCGCAGCTGTGCGCGGGGATGCCGGAGGCTCTGGAGGGGCCCCGCGGTTATGGCGGGCATCGGGCTCGGCGGGGCGCGGCCGTAGGGTAGGCACGTGATCGGCAATGGCGTGATCCCCGCCGCCACACGGGCCTGGGTGGAGCGGCATCTGCGCGAGGGCGAATCGATCGCCGGCGCCTCGCGCCTGCGCGGCGGGTGGACCTCCGAGATGCGCCGGCTCACCATCGCCGGGCCGTACGGCTCACGCCAACTGGTCCTTCGTTCCCTGGTCAAGCCGTTCTACGTCAAACACGCCCACGGCCTGCTCTCGCGGGAGGCCGGAGTTCTCCGCCTGCTCGCCGGCACGGAAGTGCCCGCCGCCGATCTGGTGGCGGCCGATCCGGCGGGGGAGCACTGCGAGCACCCGTCACTGCTGATGACGTCGCTCCCCGGGCGTCTCCGCCTGGACGACCCCGCCTCCGCCGAGGCTTTAGCCCACATGCTCGTCCGCATCCATCGTGTGCCGGTCGACGATCACACCCGCCCGCGGGCCTACCAGGCGTGGACCTCGCCGGACACCGTCCGCGTCCCCGCCGACACAGTCCGGCCCGACCTCTGGCGGCGGGCGTCCGACCTGATCCGCCGCGAACCTCCCGCCTAACGGGGATGCTTCCTGCATCGCGACTTCCACCCCGGCAACGTGCTGTTCACGTCCTCCGGTGCGGGTGCACCGCGGATCAGCGGCGTCGTGGACTGGGTGGAGACGTCGTGGGGGCCACCCGACCTGGACGTGGCCCACTGCTCCACCGGTCTCGCCCTACTCCACGGCGTGTCGGCGGGCATGGCCTTCGCGGACGCCTTCAGGGCCGCCGGAGGGGAGCTTACCGAGGACAAAGGTGACCACCTTTACTGGCGGTTGCTCGACGCCCTCGCTTTCGCACCCGCCGCGGGGAAGGTCACGGGGCCGTGGCGTGAGGTCGGCAGGACGGATTTAGCCGACGATCTTGTGGCTCGACGGTTGGAAGACTATATTGCCTGCCTTATCGACACTCTTTAACGTGCATTGCCCGGTCGGCTTGGGATAGGCGTCCGGCCTGCTTTTCCGCACGGTGAGTGACCGTTCAGGATGAAAACGAGGCGTCGTCGCATGACAAGGCGGTCACGGGTTTGGTGGGTGGTCGCCTTCGCCATCCCGATGTGCTCGACTGTGTATTATCTGACGCGCAGCAGCGGCTATTACACATCGCTCTACATTAATAACCCAGGGTGCATCAAAAAAACTTACACACCGCGTTCACGTCGTTACTCGGGACGGCCGCCTGGTGGATTCGCCTGCTGATGTTCAATGGTCTCGCCGGCGTCGTCACGGGGTTTGTCGCGATGGTCTCCGCCCAGGCGGCCGGCGTTCCCGGGAAGGGCCGTGTGATCGCGAGGTCGGTCGCCGCCTTCATGACCGCCTTTTATGGGATCTCACCCGTCGCGCTGGCGGTGGACCTGGTGGCTGGCGACTGCCTCTCGCTCTGGGGTGGTCCCACGGGCGTGCAGGTCGTGGTCCTTCCCGACCTCGCGGGCTGCGCGACCGCCGCCGCGCTGTTCGCCGCGACTGCGCGAAGAGGCGGGCGGCGTGCGGCGAAGCCGCGGCGGGTCGCCGCCGTCCTCGTCCCGCTCTGTCTGATCGTCTTCCTGCCCACGGCCGATCTGGCGCCCGGTGAACACACTTCGGCGCAGGAGTGCGGTTTCGGCACCGATGTGCTGGACCTGCAGCTGGCCGAGGTCAAGGACTTCGGTGAGCGGGCCTTCCTCTGCGAGGTGCGGCGGGCGGAGGCCGCGGGGGACTCTCGGGCGGAAGACCCCATTGAGATGGGCTATCCGGGCGCTGCCGCCGAGGGCGGGATGGCGGACAGGGAACTCCTCGCCGAGGCCCGCCACCGCTGCCTGAGAAGCACCTCGGCGGAGGGGCCGGTGCGCCGCTCTTCCAGGATTGACGGTGCACTTCCACGCATGTGTCCGGGCATGGTGGCGATGTCGCAGTTCCGTGTTCTGCGATCGAGTCTCGAACTTCTCATCGAAGACGACGAGGACCGCGAGAAGTGCCGGCGTTTCCGCCACCGGCCGCGGGCCGAACCGGTCGTCGTCCACAGCAAGCCGATGTGGACCGACCACGGCATTCTAGAGTCTTACGAGGGATCCGAGGGTGCGGGCTATCTGCTCGACGACCTGGGGGACGACAGGCTGGTCACCGCCAAGCCCGGACATCTCGTGATGGACGTCCACGCCGACCACGTCATCTGCGTGACAGGTGAGGCCTACGCCCGCCGCCCGCCGCTGGAGCTCGCGGGCTGGGATCAGGTCGTGGAGGTCGGCTACCGCAGCCCCACCGGCCGCATCCGCATCGGCGACCCGATGTACGGCGGGGCCGACGGGCTGCCCGACCTGGCCTTCCGCGGCAAGGGCGACTACCGGGTGCGCGTCCACTATCGGGAACCCGACTGGGAGAACGACGACAGGCGTCCTCAGCAACTCCTTGTCATCGTCTATCCCGGCCGCGACTCCCGGACCCTCGTGCTGCGGACCGCACGCGGCGGAACTAGAATTTAGTGTCCGGGGGACGACATCCAGCGCGGTGGCCGCCATGTCTGGTTTTGTGGGAATTTAGCATGATTTTTGGCATGGGTTCGAACATGGTGGTGCGGTCCCGCCTCTGGTGAGTGGTGGCCTTCACCATCCCCTTCTGCGTGACCATGTATTACCGCGTCCTGGGGATGCGCGGGAACGACCATTTCAACAGCCAGTATGTGTATTGCTTTTCGCCCGGACCTTACCTCGTTTCCAACGGCCTGGTCGAGGCGGCCAGCCGCTGGTTTCCTATCCTTATCCACGGCGGCGCCCCTGCCGTGGCCACGGCGTTTCTCGCCGTGCGCCTCTCCGAGGTGTACGGCAGGCCGCGATGGGGCCGGACCGGCGCGCGGGCGATGGCCGTAATGATGATCGCCGGCCATGGCGACGCGCTTTGCGCCGCGGCGCCGGCCTCGTTCCCCGGCCTGGACTGCCGGAGCGGCTTCATGGTCTATCCCGCCTGTTCCACCCGCGCACTCGTCCTGCGTTAACGTCCGGACTATGACACCGGGGCAGTTGAGTGAGGTGCTGGGGGAGCCGCCCGAGCCGCGTGGGGCTTGGGTGGATGAGGCGGTCTACGTGTCGGCCGTGGCGTTCAAGGCGGGGGGGCGGGCGCGTGAGGTGGGCGAGGGGCTGGCCGCTCGGCTTCGCGGGCTTCGAGGGGTGGGGGAGGTCCGGGTCAGGGGGGCGGGGTTTGTGGAGATTGTTGTGACGGTGCCGGGGGAGGTGGTGCGGGAGATCGTGGCCGGCGGGCCGCAGGGGGGCAAAAGCGAAGTGTGCCGCCGCCAATGGTCGGATCTGCCGCGGACCTGGGAGAACCCTGGCTTCGTCGTGAGATATGCCTACTTCCGGGCTTGTGCCGTACAACGTTGGGCGCACGATCTGGGAGTACGGCGGGAGCCGTTCAGGGCGGAGGAGCTGGTCGATCGGCGTGATCGGGCGGTGGTGCGGGCGCTGGCGGAGGTGGCGGGGCGGCGGGTGAGCCGTGAGCCGGGGTGGGCCGCCTATCTGGAGCGGCTGGCGATGGTTTATCACGATGCTCATGAGGGGGCTTCCGCCGTACCACAGGGGGATGAAACGGGCACTGAGTTGCACACGGCGCGGTTGTGGCTGGCGGAGGCGGTGCGGGTGGTTCTGGAGGAGGGGTTGTCGCGCCTGGGAGAGCCGCTTCCGGGCAGAATGTGATCTTGTCTAGGGGGTCGCGAACGCACGGCGAAGGCACGCCAACAGGAAAGATCTTCCGTCAAGCCGCCGTTTGAGCATGAAAAATTACGAAAAACCCTCGCGTTCGTGTCTCGTCAGGTGAGCAACCGTCCCACGGGGATCTGCACGTCCGATAGCCTCGATCGGGTGAGTCGTTTCGTCCATCCCGCAGGTGATCGGCACGCGGAAATGCTGCCGCAGGAGCGCCCCCCTCGCCCGCCCTCCGACCTCAACACGCTGCATCCGGCGATCTGGCCGGCGACCGCCGCGCGCACGAGTGGAGCGGTCACGATCGGCGGGGTCGACGTGCGTGAGCTCGCCGAGCGCTACGGCACGCCACTCTACGTGCTGGACGAGGAAGACGTCAGGTCCAGGTGCCGCGACTTCCGCGCGGCCTTCGAAGGCAGCGACGTGCACTACGCCGGCAAGGCGTTCCTCTGCAAGGAGCTCGTGCGCTGGATCGACGACGAGGGCCTCGGCCTCGACGTGTGCAGCGGCGGTGAACTCGCCGTGGCGCTCAGCGTCGGCTTCCCCGCCGAGCGCATCACGATGCACGGCAACAACAAGTCGGCCGCCGAGCTGGAGAGCGCCCTCGCCGCTGGGGTCGGCCGCATCGTCCTCGACTCCTTCGAGGAGATCGCCCGCCTCGGCGCCCTCGCCGAGCGGCTGGACGTGCGGCCCAAGGTCCTGATCCGGGTCACCACCGGCGTCGAGGCGCACACGCACGAGTTCATCGCGACCGCGCACGACGATCAGAAGTTCGGCCTGTCGCTGAGCAGCGGCGCCGCCGCCGAGGGTGTGCGCCGCGTGCTTGACCAGCCCCGGCTTGAGCTGGTCGGGCTGCACTCCCACATCGGCTCGCAGATCGTCGACACCGCGGGGTTCGAGGTGGCGGCGCGGCGGCTGGCCGTGCTGCTGGTCGAGATCAGGGAACGGCACGGCCTGGTCCTGCCCGAGCTCGACCTCGGCGGGGGATACGGCATCGCCTACGTCGAGGCCGACACGACCCCCGACATCAAGGTGATCGCCGACGGCCTGCGCGAGATCGTGGCCAAGGTGTGCGCCAACGCCGGACTGCCGATCCCGCGGCTCACCGTCGAGCCCGGCCGGTCGATCGTCGGCCCCGGCGGCGTGACGCTCTACGAGGTGGGCACGGTCAAGGACGTCGAGGGGCTCCGGACCTACGTCAGCGTCGACGGCGGCATGAGCGACAACGTGCGCACGGCGCTCTACGGAGCGGATTACACCGCGCGGCTCGCCTCCCGCGAGAGCGAGGCCGCGCCGATGCTTTCGCGCATCGTCGGCAAGCACTGCGAAAGCGGTGACATCGTCGTGCGCGATCACTGGCTGCCGGCCGACCTCGTCGCCGGCGACCTGCTCGCGGTCGCGGCGACCGGCGCCTACTGCCGGTCGCTCGCCAGCAACTACAACTATCTGCCGAAGCCCGCGGTCGTCGCGGTCAAGGACGGGATCTCCCGGCTCATCGTGCGTGGTGAGAGCGTGGACGACCTGCTGAGGGGACAACTGTGAAACCGCTGAAAGTCGCACTGCTCGGTTGCGGTGTCGTCGGCTCCCAGGTGGTGCGGCTGCTTCAGGAGCAGGCCGACGACCTCGCCGCCCGCGTCGGCGCCCCGCTGGAGCTCGCCGGGATCGCGGTGCGCCGCCTCGGCCGCAAACGCGACGCCGACGTCGACCCGGCGCTGTTCACCACCGACGCCGAGAGCCTGGTGACGCGGGACGACGTCGACATCGTGGTCGAGGTCATCGGCGGCATCGAGCCCGCCCGTTCGCTGATCGTCGCGGCCATGGCCAAGGGCAAGTCGGTCGTGTCGGCCAACAAGGCCCTGCTGGCCGAGGACGGCGCGACCATCCACGCGGCGGCCAAGTCCGGCGGCGCCGACCTTTACTTCGAGGCCAGCGTCGCGGGCGCCATCCCGCTGCTGCGCCCGCTGCGCGAATCGCTCGCCGGCGACCACGTCCAGCGGGTCCTCGGCATCGTCAACGGCACGACCAACTACATTCTCGACAAGATGGACTCCACGGGAGCGTCGTTCAGCGACGCGCTGGAGGAGGCGCAGGCGCTCGGTTACGCCGAGGCCGACCCGACCGCCGACGTCGAGGGCTTCGACGCGGCGGCCAAGGCCGCCATCCTGGCCGGTCTGGCCTTCCACACCCGGGTCACCGCGGCCGACGTGCACCGCGAGGGCATCACCGAGATCACCGCTGCCGACGTCGCGAGCGCCAAGGCCATGGGCTATGTGATCAAGCTGCTCGCCATCTGCGCGCGTTCCGACGACGGCCGCTCGGTGGGGGTGCGGGTGCACCCCGCCATGATCCCGAGGACCCACCCGCTGGCCGGTGTGCGCGAGGCCTACAACGCGGTGTTCGTGGAGGCCGAGTCCGCCGGGCAGCTCATGTTCTACGGCAAGGGCGCGGGTGGCGCTCCGACGGCTTCCGCCGTACTCGGCGACCTGGTCGCGGTGGCGCGCAACCGGCTGGCCGGCACGCGGGGGCCGGACGAGTCGACCTACGCCGAGCTCGCGGTCCACCCGATGGGCGACACCGTCACCCGCTACCACGTCTCGCTCGACGTGGCGGACAAGCCCGGTGTGCTCGCGCGGGTCGCGGAGATCTTCGCCAATCACGACGTGTCCATCCAGACCGTGCGTCAGGAGGGCCGTGGGGACGACGCCCAGCTTGTGCTCGTGAGCCATCGGGCGTCCGATGCGGCGCTCTCGGCCACCATCGACACGCTCCGCGGCATGGACATCGTCCGGGCGGTCGTCGGCGTCATGCGCGTCGAGGGGGACGACACACCCTGATCAAGGGGGTTCGACCGCGGATGCCGGGGGTGATCGTCACCTCCGGCATCGCTTTTTTACCGGGTGCTAACACTGTGACCATGCAGCATGGTGATGTTCAGGATCCTCCAAGCAACTGAAGGTAGGTTGGACTTTGCCCCTCGTAGCCAAGTCCATATAGGAATCCTGTCAGGTGACCGACAACATCCCGACTCCTCAGGGTTACCTGCGCACACCCACCGGGCCACCGGAGGTGTTGCGGTGGTCTCACGGACAGCCGATGTTGGCGGGTGAACCGCTGCGGGAGCCCCTGACGGCGGGGCACACGGCGCCACTCCGGCAGTCGGCGGGGCTGCGGGTGGAGTGGCCCGGGCGGCCCGCGGAGGTGTTTCCCCTTTTAGAGGCGCTGGCCTCGGCGGGGGTGCCGATGTTCTCCGCGGAGGTGCCGCGATGGGCCGTTGAGCGCGACGGCGACCTCGCCGCGCTGCTGACCTCCTGGCATCCCGCCCGCCACGCCGACACCTCCACACGCTCGGTGACCGACCTGCGCCGCGAGGAGCACAGCGTACGGCTCCGCCGGCACGCGGCGCGCCGGGAGAGGCCGGCGACGACCCCGGTCAGCGTGGTCATGTCGAGCATGCGCCCGCACCTGGTCGGATCGGCCCTCGCCCAGATGGCCGCGCAGCGGGGCGTCGAGGTCGAGGTGCTGCTCGGACTGCACGGCGTCGGCGCCGACCACGAGGAGGTGCGCCAGGCCGTGGCGGCGAGCCCGCTGCCGGTGACGGTGGTCGAGGCCGGCCGGGACGTGCCATTCGGCGAGATGCTCAACCGCACGGCGGCGCGGGCCGGCTGCGACACGATCGCGAAATGGGACGACGACGACTGGTACGGCCCCGAGCACCTGTCCGACCTGCTCATGGCCAGACGCTATTCCGGAAGCGAGGTCGTCGGCACCGCGCCGGAGTTCTTCTACCTCGAACCCATCACCACGACCATCAGGCGGACCGACTATTCGAGCGAGGTCTGGAGCGACCACGTCGCCGGCGGAACCATCCTGCTCGACACCGCGCTTCTCCGCGAAGTCGGGGGATTCGCGGCCGAGCCACGCGGCGTCGACGCCAAACTGCTCGCCGCCGTGCGCGCCGCGGGAGGCCGCGTCTACCGCACCCACGGGCTCGGCTACGTCCTCAGACGCGCGCTCGGCGATCACACCTGGCGGCTTCCGCTGGCTCATTTCCTGCGGCTGAGCACCAGGCAGTGGCACGGATTCCGGCCAAGCCTGATCATGGAGGTCCAGTGACGGAGCGACCCGGCACAGCACATCGGAACGGGTCCCTCACGGTGCCCGGCCCGCGCGGCGCGGCGATCCCGCGGATCTCCGGCAACGAATACACCGTGCTCGATCCGCCCGGCCTCGGCACGTGGACACCGTCGCTGCGGGTGAGCGTCGTCATCCCGGCCTACGGCGGACAGGACAAGCTCGATCTGGTGCTGGCGGGGCTCGCCGCCCAGACCTACCCGAGCGAGCTGATCGAGGTCCTGGTCGTGGACAACGGGAGTTCGCCGCCGCTCCGCCTGCCGCACCTCAAGCCCGGCGGCACCCGCCTGCTCGTGTGCGGCGCGCCCGGCCGGGCCAACGCCCGCAACGCGGGGCTCACCGAGGCCACCGGGGACGTCGTGCACTGGCTGGACTCCGACGTGGTGCTCGCCCCCGGCGCCATCGAGGCCCAGATGCGGTGGCACCACCTCGCGCCCTATCTGGTCGTCACGGCCTACCTGCGCTTCACCGAGGCCGCGCTGCCCGCGCCCGGCGAGATCGCCGGCGCCGACCTCGCCGCGCTGTTCGAACCGGCCGAACCCCACGCCTGGCTCGTCGACCTCATCGACCGCACCGACGGCCTCACCGGCGACCCCCACCGCGCCTTCAGCCTGCACGTCGGCGGCGCCACCTCGGTCAACGCCGCCCTGCTGCGCGGCGCGGGGCCGATGGACACCGACCTCATCCTCGGCCAGGACACCGAACTCGGCTACCGGCTCGCCCAGGCGGGCGCGGTCTTCGTGCCGGAACCGGAGGCGCTCGGCTATCACCTCGGGCCGACTATGCGCATGCGCGGCAAGGCGCCCATCGACCGCGTCAGCCACGCGCTCGTCGCCGACCGCATCCCGGCCTACCGCTGGTTGCGCTCCCATCCGGGCCGGCAGTGGAAGGTGCCCTACGTCGAGGTGGTCGTGGACGCCGAGGAGGCGGGTTATGACGAGGTGCGCGCCACCGTCGACGCCGTGCTGGCGGGCACCGTACCCGACGTGGCGGTCGCGCTCACCGGCCCCTGGGACGACCTCGTACCCGAGCGGCGCGCCCCCCTGACCGACCCCCGGCTCGACCTCGTGCTGCTGCGCGGTCACTACGCGCCGGAGGGGAGAGTACGGCTGGCCCCGGCGGACGGGGGATCGGCCCCGCCGGCGGCGCCGTACCGGCTGCGGATCCCCGCCGGGTGGGTGCCGGGGGAGGACGGGCTGGCCGGGCTCCTCGACGTCGCGAGGGAGGGCGGATACGGGCTGGTCGCGGTGCTGCTCGACGAGGACGACGAGCAGGTGTACGCCGCGAGGCTGGAGCGCACGTCGGCCTTCGCCAGGGCCGAGGTGGTGCGGGCCGAGGGGGAGCCGCTCGACGACGTGGTCGACGAGGTGGCCGGGGTGATGTGGGTGGACGCCGAGTCTTGCGGGTTCCACCGCGCCGGGGGGGCGCCGCCGTACGTCGGCAGGCGCAGCGCCTACCGGGCGCGCGTCGAGGCGGAGGCGGAGGTCGCGCGGCGCGTGAAAGAGGTGGAACGGCTGCGCGCGCAGGTGGCGCGCTGGCGTGAGGAGGCCGGCAAGTGGCGCCGCAGCACGGTCGAGCTGCGGCGTGAGGTCGGCTCCCTGCGCCGCGAACTGGGTGCGGCGCAACGTGCGCACAAGGGGCTGCGGGCGTTGCTGGCGACGTCCGTCAAGCGGGCGCTGCGGCGTGACGGACGTCTGGATCGTAAGTGAGCGTTGGTCTTCCGCCGGGTGGGTGGCGGGCCGTGCCATATCGGCGTGCCGGGTCAGATGCGACGGGCCACGCCGCATAGGAAGTAGGCGCCGATTCCCCGGTAAAGCACGGGGTGTCCGCCGTCGGGACGCCATTCCGGAAGGTTCACCATGCCTGGGGGCTCCAGCTCGAATCCCTCGAAGAAGCGGGCGATCTCGGCCTCCGTACGGGTGATGAAGGGCGTCGACGCCTTGCTGTAGACCTGGCGCACGCCGGGGGCGGCGGCGGGGCGCGCGTCGATGGCGACGTGCGAGAGCACCAGATAGCTTCCGGGGGCCATCGCCTCACGCAAGGTCGCGATGATGCCGGCGGGGTCGTCCTCGTCGGCGATGAAGTGCAAGATGGCCAGCAGCATGATGCCCACCGGCCGGTCGAAGTCGATGAGCTCGCGCACCTTGGGGTTGTCGAGGATCTCCCGGGGGCGGCGCAGGTCGCCCTCGATCATGGAGACGTTCTCGTCGCGGGCCAGGATCGCGCGGCCGTGCACGCCGACGACGGGGTCGTTGTCGACGTAGACGACCTTCGAGTCGGAGGTGGCGGCCCTGGCGACCTGGTGCACGTTCTGCAAGGTGGGCAGGCCTGCCCCGATGTCCAGGAATTGATGGATCCCGGCATCCGCCATGAATCGTACGGCGCGGCCGAGGAAGGCGCGGTTTTCCCGGGTGCTGAACCGGATCTCCGGCACCAGTGCGAGCACCTTCTCCGCAGCTTCACGGTCCGCTGCGAAGTTGTCCTTGCCGCCCAGGTAGTAGTCATACATGCGCGCCACGTTGGGGATGCGCGTGTTGACACCAGGAGGTCCCTGCTCGACCACAGTCCTGCCCTTCGGCGGTAGATGTCCCTACTTTCCCGGGATCTTATAGCTTGTGGGGATTTGAGCGATATCAAATCGAGGCTGGAGATATGAACTCTTAGCTGGAATGATCACCTTCATGCCCGACGAGACCGTCGATTCCCCCGAAGTCCGACCACGTCGTGCTCTTGGGCTTGATTTGGCCGATGGGGTCAGCCGAGTCAACCTCTCGGCCTGTCTGTCGCTGGCCTTGTTCTCCACGATGGTGATCTCCTTCGTGCCCGCGGCACAGCCCTTCGTGATCACCGAGCTCCTCGGTATGTCCTCCGAGGAGAAGGGGCGCATGGTCGGCCTGCTCGGGGTGGCCGCGGAGATCGCCATGATCGCCAGCCTGGCGTGGTATGGCGCCCTCGCCGACCGGGTGGGGCGCAGGCCGGTGGTAATCGCCGGGTTCACCCTGTGCGCCGCGGGGGTGGCGCTGTTCCCCTTCGCGGGCAACGAGGCGGTCCTGGTGGGGCTGCGCGTGCTGTTCGCACTCGGCGTCGCCGCGCTCACCACCATGTTGTCCACGGTCGCCATCGACTACGTGCGAGATTCCTCACGCGGCAAGTCCTACGGCCTCATCGGGGTCTTCAGCGGCCTCGGCGCGCTCGTCGCCGTCCTCGTGCTCGTGCGCATCCCGCAGCAGCTCGAAGCCGGCGGCATGGCCCCGGCGACCGCCGCCCGCCTGTCGTTCGGCGTCGTCGCCGCCGGGGTGCTGGCGGTGGGCGCGCTGGTGTGGTCGACGATGTCCAAGGCCCAGGTCAGCCGCACCGCCGCGCGTGTCCCCCTGCACCGCCTGGTCGCCGAGGGCGTCGCCCTCGCCAAGGACCCCGGCGTCGCGCTCTCCTACGCCGCCGCGTTCGTGGCCCGGGCCGACCTCGCCGTGGTGGCGGGGTTCATGACGCTTTGGGTGCAGGACTACGCGGTCAACGAGCGCGGCATGTCGGCCGCCGAGGCCCTGGCCCGCGGCGGCGCCGTCGTCGGCATCGCTCAAACCGTGGCGTTGCTCGCCGCGCCGCTGTTCGGCTGGCTCGGCGACCGTATGCAGCGGCAGAACGTCGTCATCCTGGCCCAGGCGGTGGCGGCGGTCTCCTACCTGTCCACGCTGCTCATCAGCGACCCCCTCGGCTCGGGCATGATGATCGTCGCCGCGCTGGTCGGCCTGGGGGAGATCGCCGGCATCGTCACCGCCGGCCCCCTCCTCGCCCAGCAGGCCCCCGCCGACGTGCGAGGCTCGGCCTTCGGCGTGCAAACCCTGTGCGGCGCCGCCGGCATCCTCACGGTCTCGGCCCTCGGCGGCCTGCTCTACGACGTGTGGCGTCCCGCCGCGCCCTTCGTCGTCTCAGGCACCCTCGGCCTCCTCGTCGTGATCTTCGGCCTGATCGTGCGCCGCCGCATCCGGCCCCTCCCCGAATCCCAGCCGTCCCCTGTGACGAGCGGCCTGGCGTAAGAAATGCGATGCCCACCCCCGGGCACTCGCCGGACCATCCCATAACGTGGCCGATCGCCCGTCCTCACGGCGCGGGTGCGGCGCACCGCCGGTGACCAAACCGCGCGCCGCCGGTCGACGTCGGCGATCGCCCGTCCTCGCGGTAGCCGTACGGCGGGGCCGCATCGGCGCACCCCGTCCGGCGCCGAGTCAGCGGCGCTGGAGGGCGGCGGGTCAGCGGCGCTGAAGGGCGTCGCGCATCTTGGCCAGCCAGCTCTCCGGGGGGGCCTCGCGTTTCCCGGCAGGCGGTTGTGCGGCGCCGGAGGGTGCGGGTTTGGCTGCGTCACGCTCCGGGGCGGCGGACTCGGCGGCGGCCGGCACAGGACGGCGTGGCGCGGGCCAGTAGTCGCTCGCCTGGCTCCGCCGTATGCCGTGGGTGGCGTCGACGATCTCCCGCAGGTCGTCGCCGGGGGCGGCGAGGAGGCGGGCGCGGTTGAGGGCGTCTGTGCGCTCCAATGTGGCGGTGCGTCCGCCGGGGAGGTCGATCACGAGCACACCCGGGCGTTCCCGCTGGACGGTTTCCACCATCTTCTCCAAGGTCCGCCGCCCGAGCGGGACGTCGACAGGCCCGACATATCGGTATGGCACGGGCGACGGGCTCACCGCCACCTCGTCCCGCAGCCGCACCCGCTCGTCGTGCGAGTAGTGCTCCCGCAGGGCGCGCAGGTCGAACGACGGATCCTCCAGCACCGGCCGGCGGCCCGCGGGCAGCGCCGACCACGGTGCGATCAACGTCACCACCACATCCTGCAACGATCCGCTCAGCGCCGCGCCAACCCCCTCGCGCACGACCTCCTGCGCCACCCCGCCGACCTCGAAGACGATCTCGATGTACGGCACAAGCCAGTGTCGCCCCGGCTCCTTGCGCAGATCGCGCCGGAGCGGCACCCGGTGCGCGAGGAAGGGCTCAACGGCCCGGACGGCCCGCCCGGGCTCGCGGCGCTGGGAGGGCAGCCCGAGATGGACCGCGTCGGCTGCCATGTCGGGAATGAACACGACCCCGTGCATGGCGAGCCGGTAGGCGAACTCGGTGTCCTCCCCCCTGAGCACCTGCGTGTCCAGCCCTCCCACGGCCTGAAATGTCTCCTTGCGCAGGGACAGGGTGGGACCCGTGCACACGTGGTAGGGATTGCGGCTGGTACGTAGCCCGTCGGTGCGGGCGATGGTCGCGGACGTCGAACTGGGGACGGTGGACTCCGCCGGGAAAAGCGCCTCGAACGCGCCCATGGCCACCTTGTCGTGCACGTCGCCCGGTGAGTGGGACACGTCGTCGGTGAACCGTTTGATGCCGATGGTCACGAGGTGGTGGGCCTTGTGGTGCCAACGGGCCAGGGCCTTGATGTGCTCGCGGCAGGTGACCATGTCGGCGTCGAGGCGCTGGATCAGCTCGCCCTCGGCGGCGCGCACCCCCATGTTGACCGCGTGGGCGATGCCCCATTCGCCGTCGCGGGCCTCGCGGCCGAGACGGACGAGACGCGTGTGCTCGGGGGCGATCCCGGGGAGGCGCAGCGGCGGCGCGCTGCCGTCGTCGACGACCACGACCTCCATGAGATGCGCCGGGTAGGTCTGCGCGGCGAGCGCGGCGAGTGTGAGGTCGAGCGCCTCCTGGTTGCAGTGGGCGGGCACCACGACGCTGACGCTGAGCGAGGGAGTCCAGCCCGACAGGGGCGGCGGCGAGATCGGCGAATAGTCGTTGTGCCTGATCAGCGGCTGCCCGGCCCGGCGGGTGCCCGGCCCCGGGGGAGCCTGCGGCCTGCCGGGCGGCGAAGAGTCCGGCGCGGCGATGCGACTCGCTCCACCCGTCATCGTCAGACACTCCTCCTAAAAGTCACCGGTGATCGTATTGATCGTTGGACCCTGCTGATCGTTACTGATCGTTGCCTGAGCCTGGCCCGCACTCTTGGCGCGTCGCGCCGGCCTCGGCGAATCCGACCGGCGGCGGCCACTGCCGGTGGCGCCGGACGGTCGATCGTCGGTCGAGTAGAACATGGCTCACGATCAAAGACTATTCATCGATCGCGTTAACGCGCTGTTAGCGATAATTTGTCGCCGACTCTCGTGCGGCGGCTCCGTCATCGTGTGCCGTGGCTCGGTCCACATGGTGAAACCGCCTCCAACGGCGCTCCGTGGATGCCCGTAGACTCTGTCAGCAAACACAGCGGTAGCGCGCCGATGGCCCCTCTGAGCAGCCCGGCGCATAAGGAGAAATCATGACCAGGGCGTGGCGTGGCCTGATCGAGGAATACCGTGACCGGCTTCCCGTGACCGCGACGACGCCGGTTGTCACTCTCCTCGAGGGAGGCACCCCACTGCTCCCGGCTCGCGTGGTTTCCGCGCTCACGGGCTGTGAGGTGCACCTCAAGGTGGAGGGCGCCAACCCGACCGGCAGCTTCAAAGACCGCGGCATGACCATGGCCATCAGCAAGGCCGTGGAAGAGGGGGCCAAGGCGGTCATCTGCGCCTCTACGGGCAACACCAGTGCCTCCGCCGCCGCCTACGCGGTGCGTGCCGGGCTCACCTGCGCGGTGCTCGTGCCCCGCGGCAAGATCGCCATGGGCAAGCTCGCCCAGGCGCTCGTGCACGGCGCCAAACTGCTCCAGGTCGAGGGTTCCTTCGACGATTGTCTGGAGATGACCAGAAAATTGTCGGAAAATTACCCGATCGCCCTGGTCAACTCGGTGAACCCATACCGCCTCCAGGGGCAGAAGACCGCGGCCTTCGAGATCGTCGACGCCCTCGGCGACGCGCCCGACGTGCACTGCATCCCGGTGGGCAACGCCGGCAACATCTCGGCCTACTGGATGGGCTATAGCGAATACGCGGCGGACGGCACCGCCACGCGGGCGCCGCGCATGTTCGGCTTCCAGGCCAGCGGCGCCGCCCCGATCGTCACCGGCGCTCCGGTGACCAGGCCGCACACCATCGCCACCGCGATCCGCATCGGCAACCCGGCGTCGTGGCATCTCGCCGAGGCCGCGCGCGACGAGTCGGGTGGCGCGATCCAGGCCGTCACCGACCGCCAGATCGCCGCCGCCTACAAGCTGCTCGCGCAGGAGGAGGGCGTGTTCGTCGAGCTCGCCTCCGCCGCCAGCGTCGCCGGCCTGCTCCAGGCGTGTGAGCAGGGGGCGATCGCACGAGGGCAGCGGGTGGTCTGTACGGTTACCGGCAACGGCCTGAAAGACCCCGACTGGGCCATCTCAGGTGCGCCCTCGCCGGTCACGATCCCGATCGACGCGCACGCCGCGGCGCTCGCGCTCGAACTGGCCTGAGCGCGGCAGGCGCGGGTCCGCCCGCGACGAGCCGGGTCCGCGGGTGTGGATTCGATCTGATCGGTCCACACATGCTGATCAGCTCATATGGTGCAGATCGGTCCACAGCGTGCCGATCAGCCCGCACTGTGCTGATCGGCAACACTGTGCTGATCGTCAACACTGTGCTGATCGGTCAACATTTGTGCTGATCAATCAACATTGTGCTGATCGGTCAACGCGGTGCTGATCGGTCACCGTTGTGCGATCCGATGTCGCGCCACCTCGCGTTTCGCGGGTTCGGGGCGTCGGGTCCCGGAGGGGGCCGGGGTGTGTGTTCCGGGGTGTGTGTCCGGGATCGAGGTGTCCGAGGCCGGGCGCGGGGCTCGCCCCGCCGTCCCGGCGCCGGGGCCTGTGACCCTGCCGTTGACCCTGGGTTTTCACCAGGTTTTTCCATCCGAACCGACAACGATTCCATCGACGCGATTCCTTCCGAGGGGACCATGCCCGAGAGCACGACAGTCGTCGTCCGTGTGCCCGCCACGTCCGCCAATCTGGGCCCCGGCTTCGACTCGCTGGGACTCGCGCTCACTCTGTTCGACGACGTCGAGGTCACGGTCACGCGCGGGGACGGCGCCGTGCCCGGCGTCGCCGTACAGGTCGAGGGGGAGGGAGCGGGCGATCTTGACCTCGGTGAGGGGCATCTGATCGTGCGCGCGATGTTCGCCGCGCTCGCCCGGGCCGGTGTGGAGCGGCCGGCGGGCATCCGGCTCAAGTGTGTCAACCGCATCCCGCACGCCCGTGGGCTCGGCTCCTCGTCCGCCGCCATCTGCGCCGGTATCCTCGCCGCGCGGGCGCTGTGCGCTCCGGAGATGACCGATGACGAGGTTTTTGCCCTGGCCACCGAGATGGAGGGGCATCCCGACAACGTCGCACCCTGCCTCTACGGCGGCTTGACCATCGCGTGGACCGATCCGTCGGGGGTGCCACACGTCGAGAAACTGATCCCGCACGCCGGGCACCGTCCGGTGGCGATCATCCCCGCCGAGCGGTTGTCCACCGAGGTGGCGCGAGGGTTGCTGCCCGCCGAGGTGCCGCACGCCGACGCGGCCGCCAATGCCGGGCGGGCCGCGCTTCTGATCGCGGCTCTCATGCAGGGCCCAAAAACCGATCTTCTACTGGCCGCGACAGAAGATCGGCTGCATCAGGATTATCGCGCGCCTGCGATGCCGGACACCCTCGATCTGGTAAAACGTCTTCGTGCAGTGGGCATCCCGGCGGTGGTCTCCGGGGCAGGCCCCACCGTCCTCGCATTCTTGTCAGCGAAATCTCAGGATTTGATCGCCTCAGTAGTGGGTACTCCCTGGCACATCCAGCCACTGGACGTCGAAACAACCGGTTCGCACGTTCGGTCTCCCGAGACACGCTGATCCTATTAGACCTTCAGGGAATAGCTGTGTGCGCTGGTGATGTTAGGCTGATAGCCGCATCAGATGCCCCCTTGTTGGGTGCGTGCTGGTCAGTCTCACATCGCTGCACCGTGCGTCACGGCGGTCTCCCTGAGTTCATTGCCTCCGGTTGGCCCACACCCGGTTGGCGCGGCGAGAGCCGGCGTTTGAGGGGACTTGCGCGTTCGAATCATTCGACATCTGGTTGGCGGTACCACCCCGGGGGGAAACCTCCGGACCCCCACCGCTGGCGAATCTCGACGGTGATCCCATGAACGCACCAGTTCCTGACCATGACGGCCGTCCTGCCGGACGGCCGGAAGGCATGGTTACACCTCCGAAATTCGTGCAGTCCGACCCGGTCTGTCCCGCCGGGTCGCACCAACGGGACGTCCGACCGATCATGTCCGGCGCCCGACCCCTGGGAAGGACCCTTAGTTGAGCGACACCACCGAACTCCTCTCCGACACCGGCGCGGCCACGCAGCCGGCGGCCGGAGACACCCCTGCGCGCGCGGCGCGACCGCGCCGTCGCTCCGGCACCGGCCTCTCGGCCATGGTGCTGCCTGAGCTGCAGGCGATGGCCTCCGGTCTCGGCATCAGCGGGACCGGGCGGATGCGCAAGAGCCAGCTCATCGCGGCCATCCAGGAGAAGCAGGGTGTGTCCGGTGACGGCACCACGGCCGCCACCGACAGCGAGGCCGGCGCGACCGCCGCAGCCGCCCCGCGCACCGCCAAGGCCGCCCAGCCGGCCGAGGCCGCGGCCCCGGCTCCGGCCGAGCGCCCGACCCGCACCCGGCGCGAGCGTTCGCGTCCCGCGGCGGCGCCCGAGCCGGCACCCGAGCCCGTCGCCGCCGAGCAGGCGCCGGTGATCGCCGCCGCCGAGCCGGTCGTCGAGCAGCGGGAGGCCCCGCAGGCCGAGGCCAGGCCCGAGCGCGGCGAGGGCCGTCGCGAGCGCCGCACCCGCGGCGACCGCTCTGACCGCTCTGACCGCTCCGACCGCTCCGAGCGGGGCGACCGCGCCGAGCGCGGCGACAGGTCCGAGCGGAGCGACCGCATGGACCGTTCTGACCGTTCCGACCGTTCCGACCGCCGTGACAGCCGCGACAGCCGTGACCGGGGCGACAGCCGTTCCGACCAGCGCGCCGCCGACGCCGGCGACCGCGGTCAGAGCCGCGGTGACCAGAGCCGGGGCGGCGACCAGGACGACGACCGCCGCGGGCGCCGCGGCCGGTTCCGCGAGCGCAACCGCCGCGGTCGCGACCGCTTCTCCGACAACGAGCCGATGATCGCCGAGGACGACGTCCTCATCCCGATCGCCGGCATCCTCGACATCCTCGACAACTACGCCTTCGTGCGCACCAGCGGCTACCTGCCCGGCGCCAACGACGTCTACGTCTCGCTGGCGCAGATCCGCAGGCACGGGCTCCGCAAGGGCGACGTCATCACCGGCGCGGTGCGCCAGCCCCGCGACGGCGAGCGGCGCGAGAAGTTCAACGCGCTCGTGCGCCTCGACACCGTCAACGGCATGGACCCCGACCAGGGGCGCAACAGGCCCGACTTCAACAAGCTCACGCCGCTCTACCCGCAGGAGCGCCTGCGCCTTGAGACCGAGCCCAACGTCCTGACCACCCGCATCATCGACCTCGTGTCGCCGATCGGCAAGGGCCAGCGCGGGCTCATCGTCTCCCCGCCCAAGGCGGGCAAGACCATGGTGCTCCAGGCCATCGCCAACGCGATCACGCGCAACAACCCCGAGTGCCACCTCATGGTCGTGCTCGTCGACGAGCGCCCCGAAGAGGTCACCGACATGCAGCGGTCGGTCAAGGGCGAGGTCATCCACTCGACCTTCGACCGTCCGGCCGAAGACCACACCACGGTCGCCGAGCTCGCCATCGAGCGCGCCAAGCGTCTGGTGGAGCTCGGTCACGACGTCGTCGTGCTGCTCGACTCGATCACCCGTCTCGGCCGCGCCTACAACCTGGCCGCGCCCGCCTCGGGCCGCATCCTGTCCGGTGGTGTCGACTCGACCGCGCTCTACCCGCCGAAGCGTTTCTTCGGCGCCGCCCGCAACATCGAGAACGGCGGCTCCCTGACGATCCTCGCCACGGCGCTCGTCGAGACGGGCTCCAAGATGGACGAGGTCATCTTCGAGGAGTTCAAGGGCACCGGCAACGCCGAGCTCAAGCTCAACCGCTCTCTGGCGGACAAGCGCATCTTCCCCGCGGTCGACGTCGACGCGTCCGGCACGCGCAAGGAAGAGATCCTGATGTCCAAGGACGAGCTGCAGATCGTCTGGAAGCTCCGCCGGGTGCTCCACGCGCTCGACATGCAGCAGGCGCTGGAGCTGCTCCTTGAGAAGATGAAGGAGACCAAGTCCAACGCGGAGTTCCTGCTCCAGGTGCAGAAGACCACGGTCAGCTCCGACCGCGACTGACACTCGCGGCGCCCCGGCGGATTCCGCCGGGCACGCACACGCATGAAGGACGGGCCGCCGAGCGGCGGCCCGTCCTTCGGCGTCTCCGGCCGTTCACGTGCCCCTCCCCGCCCGCTTCGCGGGAAGAGCGCAACATCATGTGTGATCTTCCGGCAATGGGGCTATCCCTAGGGTGAGAACGCCTGCCCGCTCCATTCACCGCGCCCCTGGTTTACGGCAGCCTGAAGTCCGTCTAGGTGGAGAATTCCGGGCAATCCATGCGTGGCGTGAAGCGAGGAGCGGAAGGAACATGGCTGCCGACATGGCTATGGGGACGCGTACGGCACAAGCCCCACTACGCGACAGGGTGCCACTTGGCCCGAAGGGGCCGATCGGCCTCCTCGTCGATCCCGCTACCTGGCGGGCTTTGCCGTACCTCGTGATGGGGCTGGGGTTCGGGACGCTCTGGTTCCTCGTGGTCAGCGTCGGGCTTTCGGTGTCGCTGTCGCTGATCTTCTTCTGGGTGGGGGTGCCGCTCGCGGCGCTGACGATGGTGGTGTGGCGGGGCGCGGCGATGTGGCATCGGCGGCTGATCCGGCTGGCCTTCGGCGTGGATATCCCCCGCCCCTATCTCCCGAAGCCACAGGACGCCGGTTTGATCCGGCGGATCACGTGGATGCTCGCCGATCCCGCTACCTGGCGGGATCTCGCTTATCTCCTGCTTCTGCTCCCGCTCGGGGTGGTGGAGACCGTCGTCATGATCGTGCTGTGGGTGTGCACCTTCGGGTTCCTCACCGCCCCGCTGTTCCTCCTGGCCGGCGAAGGCTTGTCGATCACCGCCTCGCTGGTCCTCGACACCTGGACCGAGGCGTTCCTCGCGGTGCCGGTCGGGGTGCTGCTGTTCGGCCTCACGTTGTACGGCGTGCGCGGCCTGGCGTGGCTCCACGCCACACTCGGCGGCGCTCTGCTCGGCCCCGACCAGCGTGAACTCGCCGAACGTGCCGCTCGGTTGCAGGCCAGCCGGGCCCGGGGGGTCGACGCGGCAGAGGCCGAGCGGCGCAGGATCGAGCGCGACCTCCACGACGGCGCTCAGCAGCGCCTCCTGTCGGTCGCGATGGATCTCGGCCGGGCCCAGGAGAAAATGGGGGACGATCCGGGCGCCGCCTGGGAACTCGTCGCCCAGGCCCACCTCAGCACCAAGGCCGCCATCGCCGAGCTGCGCGACCTGGCCCGCGGGATCTATCCGGCGATTCTCACCGACCGCGGGCTGGACGCCGCGTTGTCGGCGCTCGCCGCCCGATCCGCCATCCATGTGGACGTCTCGGTCGACCTCGGCGAACGCCCGCCGGCTGCGGTCGAGAGCATCGCCTACTTCACCGTCGCCGAGTCCCTCGCCAACATCACCAAACACTCGGCGGCGACCGAGGCGTCGATCCGGGTGTCCCGCGAGCTGGACCGGGTGGTGGTCGAGGTCTTCGACAACGGCCTAGGCGGCGCGGTGACGACCCCGGGCGGCGGTCTGGCGGGCCTCGCCGACCGGGCCGCCACCATCGACGGCATCCTGTCGATCGACAGCCCCGCTGGGGGGCCGACCCTGCTCCGGGCCGTGTTGCCGTGTGAGTGGTGAGCCCGGTGGTGCTCCCGTGGGATCTCGCGGTCCGTGGAATCTCCGGGGAGGCACCCCTGCTCCATGTGGTTTTGCCCTGTGAATGGAAGGCGGCGGTGGTTAGTGTGACAGCGTGCGTGTGGTGATCGCTGAGGATTCCGTGCTTCTGCGCGAGGGGCTCGTGCGCCTCCTGGCCGACGGCGGCATCGAGACCGTGGAAGTGGTCGGTGACGGGCCGGGGCTGGTGAGAGCGGTCCAAGAGCACCGTCCAGACCTCGCGCTCGTCGATGTGCGCATGCCGCCGAGCCACACGGACGAGGGGCTGCGCGCCGCCCTCGAAGCCCGCAAGCAGCGGCCTGGCCTGCCGATTCTCGTGCTCTCGCAATATGTCGAGGAGAGCTATGCCACCGAGCTCGTCGGCCGGGGGGCTGCCGCGGTGGGTTACCTGCTCAAGGAGCGAGTCGCGGATGTGGCCGAGTTTCTCGCCGCGGTGCGCAGGGTGGCGGCAGGGGGGACGGTCATCGATCCCGAGGTCGTGGTCCAGCTGCTGAGCCGGCGGCGCAGGGACGACCCCCTGCACATGCTGACCGCCCGGGAGCGTGAGGTGCTCGCCCTGATGGCGGAGGGACGGTCGAACGCGGCCGTCGCCTCACGGATGACCATCACCGAGGGGGCGGTGGAGAAGCACATCTCCGGAATTTTCGCGAAGTTCGGTCTTGAACCGGCTACCGAAGATCACCGCAGGGTGCTGGCGGTGCTGACCTATCTCCGGCGTTGATCGGGTGGGGGCCGGCCGGGCGCAGGGTGCCGGATGCGGACCGTCGGCTCTGCCTGCCGTTTCCCCGGGGTGTCGAACGTTTCGCGGCCTCTGACGCCGTACGGCGGGAGCCCGGATAGCAGGCTCCCGCCGTACTCAGCGGCTTGCTCGCGGCTCGCCGGCCGGCTGCCGCGGCGCTTGGCGATCGGCACGTGATGCCCCACGACATCCGTGCCGATCTCCGCAGGATGAGCTTATTTCACCGGCGCGCTATCGGACGTTGACGCTGATGGCGCGGGAGGTCTTGCCGTAGGTACGGCTGGTGCCCGCGACCTTGACGCGGTAGTAGCCGTCGCGCTTGGCCTTGATCTTCTTGGCGAACTTGCCGGACTTGGTGGTGCCGGCGCTCGTGACCAGCCTCCAGTCGCCGCCCTTGCTCTTGAAGTAGACGTTGACGAGCTTGCTCTTCCACGGGGAGTAGCCGCGGTAGACGGTGCCGTAGGCCTTGATGTACTTCCCGGCCTTCAGCGAGCGCGGGGTCACCTTGAAGACGATGGAGGAGCGGAGCTTGCTCGCGGCGCCGCGTACGACGGTGAAGCCGCGGGTGCCCTTGATGCTGTCGTCGCCGCGCTTGGCCACGACCTCGAGGGTCCAGTCGCCGGTCGTGGTGGTGCCGTCCATGTAGGCCGAGCCGCGGAAGATGCCGTCGTTGTCGCGGGTTTCCAGCTCGCCCAGGTCGTAGTACTCGTCGGTGGTGTCGCTCACCAGCCTGGCGGTGACCTTGCCGGCGTCCTTGCGCACGCCGTTCACCTCGGCCTTGACGCTGACCTTGGTCTCGTCGCCCGACTTGACGGTGACGGGGTTGGGAGAGATGAGCGCGCCGGTCACCGCGACGACCGGGTCGACGGCGATCTCCTCGTCACACGCGGCGGAGCCGCTGCCGCGGGTCGGGGTCAGCTGAAGGACCCACTTGCCGTGCTTGTCGTCCTTCGTGATGGTGAAGGTGGTGGTGACCGATGCGGTGCCGAGGGACTCCGCCCGCTCGTTCGCGTCCGTGACGGTCGGCGCGGCGGGCAGCTGGAAGTCGGTGAGCGTGGCCGGCGTGCTGTTGCCGACCTTGGTGATCGTGGCGGCGAGCTTGGTCAGGTCGGGTACGGCCTGGTCCTTGTCGGTGCCGGTGCCGCCCTTGCGGCTCCACTTGCCGTCGGCCTTCTTCCACAGGTCCTTCACCGTTGCCGTGACGGTGACCTTGTTGTCAGTCTTGAAGGGGACGAAGGCGTCCTTGACTTCAAGTTTCGTGATGTCGCTCCCTCCGACGCATTTCGGAGCGGCGGCGACCGGCGCCACTGCCGAGGCCAGACCACCCGCGAAGACGGCTGCCCCCGAGGCGGCTGCTAAAAGCAACCGTGTGCCCTTCTTCATGATGCGATGCCCCTTACATCGTTTAGTGATAAGTAAGTTACGGTTTGGGGTCCGGAGCCTAGTGTGACGGCAGTTGCGCCTGCTACCCGATCCGGGGGGTCCGCTGGGGAATGTTCCGTGGCCTGGGGAGGTTCAAGCGTCTGGCACACTGGTAGCCGAACCGAAGCGGTACCGGTTCCCGTCCGCCCACCACGATCGGGGGTTCGCCCCCGCCGGCCGCTTGCGCGGCTGAGCGAGTCCCTCGGCTGAGGGCTTGTCGGGGTGCGGGCGATCCGGCGACCGCGAAGTCGAGAGGAAACCGATCATGAGGCGTGACATCCACCCCGATTACGTGGTGACCCAGGTGACCTGCACCTGCGGCAACTCCTTCACCACGCGCAGCACCGCCAAGAACGGCACCATCCACGCTGATGTGTGCTCCGCCTGCCACCCGTTCTACACGGGCAAGCAGAAGATCCTCGACACCGGCGGCCGGGTGGCCCGCTTCGAGAAGCGCTTCGGCAAGAAGGCCGAGAGCAAGTAGCTCGCGTCAGGCGCCGACCCGGATCTCACCCGCACTGTGCTGCCCGCACGGTGCTGGGGTGCGCCGGGTCGGCGTTCTTGGTGATGAGGGGCCTTTTCCGCCACGGAGGGATGCGACGTGAATCTCGACGAGCTGCTCGGTGAACACGCCGAGCTTGAACTCAAGCTGGCCGATCCCAGCGTGCACGCCGACCAGAACAAGGCTCGGTCATATGGCAAGCGTTACGCGGAGCTGACCCCGATCGTCGCGACCTACCGCGAGCTCATCACCGTGCGCGAGGACCTGGCGGCGGCCAAGGAGCTGGCCGGCGAGGACCAGTCGTTCGCCGACGAGGCCGCCGAGCTCGCGGCCCGCATCCCCGTGCTGGAGGAAAAGCTCCGTCACCTGCTCATCCCGCGCGATCCCAATGATGACAAGGACATCATCATGGAGATCAAGGCCGGTGAGGGCGGTGAGGAGTCCGCGCTGTTCGCGGGTGACCTGCTGCGCATGTATCTCCGCTACGCCGAGCGCACCGGCTGGAAGGCCGAGGTCATCGACGCCCAGCACTCCGACCTCGGCGGCTACAAGGACGTCACGGTCGCGATCAAGGGCAAGGGCAACGAGGGCGTCTGGTCCCGGCTCAAATACGAGGGCGGCGTGCACCGCGTGCAGCGGGTGCCGGTCACCGAGTCCCAGGGGCGCATCCACACCTCCGCCGCCGGCGTCCTCGTCTACGCCGAGGCCGAGGAGGTCGACGTGCAGATCGACGCCAACGACCTGCGCATCGACGTCTTCCGCAGCTCCGGGCCCGGCGGGCAGAGCGTCAACACCACCGACTCGGCGGTCCGCATCACGCATGTGCCGACAGGTGTGGTCGTCTCCTGCCAAAACGAGAAGAGCCAGTTGCAGAACAAGGAGTCGGCGCTGCGCATCCTGCGGGCCCGGCTGCTCTCCATCGCGCAGGAGGAGGCCGAGGCGGCGGCGGCTGCCGACCGCAAATCCCAGGTCCGCACGGTCGACCGCTCCGAGCGTGTGAGAACCTACAACTTTCCCGAGAATCGCATCTCCGATCACCGTGTCGGCTTCAAGGCGTATAACCTCGATCAGGTTCTGGACGGCGAACTCTCCGCCGTGATCCAGGCGCTGACCGATGCCGAGATGGCGGAGAAGCTCGCCGCCCATTCCTAGGCCTGCCATGACCTTTCTGCTCGACGAGATCGCTCTCGCGACCGCCCGCCTGGCCGAGGCCGGGGTGCCCTCCCCGCGCACGGATGCCGAAGAGATCGCCGCATTCGTTCACGGGGTGCGCCGGGCTGAGCTCCATACGGTCAAAGACGCCGATTTCGACGCGCTGTTCTGGGAGGGCGTGTCGCGCAGGGAGTCCCGCGAGCCCCTCCAGCACATCACCGGCAGGGCCTACTTCCGCTACCTCTCCCTTGACGTGGGGCCGGGTGTCTTCGTGCCCAGGCCCGAGACCGAGGTGGTCGCCGGCTGGGCGATCGAGCGGCTCAACGAGATGGACGTCGCCGCGCCCGTCGTCGTCGACCTCGGCACCGGCTCGGGGGCCATCGCCCTGTCGATCTCCCAGGAGGTCGCGCTCGCCCAGGTGCACGCCGTCGAGGTCGACCCCGACGCCTACGGCTGGGCCAAGCGCAACATCTCCGAGCACGGCCAGGGCCGGGTCACGCTCCATCCCGAAGACCTCGCCGACTGCCTGCCCGAGCTCAACGGGCAGGTCGACCTGGTGATCTCCAACCCGCCCTACATCCCCCCCGGCGCCGTCCCGCGCGACCCCGAGGTGCGTGACTACGACCCCGCCCGCGCGTTGTACGGCTCGGGCCGGGACGGCCTCCAAGAGGTCCGTGCCGTCGAGCGCACCGCGCGGCGGCTGCTGCGCCCCGGCGGGCTCGTCGCCGTCGAGCACGCCGACGAGCAGGGCCGTTCGGTCTATTTGACCTTCCCGGAGGACAACGGCTGGCGCGACGTCCGCGTCCACCAGGACCTGACCCGCCGGGATCGCTATGTCACGGCTCGCTTCGGCCAGGAATAGGATGACGAGCCGTGAGCCGACGTTATGACTGCACAGACGACAAGCAGCGTGCCGCGGCGCTGACCGACGCCGTCGCCGTGCTTCAAAAGGGCGAATTGGTCGTGTTGCCCACGGACACGGTCTACGGCTTGGGCGCCGACGCCTTTAGCCGCACCGGTGTCAACGCCTTGCTGGAGGCCAAGGGGCGCGGGCGCGACATGCCGGTGCCCGTGCTGGTCGGCACCACGTTGGCGGCCACCGCCCTCGTCGACGGTCTCGGCCTCTACGGCCAGGATCTCATCGACGAGTTCTGGCCCGGTCCGCTGACGCTGGTCTGCCGGGTCAACCGATCCCTGTCGTGGGATCTCGGAGAGACCAAGGGCACCGTCGCCCTCCGCATGCCGGACGACCCGATCGCGATCGAGCTGCTCAAAGAGACCGGTCCGCTGGCAGTGAGCAGCGCCAACCGCACGGGAGCCCCCGCCCCCGTCTCGGTCGCCGAGGCCGAGGCGCAGCTCGGCGAGTCGGTGGCGGTCTATCTCGACGGCGGTGTGCGCGACGTCAACACGCCGTCCACGATCCTCGATCTCACCACGGCGGTGCCGCGTGTGTTGCGGCGAGGAGTCATCTCCGTGCAAAAGCTACGGGGCATCGTCGGCTACGTCGCGACGGACGAGGAACCAGAGACCTCAAGTTAGTTCCATACCAACTCAATATTTCCTTGGTCATTCCTGGGGACGTAGGGCTTTCGCGCGGTTACCGTGATGTTGGCCGATACATCCGGGAGAGTCGATGGGTAAGTTCGACGGAATGGATCCCCAGCTCGTCCGCGGGCTGCTGGCAGAGGTCAAGAACGCGGCCTCCCAGATGAGATCCATCGAGGGTCGGATCACGCAGATGCTGAGCGCGGCGGGGCTACCCGCCCGTATCGTCTACCCGCCCTCCCAGATCGCCGAGAACATCGACCGCATGATTCGTGAGGTCACCCGGCGGGTCGAGCTTTTGGAGAAGGAAGAGAAACAGCGGGTCTCCGCCTCCGCCCCTCCGGTCGACGGCCAGGCGCGCCCCGCGGACGGCGGCTCCACCGGCACGACAGACGGCGGCAACGCAGGCGGCGACAACGCAGGCGGCGACGCCAAGAACGAGTCGCCCGACGACAAGAAGCAGAACGAAGGCCAAGGTCAGGCCCAGGGCGAGGGCCAGCGCAAGGTGGATCCCGGCTCCGGGGGCACCGGCGACGCCAAGAGCGGCGAGGCCCAGAAGGGCGCCGACACGAAGGCCGACAAGCCGGAAGCCGGCAAGGGCGCCGAGGGTGATGCCAAGGGCGACAAGCCGGAAGCCGGCAAGGACGCCAAGGACGCCGACGGCGCTAAGGGTGGTAAAGGCGCCGAGGATTCTAAGGACGGCAAAGGCGCCGACGGCGATGCCAAAACCGGAGGCGACGCCAAAGTCGGGGGCGATGCCAAAGTCGGGGGCGATGCCAAAGTCGAGAAACCCGAAGCCGGCAAGGACCCCAAGGATGCCGACGGCACTGCCAAGGGCGACAAGGGTGCCGAGGGTGGCGCCAAGGGCGACCAAGGACATGACAGCGGCAAGGACGGCGCCAAGGGCGACCAGCCCTCTGACAAGGGTGAAAAGGACTCCAAGGGTGGAGGCGCGGACAGCGGCCGAGGTGGATCCGAGGGGTCCAAGGACGGTCAGCGCGATGAGCCCAAGGAGGAGCGCGGGTCGAGAGGTGAGCGCGAGGCCGACCGGCCCGGTGGCGGCGGGGACTCTACGGACAAGCGGGATGCCGCCGATGGCCGGGGCGATTCCCGCGGTGAGCCGAAGAACGATCAGGGCGCGAAGGGAGACCGCGCCGACCTGCCCCGGAACGCGGAGAGCGAGTCGCGGGGCCCCGGCGTAGGGGCGAGCTCCGACGGTCAGGACCGGGTGGAGACGGCCCCCAAGGAGAACGACGATCGCGACCGCGCGGACACCCGCAGCAAGGACGGGAGCGACCGGGACGCCTCCGACCCGCGAAACAAGGACTCCGGTGATCGGCGTGAGTCCTCGGATCGTGATCGGTCTGATGTGCGTGGTGGGGATTCGGCTGGTCAGGGGTCGGTGGACACTCCGGGTAGGGATCACCCGGATGACAGTGATCGGTCTGATTCGCGGAGCGGGGACTCCGGTGATCGGCGTGAGTCCTCCGATCGTGATCGGTCCGGCGCGCGAGGTGGGGACTCCGACGGTCGGCCGGATTCGCGAGCGAAGGAGCCGGGCGGTCAGGGTGGTGCGGACTCGTCCGGTGGAGGGCGTTCCGACGACGGGGGCCGTGGGGACGCCGATCGCGGGGAGAGCCGGGGCAAGGACGGGAGTGAGCGGGATCGGGCCGGGGATCGGGGGAGCGGGCAGGACCGGATCGACACCCCGCGCAAGGATCATCCGGACGACCAGGACACGCGCGGTGGTCGGCGGGTGGTCGAGGTCGACGGGGTCAAGGTGGTCGAGCGGCCCATGGGGCCGCCGCCGACACCGGCGGAGATCCGCGACATGATCGCCAACGCTCAGCCTATGGAGACGCCGCGGGCCGACGATCTCGTGCTCAACGATCCCAAGGTGGACGCCCGGAATCCGTACGCGTTGGCGGACGGGCCTCCGGGCCGGATCGAGGGCACACCGGACCCGAAGGTGAAGCCCGATTTCCCGATACCGGACACCGTGGAATATGCGGACGGCAGCCCTGAGACGTCCGCCTCGGACGCGCGGCAGGCGAAGGGTGACACCACCGGCGGCACGGAGCGCGCGGGGCTTGGCGGGGCCGACAGAGCCGCCGAGAGGAGCCTGGGCGGCGACGCCCCGGGCCGCGGGGCCGATGTGCAGGACGCGAGCTATCGCGAAGACGACCGTGTGGGCCGTGGGGCCGATGTGCAAGACGCGAGTTACCGCCAGAGTGACGGCGCGGGCCGCGGAACCGACGTGGAGGACGCGAGTTATCGCGAAGGGGACGGCGACCGCGGCACGAAGGGTGAACGGTCCCAGGAGCCTTGGCGCGACCGGATCGCGACGGGCGGCGAACCGGTCGACGGCGGAGATTCCCCCGGGGACCGGGAGAATAGGGCGGAGAGTCCGCGGGAACCGGATCGCTCAGGGAACCGGCAGATCGTGGACGAGCCGGCGCAGACGCAGCAGGACGAGTGGGACTCCAAGGGGGAGCGGTCGCGCGAGCCCGAGGGGATGGCGGAGGCCCGAGAGCGCTCCGGTGCCGCCCCCGGCACCTCAGGCGAATACCTGGGGGAGCCTGCGACGAGCGAGGATGAACGCGATTCCAAGGCCGAACGGTCGCGTGACCCCGGCCGGGACGCCGGTGACGGTGGCTCCACCCGGGACGGCGACCGGGACCAGAGCGACCGGGACCCGAGCGATCGGGACACGAAGGATCGGAACCCGAGCGATCGGGACGCGAACGGCCAGGACACGGGTGACCGGGACGCGAAAGATCGGGACCC
>NZ_BOOW01000009.1 GCF_016863435.1 Sinosporangium siamense
GCGAGAGATCGGGACGCCAGGGACGACCGTCCCAGCGACCGCGCTAAAGGGAATGAAAGCGGCAGCAAGGATGAGGCCCGTGATTCTCCAGAAAAACGCGGCCCAGCCAAGGAGGAGGGAAAGGAGTCGAAGGGCGAGCGAAGCAGGGAACCCGGTGCGGATGGTTATCCAAAACCGGGGGAGTATTGGGAAGGCAGCGATGATTGGTATCCGGACGACCGTGAGATCGGGCCCGCACGCGACGGCGCCATGACATCGCAGTCGGCTCCGCCGGTGCCTGAGGGGCTGCGGCTCGCATCGGATGGAACACCTGTAATTGATCCGCCGGACAGGCGCGGCGTCGAGAGGTAGGGAGTTTGTCATGTACGTCGATCCCCCGGCGCCACGACCGCTCCAACCGGGCGAGGACGGCCCGGCCCCGCGGTCGGACCCGACGGTGGTCTGGACTTTCAATCCGGAATATCACCGGCTGGTGGTGCTGTGGCAGCAGGTGATGCCTCTCCTCGACGAGCTGACCGCTTCGCTGGACAAGGCCCTGCGCGCGGCTAAGAGTCAGGACACCTGGGACGCCCCAGTCGCGGAGAGGTATGTGCAGGACATGGACGAGTGGCACGGCAGGCTCGCCCGCTATCGCCTCGCGGTGCTCACGGCGATCAGCGACGAGGCGGCCGACACCCCGCGCTGGGTGGAGCGCAAGGCCGAGCTGAACGCGCAGACCCCATACTCCTGAGCCTCGCCGTCGTGACGTGCGGCGATCCGCCGGGGTTCGCTTAGAGTGGCAGGGTGGAGGTCTCGTCCTCAGGACGACAGGACTCGCCGCGTGTGAGCGCGGCGACGCCCTTCTACGGGCCTGACGTCGAGGCTCTCATCGGCGCAGACCCCGAAGTCGCCGCGATGTTGTTCGACGAGCTCGCGCGGGTGCGCGGCGGGCTCCAGCTGATCGCCAGCGAGAATTTCGCGTCCCCCGCCGTTTTGGCGGCGCTTGGCTCGACGTTGAACAACAAATATGCCGAGGGTTATCCGGGCCGCCGCTACTACGGCGGGTGCGAGGTCGTCGATCGTGCGGAAAGCCTGGCCATCGAGCGGGCGAAGAGGTTGTTCGGCGCCGACCACGCCAATGTGCAGCCGCATTCGGGCTCGTCGGCCAACCTCGCCGCCTATGTCGCCCTGCTGCGGCCTGGCGACACAATGCTCGCCATGGCGTTGCCGCACGGTGGCCATCTCACCCACGGATCCAAGGTCAATTTCTCCGGACGCTGGTTCGACGTGGCGGCGTACGGCGTGCGCCGGGACACCGAATTGATCGATTATGACGAGGTGCGGGATCTGGCGTTGCGGCACCGCCCGAAACTGATCGTCTGCGGCGCCACGGCATATCCGCGGCCGATCGATTTCGCGGTTTTCCGCGGCATCGCCGACGAGGTGGGCGCGTGGCTGATGGCCGACGTCGCGCACACGGTCGGGCTAATGGCGGGAGGCGCGGCTCCGTCGGCTGTGCCGTACGCCGATGTGGTGACGTTCACGACGCACAAGTCGCTGCGCGGTCCCCGGGGCGGCTGCATCCTGTGCACGGAGGAGTTGGCGCGGAAAATCGATCGGGCGGTGTTCCCGTTTGTGCAGGGTGGCCCGTCGATGCATGTGATCGCGGCCAAGGCGGTGGCCTTCGGTGAGGCGTTGCGGCCGGAGTTCGGCGACTATGCTCTGCGAGTGGTCGACAACGCGCGAGCTCTGGCGCAGGCACTGGCCGTGGGCGGCATGCGTCCTGTCTCCGGGGGCACCGACACCCACCTGGCCCTGGTCGACCTGCGCGATCTCGCGATGTCGGGCGTGGTCGCCGAGCGGCGGTGCGCCCTGGCGGGCATCACGCTCAACCGCAACGCGATTCCCTACGACCCCGAGCCGCCCGCCGTGACCTCCGGCGTGCGGGTCGGCACGCTGTGCGTGACGACGCAGGGGATGGGGCCCGAGGAGATGCGCGAGGTGGGAGCGCTGATCACCGAGGCGGTGACACTGCCGGGATCGGCCTCCCGGGTACGCGATCGGGTGGTTACTCTTAGCAGGAGATATCCGGCATATCGATGTATATCCGGAGAGTCGCAAAAGCAGACAACGGTATTACCCAGTGAATTATGACTAGTTCTGTGTCGACTTCCGGCCGCTGGTGGCCGGAGCATCCGGGAAACTTAGGTTCGTGCGCGAATACCTTCTGATAGCGCTGGCGGCGGCGGCGGTCACTTACCTGCTGGTCCCGCTGGTCCGCGTGTTCGCCATCCGCATCGGTGCGATGCCGGAGGTGCGCGACCGCGACGTGCACACCACGCCGACCCCGAGGCTCGGGGGACTGGCGATGTACGGCGGGCTGGTCGCCGGCCTCATCATGGCCGACCAGCTCAAACACAGCGGCACCGTGCTCGACGACGACAGAGCCATGTGGGCGTTGATCGCCGCGGGCGGTCTGATAGTGGTGACCGGGTTCCTGGACGACTGGTGGGGGATGGACGCCCTCATCAAGCTGGGCGGCCAGATCGGGGCCGCCGGTCTGCTGGTCTATTTCGGGATGAGCCTGCCGTGGATCCCCGGTCCTTACGGCGACAGCTACACGCTCGACTCGATCCTCAGCACCGTCGTCACGATCCTCGTCGTGGTCGTGACCATCAACGCGGTCAACTTCGTCGACGGCCTGGACGGCCTCGCGGCCGGCATCGTGTGCATCGCCGGCATCGCGATGTGGGCCTATTCCATCGTGTTGTCGCAGGCCGTCGCCAACGGCACACGCATCAACCTCACGGCCATCATCACCGCCATCCTCATCGGCATGTGCCTGGGGTTCCTGCCGCACAACTTCCATCCGGCCAAAATCTTCATGGGCGACACCGGGGCGATGCTGATCGGCCTCGTGCTCGCCTCCTCGATCGTCACGGTGACCCCCGTCGACCCGGCCGCCATCAACCGGTTCCCGATCGTGCTGCCACTTTTGCTGCCGATCGCGGTGATGCTGCTCCCGCTGCTCGACCTCCTATCCGCCGTGGTGAGACGCACGTCCTACGGGCAGTCGCCGTTCGCCCCCGATCGCGGGCATCTGCACCATCGGCTGCTCGACATCGGGCATTCGCATCGCCGCACGGTTTTGATCATGTACGCGTGGACGTTCCTCTTCGCGGCGGCGGTGGTGGGACTGTCGGTCGGGGGAGTGCCCTTGATCGTGTTCCCGGTCACGATCCTGCTCGCGGTGGGTGTGCTCGTGCTTATGGCGCTGCCCCGCTGGCGCCTGCGCCGCAAGAACGGCGGAGCCCACGCGGTGGGCCGCCCGCTTTCGGCCGAGCGGGATTCCGAGGCCGATCCGGCGGCGGAATCCCACGGTGTGACCAAGGTCACGGCTGTCGCGGCGGCTGCCTCCGGCGGGCGGCACGGGACCGCCGCACCGATTCCACAGCCGATGGCGGCGCCGGTGGCGGACGAGCCGGCGCGTCAGGCGCGGGAGGCGGTTCCGGAGGATATGACGCGGCCCGCGCAGCGGCCGCAATCCGCCGGCCGGCTGCCCGACGCCGCAGGCCGGCATCAGGATGGCCCGGCGCAGCGCCCCGGCGCGGCACGGCGACGTCAAGCTGCCGCTGGGCGGTCTTCGAATCCTCCCGGCTCGGCGCCAAATCCCGCCGAATCAATGCCAAACACTGCCAATCGTCCCCCGAACACCGCAGGTCAGACGCCTGACGGTGCCGGGCAGCCACCCCGGCATCGCGGGCGTCCGGCTCCAGAAGGAGAACGCCGGATTCCAGGGGGAGAACGCTCGGCTCCAGGGGGAGATTGGCCCGTTCCTCCCGGCGAATATCCGGGCGGCAGGCGTGCCGCACGTCCTGCCTCGGGTCCCGGCGCGAATCCCGCCGCACATCCAGGCGGGCAACCTGCGGTGTATCCGGGCGGACACCCGGGCGGGCATCCCGCAGCGCGCCCGGGTGGGCATCCCACGCCGGATCCCCTCGGTCATCCCGGTGCCGGCGATCCCGCCGGTCGTTCCCCGCACCGTCCCACCGGCCGCCCTCAGGGGCAGCCGGGTGGCCGGCCGATGGGGCGTCCTCCCGAACAATCCGCAGGTTACGGGCCTTCCACAGGTCAGCCGCCGGCCCGCCGACCCGATCACCCCGGCGGTCAGCACGGCCCCGGTCAATACCCGGCGGGCCAGCACCCGGCGGGCCAGCACCCGGCGGGTCAACATCCGGCGGGCCAGCACCCGGCCGGTCAGCACCCCGGAGATCGGCGTCCGGGCGGTCAGCACCCCGCGGAACAGGTGACTCCGCGCCAGCCCTCGCATCAATCGCCACGTCAGACGCCGGGCCGGGGATCGCCTCAAGGAGCGCGGCAGACCCAGAGTGACGACGCGACGGGCCCCATGCCTAGAGTGATACCCGAGACAGGACAGCAGCCGGGACAACACCCTGGTGAGCGGGGTTCCGCGGAGCCGGTCGAGCTGGTAGACGACACTGCGGTCTTCCCCACATATGGGGATTCGAGGCCAAGGCCGCCTCGCTCTATCCCCTGACAAGCTCATCGAAACACCAGGTAAAAGCAGTCTTCACAGAGCTTGTGATAGCTTTCACAATGAGAACCCCACGTGATCGGCACTGTGGGGTAGCAAACGCTCGCTTGATAACAGATTCTGGAGCACCGATGCAGGCCAACGACGTGCGCGTCCTCAAAAGCGCCGCGCTGCCGACCCTGGCGGGCGGCGTCGTGGCCCTCCTGGTGGCCTTCCTCCTCGGTGGAGGCAAGGCGGCCTTCGGTGCCGGGATCGCCCTCGCGCTGGTCGCGGCGTTCTTCACGGTCAGCCTGGTCGCCGTGGCATGGGCCGGCCGGGTGTCGCCGATGGCGATGATGACCGCCGCCGTGCTGAGCTACCTGGTCAAAGCCCTCGCGCTGATGATGCTGCTGAGATCCTTCGAAGGAGCGACGGCGTTCGATCCCCGGGCCTTCGGCTGGACTGTGATTGCTCTCACAGTGGTCTGGACCTTTGGTGAGATGCGTGGGTTCATGAAGCTGAAGATGCTCTACGTCGACCCCGAAGGCCGAGTCCCGGGACAGGGCAGCTGAATGAAGAAGCGTGACGTTACCCCCGCCAGCGTGACGGGGTCCGATATGACTAGTCCTCGCCGCGCCTGCTATCGTCGTGCCCGCGATGAGCGAGCAGAAGCGTCGGCCAGAAGACGACGGCCGCGACTTCGCCAATGCCGCCTGGTCGATTCCCAGCTACGTGCTCTCCGGAATCATTGTCTACGGCGGAATCGGCTGGTTGCTGAGCCGGTGGACAGGCGTGGTCGCATTCACCCCGATCGGCCTGATTCTCGGCGTCGTGCTCTCCGTCTACCTGGTCTATCGGAAGTACGGTCGCTAGCCTCCGGCGGTGATCGCCATGTCGGAGATGTCCACTTGTTCTACTACCACGTCGAAGGGAACGCCGCGTGAGCACGCTGACGCTCCTTGCCTCCGGGGATGAGTTCAAGGCCCCCGGCCTCGAACTCTTCGAATTCCCGCCGATCATCAATGGCGTGCCATGGTTCACCAAGCCTGTGCTGGTGGCGATCCTGAGCACAGTGATTGTTCTCATCTTCACCTGGTCGGCGTTCGCCAAGCCGAAGCTGGTGCCCCGCGGTATGCAGAACCTCGGTGAGATGGGTTACACGTTCGTCCGCGACCAGGTCGCCCGGCCGTTCCTCGGCAAGGACGCCGACCGGTGGATGGGCCTGCTGCTCAGCCTCTTCTTCCTGATCTGGATCTGGAACCTGATGGGTGTCATCCCCGGTATCCAGTTCCCCGTCGTGTCCCACATCGCCTTCCCGTTCGTTCTTGCGATCTCCATCTACATCCTGAAGCTCTACCTCGGATTCAAGCACCAGGGCTTCTTCGGATATTTCAAGAACATGATGTTCCCTCCGGGACTTCCGAAGCCCATCTATCTGCTTCTCGCTCCCATCGAGTTCCTCTCGAACATGATCGTGGCGCCTTTCACGCACGCTGTGCGACTTTTCGCCAACATGTTCGCGGGTCACATCATTCTTGCCTTCTTCAGCCTGGTTGGGTTCTGGTTCCTCTTTGAGAATCTCACTCCCCTGGGTGCCCCTCTCGGCGTTCTCGGCGTGCTCATGACGATCGGCATGACCGTCTTCGAGATGTTCATCCAGTTCCTGCAGGCGTTCCTCTTCGCGATGCTCGCGGCGATGTACATCGGTAACTCGCTCCACCCCGAGCACTGAGTCCGAGCAACCTGAGTCCTCTGAACGGAATATCCAGACCGGTGGGCCCTCCACCGGCCGACCAGTAAAGGAAAACACCAATGAGCGTCCTCGCTGAGGTCACCGGCAACCTCTCCTCGCTCGGCTCCATCGGTTATGGTCTGGCGGCGATCGGCCCCGGCATCGGCGTCGGCATCATCTTCGGTCAGGGTGTGCAGGCCATCGCCCGCAACCCCGAGGCATACAACCTGATCCGCCAGAACATGCTGCTCGGCTTCGTTCTTACCGAGGCGCTGGCCCTGATCGGTCTGGTCGCGCCCTTCATGTTCAACGCGTGACGAACGACAACCCCTGACGGAAGGCTGCAATCATGATCACAGCAGCTGCGCTCGCTGCGGAGGTCAACAACCCTCTCCTCCCGCACTGGTATGAGCTGATCGTTGGTGGCTTCGCCTTCTTCGTTGTTCTCTTCGTGGTCGGCCGGATCCTCACTCCGCGCATCCAGAAGACACTTGCGGAGCGGACCGACGCCATCGAGGGAGGGCTGAAGCGGGCCGAGGAGGTCCAGGACGAGGCCAAGCGCACGCTGGAGAGCTACCGCGCCCAGCTCGCCGAGGCCCGTCACGAGGCCGCCCGCCTGCGCGAAGAGGCTCGTGAGCAGGGAGCCCAGATCAAGGCCGAGCTCCGCACGGAGGCCGAGGCCGAGGCTCGCCGCATCACCGAGCAGGCACGTGCCCAGATCGACGCCGAGCGCCAGGCGGCCTTCGCCCAGCTTCGCGCTGAGATCGGCCGTCTGTCGACCGACCTTGCCAGCCGCATCGTCGGCGAGTCCCTGGAGGACGAGGCCCGTCAGCGTCGCATCGTCGACCGGTTCCTCGAGGAGCTTGAGGGCGCGGGCAGCGGGGCGGTTCGCTGATGCGTGGCCTGAGCAGAGCCTCGCTGGCCGAGGTCGAAGAGCGTTTCAACGGCGTGGCCGGTGCGGCCGACCTTGGAACGCTGGCCGACGAGCTGTTCGCGGTCGCCGACCTGTTCGACCGTGAGCACGGGCTTCGCCGTTCGCTCTCCGACCCGTCCGTGCCGGCAGCGCAGAAGGCTCAGGCCGCGCGTGTGCTGCTCGACGGCAAGGTGAGCCCGGCCACGGTCTCGACGGTGGAGTCCGCCGTCGGGGCCAAGTGGTCCCGCGCCGGCGATCTCCCCGACGTGCTTGAGCGTCTGGGCGTCGTCGCCGCGTGCGCCGAGGCCGAGTCGCAAAGCAGGCTCGACGACGTCGAGGATGAACTATTTAGGTTCGGGCGCATCGTCGCGGCAAGTCCCGATCTGCGCCGGGCCCTGACCGGACCGTCGCTTCCCGCCGAGGGGAAGCGGGCGCTGCTCAACGAGCTCATCGGCGGCAAGGTGGCCCCGTCCACCCTGCGGCTCCTCGCCCAGCTTGTCACGCATTCGCGAGGACGTAGCCTGGACGGGGGACTCGAAGAGTTCGGCGGCCTCGCGGCCGAGCAGCGCCAGCGCCTCGTCGCGGTGGTGCGCAGCGCCATCGCGCTCAGCGAGGAGCACAAGCAGAGGCTCGCCGCGTGGCTGCGTGCCTCTTTTGGTCGCGACGTTCATCTGAACGTCGAAGTGGACCCGCGTGTGCTCGGTGGGTTCTCGATCCGCATCGGCGACGAGATCATCGACACCAGTATCGCGGGCCGCATTGAAGAAGTCCGCCGCCGGTTGGCCGGCTAGGCGAATAGGGAGACTGAAGAGAGATGGCGGAGCTGACGATCCGGCCGGACGAGATCCGGGACGCGCTTGAGCGCTTCGTCCAGGCGTACGAACCGGAAGGCGCCGCGCGCGAGGAGATCGGGACCGTCGTCGACTGTGGCGACGGCATCGCCCATGTCTCCGGCCTTCCCTCGGCGATGGCGAACGAGCTGCTGGAGTTCGAGGACGGTACGCGCGGGCTGGCACTGAACCTGGATGTCCGGGAGATCGGTGTCGTTATCCTGGGCGACTTCAGCAAGATCGAGGAGGGCCAGTCGGTCCGCAGGACCGGCGAGGTCCTGTCGGTGCCGATCGGCGACAACTTCCTCGGCCGCGTGGTGGACTCCCTGGGTGTCCCCCTCGACGGCAAGGGTGCGATCGAGGCCGAGGGGCTGCGTGCCCTGGAGCTTCAGGCGCCTTCCGTGGTCCAGCGGCAGCCCGTGAAGGAGCCGCTGCAGACCGGTCTCAAGGCGGTCGACGCCATGACGCCGATCGGCCGCGGCCAGCGCCAGCTCATCATCGGTGACCGTGGCACCGGCAAGACCGCCATCGCCGTGGACACCATCCTCAACCAGCGTGAGAACTGGCTGTCGGGTGACCCGACCAAGCAGGTGCGCTGCGTCTACGTCGCGATCGGCCAGAAGGGTTCGACGATCGCGCAGGTGCAGGGCCGCCTCGAAGAGGCCGGCGCGATGGAATACACCACCATCGTCGCCGCTCCGGCCTCCGACCCCGCCGGCTTCAAGTACATCGCGCCTTACACCGGCTCCGCCATCGGCCAGCACTGGATGTACCAGGGCAAGCATGTTCTGATCGTCTTCGACGACCTGAGCAAGCAGGCCGACGCCTACCGCGCCGTCTCGCTGCTGCTGCGCCGCCCGCCGGGCCGCGAGGCCTTCCCCGGCGACGTCTTCTACTTGCACTCGCGTCTGCTTGAGCGCTGCGCGAAGCTGTCGGCCGACCTCGGCAGCGGCTCGATGACCGGTCTGCCGATCATCGAGACCAAGGGCAACGACGTCTCGGCGTTCATCCCGACCAACGTCATCTCCATCACCGACGGCCAGTGCTTCCTTGAGACGGACCTGTTCAACGCCGGTGTCCGTCCGGCCATCAACGTCGGTGTCTCCGTCTCCCGAGTCGGTGGCTCCGCGCAGGTCAAGGCCATGCGCAAGGTCGCGGGCACGCTGCGTCTGTCCCTGTCGCAATATCGCGACCTTGAGGCCTTCGCCGCCTTCGCCTCCGACCTCGACGCCGCCTCCCGCGCCCAGCTTGAGCGTGGGCAGCGTCTCGTCGAGCTGCTGAAGCAGCCGCAGTACAGCCCGTTCCCCGTCGAGCACCAGGTCGTCTCGGTGTGGGCCGGCACCACCGGTCAGCTCGACGAGGTGCCGGTCGAGGACGTGCGCCGCTTCGAGGCCGAGTTCATCGACTACCTCAACCGCGAGCAGAAGGGTGTCTTCGACGGCATCCGCGAGACCAAGGAGCTCACCGACGACGCGGTGACCGTCCTCAAGGACGCGATCTCCGAGTTCAAGAAGGGCTTCGAGACCTCCGCGGGCGAACTGCTGGTCAAGGACGAGCCGGTGCCCTCCCTGGAAGCCGGTGAGGTCGGCCAGGAGAAGATCACCAAGCACGTCCGCCAGGCCGAAGAGAAGAAGTAGCCGATGGGTGCCCAGCTAAGACTGCTGCGCAGGCGGATCAAGTCGGTCAGGTCGACCGCGAAGATCACGCGCGCCCAGGAGCTGATCGCATCGTCGCGGATCGTCAAGGCGCAGGCCCGGATGGCGGCGGCGGTGCCGTACGAGCGGGAGATCACCCGTGCGGTGACCGCCGTCGTGTCCGGCACCACCAGCGTCAGCCACCCGTTGACCGTGGAGAAGGAGCGCCCGGCCAAGGCCGGCGTGCTCATCGTCACGAGCGACCGGGGATTCGCCGGCGGCTTCAACGCCAACCTGCTACGTGAGGCCGAGGCGCTCGCGGGTCTGCTGCGCGAGCGCGAGGTCATGCCTGTGCCGTTCGTGATGGGCCGCAAGGGCATCGCCTGGCACTCGTTCCGCGGCAGGCCGATAGGGGCAAGTTGGTCCGGGTTCTCCGACAACCCGACCTACGGCCACGCCAAGCAGATCGCCGACACGCTGATCGAGGCGTTCAAGGACGAGAACGGCATCGATGAGATCCACATCGTGTCGACCTCGTTCGTGTCGATGCTGACGCAGGAAGTCACGGTCAAGCGCATCCTGCCGCTGGAGATCGAGGTCTCGACCGAGGCTCCGGCCGGCGGGCCCCTGCCGTACTTCGAGTTCGAGCCGTCGGCCGACGAGGTGCTCGACACGTTGCTGCCGCGTTATGTGGAGTCGCGCATCTTCAACGCGCTGCTTCAGTCGGCGGCCTCCGAGCACGCCGCGCGCCGGCGCGCCATGAAGTCGGCGACCGACAACGCCAACGAGCTGATCCGCGTGTTCACCCAGCAGATGAACCAGGCTCGTCAGGCTGAGATCACCCAGGAAATCAGCGAGATCGTCGGTGGCGCCAACGCGCTGGCTGACGCCGCAGCGGGGAAAGAGTGAAATGACTGCACAGACTGTTGAGACCGGCGTGGGTCGCGTCGCGCGGGTCACCGGTCCCGTCGTCGACGTGGAGTTCCCCGTCGAGGCGATGCCGGACATCTACAACGCGCTCACCGTCGATGTGAAGCTCGGCGAGGAGACCAAGACCCTGACCATGGAGGTCGCCCAGCACCTGGGTGACAACCTCGTCCGGGCCATCTCCATGCAGCCGACCGACGGCGTCGTCCGCAACGCCGCCGTCGTCGACACCGGGGCTCCGATCTCGGTGCCGGTCGGCGACGTCGTCAAGGGCCACGTGTGGAGCACGCTGGGCGAGTCCCTCGACGTGCCCACCGCGTCCCTCAAGATCGAGGAGCGGTGGGGCATCCACCGCCCGTCGCCCCCCTTCGACCAGCTCGAGTCGCGCACGGAGATCATGCCGACCGGCATCAAGGTCATCGACCTGCTCACCCCGTACATGAAGGGTGGCAAGATCGGTCTGTTCGGTGGCGCCGGTGTCGGCAAGACCGTTCTGATCCAGGAGATGATCCGCCGAGTCGCGCTGAAGTTCTCCGGCACCTCGGTGTTCGCCGGCGTCGGCGAGCGCACCCGTGAGGGCAACGACCTCTGGCTCGAAATGGAAGAGGCCAACGTCCTCAAGGACACCGCGCTGGTCTTCGGCCAGATGGACGAGCCCCCGGGCACCCGTCTGCGGGTCGCGCTGTCCGCGCTGACGATGGCGGAATACTTCCGTGACGTGCAGAAGCAGGACGTGCTTCTGTTCATCGACAACATCTTCCGGTTCACCCAGGCGGGTTCTGAGGTGTCGACGCTCCTCGGGCGTATGCCGTCCGCGGTGGGTTACCAGCCGACGCTGGCCGACGAGATGGGTGTGCTCCAGGAGCGCATCACCTCGACCCGCGGTCACTCGATCACCTCCATGCAGGCGATCTACGTTCCCGCCGACGACATCACCGACCCGGCGCCGCACAACGCGTTCGCGCACCTCGACGCGACGACCGTGCTTTCGCGGCCGATCTCGGAGAAGGGCATCTACCCCGCGGTGGACCCGCTCGACTCCACCTCCCGCATCCTCGACCCGCAGATCGTGGGCGAGGAGCACTACGCGGTCGCCCAGGAGACCAAGCGAATCCTGCAGAAGAACAAGGAACTGCAGGACATCATCGCGATCCTCGGCATCGACGAGCTCTCGGAGGAGGACCGGGTCACCGTCAACCGGGCCCGCCGCATCGAGCGCTTCCTCTCCCACCCGATGTACGCCGCCGAGGCGTTCACCGGCCAGCCGGGTGAGTTCGTGCCGCTGGAGGAGACGATCGCCTCGTTCAAGGGCCTCTGCGCCGGCGACTACGACGACCTGCCCGAGCAGGCGTTCTTCATGGTCGGCGGCATCGAGCAGGCCATCGCAAAGGCCGAGAGCCTCGCCCGCTAGTCGCTTCGGTGCCGGTGCGGCCTAGCCGCGCCGGCACCCCATCGGAAAGGAATCTCTCCTATGGCGAAGCTACGAGTAGGGGTTGTCTCGCCGGAGCGCGAGATCTGGTCCGGCGAGGCCGACATGGTGGTTGCCAAGACCGTCGACGGCGAGATCGGTATCATGCCTAGACACGCTCCTGTGCTGGGTGTCCTCGTCGAGGGTGGCGTCCTGCGCGTGAAGCGTGGCGACGGCGGGGCCGACCTCGTCGCCGCCGTCCACGGCGGGTTCATCTCGGTGGCAGACAACCAGGTCTCGGTTCTCGCCGAGGCGGCCGAGCTGGGCTCCGAGGTGGATGTCGCGGCGGCTCGTGACGCCCTTGAGCGTGCTCAGGCGTCTGTCGACGCCGACGCCGACGACGCGGAGGCGGCCCTCGAGGTCAAACGCGCCCGCGCCAGGCTGCGCGCCGCCGGCGAAGACGCCTGATCTTTACATTCTCAGCTTTCGGTGGGGGCGGCGATGACGACGACGCTGGTGATTCTGGCGGGCGCGGTGGTCGTCGTCGCCCTCTTGATAGTCAGGGGCTTCGCCCTGACACGGACCAGGGGCCATGTCCCCTGTTCCCTCCGATCCGGGAGCCGCGGCTGGAAAACGGGCGTAGCCCGTTATGCCGACGGAGAGCTCCACTGGATCCCCTTTCTGGGTCTGCGCCTGAGGCCGCGCCACGCAATAGCGAGGCGCGGCCTCAGTGTTTCCGGCAAACGCCCCGTCGAGGGCGGCCTGTGGGCGGTCACGTGCGGCACGGTGGAACTCGCCATGTCGGAGGACGCGCTGACGGGCTTTCTCGCCTGGTTGGAGTCGGCACCCCCGGGTGCCCACCTCGACCTGGCCTAAGGCGTTCTGAGCGCCCTTAGCGGGTGCCTCCTGGCTTCCACAGCACCTCGGCTCCGTCCGCCGCGATCCGGCAGAGGATGAAGAGCAGGTCCGACAGCCGGTTGAGATAGCGGGCAGTCACCGGGTTCACGTCGTCATGGGCCTCGATCGCCGCCCACGCGCTGCGCTCGGCACGGCGTACGGTGACCCTCGCCGTGTGGAGCAGTGCCGTGCCGGGGGAGCCGCCGGGCAGGATGAAGCTGCGCAGCGGCTTGAGCCGCTCGTTGAAGTGGTCGCACTGGGTTTCCAGCCGGTCGATGTAGGACTGCTCCACGCGAAGTGGGGGGAACTCCGGGTTCTCCGTCACCGGTGTGCAGAGGTCCGCTCCGAGGTCGAAGAGCTCGTTCTGCACCAGGTTGAGCACCCGGGCGATCTCGTCGTCCAGAGAGCCCAGCGCGAGGGCGACGCCGATCGCGGCGTTGGCCTCCTCGACGTCGGCGTAGGCCACGAGGCGCGTGTCGGTCTTGCCGGTGCGGCTCATGTCACCGAGGTCGGTGGTGCCGTCGTCGCCGACCCTTGTGTAGATCTTTGAGAGGACGACGGGTTTGTCGTTGTCGGCGCGTGTCATATCGCCAGCGTAGACCTGGGCTTTTGACAAATGTCACCCGGTCGGCTGGAGATCCTCCCGCTCTTCCGGTGATAGCGACGACTGTCTGGCGCCAGGCGCCGAAGGTCAAGATTTCCCCATGGAAACGCGACAGATCAATTGTCGCCCCGGTGAGGTCGCGGGTCGGGGGCATGACCTTGCCATCGAAGTGGGCGGGCTTCACCAGCGGTATGGAAGCTTCGAAGCGGTCCGCGGGATCTCCTTCTCGGTGCGGCAGGGGGAGCTCTTCGCCCTTCTCGGCACCAACGGCGCCGGCAAGACCACCACCATGGAAGTGCTCGAAGGGTTCGCCAAGCCGGGTGACGGTCAGGTGCGGGTGCTCGGGCTGGACCCGTGGCGGCAGCGCCGTGCCCTGCGCCCGAGGATGGGCATTCTCCACCAGGACGCGGGGTTCATCGGTGATCTGACCGTCGCCGAGACGGTCGACATGTGGCGCGGCATGAGCGCCGACGCCGGTCGTGGGACGATCGACAACGCTCTGGCGCTTGTCGATCTGGAGAACAAGGCCAAGACCAAGGTGCGCCAGCTCTCCGGCGGGCAGAAGCGCCGGCTCGACCTGGCTCTCGCCGTACTCGCCCGCCCCGAGGTGCTCTTCCTGGACGAGCCCACCACGGGCATGGACCCCGAGGCGCGCGTCGCGACCTGGCGGGTGATCCAGAGCCTGCGGACCGAGGGCACGACGGTGCTGCTGACCACGCACTACCTGGAGGAGGCCGAGCGGCTCGCCGACCACCTGGCCATCATGCACGAGGGGCGCATTCACACCTACGGCACCGTGGACGAGGTGGTCGCGGCGGCGGGCGACCAGGTGACCTTCCGGCTCGCGGTGTCGGCCGCCGAGGCCAAGACGAGGTTCCCCCAGGGGCTGCCCTTCGTCGCGGGCAACGCGCCTTTGGTGACGTATGCCGCCGACCATCTGCAGGCGGTCTACACGCTGGACGACGGCCACCCCGGCGATCGTGCCCAGGCGGCCATGCGGACGCTGCTGTCCTGGTCCGACCAGTCCGGCGTGACGCTGGAGCGGCTGGAGGTACGGCGAGGCACTCTTGAGGATGTTTTCATGCGCGTGGTGGGAGAGGTTCGTTGAAAACCGACGTGTTGCACGCCGTACGGCTCGCCCGGATGGACATGACGGTCCTCGGGCGCAATCAGACGGCCCTGGTCAACGTGCTCCTGCTGCCGCTGCTGATGGCCTGGATGTTCACCACGTTGTATGACCGGGGTGAGATCGGGGGAGTGCCCGGCGGCCTCTTCATCCTGACCGGTCTGCCGAGCATGATGCTGGGATTCGCGGTCTTCGTGAACCTCGTCAACTCCTTCACCGCACGCCGCGAGGAGCTCGTGCTCAAGCGGCTGCGCGGAGGGCAGCCCTCCGCCGTGGCCATCTTCGGCGGAGCGGGGCTGAGCGCCTTCTTGATCTTCGCGGTCCAGATGGTGCTGGTCGCCGTGTGGAGTTCGCGCATCGAAGGCGGCGCGATGCCCGCCAACATCCCGCTCATGGTGGTGACGGGTCTGCTGGGTGTCGCGGTCTTCGCACTGATCGCGGCGGCCTTCTCCGGCATCACCCGTAACGCGGAGCTGGCACAGGTGGCGGTGGTGCCGGTGCTGCTGGTCATCATGATCGGCAGCCCGCTTATGGTGCCCCTCAGCGTGTTCCCCGAGCCGCTGCAGATCATCGCCAAGTTCATCCCCTCCACGCCGGTCACCGAGGTCATGCGCACGGCCCACCTCGGCCGGGACTTCATCGGCGAGGGCGGGCAGACGCTGACCACGGCCCAGCAGTGGATCGAGGCCCTGCCCTCGCTTGGTGTGCTGGTGCTGTGGATCGGAATCGGTGCGCTGCTGGCCAAGTGGCTGTTCCGGTGGGATCCGCGCCACGGATAACGTGGATGGCGCTATGACGGATGAGGAAGTGAAGGCGCCGGTGCCCGCGCACCGGCGTTTTCGGCTGCGCCGCCGCAGGAAGCGGTGGAGCGACGAGCACCGCCTGAAGGTCTACACGCTGTGGATCATGCTCACCGGGCTGGCCATGGCCTGGGTGGCGCCGATCCTCGGCCTTGACGTCGACAAGCTGAGCGGTGAGCCGACCTGGTTGCTGCTCACCGAGATCAACGGGTGGGTGGTCCCGGCTCTCCCGTTCTGGTTCGCCGGCATGGGGGTCTTCACCGTTTCCTATGTGATCGTCGTTCGCGCCATCGTCGCCGGATCCGATTACGACAGGCATCTCCTCGTCTCCGGGCTGATCGCGCTCGCGCTGTCGCTGATCGGCGTGGGCTGGACGGCGGGGCCCATGGTGGCCTGGCTGGGACTGGTCGCCGTCCGCTACCCCCTGCACAAAGTCCTGCTCGTCTCGTTGGTCGCGCTGCCGCTCGCCTCCATCCGGAGTGACGGCACCATAAGCCTGATCGTCTTCCTCAACGTCTGGCTCGCCCTCACCATCGTCTGGGCCAACCGATTCCAGGTGTGGCTGTGGAAGGTCGTCAAGGCGGCGAACGAGGGCAGGGACGCGCAGGCCAGGCTGGCCGTTACCGAGGAGCGCCTGCGCTTCGCCCGCGACATGCACGACCTGGTCGGCCACAGCCTCTCGGCGATAGCGGTGAAGACCGAGCTCGCGGGCAAGCTCGCCACGCGCGACGCCGAGCGGGCCGCGGCGGAGATGGGCGAGGTGCACGGTCTCGCCCGCGAGGCGCTGCGCGAGATCCGGATGGCGGTGCGGGGCTATCGCACGGTGGAGCTGGGGGATGAGTTGCGCAGTGTGCGGTCGGTGCTGGAGGCCGCCAGCATCCGCTGCACGCTTGAGTTGCCCGATGCCGACCTGCCCGACGAACTCAACACGCTACTGGCGTGGCTCGTGCGGGAGGGCACGACCAACGTGCTCAGGCACAGCGAGGCCACCCGCTGCCGCATCACCGTGGGCATGGAGGGCGACAAGGTGGTGCTTGAAATGACGAACGACGGTGCGAGCGTCCGGCAGCCCAACGACAGGCAGGGGAGCGGTCTGGCCGGGATGACCGAGCGCACCGCGGCTCTCGGCGGCTCGCTCACCGCCGGTCCGGTCGTCTCGGGCGGCTTTCTGCTGCGTGCCGTAGTACCCGTGGAGGGGATCTCGTGATCCGTGTGCTGCTCGCCGACGACGAGCATCTCATCAGGGGGGCCATCGCCTCCCTGTTGTCCCTGGAGCCCGATCTGACGGTCGTGGCGCAGGTGGGGCGGGGCGACGAGGTGGCAGCCGCCGTGGCGGAGCACCGGCCCGACGTCGTGGTGCTCGACATCGAGATGCCGGGCTTGGACGGGCTGAGTGTGGCCGAGAGCATGCCAGGCCAGGCTGTGGTGATTCTCACAAGCTTTGGACGCCCCGGTTACCTGCGCCGGGCCATGGCGGCGGGTGTGCGGGGTTTCGTGCCGAAGGATGCCCCGGCCGAGGAGCTGGCGGCAGCCGTACGCAAGGTGCACGCGGGGGGCCGCTACCTCGATCCCGAACTCGCGGCGTCGGCGATGATGGCGGGGGAGTGCCCGCTGACCGACCGGGAGCGCGACGCGCTCAGCCTGGCCGCCCGCGGCGCGTCGGTCTCGGAGATCGCGGTGTCGCTGCGGCTCACGGAGGGCACCGTGCGCAACTACCTATCCAACGCGATCATGAAGCTGGGGGCGAGCAACCGGATCACGGCGATTCGGGCCGCCCAGGAAATGGGCTGGATCTGATTCGGTGTTGAGGTTTGTGAAGTGTTTGGACCTGGGGCTATGTGGAAAGGGGCTATTGGGCAGTCCGAAACCGCCGCGTGGTTGAGACGGCGCGCGGGTGTGGCTGAGACCATAGACGATTACTTTCTGACATAGTGTCACTACGCTTGGTCGTCGGGTGTGCATGCTTTTGAGGTGCACACGGTCCGGCGCGGCGGTTGGCGTCCGGCCGCCGAGACGGCGGCCTGACATGAGGAGGTGGCATGCGCGTCCGCGGAACCAAAGGAGCGCAGGTGGTCAGCATTGGACTCCGTCTTGACGCGGGGACCGTGGCCGGGGTTCGCACGCAACTGCATGAGGCGGTCGACTCCGGCAGTGGGGATCTGATCGTCGATCTCGCCGAGCTGGAGATGATCGACGCCACCGGCTTGGGAGTTCTGGTGGGCACGCAGTGCCGTGCGCGTGACGCGGGGCGCCACCTCATACTTCGCAGGGTGCCGCCGCGGATCATGCGGGTGCTCGTGGTGACCCGGCTGAATCGGGTGCTGCGTGTTGAGTCCGCCATGGCAGCGGTGGCCTGATCGGGCGTCCGGAGACTGCGGGGGTCGCCGGAAGTGCCTCATATTCGAGGGTGGATCACATTCGGCGTGATCCACCCTCATGCCTGGGTGTCACTTTCAACGTTCACGTCCCACCCGGGCCGGCTAGGTGGTGGCCGCGTCGCCGGCCTGGCTCCCGCCGTACCTCAAGCGTGCTCCGAGGGCTGAAGCACGCTCGCCGGGAAGACGCGGCGGAGGAGATGTACGGCGGCGCCGACGACAGCCTCGACCTCCGGGGGATCCTCGGCGAGCACCCAGTCGACGATCAGCTCTTGAAGCGCGCCGAGCATCGCCAGCGAGAGCAAGTGGGGGTCGACCCCTGAGGGGACCGGGGCCGTGCCTTCTGGTGCGTCCTCGATGACCTTGTAGAACGCCGACATCGTGCGTTCCCTGGACGCGAGGAGCGGCTGGTCGCCCGCTCTGCGCACTTCGAGATGCATGATTCTTGCCCGTCGGCGGTCTTGGGTGACGAAGCCCACATATCCCGCTATGCCCGCTTCAAGCCTGCCTAGGAAGGTGTCGGGTGCCTCCTGGACAGATTTCGCTACGGAGCCGAGTGCTTCCTCGATGCACCGTTCATGGACTACTTGTAGTAGTTCCTCCCGTCCCGAGAAACACTCGTAGAAGGCGCGATTGGAAATTCGGGCCTCGCTGCACAACCTTTCGATGGTCGTGCCGGGGAACCCGAGACTGGCGTACAACGTGTACGCCGCTGAGATGAGCCTCTCTCGCCGGTCGGCCTGACGTTCATCCGCCGACAGTCCTCTGTACGCGCGTCCGCTCACATGCCACACCTCACGCCCGAAGAAATGATCGTGGCCCCCAGAGCCAACCATTATGGACGCATGATCCTTTTTCGGGAAGAGTGGCGAAGAGATAGGGCATTAATGCGCTGCACGTGCGTTTGCATGAGCATCAAAAGGGCGCGGGGGAGGCCCAAAGATGGGGCCCCATGTGATGACAAAACCACACTAAGGCCAGTGAATCTGAACTGTCCGTAGAACTCGGTCGGTGGGGCCCGGTCGCGTAACACCCGCTTTGATCAGCATCGGGCCCGGAGCGCTTATCGGACGTCGTGCCTCAGAGTGCCTCAGAGTCCCTTAGAACAGGGTCGGGTTCTCCGGCTCGATGCCCCGCAGGGCCTGGTAGTCGAGGACCACGCAGTCGATGCCGCGGTCCGTCGCGAGCACCCGCGCCTGCGGCTTGATCTCCTGCGCGGCGAAGATGCCCCGCACCGGCGCGAGCAGCGGATCGCGGTTGAGCAGCTCGAGATAGCGGGTGAGCTGCTCGACCCCGTCGATCTCGCCCCGCCGCTTGATCTCCACCGCCACCGTGCCGCCCGCCTGGTCGCGGCAGAGGATGTCGACCGGGCCGATCGCGGTGGGGAACTCACGCCTGACCAGCGTCCACCCCTCGCCGAGCGTCGCGATGTGCTCGGCCAGCAGCTCTTGCAGGTGGGCCTCCACGCCGTCCTTGCGCAGGCCGGGGTCGACCCCCAGCTCGTGGCTGGAGTCGTGGGTGATCTCCTCGATGGTGAGGATGAGCTGCTCACCGGTCTTGCCGTGGGTGACGGTCCACTTGCCGGTCTCCTCGCGGAGTTTGCACGGAGGATTCATCCAGTTGAGCGGCTTGAACGCGCGATCGTCGGCGTGAACCGACACCGAACCGTCCGCCTTGATAAGGATGAGCCTGGGAGCCATCGGCAGATGTGCCGTGAGCCGCCCCACATAATCGACGCTGCATCGCGCGATGACCAACCGCATGGACGCCAACCCTACCGGCCTGGCAGGTGCCCTTCTCCCGATTCGCGCAGCATGCTGGCAGGGGTGGGACACGCTCCCGGCGGCCCGTGATTTTTCCGTTCCCCGGGCGGAAGCACGCGTGCTCCCGCGTCGTTAAGCGAGTTATGAGCCCACGCCGCGCCCGACGCATGAGTCCCTTCGACCGCAAAGGGCGCGGCGCCTCTTCGGCGAGACCGGTGGACGAATCCCCGCGGGGAGTGGACCGGGTGGAGGAGTGGCCGGACGGCGATTGGACGGTGCGCAGATTAACCGGTGGAGCCGCCGGTAAGAGTTATCGGTGTCCCGGTTGCGAGCAGGAGGTGCGGTCCTCCGCGGCGCACATCGTGAGCTGGCCGGCCTTCCCCGGTGGCGAGGACGAGCGACGGCACTGGCACACTGCGTGCTGGCGCAAACGTCTCGACCGGGGCCCCGGCCGCACTCGCTACTGAGGAGATCATCGATGGAAATACGCGCGGCGACGGTGTTGCCGGCGCGGCGAGAGCCGATCGAGTTGCACACGGCGGACGGGCTCACCCTGGTCGGCGAGCTCGCCCTGCCGGAGTCGCGGCCGCCGGTGGCGACCCTCATCTGTCTGCACCCGCTGCCCACCCACGGCGGCATGATGGACAGCCACGTCTACAAGAAGGCCGCCAACCGGCTCCCGGCGCTCGCCGACCTCGCCATCCTGCGGTTCAACACCCGCGGCACCACCTCCGAGCGCGGCACGTCCGAGGGGGAGTTCGACAAGGGCGAGGGCGAGCGGTTCGACGTGGCCGCCGCGCTCGAATACGCGGAGTTCCACGACCTGCCCAACCCGTGGCTGCTCGGCTGGTCGTTCGGCACCGAGCTGGCCTTGAAGTGGGGGCACGACCCCCTGGTGACCGGCGCGATCCTGCTGTCGCCGCCGCTGCACCGTGCCGGCGACGACGATCTGGACGCCTGGGCGCGTTTCGGGCGGCCACTGGTGGCGCTGGTGCCGGAGTTCGACGACTATCTGCGGCCCGCCGAGGCCACCGAGCGTTTCGCCCGGGTGCCCCAGGCCGAGGTGGTGGGGGTGGACGACGCGAAACACCTGTGGGTCGGCGAGCCCTATGTCCGCATTGTGCTCAACGAGATCGTGCGGCGGGTCAACCCGGCCGCCTACCCGCTGCCGACCGAGGTGCTCGGCGACTCGTGACAGTTACCGCCTGCGGAGGGGGACGTTCCCGGTCTACGGTGATCCCTGTGTTGCTTCACACGCGGTCGGCCGGGAGCGGGGTGCCGGTCGTCCTGCTCCACGCGTTCCCCCTCTCGTCGGCGATGTGGCACGCCCAGCGTGAGGAGCTCTCCTCGCGCTACCGCGTGATCACTCCGGACATGCGTGGATTCGGCGAGTCGCCGCTGGGGGACGACCCGCCCTCGATCGACCTCATGGCCGACGATGTGGCCCGGCTGCTCGACGCCGAGGGCGTCGACCGCGCCGTGGTCGGCGGGCAGTCCATGGGTGGCTATGTGACGATGGCCTTCTGCCGCCGTCACGCCGACCGGCTGCTCGGCGTGGTCCTCGCCGACACCAAGGCCGGCGCCGATCCCCCGCAGGCGGCGCTCAACCGCGAGGCGATGGCGGCCGCCGTCCTTGAGCACGGCACCTCGGTCCTCTCCGAACAGGTGCTGCCCAATCTGGTCGGCGAGACCACCAAGACCGGCCGGGCCATGGTCTTCGGCAGGGTGCGCGCGCTGACCTCGGTCGCGCCGCCCCGGGCGGTGGCGTGGGCGCAGCGGGCCATGGCGGCCCGGCCCGACTCGTTCGGCACGTTGCGGGCGCTTCAGGTGCCCGCCCTCGTGGTCGTGGGGGAGGAGGACGGCCTCACCCCGCCGGCCGAGGCGCGGGCGATGGCCGAGGCTCTGCCGTACGGCTCGCTGGCGGTGATCGCGCGGGCGGGCCATCTGAGCGCCCTGGAGCAGCCGGAGGCGTTCAACCGGGCGCTGGTCGAGTTCCTGGGCGGGCTCAGGGCCCGCTGAGGCTCACAGCTGCGCCTGGCGGGGCAGCACTACCTCGCGGAGGATGAGCGCGATGGCGGCGGCCACCGGGATGGCGAGCAGGGCGCCGACGATGCCCATCAGCGTGCCGCCGAAGAGCGCCGCGATGACCGCGACCGCCGGGGTGATGTCGACCGAGCGTTTCATCACCCTCGGATAGATGACGTAGTTCTCGACCTGCTGATAGATCAAGAAAAAGATCACGCAGGCGATGCCGAGCGGCACCGACTGCAGGAAAGCGATGCCGCTGACGACCACCGCGCCGATCGTCGCGCCCACCAGCGGGATCAGGTCTGTGAGCGCGATCACGAAGGCCATCGCCAACGCGTATTGCGCGCCGGCCAGCGAGAGGAACACATAGGACAACACACCCGCGGTGGCGGAGATGGTCGCGCTCCCTGCCACATAGCCGCCGATGCCGGTGAGGATCTCGTCGCCGATCGCCTGCGTGCGCTCCCTGCGGGTGGACGGGACCAGCTTGAGGAGATATTCCTTGATGGTGGCCAGCGAGCCGAGGAAATAGAGCGTCAGCACCAGCAGGGTGAGGCCGGAGAAGAACGCGTTGAAGACCACCGCGCCGAAGCCGAAGATGCCCCCGGCGAGCGCCGCGCCGACTCCGCCGCTCAGGAAATAGGTCCTGAGCTGATCAAGCAGTTTGAACTCCGCGTCGAGCTGTTTGATCGTGGGGTTGGCGCTCAACTCCTCCAGCAGGCGCGGCACCGAGTTGGCGAAGTCGCTCACCTCCTGCACCACCGGAGGCACGACCGCGAAGCCGAACAACACAAAAAAACCGATCACCCCGCCGAACACCAGCGAGATCGCCCAACGCCGTGACATGCGTCTGCGTTGCAGGAACTCGACCACGGGGTTGAGCCCGACCGCCAGGAACATCGCCACGACGATCAGCACGATCACACTGCGCGCGTTGGTCACCGCCTGCGCGAGCGCCATGGCGGTCAGCACGCCGAGGCCGCCGAACAGGCCGAATAAGAACGGGCTCTTGGACAGCGGCTTGCCCGGCAGTCCGAAGGGGTTTCCGCTCTCCGTCTCGCCCGCGGCCGGCGGACGCGCGGCGGGCACGGGAGCGGGCGCGGGCGCGGGAACGGGGCTCGGGGAATCGGCCACTGGCCCTCCTTTGTGCGAAGTACGGCTGACGCCGGGCACTTGGCGTTGTGGCACGGCGTGCCGCGGACGATGGTCGCACTTCTATCGCGTGCGCGGCGATCGGCGCAGGCCGGGGGGGATTGGAACGCGGCGCCGGCGCCGCGGCCGGACAGGACACGGGACATGCGTGTTGTGCGCCGCGTGGGGCGGGACACGGGACATGTCTGCTGCGCGCCGCATGGGGCGGACACGGGATGTGCCGGCCGCGCCGTGAGGGGATGCCGGGGGGATGTTCCGGTCGCACTGAGAGAGGCGGGGTGGCGGGCCTCCGGGGAGCCGGTGAGGGCGCCCCGGAGACGGCAAGAGAGCCCAGCGACCTTTGCGAGGTCGCCAGGCTCTCCCCGATAGCCCGTCGTCTAACCCGTTGTCAAATGTCCTGCCAGCTCGTTTACTCCTGCCACCACTCGGAGTCGTCGTCGGACTTGCCGACGCCCGGCTTGACGGACGCCGAGGCGGTCACCGGCTTGTCGGCACCGGTCGCGGCCAGGGCGGGCTTCGGCGGGGCCGCGGTGACGGCGGGAGCCGGGTCGTCCATGCCGGGGAGCGGCGCGCCGCCGAGGAGCTGACGGAGCTGGGCCAGGTGGCTCGTGATGCTGTCGCGCTGGCGGGTCAGCTCGTCGACCTGGCGCTGCATCGCCGTGCGGGTGCGCTCGGCCTCCGACTTGGCCTCGCTCACGATGTTGTCGGCGTTGCTCTTGGCCTCGGCCACGACCTGGTCGGCGTTCTTGCGCGCGTTGGCGAGCAGCTGCTTGGCGTGCGTGTCGGCCTCGCGGCGGGTCTGCTCGGCCTGCTGCGTGGCCTTGGTGGCCCGCTGCTCGGCGGTCGCGGCCCGCTGCTCGGCCTCGGCCACGAGCTTCTGGGTCGCGGCCTGCGCGGTGGCGTGGCGCTCGGCCTCCTGCCGCTCCGCCTCCTCGCGGCGGGCGGCGAGCTGGATGTCGAACTCCGCCTCGTCCTGGGCGCGTTTGGCCTCGGACTCCTCCAGCACCCGCTGGGCCTGCGCCCGCATCTCGTCGGCCTGCCGCTTGGCGGTCGTCAGCACCTCGTCGCGCTCACGCTTGGTCGAGGCGCGGAGCTGGGCGACCTCGCGCTCGGTCGTCGTGCGGAGCTTGGCGATCTCACGCTCGGAGTCGGCGCGCTTCTCGGCCACCTCGTGGTCGGCCGTGGCGCGGAGCTTGGAGACCTCGCGCTCGGTCGTCGCGGTCAGCTCGTCGGCCTCGCGGCGGGCCGTCGAGCGGATCTCCTCGGCGTCGCGTTCGGCGGTGGTGCGGGTCTCGTCGGCCTCGCGGCTGGCCAGCGCGCGCTTCTCGGCCGCTTCGTTCTCGGCGGCGGCACGCGCGTCCGCGGCATCGACCTTGGCCGCGGCCTTGATCTCGTTCGCCTCGGAACGCGCGGCCTGCACCAGCTCGGTGGCCTGCTCCTCGGCGAGGCGCAGGAGCTGCTCGATGCGCGCACCGAGCCCGGAGTAGGTCGGGCGCTCCTGCTCCTGGAGCTGGCGCTGGGAGTCGGAGAGCTCCCGCTGGAGGGTGCCGAGTTGCTCGCGCGACTGGCGCAGCTCGTTGTCGAGCTGCTTGAGGTGGTCGTGGACCTGGTGCCGGTCGTAACCGCGGAGCACCACGTCGAATTCCCGCGCGGGGGCGTCCTCGAAGAAGTTGTTCAATTGGGCGTCGATGTCGGACTGCATGGAGGCTCGATCCTGGGTTGTCGAGACGGCTTCACGGGGTGCCGGACGGGGGGTTCGGACATCCGAGGCGGGAGGGCGTTGCGCCCACGCAGAACCCACGTCCGTTGGTAGCCCAGCGTACTCCGCTGCTGCGGCCTAGGCGGCCCCCTCCAGCTTTCTGTACGACTTGTTACGTATGAACCTTTCTTGTGTTCACAGGGTTCACGAGTCGCGCGGCGGAGCCTGTACCAGCTCGGTCAGAACGCCTCCCACATCCTTGGGATGGAGAAACGCGATGGAAGAGTTCATCGAGCCGTGCCGCGGGGTTTTGTCGATCAGGCGCACCCCTGTCGCCGCGATCTCGTCCATAGCCCCGGCCACGTCCGACACTCCGTACGCCACATGGTGCACTCCCTCGCCCCGGGTGGCGAGGAACTTGCCGACCGGCGTGTCGGGGTGGAGCGGTTCGAGGAGCTGGATGTACGAGCCGCCGGTCTCACCGTCGGCGACGTGCAGCATCGCCTCGCGCACGCCCTGCTCCTCGTTGACCTCGCGATGCACCACCTTCAGGCCGAAGGTCTTCTGGTAGAGCGCGATGGTGGCCTCAAGGTCGTGGCACGCGATGCCGACGTGATCGATTCTCAAAATCATCGGTGGTCCCTCTCTGCGACGTTGTTGTCCATGATTCCGGGGGCGACCTGCCTCACAGTCACCGGGAACCCTCTGGATATGGTGGCAAAAGTTGCTCCAACCCCGAGAGGGAGGCCCCTTAGATGTCCGGTTCCGTCATTGTCGCCGGAGCTCGCACGCCCATCGGCCGACTGCTCGGCTCGCTCTCCGGACTGTCCGCGGTCGAACTCGGTGGCATCGCCATCAAAGCCGCACTTGACCGCGCGGGTGTGTCCCCTGAGAGCGTGCAATACGTCATCATGGGCCAGGTCCTACAGGCCGGAGCGGGGCAGATCCCGTCCCGGCAGGCGGCGGTCAAGGCGGGCGTTCCCATGACCGTGCCGTCCCTGACGATCAACAAGGTGTGCCTGTCCGGCCTCGACGCCATCGCGCTGGCCGACCAGCTCATCCGCGCCGGCGAGTTCGACATCGTCGTGGCCGGCGGCATGGAGTCCATGAGCAACGCCCCCCACCTGCTCCCGGCCTTCCGCAAGGGCGTGAAATACGGCGGGGCCCAGGTAGTCGACGCCATGGCCTACGACGGGCTCACCGACGCCTTCGACCAGATCGCCATGGGCGAGTCCACCGAACACCACAATAAGCCGCTCGGCCTCACCCGGCAGGAGCAGGACGAGTTCGCGGCGCGTTCGCACCGCCTCGCAGCCGAGGCGATCAAGAACGGGGTCCTGGACGACGAGATCGTCCCGGTGCCGATCCCGCAGCGCAAGGGCGACCCCGTGCTCTTCGCGGCCGACGAGGGCGTGCGCCCCGACACCACGGTCGAGGCGCTGGCGGGGCTCCGCCCCGCCTTCACCAAGGACGGCACGATCACGGCCGGCTCGGCCTCCCAGATCTCCGACGGGGCGTGCGCCGTCGTCGTGATGTCCAAGACCAAGGCCGAGGAGCTCGGGCTCACCTGGCTCGCCGAGATCGGCGCCCACGGCAACGTGGCCGGGCCGGACAACTCCCTCCAGTCCCAGCCGGCCAACGCGATCAAGCACGCCCTGAGCAAGCAGGGCCTCGTCGTCGACGACCTCGACCTGCTGGAGATCAACGAGGCGTTCTCCGCCGTGGTGATCCAGTCGGCCAGGGAACTCGGCGTCTCCATCGACAAGGTGAACGTCAACGGCGGCGGCATCGCCGTCGGCCACCCCATTGGGGCCTCCGGCGCCCGCATCGTGCTCGCGCTCGCCCACGAGCTCAAGCGCAGGGGCGGCGGCCTCGGCGCCGCGGGGCTCTGCGGCGGGGGCGGGCAGGGCGACGCGCTGATCATCCGCGTTCCGTAGGCTCCGCCGTATGCTGAAAGAGAGGTCCGCGACCGGCCGGTCGCGGACCTCTCCGGCTTAAGGGCTCGCGACGTATTCGACGGTGACCTTGGTGAAGCCGAGGGATTTGAGCAGGCTCTCCAGCATGTTCTTGGTGTTGGCCTCGGCCCTGGCGCGCAGGTCGCCCGCGACGGCGGCCTCGCCGATCTTCCTCTCGGCCAGGGCGTAGAGCTCGCGCTGGTCGCCCGGCGAGCCGGACAGGAAGTCGCGCATCCGGTCGAACAGCCCACGCTCCTGGGCGAACACATAGGAGCGTTTGTTGTCGAGGTTGGGCTTCTCCAGCTGCGCGCGGGGCAGGCGGACCGTGACCGAGGTGCGGTCGCCCGAGACCTTCAGGGCGTCGCCGCCGAGGCCGGCGAAGTCGACGTAGGCGTCCACGGATCCGGCGGCCACGAACAACGTGCGCTCCCCTTTGATCGCGTCGGGGAGGAACGCCGCGTCCTTCTCCATGTCCACCACGACCTGGAAGTCGCCCGACGCCGCCTCGAACCGGCTCAGATCGTGGATCGACTGCAGGAGCGCGGGCCCGCTGCGGTCGATCACGTCCTCACCGAACGGGTTGAGCCACGACCACGCGAGCCACCCGCCACCCACCAGAAGAGCCACAAAGACGACGAATCCCACCAGGAGTCGCCAGCCCCACCCCAGGCGCCGGCGTGGTGGCCGGAGGTCGCCGGAGTGGTCGGCCGGTGTGGTCCGGGGGGAATCGGGGGAATTCTCCGACATCACGTTTCCTTACCTTCCCGCTGTGGACTCCTTCTCACGCGATCACGGTGTTCGTCCAGGTGCGCCCCGCCCCTGGAGCCCCGGTGGACCCGGCGGTGTGCCGAGGGGGCCGGCGGGCGCATGGCGCACCGGATAGGAGAGGGACGGCAGCGGCACGGCGGGCGGACTGCCGCCGGGCGTCGGATTGACCGGATAACTCTGCCGGGGCGTGCCGTGCCAGGGGTCGGCCTGCGCCATCTGGCCGCCCGCGAAATGCGCCCCGGTCAGCCGGCAGGTGGAGAAGTCCGCATAAAACAGCCGGAGCCAGTCACGCCGCTGGAAATCCGTCAGCCCGGAGAACCACGCCGCCGCGTTCTGATGCTCGAGCAGCGGCCCCGCGGGCAGCGGCTCGTTCTTCAACCAGGCCGTGACGATCTCCCGGTAGCCCCCCGCGGGGGACGCCGGGCAGGACTTGGCCAGGGTCTCGACGAACTCCGCGGTCGCCTCGTCGGCGAAGCCGGCCGCGAGGTCGTCCACGTGGATCTGCACCATCCCCGGCGAGAGGGTCGCCGGCCTGCCCCCGCGCGGGCGCTGCTCGACCCGCGTGAACGCCGCCGGGGTGCCCGCCAGCCGGGAGGCCACCTTGGTGAAGGCGGCGTTCAGATCGGTCAGCCCCGTGCGCATGCCGGGGTGCACGCAAACCGTGATCGGCCACCTCTGGCAGGCATAGGCGACGGGGCTCCCCGCGGACGGCCCGGGGGCGGAGGCCAGCCTGGCCATGCCCACCCCGGCGGCGATCACCGCGAGCCCGGCGGCGGTGAACGCCAGCGGCCGCCGCGTCACCACCGCCGCCCACCCGAGCAGCAGCACGGCGCTCACCCCGAGCAGCCACACCGTCTGGTCGGCGAAGGCGGTGCCGCCGAGCCCGCCGAAGACGTCGTACGGCTCGCGCGTGGCGGGCGCGAACCGGTCGGCCCACGACGAGCCGTCGGCCAGCCAGGTGAACAGCCCGTAGCAGCCCACCCCGGCGGCGATCGGGGTCGCGATCCACGGCAGGGCCCACCCCGCCACCCAGCCGATCGCGGCGTAGAGGGCGAGGCCCGCCATGCCCATCGCGAGGCCGCCGGGCAGCAGCCTGCCCGCCTGCTCGGTCAGCGCCGACTGCGCGGCGAGCACGGCGATCGTCGCCCCGAACGAGCCCGCGACCACCACCAGGATCGCGAGCGGCGCCTTCAGCGCCTGCCACGTGGTCGGCCGGCGTTTGCGGACCGCCCTGCGCCGGCGCACCGCGACCCAGGCGGCGAACGCCGTGGCGACCGGGCCGGTCAGCCGGAGCGAGCCGATCACCGCGGCCACGATGTTGTCCCAGGCGTTGACCCCGGGGATGAGGACGCTCCACGCCGTCGCCAGGCCAAGGACCAGCAGCACCGCGACGGTCGTCGCGGCGCTCTGCTTCAGCTCCTCGCGTGAAACGCCCCTGCGGTCACGCACGAGCGCGCGGGAGCCGGACGATCGGCTCCGCGGCGTCGGCGGTCTGCGCCTGGGTTTGGCGCGCCTGGGTTTGGCGCCACGGCGGCGCCACGTCCATATTCATCAAGTCTCCCCGTGCCCCCCTGCGTGAGCGGAGAGACCAGCCCGGCGCCGACCCCCGGCGCCATCCTCCCGGCGCGCTGATGCGCGCGGTCGGCCTGCTGCGCAGGCATGGCTGATCACAGCCTTGAGGCCACACGTGCCCGCCGCGTGCCTCTTGGGCCTCCGCCTCACCGTTCAATGCGAGAACCATAACTGAGCGTGATGTTTGACGTCCGGCTTCTTAGGTCAAGGAGGTGAACCGGTTACTCACCGTAGATGGGCGAACCAGGACGAGAGGCGCGCTAGCGTAGCGCTGTGCCGCAGCCTAAGTCGCTCAACCTGTCGTTCGACCCCATCGAGCGCGCCGCGCAAAACTGGCGCGTTCACTTCGGGCCGTCCTCGGCCATGGCCGCCGTCACATCGATCATGAGAGCGCAGCAGATCTTGCTCTCGCAACTGGACACGCTTCTCAAGCCCTACGACTTGACCTTCGCTAGGTATGAGGCGCTCGTCTTGCTGACCTTCAGCAAGAGCGGGTCACTGCCGCTCTCCAAGATCGGTGAACGGCTCATGGTCCACCCGACCAGTGTCACGAACACGGTCGACCGCCTCGAACGCGCCGGGCTTGTCCGCCGGATGCGCAACCCGCGCGACGGGCGCGGCGTGCTGGCGGAGATCACCGACCGGGGCCGGGAGATCGTGCGGGTGGCGACCGCGGATCTGATGGGGGCCGAGTTCGGCCTCGGGATGTACGGCGAAGCCCAGTTGCAGGAGATGTTCGACATGCTGCGCACCATCCGGATCGCGGCGGGGGACTTCCCCGGGGAGGCCGGCGACCCGGCGGGCGCAGGGGCCGGCGGCCGGGCGGGGGAGCCCGGGGTCTGAATCGGCGGGACTCGGGGGCGGGGTTCTTCCAGGGGAGGGCCGGTGCCCGAAATGTCGGGCACCGGCGTGTGATGTGGTCGCGGGTTAGCGCACGGCCCGCAGGGCGTCGACGATGCCGGCGCCGTAGAAGCCGTTGGTCTTGCCGCCCTCGCAGGTGTGCGTGGTGGTGACGGTGGTGCCGTTCGGCAGGTGGCGGGTGTAGGTATAGGCCGGCGGGCTCGGGCAGCGCACCGGGGTGGCGGTCTTGTTGAGGATCTTCTGCACCAGCGCGGGCCGCAGGGTCAGGCCCGGCCGGCGCGAATCCCGCCTGCCGTACTCACTGACGATGAGGGCGGCGACCCCCGCCACCCGGGGCGAGGCCATCGAGGTGCCCTGGAGGTATTGGTAGTAGGCGCACTCCGTGCCCTTGCAGTCGCGCACGACGCTGTTCACGTTGGGGGTGCCGTCCGGGTTCAGCAGGCCCTCGGACTCAAGCACCGCCTTCGGATAGGCCGACAGCGTCGCCTTGGTGATGTCGCGCCGGTTCTCGGGGGTGTCGTAGACGTCGCCCCCCGGTCCCGCGATGTCGGTGTAACCGTTGCCGTGGCTGGAGTAATAGGACTTGCGCTTGCTGATTCCGGTCGAGGCCACGCTGATGACGTTCTGGCCTTCGGAGGGCAGCGACAGGCAGCTCGGGGGAATGATCCGGCTGTAGGGCGCCTCGCCGGGCTCGCTGACGAAGTTGGGACTGCTGGTGTCGGTGTTCTCCTTGGTGTAGTCCATGCCCTCGTTGCCCGCCGCCGCGACCAGGGTCACGTTGCGGCGGTGGGCGTAGGCCAGGGCGCGCTGGGTCGCCGTGATGACCGTGTGCTGCTCAAGGCGGTTCGCCGCGGAGTCGGCGGGGTTGTCGGCGCAGTTGAAGAGCCACGGGTCGATGTAGTAGCTCATGTTGACGACGTCCACGCCGATGTCGGCGGCGTATGTGATCGCTTCCACGCTGGGATACAGGAAGAAGAAACCGGAGTCCTGGCCCGCCCGCAGGTTGACCAGCGACACCTTGGGAGCCACGCCGGCGATGCCGAGGCCGTTGACCGGTGAGGCGATCGACGAGGCGACGTGGGTGCCGTGGCCGCGCTCGTCGACGTCGTTCGGGTCGTCGCACGACCGGTCGGGCTCGGCCTCGCAGGGGCCGTCGACCTCCTGGCCGTTCGCGTCGACCGGGATGTCGACCGTGAAGTTACGGCTGAGCGCACGGTTGAAGTTGGGCGCGATGTCGGGGTGGGAGCCGTCGACGCCGGTGTCGATCACACCGACGAGCACCTCCTTCCTGCCCTGCTGATACTTGTGGGCGCCGTCCGCCGTGGCCTTGATCTGCTTCATGTCCCACTGCAGCTCGGACAGGGGTTCCGCCCGCGGCCTGGGCGCGGCGGCGACCCCGGCGCTCGGCCCGGCCTCGCGGCCCTCCTGCTCGACGGCCTGCTTGTCGGCGATCGCCCGCGCCACGCCCTTGGCCCGGATGCCGTCGGGCGAGGTGCCGATGCTGCGGTTGCGCGCGACTCCCTCGACGGCCGGGTCGCTCTGGAGCGAGGCGGCGAAGTCGCCGTCGGCGCTGGTCGCGAGCGCGAGCCCGATGGCGGTGTTCTCCTTGACGACGGTGCCGCCCGCGGCCTTCACCGCCTGGCCGCCTTGTGCCCCGGTGACGCCTTCCTTGTAGAGGACCACGTATTCGCCCTCGACCGCGTTCGGCGCGGACACGGGCCGCGCCTGTGCGGGCGCTACCAGAGCGGTCGCCGCTAATGCGGCGACCGTAGTGATCATGATGGCACGCTTCACGCTTGCCTCCGTATGCCTGAGAAGCTTTCGCGATAATTTGACTGATCATCGGAGGGCATGTCAGCGCTTCGCGGATATTTGCGGCCAATGTGTGACATGGAGGCGTGCTGGGAGCGCGTGTATCCATATTTTTACGGCATCTGCCATAAGTTGGTGTTGCTCGGGCAGTCCGCGATGGAGTCCTATTGTGTGAGGTATCGGGGCAGTCCAGGGGGAATCGATGGACAGCAGCGAGATCGAATCCGGCAGAACGCGCTGGCAGGCCCGATTCGACGCGATGCCGAAGCGTGACGCCGACTTCACCACACTGTCGGGCCGCGAGGTCGATCCGGTGTACGGCCCGCCCGAAGGGGCCGCCGACCCGCGTTTCGACCGCATCGGCTGGCCGGGCGAGTTCCCCTACACCCGCGGGTTGTACACCACGGGCTACCGGGGGCGGGCCTGGACGATTCGCCAGTTCGCCGGATTCGGCGGAGCGAGGCAGACCAACGAGCGCTACAAGATGATCCTCGGCGCCGGCGGCGGCGGGCTCTCGGTGGCCTTTGACATGCCCACACTCATGGGCAGGGACTCCGACGACCCCCTGTCGCGCGGCGAGGTCGGCCACTGCGGGGTCGCCGTCGACTCGGCCGAGGACATGGACACGCTCTTCAACGGCATCCCGCTGGGCGAGGTCACGACCTCGATGACGATCAGCGGCCCCGCCGTGCCGATCTTCTGCATGTATCTCGTGGCGGCGGAACGCCAGGGAGTGGACATCGGCCGGCTCGACGGGACGCTCCAGACGGACATCTTCAAGGAGTACATCGCGCAGAAGGAATGGCTGTTCGAGCCTGAGCCACATTTGCGGCTTATCGGGGATCTGATGGAGTTTTGTAAGGCAAAGATCCCCGCCTACAAGCCGCTTTCGGTCTCCGGCTACCACATCAGGGAAGCGGGGGCAACAGCCGCACAAGAACTCGCCTACACCCTGGCCGACGGGTTTGGATATGTCGAACTCGGACTCTCGCGCGGGCTTGACCTCGACATATTCGCGCCCGGGATTTCCTTCTTCTTCGATGCCCACATCGATTTTTTCGAGGAGATAGCCAAGTTCAGGGCCGCCCGCCGCATCTGGGCGCGGTGGATGAGAGACGTATACGGCGCACGCACCGTCAGGGCCCAGCGGCTGCGCTTCCACACCCAGACCGCGGGGGTGTCGCTGACCGCCCAGCAGCCCGGTAACAATGTGGTGCGCACCGCTCTTGAGGCCCTGTCCGCCGTGCTCGGCGGCACCAACTCGCTGCACACCGACGCCATGGACGAGGTCCTCGCGCTCCCGTCGGAGCAGGCCGCCGAGATCGCACTCCGCACCCAGCAGGTGATCCTGGAGGAGACGGGGGTCGCGCACGTGATCGATCCGCTGGGCGGCTCCTGGTATGTCGAGGCGCTCACCGACGCCGTCGAAGCCGATGCGGAAGCCGTCTTCCACCGCATCCTGGACATGGGTGGTGACGGCACCATGACCTCCGGCATCCTCCGCGGCATCCGGGAGGGATGGTTCGTCAGGGAGATCGCCGCGTCGGCCCACGACCACCAGTTGCGGCGGGAGCGAGGGGAGAAACCCCTGGTCGGCGTCGACCGCCACACCTCCACCGTCGGCGAACCCCTCCCCGTCATGCGCATCGGCCACGAGGTCGAGGACGAACAGTCGCTCGTGCTGGCCGCCCGCCGTACCGCACGTGACCCGGAAGCCGTTCGCGGCGCGCTGCGGCGCCTGGCCGGGACGGCGCGCACGGACGACAACATGATCCCGGCGATGCTCGCGGCGGCCAGGGCAGAGGTAACGCTTGGGGAGATTTGCGACACGCTTCGCCGGGAGTGGGGTGAATACCGCGAACCTGCGTGCTTCTGAGGGGGCCCGGCAGGGGGGTATCACGTCCCGGATACGGCAGGATGGAGACATGAGCCCAGCGGACTTCAAACGACCCGGATCGCTCTACGGGGCGGTGGACCTCGGAGCGCGCAAGCAGGCCCTGGAGGCGCAGGCCCGCCGCCAGGCCCAAGCCCAGGCGGCCCCTCCGGCCGGCGCGGCCGGGGGTGGCGCGGTGACCGTGATCGACGTTACCGACGACACCTTCCAGTCCGAGGTCGTTGAGCGTTCCATGCGCACGCCCGTCATCCTCGACCTGTGGGCGACGTGGTGCCAGCCGTGCAAGCAGCTCAGCCCGATCCTTGAGAAACTCGCCGCGGAGGCGGGCGGCAAGTGGGTGCTCGCCAAGGTCGACGTCGACGCCAGCCCCCAGGTCAGCGGTGCCCTGCGGGTGCAGAGCGTCCCGACCGTCATGGCGATCTTCCAGGGGCAGGTCGTCACCGGCTTCCAGGGTGCGCTGCCCGAGGCGCAGGTGCGGCAGTGGCTCGACCAGCTGATGGAGGCCCTCGCGCAATACCTGACCGGCGAGCCCGGCGGTGAGGAAGGCGAGCAGGTCCCCGCCGGCGAGGCCGAGCCGCCCGTCGACCCCGACATCCTCGCCGCAGAGAAGGCCATCGACGACGGCGATCTCGGCGCCGCCGAGGCCGCCTACCAGCGGCTGCTGGCGCGTTCCCCCGCCGACGAGGACGCCCGCATGGGTCTCGCGGCCGTGGGGCTCATCCGCCGCACCGAGAACCTCGACCCCGCCGACGTGGCCCGCCGCGCCGCCGACTCCGCCGACGCCGAGGCCCAGTGCCAGGCGGCCGACCTGGAGATGCTCTCCGGTGCCGTGGAGATCGCCTTCGACCGCCTGATCGGCGTCGTGCGCCGCAGCGCGGGCGAGGAACGCGACAAGGCCAGGGTGCACCTCCTCGGCCTCTTCGAGACGCTCCCCGCCGACGACCCCGCCGTGAGCAAGGCCCGCCGCGCCCTGGCCAGCGCCCTGTTTTAGCTCTGCCCTTCCAGCGCCCGCGGAGCGCGGATCGCCCCCTTTCCCGGAGCGCGGCCTCCATCCCCCTGAGACGGCGACCGGTCCGTTCCCCCTCCGGCCGTGTGCCCCCACGGCCGGCACCCGCTTGCCCGTTTCCGGCGCCGGTACGGCAAAAGCCCGCCGGCGCGGACTCCTCGATGTGTGCCCGCGCCCGGCCTCGCGGCCCGGTGGTGGAGGGTTTGGGCGAGGAGAGACAGGGGGTTCGTGGAGGGCCGGATATGAGTGGGTGATGTGGGGTGGGTCACAGGGAAGAAGGGGGTTGACCGGGTGCAGGAGGGGTTGGGGCCCCTGCTTGCGGAGGAAATCGGCTGGTTGCGGCGTTGTCACTCGATGGGTGGTGGCACGATGGAAGCATCCCGATGCAAAGTCAGGCGCGAAGGAGCGTTGACTGTGGCCACCGTCCCCAGTGTGTCTTATTCCATTACGGTGCGGCTTGAGGTCTCGGCTGGAGGCAAGGCCGTCAGCCAGCTCACGCACGCGGTAGAGAACGCCGGGGGCATCGTCACCGCGCTCGACGTGACGAACGCGGGTCACGAACGCCTGCGGATCGACGTGACGTGTGCCGCCAAGGACACCGATCACGCTCAAGCGATCGTCGATGCCCTCGAATCCGTCGAGGGCATTGTCATTCACAAGGTCTCCGACCGCACCTTCCTCATGCACCTCGGCGGCAAGATCGAGATGAAGTCCAAGGTGCCGCTGCGCACCCGTGACGAGTTGTCCATGGCCTACACCCCGGGTGTCGCCCGGGTCTCCATGGCGATCGCGCGCAACCCGGAGGACGCGCGGCGGCTGACGATCAAACGCAACAGCGTGGCGGTCGTGAGCGACGGCTCGGCGGTGCTCGGCCTCGGCAACATCGGCCCGGCGGCGGCGCTTCCGGTGATGGAGGGCAAGGCGGCGCTGTTCAAGCGGTTCGCCGGAATCGACGCCTGGCCCATCTGCCTCGACACCCAGGACGTCGACGAGATCGTGCGAACGGTCCAGGTGCTCGCCCCCGGCTTCGGCGGCATCAACCTGGAGGACATCTCGGCGCCGAGATGCTTCGAGGTCGAAAGACGGCTGCGCGAGCTGCTCGACATCCCGGTCTTCCACGACGACCAGCACGGCACGGCCATCTGCGTGCTGGCGGCGCTGACCAACGCGCTGCGCGTGGTCGGCAAGGACCTCTCGCAGGTGCGCATCACGATGGCGGGCGCCGGTGCGGCCGGCACCGCCGTACTCCGGCTGCTGATGGCCGCGGGAGCGCGCAACCTGATCGTGTGCGACTATCGCGGCGCCGTGCACAGCGGGCGCAGCGACCTCGACGACTCGCTGCGCTGGATCGCCGAGCACACCAACGCCGAGGGCTACAGCGGCGACCTGCGGGGTGCGGTGAAGGGCGCCGACGTCTTCGTGGGCGTGTCGGCTCCGGGCATCCTCTCCGGCGACGACATCGCGACGATGGCGGAGGGGGCGGTGGTCTTCGCCCTCGCCAACCCCGAGCCTGAGGTCTCGCCCGACGACGCGCGTGAGCACGCCTCGGTGGTGGCGACGGGCCGGTCCGACTATCCCAACCAGATCAACAACGTGCTGGCCTTCCCCGGCGTCTTCCGCGGTCTGCTCGACGCGCAGGCCAACCACGTGACCCAGGAGATGCTGCTCGCCGCGGCGCGTGCGCTGGCCGCCGTCGTGTCGGACGAGGAGCTCGGCCCGAACTACATCATCCCCAGCGTCTTCCACCCGGACGTGGCGGGTGCGGTGGCCGCCGCCGTCCGCGAGTCCGCGGGTGGCCGGGCCAGGGGCTTCACGGAGGCGTAGACCTCAGCGCTCTAGGCGGGCGGTGCCGTTCGATTGTGAACGGCGCCGCCCGCCTCTTTGTCATGACCGGTACGGACCAGATGGAGGCGATCCAGCTGACTGGTATTGACCACCTGGTGAGGTAAATGATCTGATGTGGGCGATCCGGTTGGTTTGGTGACTTTCAGCCGGTTATGCATATTTGGCACGTCTAGGAGTCCGTGTGGCCCCCACCCGTTTTTCAGCCACCGTCCTTGCCGCCACTCTCGTGGCGTCCCCGCTCTTCATTCTCCCAGCTCCCGCGCTCGCCGACCGTGATCGGCCGGAGGTGCGGATCAGCCCCGTCCCGCAGCAGCTCGACCGGAAAGGCGATGGATTCACGCTCCCGTCCGTCGTCGGTCTGGTCCGTACCACTCGCACCGATCCTCAGGCCGAGGCGCTGGTCCGCAAGGTCCTCCAGGACGCGGGCGTCAGGCGCGTCAAAACCACCGACGGCACCGATCCCCGCACCGGGGTGACCGTCTGGCTCGACGGCAACCAGGGAATCCTCGACCGGCTGCGCGTCAAGAACGCCGACGGACTCAAAGCCGAGGGCTACGTGCTGGCCGCCGGCGAGGTGGACGACGGCGATGACGACGACCGCCGGCACAACGACCATGACGACGACGATGACCGCAAGCACATCGTGCTCGACGGTGTGGACGCCCGGGGCACCTACTACGCGGCGTTGTCCTTCTCCCAGATCGTGGAGCGGGGACGCGGCGGGAAGGCCCGGGTGCCCGGGGTCGAGGTGCGCGACTGGCCGCTGATGCGCTATCGCGGTTCCATCGAGGGCTTCTACGGTGCGCCCTGGACACACCAGGAGCGTCTCGACCACCTTGACTATCTCGGCGCGCACAAGATGAACACCTACGAGTACGCGCCGAAGGACGATCCCTACCACCGGGACAAGTGGCGTGACCCCTACCCGCCGGACAAGCTCGCACAGCTCGGTGAGCTCGTCACGCGTGCCGCCAAGAGCCACGTCGACTTCACCTTCGCCCTGTCTCCCGGCCTGACGATGTGCTACTCGTCCGCCGACGACGTGGCCAAACTCGTGGCGAAGTTCGACTCGGTCTACGCACTCGGCGGCCGGGCGTTCACCGTCGCGCTCGACGACATCGACCACACCCGGTGGAACTGCGCCGGGGACCAGGAGAAATACGGTGCCCCCGGCGGTTATGCCGCGGGCAAGGCGCAAAGCGACGCGGTCAACGCGGTGCAGGCGTGGGCGAAGGCCAAGGGCGACGTGCAGCCGATCCAGGTCGTGCCCACGGAGTTCTCCGGCGTCGAGGATTCTCCGTACAAGAAGGGCATCAGAGAACAGCTCGATCCGCAGGTGGTTGTGCAGTGGACCGGGGTCAGCGTTGTCCCGGGCACCATCAAGAAGGGCGACGCCGCCAAGGCCAAGGAGCTCTACGGCCACGAGATCCTGATCTGGGACAACTATCCGGTCAACGACTACGCCGTCGGCAGGCTACTGCTCGGCGCCTACGACGGGCGTGAGCCCGGCCTGTCGGAGCACGTGGCCGGGGTCGTCTCGAACCCGATGAACCAGGCCTCCGGCAGCAAGGTCGCGCTCTACTCCTTCGCCGACTTCGGCTGGAACGACAAGGTCTTCGAACCGGAGGCGTCACGGCAGCGCGCCTTCCACGAACTGGCCGGCGGCAAGCAGGACGTCGTGCGCGCACTGACCGACTTCGCCGATCTCAACACCTACAACGGCACCCTCCACGCCGTTCAGGCGCCCCTGCTCGCTCCGCAGGTGGCGAAGTTCTGGGCCGACCGGCAGGCCGGCAGACCGGCGTCGCTGCGCGCGGTCGCCGAGCGGCTCGCCGCCGCTCCCGAGATCATCCGCCGGGGCGTGGCAGATGAGGCGTTCCTCTCCGAGGCGAAGGCGTGGCTGGACGCGGCCGAGTTGTGGGCGCGAGCCATGCTCAAGGCACACGACGCGCTCGACGCGGTGTCGGCAGGCGACGGCGCGGCCGGATTGGCGGTCCGCCGGGAGGTGCTTGATCTGGTCGCGAAGGCGAAAGCGGTCCGTGACCTGCGGTGGCCGCACTCGGTGTCCTTCCCGCTCGTCGGAGACGGCGTGGTCGACGTGTTCGTGACCGACGCGCTCAAGGATTTGCACCGCTGGCTCGGGGTGAACGTCGAGCGCCCGGCCGTCGCGACGACTTTCGGCACGACCGGTGGCAACACGATCGACCGCGCGATCGACGGCGACCCGGCGACATATTTCTGGAGCAACCGCAGCCCGAACGCCGGCGACACGGTCACCGTCGACCTGCGCGCCCCACGCCTGATCGGCGATGTCGCGGTGTTGATGAGCAAGGCGGACAGCCCGGAGGACTACATCAGGGGCGGCGTACTTGAGCACTCCGCCGACGGGTCGGCGTGGACCGAGTTCGGCACGGGGAACACCGCAGAAGTGCGTGTGACCGCGCCCGCCGGCACCCGTGCCCGCTATGTGCGTTACCGGGTGACGGAGGCGGCGGTGCCCTGGCTCGTGCTCAGGGAGTTCTCGGTCGCGACACTCGACGAGTCCGGGACGGCGCTTACGGTGACCGGTACGCCGGAGGGCACCGGCCTCCCGGCGGCGGTCGACGGGGACCTCGACACCTCGTGGGCGGCGTCGGCCGCGCCCGCCGAGGGCGACGCCCTTCAGGTCGCGTTCTCCACGCCGCGGATCGTCGACCGGGTCGCGGTCGTCGGCACCGGACGTGCCGACGTGCAGGTGCGGGCATCGGGCGAGTGGCGTTCGATCGGCGCCCTGGCCGGGCCGTACACCGAACTCGACATGGCGGACGCCTCGATCGACGCCGTGCGGCTGGTGTGGACGGCGGGTAGTGAGGCGCCCCGCATCGCCGAAGTGGTGCCGCATTATGGCGACGGGAAACCGGCCGGGGTGTCGGTCGAGCCGGCGGCGCTGGACACCGTCGCCGGGCGGGCGACGACCGTGAAGGCGAACGTGGTCACCAATCGTGCCGCCCCGGTCTCCGGCGCGGTGTCGGTCATCGCTCCGGAGGGCTGGACGGTGCCCGCCGCGCAGCAGGTCACGGTGCCGCGCGGCGGCGGGCTGGTGCTGCCGGTGGAGTTCACGGCGCCACGGGTCGGCAAGGGCACGGTGAAGGTGGTCTTCACGCCGGCGGGCGGGGACGAGGCTGTGTCGGCGGAGGTCGCGGTCTCGGTGCACAGGCCGGTCGCGCCGGGGAACATCGCGCTCAACCGCCCTGCCTCGGCCTCTAGCGTGGAAGAGGATCTGCCCCATCTGTCGGCGAAGTTCGCTTTCGACGGCGACAAGGGGGCCACTCGCTGGTCGTCGGTGAGGAGCGACGACCAGTGGATCCAGGTGGAGCTGGCCCAGGCCACGGACGTCGGCAAGGTCACGCTGCACTGGGAGTCGGCGTACGGCGCGGACTATCGGGTGGAGTTGTCCACCGATGGCGTGACATGGACGCCGGCAGCCGAGGTCGTGGACGGTGACGGCGGCACCGACGAGATCTATCTCGAGGCCAACTCCTCGCGCTTCGTGCGCGTGCAGGGAGTGCGCCGGGCCACGGGCTTCGGCTACTCGCTCTGGGAGATGGAGGTGCACGCGGCTTCCTGACGTGGGGTGATTCCCGAGATGTTGTGATCTACATGTGTGATCTGCATGTGTGATCTGACCGGGCGGAGGTACGGCATGAGCCGTGCCTCCGCCCGGAACCATGCCGGCCGGGAGCCGCGGTCTTACGAGGCCGCCTTGTATATAGGCGCTGTAGGTAGGTCCTGTCAGAGTTTCAGGTTCGGGTAGCGGCGCCTGCCGTAGCGGGAGCGGTCAACGCAAATGGGGGTGTCCGGCCGCGGCCTAGGCCAGATGACGCCGAACCACCAGATGACCCCTCCGGTGAGCACAAGCCCCCCGGCAGTGGCGATCTTGCCCATGAGGTCGGCGGGTGGCCCGGTGCGGGGGAGGGCGTGCGCCTTTCCTTGGCGGTTGTGCCGCTTGCCGGCGCAGCCCGAGGTGACCTTGTAGTTCGCGGTGCCCTGGCCCTCGATCTCGACGGCGATCTCCGCGCTCTTGCGCGAGCCGACGTTCACGTCCACCGTGCGCTTGGCGCTGGGGTTGAGCAGCCCGTCGTACATGAAGGCCCCGTCGCGGCGGACGGTGAAGCCGACCTGCCCCTCTCCCTCCCCGGCGGACATCACTACGCCGGCGTTGTTCCCGGGGCAGCGCACCTTGGTGACCGAGACGTCGACAAGCGGGGCCTTGTCGGAGGAGGCGGCAGGGGTGGACGCGGTCGGTACGAATGTGGACATGGAGGGCGCTGTGGACATGGAGGGCGTAGTCGCTGCCGCGGCTGCGGGAACGGCCAGGGCTGCGGCGGAGGGCAGGGTGAGCATGAGGGCAGGCATAAGGGCGGGCATAAGGACAGGCATTGCGAAGGCCAGTCGCGTTCGTGGCTGCATGGGTCCCCCAAAACTCTGATCAACATTACTTACAGTTCCCGATTCGCTACGGACAGTAACATCGATACGGCTTAAGGGGGTCGGGGCGAGATCTCCTCGCGGACCCATCATCATGGATGCATGGTGGAGGCGATCTACGTCGGTGGATTGCTGGTGGCGACGCCCCGGCTCGACGATCCCAACTTTCGGCGTAGCGTCGTGCTGATTTTGGAGCACGATCGAAGCGGCGGCACCCTCGGCGTGGTGCTCAACCGGCCCAGCGAGATCTCGGTCATGCAGGTCCTGCCGGTCTGGGACGACCTCGTGACCGGACCGGCCGTGCTGTTTCAGGGCGGACCGGTGCAAACCGACAGCGCACTCGCGCTCGCCGCGGTGCCGAGCGGCGGCGAGCCGCTGGGGTGGCGTCGCCTGCACGCCGGCGCCCCCGCGGTCTCCCGGTTGGGAACGGTCGATCTCGACGCGCCGCCCGAGATCCTGGCCGGTGAGATCGCGCAGATGCGCATCTTCGCCGGCTACGCGGGGTGGACGTCGGGGCAGCTTGAGGGGGAGATCCGGGAGGGGGCGTGGTATGTGGTGGAGGCCGATCCGGCCGACACGTTCCACGACAACCCGGGGTCGTTGTGGCGTTCGGTCCTCCGCCGGCAACCCGGCGAACTCGCCTTCGTCGCCACCTGTCCGGACGATCCGACGCTCAACTAGCCGGCTGTGCCGTACCCGCCGTCAGAGGGGTGTGCCGAGGTCGTCCCAGCCGGGGCGCAGGGACCGCTCCAGGAAGTCGAGTACGGCCTCGGCGGTGGTGACCAGGTCTTTGCTGTTCTGGAGTTTGCCGGGATGGCATTCGAAGCCGATGCGGACGGTCGTGGTGAGCAGGCCGACGATCAGCATGGGGCGGAAGTCGTGTTCTGGGTCGACTCCCACGCGGCGGGCGATCTCCGCGGCCATGCGGCGTTCCGAGTCGTGGGTCCGAGCGGTGGCCCTGCCGATAAGCGTGGGATTGGCGTCAAGTAGGGTGCGTGTGCGCATAAAGCGCTGTATTTCCTCTGGGGTGGAGTCCTCGACCGCCTGCAGCATGCACCGATACGCGCTCCTGAGTGCGGAGAAGGGCGATTCGTCTGCGGGTTGCGCGGCCAGGGCCGCGAGGATCGCCTGCTCGCTCGCGAAGACGTAGTGCAGGGCCAGGTCTTCCTTGGTGGGGAAGTAGCGGAACAGCGTTCGCGGTGACACGTCCACGGCGGCGGCGATCTGGTCGACCGTGGTGGCCTCATATCCCTGCGACAGGAACAGGTCGAGCCCCGCGTCGACCAAGGCCAGGCGGGTTCGCTCCTTCTTGAGCTCACGGAGGCCGGGCTGATGCATCGCGGTCACCTCCAATGTGGATAATAGTCACATACTGCCACAAGTCAGAGTGTGACTTATTTAATGCGTTGTGATGTGTCAGAGACTGACATAAGTTGCGTAGAGTCGTAGGCGAGACGCCCGCCCTGCCCTGGTTTCGGATGGTCGAAGGGGGGCCTCGTAAAGATCCACATGTGTAACAAGGGGGACCCCCGATGGCCCATGCGAAAACCGTGGCTGCGCCACCTCCTGAGTCGGACACCGGCGGCAAGAGCCGAAGTCCCTGGCTGACCCTGCTGGCGGTGGCGCTCGGCGTGATCATGGTGATGCTGGACGGCACGGTCGTCGGCATCGCCAGCCCCGTGATCGCCAAGGAACTGGGCGCCTCGCTCCAGGACCTCCAGTGGGTCACCAGCGGTTATCTCCTCGCGCTCGCGGTCTTCCTCATCACCGCCGGCAAGCTCGGCGACCTGTTCGGCCACAAGCGCACCTTCGTGGTGGGCATCGTCGGCTTCACCATCACTTCGCTGGCGATCGGCCTGTCCGACTCCATCGGCTGGCTGATCGCCTTCCGCGTCGCCCAGGGCCTGTTCGGCGCGCTGATCCAGCCCGCGGCGCTGGCGCTTCTGCGCTCCGCCTTCCCCCCTGAGAAGCTGAACATGGCGATCGGCATCTGGGGCTCGGCCATCGGTGTGTCCAGTGCGGCCGGTCCCGTCGTGGGTGGGCTGCTCGTGGAGAACGTGAGCTGGCAGTCGGTGTTCTTCATCAACGTGCCGGTGGGCATCATCGCCCTCGCGGTCGCCCTGTGGGTGATCAAGGAGAGCAGGGCCAAGTCGTTGTCGAGGATCGACTGGCTGGGCGTCGTCCTGCTGTCCGGTGCGATGTTCTGCCTCGTGTGGGCGATCATCAAGGCGCCGGAATACGGCTGGGGGGACACCAGGACGCTCGCCTTCCTCGGCGGGACGCTGGTGCTCGGCGCCGCTTTCGTGTTCTGGCAGACGAAGGCACAGCAGCCGCTGCTGCCCCTCGGGATCTTCCGCAACGTGTCGGTCTCCGTCGGCACCGTGCTCATGGTGCTCATGGCGTTCGCGATGTTCGGTGCCATGTTCTTCCTGACCTTCTACTTCCAGGGAGTGCACGGCCTGTCCCCGCTGGACGCGGGCCTGCGGATGTTGCCGATGAGCGCCGGCATGATCGTCGCCTCGCCGCTCGCCGGGTTCGCCATCGGCAAGCTCGGGCCGCGCATCACCATCTCGGCGGGCATGCTCATCACCGCGACTTCGATGTTCCTGCTCTCGCGGTTGTCCATGGAGGGCGGCTACTGGGAGACGGCTCTGCCGTTCGCGCTGCTGGCCTTCGGCCTCTCGCCCGTCATGGTCGGCGCGACCGAGATCATCGTCGGCAACGCGCCCAGGGACCTTAGCGGTGTGGCCTCCGGCATGCAGCAGTCGGCGATGCAGGTCGGCGGCACGCTGGGGACCGCGATCCTCGGCGCCATGGTCGCGGCCAAGGTGGGCGAGTCGCTGCCGGGGCACTACGGCGACGCCGGGTTGCCCGCGCTGACTCCGCAGCAGGTGGACCTCATGGAGAGCATGGTCTCGACCGGCATGGTGCCGCCGTCGCCGCCCGGCACCCCGCAGAACATTGTCGACGCGATCGCGAACGCCTCGCACCTGTCCTTCATGGACGGTCTTGAGTTCGCCTTCACGGTCAGCACCGGTGTGGCGATCGTGGCCGCGCTGCTTGCCCTGTTCGTTAAGGCGGGTCGTAAGGACGACGGTCCCACCGTGCACATGGGCTGATATGTCGTGATCGGTGGCCCCCGTTCTTCACGTGAAGAGCGGGGGCTTCGCCGTACTCCTCACCGCCGGGATGATGGCTGAGGCTGACCTGGGGGCATGTGCCGGATTTCGGGTCGAGAGGCTTCGCGGCGGGTTGTTATAGGGGGTCGCACTTGGGTGGTTGTGCGAGGTGGCCGCTCTGACGGGGAGAGGCGTCCGGCCCGACCCCGGGGCGGAATAGACTCGTCAGAGTGAGCACGAAGATCCTTCCCGAGAGCGAAGTCACGCCGAAACTGTCGCACGGCGACGGTGACCACGAGCGATTCTCGCACTATGCGGACCGCAACAAGATCACCGAGAGCATGGTCACCGGGGTTCCGATCCGCGCGTTGTGCGGCAAAGTGTGGGTGCCCAGCCGTGACCCCAAGAAATACCCGGTGTGTCCGGAGTGCAAGGAGATCTATGAGGGTCTCCCGAAGGGTGAGCCCGACGGCGACAAGTAGGCGGGCACCGGAGCCGGGCCGCGGGCGCTGATCCGCGGTCGGGCGGAAAAACCCGGTGTTGGTCGCGGATGATCGCCTCAAGTGCGACTACGGTCGGCAATGCCGCGTGTGCATGGCGTGTGCGCAGGTCATCGTGCGCGTGGTCTTGAGCACAGCCTTGAGCTTGAGCACATTCGCTGACCACCTGCCTGTCATCGGGGGATTCCATGACCCGGCGTGCCATCGCCGTCGCCTCGGCCTGCCTGCTTGCGTTCGGTCCGCCCGGCGTGCGACCCGAGCGGGCGCACGCCCACGCCGGCGTCTGCCCCTCACCGGATCAACAGCTCGAAGTCCGTCACAAACCAGGTGCTCACCGCCGTCCGGGGCCGCGCGGGCGCGAGCCGCACGCGCCCAGCGCCCGCCAGGTCGCGCGCATGCTGGCCGATCTCGAAAGGCGCCTGTCGGCGCTGCGCACGCCCGTCCCCGCCGTCATCACCGTGCCGGTGTGGGTGCACGTCCTGTCCGACGGGGCCAAACGCGCCAGCGATCTCGCGGTCCGGCGCCAGATCGAGACGCTCAACGAGGCCTACAGCGGGAAATTCGGCGGCGTCGACACCGGGGTGCGGTTCCGGCTCGTCGGGGTCACCGTCACCGTCAACGCCGAGTGGTTCCGCGATCCGCTGGTCCATGAGGTGCAGATGAAGCGGGGGCTGCGCAAGGGCGGGGTGAGCATGCTCAACCTCTACCTCGCTCAGCTCAGTGAGCTGGTGCTCGGCTATTCGACCTATCCCTACTGGTTCGCCGGCAATCCGCGGGCCGACGGGGTCGTGATCGACTGGCGCAGCCTGCCGGACGGCGCGCTGCGGGACTTCAACCGGGGTTACACCGGTGTGCACGAGATCGGCCACTGGCTGGGACTGCTCCACACCTTCGAGAACGGGTGCGAGGCCCCCGGTGACGCCGTGGACGACACCCCCGCGCAGGCCCGCGCCACCCAGGGGTGCCCCGAGTCGGCGGATTCGTGTCCGGGGGGCGGACCCGATCCGATCCACAACTATATGGACTATTCGGTCGATGCCTGCATGCGGGAGTTCACCGCAGGGCAGGGGCAGCGGATGCGGCAGATGTGGGCCGCCTACAGGACAGAAAAACGGGACATTACCCTTAATGGGTGACAGCCCCAAACCCCCTTGACGGTCCATACGTTTCCCCCCGAATCTTCAGCCCTCAATACCGCACCGCCAGCCTCGGCATCGTCCTGGTCGTCACGCTGATCGCCTTCGAGGGCATGTCCATGGGGGCGGTCATGCCGGCTGTCTCCGCCGAGCTCGACGCGCTCGATCTGTATGGGTGGAGTTTCTCCGCTTTCCTCATGTCCTGCCTGTTCTCCAACGTGGTGGCCGGCATGTGGTCCGACCGCCGGGGCCACGCCGTCCCCTTCCTGCTCGGGGTGGCGCTGTTCATCGTCGGCATGCTCCTCGCGGGGGTCGCCCAGGACAAGGGTGTGTTCATCCTGGCCCGTGCCGTACAGGGGCTTGGGGCCGGGGCCGTCATGGTCGCGATCTACGTGATGATCGCGCGGGTCTACTCGCCCGAGGCCAGGCCCAAGATCTTCGCCGCGTTGTCCGGGGCGTGGGTGGTGCCCGCGCTGGTCGGGCCGAGCGTGGCCGCGCTGATCGCCGACAACGCGGGGTGGCGGTGGGTGTTCTTCGGCATCGTGCCGCTGGTGGTCCCAGCGATGATCATGTTGCTGCCCGCCCTCAGGCCCGGCCCCGAGCAGTCGCCCGAGGTTCCCGCCGCGGAGCGGCCCGAGCGGGCGGCAGGTCTACGTACCCGTCCACTCCTGATGACCGCCGCGGCCACGGCCGCCGCGATCGGCGCCGGTCTGCTGCTGTACGGCGTGGACACGGTGAGGCAGGCCCTCGCCTTCGGCGGACTGGCCGTCCTCGGGGGTCTGGCGCTGCTCGCCTTCGGGTTGCCGATGTTGCTTCCGCGGCGGGCGCTGCGCTTCGGCAGGGGGCTGCCGACCACGGTCATGATGCGCGGAGTGCTCTGCGCCGCCTTCTTCGGGGTGAACTCCTTCATTCCGCTGGCGCTCAACAAGGTGCACGGGTTTTCCCTGACTCAAGCCGGCGTCGCCCTGACCACGGGGGCGATCGGCTGGTCGCTCGGTTCGTTCCTGCAGACCAGGCGCAACGCCGACCGTGTACGGCTGGTGCGGTGGGGATGCGTCGCCGTCACGTCGGGCATCGCGGTGGCCGTGCTCGCCATGGTGCCGGGGATGACCGGATGGGTGGTGCTGCCGGCCTGGCTGCTCGCCGGCTTCGGCATGGGACTCGCCGTCAGCAGCGTTAATGTCACGACGATGCGGCAGTCGGCCGAGGGCGAGCAGGGGGCGAACTCCGCGGCGCTCCAGGTGACCGACACCCTGGGGTCGTCGCTCACCATCGGTCTCGGCGGCGCGCTGATCAACGTGGCGGGACACGGCTCGGCGCAGATCGCTACGGGGTTCGTGGTGATCGCTGTGCTGATGACGGTGGTCGGGGCGTTCGGCATCCTGGTGTCGGGACGGATGCGTGAAAACTCATTCGCCACATAGTTCACATTGGTCACTAATATCCTGATCGAGGCGTCACGCAGTGGTCGGACAGGGGATCTTCGTAACGGGAGGAGACGCCGTGGACGATGATGAGATCCCCCCGCCCCGTCGTAGTCGCCGTGGCCGCTGGGGAAACCGTACGGAAGACCAGGAAGCCGACGAGTGGAACTCCTGGCTCACCGAGGAGAGCGACGATCCCTCACCGCCGCCTGAGGGCCTGCCCGCGGGACGCAACAGGTTGAGCGCCAGGTTCCCGGGCATCGGCCGTCCCTCCTTCGTGCGGCCCTACAGCGACCCCGACCCCGCCGACGTGGGCGACGCGGAGTCCCGCGGCGTGCCGCCCCCCTCCGGGCGCTGGTACGGCGCGGCCGTCCAGCCCGCCGCCGACGACGAGGACTCCGCCCGCCGCCGGGGCCCGCGCTTCTACCTGCTGGTGGTGCTGACCGCCGGGGTCGTCGCGGCCGCCGCTTTCGGCGGGTGGTGGTATATCTCGTCCGGCTCCAACGGCGACGGGCAGACCGACCTCGCCACCGGCATCGGCTACCCCGTGCCCGACGGGTGGCACACCGAGCTCCTGCCGCCGGTCACCGGGTTCACCACTGCCGTGCGCTCCGGCGGAGCCGTTCTCATGATCGGGCCCACCTCCGCCATCCCGGACGGGACGAAACCCGACAAGATGGCGGTCGAGTTGACGGACCTCTACAGCGGGTTGCTGCTCCACGGCGACAAGGTCGACGTCGTCGAGGACAGGCCCTTCAACGTCGCGGGGTTCACCGGGCACAGCCGATCGGTGCTCGCGAAATATCGGGATGTGGTCAATCGGCCGGCGTTCATGCGTGTGCTGGTTCTCACAGGCACCGAACGCGACGCCGTCGTCGTGGCGCTGAGCCAGCCCGACGAGCCCGGTCTGCGGACCGACATCGACGACATCATGAGCGGGTTGTCGCTGGATCCGTGACGCGGTTTCAGGGGGATTTTTCGGGGATGACTTCGGTTGGTGTGCGGCCACTGGTTACCAGGCCGGATACGGGCGCAAGCCGTACGGCACCCCCTAGCACGGCGAAACGACCTTGGCGAGGATCTCGTCAGGTCGGCACGTCTTGTCGGTTCACCCGATTACCCTGGGGTCACTGTGAGCACTTTCGCCGCGTCGCACCTGTCGCCCTCCTATCCCGACCGCGCAGCCTGGGGCACCGCCCCCAAACTGCGCGCTTGGCAGCAGGAGGCCTTTGACCTCTACTTCCACCGTGAGCCGCGCGACTTCCTCACCGTGGCGACGCCGGGGGCGGGCAAGACGACATATGCGCTCCGCATCGCGAGCGAGCTGCTGGCGCGCGGTGCCATCCGGGCGGTGACGATCGTCACACCCACCGAGCACCTCAAGCGGCAGTGGGCCGACGCGGCCGGCCGGGTCGGCATCAGCATCGACCCGGAGTTCAAAAACAGCCAGGGCACCACCTCCCGCGACTACACCGGGGTCGCGGTGACCTACGCCCAGGTGGCGATGCACCCCGCGCTGCACCGCGCCCGCACCGAGGCGCGCAAGACGCTTGTCATCTTCGACGAGCTGCATCACGCGGGCGACGCCAAGTCGTGGGGCGACGGTGTGCGTGAGGCGTTCGAGCCCGCCACACGCCGCCTCGGCCTCACCGGCACGCCTTTCCGCTCCGACGACAACCCGATCCCGTTCGTCACCTACGCCGAGGACGGCGACGGCGGGCAGCGCAGTGTCTCCGACTACTCCTACGGCTACGGCCCGGCGCTGGCCGACGGCGTCGTGCGGCCGGTCATCTTCCTCGCCTACGCGGGCGAGATGAAGTGGCGCACCCGCGCGGGCGACGAGATCGCCGCCACCCTCGGCACCCCGCTCACCAAGGACCAGCTCTCCCAGGCCTGGCGTGCCGCCCTCGACCCCAAGGGCGACTGGATCCGCCAGGTGCTGAGCGCGGCCGACCGGCGCCTCACCGAGGTGCGCAGAGGCGTGCCCGACGCCGGCGGCCTCGTCATCGCCTCCGACCACGAGGCGGCTCGGGCCTACGCGCGCCACCTGCGCGCCATCACCGGCGAGGGCGCCACCATCGTGCTGTCCGACGACCCGGGGGCGTCCAAAAAGATCAAGCACTTCACCGCGTCGGGCGACCGGTGGCTCGTCGCCGTCCGCATGGTGTCGGAAGGGGTGGACATCCCGCGGCTCTGCGTCGGCGTCTACGCCACCTCCATCTCCACCCCGCTCTTCTTCGCCCAGGCCGTCGGCCGCTTTGTGCGTGCCCGCAAACGCGGCGAGACGGCGTCGGTCTTCCTGCCGTCGGTGCCCACGCTGATGGGGCTCGCGGGCGAGATGGAGGCCGAGCGCGACCACGTGCTCGGCAAGAGACAGCAGGACGACGGGCTCGACGACTCGCTGCTTGAGCAGGCGCAGCGCAAGAAGGACAACCCCGATGTGCTCGGGGACGAGCTTCCCTTCGAGACCGTCGAGGCCTCCGCGACGTTCGACCGGGTGCTCTTCGACGGCGGCGAGTTCGGCACCGCCGCGGCGCCCGGCTCCCCCGAGGAGGAGGACTTCATCGGGCTGCCCGGCCTTCTCGAACCCGACCAGGTCGCCCATATCCTCCGCAAACGCCAGGCCGACCAGCAGGCCGCCAGACGCCGCAAAGTCGGCACCCCAGAGGCCGAGCCCGTGCGCAGCCCCCACGAGGAGCTCGCGGAGCTGCGCAAAGAGCTCAACGGCCTCGTCGGCGCCTGGAACCACCGCACCGGCCAGCCCCACGGCGTCATCCACTCCGACCTCCGCCGCGCCTGCGGCGGCCCGCTCCTCGCCCAGGCCACCGCGGAGCAGGTGCGCGAGCGCATCGAGACCATCCGCAAGTGGGCGACCCAGCGCTCACGTTAGGCGCCCGGGATGGGGCGTCCCGTGCGCCCGTCCACGGGCACCAGGGGGCCCGCGACCGGGTGCCGGTCGAGGGTGAGGCGCAGTGACGCCATGCCGCCCCTGTGGAACCGCACAGGGAGCACACGCATGCCCGCGCGGTGAGGGGCCGGGCTTTCGTACAACCAGATCCCGAGCCGGCGCCCCTTCCGGTGCACCTTTACCGCCGCCCGCGCGCACTGCCCCGGCACCGCGCGCCAGGCGATCGTCAGCGCGTCCCCCGTGCGGTGGACCCTGGCTGGCGCGGGGCGCCGCGTCGGGCAGGGGGCGGTGCCGGGGGCCACGGGGTGGGTGGTCGCCGCCACCGGCGGGGGAGCGGTGGGCGGCGTCGCCAGGAGGACCGTCGTGGTCTCCAGCGCGGCCAGGGTGCAGAGTGCGGCGATACGGGGCAGGGCGCGGCCTCGGAGGAAGAACCAGAGGCTTAGGGGACCGAGCACCATCCAGGCCGTGCCGAGGGCGTGTGCCTCCATTGGGAAGATCTCCGTTCGTCGTGCAGTCAATTGATCACCCTACGTAGTATTCGCTCGGCCTTCGCTGGGTGCCGGTTTGGCTGATCGGTGGAGAAGTGGTGATCGTTTGTGTACGCTGCGCGTTGGCATACAGGCACTAGACGTAGGAGGTTGCTGTGACGGCTCCGGTGGAGTGGGTGCGCACCGAGGTTCTCGGGTATGTGGAACCTATGATCTCGACGGTGCTTACCGAGCTCGAGTCCTTCAGAGACGAGGTCAGGGCGCAGTTCAAGGAGGTTAACGCGCAGTTCAAGGCGGTCGACGCACGGCTCGGCGCGATCAACGCACGGTTTGAGGCGGTCGACGCACGGTTCGGCGCGATCGACGCACGGTTTGAGGCGGTCGACGCACGGTTCGGCGCGATCGACGCACGGCTTGAGGCGATCGACGCACGGTTTGAGGCGATCGACGCGCGGTTCGAGGAGATCGACCAGCGGCTCGTCAAGGTCGACGGCAAGCTCGACCAGCTGCTGGCCCACTTCGGGGTCAGCCCCAACTGATCGCGAGGCGCGGCGAAGGCGTCAGGAGGTGCGCACGACCGGGGTGCCGGCGAGGATCACCCCGGCTGCGCCCATCGAGACCAGGGCCGCGGCCACGGTGGACGGGGCGACGCCGGCGGTGAGGCCGAGCAGGACCTGTACGGCGAAGCCGTGCTTGGCGGCGTCCTCGGCGGTGGCGCGCACGCAGTGGTCGGTGGCGATGCCGACGACGTCGACCTTGGCCACCTGCCGGGCGCGGAGCCACTCGACGAGGGACAGGCCGTCCTCGGTGGCCCCCTCGAACCCGCTGTAGGCCGCGGCATACGCGCCCTTGTCGAACACCGCCTCCACGCTTGTCGTGTCCAGCGCGGGGTGGAAGCCGGCCCCGGAAGAGCCGGCGACGCAGTGGACGGGCCACGAGTCCACATAGTCCGGTTCGGTGGAGAAGTGGCCCCCGGGGTCGATGTGGTGGTCGCGGGTCGCCACGACGTGGTCGTACCGCGACGTTCGGACGTGCCGGCTGATGGCCGCTGCCACCTCGGCTCCGCCGTTCACGGCGAGGCTGCCGCCTTCACAGAAGTCGTTCTGCACATCCACGATGACCAACGCCGTCGCCGCCGGAGCACCCATCGACCTGCCCTCCATGTCTCGACATTAACGGAAGGTTCAAATCCTGGACGTTAATCGAAGACCGTGGGAATCGCAGCGTACCCCCGGCTGAGCTGGTGGGCCTCGGGGGGAAGCTCGGCCATGGAGGCGCGGTGGCGGGCGCGGGCGGCGCTGAGAGGCTCGTTGTGCACGCGTTCACCGTTCTTGATCAGCTCGTGGAGCAGGGGGCGTCCCTCGGGGAGAGGCTGACCTGCGGTGACGACGATCTCCGCGGTGGCCGTACCTGCGGGCGAGAGGCGGCGATAGGCGGATTTGAGCCCGCCTTTGCTGGGTTTCCCGACGGAACGCTTGGCGACGGGCCTGATCCGTCCCGACGAGTCCTCCCGCGCCACCAGCTTGTAGACCAGCGCCGCCGTCGGCGCTCCCGACCCGGTCACGAGCGAGGTCCCGACCCCGTAGCCGTCGACGGGCGCCACCGCCAGCGCCGCGATGGTGTATTCGTCCAGGTCGCTGGTGACCACGATGCGTGTGCCGAAGGCGCCCAGGGAGTCCAGTTGCTCCCGCACCTGCTGGGCCGCGAGGGCGAGATCGCCGGAGTCGATGCGGACCGCGCCGAGGCCGGTGCCGGCGAGCTCCACCCCGGTGCGTACGGCTTCCGCCACGTCATAGGTGTCGATGAGCAGTGTCGTGTCCGGGCCGAGCGAGTCGATCTGCGCCCGGAAGGCCGTCGGCTCGTCGTCGTGGAGCAGGGTGAAGGCGTGGGCGCTGGTGCCCGCAGTGGGCACGCCATACCTGTGGCCGGCCATCAGGTTGGAGGTGCAGTCGAATCCCGCGATGTAGGCGGCCCGGGCGGCGGCCACGCCGGCGGCCTCGTGGGTGCGGCGTGATCCCATCTCGATGATCGGCCGGGTGCCCGCCGCGTGGACCATGCGGGACGCCGCCGAGGCGATTGCACAGTCGTGGTTGAGAATCGACAGGGTCAGGGTCTCCAAAAGCACGGCTTCGGCGAAGGTGCCTTCGACGACCATGATGGGGGAGCCGGGGAAGTAGAGGTCGCCTTCCCTATAGCCCCGCACGTGCCCGGAGAATCGATAATCTGCGAGGAAGGCCAAGGTCGGTGGGTCGACTACCCGTGTAGACGAGAGGAAGTCCAGTTCCTCCTCCCCGAACCGGAAGTCCGCCAGGGCATCGAGCAGACGTTCGGTTCCAGCAACCACCCCATAGCGACGCCCTTCCGGCAGATGTCGTGCAAAGACCTCAAAAACCGCACGTCGGTGCGCCGCGCCGCTGCGCAGAGCGGCTTGAAGCATCGTCAGCTCATAGTGATCTGTGAGCAACGCGGTGCTCATGGGCAACGTCACGACTCGAAGACTAGACCTGACGTAAGGCAGGATGGTGATGTGGGTAGCACTGCTCCAGTCGAGGTCGAGCGTCCGGCGGCGGATGTTCGGCCCGATTTGCCGTGGCTGACCATTGTCTGGAATGACCCGGTCAACCTGATGTCATATGTCACCTATGTCTTCCAGACCGTGTTCGGCTATCCGCGGGCCAAGGCGGAGAAACTGATGATGGACGTCCACCACAAGGGCCGTGCCGTGGTGGCCAGTGGCACACGTGAGGAGATGGAACGCGACGTGCAGATTCTGCACTCCTACGGCCTTTGGGCCACGGTCCAGCGGGATTCGACATGAGCACGGGGTTCGTCACGGGGGTGCGGGGTGGCGTCGTGGCCACCTTCGACGCCGCCGAGGTCTCGATCCTGCGCTCCCTCGTCACCCAGGTGCTCGACCTGGTCGAGCCGGGGACCACCGGCGAGGATCCGCTGGAGCGGGCACTTGGCATCGGCTCGGCCGAGGCCCCCTCGGACCCGGTGCTGGCACGGCTTTTCCCCTCGGCATACGAGGACGACGAGCAGGCCACCGAGTTCCGCCGTTACACCGAGGCGACGCTGCGCGACGCCAAACGCGCCGACGCCCAGACCATGCTAGACACCGCCCAGCCCGGCCGTCTTGAGCTCAACGACGATCAGGCCCAGGCGTGGCTGCGCTCGCTCAACGACATTCGGCTGGCACTCGGTGTGCGCCTCGGGGTCACGGAGGAGATCCACGAGGAGATCGCGAACATGTCCCAGGAGGACCCCCGATATCCCGCCTATGTCACCTACGACTGGCTGACCTACCTGCAGGACACGCTGGTCCGGGCCCTTTGGTAGCTTCCAGGCATGCTGACCATCTCCCAGGACCTGGTTGACAAAATCGTTGCCCACTCCAGGGCCGACCATCCCGACGAGGCGTGCGGAGTGATCGCGGGGCCGCTCGGGTCCGACCGCCCGGAGCGCTTCATCCCCATGGCCAACGCCGAGCGTTCGCCGACCTTCTACCGCTTCGACTCCCTGGAGCAGCTTCGGGTGTGGCGCGAGATGGACGACCGGGACGAGGAACCGGTGATCATCTACCACTCGCACACCGCGACCGAGGCATATCCCTCCCGGACCGACATCAGCTACGCCTCCGAACCGAACGCCCACTATGTCCTGGTCTCCACCCGTGACGAGGACAAAGTGGAGTTTCGTTCGTTTCGCATCCTTGAGGGAGTGGTCACGGAGGAAGAGGTAGTGATCGTCCCGTAGTCGTGGGGATAGTCCGAGACCTAGGGCGCTGTGAGCGTTTGTGAGCCCTTGAGTAAGCTATTCCTATGCCCATTGACAGCCCGTGCCCAGCCTCGCGGGCTCTCGCACCTGTGCAGAGCTATCTGTTCGCGCACACTCCGTTGGTCGTCGTCTACGACTGTCCGGGGCGATAGGTCCCGGGACCGCCGTCTCCCTGGGGGCGGCCCCCCGGAACAGCTCCCCGCCCCCGCGTGTTTGCACGGGGGGCGTCCTTACGACGGATTCGATCAAGGAGATTCAACCGCGATGGCCATCGAAGTTCGCATTCCGACCATTCTTCGCACCTACACCGACGGTGCCAAGGCCGTCAACGCTGAGGGCGCGACCCTGAGCGACCTCATCGGCGACCTGGAGGTGCGCCACCCCGGCATCAAGGAGCGCCTCGTGGACGAGGCCGGTCTGCGCCGGTTCGTGAACGTCTACCTCAACGACGAGGACGTGCGGTTCCTGGGCGGCCTCGGCACGCCGGTGGCCGACGGCGACACCGTGACCGTGCTCCCCGCAGTCGCCGGAGGCATGCGCTAACCATGAGGTTCGACTCGCTGATCGATTCGGTGGGCCGTACTCCCCTGGTCGGGTTGCCCCGCCTTTCGCCCTCCGCCGACGTGCGCGTCTGGGCGAAGCTGGAAGACCGCAACCCGACCGGGTCGGTGAAGGACCGGCCCGCCCTCTGGATGATCGAGCAGGCGGAAAAGGACGGCCTGCTGACACCGGGTGCCACGATCCTGGAGCCCACCTCGGGCAACACCGGCATCGCGCTCGCGATGTCGGCGAAGCTCAAGGGTTACAAGCTGATCTGTGTCATGCCGGAGAACACCTCCGAGGAACGCCGCCAGCTGCTGCGCATGTGGGGTGCGGAGATCATCTCCTCGCCCGCGGCGGGCGGCTCCAACGAGGCCGTGCGGGTGGCCAAGGAACTCGCCGCGGCCAACCCGTCTTGGGTGATGCTTTACCAGTATGGCAACCCGGCCAACTGGCGCGCGCACTATGAGTCGACCGGTCCTGAGCTCCTTGAGGACCTGCCGTCGATCACCCACTTCGTCGCCGGGCTCGGCACCACCGGCACCCTCATGGGGGTGGGGCGATTCCTGCGGGAACACGTGCCCGGCGTGCAGATCGTCGCCGCCGAGCCCCGATACGGCGAGCTTGTGTACGGCTTGCGCAACGTTGACGAGGGCTTTGTGCCCGAGCTCTACGACCCCGAGGTGCTCACCACACGTTACTCGGTGACCTCCGCGGACGCGCTTCGCCGCACCCGGGAGCTGCTCGCCACCGAGGGCATTTTCGCCGGCGTCTCCACCGGTTGTGCTCTCCATGCGGCCCTGGGCCTGGCCGCCAAGGCGGTGAAGGCCGGCGAGCGGGCCGACATCGCCTTCATCGTGGCCGACGGGGGCTGGAAGTATCTCTCGACCGGCGCCTACGAGGGCACCCTCGACGAGGCGGAGGAGCGCCTCGAAGGCCAGCTCTGGGCCTAGAGGCGACAGGCCGATCGGGGGCCCTGGAGGCGCCTGGCATCTGGCGGAGGCCGTGAAGACGTCCCGTCGACAGGACGAGTCCGGTTGGCGGGACAACGGGTCCTCATCAGGCTCGGTTCGATCGGTGAAACCGTGGCGGCGCTCACCGGGGAGAAGTTCCACAGCCGGACCAAGCGAGAAACGGTCGATCCCCCTCGCGGAGGATCGACCGTTTCGTCGATCTAATCGGTCACCGAGGCTCCAGCCGTACGGCCTGCTCTAAAGAGCGCCGTTCTGACAGCGCCGTTCTCAACCATGCTGCGCTCTAGAACGGCGTGCTCTAGTTGAACAGCACACGCAGGGAGAACGAGCCGTCGCTGCCCGTCTGCTTGCCGCTGACGCCCACGGCGCGCAGGACCTGCAGGTTGGCCCGCGTCTGGGCGTCCATGTTCTGCAGGTAGAGCCCCTCGATCTTGTCGAGGTCGACGAAGACGCCGAAGGTGGCCTCGCCGGCGTCGGCCACGGCGAGCTGGAAGGTCTCGTTCTCACCGAGGGTGCCGCCCTTGGCGAGCTGCTGGGCGTACTGCGGGGTGCTCGCCAGCACCACGCTGCCGTCGCCGTCGGCCTTGGCGAGCTGCGGCACCTGGCCGCCGCTGCTCGCGAGCACACGCTCGATCTTGGCGATGACCTCCTTGACCTTGGCCGGCTCGCCGGTGCCGATGCGGACTCCCGCGTTGATCTGCTGCTGGGAGAGCCCGGCGGCGTCCAGGGAAGCCGTGATGTTGTCGCCGAGGAGCGTGACGAGGTCGCCTGGGAGGGTCAGGCCGAAGTTCTGCTGGGCGGTGTTGAGGAACTGCTGGAACGACGCGCTCTCCGGCGAGGCGCCCATGGCCTTCGTCACCTGGTCCCACTGCTTGCCGAGCGCTTCGCCCGCACCGCTGAAGGACAGCGCCGCCGCGGTCGAGGCGGGCAGGTTGCCGAGCGGTGTGGCGCCCGGCCGGCCGATGTCCATGCCCTCGGCTCCGCGGCTCATGCCGGCGAGCTCGACGTACTGGCCGTCGAAGCGCAGGGCGGCGACGACGCGCATGTTCTTGAGCTGCTCGAGCTGAGCCGCCTGGCCGGCCGGGAGCTGGCCGGAGAGCTCGGCGAGCTTGCCGGCGCTGAGCCACATGGACAGCACCCCGGGCTCACCGAGCGCCGCGATGTCGTCGGTGAACTCGGTGTTCTCGGCGAGGGTGGTGGCCGTGGCGTATTTGTCGGCGGCCGCCTGCGTCTCGGTGACGAGGGCGTAGTCCTCGCGGAAGGCGATGCCGTTGTTGCTGCTGCCGCCGAACAGCTTGCCGAGACCCACGCGCGCCTGCTCCTGGTCGGTGACCTGGATCGCGATCACCGCGTCGGGCTCGTCCGACCCGCGGGCGGGGGGCAGCGCGACGACGCCGATGCGGCTGCCGAGCCAGGGCGCGATGTCGCGGTCGTAGTCCAGCTTCTCGGTCGCGCCGAGGTCCGGCAGCAGGCCGCTGACGAAGGACTTGCGGAGGTCGTCGCCGGCGAAGCTCTCCTTGGTCGCGGAGAACTTCCTGGCGATCTCGAACAGCGCGAGCTTCTGGTTGGCCGCCGGGTCGAGGTCCAGGCGCGCGTAGCCGATCGCGTTCTGGCCGGGCAGGACGTCGTGAGGCTGCGCACCGCCGCCGCTGAGCGCCGTGAAGGCGTACACGCCTCCGCCGCCCACGAGGACCACGACGAGCGCGGCGATGATCGCCACGAGCCAGTTGCGGCCACCCTTCTTGGCGGGCGGCGTGCCGTCATAGTGGGTCGCCGCCGTGCCGAGCGTCTCGGGACCCTGCTGCCAGCCGCCCTGCTGGTATTGCCGGCCGTGCTGGTAGTGCTCGTGGGGCGCTCCCTGGGAGAACGCCGCGGTCTGCTGATAGGCGGCGGTCTGCGGCTGCTGATAGGGCTGCTGCTGGTGCGGCTGCTGCTGCGGCTGCCCGTAAGGCTGGCCCGGCGCCTGCGCCTGGTGCTGCCCGTAAGGCTGCTGCTGCCCTTGAGGCTGCTGATATTGCTGATGTGCCTGGGGCTGCTGGTAGGGCTGGCCCTGAGGCTGCTGGTAGGGCTGCTGCTGCGGGGCCGCGTGGGGCGCGCCGTACTGCTGGCCGTCCTGCTGATATGGCGGCGCCGGCTGACCCTGCGGCGTCCTATAGGAGGTGGTCTGATCGGGATCCTGGCCGGGTTGGGGGCCGGGGGGAAAGTTGGCAGACATCTCTACTCACAACAAGGGAACCATGAACTAGAAAAAAATAGCCCATATTTCCTGCAGGTGACTTGCATCGAACTTGTTGCGAGGTTCTCGCGTCTAAAGCATGCTCACACTCGCTGGAGCGCGCGGCGCGGACGGCTGAGCATCACTTCGCCCCCGCCGGATGAGGCGACGTCCTCCATCGGCACGTAGTTGCTGCCCGCATAGAGCACCCTCACGAGCAATTGTGTGAACCAACTCATCCGGCCCCCCGGATCCCTGGTCACCCCGAGCAGGATCGGCGCGCGGTAGGCGGACACGAAGAAGCCGAGCACCTCAAACTGCTCCTGCATGCCAAACGTCGCCGCGCGGTCTTTCACCACCCGGACGTCCACGATCTGCCCCACCCAGACCCCGGTGGAGTCCCACACCGACTGCCCGATGAGGTCGCCGACTCCCGCCATGCCCGCCTCCCCGACGTGAAAACGGTTATCAGCGTTTCAAGCCGGACAGCGTTTATGCAGGTCAGAAGCCTCCGTGTTTGGCCACGCAGTGCATAAGTACGGCAAAGCCGTAGAATGAGGTTCGGTTACCGGTTGGTCCTGACCGGTAGAGCTGTACCTGCTTCTGCGGTGGGTGCGAAGGGGCACGAATGACAAAATTTGACGAGGCCACCGGTGCGATCCGTGTTGATGAGAACACATATGACGTGTGCCTGGACCCGGCGTATGCGGTATTTAATGCACTAAATGGTGGCTATCTGATGGCTACTGTTCTACGCGCTGTAACCGATGATTCGCCCCATGATCATCCAATCTCGACTTCGGCACAGTTCCTGCGAATTCCCGCCCCCGGCCCCGCCCAGGTGATCATCAATAAGATCAAGACCGGCCGTACCGCGACGTTCACGCAAGCCACCCTGATGCAGGGTGACACGCCATATTTGGCGGCCCTCGTCACCACCGGCACCCTGGACGCCACCGCCGTCCCCGACTACGAGACCCCCGCCTACCCCATGCCCCCGATCGAGGAGTGTGCGAGCCTGCCGCGCCCCGGACGCGAGTCCGGCATGACGCTCTCCGCCCAGATGGACCTCGCCTTCGACCCGTCCTCCATCGGCTGGCTGGACGGCAGGCCGTCCGGCCGCCCGGAGGGCCGCGCCTATTTCCGGATGTCCGAACCCCAGGACCCCGACCCCTACGTCCTCGCGCTGGCGGTGGACGCGCTCCCACCGGTCGTCTTCTCCGCCGGGGCCGGCGGGTGGGCCCCCACCGTCGAGCTCACGTGGCACCTGCGCGCCCTGCCGGCCCCCGGCTGGCTCACCGTGCTCGCCTCCGGCAAGTCGATCAGCGACGGGTGGTTCGACGAAGAGGTCGAGGTGCGCGACTCGGCCGGCCGCATCGTCGCCCAGTCGCGGCAGATAGCCCGTCTCGGGCGAGGATGAGCTTCTTCCGGGATAGAGGCCCGGAGAGGGGGAAGTGGTGCGACGCTCCCGGAAAGCCCAGCCTGGTAACGATGTGAGCATTCTTACCGTGAGCAATCGTCCCAGGTAGCTTACCCTTCTTTATCGTGCCGGAAGCTAACATCGGAATCTTCGACAGCGGGGTAGGCGGGCTGACGGTCGCGCGAGCGATCATCGACCAGCTCCCCCATGAGTCCATCCTCTACGTGGCTGACTCGGCGCGGCAGCCGTACGGTCCGAAGCGCATAGCCGAGGTCCGTTCACACGCTCTTGAGGTCATGGACCACCTCGTCGAGCACGATGTGAAGATGCTTGTGATCGCGTGCAACAGCGCCAGCGCGGCGGTGTTGCGCGACGCGAGAGAGCGCTACGACGTGCCCGTCGTCGAGGTGATCCTGCCCGCGACCCGCCGTGCCGTCCGCGCGACGCGCAACGGCAGGGTCGGGGTGATCGCGACGCGGGCCACGATCGAGTCCATGGCCTACCACGACGCCTTCGCCGCCGCCCCGGATGTCAAGCTGGTGGGAGTGGCCGCTCCGCGGCTGGTGGAGTTCGTCGAGCGGGGCGAGACCATGAGCGCCGACCTGCTGGAGGTGATCCGCGACTATCTGCGTCCCGTGATCGAGGCGGGATGCGACACGTTGATCCTGGGGTGCACCCACTACCCGCTGCTCGTCGGCCCCATCTCGTATGTCGTCGGCGACGGGGTGACGCTGGTCTCGAGCGCTGAAGAGACGGCCAAGGACGTCTATCGCGTCCTGCACGACCAAGGCCTGGCAAGCGTCGGCAGCTCCCCACGCCATCGCTTCCGCACCACCGGCGACGCCTCGCTCTTCGCGCGGCTGGGCCGGAGGTTCCTGGGCCCGGAGATCGAGGCGGTCGAGCTAGCCGCCGTGGGGGATGTTTCCAGTGAGTCTCTTTCGGGTTATCCGGCACCTCAAGGTGCGGCCGTCCTGGGCACGCGGCCGACCCTGTCGGACTCGACCTCGTAACCAGGGCTCGGCGGCCCGAAAAGGCTCACCTGAACGGCACCGAAAAGGGAGGTCGCGATGAAGTTAACGATCATCGGGTGCTCGGGGAGTTTCCCAGGTCCTGACAGTCCCGCATCTTGTTATGTTGTGGAGGCCGAGGGTTTCCGAATGCTGCTGGACTTCGGCAACGGCTCTCTCGGAACGCTCCAGCGGCACATCGGTCTCTACGACGTGGACGCCATCTGCCTGTCACACCTGCACGGCGACCATTGTCTTGATCTCTGCGCCTATCACGTGGTGCGCACCTATTCCCCCCAGGGTCCGTTTCCGCGTGTGCCCGTCTACGCGCCCGCCGACGCTCCCGGACGGCTGGCGGCGGCCTATGGCATGCCCGACGAGCCGGGTCTTGAGACCGCCTTCAACTTCATCGCTCTCTCGCCGGGAACGGTGGACATCGGTCCGTTCGAGGTGACCTCGGCGCTGATGAACCACCCTGTGGAGGCCTACGGCTTCCGCGTCGCGCACGGCGGCCGTTCCATGACCTATTCCGGGGACACGGGGGAGACCCCCGAGCTGATCCGGCTGGCCAAGGACACCGACCTGTTCCTGTGCGAGGCGTCCTTCCAGGATCAGCCGAACCTCCCGCCCGACATCCATCTGTCGGGCCGGCAGGCCGCCGAGGCGGCGGTCAGGGCGGGGGCGGGCAGCCTGGTGCTGACCCACCTCGTGCCGTGGTTCGACTCCAGCCGCATCTATGAAGACGCGATACGTGTCGGGTTCGACGGCCCCGTCACGCTGGCGCGCACAGGGGCGGCCTACGATCTGGGAGCCGCCCCTGCCTGACCTCCCCGCGGCGGCACATCGCATCTGCACCCCTTAGGGTGTGCGCTATGGCTCGCTCAGACGGACGCACTCACGACGGACTTCGCCCCGTCACCATCACCCGGGGCTGGCTCGCCCACGCGGAGGGATCGGTCCTCGTCGAGTTCGGCGGCACCAAGGTGCTCTGCGCCGCGACGGTGCAGGACGGCGTGCCCCGCTGGCGCAAGGGCAGCGGGCTGGGGTGGGTCACGGCTGAATACGCAATGTTGCCCCGGGCCACCAACACCCGGGGCGACCGTGAGTCGGTGCGCGGCCGGATCGGCGGGCGCACCCACGAGATCTCGCGGTTGATCGGCCGCTCCCTGCGCGCCTGCGTCGACTACAAGGCCCTCGGTGAGAATTCGATCCTGCTCGACTGCGACGTGCTGCAGGCCGACGGCGGCACCCGCACCGCCGCGATCACCGGGGCCTACGTCGCCCTCGTCGACGCGGTCCGCTGGATGCGCTCACGCAAGATGTGCCCGGGCGACCCGCTGGTCGGCTCCGTGGCGGCGGTCTCCGTCGGCGTCGTGAACGGCGCCCCGATGCTCGACCTCTGCTACACCGAGGACGTCGCCGCCGACACCGACATGAATGTCGTGATGACCGGCAAGGGCGACTTCGTCGAGGTGCAGGGCACCGCTGAGGGCAAGCCGTTCGACCGGGCCCTGCTCGACTCGCTCCTCGACCTCGCCTCCTCGGGCTGCGCCGAGCTGACCCGCATCCAGAGCGAGGCCCTGGCATGAGCGCCTCCGCCCTCCGGCTGGTCCTCGCCACCAGAAACCCCGGCAAGATCCGCGAGCTCCGCGGCATCCTCGCCGACATCGGCCTGGACGTCGAACTGCTCAGCCTGGACGAGTTCCCCGCCATCGGCGACATTCCCGAGACCGGCCTCACCTTCGCCGAAAACGCCCTGATCAAGGCACACGCGGTGGCCTCCGCCACCGGCCTGCCCGCCGTCGCCGACGACTCCGGCCTCTGCGTCGACGCCCTGTCCGGCATGCCGGGCGTGTTCTCCGCCCGCTGGGCGGGCGGCCACGGCGACGACAAGGCCAACCTCGACCTCCTGCTCGCCCAGATCTCCGACGTGCCCGACGGCCGCCGCGGGGCCCACTTCGCCTGCGCCGCCGCCCTGGCCCTGCCCTCGGGCACCGAGCGCGTCGTCGAGGGCACCATGAGCGGCGCGATCATCCGCGAGCCGAGGGGCACGGGCGGCTTCGGCTACGACCCGATCTTCGTGCCCGAGGGCGGCCCGCGCACCCTGGCCGAATACGGCGCGGAGGAGAAAAACGCGATCAGCCACCGCAGCCGCGCCTTCCGCCCCCTGGCCTCGATCGTCGCGGAGCTTTTGCGCGCGATGTGAGCCGCGCGCTCCATGGACGACTTGAGCGCGAGGTCACGCACCTCGCGCGAGGGATGGCGCACGGTGCTGACCAGCGTCGTCCCACGACATGGCCCGAACCTGAAACACGCCACCGCCCGGCGCCCTCGGGGGTTGGGCGATGGGTGTTTGAGCGGATGCCGCCGTCGGCGAGGACGCCAGGCCCCGCACACCCGGACCGGCGTCCGAGGCGCCCGCATCGGTGGCGCCGACCGGACCGTTAAGCAAAGGCCGGGCTTCACGCGTGTTGTGAGCTTCGGACTGTCTGCTCGGCTCCGGTACGGCATAACCTCGGAGACGTGACCGAGCGAGCGGTGCGGCTCCCCGCGTGGGCCGCCGTGATGAGCGGGCTGGTGGGCGGGGCCGTCGCTTTCGCGGTGGCGTTCCTGGTCGCGGGGCTTGTGGACGCGCGGGCGTTTCCCGTCCTGGCGGTGGGCGACGCCATCGTGGATCTCTCCCCGGCGTGGCTTAAGAACTGGGCGATCGCGCAGTTCGGGGAATACGACAAAGTCGTGTTGCTGACGTGTGTCTCGGTCGTGCTCGCCGGGTTCGCCGCCGGCCTCGGGCTCGCGGCCCGCCGGCGGATCGCATATGCCGTGGCCGGCGTGGTGCTCCTCGGTGTGGTGGGGGCGTGGGCCGTGCTCTCCCGTCCGGGGGCCACGGCCGCCGGCATCCTGCCGACCGCCGTCGGCACCGCGGTGGGGGCGTGGACGTTGTCGTGGCTGGTGCGGCGGGCCATGGGAGCGCCCGCAGCGGGTGATGAAGCGGCGCGTCGTGAAGCGGCGGGCCGTGAGGCCGCAGGCGGGGCCGCGGCGGGTGGCGAGGCGGCGGGGCATGACGCGGGGGAGGCCGGCGAGGCCGGCCGGGCTCTGCCGTACGAGACGCCGCCCCGCGAGCCGGAGCGGCCGGCGGTGATACGGCCGGGCAGGAGTGCGGGGTTCGACCGGCGCAGATTGCTTCAGGGCGCCGCGGGCGGGCTTGTGGTGGCAGGTGCCGCCGGGGTGGCGGGCCGGGTCCTGACCGACCGTATGGCGGTGTCGGGGGCGCGGGAGAGCCTGCGGCTGCCGAGGCCGGCCCTTCCGGCGCCGCCCCTCCCGGCGGGAGTGGATCTCCGCCTCAACGGGCTGTCGCCCTTTGTCACACCCAACGATGACTTCTACAGAGTGGACACCGCGCTCATCGTCCCCCAGGTGGACCCGCGGGTGTGGTCGTTGCGTGTGCACGGGCTGGTGGAGCGGCCGATCATCCTCACCTTCGGCGACCTGCTCCGCCGTCCACTGCTCGAGGCCGACATCACGCTGGCGTGCGTCTCCAACGAGGTCGGCGGTCCCCTCGTCGGCAACGCCCGCTGGCTCGGCGCACGCCTGAGCGATCTGCTGCGGGAGGCGCGGGTGCGGCGCGGCGCCGACATGCTGCTCTCGACGTCGGCCGACGGCTGGACCTGCGGCACGCCGATCGACGTCGTCATGGACGGCCGCGACTCCCTGCTCGCGGTGGGGATGAACGGCGTGCCGCTGCCGCAGGCGCACGGGTTCCCCGTCAGGCAGGTCGTGCCGGGACTCTACGGCTATGTCTCGGCCACCAAGTGGATCGTCGACATCAAGGTCACCAAGTTCACCGTGGACCAGGCCTATTGGACCCCGCGCGGCTGGGCGGAGCGTGCGCCGGTCAAGACCCAGTCCCGCATCGACGTGCCCGCCGAGGGAGCCAAGGTCAAACCGGGCCGTACGGCTGTCGCCGGCGTGGCGTGGGCGCAGCATCGGGGGATCGACGCGGTGGAGGTGAGGGTGGACGGCGGGCCGTGGCACGTGGCGCGGCTGGCGCAGGCCCCCACTGCGGACACCTGGCGGCAGTGGGTCTTCGAATGGGACGCCACACCCGGCAGCCACACGATCGAGGTGCGGGCGACCGACGGCACGGGCCACACCCAGACCTCCACCCAGGCTCCCCCCGTTCCGGACGGCGCGACGGGGTGGCATTCGCGCGTGGTGAGTGTGTCCGGCTGATCTTCCCGGCCTATCTGAAGGACTTTCCGACGGCGGAGCCTTACTCGCCCTACTATCGGCCATCAGGTAACGGCTCAGGGGGTGTGCGTGTGTACCACGACCGAAACCACCGTGCGGACGGTGTCCGCTGGAGCCTTCCCACGGGGTTCTACAATCCGGTCGTCACCTCAGACGGCCGCAGGTGGCGTGATTTCGAGCTCGTGGCCGACGCCGAGCCGTCGCCGCAGGTGGGCGGGGTGGTGGATGACGGCTCGTCCGACTGGTTCGACCGCCGTGACCGGCCACCCAGGTTGCCGACCTGCCGCCCTTACGGCGTGCCGGGCGGTTTGACCCGGCCCGATCCGCATACTGAGCGAGACCTCGTGAAGGCGGTGCCGGTGGACGAGAGGGGCAGGGCCAGGCGGTTTCCCGACCCCCGGGGCACGTGGATCCGGTTGATCAACGGGGAGGGCGCGGTCGACGATCCGTTTCGCGCCACAAACGCGGTGGACTGCGCACTTTCCGTCCTTTCCACCTGGCACGGGGAGCCGGAGGTGGCGGCGCCCCGGTTGCCGGAATACGACCGGGTGGGCAGGCCACTGCTGACCGGCGAGGCGGGTGGTGTGGTGCGGGCCGAGCGGTGGACGGGCCACCGGTTCGAATATGCGGGCCACGGCCGGCGCGCCTACGCGTCGATCGCCCGGCGCCTCACGGACGCGGGGCACGGCGCGGCGGTGTTGCTGGTCACCCGATGGCCGAGCGGCGGCAGCCACGCCTGGAACGCCGTCAACACGCAGGGTGAGGTCGTGTGGATCGACGGTCAGCGCGGCCACATGGCGGTCGAGCCGCCGTATGAGTCGGTGACCGGGGTGTTCTGCGTGCTGCTCGACCGCGGGGGGCGGTTCCGGTGAACCTCGATCAGGCGCGGGCGCTGGCCGAGGAGTATTTCAACGGGGTACGGTCACCCGACGACGCCCTTGATCTGGGCATTTATAGCTTTAAAGAGGGATATGTCGTCTGGGCGCGGGACCCCGAACCCGACGACCCCAGTGTGCTTCCCGATACCGTCGGCGGCGGCTGCGTGGTGATCGACAGAGCCACCGGCGAGGTCGTGATCCGGCCACTGCTCGACCCCGGCACCGTGGCCGAGCAGTGGCCGGGACGCCTTCCCCGGTAGCCCTTTACGGCAGGCGGCGCCGGGCGTGGGACCGCCGTCCTCGCAGGGCCCGCGCCGGGCGCGGGACCGTCGTCCTCACAGGGCCGCGGTCCCGCACGCCAGGTCAGCCGCTCGCCAGCGAGTTCACGATGGACGCGCGTGCCGCGCGGCGGGCAGGGAGCAGCGACGCCAGCACACCCGCCAGTCCCGACAGGACGATGAACGCGGCGATGTGCAGCGGCGCGGCCTGGAAGATCGGCTTGTCCTGCATCGTCTGCACCGCTGCCCAGCCGAAGACGAGCCCGAGCACCACCCCGATGAGCGCCCCGATCAGGCCGAGCACGAACGCCTCCAGCGAGAGCATCACCCTGAGCTGCGGCCGGGTCAGGCCGAGCGCCCGCAGCAGCGCCGACTCGCGGGTGCGCTCGTGCACCGAGAGCGACAGGGTGTTGGCGATGCCGAGCAGCGAGATGAGGACCGCGAGGCCGAGCAGGCCCGCCATTACCATCAGCACATTGTTGATCGAGTCGTTGAACTCCCCGCGGATCTCGGTCGTGCTGGACACCTGGACGGTCGGCAGGTCGGCGATCACGCTCTCGACCACCTTACGTGCGGCCTCGGGAGCGGCACCGTCCGTCATCTTGACCACGACCCGGATGTCCTCCGTGGCCCCGTAGTAACGGTGGAAGGTGCTCTCCTGCAGCAGGACGTCGGAGCCCGGCATCTTCTCCCGGTCGTAGGTGCCGGAGACCGTGACCTTCTCCATGCGGCCCGACCTCGTCTTGATCTCCATCGTGTCGCCGGCCTTGACGCCCAGTTTCCCCGCCGTCCCGAGCGAGAGTATCGCCTGGTCCGGGCCGGGGTCTCCGGTCCACCCTTCCTGGGCGATCGTCTTGATGGGGCCGACGATGGTGCCGACCGACACGAAGGAGTTGTTGTCGGTGGTGACCGGCCGCGTGTGCTCGCGGAAGGCCACGACCGTGCCGAACTCCGGCTTTGTGCGCAGTGTCTCGGCCACCGACCTCGGGATGGTCGCTTCGCGGTCACCGATGGCCATGAGGACGTAGTCGACCGGATACTGCCGGTCGAGCCGGGCGTCGCTGGAGGCCTGCACGGAGGCGCTGACCACGGAGATGAGCGTCATCAGCGTCACGCCGATCGTGAGGGCGATCGTGGTGGTGGCCGAACGTTTAGGGTTGCGGGTCGAGTTGTCCACGGCCAGGCGGCCCGGCACGCCGAACAAGTAGGCGGGGAGGAACCCGGTGAGCCTGCTCAGCGGCTTCACCAGCACCGGTCCGATGATCAGCACGGCGAAGAAGACGAGCACCCCGCCGCCCGCGACCGTGAAGAGCCCGCCTGCGCCCGGCGGCATGGTGATGCCGGCCACCGTGACCCCCACGCCGAGGATCAGGAAGAGCCCGGTGAAGACCCACCGCAGCACACCGGACCTGAACGCGTTCTCCTCCACCTGGGTGCGCAGCGCCGCGATGGGCGCCACCCCGGTGGCGGCGCGCGCCGGGAGGAGCGCGGCGACGACCGTGACCACGAGGCCGGTCAGCAGACCGGCGGCGGTCGAGGTCACCGTGAGGGTCACCGTACCGGCCGGCATGGGGCTGCCGGTGGCGTTGATCACTTGGATGGCGGCTGCGCCCAGCCCGAGGCCAAGGAGCAGTCCCGCGACGGAGGCGAGCAGACCGACCACGGCCGACTCCAGCAGGATCGACCGGAACACCTGGGAGCGGGTCGAGCCGATGCAGCGGAGCAGCGCCATCTCCCGGGTGCGCTGGGCGACGAGGATGTTGAACGTGTTGTAGATGACGAGTCCGGCCACCAGCATCGCCACCGCGCCGAACAACAGCAGCCCGTAGGTGATGAAGTCGATCTCGACGCCGTTGCCGTCGGCCATCTTCTCCATGAGCGTCTGGCCGGTGATGGCCTCGCCCTTCGCGCCCACCGCGGCGGCGACGGCGGCCCGGAGGGTCTCGGCGGACACCCCGTCCTTCGCGAGCACGTCGATCTCGCGGAAGCCGGTCGGCTGCGCCATGCGCTGGAAGGTCTCGGAGGTGTAGCCGACCGCGCCGCCGTGTGACAGCTCCTGGTCGACGCCCAGTTTGAACAGTCCGACCAGGGTGAACCTGTGCTTCTGCTGCCGGACGTCCAGCACGGTGATCGTCTCACCGACCGTGAAGCCGCGGGTCTTGGCCGTGCTCTCGTCGAGCACGGCCTCGTTCCCGGCCTTCGGGGCGCGTCCCGTGACGATCTCGGTGCGGTTGAGCTCGCCCTCGACGACGGGCACGCCCCAGGTCGTGACCATCGATCCCACGACCTTGCCGTCCTTGCCGATCAGCGCGGTGCGCTCCCGGCCGACGCCCACCGCGGCTGCGACGCCCTCGACCCCCTTCACCCGGTCGAGCAGCTCCATGGGGACCGTGAGCGGGCCCTCCTGCGAGCGCTTTTCGTCTTTGGCGGGGATGACCGCGACGTCCACCTTGTCGGCCGCAGCGGTGAAGGACTGGGTGAATCCCGCCTGAATGGTGTCGGTGAGTACAAACGTGCCCGAGATAAAGCCCACGCCGAGGGTGATCGCGAGCGAGGTGAGGATGAGCCGGAGCTTGTGCGCCCTGAGCCCGGCCAGAGTGGTCTTCAGCACCTCAGCTCTCCAGCTTCATCAGCGTGTCGTGGATGATCTGCGGCGTCGGCTGGTGGACGTCGCTGACCAGCAGCCCGTCGCGGAGGAACACCACACGGTCGGCGTAGGACGCGGCGACCGGATCGTGGGTCACCATGACGATCGTCTGCTGGAGCTCACGCACCGATGTGCGCAGGAAGGACAGCACCTCGGCGCCGCTGCGCGAGTCGAGGTTGCCGGTGGGCTCGTCGGCGAAGATCACCTGTGGCCTGCCGATGAGCGCTCGCGCGACGGCGACCCGCTGCTGCTGGCCGCCGGACAACTCTGCGGGTTTGTGGCTGAGCCGGTCGCGCAGGCCCACGGTGTCGACGACCCGGTCGAACAGCGCCGGGTCGGCCTGCCGTCCGGCGATGTCCAGCGGCAGCCGGATGTTCTGCTCGGCGCTCAACGTCGGCAGGAGGTTGAACGCCTGGAAGATGAACCCGATCCGGTCCCGCCGGAGCATGGTCAGCTCCTTGTCCGAGAGCCCGGTGACCACAGTGTCGCCGATGTGCACCGACCCCGAGGTCACGGTGTCCAGCCCGGCCAGGCAGTGCATGAGCGTGGACTTCCCGGACCCCGACGGCCCCATGATCGCCGTGAACGCTCCCGTCGTGAACGCGACGTCGACACCCCGCAGGGCGTGTACGGCCGCGTCCCCCTGGCCGTACACCTTGGTGAGGCTCCGGGCCACCACGGCAGGCGGGGCCTCGCGGTGGATATCGGTGAGAGTCACGTTCGCTCCTCGGCGATCACGGCGTTGAACAGATCGCGTCGTCGTCCGAGGGCGGCCGGGCCGTACCGGCGGCCGGGACACACCGCCTTCGCGGGCTCTCGACGCGCTCTCAACGCTAGGTGCGCGACCCCATGGGAATCATGAGTCGAAAGGACGGAATGGCAGCTCTGACCAGGGACATAGCCCTTTGTGGACCTATGACCGGGGTGTCACGCCAGGGTCAGCCTTTTGGCCGATCCGACGGAGTGACGAGCCCGGACTCGTAGGCGAACATCACGACCTGAGCCCGATCCCGAAGGTGGAGTTTGGCCAGGACGCGGCCGAGATGCGTCTTCACGGTGCCCTCGGCGAGATCCAGCCGCGCCGCGATCTCGGAGTTGGACAACCCGCGGGCGACCAGCAGCAGCACCTCGCGCTCGCGGCCGGTGAGCCGGCTCACGGCGGCGGAGTCCACGGTGTCGCCGCCGGGGAACTGCCCGGCGAACCGGTCGAGCAGCCGCCTGGTGGTGCTCGGCGCCACGACGGCGTCGCCGCTCGCGACCGCGCGGATGCCGCTGAGCAGGTCGGTCGGCGGCACGTCCTTCAACAGAAATCCGGACGCGCCCGCCTTCAGCGCGGCGAAGGCGTATTCGTCCAGGTCGAAGGTGGTGAGGATCAGCACCCGGGGACCGCCGGGAATCTCACTGATGGCCCGTGTGGCCTCCACGCCCCCCATCCGGGGCATACGCACGTCCATCAGCACGACGTCGACCGCCGTGCTCTTCAGGCACTCAAGCGCGGCCAGGCCGTCGCCGGCCTCGGCCACCACCTCGATGTCCGGCTGGGCGTTCAGCACCATGCGGAAACCCGCCCGCAACAACTCCTGGTCGTCGACCAGCATCACCCGGATCACGCGGCTCGTGTCCCGCCCGAGTCGGCGATCGGCAACCACACCGCGACCTCGAACCCGCCACCCGTGCGGGGCTCGGCCGACACCCGCCCGCCGTACATCGCCACTCTCTCCCTCATGCCCACCAGCCCGTGGCCGTCGACCCGGCGGGGCGCCGCGGCCCCACGCCCGTCGTCGGTGACCACGACGAAGATCTCGCGCGGCCGGTAGTCCACCACCACGATCGCGTGTGCCCCGGGTCCACCGTGCTTGATGGTATTGGTCAACGCTTCCTGAACGATGCGGTATATCGCGAGTTGCTCCCCTTCGGGGATCTCCTGACGTGTCCCGCTGACGAGGAACTCCACCGGCAGCCCGGACGCACGCACCTGCACGACCAGCTCGTCGAGCTGATCCAGCCCAGGTTGAGGCGCATATTCCTCGGGGCCCGCGTCGTGCTCCCGCAGAACCCCGACGAGCCGCCGCATCTCGGCCAGCGCCTGCCGCCCGGTCGAGGAGATGGTCTGTACGGCACGGCGCGCCTGTTCGGGGTCGCCGTCGATCGCGTAGCCCGCGCCGTCGGCCTGCACGATCATCACACTGACGTTGTGCGCCACCACGTCGTGCAGCTCCCTGGCGATCCGCGCCCGCTCGGCCGAGGCGGCGAGCTGCGTCTGCTGGTCGCGCTCTCGCTCGGCGCGTTCTGCCCGCTCCTCCAGGCTCTCCAGATAGCGCCGCCGGGTGTTGGCGTAGATTCCGGCCAGCCAGATCGTCACGACGAACGCCGACAGGCTGAAGAAGGTGCCCCGGGTGAAGGTGTTCCACTGCATCATGGCCAGCACGATCCCGAGCTCGGCGACCAGCCCGGCCGCCACCGCCCAGCGGAAGCTCCGCAGCGAGGCGACCGTGAACATCGCGATCAGCACCGACATGTTCGCCGGGATCGCCGCCACCTCCAAGAGCCACTGCACGAAGCAGGTCCCGGACAGGACGGCGAAGACCGTCAGCGGATGGGAACGCCGCCAGAACAGCGGCACAAGCATCAGCAGGCTAAGCGTGACAAAACCCCAGAGCGGCAGCACGGGCTGCTGCCCGGGGGCGGAGGAGAGCGTGGCGTAAACGAGGGCGGTGGCGAGGTAGAAGGCGCCGAGGGGCAGCAGCCACACGACGTCCCACCATCCGCTGTAACGCCTCGACCAGGCGTGGACCTTGCCGAACACAAGACCCACCATATGTTTGCGCTGATCGACGGCGGTCCGCCTGAAGGCTGAAGTCCGTCTACGACCCAGGTCGCACTCTGCGGCTCCCTTACGCGCCCCTTACGCCTCTTAGGCCATTCTTGTCCTTGGGAGCCCCTCGGGGTTGGTAAAGGGAATGTGATGGCGGATCACAACGACGCCGGGTCGCGCGGTTGACGACATCGCCGCGCGACCCTGCGGGTGCTCCGGAGGCCGTCACCGGCCACCCCGGCGACCGGGCTTGCTCCCCGATCTTCGCGCGATGCCCGTCTGGTGCGCGGCGCCCAGACCAGTCGGTTGAATGATGTTGGGTTTTGTGCTCACTACGCTACTTATCGTGCTTCTCTCGCGGCCCAAGTGGTAGGAAAGAGTGGTGAGGTCGGTGGGATTCGAACCCACACTGTCAGGTTCCTAAGACCTGTGTCTCTGCCATTGGACTACGACCCCGTGCCTACGGGCACCTGAATGTGCTGTGACAAGCCCCCGACAAGCATGGTCATTTTAGGTCGCACTATGCCGTTGGGCCAAACGCTTTCCGGATGGCGACACGACCCGAATTAGTGATCTTGCCTACAGGGGCTTGTACGGAGACGGGACTAGAGGCCCAGTTTCTTCTTGAGGCCGGCCACGTGACCCGTGGCCTTCACGTTGTAGAGGGCCTTGTCCACGACGCCGTCGGCGTCGATGACGAACGTGGAGCGGATCACGCCGACCACGGTCTTGCCGTATAGCTTCTTCTCCCCGTAAGCACCGTATGCCCGGTGCACTTCTAGCTCCGGGTCGGACAGGAGGGGGAAGGTCAGCGCGTCGTGCTCCACGAACTTCGCCAGCTTGGCCGGGGAGTCCTTCGACACACCGAGGACGACGTAGCCCGCGTCGGCGAGCTCACCCAGGTTGTCGCGGAAATCGCACGCCTGCTTGGTGCACCCGGGCGTCATCGCGGCGGGGTAGAAGTAGAGGATGACCCGTCGGCCGAGGAACTCCTTCAGCGACAACGTGCTGCCGTCCGCCGCCGTCAGGGCGAAGTCGGGGGCACGGTCGCCGGGGGCCAGCCTGCTCTGGTCGGATGTCGTCTTATCGGACACCGCTCATCCTCCCCGGGGATGCGGTCGGCCCCGGCCTGGTGCGTCGCCCAGCCGGTGTCACACACCGGTGAAGAGCGACGAGGTGGGGCAAGTGCTCGGTCACGAGACCAACCTACCCCCATCCGGGCCGGTCGCTGTGCCGTATGACGGGTGAACCTGACAGACTGATCGTTGTCAAGGGGTGGACGAGAGGATGACCATGGCCGAGACCAATCCCGAGGAGTTGGAGCGGCGCATCGAGCGCACGCGCGCGGAGTTGGCCCGCACGGTCGACGAGATCGCCGAAAGGGTGCACCCCCGGCGTGTCGCCGAGCGGAGCGTGGCGAAGGTCAAGGCCAATGCCGAGCACTTCATGGCCTCCGTCGGTGACGCCGTGGGTCTCGCGCCGCGCGACCACAGAGCGGAGGCCCTCAAAGGAGAGCCTGACGACGACCTGTGGGAGGACGAGCGTCCCTCGCTGGCGCCGGTGCTCATCGGCGTGGGGGCGGTGCTGATCGTGGGCGCGGCCGTCGTGCTCTGGCGCCGCCGCCGTCGCTGACGGTGCCCGCCCGGGCTCGCCCGTGCTCACCCAGGCACAGGCGCGGAGCGTCACCCGCGCGGAGCCGCCGGCTACGGGCCGCTGGGGGGCGGCCGGCAGCCGGACGGCCGCAGGCGGGCGTCCTGGAAGAGACAAAGCTCTCGAAAGGATCCCGTCAGAGAAACGTGCACCCCTCGCCCCGATAGGTCGGCACCACGTCGACGAGCCGGTCGCCCTCCACGAGGTGGAGGGAGGCGAAACGTTCGCACAGCTCACCGGCCTTGGCGTGGCGGAACCAGACGCGGTCGCCCACCCGCAGGTCCCGCGCGGCGGTCCCGAGCAGGGGGGTCTGCACCTCACCCGCGCCCTCGTCCGGCGCATATCTCAGCCCGGAGGGCAGATAAGGCTGCGGCAGCCGCGTGCCGTCACCCGGTCCTGAGGCGAGATAACCGCCGCCGAGTACGGTGGCCACACCCGGACCCGGCCGGCGCACCACGGGGAGCGCGAACATCGCCGCCGGCCGGCCCGTGAACCCCCGGTAGGAGTCGAACAGCCTCGGGTGGAACAACCCCGAGCCCCCGGCGAGCTCGGTGACGGCCTTCTCCCGCGCGGTCTTCTCCAGGCTGCCGGTCCCGCCGCCGTTCACGAAGGCCAGGTCGGCCACCTGCCGTACGGCCCGCACGACCTGGCCTCGCCGTACCGTCACGTCGCGCTGCGAGCGGTTCTGCATCCAGCGTACGGCGTGGCCGTAGGCCGGCCTGCCCGGCGGCTTGTCGCCCACCCCGGCGATCTGGGCCTCGTAGGCCATCAGCCCGACGAGCCGGAAACCGCGGCGTCCGCCGATGTGGGCCGCGAGGCCGGCGGCCTGCTCGGGGTAGCGGACGGGGGAACGGTGCACCCCGGCGCGCAGCCGGCCGCCGAGGGTCACGTAGCTGACGTCCAGGTCGAGGCAGAGGCGTATCTCCTGGCGCGGGCTCACCCCGGCGATCGCGGCCTCGACGAAGTCCAGGTGCGCCGTGGAGTCCACCATGAGGGCGATCTCGCGGGCGGCGCGGGAGTCTGCGGCCAGGCGGGCTAGCGCGGCGCGGTCGGCGGTGGGGTAGGCGACGAGCACGTCGGTGAGGCCCGTCTCGACCAGCCACAACGCCTCGGGCAGGGTGAAGGCCATGATGCCCTGGAAGCCGTCGAGCGCGAGCACCCGTTCGAGGAGCGGGCGGCAGCGCACGGACTTGCTGGCCACCCGGATGGGTTTGCCGCCCGCGCGGGCGGCCATGGAGGCGGCGTTCGCCGCGAAGGCGGCGAGGTCGACGACGGCGAACGGGGGGTCCAGGTCTGCGGTGACCCGGTCGTAGCGCTCACGGTCATGCATATCGGCAGCGTATAGGGGCGCTCACGCGATGAACATGAGTTGGCGTCATATATTTTGGGCCGTCCGTGGAGCGTCGGCGATTGGACCCCCCGAGCACGGTCCAACGGGTAAATTCCCCTGGCGATCCCGGCCATGATCGCGCAAAACAGCGGGGAAGGGCCTCATCGATTGGTTCACCCGTGTACCTCTGTCGGGGTGACCACAGCGAACCTCGAGACGGCCGCGCGAGGCGAGGGCGGCCCGCCGCAGCAGGAGCGGCACCGGGCTGGTGGGGGAGCCGTCCGGGTGCTGCGCCCCTCCCGCGCTCCGCTGGGGGTGACGGTCGCGGTCCTCCTGTCGGCCGTGTTGTCGCTCACGGCGGTCGAGGCCGTCGTGCTGCTCGTCGGAGACCCGCCGCGCCTGGTGCCGCTGAAACGCGTCGCCGCCGCCCTCTGGGCCGCCAAGTGGTCCGACTCCGCCGTCATGGGCATTGCCCTGCTCACGGCCCTGGCCGGCGCGGTGTTCGTCATGACCGGCCTGCTGCCGGGCCGCTCTCGGCTGATGGCAGTGGAGACCACGGACCGGCGCACGGTGATCGGGGTGACCCGCCGGGGGCTGCGCCGCAGCCTGCGCGCCGTCGCGCAGTCGGTGGACGGAGTGGAGCGCGCCCGCGTGCGGCTCGGCCACCGGCACATCGAGGTCACCGTCCTCACCGGCGTCCACCGTGACGGGCACATGCTGCGTCAGGTCGGCACCGCCGTGGGCGACCGCCTGGCCGGGGTGGGGATCGTGGGCGGCGTGGAGGTCGTGGTCCGCCTGCGCAGAAAGAAGGCCAGGTAGTCGTGCTCGCGATCGGAGCGGACGGAACCGGCCCGATCGGCGAGGAGGTCGTGTAAGCATGCGGGTGTTCAGAGCGAACCGGATCGGGCTGGTCGTGGTCGGCATCGCGTTGTTCGCCGGCGGGGTCTACGGCGTGCTGCGCGGCCGGGGTGTCGTGCCGGGGCACGAGCCGTACGGGCGGGTGCTTCCGGCCGCGGTGCCGGCCTACCTCACCGAGCACGTGTGGGCGTCGTGGCTCGCCGTCACGCTCGTCACGACGCTCGCCCTGCTAGCGCTGCGGTGGTTGCTGCTTGCCCTCGGCTGGGGGAGGCTCGGCAGGCGGGACAGCACCGGGGCGGCGATACTTTGCGTGGGGCTTAAAGAAGTCGAAGGGCTCCGTGTCCGTGTGCGCATCGTCGACCACGACCGGATTCGGGCCAGGGTGAGCTGCCCACCGGGGGCCGACCTCGGGAGCATGGTCGGACGCCTCGACCGCGACGTCGTGGCCCGCCTCCGGCGGCAGAGCGGCGACGGCACCCTGCCCGCCGTGATCCGCCTCCACGTGCGCTCCCGCTGACCCGCGCCGCCGCTCGTGCCGTCCGCGGCGCCTGCCGCTCTCACCGAGCGCGAGCCCGGCGGCCAGGCAGGCCAGGGGGATCGACACCACGGCATATCGGTGGTCGAAGGCCGCGATGAAGGGCGGCAGCACGGCGAGCACAAGCGCCGCGGAGTACGGCATGAGCACCGCTCCGCCGAGTCTGCGCCACCTGACCAGCACCCCCAGCAGCCCGACGGCGAGCAGGGCGGCGAGCATCGGCCCCCGGACGAAGACGTAGTCCTGATAAGTGCGGATCCATCCGGCGTAGGGCTCCACCATCCGCGGCGTATCGCTCTCCCCCTGATAGGCCCGGATCAACTCGTCGGCGGTGCGCCCCTTGGACGCGGGCTGGTCCGAGAGGGGCCGGACCTTGTCGGGGAAGACATAGGAGGACTGCGGCCCGGGGGTCGGATAGACCCGCCGCTCCCAGGTGAAGACGTGGCCGGCGTCCACGAGCCCCGCCCGCAGGAAGTCGAGCGGCTGAGCCAGGATGGCCTGGCGCGCGAACGCCCCGGCCAGCCTGTCGCGTTCCACCCACTCAAGCCCGGTCTTGTTCAGCGGCGACTCGCCGTCCCAGATGTAGACCGGTGGCGGCTTCCGCGCGCTCACCGGCTCGGCCGGGCAGAGTACGGCCTCGGGCCCCGTGGGCCGGATGACCGAACAGTCGGCGAAGGTCATGGTGCGTGCCCAGAGGAAGGCGTTGCCCCGGGTGAGGCCGAAAGAGCCATGGGTGGCGTTGAACCACGCCATGTATCCCACGAGCAAGACCGCGCTCGCCGTCGCCGCCGCGGTGAACGCGAGCCAGGGGCGGCCGCGCTCCCCGGCGGGTGCCCGCCGGCCGGCGAGGCCGTGCAGGAGCAGGCAGACCAGCACCACGGCGATGAGCGGCAGCCCGATCGTGCGCGTGATCGTGGCCAGGGCGAGCAGCACCCCGGCGAGCAGAGCGGGGACGATGCGGGGCCGGTCGTGCCACATGAGCAGAGTGACGGCGAGGGTGACCAGGAACACGAACAGCAGGTCGGCCATGACCAGGTGTTCGAGCTGGAGGAGGTAGGCGTCGGCGAGCACCGGCAGCGTGATGAGCGTGGCCGCCCACCCGGGTAAGCGGGTGCGCCTGCGGAGCAGGGCGTAGACGCACACCGCGACGGCGAGCCCCAGCAGATGCTGGACGACGGCGATGGCGGTGACACTGCCGAGGGGCTTGAGCGCCCACAGGAAAAGCGAGTAGCCGGAGGGCCTGGACTCCAGCGGCTGCGGCGACAACGCGGCGCCGAGGTAGGCGAACGAGTCGGCCCAGAACCAGATCGCCGGCCTGTAGCCGAGGATCGCGGCCGCCCGCAGTCCCGCCGCGAGGAAGAGCACGATCGCGAATATCCAGTGTCGGCGCAGGCCGGTGAGAACCGACACCTCCACCTCCCTGCCGCTGGACGCCAGCCGATTGCCCATCCTAGGCAACACGGACCACGGATGCCTGGGGGGATTTCGCTCGGACACCCGCTCCTATTAGGGTGGTCGCAAACACCGACAAGCCTGCGCGGGAGAGCGCCCTGGCACCCAGTCCAGGGCCCCTGAAGGAGCAAGCCCTCCCCGCGAACCTCTCAAGGCAAAGGACCGCGTGGGTAAAGGTGGCCTCTGGAAAGCAGACTCAGTAGAGCCTCGCCGAAGGTGAAAATCCAGTAAAAACTGGGTGAAACTCTCAGGCACACGTGACAGAGGGGGAGGACTCCGACATCTGTCCCTGTCTGAGGTGTGATCATGTCCAAACCCACGCCGCTTCGTGGCATCCACGAAGACCTCGGCGCGACGCTGACCGATTTCGCCGGATGGCTGATGCCGCTGCGCTATGGCAGCGAGTCGGCTGAGCACAACGCGGTTCGCCAGGCGGCCGGGTTGTTCGACCTCTCCCACATGGGGGAGATCTTCGTGACCGGCCGGGAGGCCGGCGCCGCCCTCGACCACGCCCTCGTCGGCTGGATTTCCGCCCTGGTGCCCGGCCGCGCGCGCTACACCATGATCTGCGCCCAGGACGGCGGCATCCTCGACGACCTGATCGTCTACCGTCTCGGCGACGAGGAGTTCATGGTCGTCGCCAACGCCGCGAACTATCCGATGGTGGCCGAGGAACTCACCAAGCGGGCCCAGGGCTTCGCCGCCGAGGTCGAGGACCGCTCCCACCACTACGCGCTCATCGCCGTTCAGGGTCCGCAGTCCCAAACCCTTCTTTCGACCTTGACCGACGCCGACCTTCCCGGCCTTAAGTACTACGCAGGACTACCCGGCACCGTAGCCGGGGTGCAGGCGCTCATCGCCCGCACCGGATATACGGGCGAGGATGGTTTCGAGCTGTTCGTCGAAGGAAACGAAGCGGTGAAAGTGTGGGAGGCGCTGACCCGCGCGGGTGCGCCCTACGCCCTGCGACCTGCGGGTCTGTCCGCCCGCGACACCCTTCGGCTGGAAGCGGGCATGCCCCTCTACGGCAACGAACTGTCCTCGGCACTCACCCCGTTCGACGCGGGACTCGGGCGTGTGGTGAGGTTTGACAAGCCGGGTGACTTCGTCGGCAGGGCCGCCCTTGAACCCCTCAAGGACGTCCCGCCCCGACGCCGCCTGGTCGGATTGATCGCGACCGGTCGCCGCGTGCCCCGACACGGCTACCCGGTGGTGCTCGCGGGCGGCGGCGACGTCGTCGGCGAGGTCACCAGCGGCGCTCCTTCGCAGTCCCTCGGCAAGCCCATCGCGATGGCATATGTGGACACCGGGGCGACCGGAGACCTCGCCGTGGACATTCGAGGCACCCACGAACCGGTGGAACGGGTAGAACTGCCCTTTTACAGGAGGAACAAGTGAGCAGCATTCCCGACGAGCTTCAATACACCAAGGAGCACGAATGGGTTGGCGGGCTTGACGACGGCCGCACGGTGACCGTGGGCGTCACCGAGTTCGCCGCCCAGGCTCTGGGCGACGTCGTCTTCGTGCAGCTACCCGAGGTGGGCACGAGGGTCGAGGCCGGTGACTCCGTGGGAGAGATCGAGTCGACCAAGTCGGTCAACGACCTCTTCTCCCCGGCGGATGGCGAGGTTGTGGAAATCAACCCCGTTGTCGTGGACGACCCCTCCCTCGTGAACAGCGATCCCTATGGCGACGGCTGGATGTTCCGTATGCGTGTCGACAACGACCCCCAGGACCTGCTCAGCGCGGAGGAATACACCGCGCTGACCCAAAGCGAGTCCTGACCTTCGCTCGTCCGCCCGCCGGTCGCGCACCGGCGGGCGCGGACTCCCCCCGCAGGAAAGGCGCACCACTGTGGCGATCAGCGTCTTCGATCTTTTCAAGATCGGCATCGGCCCCTCAAGCTCGCACACCGGCGGCCCGATGGCCGCCGCCCACAAGTTCGCCCGCGGCCTCGCGGACGACGGACTTCTAGCGACCACCGCCCAGGTCGAGGTGATCCTTTACGGCTCACTCGGCCTCACCGGCAAGGGGCACGGCAGCGACAAGGCTGTCCTGCTCGGGTTGTCCGGCGACAAACCCGAGCTTGTCGACGTCGACACGGTGGACGAGCGCCTGGCCGCCATGCGCGCCTCCGGCACCGTCACGTTGTACGGCAAGCACGAGATTCCCTTTGTCGTCGGCGAACACCTGATCTTCGAACGCAAGATCAGCTTGCCGCACCACCCCAACGGCATGCGATTCACCGCCAAGGACGGCGGCGGCCGGCCGATCAGGGAGAAGATTTACTACTCGGTCGGCGGCGGTTTCGTGGTCGACGAGTCGGCCACGGGAGCCGACCGCATCAAACCCGACGACACCGTGCTGCCCTACCCGTTCACCACCGCAGCCGAACTGCTCGCCCACTGCGGCGAGACCGGGCTGTCGATCTCCGGGCTGATGCTGGAGAACGAGCGGGCCTTCGGCCGTACGGAAAGCGAGATCCGCGGCGGCCTGCTCAAGCTGTGGCACGTCATGTCCGAGTGCGTGCGCCGCGGCTGCTCGCGTGAGGGGGTGCTGCCCGGCGGCCTCAAGGTCCGGCGGCGCGCCCACCAGATGCACCGCAGGCTGCAGACCGAGTCCGCGGAGAAGGACCCGCTGCAGACCATGGACTGGGTCACCCTCTTCGCCCTGGCCGTCAACGAGGAGAACGCCGCGGGCGGCCGGGTTGTGACGGCCCCCACCAACGGCGCGGCGGGCATCATTCCCGCCGTGCTCACCTACTACGACAGGTTCGTCCCCAAGGCCGACGACGAGGGAGTCATCCGCTTCCTGCTGACCGCCGGAGCCATCGGCGTGCTGTTCAAGGAGAACGCCTCCATCTCCGGTGCCGAGGTCGGCTGCCAGGGCGAGGTCGGCTCGGCCTGCTCGATGGCCGCCGCGGGCCTCACCGAGGTGCTCGGCGGCACCCCGGAACAGGTCGAGAACGCCGCCGAGATCGGCATCGAACACAACCTCGGCCTCACCTGCGACCCCATCGGCGGCCTCGTGCAGATCCCCTGCATCGAACGCAACGCGGTCGCCTCCATCAAGGCCATCACCGCCGCCCGCATCGCCCTGCGCGGCGACGGCCGCCATCATGTCTCGCTGGACAAGGCTGTGCGCACTATGAAGGCGACCGGGGCGGACATGCTCAGCAAGTACAAGGAGACCTCCCGCGGCGGGTTGGCGGTGAACATCATCGAGTGCTGACGGTTGTAGGCCCTGACCAGCGCTTTCTCGCCTTTCGGCGCTGTCGGGGCCCTCCCCGCTCGCATAGCGGAAAATCCTTGATACCGGCCCGCACAGCTCACAGGGCCATCCGAATCGTGTTGTGGCCCCTCGTAGGGAGATGAGGACACGCCGCGCCTACCGGAAATCAGGATCCAGCCGTCGTTGTGACCCCTCGTAGGGGCCTCGTAGGGGAGATGAGGACGGGAAAGCCAGTACTCGACCCGGGCGGGAGAGCTGCGGTCGTAGGGGCCTCGTAGGGGAGATGAGGACCCCAGAGTAAAGCCGCTGCACGCAGGCGGTGGGGTCGATGCGTTTCGGTCTGGTTTTCAGCGGACCTCCGGTAGTGCGGCCGAGCCCGGTGTGTCGCTGAAATCCGTCGCTGTGGTCTGGTCAGGGATCAGGGTCACAGGATATCTGCGGGCTCGGGTTCGGTGGCCTCTGTGTGGACCGTCGTGGACTTCCTCCGGGGGAGGCGCCGGAGCAGGGCGTGCGCCGCCGGCGCCGCCCGCCGGTCTGGCCTGGTCACCGTGTCGCCCCACCGGCGTGGGTGTGAGGGGGAGGATCCGTGATCTTTGTGACGAAGGTGCCCTTGCAGGGTTGGGTGCGGACGCAGGATGCGTCGCGGAGAAGGGCTATGGCAGCGCGTGCGGTGTTGCGGGCGACGCCGTACTCCGCGGCCATTTCCACCTCTGTGGGAAGGCGGTCGCCCGGTCGCAGGTCGCCTCGCTGGATCTTGCCGAGAATATCGTCGGCTATCCGCTCGCATCGCTGCGCTGGGCGGACCCTGGGAGCGCTTGGCGGGCCGACATAGGAGGCTTCGGTGCGGACGGTGTAGACAAGGCCCTGTTCGCGGAGAAGCGCCACCGCCTGCCGTACGGTTGCCCTTGATGCACCGTAGTGCCGGACCAGTTCGGACTCCGAGGGGATGGGGTGTCCGGGGAGGAGATTCCCAGCTCGGATGTCGACTGTGATCTGGTCTGCGATCTGTCGGTAGATCGGTGCGGAACGCCCCCCGCCTTGGGGCGCGTCCACGGGTGGAGGCCTCATCTTTGAAGTGCTGACACGATAAGGTGCCGCACCCTGCGATAGTCGCCGGGCTTGGTGAAATGGAAGCCCGCCTTGAGCGGCAGCATGGACACGATGAAGATGCGGCTGCGGCGGCCCACGACGACCGTTGCCACCTTTCGAACACCGACGACGACTTCCAGTTCCATCGGAGGGGGCATGTCCCCTGAGTCCGTAGAAGGAAGCGTCAGCACTGCTGTGAGCCGATTGGCCCATAGCAGGCGTTGTACCACTTCCAGGTCGCTTCTCTGCGTATCCAGCATTTCCGAGCTATCTGGCTTTCGTGGAACGGGTATGGTCCTAAACCCCATGGGGATCGCACTCCCTTGCGATCAGAACCCGCCTGGTCGCACTACCGGACGGGTCCGCTGTTTTCAGGAACCTCGCTCCCATGAGCGTTGCACTCCGGATCTTGACGCGGAAGGGGTTTGGCATTAACCATTCCACACAGGTCTGTGAACGCGTGTTAGTGACCTGTGGAGGCCACGGTGCAGTCGGAGAACTCCCACGACACACCTAAATCACCGAGAGCTAGATGGGCTCTTGAAATGCGCAAATACCGCGAAGCTGCTCAAGTCAGTCAAAGATCTCTCGCGGCCAGAATTGGGTGGTGCTCAGGGTCGTGGGTTTCGATGGTGGAGACCGGACATCGGAGGCCAACACGTGAATTCGCGCAAGCTGTGGACGGGATCTTAGGACTAGGGTCCGTCCTCACCGATCTTTACGATGAGATCGAAAATCTTCCTGTGCCTGAATGGTTCCGACCGTGGGTTGAGATTGAGCAGGATGCGATGGTCCTGCGGACTTGGCAACCGCTAGTGGTGTACGGCCTGCTCCAAACAGAGGCCTACGCCAAGGCGCTGATGTCAGGGGAACCGGGAGTAACGGACCATCAGCTCAATCAGAATGTGTCCGCTCGCCTAGAGCGGCAGCAGGTGCTACGCCGTACCCCGCCGGTTGTCGTGTGGGTAGTGCTCGACGAGGGCGTGCTCACTCGTTGTGTAGGTGACCCGAATGTGATGGCAGGGCAACTGCAACACCTCATCGAAGTCGCGCGGCAACCGCACATCACGCTGCAGGTCCTCCCAAATGCTTCCCGGGTGACGACGGGGCTAAATGGCGGGTTCGTGATCGCTGAGGGCCAGGGGGCTGCGATGGTGGGGGCCTGGCGAGAGAGCTCCGGCGAAGGACAGTTGGTCGACAGGGCGAAGGGCATTAGAGACTTGAGCTACATGTACGAGGTGATTCGCGCTGAGGCGTTGGCGCAGCGTGCATCCTTGAGAGTCATAGAGGAAATGAGGGGTCGATGGCTGGCGGACCAGAGCTAGAGAACGCAAGCTGGGTGAAGTCGTCGTTGTCTGGAGTCAACGGTGATTGTGTCGAGGTAGCGGTGCTGTCCGATGGCCGGAGAGCGGTGCGTGACAGTAAGCAGCCTGAAGGCCCCGAGCTGATCTTCACACCCGGTGAGTGGTCGGCCTTCATCGGCGGGGTCAAAGACGGGGAGTTTGACTAGATCTAGGAGACCAGGTCCCCGAGAACGGCGGAGAAAACCTCGGGGGCTTTGTCACTTCTGTGTGATTGCGGGCCGTCATTCAAGGGAGGGGGCGAACATCCTCAAGCAAGCACAAGGAGACCTCCTGCGGCGGCCTCGCGGTCAACGTCATCGACGTGCTGAGGCGACAGGCCCTGACCAGCGCTTTCTCGTCTTTCGGCGCTGTCGGGCCCTTCTCTGCCTGCAGAGCGGAGAATCCTTGAGAACCGGCCCGCGCAGCTCACAGAGGCCAACCGAATCGTGTTGTGGCCCCTGGTAGAGGCTCGTAGGGGAGATGAGGACTTGGACGGATGACCTACATGCAGGACATCACTCGGAAGTTGTGACCCCTCGTAGGGGAGATGAGGACGTCCTGCTGATCGAGGAGTTCCGAAGCACCAACGATGTTGTGACCCCTCGTAGGGGAGGTGAGGACTCGCCTACTCCAAGTCCGACGCGATCGACGTGCTTGAGTTGTGATCCCTCGTAGGGAAGATGAGGACAGTGGGTGGGTCGGTTACTGCTCCAACTGGGCGGGTTGTGACCCCTCGTAGGGGAGATGAGGACTCCATCCTCTGTGCCCAGCCACCCCGTGGCTGTCCATGTTGTGACCCCTCGTAGGGGAGATGAGGACCCCAGAGTAAAGCCGCTGCTCGCGAGCGGTGGGGTCGATGTGTTTCAGTCTGGATTTCAGCGGACCTCCGGTAGTGCGGCCGGGCCCGGTGTGTCGCTGAAATCCGTCGTTGTGGTCTGGTTGGGGAACAGGGTCACAGGATATCTGTAAGCTCGGGTTCGGTGGCTTTCTATGTGGGCCGTTGCGGAGTTCTGCTGGGTGGAGGGTCCGCCGGAGGTGCGGGAGCAAGGCGTGCGCTCCGGCACCGCCCGCCGGGTGCCGGTCTGGTTTGATCACCGTGTCGCCGCACCATGGTCACGAGAGGGAAGCTCCGTGATCTTTGCGACGAAGGTGCCCTTGCACGGTTGGGTGCGGACACAGGATGCTTTGCGGAGAAGGGTTATGGCGGCGCGTGTGGTGTTGCAGGCGACGCCGTACTCCGGGGCCATCCCGACCTCAGTGGGCAAGCAGTCGCCCCCGCTTTCTGATCTAGTGCATACGTTCGAGGCGATTCGCTCGGATGCTCTCACTCGCGCGGGCTCGTTGCGAAGGATTGAGGAGATGGTGGAGCAATGGGCGACCAAGAGCTAGCAGCCGCGACGTGGCGGAAATCCCGTAGTTCGGCGGGAAACGGCAACTGCGTTGAAGTTGCCTGTCTCGGCGACGGCGGGAGGGCTGTTCGAGACAGTAAGAGCCCCGACAGGCCCAAACTGGTCTTCACGGCCGGGGAATGGGCCGCCCTTGTGGCAGGGGTCAAAGACGGAGAGTTCGACTAGCGCCGAAGCCCCTGGGAGTTCTCGGGGGCTTCGTCCTGCCCCGCCGCTTGGTCGAGAGTCGGTCGACTGACGTACTGCTCGGTGTACTCCCCGGTGGGTGGGGTCGGGGTGATGACGTCGATGAGCACGCCGGTGGGGTCGGTGACGATGAAGTGGCGCTGGCCGAAGTCCTCGTCCCGCAGTGGCAGGGCGAGGGGCAGGCCGGCCCGCGTGACGAGTCTTTCGTACTCCGCGTCGACGTCGTCCACCTCGAAGTTGAGCAGCAGGCCGCGCACGGGCTCGCGGTATCCCTCGGGGATCGTCGGATGGGTGTGATCGAGGATCGCGAGCTCGTAGTGCGGCTTCTCGGGGAGGACGAGGCTGATGTACCAATCCGAGGTGAAGGTGGGCCGGAAGCCGAAGTGGGTGGTGTAGAAGTCGCGCAGTTCGTCGATCCGTGACGTGGCGATCACCGGGTAGAAGCCGGTGGGGTTCATGACGGCGCCTTTCGAGAGAGTTACATACCGTCGGTATGCGTCGCTAAGCTAAGACGCATACCGACGGTATGTCAACATGGGGAGAGGCGTACGGTGGCCCAGGCATCGCGGACCAAGGAGGAGCAGCGCCTGTCGACCAGGCGGGCGCTGGTGGCGGAGGCCAGGAGGCTGTTCGCGGCGCGCGGCTACAGCGCGGTGAGTCTCGCGGAGATCGTGCGGGGCGCGTTGGTGACGAAGGGCGCGCTCTACCACCAGTTCGAGAGCAAGGCCGACCTGTTCCGCGCCGTCGTCGAGCGGGTGCAGGAGGAGGTCGGCGCCCGGGTGGCGGCGAGCGCCGAGGCCGTGGACCACCCCCTCGGCAGGCTCGTGGCGGGCTGCGAGGCGTTCCTGCTCGCCGGCCGCGACCCCGAGGTGCAGCAGATCATGCTGATCGACGCCCCCGCCGTTCTCGGCTGGAACGAATGGCGCGCCATGGACGAGCGGCACTCGGCCCGGCACCTCACCGAGGCGCTGACGCACCTGGTGGAGGCCGGCGTCATCGCCGAGCAGCCGATCGAGCCGCTGGTGCGCCTGCTCTCGGGGGCGATGAACGAAGCGGCCCTGTGGCTCGCCCGCAGCTCCGATCCCGGTGACCTGCGGGCCACCGTGTCCGCGCTCACGTCGATGGTCGAGTCCCTGCGCCGGAGCTGAGCCGGCCCACGGGGCAACCTCCGGGCGCTTGAGCGGGCTGGCTCCTCACCTTTGCCGAAAGGGGTACTAAGGGGCGAACGCTCCGGTCGCCACACCGTACAAGGGGAAGGGAAGCCCGCTTCCCAGAAGCAGGCCACCTGCTCCCCCGTTCGTCTGCGAGGTTCCGGTGAACGGGCGAACGCCCAGTTCAAAGGCTGGTGAGTCCCTCGTAGGCTCTGACCCGGGATCTGGGAGGCTTGGCGTGCCGCCGTCGGCACCATGCCTGAGGAGAACCCGTGACCAGGTTCGACGGAAAACCTCGTGACGCTGACGGATGCCACCCATCTGCGTGAGTAAGGCTTTGTCACCGGCTACGCTGAAAGTGCAACTCAGGTGACGCGACCGAAAAAGTCGAGCGACGGTGAGCGTGGACCTCGAACATGAGCCCATTCATGACCTTGCCCACGGGCCATCCGGTTGGCCGAGGAAACTCAGCACGCCGCTCAAGTGCTCGAACGCCGCTTGGAGGCGCTGGAACGCCGCACCGGAACCGCTCGCAGAGCCGAACGCATCCTGAGTACCGCCGTCGGCATGCGAACCCGCTTGGGTCAGGATCGGCTCTCCATTGAAGACCTGTACAACCCCAACACCGGCCTACCCGCGTGATTATCGATTCCAGCGTCCTCATCGCTGTCGTCAACGGTGAGCCCGAGGCCATCCAATTTGCCCATGTCATCGCCGCCCCGTATGTGGTGAGGACCGGAAGCGGGTGGGTGACTGCAACTGCTGAATTCCGCTGTGACCCCTCGTAGGGGAGATGAGGACGCGCGCGGAGTATCGCGACAATGTCCCTCTGGCAGTTGTGACCTCTCGTAGAGGAGATGAGGACGGGAGCAGCTCCGAGACATCCTCGCCGAGTACGCCGAGTTGTGACCTCTCGTAGGGGAGATGAGGACCAGGCAGGCCGGTGACAGCCTGGCCGACGGCACTCCGTTGTGACCTCTCGTAGGGGAGATGAGGACGTGAGGGTACATGGCCGGACGGTTCAGGATCTATGTTGTGACCTCTCGTAGGGGAGATGAGGACCCTAGAGTAAAGCCGCTGCTCGCAGGCGGTGGGGTCGATGCGTTTTCGGTCTGGTTTTCAGCGGACCTCCGGTAGTGCGGCCGAGCCCGGTGTGTCGCTGAAATCCGTCGCTGTGGTCTGGTCAGGGATCAGGGTCACAGGATATCTGCGGACTCGGGTCCGGTGGCTTTCCATGTGGGCCGTTGCGGCGTTCCGCCGGGTGGAGGGTCCGTGGGAGGCGCCGGAGCAGGGCGTGCGCCGCCGGCGCCGCCCGCCGGTCTGGCCTGGTCACCGTATCGCCCCACCGGCGCGAGCGTGAGGGGGAGGATCCGTGATCTTTGTGACGAAGGTGCCCTTGCACGGTTGGGTGCGGACGCAGGATGCGTCGCGGAGAAGGGCTATGGCAGCGCGTGCGGTGTTGCGGGCGACGCCGTACTTGGCGGCCATCTCCACCTCTGTGGGGAGGCGGGCGCCCGGTTGTAGTTCGCCTCCTTAGATCTTGCCAAGAATGTCATCGGCTATCCGCGCGCATCGCTGCGCTGGACGGACCCTGGGAGCGCTTGACGGGCCGACATAGGAGGCTTCGGTGCGGACAGTGTAGACAAGGCCCTTTTCACGGAGGAGCGCCACGGCCTGCCGTACGGGTGCCCGTGACACTCCGTAGTGCCGGACCAGTTCGGATTCCGGGGGGATGGGGTGTCCGGGGAGAAGATTCCCGGGCTGGATGTCGGCCGTGATCTGCTCTGCGATCTGCCGGTAAATCGGCATAGAACGACCTCCGACATCGCTCTGACGGGTGTGAGTTGAAGGTGTGATCGGCCTGGATGGCGGACGGGGAAGACAGACGGCCGAATGCCTGATGCACAGAAGCCTCGGCTACGCGGCCTTCCTGAGCGCTTCCGCGAGCGGGTGAATCACCTCTGCAGTGCTGACACGATCAGGTTCCGCACTTCGCGATAGTCGCCGGGCTTAGTGAACCTGTAGCCCGTCTTGAGCGGGAGCAGAGATACGATGAAGATGCGGCTGCGGCGGCCCACGACCACTGTCGCCACCTTGCGAACGCCAACGACGACTCCTGATAAGGATCTTTCATTCGTCCCCCGAGGCTCCACACCATGCTTTGGTATCGAGCCCGTCGAAATCCAGGCTCCCGACTCGGCCGTCAGAGGGAGGGATCGCCCGTCCCAACAGGTGTGCGGCGCGATCACGGAGAGGAGCAGCCAGGTCGAGGTTATCATCACGGGCATTGAACTCCAGGAGTTCGGTGATTACGGCCAGTTCAGCGAATCGGCCTGCGGGGGTGTCCAGTAGATGAGCGAGCCGGTCGCGAATGCGGGCGGCGACAGCGGGGACGAGCAGGCTGTAGCTGTGCAGGACGGCGGCGTCATAGCCGGTTGGGGCCAGGCCCCATCCCTCCCAGTCGAGAACATGCAGGGTAGGGGCGCAGAGATTGGCAAAGTGGAGATCGCCGTGGGCGGTGGACCACGACCTGACGGTGGTGTCGACGGGGGTGCCCAGGAAACGGGGCATGGCGGAGTCCAGGTAGGCCTGGCCTATGGTCACACGGCCGGTTGCGATGGGGGCGATATCTGCCAGCACGACCTCCAGTGCTGTCCACCACGCGGAGGGCAGGTGAGGTGTCGAGCGCAGTACGGCGGTCGGCGACGCGAGTTGCACGGTAACGTGGTCATACAGCTCAGCGCGGTAGCGCCACGAGGCAGGGGTCCAGTCGTAGACGTTGCGGAGCCGGGGACGCGGCACGGAAGCAGGGAGGATCTTGTCAGCCTCCAGAGTGCCGTTCCAGAACGTCATGTTCGTCTGATCGGCTGAGATGCAGGCCAGGCGCAGCCAAGCTGGCCCCTCCGGCGCCGAGACGGGTCGGCTCAGCGTCCTGCCGCGCCAGCCCCACACCTCGTGGGTCTCGGCCTCAAGTAGTACGCCCATGACAGCGCGAGCGTGGCGGTGCGCGTTTCGCATACGGTCTGCGACGGCGATGTCTTCCGGTGCGGGAAACATCTGTCCTCTCCTGTGCGGGCCGAGCATGTGCGGTCAGTGGGTCTCCATAGCGGGCGGCGGACCCATAACGGCCTCGTGCGCGGCGTGGGCAAGGATGGCCTGGGCTCGGCACGGCAGACCGAGACGGTTCCAGTGGAAGATCACGTGGTGGGCCAGGACATCACGTATGCCGCGATGGATGCCTTCCTCACCAACGGCGTCATCGAGGCGTTGGCCTTCACGGTAGAAGGCGGCATTCCACGGCCTTGCGAACGCCAACGCTCCGCCAGGGCCGAACAGAGGGCTCGTCTGCGTAGTCATCAGTCGTCGGATGCCGTCGACCATGCCGGAGATCTTTTCGGGAGGAACATCGGCTGGTAGCGGTCTCAGGCCTGTCACGCGGTGCCAGATGTCGCCTTGCTCGTGCCATTCCTGGCTGGCGGCGCGGAACAGGACGCTGCACAGCGTCATTGATAACTCCCTGCGGCCAGCAGTACGTTCGGCCTGCCCGAGACGACGGCATCGGTGCAGATAGTCCAGGATGGCGTGGCTGTCGGCGTGAAAGAGATCGTGGGCGATGCCCATTCCGCGGGGGCCACCGAACGCGCAGACCTCCGGCTCGTAGATGCCAGTGGCCCTGCCAGCGAGGTGCCCGGCTGCAATGAGGCCGTCCAGATGGGTGTCTACAACCGCTCGAAGCTCGGCGAGCGTCGTCGCGGGGGTCAGCCGAAACCGCAGTCGCCAGCAGGGTGCCTTACGGATGAACCACCAGGCCGCGATCAGTTCGGTGGCGTGTGCCTGCTCTACAAGAGGGCGCAGGTGCATGGCCGCGACGGTTTCAGCGTTCGCCCAATTGGAGAACTGGATCCGCACCTGGTACCAGATTCCGACAGTGTCGGTGTGGGTGCGGAGCGCAGCGGTTCCAGCGGCTTGGTACACCGCGACGGCTGCGGAGAGTTCGGAGGGACTCAGTCCGGCTTGTCGAGCGACCTGAATGAGGGTAGCGCCGCTCAGCACTGCGAGAACCGCATCCACGGTCTGATCCGATTCCAGGGGTGCCCTCGCAGTTGGGTTCATGCCGGTCTCCTTCGGCGAGGTGTGGGTCATATGAGCAGGCAGGCATCCCAGCCGGAGACCGGCGGTGTGGTGCGAGCAGCGGTATGCAGGGCCAGGTCGAGGCCCGCGTCGCCGTCGAGGAACCCGCATCCCCGCTCGTGCACGGGTCGACTGTGCGCGACGACATGGTCGGTTAGATAGGGCAGGTGCGCACCGATCTCGGAGGTGCGGGCATCGTGGGCGGCCCGCCAAGAGGTCTGAAACAATCCCGCCCAGCCATGGCACAGGCCGGTATTGGTGAGGCGTGCGAGCTGCCTGCGGTCGGACAGACAGTGGGCCAGTGCGTGCTCGGCCTTGTCTTGACGCTGAATGTCGCCGACGGCGAGGGCGGCCAGTTGCTGCGCGCGTGCCAGCCCGGGAGTGCCATAGCACCAGCTCAGCCGCAGCGGTCCCTGCTGGTGGCTACGCCCGGCGGCCACTTCCTCACGGGTGATCCACTGTGGCCACCACGAGCCCGTCCCGCTAGGCCCATCATGACGCCAGGTGTCCAGCCACGCGCAGATACCGTTCACGCCTTCGGCCTGGCCGCCCACGCTGACGCCGCACCGGAGCGCCCGAGCCATCAGCGCAAGTGGGCCTGAGATGCCGTGAGCCATACCGAGGTTGGCATGGCCACCGGGGAAATCCGCTGAGATGCCCCCGCGTGGGCCGTGTTCGGTCCACCAGCCGGGAAGTCGGTCCGGGTCGCCCGGTAGCGGTTCGGTGAGTCGCACTAGATACTCCAGCACGTCGCGAAGGAGCCTACCGGTGGGGTTGCGCAGCAATAGATAGGTGCCCAGGCCCGTGAGTCCGTACAGCAGGTCGAACTCAGCGACCCGGGGACGTTCGCGACGGTCGATGCGCGCGTGCGCCCGATCGAGCCGTACCTGCGTCAAGTCGGCGATCTGTCCGTCGAGAGCCTGTAGAGGCGCGGCATAACGGCCGGTGCCGGCATCTGCCGTATGCAGAACGAACGCGACGGCGGGAGCGCCGACGAACAGCGAGGCGTCAGTAGTGGCCATGAGGGCATGGCGGGTGATCCCGGTCAGAGCAGAGTGGATCTGGTGCCAGGCTCCAGTTCCGTTGTGGGCTCGTTCGATGTGCACGAGGATTTCGCCTAACGGGCCATCAGCCAGGGATTGTGCCCGCACGTTCGTTTCGGCTGCGGCTGAAGAGCGAGGCATAGGAGTCACCGGTGGGTGCTCTGCGCCTGGGCGCAGAAGGACAGGGCGACCGTGCGCGCCAACCTGGTACAGGCATACTCGTCCTCCTGGTCGGCCCCTGCCATCCGGTTGTGGTGGAGGTGCAGTAGGGATCCCAGAGCGTAGTCCGGATCGATGTCGCTGCGCACCCGAAGCTGGTCCCGGTAGTAGGCAGCCGCGTGGCGACGCGCTGCCCAGGACGCGAGGACCTCTTCACCGCCCGGCAGTTGGCGTAAGGCCGCGAAGTTCCCTCGCGGGTCGGCCACACGCCGGGCCTCTTGATGGAGCGAACGTGGCGGGCGAACAGCGGAACTGTTGGATAGATGATCGACCAACCAGCGCATCGCGGCGTCGACATCGCCGATGAAGGCGATCGCAAGATCGATGAAACTTGCCGCTGTGAGCACCTGCCGATGGCCGACACCGGGATGGGTCAGCTGCGTGACGGCTGTGGTGGAGTCGGCGGCGAACAGGCCTTCTGCTGCTCCCATGGCCGGGCCGGTTCCAAAGCGGCCCGTCTCCGGGACATAGGTGTCCCAGGCCATCCGGTTGATCAGCCCAAGCCGCCGCAAAGTTGCTGCCCAGGCACCGACCTGCTCGATGACCTGGGTGAACATGGCAGGGGTGGGCAGCTGGATGCGTAGTCGGAGGTGATCTTCCGGGTCGCGGTAGCGGACGAACCACCACTGCGGCGGTACCTGACCGGCGGCCAGGAGCTCCGGGAGGTGGGCGGTGAGCAGAGGTGTCTGCATGTCGCGATGGCCGTAGAGCTTCGCGAAAGCCCAGGATGAGGCCCCTGGAAGGTGCCCATGATCTCGGCGAATGACTGCTACCGCACTCCTTGGGCGGGCCGGTGCGGGCGGACGGGTGGATGCGAGGGTCACAGTGATCTCATGTGCCCGCCCGTCGAACCATCCGTAGGCCGCCTGCTCGGGTGCTTCTCGCAAGGTGGCGTGCCCGGCGCGGGTGAGGTCGGCGCGTAGAAGTTGAAGGTGGGCGGACTCTTCCAGGTTCAGTCTCAGACAGCGGTCGTCGTCGCCGAGCAGGACCGCGCCGGGGGTACCATGCCGTCGCTGCCACTTGTCCAGGGCCTTTCTCCACTCGTCCCACGAGGCGTCCACTGCGGGCAACTCGGAGGCTTGGAGCCTCCAACGGGCGGGTGACAGGATGCTGCGGCCGTAGCGGATACGCGGTAGGTAGGGCAGGTGGCGTGCGGCACCCCAGGGGAATGCACCAAAAACGGCGGTATGGGCGCGCGGCAGTTCACTCAGGAATCTGGCTAAGGGGTGTGCGAAGTTGCTCGCCTCGACGGTGTTGAGGACGGCAGGCTCGATGGTCTGTCCGGTGGAGATAGACACCAGGCGGAACCGGTGGGGGTCGGCGGTGACGGCCAGATCGCTTAATGCGAGGGCGGGAAAGTCGTTGTACTCGCCGACGCAGATGAGTGTGGGCCACGTCCTGGGGGCGCGACTGACGTTCTCAGTCCGGGCATGGAGGGGCGGGCTGGAAAGGTGAGCGTGCAGCGCACCCTCGGTCAGAGTCGGGAGTTCGGCGTAGGAAGTGAGGAACCGCGCGCGCTCGGGCGGGCTGAGCAGATCCAGGAACCGGCCGACCGATGCGCCGGCGGTCGAGGTGAGGCTTGCGACGACGAGAGTAAAGTCGCCGCCTTGAAGGGCTTGCCGGGTCGGGGCATGCAGGTGGAAACACAGATCGAGATGAGGCGGCTGCGTGATGTCGTCGCGGAGTGTCAACTCCTTCACCAGGTGATCCGACAAATTGAGCTCGCGTGCGCCGTCCAGGGCGCTGCGCTGGGCGATTGCCAGGAGCTGTTCGTCGCGGCTGGTCAAGGAGCGGGCAGGCGGCTCCCGAAGTGAGCTGCGGTATCCGGCGGGAAGGCCCAATCCGTAGTGGGGGTCGGTGAGGTTGAGCACCGGGACCAGCGCACCGGGCCCGTAGCGGTCTAGGAAAGCCGCATGATAGGCCAGCCATCCGGGAGCCCCGGAGGGGTAGGAGGTGAGGCGGGTCAGCGCCGCCGCCGCTCGCTCCGCTTCGTGGGCCACCGCCTCCGGCAGCACCAGCTCGCAATCCAGGTGCAGATCCACAGTCACGGGGTGATCGACAATGGTCGACAGCGTCCTCATCGTCTGACGCGCCCGGCCCCGCAAGTGCCTGTGCTCCGCGGAGGTCGCCCCGACATGCCGGTCCAGGGCCGTTTGAACCTCGCGCAGGGTGTGGATGGTGGTGGCCAGGCGGGGGATGTTCTCGGCCTGTGCGGCGGCGAGCTGGCGGTTGAGATGGGCCAGTCCGTCCACGACCGTCATCGGCGGGTGCAAGACGGTGAGCAGGATACGTGCGGAGACCAGTCCGGCCAGCAGCTCGTCGATCGCTGTGGAGGAGCTGTGGGGGTAGGCGGCAGCGAGCTTGCCGGACAGCTCGCTGAACGCGATGGGCGTCCTCGCGGCCTCCACGAGGGTCCGCAGAGCCGGGGTATGGCGGACCTTCACCTGCCGCGACCGGCGCGGGCCGGTGGCGGGTGGTGGTTGCTGGAAGGCCACGACGAGGAAGTCACCGCAAATCACGTGGGTGGGGTCGACCACCACATGGAGGCGGTGCAGCAGGTCCGGGCACGCTTCTAGCTGGGAGATCACCTCGGCCAGCCAGGCGGCGTCCGCCCGAGCGACGGGACGGTGGTCATGCCCCCATCGCAAGGCAAAACGAGAGCCGAAGTGAGCGGGGGCGATGCCAGCGAACAGGCCGAAGGGGGTGGAGCGATGGCGCATGCGCAGCAGATAACGGGCCAGGGACACCGCAGCGCTGTGGACTTGACGGGGCTCTACCGGATCGCCTGCGCATATCGCACTGATGCGGTCGGCCAGGCTGGGGGTGGCCACCTCGATGGCTTCGGCCACCCCGGGGGCCGCCCACGCCTGCCTCATCCACCACTGCGGCCACTGTACATCGCTGTCGGCTGACGTTGACAAGTCAGGCCACGCCGGCTTTGGATACCCGCTGCGGTATGCGGGTGCTCGGATGATCGCCGCGTCGACGTGCTTGTACATCGGCGGTCCCTTCTCACGCGTGCGGGGAGGTGTCCGGCGTCAGAGGGCACCTCCTCTGACGCCGGATCACCGCTGGGACCTAACTGATCACGCAGGTGACGCAGGCGCTGGCGCCGGTAGACGTGCAGCCGTCGCTGGTGGAGTTCATCAGCTCCGCAACGACCGGTCCGTCCGTCACGAAGGTCAGGTCCAAGGCGAAGTCGGTTTCGGCATTCTGATCGACTCCCACGGGCGTCACGATCATGGTGCTCACTCCGGCAAGTGCCATCTTTTCCTCCGTTGGTGGGGAGTGTTTGCCGTTCCTGACCGGATCTAATGAGGCCAGGAGATCACGTGGCGGAAATTACGCCGGTTGACGACCTTCCCTTCGGGGAACTGGTCCTCGGGTGTGCCCAGCGGGAAGGCGCGGAACACGGCGCGGATGTCGCGGAGATCGCTGTTCCAGACGCGCATCTGCTCGGCGAGGCGGTCGGCGGCCTTCACGCCATCAGGGCCGTGGCCCAACGCCCCGAACTCGAACGCCGTCCGTTCCGGGCTGGTAGCGCGGTAGGTCAGGTAGGCGAAGGAGTCGCCCTCGATAATGGCGGCCACACCCATTGGAGACCAGGAGGCGACCAGGCCACTGTCACGTGCCCGTCTGGTGGTCGCGAGAAGCGCGAAGGTGGGCAGAGACGTGGCTAGCCACAAATCCAGGTCGTCGTAGGGCATCCCCTTTTCCAAGGTCATGCCCGACCATGCCTCGGAAGCCGGCTCGCGCAACGCCGCTCCCAGCCTCTGCGCATCAATCTGCCGATCGTCGTCCACACGAAGGCCGACCTGCACTCCCTCGCCATCGTGAAGCACCAAAAGCCGTTCACGGCATTCGCCTGTGCCTTGCATCGGCACGAATCCGCACGTGTGGTAGTCACGCCCGATCAGATGTCTGCCTTCACGCTCGAAGCCGATCGAACGGGTCAGGCCCTGCACCCGCAACGGGACCACCAGACGACCGTCTTCGGCGAGCTGGTTCTGCCACGCGGGCGCGAGATCGGCGGCCCCGGCGGTGACGATGATCCGGTCATACGGCGCATGATTGGGCTCGCCATTCTCCCCATCGGCGAGAACGACGTTCACGCGCCTGTACCCGGTGGCCTGGAGCAGGCGTTCGGCGCGATCAATGACGTCCGCATCGATGTCGATGGAGGTGACCGCGCCGTCATGGCCGACCATCTCGGCTATCAGAGCCGCGTTGAGGCCGCCGCTGCCGATCTCCAGTACGCGCATCCCCGGCCGGATGTCGGCCTGTTCCAGCATGAGCGCCTGTATGCGGGCGGCGCTGATCGAGCTGAGGGCTACACCATCCTGATCTCGCTTGGTGACCTGCGCGTTCTCCGGCTCGTATACCTGCTCCAGCGGCACCTCGGGCACGAACTCGTGCCGCCACACCGTCGCGAACGCCGCTGCGACCGGCTCCGTCCGGATCGCCCCCAGCTCACGCAACTTGGCGATGAGCGCCTGCCGCAACGTCTCGGCATCGGCTGGATGGGCTACGTCATTCACCAGTGTTCCTCTTCTCCAACTCACGCTTGGTGCGGGCGCGCACGCCGACGCCTCCGGGAAACGATGAAGCTGCGACCGGCAGTGTTCAGCCAACCCTATGAAGGCGGGGCAGGGTCCGATTCCGCTTCGCGGAGGTGGTCAAAGTGATCAAAGATCGTTTCAGAACACCGGCCGCGGATGGTGACTCCGGCACAATCACCCTTGGTCCGCCTCTGCTGCGGTCTACGCTGGCCGCAGGGAGTCCAGCGCGTGCTGCGGATGCAGATCGGTCACAGTGGTCAATGCTCATTTGGAGTGCGGGGGGCACGCCATGACGCGCACACGAAACGAACGCCTGGCGACGCTGCTCGCCGAAGCCGGCTGGTCGCGCGCGCAGGCGACCGCCGCCTACAACCGTGTGGTCAGGGAGGCACAGCACACGGACTGCGCCACCATCGGCCGATCTCATGTCAGCATGTGGGTAGGCGGAACAATGCCCTCCGGCATGGCCCCTCTAATCTTGTGCCAGGCGCTGTCTCGGCATCTCAGGCGTGAGATCACACCGGACGAGCTCGGATTCGCCGTCCCCCGCCCGGCAGGGCAGAGGCCTGCCAGGTGGGACGGTAACCCTGTGACAGCGCTGACCGAGCTGGGGAGAACGGACTTGGACGCCAACCGCAGGGACCTTTTGGCCGGGGCGGTCTACTCCGCTGTGTCGCTCGCCCTGCCCGACGCGGCGTGGTGGAGGGCCAAGGCCGAGGAGCCGACGACGCCGCATTCGCGCAGACAGCGATGCGTCCACCGTGAGGACGTGCTCGCCGTCCGGCAGCTCACCACCGCCTTCTCCAACATTGACCAGCTACGTGGTGGCGGCCACGGCAGGAAGGCGCTGGTGCAGTACCTGAACTCCGACGTCGCCGCCTTACTTCGCGGCACGTTTCCCAACGAGCAGGTCAAGCGCGATATGTTCGCCGCCGCCAGCGAGTTGGCCTATCTGTCCGGCTGGATGGCCTTCGACAACAACGAGCAGGTTCTCGCGCAGAAGTACTTCCACCTTGCCCTTCGGCTTGCCGCCCCTGCTGCCGCTCCGCCGCTGGCCGGGCACATCCTGCGCGCCATGGCGCATCAAGCGGTCGACCTCGGCTTCTACAAGCTGAGCTTGGAACTCTCCGCAGCCTCTGTAGAAGGTCAGCGCTACAGGTCGGCCACCCCTCGGGAGCGCGCCTTGCTCGGCGTCGTCCATGCCCGGGGGCTTGCGGCCACCGGCCAGGGACAGGCCGCTGCGAAGGCACTGCTGAGGGCGGAGGACGACCTGCTGGCGGCCGGCGATGCCATCGAAGAGCCATCCCGCATGTTCTTTTTCACCGAGGCATCCCTGGCGCATGAGACCGCTTGTGCCTTGCGTGACAGCGGCGACCACCAAGGCGCCATCCGCGAATTCCGGCGAAGCGCCCAAACCAGGGGAACTGCCTTCCGGCGCACACACGCCGTCACACTCGGCTACCTGGGGGCCGCACAGATCGCTGCGGGTCACGTCGAAGGAGCATGCGCCACTTGGGGAAAAGCTCTGGACGCGATGGAGGAGGGCATCCACTCCAGCCGGGCGCGGAAAACGATCGTCGACATGCGTAACCTGCTCTCCCCCTTCCGGCGCCGCCGGATACCTCTCCTCGCCGAGCTGGACGCGCGTGGCGCCTCCTACCTCGCTCACGTAGATTGAGACCCTCATGCCCCTTGAGTGAGGGAAACTCATGCCACACTCGCTGGAGATCCAGCCCGTAGGTGTCGTTGTCGGCGGACGCAGCGAAGTCAGCGACGACCATTGGGACGGCCCCGCCGTCATCCGGCTCAACCCCGACTACCCGGTCGAGGTCGTTCAAGGCCTGGAGGAGTTCTCTCATCTACTGGTCGTCTGGCACTTCCACCGCGCCTCACCCAATGATGTGGCCCTTCATGCCCGCAGTCCGCGCAACAATCCCGCCTGGCCGCCCACCGGGACCTTCGTCCACCGCAACCACCGCCGCCCCAATCAGCTAGCGCAGTCCTTTCCGCGACTGCTGAAGGTGGAGGGGCTCGACCTCCACGTGACCGACCTGGACGCCATCGACGGCAGCCCGATCTACGACCTGGCTCCCTACTTCACTGCGATGGGCCCCAGGGGGACCGTCAGCGAGCCCGCCTGGCCGGGTGAGATGTTGGCGAACTACTGGGGGTAGCAGGTGCCCGGCACCAGCCCCAGGGTGTTCACCAGCAGGTGGCGCTTGACCCCGAACACCTTCCTGGCACCGTCGTACCCGTGCAGGCCGCCCCGCTCGGTGCCCTTCACGCTCTGACTGTTGATCACGCCCGCGCTCGGCGCGGGATCCCGGCCTCGGCGGATGCGCTCCCGTTCGCGCAGGGCCGCCGCGACGGCCTCCCAGCGGTTCTCCTCCCGCCACAGCCTCCAGTGGTGGTAGGCAGTCTGCCAGGGCGGGAAGTCGTGCGGCAGCAACCGCCACGTGCGGTCGGCACGCAGCCGGTAGGCGATCGCGTCCACGATCTCCCGCCGGGGTGCGCCACCTGGCGGCCTCCGGGCTTCGGCGCGGGGATCAAGGGTTCCAGCAGTACCACTCCCGATTGGTGAGGTCGGCAGGGTAGGTGCGGCGGTGGCCGGGCATGGGGGAACCTCTCGTACCCAGCACCTCATGAAGGGGACATCACGACCAGTTACTGGTCGGCTAGCTCTTCAGACACTCTCTAGCGGCCGCGACGTGGCGGAAATCCGGCCGTTCGGCGGGAAACGGCAACTGCGTTGAAGTTGCGTGTCTCGGTGACGGCGGGAGGGCTGTTCGAGACAGTAAGAGCCCCGACAGGCCCAAACTGGTCTTCACGGCCGGGGAATGGGCCGCCCTTGTGGCAGGGGTCAATGACGGAGAGTTCGACTAGCGCCGAAGCCTCTGAGGGGTCTCAGGGGTTCGTCCTGGCCCGCCGCTTGGTCGAACGCCGGTCGGCTGATGTGCTTCTTGGCGTGCTCCCCGGCCCCGGCGCACGGGGCTTGTGGCGACCTGGGTTGGGTGAGTGCTTGGCGGGGTGGCCGAGCGGCCCGGGTGGGGCGGGCGCAGGGGGCGCGTGAGGTCAGCAGCCGCCGTTCGCCTGGGCGACGAAGGCGTTGAAGAGGGAAGGGTCGTCCCCGGCCTCGGGATGCCACTGTACGGCTATCGCGAACGGATGGCCGGGGATCTCCAGGGCCTCGATGGTGCCGTCCTCGGCGGTGGCGGCGATGCTGAGGCCGTGGCCGAGGCGGTCGGCGGCCTGGTGGTGGTAGTGCGAGCAGTCGAGCATGTCCTTGCCCGTGATCGTGGCCAGTCGGCTGTCGGGGGCGAGGAGGACGGGGAGGTTGCCGAAGGTCGCCGGAGCCGGGGCGTGTCCGGCGTGGCCGACGAGGTCGGGCAGGTGCTGGTGGAGGGTGCCGCCGAGGGCCACGTTGAGCACTTGCAGCCCCCGGCAGATGCCGAGGAAGGGCAGGTCCGACTCGACCGCCCGACAAACCAAGGCAACCTCCGCTTCATCACGAAATTTCCGGACGTGGCTGGTGGCTGGGTGGGGGGCTTCGCCGTACCACGTGGGGTCGACGTCGCCGCCCCCGGCGACGATCAGCCCGTCGAGCCGCTCGACCAGCCTGGCCGGGTCTCCCGCGGGCGGCAGGAGCACCGGCTGGCCGCCGGCGGCCACCACCTTGTCGATGTAGGTGAGCGGGAGGACCGCCGACGGCAGCCGCCAGGCGGAGAAGCTCGCCGTTTCGACGTAGCACGTGATGCCGATGAGGGGACGGTTCATCACGCGTCCAACGGAGTGACGTAGGCACCTGAGATGCCTCCGTCGACGAGGAACTGGGACGCGGTGATGAAGGAGGCGTCGTCGGAGGCGAGGAAGGCCACCGCGGCGGCGATCTCGGACGCCTCGGCGAACCGGCCCAGGGGGACGTGCACGAGGCGCCGCCGGGCACGCTCGGGGTCCTTGGCGAACAACTCCTGTAGTAGTGGTGTGTTGACCGGGCCGGGGCAGAGCGCGTTGACCCGGATGCCCTCACGGGCGAACTGCACGCCGAGCTCACGGGTCATCGCCAGCACTCCGCCCTTGCTGGCGGTGTAGGAGATCTGTGAGGTGGCCGACCCCATGACCGCCGTGAAGGAGGCCGTGTTGACGATGCATCCCCGGCCCTGGCGTCTCATATAGGGGATGACGTGCTTGCAGCAGAGATAAACCGAGGTGAGGTTGACATCCTGGACGCGCCGCCAGGCGTTTAACCCGGTGACGAGGATGGAGTCGTCTTCCGGAGGTGAGATGCCCGCGTTGTTAAACGCGATGTCCACGCTCCCATATGTCTTGAACGTGGTTTCGTATACGGCTGCGACGTCCTCCTCAACCGTCACATCCGCCCGCACGAACAGGCCGCCTACCTCGGCCGCGGCCTCTTCTCCGGTCGCAGGGTCCACATCGACACAGACCACCCGCGCTCCCTCGGCGGCGAAGCGCCGCGCGGTGGCCAGGCCGATGCCGCTCCCCGCTCCCGTGATGACCGCGACCCGGTCCTTGAGACGGTGCATGCCTCTTGTCGCTCCCGATGATGAAGATCGTTATGGTCTCATTGGTCGGCGAGGAAGACGTTCTTGGTCTCGCTGAAGGCGGCCAGCGCGTCGGGACCGAGTTCCCGGCCGAGCCCCGACTCCTTGTAGCCGCCAAACGGGGTCCAATAGCGCACCGACGAGTGAGAATTGACGGAAAGGTTTCCCGCCTCGACGGCACGGGCCACGCGCAACGCCCGGCCCACGTCACGGGTCCAGATCGACCCGGACAGACCGTACCGCGTGTTGTTGGCAATCCGCACAGCCTCGATCTCGTCCCCGAACGGCACCACCGACACGACGGGCCCGAAGATCTCCTCGGTGAACGCCGGATCGTCCAGTGACGCCGGTGTCAACACCGTCGGCGGAAACCAGAAGCCTCGCCCGGCAGGGCACTCACCCTGCATGTAGGGGGCGGTGGACACAAATGACGCCACCCGGTCCCGGTGCTCGGCGCTAATCAACGGACCCATTTCGGTAGCCTCGTCCAGCGGGTCGCCGACTACCAAGCAATTCACAGCGTTTCCCAGCTTCGCCAGGAACTCGTCATAGATCGAACGCTGCACGAGCACCCGGGAACGCGCGCAGCAATCCTGGCCCGAGTTGTCGAACACCGCATACGGCGCGCTGGCCGCCGCGCGGTCCACGTCGGCGTCGGCGAACACGATGTTGGCGCTCTTTCCGCCCAGCTCAAGCGTGACCCGCTTGACCGTGGCGGCGGCCTTCACCATCACCTGCTTGCCCACCTCGGTGGAGCCGGTAAAGACAATCTTGTTCACGCCGGGGTGGCCCGCGAGCGCCGCCCCGGCGACCTCGCCTTCGCCGGGAAGCACTTGCAGCACCCCCTCCGGCAAACCCGCCTCAAGCGCCAGCTCCGCCAGCCGCAGCGCGGTCAGCGGGGTCTGCTCGGCCGGCTTCACGATCACCGTGTTGCCGGCCGCGAGGGCGGGAGCCGTACCCCACATCATGATGACCATGGGGTAGTTCCACGGCGCGATCACCCCGACCACGCCGAGCGGCTCCTGAAAGGTGATGTCCACCCCGCCGGGCACGGGGATCTGGCGGCCGAACTGCCGCTCGGGGGCACCTGAGTAGTAGAAGAGCACGTCCCGCACGTTGCCCGCCTCCCAGCGGGCGGTGCTCACGGTGTGTCCCGCGCTGACGATCTCCAGACTCGCGAGTTCGTCCGCGTGGGCGTCCACGAGCGCCGCGAACCGCCGCAGCAGCGCCGCCCGGTCGCCGGGGGCCGTCTCACGCCAGCGCGCGAAGGCCGCGCGCGCCAGCCGTACCGCCTCGTCGACCCCTGCGGCCTCGGTGGCCTCGACCTCCGCCACGACCTCCTCGGTCGCAGGATTGACGATCTTCATAGCCGCTCGAACCCCCGAAACATCTCCCAGTCGGTGACCGCGCTGTCGAACGCGTCGATCTCGACCCGCGCGGCGTTGGCGTAGTGATCGACCACTTCGTCACCGAAGAGGTCCCGGGCGATCGGAGACGCCTCAAACAGGCTCAACGCCTCATGGAGCGTCCCAGGGAGCCGCTCGGCCCCCGAAAGGTAGGCGTTGCCGTCATACGGCGCCTCAAGCGGTAGCTCACGCTCGATGCCGTATAAACCACCGGCGATCATCGCGGCCACCGCGAGGTAGGGGTTGACGTCGGCCCCCGGCACCCGGTTCTCCACCCGCAGCGACAGGCCCGAGCCGATCAGGCGCAGCGCACACGTGCGGTTGTCCAGGCCCCAGGAACCCGCGGTCGGGGCGAAACTGCTCCCCGCGAACCGCTTGTAGGAGTTGATGTTGGGCGCGAAGAGCAGGGTCATGTCGCGCAGGCACGCGAGCTGCCCGGCCACGAAGTGCCGTCCCACCTGTGACAGGCCGTACGGCTCAGCCGGCGCGGCCATCACCGGCTCGCCGGAGGGCGTGCGCAGGGACAGGTGAATGTGGCAGGAGTTGCCCTCCCGCTGATTCGGCTTCGCCATGAAGGTGATCGACACGCCCTGCGCGGCGGCGATCTCTTTAGCGCCGTTCTTATAGATCGCGTGATTGTCGCATGTTGTGAGCGCGTCGGCGTAGCGAAAAGCGATCTCGTGCTGACCGAGATTGCACTCGCCCTTGGCCGACTCGACATACAGGCCCGCTCCCTCCATGCCCAGCCGGATGGCCCGCAGCAGAGGCTCGACCCGGGAGGTGCCGAGGAGGGAGTAGTCAACGTTGTACAGGTTCGCCGGAGTGAGGTCCCGGTAGGCGCGCCGCTGCGCCTCCTCATAGCTGTCCCGATAGACGACGAACTCCAGTTCGGTCCCGACCTGCGCGGTCCAGCCGCGCTCGGCCAGTTTGCCGAGCTGGCGCCTGAGCACCTGGCGGGGAGAGGCCACCACCTCGCCGCCGCCGGCCCAGGCCAGGTCGGCCATGAGGAACGCGGTGCCCTCCTGCCACGGGATGTTCCGCAGCGTGGCCAGGTCGGGGCGGAACACGAAGTCGCCGTATCCCGTGTCCCAGGACGACATGGCGAACCCGCTCACGGGGTTCATGTCCACGTCGACGGCGAGGAGGTAGGCACAACCCTCCATGCCGTGCGCGGCGACCTCCTCTAGAAAGAACCGGGCGGACAGCCGCTTGCCCTGGAGGCGCCCCTGCATATCGGCGGCTGCCAGCACCACGGTGTCGACACGACCTGCCGCCACCTCCACGCTCAGCTCCTCGACCGTGAGCGTTCCCGCCACGTCGCTCTCCTCGTGAAGATTATTGGTCAATTGTCAGACCCCTGTGGTCTACCCACCCTCATCTACAGCCGCAACCTCCGCCCCAGCCTCAGCCCAACATCGCTCACCCGAGCGATCCACACAAGACGGTCATATGCGTTGTGACGTGACTCTGGACGTGCTATAGCCGTTCTTCGGGGATTTCTGGCTTAGGCATGGCGTTACCTCTCTAAAGAGAGCTTCTGCGCGACGCCGTGCCGCGTGCCTCCCGAGTGGCCGTGGAACGGGCGATTTTCGGCGGGTCAGGCACCCTGGGCCTGTCCGCCGGGCAGGATGAAGCTCCTCATAGGGTCGTAACATCAGTAACGGGGCGAAGGGTTTATGGGGGACTGGTTCCAGCAGCGCATTATCGAGACCGGGCGGCTACCGCTGTTCAGCTTCTTCGTGGCGCTGATCGTGGCGTTTGTGTTCACCCGCATCAACGTGCGGCTCATCCGGGCCAACGTGCGGTGGTGGTTCAAGAACGTCAACGTCGGCGAAGTGCACGTCCACCACGTCGTCTTCGGAGTGGTGCTCATGCTCGTCGGCGGGGTGACCGGCCTGATCGTCTCCACCGTCTCACCCGGCTGGTTCGCCGTCACCGCCGCGATCTTCGGCGTGGGCGCAGCGCTGGTCCTGGATGAGTTCGCCCTCATCCTGCACCTCAGGGACGTCTACTGGTCGGAGGAGGGGCGCACCTCCGTCGACGCCGTGTTCGTCGCCGTCGCCGTGACCGGCCTCCTCCTGCTCGGCCTGCGCCCCCTCGGCTGGGAGAACCCCGACGGCACCCCGCAGGGCGTGTGGATAGCCGTCGGCTTCCTCTTCGGCAACCTCGTCCTCGCGATCGTCACGCTCCTCAAGGGCAAGATCTGGACCGGCCTGGTCGGCCTTTTCATCCCCGTCCTGCTGATCGTCGGCGCCGTCCGCATCGCCCGCCCCGGCTCCCCGTGGGCCCACTGGTACTTCGCCCCCGACTCCCAGCGCCCGCGCCCCGCCAAGTGGGCCAAAGCCGTACACCGCGAGAACCGGTTCCGGAGACCCGCCATCCGCGCCAAAATCGCCTTCCAGGAGTTCCTCTCCGGACGCCACGACCTTCCCTCCCCGATCCGCCGCCTCTCCGCCCATATCCAGGACACCGTGGGCGAACTCCAGCAGCGCCACACCCACCGCCACGACCCCACCCGAGCCGACCCGCCCCGCACCGAGGACGAGACCACCGGCCCCGCCACCCGCCGTCACCGCTGATCTAGTGGGCTGCGCCGTACGGCGGAAGCCAGATCGGCGACGTGATCCTCACGTTGTCCGACAATCCGTGTCCGATAGGTCACACTGGAGTGGTGGACGAACTCTCCACCACCTGGGCCCAGGAGGCCCTGTCGCCGCTTCAGCTCCGGCTGCTGACCGACGCCGGAGCGGTCCTGACGCGCCACCGCCTCCTTCTGGCCGGCGGCCACGCCATGCGTGCCCACGGCTTCACGTCCCGCCGCTGCCGCGGCCTCGACTTCGCCACCGACGCCGAGACCCCGCTGCCGTGGGTCGCGCAGGACGTCGCGGAGGCATATCGCGCCCTCGGCTTCGACGTCGCCGTCCGCGACAGCGGCGAACGCATCAGCGTGCTCACCGTGACCGACCCCGGCACCGGCGCCGAATGCGAGATCGACCTCCTCAGGGAGGCCCTCCAGTCCCCACCCGCCCCCGGCACCCCGTGCCCCGCGGTCGGCCTGGACGACGCCGTCGGCCTCAAGGTCCGCGCCCTCCACAACCGAGGCGCCGCCCGCGACCTGGTCGACCTCGCCCCCGTCCGCGACCTGTATCCCTTCCGCGAACTCGAACGCCTCGGCGCCCTCCACGAGGACGACTTCCACCTAACGGAACTCGTCCAACGCCTGGAGGCCACCGACATGCTGAGCGACGACGCCTTCACCCGCTACGGCCTGTCCGAGGAGGAAGTCGACCACTTGCGGCACTTCGCCCATGCCTGGACCGAGGACATCAAACTCCGCCGCGTCGAAGACGACGACCTCCCCGAACCGAACTTCGACATCGAAGCCCCCGACTGACCCCGGACACCCCCGAGAGGGCGCCGGGGAGGCCGTCGCTGAGGCCCGGCGGACCCCGCGCGAGGGTCCACCGGGCCTGCAGGCCGAGGTTCCGGCGTCAGAGGCCGCGCCGGCCGACGTTCACCATCCGGGCGTCGCAGCCCGCACCATGGCCGGTAAGTACCTCACCATGCCGATAGTGGCGTCCCGTTCAGGGCTCGGAACCACAGGTTCCCCGGATCGGTGGATATCTCCTTCTAGCCGTCCTCGAAGACGTGTATGTCGGGACGTGGACCAGATTCCAACTCCGTATTTGCCCGAGGGCCTTGATCATGGCCTTGGAGTGCGAGGCGGGGGAGAGGACGATCATGTTGGCTTGGCCTTCCTGGATTTTCGCCGACTTCTGATAGGGCTGCGAACGCGTCCATTGCCACACCGGCCTCACCTTGGTGGCGGGCCGTCGCCGGATCCGCATCGATTCGGGGTTCACATCACGTTCCTTCCTTGGTTGGGTGTGGGGACTTGCTGGTATGCAGCGGTCGCCGCCTGCCGGGCCAACATCTCCTGGCCGACCTTAAACATGATCATCTGCGTTGCGGCGGAGTGGAACGACGAGGTGCCGTGAAGGACAAGGCGGGCGGCGACGCCTGCGGTGAGCACAACCAGGGAGGGGGTCCCGACGGCCTGCCAGAGGGGGTACTGGAGGTCGAGGAGGTGCATGGCGAAGAACAGGTGGGCGCCCAGTAGCAGGGCGAAAACGATGACGTTGCTGTAGGAGGGCATGTGCTTCTCGTACGTTTTCGTGGGGTCGGACGTGCTCAATGGAGATCCCTTTCTGCGAGGAGGACGTGGGGTGACACCATGGGTTCACCGCACGCCCTGCGGTCTCAGGCGGGTCTCGCACGGGCTTGTGCGAGTGCCGTCACGTGGCCATGGCCAACTCGCCCGCGGCCTTCCGCGCTGACCTCCGGACGCGGGGGGCGGGCCAAGGGGAAGACAGTCATCCGGCGGTGGCCTTGTGATGACTGTCATAAAGAATGACGATCGCATTCCTTGGGTCACGTGACAAGCACATGTCGTGATCTATGCGGGAATAGGGCCTTTGTGCTTGCTCCGGGCTGATGGCCGTGTAGATGAATCCCACATTCGACCCCACTGTTTTGGGAGGGTGCGTGGCTTATGTCGTGGTTTCCGGTGCCACGGGTGGGACGAGATTCGGTTCCGCCGCCGGTGCATCCGCGCGATTCCGGTGGTCACTCAGCGTGGCGGCCGTCCTGCTGTGCTCCGCCGTACCCCAGGGGGTCAGTGGTGGAAGCCGCGGCGCTTTGAGTCGTCCGGTGGGGTGGTGAGGCGGGTGAGGGCCCAGTGGAGGTCGTCGACGAACAGGGAGATGCGGTCGCGGCCGATGCCGTGGCGGATCAGGGCACGTTGGACGACGGTCTGCTCCTGAGCGGGGGGAAGGGGGTAGGTCGGCACCTGCCAGCCGCGCATGCGCAGGGTGTCGGACAGGTCGTAGAGGGAGAAGGGGGAGCCTGGGTCGGCCAGGGTGTAGCTGACGCCGGGGATGGCGCCGCGGCCGTCGTGGAGGAGGGTGAAGCGGCCGGTGGCGGCGAGGCGGTCGGCGAGGTGGGCGGCGGTGTCGAGGCAGGACTGCTGGACGGCGCGGTAGCCTTCACGGCCGAGGCGCAGCATGGTGTAGTACTGCGCGACGACCTCCGACCCCGGCCGGCTGAAGTTGAGGGCGAAGGTCGGCATGTTCCCCCCGAGGTAGTCCACCCAGAAGACCAGCTCGTCGGGCAGGCAGGCGGCCTCCCGCCAGACGACCCAGCCGACGCCGAGCGGGGTCAGGCCGTATTTGTGGCCTGAGGTGTTGATGGAGGCGACGCGGGGCAGCCGGAAGTCCCACACCAGGTCGGGCTGGACGAAGGGGGCGACGAAGCCGCCGCTGGCCGCGTCGACGTGGATGGGGATGTCGAGGCCGGTCTCCCGCTGGAGGTCGTCGAGGGCGGCGGCGATGTCGGCGACGGGTTCGTAGGCGCAGGTGAAGGTGACGCCGAGGATGGCCACGACCCCGATGGTGTTCTCGTCGACGTGGTCTTTGAGCTGATGCGGGCGCAGACCTGTGGCGCCCTCCTCCAAGGGCACCTGGCGGAGTTCGAGGTCGAAGTAGCGGGCGAACTTCTCCCAGCACACCTGCACGGGACCGCACACGAGGTTCGGCCGGTCGGCGGGAAGTCCGGCCTCGCGCCGCCTCGCCCGCCACCGCCGGTGGAGGGCGAGGCCGCCTAGCATGCACGCCTCGCTGGAGCCTGTGGTGGAGCAGCCGATGGTGGAGCGTTCGTGGGGGGCGTGCCACAGGTTGGCCATGATGTGCACACAGCGCGACTCGAGTTCGGCGGTGAGCGGATATTCATCCTTGTCGATCATGTTCTTGTCGATGTTCTCGTTCATCAGCGCGTGCACCTCGGGTTCGCTCCACGTGGTGCAGAAGGTCGCGAGGTTCTGCGAGGCGTCGCCGTCCAGCAGGAGCTCGGACCTGACCAGTTCGTAGACCTCGCGCGGGTCCGACGAGTGCTCGGGCATGCGATATTTCGGCAGGGGCACGCGGCTCAGGGGCTGGGTGTAGACGTCGGCGAATCCGCCGGGGGTGGTCCTGTGCAGTGGCACGTTTTCCTCCTCAGAGCACTCCGGTCAGGTTGCGTACGGCGAGGCCGGCGCCGAGCACGACCACGACCGCCGCGCTGGTGAGGGGGGTGAGCGCCGAGACACGCGCGGCCAGGCCGTGTCCGGCGCGGGTCAGCCGGTCGAGGCGGTCCGCCAGCCCGACCAGCAGCAGCCCGGTGGCCGTCAGGGTGGCCGCCATGCCGAGTCCGTAGGCGGCGACCAGCGCCACCCCGAACCACGTGCGGCCCAGCGCGACGGCGCCGAGCAGCACGATCAGCGCCGACGGGCTCGGCACGAGCCCACCGGCGACCCCCATCCCGACCAGCCCGGCCCGCCCCCGCGCCACCCGGACGGGGGCCGGCGCGACCACGAGCTCCCCGGGCGAGTGCCCATGCCCATGTCCGTGCCCATGTCCGTGGTCATCCCCATATCCGTGCCCGTGCCCGTGCCCATGTCCGTGGCCGAAGAACTCCCGGGCGTGTGCCGTACCCTCCGCCCGGTCCCGCCAGGCGGTGCGGAGCAGGTGGCAGCCGATCGCGGCGATGAGGAGGCCGCCCGCCGTGCCCAGCCAGGTGAGCAGGGTCTCCCCCGTCAGGGTGGCGGCGAGGCTCAGGGCGAGGCCCGCGGCGAGCACGCCGAGGGTGTGGGTGAGGGTGACGGTCGCGCCGACGATCAGGGCGTCGCGGGGCCGCCCCCGGCGGCCCGCGAGGTAGGCGGCCATGATGGTCTTGCCGTGTCCGGGGATGAGGGCGTGCCCGGCCCCGAGGAGCGCGGCGAGGAGGACGGCGAGCGAACCGAGCGGCACGGTGAGGGACTCGGCGCCGACGAGTCCGGTGAAGGTGCGGTCGACCGCGGCGAGCAGGTCGCTCACCGGCCCGATCACAGGCAGGCCGAACGTCGCGGAGGGCTCCGCGTCCGCCGTGCCCTCGCCCTCGGTCACCGTGAAGGCCGCCGAACGTTGATCGGGCGGCGTGGCGAGCAGATCGTCCGGATAGGAGCGCAGTTCCTGGCTAATGCTGTGGGCCGGTACGGACGAGCCGGTCAGCCGCACACCCTCGGAGACGGCGGTGGTCTCCCGCCAGCCGGGCCGATCCGGCAGATATCCGTCCTCGAACTCGACCGATGCGGCGGGCAGATCGGCAGGTGCCGTGAGCCGGCACGTCAGCCGGCTGACCGGCAGGCCACCCTCCCCGGGCATATAGGTGAAGCCCGACTCCACCACCCGCCACCGCGCCGCCACCCCGCCGATCGTGAGCCGCTGGGCCCCGGCCACGTCCTCACACCGCCGGGCGGCCCAAGGGCCGGCTCCCGCGCGTTCGACCGCCTCCTTGGCCTGCAGGGCAGGCAGCTCGGCGGAGTCCACGATCGCGAGGTTCTCCACCCGGTCGGGGGTGACCCGCAGGCCGTTGTAGTGGTTGACGGTGAAGTTCCCGAGGGGATGCGCGGCGAGGAGCGCCGCCGCCACCATGACGATCACGGTGCCACCACGTCCACCGTCGAAGGGGCGCAGCGGCAGGTCGGCAGGGGGTGTCCAGGCACGTCACGATCGTCGCCGCACGCCCGCATGCGAATGGGGAGCCCGCCCGGTGAGGAGCACCCTTCTTTGCCCACTTCATGCGATCACGTGACCACGCCCGCCGCACACGGAAGTCCTGAGAACGGGTCCGCCAGGTGTCGGTTTGACCTGCCAGGGTTGTCAACCTATGTTGACATGCATGGATGACGCACAACTCTCCCACCTCGCCACACTGGCTCAAGGGGAGGACCCGCTCGCCGCGCTGCGCGCGACGGCGGCGCTCCACCGGGAGGCCGCCCGGCTTGAGGCGGTGCAAGTGCGGCGCGCCCGGGTGCAGGGCAGGACTTGGAGCGAGATCGCCGAGGCGCTCGGCATCAGCAAGCAGGCCGTGCACAAGAAGTACGGCGGACGCGGCCTGTTCAGGTCCCAGGACTGACGGACGGGATCGGAGGGCCGTCACGACGAGACCCGCCCCGTGACAGGGCGGGCCTTGACGCGTGGAGCGGCGGGTCAGCCGCCGGTCTGTACGGCTTTCGCCTGCTTGTCCCCGGCCGGCGCCATCGCCTCGGCGTTGGTCAGGAACTGCGTGGTGGCGAGCTCGCGGTAGAGGTCGTCCTGGTCGAGCAGTTCGGCGTGGCTGCCCACAGCCCGCACCTGCCCGGCCTCCATGACGACGATCCGATCGGCCGTCGTGACGGTGGACAGCCGGTGCGCGATGACGAGCACGGTCGTGGTGCCCGCCACCTCCTCGATGACGTCGCGCAGGCGCAGCTCGTTGACGGCGTCGAGCTGTGAGGTGGCCTCGTCGAGCAGGAGCAGCCGGGGCTTGCGCAGCAATGCGCGGGCGATGGCGACCCGCTGCCGCTCGCCGCCCGAGAGCATCTGCCCCCGGTGCCCGACAGCCGTTTCGAGCCCTTCGGGGAGCCGGGCGACCAGGTCGTTGAGCTGGGTGCGGGTGAGAACGTCGGCGATCTCGTCCTCGCCGGCGCCGGGGTTGGCGAACAGCAGGTTGTCGCGGAGCGTGCCGGCGAGCACGGGGGCGTCCTGCTCGACGTAACCCAGCGCGGCGCGCAGCTCCGACATGGGCATCTCGGTCAGCGGCCTGCCGTCGAGGTCGATAGCGCCCTCGTTCGGCTCGTAGAACCTTTCGAGCAGGGCGAACACCGTGGACTTGCCCGCGCCTGAGGGGCCGACGAGCGCCGTCATGCCTCCGGCCGGCGCGGTGAAGGACACGCCGTTGAGCGCGGGGGAGCGGTCGTCGCCGTATTGGAAGTGCACGTCCCGCAGGGTCACCGCGGCGGGGGCGGTGTTCTTCGGGGAGGTGCTCTCGACCGGGGCGACCGGCTCGGCCGGCAGGTCCTCGATCTCGCGCAGCCGGGCGATGGCGGCGAGGCCGGTCTGGAGCTGCGTGGCGCCGTTGACGAGCTGACTGATGGGGCCGGTCAGGTAGAAGAGGTAGAGCAGGAACGCGATGAGCGACGACACCTCAAGGCTGCCGGAGGCGACCCTCATGCCGCCCACCCCGAGCACGGCGAGGAAGGACAATTGTACGGCGAGCCAGGTCGAGGTGCCGGCGAGCGCCGTCCACCCGGCCGCGGTCACACCCTTGCGCCACGCCTTCCGAGCCACGCCGCGCACCGCGTCGGTCTCACGCTGCTCGGCGCCGGCCGCCTTGACGGTGCGGAACGCCTGGAGCGAGCGGTCGAGGGTCGCGCCCATCTCGCCGAGGGCGGTCTGCGCCTCGGTGGTGGCCCTGCTGATGCGCGGCATGACGACGGCGGTGATGCCGCCGACGACCACGAGCACGATCAGGGTGACGCCGAGCAGAGCGGCGTCCATGTACGCCATCAGCGCGATACACCCGATCAGCATGAACGAGGCCGTAATGGCCTCGGTGACGCCGCTGGTGCAGACGGCGCGCAGCAGCGTGCTGTCCGCCGTGACCCGGGACAGCAGGTCGCCGGGCTTGAGCCGGTCGACGTCGGGCACGCGCAGCCGCAACATCCGGCTGACGAGGCGCAGCCGCGCGCTGAGGACGATGGTCTCGGCGGTGCGCTCAAGCACATAGGCGCCGAGCGCGCCGAGCACCGCGCCCACCAGGACCAGCACCGTCAGCACGAGGATGGGCCCCACCATCGAGCCGCCGGCCTGGAAAGTGTCGATCACGCTCTTGGCGAGGAGCGGCTCGGCGAGTCCCGCCATGCCGCCGACGAATCCCAGCAGACCGCCGAGGGCGAGCTTCCACTTCTGAGGTCGGATGTGGGTCAGCAGCAGCCGCCACGACCCTTTGGGAGGAGCGTTCACGATCTATCGAACGGCCAACGCGTAGTGTCGCGTTCCCCTCGTATGCCATTCATGTACTAAAGACAGCCAACCCCCTACGAAAGTTCCACCGCAGGTATCCATTTCATCTCGACGCGTGCCAACATGAATGCAACCATTCACATGGGTGGATGACAAGCGGGCGGCGTGCCCGGAAGAAGGAGGTCGGCGATGAGTGGCAGCCGCGTTGTGCGTGCGCCCAGAGGCACCGCGCTGAGCGCGAAGGGGTGGCCGCAGGAGGCGGCCCTGCGCATGATCCAGAACAACCTCGACCCCGAGGTGGCCGAGCACCCCGAGCAGCTCGTGGTCTACGGCGGGTCGGGCAAGGCGGCCCGCGACTGGGCCTCGTTCGACGCCATCACGCGCACCCTGCGAGGCTTGGAGGGTGACGAGACGCTGCTGGTGCAGTCCGGTCGTCCCGTAGGCGTGTTCCGCACCCACGAGTGGGCTCCCCGCGTGCTCATCGCCAACTCCAACCTCGTGCCCGACTGGGCGAGCTGGGAGGAGTTCCGCCGGCTGGAGAACGCCGGCCTGACGATGTACGGCCAGATGACGGCAGGTTCCTGGATCTACATCGGCACCCAGGGCATCCTCCAGGGCACCTACGAGACCTTCGCCGCCGTCGCCGCCAAACGCTTCGGCGGGTCCCTGGCCGGCACGGTCACCCTCACCGCCGGACTCGGCGGCATGGGCGGCGCCCAGCCGCTGGCCGTCACCATGAACGGTGGCGTCGCCATCTGCGTCGACTGCGACCCGCGCTCCATCGAGCGGCGCATCGAGCACCGATACCTCGACGTGCGCGCCGCCGACCTCGACGAGGCGGTGCGCCTGGCCGAGGAGGCCCGCGCCGCCCGGCGCCCCCTGTCGATCGGAGTGGAGGCCAACGCGGCCTGGGCCGTTCCCGAGCTGCTGGCCAGGGGCGCGCACATCGACATCGTGACCGACCAGACCTCCGCCCACGACCCGCTGATGTACCTCCCGCTCGGCGTCGCCTTCGAGGACATGGCGGCCGAGCGCGACAAGGACCCCGAGGGGTTCACCCGCCGGGCGCGCGAGTCGATGGCGCGGCACGTGGAGGCGATGGTGGGGTTCGCCGACGCGGGTGCCGAGGTGTTCGACTACGGCAACTCGATCCGGGGTGAGGCGCAGCTGGCCGGATACTCGCGGGCGTTCGACTTCCCCGGGTTCGTGCCCGCCTACATCCGCCCGCTCTTCTGCGAGGGCAAGGGCCCGTTCCGGTGGGCCGCGCTGTCCGGCGACCCTGCCGACATCGCCAAGACCGACCGCGCCGTGCTCGACCTGTTCCCCGACAACGAGCCGCTGGCCCGCTGGATCCGCCTGGCGGGCGAGCGGGTGCACTTCCAAGGGCTGCCCGCGCGCATCTGCTGGCTCGGCTACGGCGAGCGCGACAGGGCCGGCGAGCGCTTCAACGACATGGTGGCCTCAGGCGAGCTCGCCGCCCCCGTGGTGATCGGCCGCGACCATCTCGACTGCGGCTCGGTGGCCTCGCCGTACCGCGAGACCGAGGGCATGGCCGACGGCTCCGACGCGATCGCCGACTGGCCGCTGCTCAACGCGATGCTCAACGTGGCCTCCGGCGCGGCCTGGGTGTCGATCCACCACGGCGGAGGTGTGGGCATCGGCCGCTCCATCCACGCCGGGCAGGTCACCGTGGCCGACGGCACCGCCCTCGCGGGCGAGAAGCTGCGGCGGGTGCTGACCAACGACCCCGGCATGGGCGTGATCAGACACGTCGACGCGGGCTACGGCGAAGCCGTCGAGGTGGCCGGCGAGCGCGGCGTCCGCGTGCCGATGCGAGAGCAATGACCGACACCATCGGCTCCCCATCCCGCGTGTCGTGGGATGGGGAGGAGGGGCGGCGCCGGTCGGACGGTGCGAGGCGTGGTGAATCCCCCGCCAGGGCCGTGCGTCGCGAGGCGGTGAGGTCCGGCGGCGCCGGAGGTGCTGAACCGGCTATATGGTCGGGAAACGTGGGGGAGGGACTTCAGCGGCTGCTTGAGGGCAGACGGTTGTCGCCGGTGCAGCGCCGCATCGCGCACTATCTGGCCGAGCACTTGCACGAGGCGGTCTTCCTGTCCAGCGTCGAGCTGGCCGAGCGGGCCGGTGTGAGCCAGCCATCGGTGACGAGGTTCGCCGCCGCGCTGGGTTTCGCGGGTTACCCCGAGCTGCGCAACGCGCTCCGGCCGCTGGTGGTGGCCGGCCCCTGGGGGCCGCCCGCCTCCGGCTCCGGGATCGGCGGCGAAGGCGAGGTGCACCTCGCCCGCGAGGCGTTGAGCGGCGAGATCGCCAACCTGACCCAGGTGCGCGACCGGCTCGCCGGCGGCCTCGGCGACCGGGTGCGCGAGCTCGGCGCGGCCCTGGCCGCCGCCGAGCCGCTGCCGGTGCTGGGGCTCCGGGTGTCCTCAGGGCTCGCGAGCAGCTTCGCCTACTACGCCAGGCGCATCCACCCCGACGTGCGGCTGCTCGTCCACGGCGGCTCCGAACTGCGCGACCGCCTCCACACGGCACGCAGAGCCGGCGCCGAGTGGCTGCTCGCGGTGGTCCTGCCGCGCTATCCGGTGGAGGCGGCGCAGGCCCTTGACTACGCCAGGTCGCTGGGCCTGCGCATCGCGTTGATCACCGACGTGCCCGAGGTGCCGTTCGCCGCCGACGTGGTCCTCGACGCGCCCGTGGGCGACCGGCTGGTCTTCGACTCTCACGCCGCCCCCTTGGTGCTGGCGATGGTGCTGGTCGAGGCCATGGCGGACGCGTTGCCCCTGCGCACGCAGGCCCGGCTGGAAGAGCATGAGCGCATGACCGACACCACGGGGGTGTTCCTCCAGCCGTGACTCTTCCGGGTTACAGGGTGATGCGCCGGATGGAGGAGATCGACCAGCGGGTGGTGAGCATGGCGAGCGCGATGAGGGAGACGAAGGCGATGGCGATGGAGAGCTCCCCGAAGTCGCCGCGGAACAGCGCCTTGCCGGCCTCGACCGTGTGGTAGAGCGGGTTGAACTGCACGACGGCCTGCATCCACGCGGGGGCGAAGCTCATCGGCAACATGATGCCGGTGAGCAGGATCAGCGGCATCGACAGGAACGACAACATGGGCGACAGGGCGTTCACGTCGCGCACGGCCAGGGCCAGGCCGTAGGACAGGCCGGAGGCGAAGACGCCGGTCACCGCCATGAGCAACAGCATGACCAGCAGGCCGGGCAGGTGCGCGCGCATGCCGAAGGCCATGGCGATCACGACGAGCACCAGCGACTGCAGGATCAGCATGGTGACGTCGCGCAGGGTGCGGCCGAGCACGATGGCCGGGCGGCTCGCCGGGCTGACCGCTATGCGCTCCAGCACCCCGTTGCCGATCTCGCCGATGATGCCGAAGCCGACGAACAGCGAGCTGAAGAGCGCCACCATGACGAGCAGGCCCGGGGTGAAGTCGCGCAGCGCGTCGCCGAAGGGGACGCCGGGGGTGGTGTTCGCGACCAGCGGGGCGAACAACACGAGGTAGAAGAGCGGCTGCATGATGCCGAAGAGCGACCACGCGGGATTGCGCATCGTGGCCCGGATCTCATGGCCGTAGAAGAGGGCGATGTGGCGAAACATGGGTTTCCTCCAGGGGAGGGAGATTGGCGGCCCGGCGGGGGACACGCGGCCGGCGACGGCGGCGCCGTACTGTGCCGTGCCGTACGGTGCCCCCGGCCGGTGTGAGGAGTCGGTTTCCATAGGACGGCATGTGCTGGGAGGGCCTCTGAGCTCGGATCTCGGCGGACGCCCCGCGTGGTCCGCCGAGGGGGCTAGGAGGCGTCGCGCAGTGAGCGGCCCGTCTGGGTGAGGAAGACGTCGTCCAGGCTGGCGTGCTGCATGCCGAGCGACTGGAGGGTGAGGCCGTGCTCTTCCAGGAGCCGCAGCAGCACGGGCAGGGTGTGCTCCCCGTCGTCGACGTAGACCCGCAGGGTGTCGCCGTCCTCGCGGACCTCGCGGACACAGTGCGCCGATCGCAGCACATCGGCCGCGCCGGGGGCGCTGAGGCGGAGGGTGACGACATCGCCCGCGACGCGCTGCTTGAGCTCGGAGGGAGTGCCTTCGGCCACGACGACGCCGTGGTCGACGATGGCGAGGCGGTCGCACAGGGCGTCGGCCTCGTCGAGGTAGTGCGTGGTGAGCACCACGCTGGTGCCCTCCTCGCGGAGCCCGCGGATCTGGTCCCACAGGTTGGCGCGGTTCTGCGGGTCGAGGCCCGTGGTGGGCTCGTCGAGGAACAGCAGCGGCGGCCGGTGGACGAGGCCGAGGGCGAGCGCGACGCGGCGCTTCTGGCCGCCGGACAACGAACGGCCCTGGCGGTCGGCGAGTTCGGCGATGCCGAGGGCCGCGAAGATCTCCTCCGTGCGGCGGGCGGCCTCGGCCTTGCTCATGCCGTGGATGCGGGCCGCGAGCATGGTCTGGGTGCGCGGTGAGGAATAGTCGTTGACGCCGCCGGCCTGACCCACGTAGCCGAGTTTGCGGCGCACCTGGCCGGGCTCGCCGACGAGGTCGTGGCCCGCGACGGTGCCGCCGCCCGCGTCGGGGGTGAGCAGGGTGGCCAGCATGCGGATCGTGGTGGTCTTGCCGGCGCCGTTGGGGCCTAGCACCCCAAAGATCTCACCTTTCTTGACGGTCAGGTCGATCCCCCTGACCGCGTGCACGGTCTCGGGGGCTCCACGCCGTTTCCTGGTGGTGAAGGTCTTCTTCAGGTCGTGGGTGTCAATGATCACGTGACGTCTCCGTCGGGGCTGGGGGCCGGCGGTACGCGTGCACAGCCGGTTACGGCAGGTCGTTGTCCTTCACCCGGGGAATGGCCTGCTCAAGCCAGTCGAGCTGCACTTGAAGCATGGACCTGATCATGTCCAGGGACTCGTCGACGTGACGTGGGGCGCCGAAGCCCTGCTTGCCGCCTCTGGCGCGGGCCATCATGCCGACGGTCGCCGTGAGCTGCTGGGTGCGCTCATGCATCAGAGCCAGCAACCGGCCCTCGCTCATGCGGTCCATGAAGGTCACGGCCACCTGGAACGGGTCGACGATGGGCTTGACGTCACACCAATACTCCCCGAGCAGGAAGTAGAAGTGATCGCGCCCGGCCTGGGTGATCCCGTAGACGGTCTTGCCGCCCTTGCCGCTCTCGATGATCTCAAGCAGGCCCTCGTCCGCCATCTTCGACAAACCGTGGTAGATCGAGCCGTAGGCGACGTTGGCCCAGCTGTCGGCGCCCCAGAGCTCCAGCTTCCGCCGTACCTCGTAGCCGTGCAGCGGACCGTCGAGCAGGACACCCAAGAGAAGAACCCGAGTGGATGACATATGCAAATTTGTATACAAGTTTGTATGGCTAGCGCAAGTGGACTCCGCTCTTCCTCGTGAATGAGGTCATTCACTAGAGTGAGAGGCGTGCTTGAGGTGCTGGAGGAGATCGGCAGAGATCGCGACAGCGGCGGCTACGTCAGAGACGCCTGGTCGCCCGCCGATCTGGAATTGCGTGAATGGTTTAAAGGGGAGGCCGCCCGCCGCGGGCTCGACCTCGACGTAGACCGCAACGGCAATCTGTGGGCGTGGTGGGGTGATCCGGCCGCGGGTCCCGGGGTCGTCACCGGCAGCCATCTCGACTCCGTGCGCCAGGGCGGCCCCTTCGACGGTCCGCTGGGCGTCGTGTCCGCCTTCGCGGCGATCGACCTGATGCGGGAGCGCGGCCTCACTCCGGGCAGACCGCTCGCGGTGGTCTGCTTCACCGACGAGGAAGGCGCCAGGTTCGGCGTGCCCTGCATCGGATCGCGCCTGCTCACCGGCGTGCTCGACCCGGAGCGTGCACGGGGGCTGCGCGACGACGAGGGCGACACGATGGCCGACGTGCTGCGCCGCGCCGGCCGCGACCCCATGGCACTCGGCCGCGACGACGAGACCCTCGCCCGGGTGGGGGTCTTCGTCGAGCTCCACGTCGAGCAGGGGCGCGGGCTTGTCGGCAAGGGCGCCCCCGTGGGGGTGGCGAGCTCCATCTGGCCGCACGGCAGGTGGCGCTTCGACTTCCAGGGCACGGCCGACCACGCCGGCACGACCAGGCTCCACGACCGCGACGACCCCATGTTGCCCTTCGCCCGCGCGGTGCTCACGGCGCGGGTCGCCGCCGAGCGCCACGGAGTGCTCGCGACCTTCGGCAAGGTGCGCGTGTGGCCCGGCAACGCCAACGCGATCCCGGGCCGCGTGTCGGCCTGGCTCGACGCGCGGGGCGCGGGCGAGCGCGCGGTGCGTGCCCTGGTGTCGGAGCTGACGCTCGGGTCGGGGGCCACGGTCAGCGAGGAGTCCTGGACACCGGTGGTCGACTTCGACGTCCCGCTGCGCGACAAGGTCGCCGGCCTGCTCGGCGACGCGCCGATCCTGCCCACCGGGGCGGGACACGACGCGGGCATCCTGGCGTCGGCGGGGGTGCCCAGTGCGATGCTGTTCGTGCGCAACCCCACCGGGGTGTCGCACTCCCCGGCCGAGCACGCCGACGCCGACGACTGCCGGGCGGGTGTCACCGCCCTCTCATCGGTCCTGGAGGCGCTGTGCACATGACAGCATCGGAGGAGGCGCGGACAAGCGTGGTCACGTCATATTGGTGCGAGCTCGCCTGGGTGCCTCCGGGGGAGGTCGCCGAGGGTGTGCTCGTCACCGTCGCCGACGGCCGGTTCAACGACATCGTGCGCGATGTGCCCGCGCCCCCGCCGGGGGCCGAGCGGCTCGACGGCCTCACCCTGCCCGGCATGGCCAACGCCCACTCCCACGCCTTCCACCGCGCCCTGCGCGGCATCACCCACGGCGGGGGACTGGAGGGCGAGGCGAGTTTCTGGACGTGGCGCGAGCAGATGTACTCCGTGGCGGACCGGCTCGACCCCGACACCTATCTATCCCTGGCCCGCGCGACCTACGCCGAGATGGCCATGGCCGGCATCACGGCCGTGGGCGAGTTCCACTATCTGCACCACGCGCCCGGCGGCGTGCCATACTCCGACCCCAACGCGATGGGGCACGCGCTCATCCAGGCCGCCACCGAGGCCGGGCTGCGCATCTCGCTCATCGACGCCTGCTATCTGAGCGGCGGCGTGGGCATGCCGCTCACGGGCGCGCAGCGGCGGTTCGGCGACGGCGACGCCGAGCGCTGGGCCGTCCGCGCCGAGGCGCTCGCGTCGGCATATAAAGGTGAGCCCGCGGTCGAGGTGGGGGTCGCCATCCACTCGGTGCGCGCGGTGGCGCCCGAGCAGATGCGCACGGTCGTCGCGTTCTCCGACCACCACGCCGTCCCGCTGCACGCGCACGTCTCCGAGCAGCGCGCCGAGAACTCCGCCTGCGTGGAGATGTACTCCGCGACACCCGTCCAGGTGCTCCACGAGCACGGCGCGCTCGGCCCGCGGTCGACCGCCGTGCACGCCACCCACCTGTCCGATGTGGACATCGCGCTGCTCGGCCAGTCGGGCACCCACGTGTGCATGTGCCCGACCACCGAGCGCGACCTCGCCGACGGCATCGGCCAGGCCCGCACGCTCTTCGAGGCCGGCTCGCCCATCACGCTCGGCACCGACAGCAATGCGATTATCGACATGTTCGAGGAGGCCCGCGCGGTCGAGCTCGGCGAGCGGCTCGCCACCGAGCGCCGCTGCCACTGGACGGCGGCAGAGCTGCTGAGCGCCGCCACCTCGACCGGCCACGCCTCCCTGGGCTTCCCCGACGGCGGCACGCTCTGCCCCGGCGCGTGGGCGGACCTGGTCTCGGTGCGCCTCGACTCGGTGCGCACGGCGGGAGCCACCGTGGCGCGCGCCGCGGACGCCGTGGTGTTCGGCGCCGCCGCGGCCGACGTGCACAGTGTGGTCTCCGGCGGTCGGCGCGTCGTCGCCGGCGGGAATCACGTCCTCGGCGACGTGGGCGCCATGCTGGCCGAGGCGATCGGGCAGGTGCGATGACCTCGGTGCTGTTCGACCGGATCGGGTTGCTCTACACCGGCGACCCGGCCCGCGAGGAGATCGCGGACGCCGCCCTCGTGATCTCCGAGGGTCATGTCGTCTGGGTCGGTGAGGCCGGCGCCGCGCCCGAGGCGGACGAGCGGGTGGACGTCGACGGCCGGTGTGTTCTGCCGGGGTTTGTGGACAGCCACGCGCATCTGGTCTTCGCGGGCGACCGCACGGCGGAGTTCGCGGCCCGCATGTCGGGCGAGCCGTACACCGCGGGCGGCATCCACACGACCGTGGCCGCCACACGCGCGGCGAGCGACGAGACGCTCGCGGCGCGCACGGAGGCGCTGGTCGCCGAGATGCTCGCGCAGGGCACCACCACGGTCGAGATCAAGAGCGGCTACGGCCTGACCGTGCAGGACGAGCGCCGCGCGCTGGCGATCGCGGGGCGTTTCACCGGGGAGACGACTTACCTCGGCGCCCACGTCGTCCCGCGCGGGGCGTCCGCCGACGATTACGTGCGCCTGGTGACGGGGCCCATGCTGGACGCCTGCGCGCCATATGCGCGGTGGGTGGACGTGTTCTGCGAGCGGGGGGCGTTCGACGCCGATCAGGCGAGGGAGATCCTCGCCGCCGGTGTCGAGGCCGGGCTCGCGCCCAGGGTGCACGCCAACCAGCTCGGGCACGGGCCGGGGGTGCGCATCGCGTGCGAGTTCGCGGCGGCGTCTGCCGACCACTGCACGCACCTGACCGACGACGACGTCGACGCCCTGGCGTCCTCGGGCACGGTGGCCACGCTGCTGCCCGGGGCGGAGTTCTCGACGCGGTCGCCTTATCCGGAGGCGCGACGGCTCCTCGACGCGGGGGTGACGGTCGCGATCGCGACCGACTGCAACCCCGGCTCCTCTTATACGTCGTCGATGCCTTTCTGTGTGGCGCTCGCCGTCCGGGAGATGCGGATGACCCCTTTGGAGGCCGTGCGGGCGGCGACGAGGGGCGGGGCCCGTGCGCTCCGGCGGACCGATGTGGGCGTGTTGAAACGGGGGACACGAGCAGATCTCGTGATGTTGGATGCGCCGTCATATGTTCACTTGGCGTATCGCCCAGGAGTGCCTCTGGTGAGCGGCGTGTGGCAGGAGGGACGGCGGGTGGTATGAGCCGCTGACCTGCCGACTCGCTAAATGTCCGCTGGGGCATCCTCCTCTGGTAGGAATCGGAAACCATTCTGTAGACGTACTTTCTTCGGGAATCTTTGCCTTGGTTCGCACGTTGGCCGGGTTGAAAGCACAACTTCGGGATATTCCGAAAAAGCCGACGCATCGGGGCGGGAACGAGGTGCCAGGGGATGGCAAGGCCGACGGGGAATCGCATGCAGGAACAGCAGGTCTCCGACCGGGACCTGTTGGGGACATATCTCGCTGAGATCGGGCGTGTTCCCCTGCTCACCGCCGAAGAGGAGGTCGAGCTCGCCAAGCGCATCGAAGCCGGGCTTTTCGCGGGTCAGTTGCTTGACGGCGGGGGGAGCGAGCCGCGTTTCGCGGACGCCGCCGACGAGGAGCTGGAGCGGCTGGCGATCTCGGGTCTGCGTGCCAAGGAGGAGTTCATCCAGGCCAACCTGCGCCTGGTCGTGGCGGTGGCCCGGAAATACTCCGGGCGGGGGATGCCGCTCATCGACCTGGTCCAGGAGGGGAACCTGGGCCTGGTCAGGGCGGTGGAGAAGTTCGACTACCGGCGGGGGTACAAGTTCTCGACATATGCGACGTGGTGGATCCGGCAGTCGGTGGGGCGGGCCATCCACGAGCAGGCGCGGCCGGTGCGGCTGCCCACCCACGCCGGTGAGCAGATGACGCGGCTCATGCGGGTCCGGCGGGACATGCTCGCCGAGTTCGACGCCGAGCCGACCGACGCCGACCTCGCCGCGGTGCTCGAACTGCCCATCGAGCGGGTGCGCGAGCTGCGCCGCTGGGCGAGTGACCCGGTCTCGCTGCAACTGGGCGTGGGCGACGAGGACGAGACCGAGCTGGGCGACATGATCGCCGACGACACGTGGGGGGACCCCGAGCAGCAGGCGATCGACGTGCTTGAGCGTGAGCGGCTTGAGCAGTGGCTGACCGGCCTGGAGAACCAGACGCGCGACATGCTGCGCTGGCGCTACGGGCTCATCGACGGGCGGGAGCACACGCTGACCGAGGTCGGCGAGAGGTACGGCATAGGCCGCGACCGGGCCCGGCGCATCGAGCGTGACGCGCTGGCCCGGCTGCGCAAGCTCGCCACCGCAGCCTGAACCCCGCGCTCCCGTTCACGGCCCGCACTCGAAGGAGGCGGGACTCCCCGGCGGGACGGCGGGGCGGGTGGACCGCCTGAGGACGGCCATCCGCCCGCCGGTCCGTGAGCCCCGGAGGGACGATTCGCCGCGCCATGCGTTTAAGGCCCGCCTGCGTGTGGAACGAACGCTTACCGGTCCGCGGGCCGACGCGTCGGCCCGGCTCCGGCCGGTCCCCGTGGGAGGGCCCGGCCGGCTTGCCGCATGGCCTAAAGATGGGCCGTCTGATATCGCAGCCCCACCCGCTTGACGGCGGTTTGGGGCTGTTCTTTCTTTTATGGGCGTTGGGAAACATTCAGGAAACACGGAGTGACTGAGTTTCACCCATGTGAAACATCCGAGGTCGGACGCTGAAACTCCCGAAGCAGACGCTGTGGGGACCCGGTGGCGATGTCCCGGGCTCACAACCGATGTGGAAGGAGGGCCGCCGCATATGAAGATCGATAGCGGATCCACGGCCTGGATGCTCGTGAGCACTGCTCTGGTCCTGCTCATGACCCCGGGCCTTGCGTTCTTCTATGGGGGCATGACCAGGGCCAAGAGTGTGCTCAACATGATGATGATGTCGTTCGCGAGCATCGTCACCGTCACTGTCGCCTGGGTTCTCTACGGTCACTCGCTCGCCTTCACCGACAACGGAAGCGAACTGATCAACAGGTTCGTCGGCGGCCTCGACGCCCTCGGTCTCCAGAGTCTCATCGACACCGCCACCAAGAGCGACGGCACCGGCATGCCGAGCCTGGTGTTCTCGGCCTTCCAGATGTCCTTCGCCATCATCACCGTCGCGCTGATCAGCGGCGCCATAGCGGACCGTGCCAAATTCGGGGCGTGGGTGCTCTTCACCCTTGTCTGGGTGACGGTCGTCTATGTGCCGGTGGCCCACTGGGTGTGGGGCAACGGATGGCTGTTCAGCCTGGGCATCATGGACTTCGCCGGCGGCACGGTGGTCCACATCAACGCGGGAGCCGCGGGTCTCGCACTCGCGCTCGTGCTCGGCAGACGCACCGGCTGGCGCAAGGATCCGATGCGCCCCCACAGCCTCCCGCTCGTCCTGCTCGGCGCCGCCCTCCTGTGGTTCGGATGGTTCGGCTTCAACGCCGGATCCGAGCTCGCCGTCGACGGCACCACCGGGCTCGCCTTCATGAACACCCAGGTGGCGGCGGCCGTCGCGGCCGGTGCGTGGATCCTGGTGGAGAAGCTGAGGGACGGCCACTCCACGACCTTCGGCCTCGCCTCCGGCGTCGTGGCGGGTCTGGTGGCGGTCACCCCCGCCGCCGGTTTCGTCCAGCCGTGGGCCGCCATGCTCATCGGCCTCGTGGCCGGTGCCGCCTGCTCCTACGCCATCGGCCTGAAATATCGCTTCAACTACGACGACTCGCTCGACGTGGTCGGCGTTCACATGGTCGGCGGGCTCATCGGCGCGCTTTCCCTCGGCTTCCTCGCGGCCTACCCGGTGCTTGAGCAGCAGAACGAGGGCATTCTGTACGGCGGGGGCCTGACCCAGCTCGGCCTCCAGGCACTCGGCCCCGTGGCCGTCGGGCTCTACTCCTTCGGCGTCACCTTCGTCCTCGCCAAGATCATTGACGCCGTCATGGGCTTCCGGATCTCCAAGGAGGACGAGGTCAACGGCATCGACATCACGACCCACGCCGAGACCGGCTACGACCTCGGCACCGTCCACGCCTCCGCGGTCGGCTCGGCCACGGGGCAGGTGCCGCAGACCGTGCCGGCGGGCAGGCCGGCGGCCAACTCGGCGAACAGCGCGCCAAGCACGGCGGAAAAGAAGGTGGAAGCATGAGGCTGATCACGGCGGTCGTCAAGCCGTTCAAACTCGACGAGGTCAAGGCGGCCCTGGAGCAGTTCGGCGTCAAGGGCATGACCGTCAGCGAGGCGAGCGGCTACGGCAGGCAGCGGGGCCACACCGAGGTCTACCGCGGCGCGGAATACCAGGTGGACCTCGTGCCCAAGGTCCGCATCGAGGTGCTCGCCGAGGCGGAGGACGCCGAGGACGTGATCGACGTCATCGTCAAGGCGGCGCAGACCGGCAAGATCGGTGACGGCAAGGTCTGGTCGGTGCCCGTGGAGACGGTGATGCGCGTCCGCACGGGTGAGCGCGGGCCCGAGGCCCTCTGACCGTGGCCGGGACGCGCCGGTGCCGCGGTTCGGCACGCCGGCCGCTCGAACGGGGGGAGTGATCCGATGATGCGAGGTGGCGCCCGCTCCTTCTCCGCCGACCGCAAGGAGCGGTCGGCGGAGGTGGACCGCTGGCTGACCGGGTTGTTCCGTACCGCGTGCGCGATGCCATACGCGGCCGGCGGCGCGCTGCCGGGGCTCGGCGGGCGGGCGTCCGCGGGCGAGCGGGGCGGGCCTTCGGGTGTCGCGCTCATCACGGTCGGGAGCCACGGCCGCGGCGAACTCGCTCCCGGCAGCGACCTCGACCTCGTCCTGCTGCACGACGGCAGGGAGGACATCGGCGGCATCGCCGACTCCCTCTGGTATCCGATCTGGGACTCCGGGCTCGGCCTGGACCACTCGGTGCGCACGGTGCACGAGGCCGCCAAGGTCGCCCGCGACGACCTCAAGGTCGTGCTCGGCCTGATCCAGGCCCGCCACGTCGCCGGCGACCCCGGCCTCACCAAGGCGATGCGCGAGACCGTGCTCGCCGAATGGCGCGCCGACTCGCGCCGCCGGCTGGGCGAGCTCCGCGAGGCGTGCGACCAACGTGCCGCGGCCCGCGGGGAGCTCGCTTTCCTCCTTGAACCCGACCTCAGAGACGCCAAGGGCGGTCTGCGCGACGTCCAGGCGATGCAGGCCGTCGCCGCCGCGTGGGTGGCCTCCGCCCCGGGGCCGCGTGTACGGGAGGCATATGAGCTTCTCCTGGACATCCGGCACGGTCTTCACGTCGTGACCTCACGCGGGGCCGACCGGCTGGTCCTGCAAGAGCAGGACGCCGTGGCCGGCACCCTCGGCCTCATGGACGCCGAGGCGCTGATGCGCCGCCTCGCCGAGGCGGGCCGCACCATCGGCCACGCCTTCGACTCCACCTGGCGCACCGTTGACCGGCTCCTATCCGGTCCGGCCCCCCGCGGGCGCCGCCCGCTCGCCGACGGCGTGGTCGAGCACGCCGGCGAAGTGGTGCTGGCGCGCGGGGCCGACCCCCGCGACGACCCCACGCTCATCCTGCGGGCCGCCGCTGCCGCCGCAGGTGCGGGCCTGCCGCTCGCTCACGCGACCGTGACCCTCCTCGCCGCCCAGTCGCCGCCGCTGCCCGTGCCGTGGCCGCCTGAGGCGCGTGACGCCCTCGTGGCGCTGCTCGGCGCCGGGCGCGCCGCCGTGCCGGTGTGGGAGGAACTGGACCAGGCCGGGCTGCTGGTGCGCATCATCCCCGACTGGGAGCGTGTCCGCCATCGTCCGCAGCGCAGCCCCGTGCACCGCTTCACGGTCGACCGCCACCTCATCGAGACCGCCGCGGGCGCGGCGTCCTTCACCCGTGACGTGGGCCGGCCCGACCTGCTGCTCATCTCCGCCCTCCTGCACGACATCGGCAAGGGCTGGCCGGGCGACCACTCGGTGACCGGTGAAGTGGTCGCGCGGGACATCGGCGTGCGCATGGGACTGCCCCCGGCCGACGTAGGCGTGCTCGCCACAGTGGTCCGCCACCACCTTCTCCTCCCCGAGACCGCGACCCGCCGGGACCTCGACGACCCGGTGACCGTCTCCCGCGTGGCCGAGGCGGTGGGGTCGCGGGACGTCCTTGAGTTGCTGGCCGCGCTCGCCGTCGCCGACGGCAACGCCACCGGGCCCGCCGCGTGGAACACCTGGAAGTCCTCGCTCGTCGCCGACCTCGTGCGCAGAGTGCGCTCGGTGTTGTCGGGTTCGCCGCCGCCCGCCCCCGTGTCGCCGCCGGAGGCGGCGCTGCCGGCCAGGCACGGAGGCTGTGCCGTACGCGTCAAGCAGGGCGCGGTGACGGTCGTCGCGCAGGACCGCCAGGGCCTGCTGTGGCGTGCGGCGGGGGTGCTCGCGGCGCACCGCCTCGTGGTGCGCGCGGCGTCGGCGGCGTCGGCCGGTGCGACGGCGGTCATCGAGTTCGCCGTGCTGCCTGAATACGGGTCGCCGCCCGATCCGGCGACGCTGGAGGCCGACCTGAGACTGGTGCTCGCCGGGCGGCTGGACATCGAGCAGCGTCTGGCGGCGCGGGCCCGTTCGTCGCGTCCGTCGCGTGTGCCCGTCGCACCACCGAGAGTGACGCTTGTGGACGACGCCTCGGCCACGGCCACCGTCGTAGAAGTCCGGGCTCATGATCGTCCGGGCCTATTGTGGCGAATTGGTAGGGCATTTGGTGAATGTGCCCTTGACGTACGGGCCGCGCGCGTGGAGACTCTCGGCGCAGAGGCGGTTGACGTCTTCTACGTGGTGGACCGGACCGGCCGTCCGATCACAGACGAGGCGCAGCGAAGCCAGATTCGTGATCAGGTTCTTACGGCTCTTCGGTAAATAAATCTAGATGTTGTCACCTTTGTAACGATTAAGTCCGTTTCGCCTGGTAGCGGCTTGTGCGTCTTGACCTTGTGGTCGAATGAGCCCACTTGTGAACGAGGCTTGAGGGGTAGCGAGAGCGGTGACGACGGGTACAACCGAAAGTGGCCGTGCCAGGCGGGACCGTACAAAACGGTCATCTACACTCCGGCGTCTGGGACCGCGTTACTGGCGTGTGAGATCACGCCTCGCCGTGCTGATCCTCGTGCCTACGGCGGTCGGCGTGTTTCTCTCCGGCGCCCGGGTCGTGACCGCCGTGGAGGGCGTGTCCGAGCACCGCCGCGTCGGTCTGGCCGCCGAATACGCCGGGCACCTGCGCGATTTAGCTCATACGCTCGCGATCGAGCGGGACACCGGCACCTGGTGGGGAGCCTCCACCGACAAGGGCGAGCGGAGCGCGGCCTACAAGGACGCGCAGGCGGCGGTCAAACGCAGCGTGAGCGCGGTGCGCGCCGACCTCGAACTTGTGGACGCCTCCTACGGCGATCGCGTGGACACCATGACCAAACGTGTACGCGGTGGCCTTGAGGCGATCGACAGTCTGCAAGACAAGCCCGACCCCGATCGCTTCACCTATCTCATCGCCGACCTGTTCCGGCTGCACGACGCCTTCTCCCAGGTCAGCGACCAGAAGGAGCTGGGCGCGCAGTTCCGCGCCCTCGGCGCCCTGGCCAAAATCAAGGAGCAGGTGTCCATCCAGCGGGTGCGCATCCTGCGCGCGGCCTACGACAGGCGGCGCATCAACGACGACACGGTCCAGAAGTTCTTCGCCGACCGCGAGCGACTGCGCGAATACATCGCGCAATATGGCAACGAGGTCGGCCCCCAAGGCGCCGACGAGCTCGCGAGCAAGCTGAACCACCCGACCTTCCACCGGGTCGAGATCGAACGCAGCCGCGCCATCTTCCTCGCGAACCAGGCGGTCGCCGCCAGTCGGCCGGTCCACAACCTGCTCAGCGACGTCACCGGGTGGTTCGACACCAACGGCGACGTGATTCAGCTGGTCGACCAGTTCGAGGACGAGGTCGCCGCGGAAGTGGCGGCCGAGACCAAGGAACTCGAGAGCGCGGAGATGCGCAACGCGCTCATCGCCGGTGCCTCGATCCTTGCCCTGCTGCTGCTCGTCCTGCTCACCACCGTGCTCATCGCGCGGTCGATGGTCACGCCGCTGCGGCGCCTGCGCAGCGAGGCCCTGGAGATCGCCGGTTTCCGCCTTCCCGACGTGGTCCGCAACCTCCGCCTGTCGACCGACGCCAAGCCGCCCGTGGTCGCGCCGATCTCGACGACGACCGAGGACGAGATCGCCGAAGTCGCCCAGGCATTCGACGAGGTGCACCGGCAGGCCGTGCGCCTCGCCGCCGAAGAGGCCGGACTGCGCAGCAACATCAACGCGATGTTCGTCAACCTGTCCCGGCGCACCCAGACACTCGTCGAACGCCAGATCTCCCTCATCGACGGCCTGGAGAAGGGCGAGCAGGACGGCTCCCGTCTCGCGGACCTGTTCAAGCTCGACCACCTCGCCACCCGCATGCGGCGCAACAGTGAGAACCTCCTGGTCCTCGCCGGCCACGAGCCCAACCGGCGGCGCAGCCAGCCGGCCAAACTCGTGGACGTCGTGCGCGCCTCCCTGTCGGAGGTCGAGGACTACGAGCGGGTGCAGGTCAAGGTGCACCGGGCCACGGCCGTCGTGGGCTCGGCCGCCAACGACGTGGTGCACCTGGTCGCCGAGCTGGTGGAGAACGCCATCCAGTTCTCGCCCAGGCACACCAAGGTCGTCGTCGGCAGCAGTCTCATCGAGGGCGGCGCGGCGCTCCTGACGGTCGTGGACAACGGCATCGGGATGACCCAGGAGGAGCTCGTCGAGGCCAACCGGCGCCTCTCCGAGCCGCCTGTGGTCGATGTGTCGGTCTCGCGGCGCATGGGCCTGTTCGTGGTCGGCCGGCTTGCGCTCCGGCACGGCATCCGCGTGCAGCTGCGGCCGGGCGAGGGCGGCGGCGTCGTCGCCATGGTCCTGCTTCCGCCGGTCGTGGTCATCCAGGGGCAGCCCACGAACTCCGCTCCCATGGGCGGGCGTCCGGCGCAGAAGCCCGCCGAGAGCGCGCGTCCCTTCGGCGGGAGCACCACGGGACCCTTCGGCTCGGAGGGCACCGGGCCCTTCAGCCGGGAGGCGTCCCCGCTTCAGTCGTATTCGGGGGCTTCGTCGTTCGGCACAGGACCGGTGGAGTTCCCCTCGGGCCCGCTCGACCTGTCCGGGATGCCGCCGGGCGCCCACTCTGGGACCGGTCCGCAGCCGCTGGGAGGCACAGGCCCCCTGCCCGGCGCCGGCTCACCGGGTGCAGGAGCGTCGCCGGGCGCCAACGGAGGCGGGACCACCTCGGGCGGTCTGCCCCGCCGCTCACCCAAGCAGAAGCCGTCGGAGACCGGGAGCTTCTCCGTCGCCTCGGACTCCGGTGCCTTCACGCGCCCTGGCGAGTCCGACTCCGGTGGTTTCCCGCGTCCCGGGGCTTCGGACTCCGGTGCCTTCTCTCCGCCCCCTGTGTCGGACTCTGGGGGCTTCCCACGGCCTGGTGTGTCGGACTCCGGAGGCTTCCCCCACCCCGGTGTCTCCGACTCCGGCCCGCACCACATGCCGAGTGCGTCCGACTCCGGTCCGCATCGCATGCCGGGTTTGTCGGACTCCGGCTCGCACCGCATGCCCGGCGGGTCCGACACCGGAGGGCACGGCCTGCCGGGCGACACGGGTCCGTTCCGATTCGGCGGCGTGGCCGACACCGGTGCGCAGAGCGTGCCGGGTCCGGCCGACTCCGGCCCCTTCCGGCGTACGGCGGAGCCCGCCCAAGGCGGTGACCAAGCGCCGTCCTTCTCGGCCTGGGCCCCCACGGCCACCGGCGGGACATACGACAGCAGGTACGACGAGAAGACCCACGCCGACGACCCGGACACGGCGTCGATGCCCGCTGTAGATTTCTCCCCGCTTGAGGATGAAGGGGAGTTCCTGCCCATCTTCGCCTCGGTCGAGTCGGCGTGGTTCCGCCGTGCCGACCCAGAGGAAGACGGCGCCGCCTCGCAGGACACCACAACCGCCGAGCGGCGGCTGCCCACGCCCAGCCGCGTTCCCCCCGTCCAAGGGGGCGGGAACGACGGGTGGACGGGCGCGTCCGACGCGGGCTGGCGCGCCGCTCAGGCCGCCAGTCAGCCCGCCATGGGCGGCGTCACAGCCGCCGGGCTGCCGAAGCGCACCCCCAAAGCCAACCTCGTCCCAGGTACAGCCGCGCTCGGCGCGCCGACTCCCGCGCCGCCCGCCGCTCCCGTCTCGGCCGACCGCATCCGTAGCCGGATGTCGGGATTCCAACAGGGGGTACGGCGTGGCCGCGCCGAAATACGTGAGGAAAGCGCCCGCCCCCGGGCGGAAGAGGAGGAGAACTCGTGACCGTCCTGAGCCATGAGGCGCGCAGGTTCGATTGGTTGATCACAGAGTTCGTACGCGGCACGCCCGGTGTCGCGCACGCAGTCGTCGTATCCGCCGACGGCCTGTGCCTCGCCACCTCTGAGGGTTTCCCGCCGGACCGCGCCGACCAGCTCGCCGCGGTCTCCGCGGGATTGCTCAGCCTTACGGTGGGGGCCGCCAGAGTCTTCGAAGGCGGCCCCGTCACCCAGACCGTCGTGGAGATGCAGCGCGGGCTGATGTTGGTGATGGCCATCAGCGACGGCTCCGTGCTCGCTCTGCTCGCCGCGCCGGACTGCGACATGGGGCTGGTCGCCTATCAAATGACGTTGCTGGTCGAGCGGGCCGGGCAGGCGCTGACGCCGGCCCTTCGCGCGGAGCTTCAGGCGTCGAGGGGCGGTCGGTGAGCGGGATGATGGGAGCCGGTCGTGCTCGGTGACGACGGCGCCGGGGACGAAGAGCCGCTCTTCCGTCCCTACGCTGTAACCGGTGGTCGCTCGGAGCCGCGCTACCATCTGGCAGTGGAGACTCTGGTTTCCTCGATGTCCATCCCAGATGACGAGATGGCGCTGCTCACTCCTGAGCAGGAGACCATAGTCATGCTATGCCGATCATTTCGGTCGGTGGCCGAGATCTCCGCGTTGCTGAAGGTCCCGTTGGGGGTGGCCAGAGTGCTGGTGGCCGACATGGCAGACGAAAACCTCGTCCGCCTTCACCAGCCTCTCCTCAGCCAGGGACATCCAGACCTCAACATGCTCGAAAGGGTGCTCAGTGGACTTCGCAGGCTCTAACCACGGCGGCCTGACGTCGACCAAGATCGTGGTCGCGGGCGGGTTCGGCGTCGGCAAGACCACGTTCGTGGGCGCGGTGTCCGAGATCCTCCCGCTCACGACCGAAGCCGTGATGACCGACGCGAGCGCCGGTATCGACGACCTGGCCCACACTCCGAACAAGGCGACCACCACCGTCGCCATGGACTTCGGACGCCTCTCCCTTGAGCGCGACCTGATCCTGTATCTCTTCGGAACGCCGGGTCAGCACCGCTTCTGGTTCATGTGGGATGACCTGGTCAGAGGTGCGATCGGTGCCGTCGTCCTCATCGACACCCGCCGTCTCGCCGACAGCTTCCCGGCCATCGACTACTTCGAGGAGGCCCAGCTTCCTTTCGTCGTCGGTGTCAACGGGTGGGAGGGACAGTTCGCCCACAACGAGGCCGAGGTCCGCGAGGCGCTCGCCCTCGCACCGCACATCCCGATCGTCCGCTGTGACGCGCGCAGCCGGGAGTCGGTCAAAGCGACCTTGATCACACTTGTGGAGCACGTCGTCCGAGTACGGGCGGCCCACGTCCTCCTCTGACCACGGCACCGCCCACGGCGTCCGCCATCCGCCTCATGCCCCGCCGGACCGATCCGCCGGGGCATGAGGCGTACTCCGGCCCGCCTGAGCCACTGCGTGGGGCCGCCGCTTCACCGCCACCGGGCCGCTGTGGCCCCTGCCCGTCGCTTGGGCCGCTGTCGCCCGCCACAGGGCACGCCCTCACCGCTGGAACGTTGCCGTCCCGCCGGCGCCGCCTCGCGGGCGCCTCGCCGTACGAGCGTTGTCCGGGGTGATGGGGGAAGGACGCGGCCGGTGGGCTAGTCTGTCGGCCGTCTCCGCCTTGTCGTGGGGGTCGATGAACAACGCGCTCCGGCCGGGCGATCCCGGCAGAACAGGGAAAACGGTGAAGCTGCTCCACTCAGGGAAGGTCCGCGACGTCTACGAGGACCGTGGCGACATCATCCTGGTCGCCTCCGACCGTGTGTCGGTCTACGACGTGATCCTCCCCACACCTATCCCCGACAAGGGCAAGGTGCTCACGCAGCTTTCGCTCTGGTGGTTCGAGCAGCTCGCCGACCTGGTGCCCAACCACGTCATCTCGGCCGACGACGTGCCGGCGGAGTTCGCCGGGCGCGCCGTCCGCTGCCGCCGGCTTTCGATGGTGCAGGTCGAGTGCATCGCCAGGGGATATCTCGCCGGTCTCGGCCTCAAGGAATATCAGGCGAGCGGTTCGGTTTCCGGCGTGGCTCTGCCGCCCGGCCTGGTGGAGGGCTCGAAGCTGCCCGAGCCGGTGTTCACACCCACCACGAAGGCACCGCTCGGCGCCCACGACGAGTTCATCACCTACGGCGACGTGGTGGCGCAGGAGGGCGAGGAGCTCGCCGCGGAGCTGCGCCGCCTCACCCTTGAGGTCTACCGCCGGGGCGCGGAGCTGGCCGCCGCGCGCGGCGTCGTCATCGCCGACACCAAGCTCGAGTTCGGCAAGGACGCCGAGGGCCGGCTCACCCTCGGCGACGAGGTGCTGACCTCCGACTCGTCGAGGTTCTGGCCCGCCGACCAGTGGGAGCCGGGCCGCCCGCAGTTCTCCTTCGACAAGCAGTTCGTGCGCGACTGGGCGGCGGGCACCGGCTGGGACAAGCGTGCCCCCGCCCCCGAAGTGCCCGACCACATCGTGGAGACCACCCGCGCCCGCTACATCGAGGCATACGAACGCATCACCGGTAAATCCTTCTGACACCGGCCACGACCCGACCCGCGTCCAGGCCCCGCAGGCGTCCATGCCCTTGCCGCGCTCGTCCTGAGCCTCAGGTGTGCGCCGGCACGGTGTTCCTCCCGCGCCGGTCCGGGGCCATGCCGGCACGGTCCACCTGCCGGGGCCGAGCGGAAGGGCCCGGCAAGATACGGCGGATGCCGGCGCGGCCCACCCGCCGGGGAGGTCAGCTGATGAGGTCCCAAGGATGCCGGCGGCGGCCTATCTCGCCCGGGGTGAGAATCAGCGCGGCAACGTCGTGCACTGCCGCGCCCGCCACTTCGCCTGCCGGTGCCAGGCGTCCCGCATCCCCACGCTCAGCCGGCCCGGCCACCTCGCCACACTCACCTCCCGGGCGGCGCACATCAGCCCCATGGCCGTCTGAAACGCCCCGCCGTTGCCGACATGGCGGCGGCGGGCTTGTGCCGTACCTCTCCGTCCAGGCCACGATTCCGGGACGGAGAGGTACGGCGGAGCCCGGTCAGCAGAGGATGATCAGCCCGGTGATGACCGTGCAGTTGCGGCTCGCGGAGTCGTTGGCGGCGTTGGGGTCGGTGGTGGAGGAGGCGGTGCGGGTGGTGGTGACGGGGAGGGCCAGCCCGACGCTGAGCAGGCCCTGCTGGGCGGTGAACGAGCGGGTGGCGGTGGCGCCGCCCGCGACGGCGGGGATCGTGCAGGTCACCCGGTCGTCGGCGGTGGTGTGGAGGCAACCCGCGGGCAGGCTCGCGACCGAGGTCGTGCCGGCCGGGAGCTCCGTGGTCAGCACCACGTCGGCCGCGGCGCCGGGGCCGTTGTTGGTGGCGGAGGCGGTGACGCCGATGCGTCCGCCGAGGAGCGAGCCGGTGGTGCTGAGTCCGACAGCGATGTCGGCGTCGGTGCGCAGCACGGTGACGGTCGGGCCGTCCTGGGTGGCGTCGCCGCCGACCGACGTGCTGATCAACTGGTAGCGCACCACGAAGGTCGAGCCGGAGGGCACGGTGTCGTCTACGCGCAGCGTCAGCGATCCGGTGTAGGTGGTGCCGCCGACAAGGGTGCCGAGCGGCACCAGCGGCCCGAAGCCGTCCTCGGTGCACGCGCCGCCGAGGTTGCCGGTGCAGGATTCGACGCTGGTGAAGTCGTGGAGTCCGCCTAGCGGGTTGCCGAACTCCGTGTAGAAGCGCTGTGCGTAGTTCGTGCCGCTTCTTCGCGGGGTGGCGGTGAAGTCGATGGTGAAGGTGTCGCCGGGGGCGAGCGTTGTGGGGGCGACGGTGATGGTGGAGGCGGCGTGAGCCGTACCCGGCGTCATGAGGGTGGCGGCGGCCAGGAGGAGGGCGACCAGCAGCCGGGCGCCTCGCCGTGCGGTGGACGACATGGAACCTCTTTCCTTCGAAACGGAAAATCGACGGCATGAAGACATGATTCGGGGTACGGAAAATCCCGCGCGGGCCTCTGCGTGAAGTAAGACCGTGAAAGGGCCGACGACTCTCCGGAAACGGGCGGGCGGCTGTGGCCGGGCCCAGTCGAGATCGGGCGGGTGCGCCCAAGGCGTCGGTCGGCGATTGAGCGTGCGGCGGCAAGGACCTGTCGGGGGTCTTTATCCACGCACTTCTACGGCGGCGGCCCGCGGCCACGTGGGCGATCGCATATCAACTCGGTGAGTCATGGCCGCCGGCGATCGGGGGAGAGGCCGGTCGGTTCCGCCGGCATGTCGCCGCAGGGAGCGGTGCTTTCGCCCCTCGCGCGTGAGGTTTGCGTACTCGTCGATGTCTTCACAGATGGACAGGGTGTGATGGGCGGGCTCTGCCGTGGAGGACTATGCCGTGGTGAGGCCGTGGCGCGGTGGTGGGCCTCATGCGTCTCGGATGCGCCGACAGCCGACCTGAGGGAGTCTCATGGCTATCCCCGGCCTTTGGGTCAATCGCACAGTCAGGATCGAATGTCACGTTATCGCTCGATCACGAACTGTAATACGCCGTGCGCGTGACGGCAATACAGAAAATCAATGACAACCGCATGGTTGTCATGTGTGTCACACTCATGTGTGCAATTCTTCACGCCATTAAGATCATGAATGGCGGAGACGCCGGCTGTGGTTTCGGCCTGTTGTAATGTGTCGCCGGGGGGTTGAGAATGGCGGGTTTTCGCCTTACCGCCGTGACGGGCGCGTGGAGGTCGCCGCAGGGGCCACAAGGGCATGGCGGAGGTGCCGGCCCCCTCGCCCGGGCCGCCGGCGGGCAGCTGCCGTCCTGCCGGGCCGGGCCGTGGCCTCTGGTCCCCCGGGTCGGGCGGTCGAAGGGCGACGGGCGTCCTGCACTTGTTCCGTCCCGCACCCGCGCGACGTGCCGCGCGTCTCCGGTCGCGCGCGGTGGGATCGCCGGACCCCGGGAAGGGACGGCGGCCGTGGGGGGTGCCGGTGCCTACTTCGGCATCCACCCCTTCCACACGATCTTGTTGCTGTCCACCCACCTCTTGGCGGCCTCGTCCGGCGGGAGCTCCTTGTTGGTGATGTCGTCCGCGACGGAGTTCTGGTGGTCGTTGGTCCAGTGGAAATTGCGGACGAGCTCATATGCCTTGCCGCCGGTGGCGGCGAACCGCTTGCTCACGATCTTGTCGAGCAGATAGGGCGGATAGTCGCAGGCGATCTTCTTCGGATCCTTGTCGCACCCGATGGCGTACGGCGGAAGATTGATCTTGGCGAGTTTCACCTGTGTGAAGAGCCACTGCGGTTCGTAGAAGTACATCAGCAGCGGCGTCTTGTCCTCCGAGGCGCGTTTGGCCGCCTTGATGAGCGCCGCCTCACTCCCGGCGTAGACGACCTTGTAATTTAGGTCGAGGTTTTTGATGAGCGCGCTGTCGTTGGTGACGAACGACGGATCGCCGCTGAGGAACTGTCCCTGGCTCCCCGACTTCGAGGTTTTGAAGAGGTCGGCATACTTGTTGAGATTGCGCCAGTCGGTGATATCGGGATATCGGTCGACCATCCACTTCGGAACGTACCAACCGATAACCCCCTTGTTGCCGTTCGTCCCGGCGGACACGGCGACTTTCTTTTCCTCGATGTACTTCTTCTTCTCCGCCTCCCGCCCCCAGTTCTCGATGATGACGTCGACCTCGCCGTTCTCGATGCCCTCCCAGGATTTCGCCTCGTCCAGATGCTTCTTCTCCACCTCGTAGCCGAGTTCCTCGGCCAGCAGATAGGTGAGGACGGCGGCGCTGGCCTCGTAGCCGATCCACGGATTGATGGCCAGCCGCACCGTGCCCTTGCTCGGGGCCTCGGCCTTCTCGCTCGCACCGCCGCCGGTGCACCCGGCCAGCAGAAGCACGAACACGAGGGCCGAGGCCGCCGCTCTTCTTCCATGTGTTGCCATCGCATGCCCTTGTCGAGTGCGGTCGTGTGCGGGCCGTGGCCTGCGGCGAACGCGCCACAGGGCCACGGCGGGAGGGGTAAGGCCGGAGGGGTACGGCGAAGCCCGCCGCACCCGGAACCCGGAACGGCCGGTCGTGAGAGGCGGCCGGTCGGATCAGCCGAGGATCACGCGGGCAGCCACGCCTGCCACTTGGCGGGGTTGGCGTCGATCCACTTCTTGGCGGCGTCCTCGGCGGACATGCCGTTGTTGGTGATGTCGTTGGCGACGGCGTTCTGGTCCTCGTTGGTCCACGTGAAGTTCTTGACCAGCTGGTAGGCCTTCCCGCCGGAGTCGGCGAACCGCTTGCTCACGATCTTGTCGAGGTCCAGCTCGGCGTAGTCGCAGGCGACCTTCTTGGGGTCGGTGTCGCACCCCTCGGTGTAAGGCGGCAGGTTGACCCGGGCCAGCTTGGTGCGGCTGAACAGCCAGTGCGGGTCCCAGAAGTAGAAGAGCAGCGCCTTTTGCTGCTCCTGGGCCTGCGTGGCCGACTGGATCAGCGCGGCCTCGCTGCCGCCCGTTACCACCTTGTAGTTCAGCTTGAGGTTCTTGATGATGGCCTCCTCGTTGCTGACGTACGAGGGGTCACCGAACAGAAGCTGGCCCTTGCCGCCGGACTCGGAGGTCTTGAACAGCTCGGCGTACTTGTTGAGGTTCCTGTAGTCGGTGATGCCGGGATATTTGTCCACCATCCACTGCGGGACATACCACCCGATGACGCCCTTGTTCCCCGTCGAGCCCGCCTCGACCGCGACCTTCTTCTCCTCGATGAACTTCTTCTTGAGGTCGTCGTGTCCCCAGTTCTCGATGATGACGTCGACCTCGCCGGTCTCGAACCCCTCCCACGAGACCTGCTCCTTCAACTCCTTCAGCTCGACCGTGTAGCCCAGCTTGTCCTTCAGCAGATGGGCGACCACGGCCGCGCTGGCCTCGTAGCCGACCCACGGGTTCACGGCCAGCCTGACCGTTCCCGCGGCCGCCGGAGCGCTCGCGCCGCCGGGCGAGGGCTGGGCGGTGGAGTTCGTGCCATCGGCCACTCGGGCGCCGCCGCAGGCGGTGACGGCGAGGCCGAGCGTGAGCACGCCGGCGAGCAGGCGAACTCTACTTCCGATCCTCATGCGATCCTCATCTTCTGTTGTTGGGGCGAGGGGCGTCTCTCGGCGCCCTGAGTGATGCGGTCGAGCATGATTCCGAGCAGCACCGTGGCCGCGCCGGCCGCGAAGCCCATGCCGAAATCGCTGCTCTGGGAGAAGCCTGAGACGACGTCGAAGCCGAGCCCCCCGGCTCCGACCAGCCCGCCGACCACGACCATGGCGAGCGTCATGACGATGCCCTGGTTGGCGGCGAGGAGGATGGCCCGCCTGGCCATGGGGAACTGCACCTTCCACAGGAGTTGCCGCGTGGTGGATCCGCTGGACAGCGCGGCCTCCACGACCGTCTGGGGCACTCCCTTGATGCCGTCCTCCACGAGCCGCACGACGGGCGGGACCGCGTAGACCACCGAGGCGAACACGGCGGTGAACCGCGTCGTGCCGAACAGCGCCAGCGCGGGCAGCAGATAGATGAAGGCCGGCATGGTCTGCGCGGCGTCCAGCAGCGGCCGCTGCAGGGCCGCGTAGCGCGGGTGCCGCGCCGCGGCGACACCGAGCGCCAGTCCCGCGAGCAGGGTGAGCACGACGGCCACGAGGACGGTCGTGAGCGTCTCCATCGAGTGCTCCCAGAGGCCGAGCAGCGCCACCGCCAGCAGGCAGCCGAGGGCGGTGAAGGCCGGTACAGCCCCGCTCACCCGCCAGGCGAGCACGAGTACGGCGAGAGCCACGAGCCACCACGGCGACGATGTGAGGAGGTTCTGCAGCGGGTTCAGCAGCCCCTCGGTCGCGATGTTCTTGATCGCCTCTGTGACGTCGTACCAGGCCGACTGCATCCACCGCACCGCGTCGTCCACGGGCGGGCCGATCCGCCACTCCCACGATTCGGGATACTCCGCGGGGAGGACGAACGACAGCCCGATCCCGGCGGCCGCGAGGACCCCGGCCGCGCCGTACCGCGAGCGCCGCGGGGAGCGGGGGGCGGCGGTGGCCATCACCAGGCGGTCGAGCGCGATGCCCATGAAGACGATGGCGAGGCCCGCCGGCAGCATCACGCCGACGTTCGCCCTGGACAGGCCCCTGATGATGTCGGAGCCGAGGCCGGGGGCGGCGATCAGGGCGGCGATCACGACCATCGACAGCGCCATCATGATGGTCTGGTTGACGGCCAGCGTGATGGTGCGCCTGGCCATCGGCAGGTGCACCTTGCGCAGCGTCTGCCAGCGCGTCGCGCCCAGGGAGACCGACGCCTCGATCGCCGTGGGCGACACCTGTTCGACGGCCAGGGCGGTGATCCGGATGGCGGGCGGGATGGAATAGATCATCGTCGCGACGGTCGCCGACGCCGGGCCGATCTGGAAGAACAGCACCATCGGCCCGAGATAGGCGAAGGTCGGCATGATCTGCATGACGTCCAGCGCGGGTGTGATCAACCTCCGCACCCGCCGCGACCGTCCCGCCCACACCCCGAGCGGCAGCCCCACAAGCAGGGACAACAGCACCGCGGTCAGGGTGAGCGCGAGGGTGTCGACGCTCGCGGCGAAGACGCCGAGCACCCCGAAGGAGGCGAAACCGAGCCCCGCCACGAGCGCCACGCGCCGGCCGCCGGCCAGCCACCCCGCCGCGGCCGTCAGGGCGATCAGCGCGGGCCACGGCAGCGCGTGCAGACCGGCCGAGACGGCGTCGAACAGGCCGCCGATGCCGAGGCGCAGATAGTTGATGAGATACAGGAACAGCGGGTTTTCGTTCCTGTTGTCGTCCACCCAGTCCCGCACGTCGTTCAAAAACAGGAACGGCGCCGCCCCGTCGTCGTGAGGGAGCGTCGCCGTTCCACGAAAGACCAGGTAGAGCCCGGCGGCCACCGCCACGCCCACCACCGGGAGCACGAAGCGGGGCAAGCGCTCACGTGGGCGCCGCCGTACCGCCGGGGGCGGGGCCGGGGGGACGGCGGGCGACACCGTCGCCTGCGCCGTCACGATCTGCTCCTCGACCCGGGACGCGGCCGCTCGGGGCGGGCCGCCATCGCGGCGAGGATGTCGAGCCGGTCGACCACGCCGACGAGGCTCCCGCCCTCCACGACCCGGATGGGTCTGGCGGATCCGAGCACCGCCGGCACTGCGTCCTTGATGATCGTTTCCGCGTTCATGACCGGGCCGTCGAGGTGTTCGTTCTCGGCGGGGGTACGGCAGATCCAGCGCAGCGAGAGCACCTCGCTCTTGGCCACGTCCCGCACGAAGTCCGCCACGTAGTCGTCGGCCGGGGCGGCCACCAGCTCTTCCGGCGTGCCCAGTTGCACGACGGCCCCGTCCCGCATGATGGCGATACGCTGACCCAGTTTGAGGGCTTCCGACAGGTCGTGGGTGATGAAGACCATGGTCTTGCCGACGTCCCGGTGCAGGCGCACAACCTCGGCCTGCATGTCCCGGCGGATGAGCGGGTCCAGCGCACTGAACGGCTCGTCGAACAGCATGACCTGCGGATCCACGGCGAGAGCGCGGGCCAGGCCGACACGCTGCTGCATGCCGCCCGACAGCTGGTCGGGGTAGGACTGCGCGTGGCCGGCCAGGCCCACCAGGGAGAGGATCTCCTCGGCCCTGCGGTGACGTTCGGCCTTGGGGACCCGCTGGATCTCCAGGCCGTAGGCCACGTTGTCCACGACCCGCCGGTGCGGGAGCAGGCCGAAGTGCTGGAAGACCATGCTGACGCGGTGGCGGCGCAGCTCGCGGAGGGCCGCCGGGGACGCGGAGCACACGTCTTCACCGGCTATGTGGATCTTTCCGGCGGTGGGTTCGATGAGCCTGGTCAGGCAGCGTACGAGGGTGGATTTACCGCTTCCGGAGAGTCCCATGACGACGAACATCTCTCCGGCGCGCACCTCGAAGGTGACATCCCTGACTGCGGCCGTACATCCGGTTTTCTCAAGCAATGCGTTGGGATCAAGGTGAATGTCGGGGCCGTTGAGCACTCGATCGGCCCGGGGACCGAAAATCTTCCACAGTCCGCGCACGTCGATCGCGGTACTGCCCGATGGTCTGGCAGCCGGATCCGGAACCTGCCGCGCGGCTTCCACTGTCTCCTCTAACACGCTTGGCCTCGTGATTCTTCTTGAGAGGACTCGCCGGTTCCGAGTTTTCGAGGGTTGAGGGCGCTGCGCCACAAGATATGACCGAAATGCTCTCGACTACAACGTTGTGATCTTCCGGAGATCTATGTGCTTCTTTCACGTTACGGGAGCGCGTATCTGTGGAACGATGCAAACAGGCATAGGCGGACACGATGTGACTTCTATGCCCATCTGTCCTCTGGTGTACTTCCGATCATGTCGGGGAAAGACCCTAGTGAGGCTGCGTACATCACAAATGAATGTTTGTAGGTCAATGTTCGGTTGGCCGCACTGGTGAAGTTGTGTTCCAATTACCCGCACTTGCTGGATTTTCCCTGAGGTCTTGGGGACCGACAGGCCGCGAGGCTTCATATACGCCGCTTCGGCGAGAGGTTGCGTTCGGTGAGTACAGAGATGCGGCAGAGCGTCCAGGGTGGTGGCGACGGTAAGACGCGGGTGCCGCCTTCCACCCTTCTGGCAGAGGAAGAGGCCGGCGGTGGCTGGCGGCTGCGCAACTGGCGGGTGCGGTCACGGCTGGTCGCCATGATCCTTGTCCCGACAACCGCCGCCGTGCTGCTCGGCGGTGTCCAGGTCGTTTCCTCCGTGAACGCCGCCTCCGACTATCAACGGGTCAACGAACTCGCCAGGCTGTCCGAGCGCATCTCCGCCCTCACCCACGAACTCGCAGGTGAACGCAGCCGTATCGCCTGGTTCATCGCCCAGGACCGTCCCGGGCGCGTCTTACCCTCGGTGCGCGACCAGATAGACCGGGTGGACCGCGCGGTCGGGCAGGTGCGCTCCGTGGCGAGCGCCATCCGCGAAGGCGCCAGGGGCCGCGCCCAGGACGAGGTCGAGACAGCCCTGAACCGCCTGGAGGACCTCGCCGCCCTCCGCAACCAGGCCATTCAGTCGACCCTCCTGCCCGACGCCGCCATCAGCGCCTACACCCAGGTCATCGCCGACCTGCTCTCGCTCCACGACGAAATCGGCAAGGGCAGCGCCGACGACGTGCTGTTCGCCCGCTCCATGACGCTCACGGCCCTCGCCAAGGCCAAGGAGAGCGCCGCCCTCCGGCAGGCGCTGCTCACCGCGGTCCTCGTCAACGGGCGCTTTGAGCAGCAGCAACTCGAAGACTTCCTCGGCGCGATGTCGCGCGAGGAGAACGAACTCAAGAACTTCGCCGCCGAGGCCACCAGCGACGAACGCAGGTTCTTCGACGAGACCGTGCGGGGCAGGCCCTCCGACCGCGCCGAATCTCTCCAGGAACTCGTGCTGATCCGCAGCAGCATCGACGTGCCCCTGCGAGGACTGGACCTTTCCAAGTCGGACGACGCCCGCGAGTGGTTCGAGGCCATGGCCGTGGTCGTCGACCGGATGCGCGTCGTCGAGCAGCGCCACACCAAGTCCATCGTCACACGCAGCCAGGACCTCAGCGACCAGGAGCGCGGCCAGGCCGTGATGGCCGCCGGGGCGGTCGGCGCCCTGCTGCTCGCCGTACTCCTCATCACCAGCGGGGTGGCGCGCTCCCTGGTGCGGCCGCTGCGCAGGCTGCGCAGCGAGGCCCTGGAGATCGCCGGCGACCGGCTGCCCGACTTCGTGCAGCGGGTGCGCGAGACCCGCGACGCCGAGGCGGAAATCGAGGTCCCGCCGATCGGCATCTTCTCGCGCGACGAGGTGGGGCAGGTCGCGCGGGCCTTCGACGAGGTGCACCGCGAGGCGGTACGGCTGGCCGGGGACGAGGCCAGGCTCCGCGGCAACATCAACGCGATGTTCGTCAACCTCTCCCGCCGCAGCCAGACCCTCGTCGAACGCCAGCTCACCCTCATCGAGCGCCTGGAACAGGGCGAGCGGGACGACAGGCGCCTCGCGGACCTGTTCAAACTCGACCACCTCGCCACCCGTATGCGGCGCAACAGCGAGAACCTCCTGGTTCTCGCCGGCCAGGAGGCGGCACGCAAGTGGAGCCAGCCGGTCGAGCTGAACGACGTCGTGCGCGCCTCCCTGTCTGAGGTGGAGAGCTACGACCGGGTGGTCACCCACGGGCAGGCCGAGGTCGCCATCGGCGGCCAGGCCGTCAGCGACATCGTGCACCTGCTCGCCGAACTCGTGGAGAACGCAGTCTCCTTCTCCCCGCGTGACACCATGGTGGTCGTCACCAGCAACCACATCGAGGGCGGCGGGGGCGTCATGCTCTCGGTGACCGACCAGGGCATCGGCATGACGCCCGACGAGCAGGCGCAGGCCAACTGGCGGCTGGCCAACCCCCCGGTGGTGGACGTGTCGGTCTCCCGGCGGATGGGCCTGTTCGTGGTCGGCAGGCTGGCCTTACGGCACGGCGTGCGTGTCCAGCTCAGGCCGCACGAAGCGGGCGGTCTCACCGCGATGGTGGTGATCCCGGAGAAGCTTGTCGCCCCCATCCCCGGCGCCGCGAAGTACGCCCAGCCCGCTCAGCCCGCCTTCCCCTCGATGAACCCGCCCGCCGGAGGGTCGGCCTACCCCGGGCCCGGACATCCCTCGGGCGGCTACGACCTCCCACCGTTCGGCGACTCGGGGACACCCGTCATCCCCCAGCAGGGCCGCTCCGAGACGTTCTCCTCCGGCTCCCTGGGCTCCTCGGGGCCCCCGCTGCCCCGGCGCAAGGCGCCGCCGCTGTCCGCGCCCCCGTCGGCCCCCTCCTTACCGACGCCGTCCTCATCGTCCCCGGCCCCCGTCCCGCACTCCACTCCGCTGACCCCGCCCCCGCGCGTGCCCGCCCCGGGCGACTCGGGTGAGCAGACCTGGTTCACGTCGACCAACCCGCTCTCCCTCCCCCCGTCCGCGCAGGACGCCGGCGTCGTCAGCATGGCCCACGAACCCGGCCCCTTCCCCGTGATGGACGTGGACTCCTCGACCTACCCCCCGGGCTCGCTCTACGGGCGCGGGGCCGACCCGACCGGCCCTCTCCCACGCGTGGAGACCTCGGCGTTCGACAACTCCGGCGACGACTACCTGCCGATCTTCGCCGCCGTCGAATCCGACTGGTTCAAGAAGGGCGGCGCCCGATCCACCGCGGGCGACCAGTCGGCGGACACGTCGGAACCCGTGTGGCAGTCGTTGTCCGACGAGGGTTGGAAGGCGGCGGAGGCGGCCAGCGAACCCTCCCTCGGCGGGCTCACCGCGTCGGGACTGCCCAAGCGCAAACCGCGGGCCAACCTTGTGCCCGGTTCCGCGAAGTCGCGGTCCACCCCTTCCACGCCGGTGCCGATGCCGAAGCTTTCGCCAGACCATGTACGCAGTCGATTGTCTAGTTTCCAACAGGGCATCATGAGGGCCCGCGCGGAGGCCTCCGAGCCCGGCCGCGCCGAGGCCGTCGAGGAGGACCCGTGAGGGATATGAGCCAGGCAGCCAGAGACGTCAACTGGCTGGTCAGCGGTTTCGTGGATGAGGTACCGGGAGTCGCCCACGCGGTCGTGGTGTCCTCCGACGGCCTGCCTTTGGCCTTCTCCCGGGCCTTCCCCAAGGACCGCGCCGACCAGCTCGCGGCGGTCGCGGCGGGATTGATCAGTTTGACCCAGGGCGCGTCACGCGTCTTCGAAGGCGGTGCCGTCAGCCAGACCGTCGTCGAGATGCAGCGGGGACTGCTGCTGATCATGTCGATCAGCGACGGCTCGTGCCTCGCCGTACTCGCGGCACCCGACTGCGACATGGGACTGGTTGCTTATCAGATGACGATCCTGGTCGAAAGAGCAGGCCAGGTGCTTACACCGGCGGTGCGGGCCGAGCTTCAGGCATCGCATCCCTGGTGACAGCGTGACGGGAGGACATCGTGGCGCGCTATGACGAGGAGCCGATGTACGGCGGGGCCTCGCGAAACCCGCCTGCACGTGACGCCTATCCCGACTATGGAGAGGCTTCCGTGCCCTATGGCTCCTCCTACGGTGAACCCCCGCCGGGCCACAGCGAACTCAGCCCCGAGGAGACCAGCTCCCTCGTGCGCATGTACGCCGTCACCGGAGGACGCACCGCCCCGCAGACCGATCTGGCCATCGAGGCGCTCGTCTCCTCGGCCACCTCGGCGCAGCTCGGGCTGAAGTTCACCAAGGAATACCGGGCGATCAGCGAACTCTGCCGCCAGGTGCGATCCGTAGCGGAGATATCCGCACTGCTCAGCATCCCGCTGGGCGTGGCACGGGTGCTGATCGCCGACATGGAGGCCGAGGGGCTGGTGAGGGTCTACCAGCCGCATTTGGACGCTGGGCAACCGGATCTGAATTTGCTGGAAAGGGTACTCAGTGGACTTCGCAGGCTCTAGTCGGGGCGGAGGGCTCACCTCGACGAAGATCGTCGTCGCCGGTGGGTTCGGTGTCGGGAAGACGACGTTCGTCGGCGCGGTGTCGGAGATTCTCCCTCTCACCACCGAGGCTTTGATGACCAACGCCAGTGCGGGCATCGACGACCTCGCCTTCACCCCCGACAAGGCCACCACGACGGTGGCGATGGACTTCGGCCGTGTCTCGCTCGACCAGGATTTGATCCTTTACCTCTTCGGGACGCCGGGTCAGCATCGGTTCTGGTTCATGTGGGACGACTTGGTGCGCGGCGCGATCGGGGCGGTCGTGCTGGCCGACACCCGCCGGTTGTCCGACAGTTTCCCGGCCATCGACTACTTCGAGGAGGCGGGGCTCCCGTTCATCGTCGGGGTCAACGGCTGGGAGGGGCAGTTTCTGCACCGGGAGGAGGAGGTGCGCGACGCCCTGACCCTCGCCCCTCACATCCCCATCGTGCGCACCGACGCCAGAGCCAGAGAATCGGTCAAGACCACCCTCATCACGCTGGTGGAGCACGCCTTGACGATCCGTTCGTACTGACCTCGCCGCTCGAGGGACGGCTTTTCGAGGACTCGACTTTCCCGCGACATCGACCGAACGCCGGCGCTCAGGCACGCCGGCGTTCGGTCGTTTCGCCTTATGCCCGCACGGCCTTGGTGAACGCCCGCAGGCAGACCGCCAGGGCGTCGTGCTTGCGCGCGCCGTTGACCCTGGTGTGAGTCCACGCCGCGAAGAGGCAGGACCAGAGGAACTGTTCGATCCACTCGGCTGGCAGCGAGCGGTCGAGGACACCTTCGGCGTGGCCGCGCTCGATCAGCGGAAGCAGCTGACGAGTGCCGGAGCCGTCGTCGGCCGCCTCCTTTTCGGAGCCGCCCTGGTAGGCGAGCATGAGGATGTCGCCCAGCTCGAAATATTCCTCCAGCACGCGGGTCAGCGCCCGCACCACGTCTCCCTCGTCGACCCGCGCCCGCTCCGTGGCCTCCTCGACCCGCTCGTAGGCGTAGACGGAGAGGGCCTCCAGTAGGTCGGTGCGCTCGGCGAAGTAACGCTGGAGGGTGCTGCGGGACACCCCGGCGGCGCGTGCGACCTCGCCGAGTGAGGCGGAGGGGTTGTCGGTGAGCACGGTGACGGCCGCGTCGAGGATGGCCTGCCGTGTCCGCGCACGTGTGCGGGTCTCTCCAGCATCGGTTCGCACCACATCATGCTAACAGCGTCGGGCGCGACTTGCCGAAAACAGGTCAACGATGCTCTACTTTTTGTCATGAGTGACTCGTTAGTGAGTTCGCATGAATCAATTCGATTGGACAGGGTGCGACTTCTCTGGAGTCTCGCCCGCCCCCACTGGAGGACCCTCGCCCTCGGACTGCTCCTCGCGCTGCTCGGATCGGCCCTGGAACTCGCCGCGCCGATGGCCACCAAACTGGTCCTCGACTCCCTCAACGGCTCACTGCAACTCGCCTGGCCGGTCACGATCCTGCTCGGCCTGCTCGTGCTCGGCGCCCTGATCGCCGTCTGGCAGGGGTTCCTCCTCGGCGGCCTCGCCGAGCGCGTCATCCTCGGTGCCCGCGAGTCGCTCGTGCGCCGCTACCTCCGGATCGAGCTGCTCCCGCTGACCCAGAGGCCCGCGGGGGAGCTGATCACCCGGGTCACCTCCGACACCGTGCTGCTGCGCGAGGCGGTCACCTCCAGCGTCATCGGGCTTGTCAACGGGACGGTCCTGCTGATCGGGATCCTGGTGCTGATGGGGACGCTCGACCTGGTGCTCCTCGGCATCTGCACCGGCGCCGTCGTCGTGGTGGGCGCCGCCTTCATGACGCTGATGCCCGCCATCGCGAAGGCGTACGAGAAGGCGCAGGAGTCCCTCGGCCACATGGGCGGCCTGCTCGAAGGCGCGCTGCGGGCGCTGCGCACGGTCAAGGCGAGCCGGGCCGAGGAGCCGATCGGCGACCGGATCCTGGCCGGCGCCCGCACGGCGGCCGCGCACGGGGTGCGGGCGGTGCGCCGGGAGACGGTCGCCTGGGTCGTCGTCTACTCGGGCATTCAACTCGCGGTCATCGCGGTCCTCGCCGTCGGCGCGTGGCGGGTGTCGGCCGGGCTGCTGGAGGTGTCCAGCCTGATCGCGTTCCTGCTCTACGCCTTCGCCCTCATGGGGCCCATCGAGGAACTCTCCCGGCAGGCCTCCGCTCTCCAATCGGGGGTGGCCGCCGCCGCACGCATTCGCGAGGTCGAGGCGCTTCCGCTGGAGGCCGGGCACGGCGGAGACGTACCGGGCGCCGGTGTGCGGGCCCCTGCCGTACGGCACCGCCCCGGTGTGCGGGCCCGGGTGGTTCTTCCGCAGGATCCGGAGCGGCCCGTCGCCGAGTTGCGCGCGGTGACCGCGCGTTATGCGCCCGATGCCGAGCCCGCGGTCCGGGGGGTCGACCTCGCCGTGCCCCGGCGTGGTCACATGGCGCTCGTCGGGCCCTCAGGTGCGGGCAAGACAACGGTGTTCTCGCTGCTGCTGCGCTTCCTGCATCCGGAGAGCGGACAACTGCTTGTGGACGGTGTTCCCTACGACGAGCTCGCCCCGCCGGACATCCGCGCTCACTTCGCCTATGTGGAGCAGGACGCCCCCGTCATCCCCGGCAGCATCCGCGACAACCTTCTCATCTCCCACCCGGAGGCGACCGCCGAGGACATGTGGCGCGTCCTCGGCGATGTACGGCTGGCGCGGCACATCGAGGAATTGAGCGAAGGGCTGGACACGCCGCTGACCTCGACCTCGCTCTCGGGCGGGCAGCGCCAGCGCATCGCCCTGGCCCGGGCGCTCCTGCACGCCCCCGGCATATTGCTCCTCGACGAGGCGACGGCGCAGGTCGACGCGGTCACCGAGGCGGCGATCGGGGAATGTGTGCGCCGCCACGCCGAACGGTCAGCCGTCGTCACCATCGCGCATCGGTTGTCCACGGTCGTCCACGCCGACCGGATCGTGGTGATGGACGCCGGACGGGTGCGTGCCGCGGGGACACACGGGGAGCTGCTCCGTGCGGACGCGCTATACCGGGAGCTCGTCACGGCCCTGCACATCGCGGACGCCCCCGCGGAGCCGGTCGAGGCGCGGGCCGACTGAGGGCACCCGGCTTATCGCGATCTGGTCCGCCGGGCCGAATGCCGCGGAAGCTCGTCGGGAGTTCGTCGGGAGTTCGTCGGGAGTTCGGCGGGAGTCGTCAGGAGAAGGAGGCGGAGCAGTGGCCCGCGCCCGGCTCCTCCGGGGTGGCGGTGGCCACGATCTGCCCGTCGATCAGGATGGTGCAGGTGAGCGTGGGGGGCTTACGTCCGCTCCGCTTGCTGGGCAGGGCGTCGGCCGACAGGGTCACCGTACGTCCGGGGACGAGGTGGAAGTTCGCCATGCCCCGGTAGGGCAGTTCCGTTGTGCCGTCCATGTTGGGGGGCCGCTCCTCGACGACGGTTCCCATCCTGTGCACGGTGGAGCGGATGCGGCCACGAAGCTTGCTGTCGCTGTCGCTGGTTACCACGAGTTCGACCACGCTCCGGGGGCCGCCGAAGATGTCCCCGTCGTGGTGCTCGTGGCGGTCCATGGCGCCGAGGAAGGTGCCATAGGCCAGCACTCCGGCCGCCGTCAGGCCGCTGACCACGGCGATCTGCCCGCCTGAGCCGAACTTGCCGGCCTTCTTGCCCCGTGTCACAAGTGCCATGACGGCGAAGACGATGCCCGGGATGAACGTGACGCCCTCGGTGAGGAAACCGAGCCCGGTGCAGACCAGGGCGGCGGGCAGGTAGAAGCCGCCGGAGGAACGTGTCTTGCGCTGTGCGGGGGCGGGCGCCGGGGCGGGCGCGGGCCGCGCCTCGGGGTAGTGCTCGACCGCCGGCCGGTGCAGCGGCATGCCGGGGATCGGGGGCAGGTCGTGGAAGAGGGCGTAGAGGTCGCCCCACGTCACCGCCGTCTGCGCGGCCGTGATCCGGTGGCTCAGCGTCTCGTCGTCCAGTCGCCCCACGGCGTAGTGCTCTCGTAAGAGGGCACAGGCGCGATCGCGTTCTCCGTTTGATACGCGAATGTGGTGCACGTGACCTCCCCCAGGCTGATCAACTGGAAGTAGGCTACCCCAGCATGGGCGATTTGATGAGTCCTTCGTGTTTTGTTGGATTGGCCGATCTGTGAGGTGTGAAGTGGCATCCGCTATGCGGAACTACTTGTGTATTGCTTTGTACATGCGGTCAAGATAATCGGTCTCATCGGGTAAGAGCGCTGATGACCTGGGCAAATGCCGGTCTGCGGCGTGCGGCTGCCCCGGAACAGGGGACGACGTTCCCGAATCCAGGATTTGAAATCCGAAGGGGCCGAGGAAACCCGCGGCCCCCGGCGAAGTGAAATTCCCCGAGGGCCGCGAATAGAAGTGCCGGCGCTAGGAAGAAGGCCCCCACCAGTGCGCGGCCACCAGTTCGGCGACCAGCACCTCGGTGAGCAACGCGACCTCGGGATCGTCGTCGCCCGCGTAACGGAGGCAACGCGTGGCCCCGTCCACATCGCCCCCCACGGCGAGGACGGTGGACTTCCGCTGCCGCACCCAGTCCATCGCCTGTCCGTCGTAGCGCGACCCGGGATACAGGATCGCCCGATAATCCAGGGTCTTGGTGAGATAGACATCGACGTGCGCCCAGTCACCGGTCTCGCAGGCGTCCGCCTGCCGCCGCGGCCCCTCGCGGAACATCAGCGCCGACTGCTCGGCGGACGACAGCCGCTCGGCGGGCGCGATGGCGTAGACCCCGTGCGGTCCCTCGAGCAGCGCGCACACCTCCTCCAGCCACTCGCCGCGCCGGTCGAGCAGATCGGCCGAGGCCTCCGCCACACGCGTGAGCAGCGCCCCGAGGTCGAACGGCCGGCCTGTGAGACGCGCGGCCAGGCCCAGCAGCAGCGCGAGCGTGTGCTGGAAGGTGCGGCAGGCCACGCCGCCCGCCTCCAGCCCGGCCGCCATCGGCACCACCACATCGGCGCACTCGGCGACCTTCGACCCCGGGGTGTTGGTCAGGGCGACGACGAACGCCTGGCCCGCATAGCGTTCGAGCGCGTCCAGGGTCTCCACGCTCCCGCCGGTGGCCGAGATCGGCACGACGAGTGTGCCGGGGGCCGCAGGGTAGGACAACGAGGCCGAGCCGTACTCCGCAACGGCGTCGATCCCGGCGGCGCGCAGCCGCAGCGCGGCGACGCCGGCGGCATACCGCGAGCTGCCCATGCCGAGGAACACGACGCGCCGCACCTCCGAGGGCAGCGCGGCGAACGGGTCGCCCGCGCGCAGCGCGTCGGCGAGGTCGGCCAGCGCGGTGGGCTTGGCCTCGAGGTCGGCGAGGTAGAGGGCGGGGTTCACGGGGAGGACTCCTTCGGATACCAGGTGCGCAGCACACCCATCGGGGCATAGCGCCAGCGCGGCAGATGGCGTGCGGCGTAAATCAGTTCCCTGCACTCCTGCTCGATCGCGAACGGGCGCAGCAGGGAACGGTCGAACAAGTAGGAGTGGCAGCGCCCGGCCAGCCGGGAGGTGTAGGCGGCCAGCAGCCCGTCCCGCGCCGCCGCGGCCCAGCGGGCGGCGTCGTCGCGGGGGGTGCCCTTGCGCCTGATCGCCACCTGGGCGACGTGTTCGAGGCTGGTGCCGAGCTGGGCGAGGTCGCGGGCGGCGGGCTGGAAGTGGTCGCCCGCCGCGACGGTCGGGTTGCCGTCGAAGTCGATCACCGCGTAGCCGTTGCGCCACCGCAGGATCTGCCCGGCGTGCAGGTCTCCGTGGATGCGGATCAGCGGCGGGCAGGTCGCGCCCGCGAGCGGCGCGAGCCCGGCGCGCAGGGCCTCGGCGCGGGCGGCGAGCCAGGCGCCGTCGTCCCCGCCGGTCAGCGCGAGCGCCTCGGCGAGTGCTCCTTCGGCCCGGGTGTGTACGGCACGGGCCCACTCGTCCACACGCTCGCCGTCGGGCCCGTGGCGTACCGGCACCGGGAGTGACGACGACGGCGTGGCGAGGGCGACGTGCAGGTCGGCGGTGAGGACGCCGAGTTCGGCGGCGAAGCCGGACCGCCCGGCCGCCGCCTCGTCCACGCACCACTCCCATCCGTCGCGGGCGTCCGGCAGGTAGCCGGTGACGAGTGCGACCAGCGTGCCGCCGGCTCCGCCGTACCCGGGTGCGGCGGGATGGGCCGGCGCTCTGCGTATGAGGGCGGCGTACGGCGGGGCGGTGGCGGTGAAGCCGACCTCGGCGAGGTGGGCGAGCATCGCCGGGCCGGGCTGGGGGAGCGGGAGGGGAGGGGTGAGCCACTTGACGACGACAACCTCGCCGACGACCACCGAGTGGTTGGTCTGGTCGACGCTGAAACCCCGTTCGACGTGTGGGAACGTTCCTGCGGGGAGCGGCTGGAAGTGCCGGAACTCGAACGGGCCGGGACCGGAATCCCCGGTGGCGAGCGAGGTGAGCAGCTCAGCCGAGAGGCCGTCGCCGGCTTTCGGCGCCCGTTCGCCCAGGGAGATCAGGCGTGTCCAAACTGAACTCGAATTCAACACTCAACCCATACATCCAGCTAACAATGTCATGAAAAGTCTTGCCGATGTTGATATCGACTGCAACACTCCATCTTTGGTCTGCCGTGCCCTGTCTCGCTCTCATCGGCCCGAGCGACCGTTTCGTACGATTCCTGAATCTAGAAGGAGTAGCGGTCGTGTCCCGAATCCGGTACACCCGTCGTCTTCCGGCAGCCGTCGCGGCTGCCGGTGCCCTACTCGCCGTGGCCGCCTGCGGCGGCCAGTCGGGAGACACAAGCACCGCAGCCGCTCCCAACGCTCCAGCTCGTCTCGACCCCAACGCGAACCTCGCGAAACAGAAGCTGACGATCTCGATCTGGGACGGTTACAGCCCGGAGGACCTGCCCAAGCGGGTGAAGGACAAGTTCGGCACTTCGATGGAGGTCGCCAAGCACGCGACCAACGAAGAGGTCATGGGCAAGCTCACCGCCGGCGCCGACAGCGGCATCGACGTGGCCTTCGTATCCGGGCAATACGCGCAGGCCCTCAACGAGGCCGGGCTGCTTGAACCGCTCCACCCCGAGCTGATCCCGAACCTCGCGAACCTCTACCCCGAGGCCACGCAGCTCTCCTACGACAAGGGCAACAAGTTCTCCGTGCCCTACACCTGGGGCACCACCGGGATCTGCTACCGCACGGACCTGGTGGAGACCGCGCCCACGAGCTGGAAGGACCTGCTGGAGCCGGCCGACGACGTCAAGGGCAAGATCACCTTGATGACCACCGAGCGCTGGCTGGCCCTGCCCGCCATCAAAGCGCTCAACTATTCGGTGAACACCACCGACGACGCGCAGCTGCAGAAGGTGCGCGACCTGCTCACCTCGGCCAAGGAGCACCTGCTCGCCTTCGACGACACCACCTTCGGCGACCGCCTGAAGAAGGGCGAGGCCGTGATGGTGGAGGCGTGGGACGGATGGTGCCCCACCTCGGAGAAGAACATCAAGTTCGTCGTGCCCAAGGAGGGCAGCGATCTCTGGGTCGACACGATGGTGGTGCTGAAGTCCTCCAAGAACAAGGAGGCCGCGCACGCGCTCATCAACTACATCCTGGACCCGGAGATCCACAGCTGGGCGGCGGAGAACATCCTCTACAAGGTGCCCAACAAGGCCGCCATGGAGAAGGTGAAGCCCGAGCTGAAGGCGAAGGACTCCCCGCTCGCGATGACCCCGGCCCAGCTCCTGCAGGGTGAGCCGATCATCGACCTCGGCAAGGACTCGCAGAAGTACACCCGCCTGTCGACCGAGGTCGCGGCGAAGAACTAGGCCCTACCGGTGTCCACGACCAAAGAGCACGACGTCGCGACGCGACCGGCGCCCCGCGAGGGCCCGCGCCGGCCGCGCCGCACGCGTGGTTCGGGGAGGTTCTTCGCGGGGCTGGTCTTCCTCGGGCCGGGTCTCACCTATCTGATCGTGCTGCTGATGATCCCGCTCGCGCTGGTGCTCAGCTACTCGATCTTCCAGCGGGGCCGCTTCGGCGGTGTGGTCTACGAGCCCACCGGGGAGAACTTCACCCGCCTGCTGGACCCGCTCTACCTGGACGTGGTGCTGGGCTCGCTCAAGCTGGCCACGATCGCGACCCTGATCGCCCTGCTCGTCGGCTATCCCACGGCCTACATGATCGCGATGCTGCCGCGCAAATGGAAGACGATCGCCCTGGTGGCGATCGTGCTGCCGTTCTGGACGAACTTCCTGGTGCGCGTCTACGCCTGGATCGTGCTGCTCAGCGGGCCCGGAGTCGTCAACACCGCGCTCATCGACCTGGGCCTGATCGACGAACCCCTCGAATTCCTCTACAACCAGGGCACGATCGTCACCGGGCTCGTCTACTCGTATCTCCCGCTCATGGTGCTGCCGCTCTATGCCGCCATCGAGAAGCTCGACCCCACGCTCCGTGAGGCGTCGGCCAACCTCGGCGCCCGCCCCGCGCGCACCTTTTTCTCCGTGACGCTGCCGCTGACCGTGCCGGGTGTGCTCACCGGCTGCCTGTTCGTCTTCGTGCCGAGCTTCGGCAACTTCATCATCCCCGAACTGCTCGGCGGAGGCCGGTCCATCATGGTGGGCAACCTCATCAGGGACCAGTTCCTGAAGGCGCGCGACTGGCCGTTCGGCGCGACCCTGGCTCTGGCGCTGGTCGCGGTGCTCGTCGCCCTGCTGCTGGCGCAGGCGTGGGCGGCCAGGAGGTACAGCCGTGCGTAAACCGCGCCTGCTCCACGTGCCGTTCTGGCTCACCTACGTGTTCCTCTACGCCCCCATCGTGGTGCTCGTCGCCATGTCGGTGAACTCAGGGGACTCTCCGTATTCCTTCGACGGCTTCAGCCTCAAGTGGTATGGAGCGCTCGCGCAGAACGAGGACATCAGAGAGGGCCTGGTCAACACGCTGATCGTGGCGCTGGCCACGACGGTGCTCGCCACCGTGCTCGGCACCCTGCTCGCGGTCGGCATGGCACGTTACACCCGCTCGCGCACGCTGGACGCCATCGGGCTGCTGCCCGCCGTACTGCCCGACCTGGTGCTCGCCATCGGATTGCTCGTCCTCTACTCGGCGGTCCAGATGACGCTGGGCCTGCACTCGGTGCTTCTCGCCCACGTCGTGTTCGGCATGGCCTTCGTCGCCGCCGTGGTGCGCACCCGCCTGTCCCACGGCGACACCACCCTGGAGGAGGCCTCCCGGGACCTCGGCGCGGGCGCGGTGACGACCTTCCTGCGCATCACGCTGCCGCAGCTCGCCCCGGGCATCGCGGCGGGGGCGCTGCTCGCCTTCACCCTGTCGGTCGACGAGTTCGTCATCGCCTTCTTCACCTCGGCGCCGACCGAGCCGACCCTGCCCGTCGTCATCTACTCGATGGTCCGCTTCGGCGTCACACCCGAGATCAACGCGCTGGCGACGCTCCTGCTCGCGGTGAGCTTCACCGTCGTCATCGCCGCCCAGCGCATGACCCGTCTCACGGAGTCCCTGTCATGACCGACACAATCGTCGCGGTGGAAGGCGTCAGCCGGAGGTTCGGCGAGGTGACGGCCCTCGACGATGTCTCCTTCGACATCAAGCAGGGAGAGTTCTTCGCGCTGCTCGGCCCGAGCGGGTGCGGCAAGACGACGCTGCTGCGGGTCCTCGCCGGATTCGAGGCGCCCGACGCGGGCACGGTGACGCTGGACGGCGCCGACCTGCTCGCCATGCCCCCGCACAAACGGCCGGTCAACCTCATGTTCCAGTCCTACGCGCTGTTCCCCCACATGAGCGTGGCCAAGAACATCGCCTACGGGCTGGAGCGGGAGAGGCTGCGGCGCGCCGAGGTGAAGACCCGCGTCGAGGAGGTGCTGGAGACGGTCGGGCTGACCGAGCAGGCAGGCCGCAAACCGCACCAGCTCTCCGGCGGCCAGCGCCAGCGGGTCGCACTGGCCCGCGCCATCGTCAAACGACCGCGGCTGCTGCTGCTCGACGAGCCGCTGTCGGCACTGGATAAGAAGGTGCGCGGCGGTATGCAACTCGAACTCAAGCGGCTGCAGACCGAGGTGGGCATCACCTTTATCGTGGTCACCCACGACCAGGAGGAGGCGATGTCGCTGGCCGACCGCATCGCGGTCTTCGAGAAGGGCAAGGTGCTCCAGGTGGACGCGCCGGTCGCGCTCTATGAGCGGCCGCGCACCCGCTTCGTCGCCGACTTCGTCGGTGACAACAACCTCTTCGACGGTACGGCGCGGCCTGACGGCCTCGAAGCCGTGCACCTCGGCCTGCTCCCCAGCGCCACCCCCGCCCCCGACGGCACCGCCGCTGTGCTCGCCGTGCGCCCGGAGCGGGTGAAACTCGGCGCCCCAGGCACCGGCCTGCTCAACGGCACGGTGGTGGACGTCAGCTTCTACGGCGGCGTCTCCCATGTGTCGGTGCGGGTGCCTGGCCATGAGAACCCCGTGCTGGTCGCCTCGCAGGGCGCGAGCCAGGTGCAGGCGGGCGCGCAGGTGGGACTGGCGTGGGGGCCCGCCGACGCCGTGCTGGTGCCGGCGGACCGCTGAGCGGAGCGGCCGGTGGAGACGAGCATGCGGGCCCCGGCGGCGCCGGAGCGGCGCGCGCGGTCACTTGAGCGGGCAGCCGGTCATGCCCCGTGCGTAGGAGAGAATCAGCTCGGTGGCCTCGTCCGGGCCGATGGTCGGATGGCGGGCCGTGATGCGATAGCCGTACGCGTCCTCCAGCGCCACCAGATTGCGCGCGACCGTGAGCGGCTCGTCGACCAGCGTGAACACCCCAAGTGCGGCCCCCGTGTCGAGGATGCTCTGGTACATCGACACCTGCCGGTCGTAGAGCGTGGTCAGCAGCAGGCCGTAGATCCGGTTGCGGCCCGCCGCGCCGCCGAGCTCGTTGAGCAGGCGCACATCCGGGTCGAGAGGTCCGGTGGGCAGGCCCGAGCGGATCGTCACGACGAGCTTCTCGCGCGGATCCGTGATCTTGGAGATCTGCCGGAGCCGCTGCTCGTAGAAACGCTCGGTGCTCGCGTGGTGGGCCTCGACCAGCAGCTCGCCGAGGTCGGGATAGTGATAGAGCACAGCCCCGGAGGTGAGCCCGGCCTCCTCGGCGACGTGGTTGAGGTGCACACCCTCGATGCCGTGGCGGATGACGGCACGCCGCGCGGCCTCGATGAGGTCCAGCCGCCGGTCGGCCCGGCTCTTGCGCGGGGTCATGCGCGCCTCCGTATTTACATCGATGTTGAAAACGAACGACTTGTGCCGATCGCAGCCTGCCGCCAGGCGCACGCTCGGTACGGACTCCATGGTGACGCGGAGTCGACCTTCCCGCTAGTGCAAAAACTGAACCCCTATTCAATAAAGTTGAGCTGGAGTCATGATGTCTGAGCGACCCCTCACGATTCTGTTCATGCCCGAGAGCGCCTACGGACCGACGAACAACTGCATCGGGGTCGGCGACATCCTCCGCCGGCGCGGTCACCGGGTCGTCTTCGCCGCCGAAGCGACGTGGAAGGGCAAGCTGACCGCGCTCGGCTTCGAGGAGGACCTCGTCGACCTCGCCCCGCCCGCCGAGGAGGAGCAGGACCCCGGCCAATTCTGGAAGGACTTCATCCGCGACACCGCGCCGGAATACCGCAAGAGCACCAAGGAACAGCTCGAAACCGTCACCAAGCCCATCTGGGAAGCCCTCATCGACGGCGCGAAGTACTGCGAGCCCCAGCTCAAGGCCATTATCGAGCGGGTGAACCCCGACGTCATCGTCGAGGACAACGTCATCCTCTTCCCCGCCCTGGTGACCGCGGGCAAGCCGTACGTGCGCATCGTCTCCTGCAACCCGCTGGAGGTCAGGGGCGAGAACGTCGCCCCGGTCTTCTCAGGACTCCCGGCCGCCGACCGCGGCGAGTGGGACGACTTCCGCGCGGAATACGACCGCACCCACCGCGAGCTCTGGACCGCCTTCAACGAGTGGGCCGTCGAGCAGGGCGCCCCGCCGCTGCCCGACCTCGACTTCATCCCCGAGGGCGACCTGAACCTCTACGTCTATCCCGAGGCCCTCGACTACGTGGACGCGCGCCCGCTGGGGGACACCTGGCACCGGCTCGACTCCTCGGTGCGGGAGACCGACGAGGAGTTCCAGATCCCCGCCGCGCTCGCCGCCAAGGAGGGCGCACTCGTCTACTTCTCCCTGGGGTCGCTCGGCTCGGCCGACGTCGAGCTGATGCAGCGTGTCATCGACGTGCTGGCCACCACCCCGCACCGCTACATCGTGTCCAAGGGACCGCTCCACGAGGAGATCAAGCTCGCCGACAACATGTGGGGCGCGGAGTTCGTCCCGCAGACGAAGATCATCCCCCAGGCGGACCTCGTCATCACCCACGGCGGCAACAACACCACCACCGAGGCCATGCACTTCGGCAAGCCGATGATCCTGCTGCCGCTCTTCTGGGATCAGTACGACAACGCCCAGCGTGTCCACGAGCTGGGCTTCGGTGTGCGCCTGTCGACCTACACCTTCGCCGACGAGGAACTGACCGGCGCACTCGACCGCCTGCTCGGCGACACCGAGCTGCGGGCGAGGCTCGCCGCCGCGGGCGAGGAGATCCGCGGGCGCGACGGGCTGCGCAAGGCGGCCGACCTGATCGAGCGGGCCGGGCGCACCTCGGCCTGATATTAACCGGACAAACCGGGCCTTCGCCGTACATCTGCACCGCTGGAAGGCTTGGAATTCGCTGTGAATCTGCGCGCGGCCGGGGCGGTGCCCCGACCCCGGCCGCGAGCGGTGCTCGTCCCCAGTGAGGCGGCCTCGCTCGGCCGCCGTGAGAGATCGAGATGCGCAACCTGATCAACCCGGCGACCGGCCGGTCATTCGGCGAGATTCCTGACACGTCTATTGAAGAGGTGGGCGCCGCCGTCACCGCCGCCCGCGCGGCCTTCGAGGAGTGGTCGGCCCTCACCCCCGCGGAGCGCTCCAGAGTGCTGCTGCGCCTCGCCGACCTGGTCGAATCCCACGCCGGCGAACTCACCCGCCTAGAGGTCGAGGAGACCGGCAAACCCGTCGCCGTCTTCCGCGAGGGCGAACTCCCCTTCGCCGTCGACAACCTGCGGTTCTTCGCCGGAGCCGCCAGGTCCCTCGACGGCACGGGCGCCGGCACCTTCAGCGCGGGCTACACCTCCATGCTGCTCCGGCGGCCGGTGGGCGTCGTCGCCTCCATCGCCCCGTGGAACTTCCCGTTCGTCATGGCCATCTGGAAGATCGGTCCCGCGCTGGCGGCCGGCAACGCCGTCGTGATCAAGCCCGCCCCGCAGACGCCGAGCACGACTCTGCGGCTGGCCGAGCTTGTGGCCGAGGCCGGAGCCCCCGAGGGCCTCGTGCGCGCCGTCACCGGCGACGCCGAGGTCGGCGAGGCGCTCGTCACCCACCCCGGCGTCGACATGGTCAGCGTCACCGGCTCCACCGAGACCGGCCGCGCCGTCATGCGCGGCGCCGCGGGCTCACTCAAGCGTGTGCACCTGGAGCTCGGCGGCAAGGCCCCTGCCCTGGTGTTCGCCGACGCCGACCTGCCCGCCATGGCGCGCGGCGTCTCGATGGGCGCGACCTACAACACCGGCCAGGACTGCACCGCGGCGACCCGCGTCTACGTGCAGCGCGAGGTGTACGCCGAAGCCGTGGAGGCCCTGCGCGCCACCCTGGCGGCGATCACCGTGGGCGACCCCGCAGGCCCCGCGACCGACATCGGCCCGCTGATCTCGGCCGCCCACCGGGAGCGGGTGCACGGATTCGTCGAGCGCGCGGTCGCCGAGGGCGCCTCCGTCGTGGCCGGGGGAGCGCCGCTGCCCGGCCCGGGGTTCTACTATCCGCCGACGTTGGTGACGGGCGCGCGGCAGGACAGCGAGATCGTCCAGGGCGAGATTTTCGGTCCCGTGCTCGTCGTGCTCCCCTTCGACGAGGAGGACGACGCCGTGCGCCTCGCCAACGATTCGAGGTATGGCCTGGCCTCCTCGGTGTGGTCCCGCGACGTCTCGCGGGCGCTACGCGTGTGCCACCGCCTCGACGCGGGGGTGACCTGGGTGAACGATCACCTTCCGCTGGCCTCGGAAGCGCCGCACGGGGGCGTCAAGGGCAGCGGATTCGGCAAGGATATGAGCCAGGAGGCGGTCCTGGAATACTCCGTGACCAGGCATTTGATGATCAAACATGCCTCTCCGGTGGAGCATACCGCCTTCCGCCCCGCTTAGTTGATCATCCAACTAGTGGGGGATTGTGTCGCAAAAGCAGTATTTGGTCATCTTTAATGTCCTGTGTGCGGTTGGCCGATCTGGTCGGGGTGTGTTCCAATTACCCTCGCCTATGGACGTCCCCCACGTCCCGTGCGCCCCACGCGTGACTTGATCTCCGTGCACGCAAGGTTCGGCGAGAGGTTCGAAATTCAGTGAGGACGGAAAATCCCTGGAACACCGCAGGTTCCGGGGCTGACACCGGTGGCCCGGCTCCGCAGCAGGCGGCGCCTCCGCCTGCCCCACCCGTGCCGCCTGCCCCGCGCAGAGACGGCGGCCGGTTCCGGCTGGCGAACTGGCGTGTGCGGTCGCGTCTCGTGGCCCTCATCCTCATTCCCACGGCTGTGGCCGTGCTGCTCGCCGGCATCCAGCTGACCACCTCCATCAGCACGTCCGCGCATTACCAGCGGGTCATCCAGGTGGCCGAGCTGGCGGAGCGGATCGGCGCGCTCACCCACGAACTCGGGCGGGAGCGCGCCCTCACCGCGTGGGCCATCGCCGACGAGGCGCGGCGCACGGCCCGCCTGAAGACGGTCACCGAGCACTACAAGCAGGTCGACAAGATCGCCTCCGAGGTGACCAAACTCGCCTCGGCGATCGACCACAACCACTCGTCCCGTGTCCGGAACGAGGCCGACCAGGTGCTCCGCTGGACGCGAGGACTCCCGGGTCTCCGCAAGAAGATCACCGAGGACACCGTCCCCCCGCGCGCGGCCATCGTGCTCTACTCGCGGATCGTCGGCGACCTCCAGCAGCTCCAGGGCGAGCTCGGCACCGAAGGCGAGCAGGTGGGCCTCATCGGCACCGCCACCGCCACGGGCGCGCTCGACCGAGTGAAGGAGGAGGTCTCCCGGCAGCAGGCCATCCTGCTCGTAGCCCTCGTGGGCGGCGGCGGCGCGATGGACCACGACGACCTGTCGGACTTCCTCGGCTCGTGGAACCGGCAGCAGTCCGAGCTGGCCGTCTTCGAGCGGGAGGCCACGGCGGCCGACCAGGCGTTCTACCGGGCCACCGTTCGCGGACTCCAGGTGAACGAGGCCGACGCGCTCAGGCAGCGCGCCCTCGCGCAGTTCCGCGAGTTCCAGCGGGTCGACGACCTCGTCTTGAACCGCACCCTGAACTGGGACATCCGGCACTGGTACAACACCACGAACGCGACGATCGACCGGCTGCGCCAGGTCGAGGAACGTATGGGCGCCTCGATGGTGACCCAGACCCACGGGTTCCAGGAGGAGGCTCGCGGTGACGCGGTCTTCAACGGCGTCCTGATTCTGCTCCTGCTGCTGCTCGTCATCGGCGTCACCTTCGCCGTGGCCGGTTCGCTGGTGCGCCCGCTGCGCCGCCTGCGCATCGAGGCACTCAACATCGCCGGCACCAGGTTGCCCGAGACCGTCCGCGTGTTGCGTGAATCCCCGGACAACGTCGACACACCGCAGGTCGGCTCCATCGCCATCACCTCGGTCGACGAGATCGGCGAGGTGGCCCGCGCCTTCGACGAGGTCCACCGCGAGGCGGTGCGCATGGCGGCCGAGGAGTCCCGCCTCCGCAACAACATCAACGCGATGTTCGTCAACCTGTCCCGCCGCAGCCAGACGCTCGTCGAGCGCCAGCTCAGCCTGATCGAAGGCCTTGAGCAGGGCGAACCCGACGAGAACCGGCTCGGCGACCTGTTCAAACTCGACCACCTCGCCACCCGCATGCGGCGCAACAGCGAAAACCTGCTGGTCCTCGCCGGTCAGGAGCCCGCCCGCCGGTGGAGCCAGCCCATCCAGCTCGTGGACGTCGCCCGCGCCTCCCTGTCGGAGGTCGAGAGCTACGAGCGTGTCGCCCTGCAGGTCCAGTCGGGCGTGGCGGTGGCCGGCCAGGCGGTCAGCGACGTCGTCCACCTCCTCGCCGAGCTGGTGGAGAACGCGACCTCCTTCTCGCCGCGCGAGACCAAGGTCACCGTGGCGAGCAACCGCATCGAGGGCGGCGGAGTGATGGTCTCCGTCAGCGACCTCGGCATCGGCATGACCCAGGACGAGCTCGCCCAGGCCAACTGGCGCCTCGCCAACCCGCCCACCGTGGACGTGTCGGTGTCCCGGCGCATGGGTCTGTTCGTGGTCGGCCGCCTCGCGCTGCGGCACGGCATCCGCGTGCAGCTCCGCCAGCAGGACGTCGGCGGCCTCACCGCGATGGTGCTGCTGCCCGACACCCTCATCGCGCTCCCCGCGGGGGCGAAGCAGCCGGGCGGGTCCAGCCAGACGGGTGGTTTCCCGTCGTTCGGCACGAGTCCGAACCCGTTCGAGATCCCGAATCCGTTCGAGATGCCGAACCCGTTCGACTCGCCCTTCGACATGTCCTCCACGTCAGGGACGTTCGACCTGGCGTCGGCGTCGGGCACGCACAACGTGGCCTCCCCCTCGGACGCGCTCGACGCGCCGGTGCTGGCCAGCCCGACGGCCTTCGACACGCCGCCGGCCACCAAGTCCGATCCGCTGACGGCGTCGGACCCCTTTGGCACGGACCTGTTTGGGAAATCCGATCCCTTCGCCAAGTCGGATCCGTTTGGGACTGACTCATTTGGCAAGTCCGATCCCTTTGGTACGTCCGATTTTGGGTCGTCCGATCGTGCCGCCGGGTCGGACCCGTTCGCCAAGTCCGATCCCTTCGGCACCTCCGACCCGTTCGGCAAGTCCGATCCGTTCGGCACCGCGGACCCCTTCGCCAAGTCCGATCCGTTCGACACCTCGTCGACGGGGGAGCGCGATCTGTTCGCCTCGCCGGGTTCGGGGGCTTCGCCGTACGGCGGCACCCCGGTGGACACCGCGTGGCCGGGCAGCTTGCCCGCGCCCGGCAGCACCTCGTGGCCGAGCCTCGGCGACGACCGTGAGCCCCCCGCCTTCAGCGGGCTCGGCGGCGTCGGGGAGACCACCGGCGGCGGCACGCTCGCCGGGGGAGACCCGCACGCCAGTGGCGCCTGGTCGGTCCCGTCGTCGTTCGACGCCGCGCGATTCGACGCGTTCGGCCGCACCGACGAGGCCGACCACACCGGTCCGCTGCCGAGGGTGGATTCGCCCATGGACACGGGCGAGAACGAGTTCCTGCCCATCTTCGCCGCGGTGGAGAGCGACTGGTTCCGCAAGGTCGCGCCCGACGACCTGGTGATCGGCGACGATCCGCTGACCGACCGGGACAGCCCGGAGACCACGGAGATTCCGGCGATCACCGACAGCCTGCCGATCGCCGAGTCCCGCCGGTCGGCGTGGGCATCGCCGGCCGACAGCGGCTGGCAAGCGGCGCAAGCCGCATCCACTCCCACCATGGGCGGGATGACCACATCCGGCCTGCCGAAGCGTGTGCCGAAGGCCAACCTGGTGCCTGGCAGCGCGCCTGGCGGGAAGTCCGATCAGACGGCGGCGTCCGCGGTGCCCATGCCACCGCCGTCGCTCTCACCCGACCGGGTGCGGAGCCGTCTGTCCAGCTTCCAGCAGGGTGTGCGCCAGGCGCGAGGTGAGATCAGCGGCGAACTGCCGCTGCCTCGGCAGCCTGATCACGGAAACAATAAGGAGGGCTCGTGAGGGAGCTGAGCCAGGGAGCTCGCGGGGTCAACTGGCTGATCACCGACTTTGTGAATAATGTGCCGGGCGTCGCGCATGCGGTCGTCGTATCGGCCGACGGATTGCCACTCGCCTATTCCGAGGGCTTTCCCAAGGACCGTGCCGACCAGCTTGCGGCGGTCGCGGCCGGGTTGATCAGTTTGACTCAAGGTGCGTCGCGCGTATTTGAGGGCGGCTCGGTGACGCAGACGGTTGTCGAGATGCAACGGGGGCTATTGTTGATCATGTCGATCAGTGATGGTTCCTGCCTTGGTGTGTTGGCCGCCCCTGACTGCGATATGGGCCTCGTGGCTTATCAGATGACGCTTCTTGTAGAGCGGGCGGGCCAGGTGCTCACCCCTGCCGTGCGCGCTGAACTCCAGGCGTCACATCCCCGCTGACCGGGGTGACAGGAGAACAACATGGTTGGACAGAGTTGGGCTGGTGATAACGCTCCGTTGGGCGGTGGATCTACATATTCCCCAGCGGATGGCACGTATGGATACGAAGGTGCACAGCCCGCGGCGACCCCTCCACAGGAGCCCAGTTCCCTGGTCCGGCCCTATGCCGTGACCGGTGGCCGCACGGCGCCGCGGACCAAGCTGGCCATGGAAGCGTTGGTGTCGTCCATGGCATCACCGCATCAGGATCTTTCTTCGTACACTCCCGAGTATCAGGCGATCATCTCGCTGTGCCGGCAGGTGCGCTCGGTGGCGGAGATCTCCGCCATGTTGCGCATGCCGCTCGGCGTGGCACGGATCCTGATCGCGGATATGGAGGCCGAGGGCCTGCTCCGCCTGCACCAGCCGAAGCTCGATGCGGGCAAGCCGGATCTCAACCTGCTGGAAAGGGTGCTAAGTGGACTTCGCAGGCTCTAGCCGGGGCGGAGGACTCACCTCGACGAAGATCGTCGTCGCGGGCGGGTTCGGCGTCGGCAAGACAACCTTCGTAAAGGCGGTCTCCGAGATTCTCCCCCTCACCACTGAGGCGGTGATGACCGATGCGAGCGCCGGCATCGACGATCTCGGATTAACCCCCAACAAGACCACCACGACGGTGGCGATGGACTTCGGCCGTGTCTCGCTCGACCGGGACCTGATCCTTTACCTCTTCGGGACGCCGGGTCAGCATCGGTTCTGGTTCATGTGGGACGACTTGGTGCGCGGCGCGATCGGGGCGGTCGTGCTGGCCGACACCCGCCGCTTGTCCGACAGTTTCCCGGCCATCGACTACTTCGAGGAGGCGGGGCTCCCGTTCATCATCGGGGTCAACGGCTGGGACGGGCACTACCCCCATGGGGACGACGAGGTGCGTGAGGCACTCACGCTCGCGCCCAACATCCCCATCATGCGGGTGGACGCGCGGGTCAGGGACTCCGTGAAGAGCACCCTGATCTCACTCGTCGAGCACGCGCTGACCATGCGCATGGCCGTCCCCGGCTGGGGCGGCCGTTAGGCGGTCCCCCGCCGGGCCCACGGCCCAGGCGGGGGCCGCCCACCACCGGGTTCCACCCTGCTCGGTCTCAGGCTCTCAAACGGCGGCTCAGACGGGGACCGCCTCGATCAGCGCGGCCTGTCCCGGCAGGTCCACCACGCGCGACACCGCCAATCCGGCCTTGCCCAGCAGCGTGCCGTATTCCGAATGTGTCCGCTCGGTTCCCTCACCGAAGAGTGCGAGCATGCGGATGTCGACGTCTTTCCCCAGGTGGGGGGAGTCATCGTCGGGCAGGACATACTCCAGCACGAGCAGGCGCGCCCGGCTCCCCATCGCCCGCCGCACCGACCCGAGCACACGTGTCGCGTCCGCGTCGTCCCAGTTGTGGATCACACTGGCCAGCAGGTAGACGTCGCCCCCTTCGGGCACCGCGTCGAAGAAGTCCCCTTCGACGAAGCGGGTCCGTTCCGCCACCCCCTCGGCCGACAGGCACTCCCGCGCCACCGGAACCACCGAGGGCAGGTCGAACAGCACGCCCCGCATCTCGGGATGGGCCCGCAACACCGACGCGAGCATGTGCCCCCGCCCGCCGGCCACGTCGATCAGAGTGCCCACCCCGGAGAAGTCATAACACCGGGGCAGCCCCTCGATGACCGCCAAGGACCGCGCCACCATGTAGTCATCGAAAATGCGCCCCGAATCCGGATTAGCCGCAAGATAGTTGTAGAGCGGCCCAAAACGCTCGACGAACACCGACCGCCCCCGCCGCACCGTCTCCGGCACCGAGCCGAGCGCCGTCCAGAAGGCATGCTCACCCAGCATGCGTACGGCGGCGCGCTGTGAGCCCGGCACCCCGCCGCGCAGCCGCGCCCCGTGGCGGGTGAGCACGAAGGCGTCCTCCGCCGTGCGCTCCACGATGCCGAAGGACGCGAGATGCCGCAGCACCCGCCGCAACGACGGCGCGTGCGCGCCGCACCGGCCGGCCAGCTCGGCCACCGTGAGCGGCCCGTCCGCCAGGTGGTCGGCGCAGCCGAGCTCGGCCATCGTCGACAACGAGGCGAATCTGGAAAGGCCTAGCAGGGTCTCCCATATGGGGTCGTCCTCGGAGGTCACTGTGACTCCTTGTCCACGGGTCGGCCCCGGACCAGTTTTCCGACTTCCGCGCGCAGCCGTACAAAGGCCTCAAGCTCGCGGGTCGCGATCTGGTCGCGGGGAAACGGCAGGTCCACCGCGAGGTCTTGCACGACCCTCGCGGGCGCCCGGGTCAGCACCACCACCCGGTCCCCGACATAGACGCTCTCGTCGATGTCGTGTGTGATGAGCAGAATGCTCATGTTGTGGGTCGCGCGCACGGCGAGCAGTAAATCCTCAAGTTCCTCCCTGGTCTGGGCGTCCACAGAGGCGAAGGGCTCGTCCATCAGCAGCAGGGCCGGGCGGAAGGCGAGGGCCCGCGCGATGGCCACCCGCTGCTGCATGCCGCCCGACATCTCGAAGGGGTATTTGCCGGCGGCCCCGCCCAGCCCGACCTGTTCCAGCGCCGCGCGGGCGGCGTCCCGCCGCTCGCGCCGGGACAGGCCCTTGCGCCGCAGCGGAAGCGCCACGTTGGCCGCGGCCGACATCCAGGGGAACAGCGAGCGGCTGTAGTCCTGGAAGACCACGGCGAGGTCGTCCGGGGTCTGCGCCACCGGCACCCCGTTGATGAGAACCTGACCCGCGGCGGGGCGGACAAGCCCCGCGATCGAGCGCAACAGTGTCGACTTGCCGCAGCCGGAAGGGCCGACCACCGACACCAGCTCCCCGTCTCCCACAGTCAGATCGACGCCGTCAAGGACGTGGTGCGATCCGTAGGCATGGGCCAGGTTGTCTACCTTGAGCACGGAACTCCTCTCGTCTCAGGTCACTCCTCCCGTCTCGGGCCGTCCAGGCCCGGATCGCCGCGTCCCCGGCACATGCCGTTCGACCACGACGAACAGGCTGTTCAGCGCATAACCCAGCACGCCCAGGAGCAGGATCGTCCCCCACACACCGGGCGAGTCGAAGTTCCGCTGCGCCACCAGGAGCTGATAGCCGATCCCGTCACTGCCCACCAGTTCGGAGATCACCATGAGGATCAAGGCCAGCGACAGGCTCAGCCGCAGGCCCGCGAAGATCTTCGGTGCGGCGGCGGGCAGGACGACGCGGAGGAGGCGCTCGTGCCGTCGCAGACCGAACACCGCTGCCGTGTCCAGATAGCCCCGATCCACCGATCTGGCGCCTTCCATGGCGTTCAGGAGCACGGGCCAGATCACCCCGAACACGATGACCGCCAGCTGGGTCTGGGTACTCGACCTGAACACCAGGACAAACGGGGTGATCAGCAGTGGGGGAGGGATGGCCCTTCCGAAATGCAGCAACGGCTCCACATAGTGCGACGCCACGGCCGACCGTCCCAACGCCACTCCCGCCACCACTCCGAGTAGCGACGCCAGCAGCCAGCCGGTGAACATGCGGCCGAGGCCCGGCAGGAGTTCGGACAACGTGTCGTCGCTGAGGAACAGGCGTGAGGGCGGGCCGGACAACCACAACTCGCGCATCCGGGCCACGATCAGCGACGGCGCGGGAAAATCGATCTTCCCCGCCGCCCGCGCTCCCGCCTCCCACAGCAGCACGACGAGCACGACCAGCCAAAACCGCCCCGCGAACCTCCGTAGCCGGCCCGCCGCCTTCACGACGCCACCCCGCTGCGGAGGTGGTGCCAGCGGAATACCCGGCGTTCGGCGGCCACCAGGGCGGCGTTGCACGCCATGCCGCCGAGGCCGGCCCACAGGACGGCGGCGAGCATGAGGTCGGTGCGGTTGCCGCTGCCCGCCCGGATGACGAACACCCCGAGCCCTTCCGCGCCACCGGCGAGCAGTTCGGCGCTGACGGCCAGGACGAGCGCGATGCCGGCCGACAGCCGGACACCGGTCACGATGAAGGGAGCGGTGCTCGGCAGGCTCACCCGCAACAACACCGAGGCCCGGCCGAAGCCGAAGGCGCGCAGCGAGTCCTTGGCGAGGGGGTCCACCTCGCGCAAGCCGTACACCGTGTTGATCAGGATGGGCCAGAGCGATGCGTACACGATCACCGAGACCTTCATCAGGAAATCGTCGGGCACCAGCAGGATCGCGAGGGGGATGAGGGCCACCGAGGGGATCGGGCGCAGGAACTCAAGCAGCGGCCGCGTGGCCCGCTCCACACCCGGCAGCGACCCCAGCAGCACCCCCAGGGGCACCGCCAGGGCGATCGCGAGGGCCAGGCCGCCGAGCCAGCGGGAGACGGTGCCGGTCAGGCCCGCCGTGAACACCGGATCGGCCGGCAGCAGGGCCGCCTCCCTCAACACGACGGACGGGGGCGGCAGCAGCCGGGCGTCGAGAAGACCGGTCCTGATCGCGGCCTCGGCGGCGGCGAGGAACCCCGCGACGCCTACGGCGCCGCGGAGTGTCCGCGCTCCAATCGTCATCGCGGCGGGCGCGTCACGGAGTCGCGGCCGGTTGGGGCGCCAGCAGTGTGGTGACGTCGAGTTTCCCGGTGAGAATGCCGTACTCGGCCATCAGGTCGGCCACGCGCTGCAAACGGGTTTCGTTAAGCGTGGTGGGGAAGGTGCCGAGCGTGATCACCGCCGCGGTCTCCTTTTTGATCGATGTGTAGGTCGGGACGATCGCCTCCACCTCCTTGCGGTCCTTGGCGGCGATCTCCTGCCCCCTGGCCAGGGCCCGCTGGAACGCGGCCAGCGTCTTGGGGTTGTTCTTGGCGAATTCCTCGGTGGTCATCCATCCGGCGATCGGGAAGTTCGCCGTCTGGCCGGACATCGTGTCCACGAGCTTGCGGGTGCCGAGGTCGGACTGCGTGACGGTGATGAAGGGCTCGGTCATCCACGCGGCGTCCACCTGGCCCGTGGTCAGCGCCGCCGCCATCTGCGGGAACTGAAATTCCTTGAAGGTCACGTCGTCCTTTGTCAACCCGGCCACCTTCAACGTCGCCGTCACGGCGAGGGTGCCGATGTTGTTGAAGGTGTTGACCGCGATGGTCTTGCCCTTCAAGTCGGCGGGCGTCTGGATGGGGGAGTTTTTCGGCACCATCAAAACAAAGGTATTCGGCCCGGCCTGATATGCGTCGGCGATCAGTTTTAGCTTCTCCCCCTTGCTCACCGCGCTGAACGTGGACACGTAGTTGGTCTGGGAGATGTCCAAGATCTCGCTCTTGAGCGAGTTGACGGCCACGGCGCCGCCCTGGATGGTCACGGGTTCAATGGTGAGCCCTTCTTCTTTGAAGAAGCCCTTGGTGTTGGCGATGTAGAGTGCGGCTGGGTCCGGAATCGGAATCGCGCCGACCTTTAACTTGGTTTTCTCCAGACCGTTATTGGCCGCAGCCTTCATGGAATCCGTAGAGCCACCCCCGCAGGCGGCCAAGGCCAGCGTGACCGCTACCCCGAGGACGAAGGTGAGAGCTCCAGACGTGCGCCTCATCGGTTCTCCTATAGGTGAGAGGGAGTCACCTTTCTTCGACACGCCGGTTGGCGTGCCCGAACAACGGGCGTGAGCGTAGCGGACAAAGATCGAACCCCACCAAGATTTCACAGCATATGTGCAGTGAGTGGAGCATAGTCGGCTTGGTGCTGGCAATGAAAAGAGTGTGACCTATAGAGCTTTGGCGCGTTCTAAAGTGCTACTTGTCCGAATATTTTGGGCTGTATTACGGAACCGCTGACAGACCTGTCACATCACTGCATGCTGGTTGTGCGGATTATTTGGAACGCTTCAAGACTTGCGGGTTATCTACAGAAGGTAGGAGGCTTGTGTTCAAATTGCTCCCCTGCTCGCCTGTAATCACCCCTGCTCCCGGATCACGGGAACTCGGAGGACGCGACCGGACCGCACATTCGGAACGCGCCCACGGGATCCGTCTACGGGGCAAGGGCCTTTGCAATGCAGGCCGGGCGCCTTCCTCCGGCGCACAGCCCGTGAGAGGTCGTGACCATTGAGGCCCGCAGCGAACCCCTCGAACGCAGCGGCGATCCCGCCTGCCGCCGCGGCCCCGGCGGCCGGACACTTACGCCAGGGCGACGACGGCGGCTCACCGGCGGCCGGGGCGGCGCGGGGTCAGGCCCTCGATGTGGGGAGCCGGCTCGCACCGCACAACTGGCGGGTGCGCACCCGGCTGATCGCCCTCATCGTGGTTCCCACGGCTGTGGCCGTACTCCTCGGCAGCCTGCGCGTCTTCACTTCCGTGAGCAGCGCCACCGAGTACGGCAGAGCCGAGGTGGCGGCGCAGTTCGTCGGCCTCCTCGGGGACCTGTCCCACGAACTGCAATATGAACGCGACCTCTCCGCCCGCTTCGTGGCGGCCGGGCGCCGGAGCGACGACGAAGCGCAGGTCACCGAGCAAAGACTTGTCGTCGACACCGCCGTCACCCGGATGAAATATCAATCCGGGCTCATCGGCGACGCACTTTCGGACAGCGCGAGGGGCAAACTCAGCCACGTCACGGGCCGGCTCGAAGGCCTCGTCTCCCTGCGCGCCGTCGTCTCCAAGAGCCGCATGCCTCCGCTGCCCGTGATCGAGAAATACTCGTTCACGCTGGAGGACATCATCGGTCTCTACGACGAGATGGTGCAGGGCAGCGGCGACGAGTCCTTCACCGCCACCCGCGCCGCGCTCACCGCCCTGGCACGGGCCAAGGAGGAGGGATCCAAGCAGCGCGGGATCCTGGCCGTGGGGATCACCGCCGGGCGGCTCGACCCCGCCGAGAACGAGGCGTACAACCAGGCCCGATCCCGGCAGAGCAGCGCCCTTGATACCTTCCTCGTCACGGCCTCCGCCGAGCAGCGCCAGCTTTACAGCGACACCGTGACCGGCCAGCGCATCGACCGCGCCGCCTTTCTCGCCATGCGCGCGACCGTACTCCAGGACCAGGGCCTCTCCCTCAAAGAGCTTGCGCCCGGCGACGACCTCAGCCGCTGGTTCGAGGCCATGAACGAGACCCTCACCCGCATGCACAAGGTCGAGCGGGACCTCTCGGACTCGCTCGCCCTGCACAGCCGCGACGTGCGGGCCTCCGACACCAGCCTCGCCCTGGTCAACGCGAGCGTCGTCGCCGGACTGCTGGTGCTGGTCCTCGTCATCACCCTGTTCATGGCCCGCTCCCTGGTGCTGCCGCTGCGGCGGCTGCGCAGCGAGGCCCTGGAGGTGGCCGAGATCCGCCTCCCCACCGTCGTGGAGAAACTCCGCGAAGCCTCCCCGGGCACCGAACCCCCACAAGTGCAGCCCATGAGAGTGGTCTCGGCCGACGAGATCGGCGAGGTCGCGCGGGCCTTCGACGAGGTGCACCGCGAAGCCGTACGGCTGGCCGGAGAGGAATCCCGGCTCCGCGGCAACATCAACGCGATGTTCGTCAACCTCTCCCGCCGCACCCAGACCCTCGTCGAGCGGCAAATCTCCCTGATCGACGGCCTTGAGCAGGGAGAAGGCGATGAGAAACGGCTGGACGACCTGTTTAAACTCGACCACCTGGCCACCCGCATGCGCAGGAACAGCGAGAACCTCCTGGTTCTCGCCGGTCAGGAGCCACCTCGCCGGTGGAGCCGGCCGGTGGAGCTCGTGGACGTCGTGCGGGCCTCCCTTTCGGAGGTCGAGAACTACGAGCGCGTGAACATCCGGGTCCCCTCCGGCATCACCGTCAGCGGCCTGGCCGTCAACGACGTCATCCACCTGCTCGCCGAGCTGGTCGAGAACGCCATCTCCTTCTCGCCGCGCGAGACGCGCGTGATTGTGGCCGCCAACCGCATCGACGGGGGAGCGGTCATGCTGCTCATCACAGACTCGGGCATCGGCATGACCGGCGACGAGCTCACGAATGCGAACTGGCGCCTCAGCAACCCACCCAACGTGGACGTCTCGGTCTCGCGGCGCATGGGGCTGTTCGTGGTGTCCAAACTCGCCCGCAGGCACCACATCCGCGTGCAACTCCGCCCGCATGACACAGGCGGCCTGACCGCCATGGTCCTCCTGCCGGACGCACTCACCGGCGTCGGCACCCAGGCGATGTTCGGCGCAGGGTACGGTCTGCCGGCCTCAGCCGATTCCGGACTCAGCGAACTGCAGTCCGCCCCTTCCCACGGTCCCAAGGACGCGGGCGGCTCGTGGAACCCCGAACTCACCCCCGCCGGCGGCACCCCGTGGCCGCCCCGGGCGGGGCAGTCGAAGGACTGGAATTTCGCGGTGGAGTCCCTGCTCCCGGCCCCGGTCCCGGCCGTCGCCGAACCGCAGGAGACCGTGGACCGGTGGTACGACGACCGCGGCGGCTTCCCGCCCCCGCCCGTCGACCACCTGGAGCACGTGGTCAGGCCCGACCCGGCGTCCGACACCTTCCCGCCGCACCTGCCGATCGGGGGGTTCGTCGACCAGGAAGCCGCGACGGGCCCGCTGCCCCCGCTGCCGCCCGACCCGGCGTTCGGCCCCCCACAGCACTCGTCCCCCGTGCGTGAGCTGCCCCATCTGCCCTCCTCCCGGCTTTCGAACCCCGGGCGGGAGGAGGAGTTCCTCCCGATCTTCGCCTCCATCGAGTCCGCGTGGTTCCGCCAGACGCGCACCGACGACGATCAGCCGGAATCCGACAAGCCGCCGCAGGACTGGGACGCCGTCGCCTCCGACCCCGGCTGGAACGCGGCCGAGGTCGTCAACGCCCCGGTCAACGAGGGCTCCACCGCCTCCGGACTGCCCAAGCGGGTGCCGAAGGCCAACCTGGTGCCCGGAGCGGCGGAGCCGCTCTCCGAGCAGAAGACGCCGAAACCGGAGCCGGCCTCTCCCGAGCGGATGCGCAGCAGACTTGCCGAATATCAGCAGGGCATCAAGGCCGCCCGCGCCGACATAGGCGACGGCAAGGTGCGGCTACCTGGCCCCTCGGGAGAGGAGCAGGCCGACGACGATTCCTCGGCGGATCCGCCCGCCGAGGAGGGGACGGAGTGAACACGTGCCATAACAGGCTGTTCGGCGAGGCTGCCCGTCTCGCCGATTCGGCACATATCCATCGTGACTGGGAGGTTTTCGCGGGCCTGGAAATGGATACCCGACGTAGGGCGCGTGCTAGGCGTCGGCTGAGCCAAGGGAGGTAGCGGCTTGAAGGGGCAGGGATGGGACGACCGGCGAGACGATGATCGGGGTGCGGTCGAGCCAGCACATTCCGAACCGATGTCGCCGGTGCGCCCCTACGCCATGACAAGGGGACGTACGGCACCGCGTATCGATTTGGCGGTCGAAGCACTGGTGTCTTCGGCTACGGTGCAGAATTCCGATGCCTCCCTCTACACCCCGGAATATCAGGCGATCAGCGTGTTGTGCCGACAGGTCCGGTCGGTGGCGGAGATCTCGGCTCTGCTCCGCATTCCCCTCGGCGTCATCCGGGTCGTGATCGCGGACATGGCCGAGGAGGGGCTTGTCATCCTGCACCAACCGCAACTCAACGCGGGCACACCTGAGCTGGGGCTCTTGGAACGCGTCCTGATCGGGCTCCGCCGGTTGTAACACCTCGTACTCTGGCCACTTCGCTCTCCCCACGCCTCACATGGCGAGGCTCCCACCTGGGGTGGGTGGTGTGGTTTGCTTGATGTGCCTGTTTCCCCCCTCGGTGCCTTCTGAGGCTTGTGCCGTGCTCCTGTGGGCGTTGTGCCTCGCGCTCCCGTCCCCTCGCTGCCTTTGGCCCCGTCCCCTCAGGGCTCCGATGGCCGACCGGAATCCGCGAGAAACCCCGGCGACGCCGTGAGCGGATAGGCTGGGAGGCCAAGTCGCAGACCAACCAGGATCTTTTCGCTTCGAGGACTGGCCAATCACGTGTTCGAGACGCTTTCCGACCGGCTGACATCGGTCTTCTCCTCCCTTCGTGCCAAAGGACGGCTGTCCGACGCCGACATCGACGCCACCTGCCGCGAGATTCGCATCGCCCTGCTTGAGGCCGACGTCGCGCTTCCCGTGGTGAAGGCGTTCGTCGCCCAGGTCAAGGAGCGTGCCCGCGGCGTCGAGGTGTCCCAGGCACTCAACCCCGCGCAGCAAGTCGTCAAGATCGTCAACGAAGAGCTGATCCAGATCCTGGGCGGTGAGACCCGGCGGCTCCGCTACGCCAAGAACCCGCCCTCGGTGATCATGCTCGCAGGTCTGCAGGGTGCCGGTAAGACGACCCTCGCCGGCAAACTCGCCCGCTGGTTGCGCGAGCAGGGCCACGTGCCCCTGCTGGTCGCCTGTGACCTGCAGCGCCCCAACGCGGTCCAGCAGCTTCAGGTCATGGCCGAGCGCGCCGAGGTCGCGGTCTACGCCCCCGAGCCCGGCAACGGCGTCGGCGACCCCATCGCGGTCGCCCGCCAGTCGCTTGAGCACGCCACCCGCCAGCAGCACGACATCGTGGTCATCGACACCGCCGGACGCCTCGGCATCGACCAGGAGATGATGCAGCAGGCCGCAGACATCCGCGCCGCGGTCAACCCCGACGAGGTCCTCTTCGTCGTCGACGCCATGATCGGTCAGGACGCGGTCACCACCGCCCAGGCGTTCATGGACGGCGTGGGCTTCGACGGCGTCGTGCTCACCAAGCTCGACGGCGACGCCCGCGGCGGTGCCGCGCTCTCCGTGCGCCACATCACCGGCAAGCCCATCATGTTCGCCTCCACAGGCGAAAAGCTCGATGATTTTGACGTCTTCCACCCCGACCGGATGGCATCCCGCATCCTGGACATGGGTGACGTCCTCACCCTCATCGAGCAGGCTCAGCGCACGTTCGACGAGCAGGAGGCGGCCAAGGTCGCCGGCAAGCTCGCCTCCGGCGACAACTTCACGCTTGAGGACTTCCTTGAGCAGATGATGATGGTGCGCCGGATGGGCCCCATCAAGAACCTCCTCGGCATGATGCCCGGCATGGGGCAGATGCGCGATCAGCTCAACGAGATCGACGATCGCCACCTCGACCGCATCGCCGCGATCATCCGTTCCATGACCCCCGGCGAGCGGGCCGACCCCAAGATGATCAACGGCTCCCGCCGGGCCCGCATCGCCAAGGGGTCCGGCGTCACCGTGACCGAGGTCGGCAACCTCGTCATCCGCTTCTTCGAGGCCCAGAAGATGATGAAGCGCGTGGCCGGCGGCATCGGCCTCCCCGGCATGCCGGGCGGGCGCAAGGGCAAGGCCGCCGCCCAGCAGAAGAAGGGCAAGAAGGGGCGCAGGGTCAGCGGCGACCCCCGCAAGGCCGCCCTCGGCAAGGCCGGGGCGGGCTCCTCCGCCGACGGCGGCGCCCAGCCCAAGCAGCCGGGCCTCGGCGCGCTGGGCAACCTCGGCGGCAAGCTGCCTCCGGGGCTCGAGCTTCCTCCGGGCTTTGATCCGTCTAAGTTCAAGTTCCCGGGTCAGAAGTAGGCCGGAGAGATCTGATAAGCGTTCGGCCCCGCGGGTGTCGCGGGGCCGAACGCTTTTCTTCGTCATTCAGGGGAGTCCGGCTTGAGGGCGTTAGTCGGCGGCGGCGTTCCATCGCCATCCAGTCAAGATCGCATAAGCGGGTACGGCAGGAGCCCGATGGAGGTGTGCCGAGTGGGGCCGCCTGGGGGCGCTTCTCTCACGCGGCACAGTGCTTGCGGTTCTGACGGCGGGGGCCCTTGTGCACCGCCGGGGCTTCCCCAAGGGCTTTGCGCGGCTTTTCGCCCACCCGTGTCCGGTGTAGCCGGGTCACCTGTCCGGCTCTGATGTGGCCGACGCGCTGGGGTTGGCCGAAGGCGCGGATCTCCGTTTCCTCCGGCTTCCGCCGTACAGTGCCGCTGCCCCCAGGCCGAGGGCGGCCACTCCAAACGCACCCGTGACGCCGATTTGTGCGCCTGTGAAGGGAAGCTCCGGACCGTGCAGGTCATATGGGCCGTAGACCCGGCCGGCACTGTAGGTGTGCACCTTGTCTTCCTCGTCGACGTGTCCGGTGCCGCAGTCGTCGTCGCGATCGTCGCGGCATTCGTGATGTGATGGCCGGTGCTTGCTGGGGATCGGGTTAGGCGTGCGGATATGCGGCGGTTCGGGGGTGGGGGCCGGGGGAGTGGGGGTAGGGCTTGGGCTCGGCTCGGTGCCGCAGGTCGCCCGCGCGTCGCCCAGCGAGACCGAGACGAGTGGGCCGTCGTGGACGACCCTTCCCTCCACGTTCAGCAGCCGGCCCGCGACCGAGATCGTCGTGCGTGCCGAGGCGGTGAGGGGCGTCGCGGCCTCTTGGAACCGGTTCAGCGTGGCGGTCGGCGTGCCGGTGGCGACGCTGGGATAGCCGATTTGAGAGCCGGTGACCGGAATGCTGCTCTCGCCGTCCCCGATGAGGACATTCGCGACCATCGGCACATTGACCGCGGCCTGCACCGTCGAGGCACCCGGCGGAGCGCATCGGGCGGACGTGTGCAGGGACGCGACACTGATCAAATCCGGCCCACCTGGCTTGAGCCGTACGCTCGTCACATTGTGGGTGTTCTCCGCGCTCCATCGGCTCGTCGCCGGGTCGCCCATGGTTGTCGTGTTCGTGGCGGCGATGCTCACCAGGCTTCGCACATTGTCCGGATCGACGGAGAGATCGGCCGTGGTGACGCCCCCGCCGGCACCCGTCGCGACAGCACCCCATGTGCCGTCGAATCCCGGCTGCGGCAGGGCGGGCACACCCTCCATGTGCAGTCGCACGGCAGTGGCGTCCGACGAATCCCCGTCCGCGTGCACCGGCCCAAGGCCGATCAAGGTGGAGAGCACGGCTATCGCCGCGGCCCCCAGCGTGGCACCGGACGCCCAGGTGAACGGGGGTGCGGACGTGCTGCTCATGCGTGATCTCCCATGGTCTTGCATTAAAGGGAGGGAGCGGGGAACGTTATGCGGGGCGACACGCGGTGGGCAGGGGAATTACCGACCTGAGGGAAAACGAGGGGAAAGCCTTTTCGGCGCGGTGTGTTCCGTCCCGCCGGGGGGCAGGGTTCTGATGATCGGCGTGGTGAGTGTACGGTCGCACCCCTGTTCGTCTGGCACAATGGTGCGTTGGAACATCGTGGCCATGCGGGTGCCCTCTCACCCCCGCTGGATCGCGCCTGTCCCTCGGGCGGTCTCGCGTCGTGCCCCACTCGATGAGATGCCGTTCACTCACGCTTAAAGTCCAGGAGAGACCACACCCGTGGCAGTCAAGATCAAGCTCAAGCGGCTCGGCATGATCCGCAACCCGCAGTACCGCATCGTCATCGCCGACAGCCGCACCAAGCGCGACGGTCGGGCGATCGAGGAGATCGGTCTTTACCACCCGAAGGAGACCCCCTCGCGCATCGAGGTCGACTCCGAGCGGGCGCAATACTGGCTGGGTGTCGGCGCGCAGCCGACCGAGCCCGTGCTCAAGATCTTCAAGCTCACCGGCGACTGGCAGAAGTTCAAGGGCCTGCCCGCCCCCGAGCCGCTGAAGGTGGCCGAGCCCAAGGCCGACCGCCACGCGGTTTACGAGGCGGCCGCCAAGGAGGCCCTCGGCGGTGACACCGGTGCGCCGGCCACCACCCCGAAGAAGACCAAGAAGACCGTCAAGGCCGACGAGCCCGCGGCCGAGACCCCGGCCGCTGAGCCGGCGGCAGAGACCAAGCCGGAAGGCGAGGCCTGAGGTGATCGAGGAGGCCCTCGAGCACCTGGTTAAGGGCATCGTCGAGCATTCCGACGACGTCCGGGTCCGCGCACGCCGCATTCGCAGCGGGCGCGTGCTTGAGGTCCGGGTCCACCCTGAGGACCTCGGCAAGGTCATCGGACGTGGCGGTCGCACGGCCAAGGCCCTGCGCACCGTGGTCAACGCGCTGGCGGAGGGCAAATACGTCCGGGTCGACCTGCTCGACCTCCACGAGGTCCGCTAGGTCGTCCGCAAGGCATGTCAGGAGCGGCCCACGACTTCGGTCGTGGGCCGCTCAGCCGTTGCACACCCCTCGCTCGGACCGGACATCCGGCTCGGAGAGGATGGAAACGGCGCCTCTGTTATCCGCTATTGATCGCATAAGGACAGTTTTCACGTGCAGCTTGTCGTGGGCCGCATCGGCCGACCACACGGACTCCGCGGCGAGGTGACCGTCGAGGTGCGCACCGACGACCCCGGCCTGCGCTTCGCCATCGGCACCGCCATCGCCACCCAGCCCGCCGAGACCGGCCCCCTCGTCGTCGAGACCACACGGTGGCACCAGAGCACGCTGCTCGTGCGCTTCGAGGGCGTGGGCGACCGCGACGGCGCCGAGAGCCTCCGCGGCACCATGCTCGTGATCGACTCCGCGGACATCCCGCTCAGCGACGACCCCGACGAGTTCCACGACCACCAGTTGATCGGCCTGGCCGTCGAGACCGTCGAGGGGGAGGCCGTCGGCGAGGTGGCCGATGTGCTCCACCACGGCCAAGATCTCCTCGTGGTGCGCAAGAAGCAGGGCGGCGACGCCTACATCCCCTTTGTGAAGGCCCTGGTGCCCGTCATAGACGTCGAAGCCGGCCGCCTGGTCGTCGACGCCCCGCCCGGCCTTCTGGACGCGAACGAGACCGACTGATCCCGTGCGCATCGACATCATCTCCATCTTCCCCGAATACTTCGCCCCGCTCGACGTCTCCCTGATCGGCAAGGCGCGCGAACGCGGCACTCTGGACGTCCGCCTGCACCAGTTGCGCGACTGGACCCACGACATCCACCGCACTGTGGACGACACCCCCTACGGCGGCGGTCCCGGCATGGTGATGAAACCCGAACCCTGGGGTGAGGCGATCGACGCCGTCCTCGCAGGCGAGGCCGAGGGCCCGCGACTGATCGTGCCGACCCCCAGCGGCCGCCCCTTCACCCAGGGCCTCGCCCTCGACCTCGCCGCCGAACCCTGGCTGCTGTTCGCCTGCGGGCGCTACGAGGGCATCGACTCCCGCGTCATGGCGGAATACGGCTCCCGCCTGCGTGTCGACGAGGTCAGCATCGGCGACTATGTCCTGGCCGGCGGTGAAGTGGCCGTGCTCGTGATGGTCGAGGCGATCGGCCGGCTCCTGCCCGGAGTGCTGGGAAACGCCCAATCGGTCTCGGACGACTCCTTCGCCCCCGGCACCATGGCCAACCTCCTGGAAGGGCCGGTCTTCACCAAACCCCCCGTCTGGCGCGGCCGCGAGGTGCCCCCCATCCTCCTGTCCGGCCACCACGGCAAGATCGCCAGATGGCGGCGGGACGAGGCGCTGCGCCGCACCGCCGCCAACCGCCCCGAGCTGCTGGCCGGGCTCGGCCCGGAAACCCTCGACAAACACGACCGAGCGGTGCTCGCGGAGCTTGACTTCCCGGGCTGATTTCAGGTCTGGGTGGAAAATATGGCAGACTGAAGCGCTGCTGTCGGCCTTGGTGCCGACGTGGCATGGCCGGCCGGTTTCAGGTTCGGCCCGATGACTTAATCGCCCAGCGCGTGTGTCCCCTTCGTCGCGGTGCTCCGCACAGCCGAGTGGACCTCCGCGCGCTCACGTAATGAGGGACCGCTGTCATGCACACGCAGATCCAGGAGATCGAGAAGGCCTCGATGCGCAGCGACATTCCGGCCTTTCGCCCGGGTGACACGCTGGAGGTCCACGTTCGAGTCGTCGAGGGCAACCGGTCGCGCATCCAGGTTTTCAAGGGCTTCGTGCTGCGCCGCCAGGGCGGCGGCATCCGTGAGACCTTCACCGTGCGCAAGGTGAGCTACGGCGTCGGCGTCGAGCGGACCTTCCCGGTGCACAGCCCCGTCATCGAGAAGATCGACCTCGTGACCCGCGGTGACGTCCGCCGCGCCAAGCTTTACTACATGCGCGACCTGCGCGGCAAGGCCGCCCGCATCCGCGAGAAGCGGGACGCGGTGCCTGCCAAGTAAGGCATCTCACCTTCCGGTCGACTCGGCCCGCCTGCCCTTGGGGCGCGGGCCGTTTCGCGTTCCCTCTTCACGGACCTTTCGGGGGCCTTACGGGGGTCTGGTGGGGCATGCTCGCTGGGGTTCCTGCTTCGCCCTGCCCGTTACCTTTCTGATCCTCCCCGTGGACCGCTGATCCTCCCCGTGGACCGCTGACCGTCCCCGTGGACCGCTGTCGCCGCGGGGCGTCAGGCGTGCCCGCCGACCGTCACTTCGCCGACAGCCGGCGCCGGCACACCCTCCAGTACCTCGCCGACCCGCTCGGCCGCCCGCCGCAATCCGGTCGACCGCGAGGCGTCCAGCCGTACCAGGGGCTCCACCGTGACGGCGATCCTCCGGCCCCGGCCGGCACGCTCTCAGCACCTCGGCCACCCGCTCAATTGCCCACAGCGGTAATGCGGAGGATGTGAAATCTGAGCCCTGTGAGGCTTATCGCGTGGTTTCGCAAAGCCTGCGGGTTATGCCAGGCCGCATGGCGGGGGAGCGTGCGACTGGGCTTCGCCGTACCGGCTCTTAAAGTCGGAGGGACAATCCTCACTAAGCGGAGAACCTTTCCGACATTCGTGATGGATGCCGTACGGCACGGCCGTGAGGACGGCACTCGGCACCATATCGAGTTGGTCATCATCTAGGCTCGTCAGAGATGGCAGCAGGATCCGGGGTGCACCGCGGCAGCGGGTGGCCCTGCCGAGGACGAGGTGGACGTGGTCGCCGAAGACACCCAGAAGCCGGCTAAGCGTGGCGGCAAGGCGAAGAAGGGCTCGTTCTGGAGAGAACTGCCGGTTCTTGTCGTCGTCGCACTTGTGCTCGCTCTGTTGATCAAGACGTTTGTGGTTCAGGCGTTCTACATCCCGTCCGAGTCGATGGAGAACACCCTCCTCACCAACGACCGGGTGCTGGTCAACAAGCTCGTCTACCACACCCGCGACATCGAGCGCGGAGACGTGGTCGTCTTCTCCGGAGTGGACTCCTGGGACAGCGAGGTCAAGCTTGAGGAGCCGTCCAACCCCTTCGCGGCATTCTTCCGGTGGGTCGGCACGGCCTTCGGTGTGGTGCCCGGGGAGAAGGACTACATCAAGCGAGTCATCGGCGTCGGCGGTGACACCGTCAAATGTTGCGACGACAAGCGACGTGTGACGGTCAACGGCGTCCCGCTCGACGAGCAGAGCTACCTCTATCCCGGCGATGTTCCGTCCACCACCCCCTTCGAGGTGAAGGTCGAGAAGGGGCGCCTCTGGGTGATGGGCGACCACCGGTCGGTGTCGCTCGACTCCCGCACGCACATCGGTGACCCCGGCGGCGGCACCATCCCCGTGGACAAGGTCGTCGGCCGCGCCTTCGTGATCGTCTGGCCGTTCTCGCGGGCTGCGGTCCTGCCGATCCCCGAGACCTTCGCCCAGCCCGCCCTCAACGCCGCGGCGGGCGCGGCCCCGCTACTCGTAGGGTTCGCGGGTGCGGTCCCTCTGATGCTCCTGCGCCGGCGCCGGCTGCTTAAGCGCTGACAGCTTCCCGCAGCGGCCGAATCATCCCCTCGTCGACCGGTAGCCTCAATGCCATGACCGCCACTGAGAACATCGGACCGGATGAACCCGCCTCACCCCAGCGGGGCGCCGGATCCGCTGAGACCCCGGAGTCGGCCGAGAAGGCCGACTCCGACGCACAGGAGAGCGCGGAGCCGCCGAAGAAGAAGCGCGGCAAACGTGGCGCCGTGGTGGAGTTGCTGGCCTTGGTCGTCGTCGGCGTCGTTACAGCGATGCTCCTCCAGGCCTTTGTGGTCAAGCCCTTCTGGATCCCCTCAGAGTCGATGGAGAACACCCTGCTCGTGAGCGACCGCGTGCTGGTCAACCGGCTCGACGGCACCACTGAGCGCGGGGACATCGTGGTGTTCAAGGGGTGGGACGGTCTCGACACCATCAAACGTGTGATCGGCGTCGGCGGCGACACCATCAAGTGTTGTGATGACAAACAGCGGATCACGGTGAACGGTCACCCTCTGGAGGAGAAGTCCTACATCCACCCCGATGACTTCCCAAGTGACCCCTTCGAGGTGAAGGTGCCGCAGGGGCGGTTGTGGCTGATGGGTGATCATCGTTCCCGGTCGGTCGACTCCCGCAGCCATCAGGAGGCCAAGGGAGACGGCACGATCTCCGAGGACGACGTGATCGGCCACGCCTTCGCGATCTACTGGCCGCTGTCCCGTGCCAAGTTCCTCTCAACGCCCGACAGTTTTAGCAAGCTGCCATAAGTGTCGATTCAGGCGTACCCTGTCTTCATGCTCGTGGTGCTCATGGTCTTGCTCGCATGGGTCCACATCGGCCGGGCCACTCGTGCCGCCGATGCCCTCCACGTGAGGGGTCTCCCCAGGGAGGTCCGTCGCGCCGGAGGGTTCTGGGCGGCGGTCCCGTGCGCAAGTCCCCTTCCACACCGCGTGGTGCCATGAGCGTGACCTTCCGCCCCCGCCCCAGCGTCGTCAGGCGCGACGCGGGCCTCTACGGCTATGAGCGGGCCCTGGCCCGGCGAGGACTGGGCCCCATCGCCGGCGTGGACGAAGCAGGCCGGGGTGCGTGCGCCGGCCCCCTCGTGGTCGCCGCCGTGGTGCTGGGCCGCCCGATCGACGGCCTCGGCGACTCCAAACTGCTCACCGCCGCCACGCGGGAGCGCCTCTTCGACCGGATCACCGCGACCGCCAAGGACATCGGCGTCGTGGTCGTGCCCCCCGGCGAGATCGACGCCCGCGGCCTCCACAAGTGCAACGTCGAAGGCATGAGGCGAGCCGTGGCCAGGCTATCCTGTGACCTTGGCTATGTGCTTACCGACGGGTTCCCGGTGCCCGGCATGCCGGCGCCCTCCCTGGCGGTCTGGAAGGGCGACCAGGTCGCGGCTTGCGTGGCGGCCGCCTCGATCGTGGCCAAGGTCACCAGGGACCGGATGATGTCCGACCTGGACCAGCGTTATCCCCAATACGGCTTTGCCGTACACAAGGGTTATGTCACCCCCGGTCATCGCCGCGCACTCAGCGCCCACGGCCCCTGCCAGGACCACCGCTTCTCCTTCGTAACGGTGGCGCGAGCAGGGCGGGGCGGTGAGATGGGTGAGAATGAAGTGGGGGCTGGTGTCGCCTGATTCGGGTGGCACTGAGCGAGGTGCGACAGGAGGATCCGCATGAGCGCAGAGGATCTCGAAAAATACGAGACCGAGATGGAGCTGCAGCTCTACCGCGAATATCGCGATGTCGTCAGCCTGTTTACCTATGTCGTCGAGACTGAACGGCGCTTTTACCTGACCAATTCCGTGGATCTCGACGTGCGTACGGCCGAGAACGGCGACGTGTTCTTCGACGTGAAGATGCACGATGCGTGGGTATGGGATATGTACCGCCCAGCCCGCTTCGTCAAGAACGTCCGCGTCGTCACGTTCAAGGACGTCAACGTGGAAGAACTCGCCAAGCCCGACCTGGAGATGCCTAAGGAAGGCTTCTCAGGCTGACCCTCGCCGGGCTGGCCCTGCACCGGTTCTGGCGAACGCACCTCCGCGTTCGCCTCGGTGTGCTTCAGCCATCCCTCGTGGCTATAGTCGGCTATCCGGCCTGGTTTTAGGACGATCTTCTCGGGGCCTGTTTGGTCTGTTTTGCCTCTCATGGCCGCCGGATTCGGTTTTGCGGTCGTCTATGGGCTGTAGGGGCCTGGCGTCGCAGGGCGTACTCGGCCGATCATGATGGCCTTCATCCACGCCGCCGCCCTCCTCCTCAACTGGCCGGCCTCCTTGGCTACCTCTGTCCTCCTCGTAACTCTGGACAAACCGGTGACTCTGGTGGGTGGAACCTCCTGATCACCTAAGTCGCGATGTAGTGCGGACTTGTCATGAACCCACAGGTGGAGGCGCCTGGTTCAGGCGAGTTATCCACAGGAAACCCCTCCCAAATCGACCCCCGAAAAGGTTGTCCCCAGAATGCGGCTGGACGGCCCGGCGATCTCTGGTTTTAGGCCAAGCTCTGTGGCCGAGGGGGTGGTCCCATGGTCGCCAAGCACGAGCTGGGACGCAGTGGAGAACAGATGGCCGTCGACTATCTGGTGGCCCGGGGCATGCAGATACTCGACCGCAACTGGCGGTGTCGTTACGGCGAGCTCGACGTGGTCGCGCGTGACCGCAGCGAGCTGGTCGTGATCGAGGTCAAGACAAGATCTGGGCGCAGACACGGCTCGGCCTTCGAGTCCGTGACGACCGACAAGCTGCGACGAATCCGGGCGCTGGCGGCCCGCTGGGCACAGGCACAACGGCTGGCGGCAGGTCCAGGAAACTGCATCGCCTTTAGCGCGATCCGCGTGGATGTCGTCGCCCTTGAACGCATCGGTGCCACTTACACCATTCGGCATGACCGGGGGGTGGCCTAAATGGCAGTCGCGCGCACCCATTGCGTGGCGATCGTCGGAGTCGGCGGGCACACCGTCGAGGTCGAGGCCGACATCGGCAACGGACTGGCCGGCATGCACCTCATCGGCCTGCCCGACACCGCTCTCAGCGAAGCCCGCGACCGCGTCAGGTCGGCCTTGGTCAACAGCCGTTTCCCATGGCCCGACACCCGCATCACCGTAAGCCTGTTCCCCGCGACCCTGCCCAAGCGGGGCAGCCAATTCGACCTCGCGGTAGCCGTGGCCATACTGGGCGCGGCCGGCGTCGTGCCCGTCGACCGCGTGGCCGAGCACTACTTCCTCGGCGAGCTTGGCCTCGACGGCCGGCTGAGGCCCGTCCGCGGCCTGCTCCCGGCAGTGCTAGCGGCGGCCGAAGCCGGCTGCCCCACGGTCGTGGTGCCCGCGGCCAACGCGGCTGAGGCGTCCTTGGTGCCCGACATCACGATCGTCCCCATGAACGACCTGCGCTCCCTCGTGGACTGGCTCCAGAAGGACGATCCCATTTCCGATATGCCGGTGGTGATCCGTCAACCAGGGGAGTCCAGCGACGGAGACACCACCGCGGACCTCTGCGAAGTGGTCGGTCAACCTATAGGACGTCGAGCCCTTGAAGTCTGCGCCGCCGGAGGCCACAACCTTTGGATGCTGGGCCCACCCGGCACCGGCAAGACCATGCTCGCCGAACGCATGCCCACACTGCTCCCACCCCTGGAGCGCGATCACGCCCTGGAGGTCACAGCCATCCACTCCGTCGCCGGAGTGCTTCCTCCCGACTGCCCTTTGCTCACCCGCGCGCCCTTCATCAGTCCCCACCACACCGCGACCGTGGCCTCCGTGGTCGGCGGAGGCACCGGCATGATCAGGCCAGGAGCCGTCTCCCTCGCCCACAGAGGAATCCTGTTCCTAGACGAGGCCCCCGAGTTCCCAAGAAGCGTCCTAGATTCCCTACGCCAACCCCTGGAGTCCGGCTTCGTCACAGTGTCGAGAGCCTCCGGCACCGTGACCTTCCCCGCCCGCTTCACCCTGATCCTCGCCGCCAACCCCTGCCCATGCACCCAGGCATCCGAACAGGGCGAGGCCTGCCGCTGCACCCCAACCGTCCGCCGCCGATACCTAGGCCGCCTATCCGGCCCCCTCCTAGACCGCATCGACGTCAAGATCACAGTAGCCCGCTCCTCCCGCAGCGAACTCCTGGCCGATCGAAGCTTCGTAGAGTCCAGCAAAACCGTGGCAGAACGCGTCCTCCTGGCCCGCAGGAGAAGTGCCCGCCGCCTAGCCTCCACCCCGTGGAGAACCAACGCCGAGATCCCCTCCAGCGCCCTCCACTCCGACTTCCGCCCCCCAGACGAAGCCATGAAGCCCCTAACCGCCTGCCTGGACAACGGCTCCCTCAGCGCCCGAGGCCTAGACCGAGTAGTACGCGTCGCGTGGAGCATGAGCGACCTGTCCGGAAAGCGTTGCCCAGGCCCGGAGGAGACCGCCGGCGCCCTTGCACTTTGGCTGGGGATGGACCTGTGACCGCGATCGTGTGCCGGACCAAGCACCGGACGTGGCTGAAGCGGACCTCTGACCGGCCGATTACGTGCCGGTCTCTGGTGGATGGAGCGGATCAACGGTGACCTCGCCAATGCTTCGAGAAACAGCCCACGCCTTCGACGGTGTGGGCGGTCGGCCCAACCAGGAGGAAGGGGAAGCCGCAGTCCATCACAGGGCAACCGCACGGACACTCCACCGCCTCGGCGACCTCACTTATGGCGAGCGGACACTACATGGCGATAGCCGAGAGAGAACACCATGCGTTCTGGTGTCCCACCAACACAAGGGACCAGACCACAGAAAGGTCGAGCCAGATGACTTTGCCATGGAGAAGGCCGCCCCTGTCACCGCGGAAAGCGGGCCAGCGAGAGGAGAGCACTACTGGGGTCATCCAGGCGATGAGGGCTGGTTCGAGATAGAGAAGGCTCCTCAGCTGGGGCTGGACGACCCATATGTCTGGGGGATTCATGGTGGAGAGAAGTCGGATGTGTCGGGGGTTGCTCATCGATGGGATTCGAGCGACGCATTCCCCTGGAGCACTCCCGGTGAAGAGGGGCAGCCAGGAGTGGAAGGTCTTGCTCCATCAGGTCCAGTGACTTCTTCCCCCGCGGGAGTTCCTGAAAGCGAAAGTCGAGTCGGACCAGAGAGCGCCCCTCAGGTGGGCTCAGGTGGCATGCAACACCAGAGCAATCACGGTGCAGAGAGCCAGCCGGAAGAAGTTCGTCATCTGGGTACGGGTAAAGATGAGTCTGTCCTAGTCATGGGCGCGGGTTTCGCCTCCCCGCCGGTCGATAGACCAGTGTCCGATTCGGCCGTAGGCCATGACCCCCTGCCGGCCTCAGATCCATGCGTCGAGCCGGGAGGCTCAAGCGCCGACCGTGCCTCGCCTTCCAATACGGATCCCGTTTCCGGCGGCTTCTTGCCGACTTCCGATCCCAGGGCCGACTTCAAACCGATTGGTGCCTTGGGTACCGGTTGCACGTCGGGTGCTGATCCCGGGCAGGTGTCAGGTCCCGGTTTCACGACGGACTCTGGTGCGGATGCTAGCTCTGTGCCCGTTTCGGTGTTGGGCTCTGGCTGTGCGGCGGATTCTCCTTGTCTGTCGGCGTTCGATCCAGACACTGGGGATTCCAGCTGTGCCTCGGGTTCGGGTTCACGTTCGGACTCTGGCTGTGCTCAGGTTTCTAGTTCGGAAACTGACGTGGGTGTCGCCTCAGGCGTTGGTTCCGCATCAGTCTCCGAACTGAACCCTGGCCGTGACCGTGCCTCGGGTTCCGACTTTCGGCAACTCTCCGTTCAGGGCTCTAGCCGTCCCCAACCTTCACATCTGGGCCTTGCCTCGGGGAACATCGCGAATCTGGAGGATGCCTTGGCTATCCCGGACGTCGATTGCTCACATCCGGGCCTTGCTTTGGGGGAAGTCGCGGATGGTGGCGGCGATGGCCATGCCTGCCCAACCAGCACGTCCACTGCGAGCCCTCGTCCCCAATCGGCTCGCGGTGATGCTGGTGCCGTACCGAACTCCGATTCGGCTTTCGAGTGTGATCAGAGCCTTGACCACGTATCGGGATCTGATTCTGCATCGGGTTCTGAGCTTGAGCTCATACGGGGTTCTGAGCCTGAGATTGAGGCTGGGAGTGGGATCGGTCCCGAAGTCGGCGGTCTGCAGTCGGCCGGCGATCAGTCCCGTGAGCTAGGGGATCGAACTGACAGGGCGGCTTCTGAAAGGAGCGCCGATCCCATGCCTTCGGCTGCTCCTGGTGGAGGAAAGAGCAGTCACCGGCGGGAGGCGGTCGCTCGGGCCGCGCTCATGAGGATGTGTGAAGCGGGCGATCAGGTGATGGGGCGACTGGTTGAAGCCCAAGGCGCGGTCGATGCCTTCGATCGCATTCGTCTGCATGAACTGCCGTCTGAGTTCGTCGATGAGGAGATGGCACGGGCGCGAAAGCAGAGACGTACGTTCGACGCGGCCAAGCTGATCAGTGCGTGGACGAATCGGCTCGACAGTGCTGACCCGCTCACGGATCTTCGGATAGGGGAGGAACAGGGAGGAAGGCTTGTCGTGCCTGGGGATGTCGAATGGCCGACACAGCTCGATGATCTTGAGACTGGCCAACCCTTGGGACTGTGGCTTCACGGTTCTGCGGATCTGCGATTCTCCTGTCTACGTTCGGTGGGGGTCGTAGGGGCGCGGGCAGCGACGCCCTACGGAACCCACGTCGCCACCGAGATCGCCGCCGGTCTGAGCAGTGCGGGGTGGGGAGTTGTCTCGGGTGGCGCATATGGGATCGACGGGGCAGCACATCGTGGGGCGCTGGCCGGAGCGACCCCGACGGTGGCTGTGCTCGCCTGCGGGGCTGACGTCTGCTACCCAAGCGGACACCAGGACCTGTTCGCAGCGATCCGAAAATCCGGCCTGATCGTGAGTGAATGCCCTCCAGGAGTTCGCCCGACGAGAGCACGTTTCCTAGTGCGCAACCGTCTGATCGCCGCCCTCTCACGAGGCACACTCGTTGTGGAGGCCGCCCTGCGCAGTGGAGCTCTCAACACCGCCGCACATGCGTTGGCACTCAAGCGCCACCTCGGTGCCGTGCCGGGTCCAATCACCTCTCTCAACTCAGCCGGCTGCCACCGACTGATTCGAGATGCGAAAGCCACATGTGTCACCTCATGCGAGGAGATGATCGACCTGGTAGGAGTGCTTGGCGAGGAGGCCGCAGTCGAACAGGGCGGCCCAGTGGTGCCCCATGACGTTCTGTCTCCCAACACGCGCCTGGTCTTGGACGCCGTCCCAGCCCGTAGGGGCGCAGGCCCGGCAACTATCGCCACTACCGCCGGAGTCGACCTACCTACCGCGCTGAGTTCTCTCGGCAGCCTGGCCGCTGCAGGATATGTCGAGCGCGTGCCACAGGGGTGGCGCCTACGCCACACCCGGAACACACGGCATTCGCCAAGCTCGTCTGCGTCGGGTTGAGTGGTGGTTGCGTGGGTCTGGCTCTGCGCACTTCCTGGGGCGCCTGGTTTGCGCTGGTTACTCCGCCGTGATGGTAGTTGTGATCAATCTGTCTACCAGGGGCTTTTCTCTGCTCGGGGATTTGCGGGCTTGCTCTGTTCGGTTATCTGTTGGCCTTGGGGAAAGTGCTCGCGGGGGAAATAGTGGCTTGTTGTTCTGGGGATTGACTTATATGGCTAGTTTCATTGGGTTGTTGTGGAATTACGCAATCTAAACGTGGGGTATATGTCTGGAGGCTTGTACGTGGGGGTGGGGGGCGATATGGCACATTGTCGATCTTGTTGGCTTGCTGGTGGGTATGTGTTCGTTGGTGTTGGGGTGTTGGGGTGTTGGGTTTGGGTAAGGCGGCCCTGAATCTAGTGGGACCTGTATTTCTGGTCGTGTATCGGTGACGCTTGGCTGCACCTGGGGGGTTACGGAGAGGGCGCTGTCCTTGACGGAACGCCGTGGTGGGTGGTGGTTTGGGGTGGGTTGGGGTTCCTGCTGGGCTTGTCGGTCGTGGAGGCTGGGGGTGGCGGGTTCCGGTGGGATGTCGAGGGTTTTCTCGTATATTGCCGTGTATTGCGTGGAAAAACGCCGAAAGTTGGAGAGGGGCGTTAGGTCTGTTTGAGTAGCATGGCGATCATCGCAACCACCGGTGTGAGGTGCTTGTGAGAGTGTGCTAGTCGAACAGAGTCGCGTGGAGGGAAAATGGCTGCTGAGGGGAGGTTTAGGGGCGGGACTCAAATGGATGGGAGTAGTGAGTCTCCGGGATTCGAGCAGGTCGCGGGGGAGTTTCGGCGACACCTAGAGCTCGAGCGGAATCTCTCGTTTAACACCATTCGGGGCTATATGTCGGATCTAGCGGGATTTGTGGCCCACATTCGTTCCGAGGGTGAGGTGACGCTCCCCTCTATCGACGTTCACGTGATGCGTGAGTGGCTGGCCCTGCAGCACGATGCCGGCAGGTCGCGTGCGACCCTTGCGCGGCGGACCGCATTCCTGCGCACCTTCACCGCTTTTGCTCACCGCCGCGGCTGGCTGCGTCGGGATCCTGGGCTTCTCCTCGGTACGGCGAAGGCCACCAGGGCGTTGCCCGAAGTCCTCAACCGGTACGAGGCGAAGGCTGTGCTCGATCGTGGGCTTGTCGGGGTCGCCAAGGACGTGAAGGCGCTCAGGGATCAGGCGATCATGGAAGTGCTTTATGCCACCGGGCTGCGAGTTGGGGAGCTCTGCGGGCTTGATGTGGATGACGTCGATCGCGAGCGGTATGTCGTGCGCGTGGTTGGCAAGGGAGGTAAGGAGCGTTCCGTTCCCTTTGGTCGGCCGGCTCTTCGAGCTCTCGACGCGTGGACTGTGCGGGGGCGTGCACTCTGGGTGCGAGATTGCAGCGGGCCTGCCTTGTTGCTGGGCGTGCGAGGTGGGCGGATAGATCCCACGGCGGTGCGCCGGGTCGTTCATGCACGGCTGGGGCAGGTCGACGGTGTGCCTGACATGGGGCCGCATGGACTTCGTCACTCGGCTGCCACCCACCTTCTGGAGGGGGGAGCGGATCTGCGCAGTGTTCAGGAGTTGCTTGGGCACACTTCGCTCAACACCACACAGATCTACACGCACATCTCGATTGACCGCCTACACGCCGCCTACCGTCAGGCTCATCCACGAGCCTAGGGCGCCGTCCAATCTCCCCTATTTCCGAGTGCCCTTTCCACCTCCAGGTAGGTGGCCCCATTCCTATGTGCGCAGTCCCATCCGTCCAGCTGACGGCTCCCGGGTCCAGGCGAGGCTGGTTCGGCATATCTTCCTGAGGGCGGCCAGGCCTTCGTGTTGCGCGGGGCGTCGTGCTTGTAGGAAACGACGTCGTCGGCTACGTGCACCATCAGGCCGTCGAGGTCCTCGGCCGGGGTTCACGAACATGGTTTCTCGCCTCCGCTCTCTGCCGTGCGGCTGCTCTCAGCGCTTCTGTCTAACGGCGCGTCGTCAGGCGTGGGGTGGCCCAGGTTGGGGGAAGGCGACCGGGGCCGGCGGAGATTGAGGCTGCTCCTCTGGGAGCTGTTGGCATGCGTTGCTTCTGGTCTGGTGTCGGGATCAGCCGGCCCACATGGCTCCGCCGCAATTGGGTGGCGGGGCGGGGTGGGGGTGTTTGGCGCTGGCTTCTGTTTTCACGTGGTGTCGGCTTGTGGCGTGTTGTGTGTCTCAGCGGAGACGGCGTCGTGGGGAAACGTTCTTTGGAGGCGGTGAGTTTGAGGCTGCTCCTCTGAGAGCTGCTGGTGGTGTCTTGGTTCCTCAGAACGCGTCTGATCAGGCTTCGATTGACCTCAGTCGAGGCTCTGGTGTCCATTTCGGGGTTGAATAGACGGGGTGGGGGTTGAATGGATGAGGTGGGGGCTTGAATGGATGGGGTGGGGGCTTGAGTAGACGGGGTGGGCCCGGCTTTGGCGTCTTCTCGTGGGGTCAGCTCGTGGTGGGTTGTGGGTCCCAGCGCGGCAGTAGTCGTACCTGGGGTGGTCTGACAAGCAGGAGTGGGTTGAGATAGGTGCCGTCCCTGAGGAGACCCCAGTGAAGGCATGCCCTGGTGCAGTGACCGGCCGACTCCGTCACCACGCCTATGGGGTCGCCTGGTGAAACGGCTTGGCCTCGCCGTACCGACGCTCTTGCGGGGAGGTAGGTCGTGCGCAGGCCGTTGGGGTGCATTAGGGAGATCACTGCTCGTCCGCCGGCCTGGCCGGCGAAGTGCACGGTGCCCGTGCCTGCGGCTAGGACGGTCTGGCCTTCAGCCGCAGTCAGGTCCACTCCTCGGTGGCCGGCGAGCCAGGGGGCGGCGGGCGGTTGGAAGGCGCGGAGCACTTGAGGGCTGCCTTCCAAAGGCCATCGCCACTCGGGGCGTGCGTTGGTGCGGGGTGACGCTTCGTCAGGGTTGGGCGGGTGATGTCGGGGGATGCGACTTGCTTGGGGCCTGACGGGGGAGGGGGTGATCTGGGGTTTGGGGGGAGGTTGGCGCTGCTGCCAGGATGCAGTGATCTTGGGAGTAGTGGCTCTATTGGTCAATTTTGAGGGCTGGGGGTGCTGTGTGGGGATGGCGAGGGTTGCGTAGAGCAATCCGGTGGTGAGGAGAGCGGGCAGGACGGGCCTGGTGGGCGGACGGTGCCTCCTTGTGGCGGCGGCATCGCTGTTTCCACTGGTTGTCGTCGGGTGGGGAGGGAGGGTGCGGGTGGGATCCATGCCAGCACGATGACGGATCGCGAGGCTGTCTGTCGGGGGCGGCGGGGAATCTGTGGACAACGGTGACTGCGCAGGTTGAGCTGTGGATAACGGCGCGTCGATGAATGGCGGAGCGCCTGGGGCAACGCAAGGTAGGGGCGTTGAAACGGGGACGAGGGGTTCCTTGGGAGCCTGGTCTGCCGTTAATGGGGACCGGTGTGCCGCCAATTCGGAATGGCGCAGGCCCGGGGGGCCCAGTTCGTGGATCTGGAGGAGCCGGTCTGAGCGACCAGGGTTGGTTGAGCCGGCCTGGTTGAGCCGATCTGGGCAGTCGGGACTGGTTGAGTGGGGTTGGTCGAGGCAGTCTGGTTGAGTGGAGCTGCTTGAGCGGGTCCGGAAAGGCCGGTCCGATCAAGCCGGTCTGGATAAGCCAGTCCGATCAAGCCAGTCTGATCAAGCCAGTCTGATCAAGCCGGTCTGGATAAGCGCGTCTCGATGAAGTAGCCCACCACTCCCAGCCAACCGCAACCGGAAGAGAAGGCCGGGACGCCTGATGCCTACGTGGCCTTCGATACAGGTGTGACGAGCCAGTTCCGAACGCGGTTCGACGAAGAGACCCCGAGGTTCGGATTGGCGTGTGGGGTGAGGGGGCGTCGGGTGAGCGGTAGACTTTGCGATGGCCTGTCTTAGGCAGGCCGACTTCGCACGCCCGAAGGCGATGTTGCTCCCTCGGTCCGGATGTCGATTCGGCTGGAGTGACTCAGGGCGTCAGGCGCGGCGGCTCATGCGGTCGCCGCGGATAACCGAGAAACGCGCCCAGGCATGGGCGCCCCGATCAGGAGGACCATCACTATGGCCCCCGTCGTCACCATGCGACAGCTCCTTGAGAGCGGCGTGCACTTCGGCCACCAGACCCGCCGGTGGAACCCGAAGATGAAGCGTTTCATTTTCACGGAGCGCAACGGCATTTACATCATCGACCTGCAGAAGTCGCTGTCGTTCATCGACCGCGCCTATGACTTCGTCAAGGAGACGGTCGCGCACGGCGGTTCGATCCTGTTCATCGGCACGAAGAAGCAGGCTCAGGAGGCCATCGCCGAGCAGGCGACGCGGGTCGGCATGCCCTACGTCAACCAGCGTTGGCTGGGCGGCATGCTCACGAACTTCTCCACCGTGCACAAGCGGCTTCAGCGTCTGAAGGAGCTCGAGGAGCTCGACTTCGACAACGTGGCGGGTTCGGGGCTCACGAAGAAGGAGCTCCTCATGCGCCGCCGCGAGAAGGAGAAGCTGGAGCGCACCCTCGGCGGCATCCGGGACATGGCCCGTGTGCCGAGCGCGGTGTGGGTCGTGGACACCAAGAAGGAGCACATCGGCGTCAACGAGGCCCGCAAGCTCAACATCCCGGTTGTCGCGATCCTCGACACCAACTGCGACCCGGACGAGGTCGACTACCCGATTCCGGGCAACGACGACGCGATTCGTTCGGTCAGCCTGCTGACCCGCGTGATCGCGGACGCGGTGGCCGACGGTCTGATGGCGCGGGCCGGTGTGTCGCGTGGGGATGACAAGCCGGCGGCCGCCGCCGACGTCGAGCCCTTGGCCGAGTGGGAGCGCGAGCTGCTTGAGCGCACCGAGGCTGAGGCCCCGGCCGCCGCGGAGCCGCAGGCTGCCGCTCCCGAGGCCGCGGAGGCCGGCGAGGCCGCTGCTGAGGCCCCCGAGGCCACCGAGGCGGCTCCCGAGGCTCCTGAGGCGAAGGACACCGAGCAGGCGTGAGGTTCCGTACGGCGCAAGCCGTACTCCCGAGCTTCTCCGCACGGAGAGGTTCACCGGCTTTCCCCCGGGTGGGTGTGCGATGTCGCTCCGAGCCCTGGGCGGCCCGCTCGATGATCGGGCGGGTGGCCTGGGGCGGGGCCGTGGGCGCCCGCCCGGTCCACGACGACTTCCACGAGGAAATGACAATGGCTTCTGTGAACATGGCCGATGTCAAGCGGCTGCGTGAGCTGACCGCCGCGGGCATGATGGACTGCAAGAAGGCGCTGGAGGAGGCCGAGGGCGACTTCGACCGCGCCGTCGAGATCCTGCGCATCAAGGGTGCCAAGGACGTCGGCAAGCGTGAGGCGCGCACCGCCTCCAACGGCCTGGTGGCCGTCAAGCACGAGGGCGACGCCCTGGCGGGTCTGCTTGAGCTGGCCTGCGAGACCGACTTCGTGGCCAAGGGCGACCGGTTCCAGGAGTTGGCCGCGACGATCGTCGACCACATCGTGGCCACCAAGCCGGGCGACGTGCCGACCCTGCTGGAGTCGCAGATCGCCGGGCGTCCGGTCAAGGAGCTGCTCGACGAGGCCAACGCCGCTCTCGGTGAGAAGATCGAGGTGCGCAGGTTCTCGGTGCTGGAGGGTGGCTACGTCACCTCCTACATGCACAAGTCCGACCCGCAGCTTCCGCCGACCGTGGGCGTGCTGATCCAGCTCGACGTGCCCAACGCCGAGGTGGGCCGCTTCTTCGCGCAGCACACCGCCGCGATGGCGCCGAAGTACCTCAGCCCGGAGACCGTGCCGGCCGATGTGCTCGACAAGGAGCGTGCGGTCTTCGAGCAGATGACCCGCGAGGAGGGCAAGCCCGAGGGCGCCATCCCCAAGATCGTCGAGGGTCGCGTCAGCGCGTGGTACAAGGACTTCACGCTGGTTCAGCAGGCCTCGGTCCGCGACAACAAGACGCCGATCGCGAAGGTCGCGGAGGAGGCCGGGGTCAAGATCCTGGACTTCGTCCGCTTCAAGGTCGGCCAGGCCTAAGTCCCACCCGTGGAGCTCGCCGTGGATCGCTCTAGGAGCGGATCTCACGGAGGGCTCCTCTGGCTGTGTGGGGTCTTGTGCGAAGGGGTGTGTGGCCCTGAGTTTCCCCAAGGGGAGGCTAAGGGCCCTCGCAGGCGCATCGGTCGTGATCGAGGCGGGTGGTGGTCGCCCGGTTGGGCCGATCTCGGCTCTTGGCCGGTGATCGCCGGCGGAGCCGATCCGGCTCCGCGGGCCGTCGCCGGTCTTGAGCGGCTGGTCGTGTCAAACCGGCTCGGCCAGGGCTTGGGCGGCTGGTCGAGTCAAACTGGCTCGGCCAGGGCTTGAGTGGCTGGTCGTGTCAAACCGGCTCGGCCAGGGCTTGGGCGGCCGGCCGGGGCGAACCCGGCTCGGCCGGTCTTGAGTGACCGGCGGTGCGCCAGTGCACAGACCAAGGCGTGTGACATGAGTGCCGGCCCGGCACCGAGAGGCACGCGCCACGGCTCCACGACAGCCCGTGAGCCGCGTTATCCTCCCGGATGCACCGCCCGGGATGTACGAACCACCCCGCACGTCGGACAATCGAACATACGGCGCGGTGGCCGGCCGGCCCGGTCACCCGAGTCGAGCTCCCGGTCCGACCTGGGCCGGGGACGCCGCCGGACGGCTCGCCGCCCCCTGGGGGCGGACTCGCCAACGGAGGGTGGCATGCTCAAAGATCTAAGGGACTCAAAGGATAAGACCGGCAAGGTCCTGTCCCGGGCCAAGCACAGGATTGCCACATCCTAAGCTTGGACCAGCTCTTCTCTTATGACGACCACACGAGGAGGCCGCCTACGTGCAGGAGAATCACGACCCAGCTGCGTCGGCGGATTCGCCCATTTCGGGTCCGCTTCGCTGGAAACGGGTCATGCTCAAGTTGTCCGGTGAGGCGTTCGCCGGCGGGGAGCCGCTCGGCATCGACGCCGGCGTGGTCGGCCACCTGGCCGATTCCATAGCCGAGGCCGTGCGTGTCGGCGTGCAGGTCTCCGTGGTCGTCGGCGGCGGAAACATGTTCCGCGGCGCCGTGTTGTCCGAGCGGGGCATCGACCGGGCTCGGGCCGACTACATGGGGATGCTGGGCACGGTGATCAACTGCCTTGCGCTGCAGGACTTCCTGGAGAAGCGGGGCATCGACACCCGTGTCCAGACGGCCATCACCATGCAGCAGGTGGCAGAGCCGTTCCTGCCCCGTCGCGCCATCCGCCACCTGGAGAAGGGGCGCGTGGTGATCTTCGGGGCCGGTCTCGGATCGCCGTTCTTCTCGACCGATACCTGCGCCGCTCAGCGGGCGTTGGAGATCGGTGCCGAGGCGTTGCTGAAGGGCACGCAGGTGGACGGGGTTTACGACTCCGACCCGCGTAAGAACCCCGATGCCGTACGGTTCGACCATCTCGACTATGGCGAGGTGCTCACTCGCGGACTCGGCGTCATGGACGCCACCGCGATCAGCCTCTGCATGGACAACGGCCTGCCGATCGTGGTCTTCGACCTGATGGGTGAGGGCAACATCCTGCGGGCGGTGCGTGGTGAGAAGATCGGCACGCTTGTGAGCCCGGCCAAGTAGTCGGAGGGGTGTGCGGGGGCCTGTCCCCCCGCGCGGGTAGGGAGAAAGGGAGCCACACTGTGATCGAGGAAACTCTCTTCGAAGCCGAAGAGAAAATGGACAAGGCCGTCATGGTCGCCAAGGACGACTTCGCGGGCATCCGTACCGGCCGTGTCACACCCGCCATGTTCAACAAGATCAGCGCTGAATACTACGGCTCTCAGACGCCGATTCAGCAACTCGCCTCGTTCCACGTGCCCGAGGCCCGCATGGTGATCGTGCAGCCGTTCGACCGCGGGTCGATGAGCGCGATCGAGCGCGCCATTCGCGACAGCGACCTCGGTGTCAACCCGTCCAACGACGGCCAGGTCATCCGTGTGGTGTTCCCCGAGCTGTCGGAGGAGCGCCGCAAGGAATACATCAAGGTCGCGCGTTCCAAGGCCGAGGACGGCAAGATCTCCGTGCGCAACATCCGCCGCCGCTCCAAGGAGACCCTCGACAAGTTCATGAAGGACGGCGAGGTCGGCGAGGACGAGGTGCGCCGAGCGGAGAAGGAGCTCGATGAGCTCACCCAGAAGCACGTTGCCAAGATCGACGAGCTGCTCAAGCACAAGGAAGCCGAGCTGCTTGAGGTCTGAGTCCCCGCCCGAGGGGGCAAGTCAATCGTGATCCTTGTGTTCCCCGCCCTTAAGCGGCGGGGGCGCAAGGATCACGCGCGTGAGAGTGAGACCGTAGTGGAAGGTTCGGCTGCCGAAGGCAATCCCGATTCCACAAAGGGCGCACCGGGTGACGGTCGTGCCGGACGCAACCTTCCCGCGGCGATTGCGGTGGGCGTCGTGTTGGGCGCGGTCATCATCGGCTCGCTCTATTTCGTGGAAGAGCTCTTCCTTGCCGTGGTCGCCGTGGCGGTCGGGGCCGGGGTGAACGAGTTGGTCAAGGCGTTCGCCGCCTCGGACATCCGGGTGCCGCTGATCCCGGTTCTGGCGGGCTCGGCGGGCATGCTCGCCGCCGCCTATTGGGGTGGCACCACCTGGCTGCTGGGGCTGTTCGCACTCCTTGCCTTCGGCCTTATGGCGTGGCGCATGTTTCTGGGCGCGGAAAACTATGTCCGTGAGACGGCGGCCACCGTCTTGACGCTTGTCTACCCCTCTCTGCTGGCGGCCGTGGTGGCGCTCATGCTCGCCCAGCCGCACGGTCCCGACCGGGTGATCGTCTTCATCGCCACCACGGCGGCCAGCGATATCGGGGGTTACGCCGCCGGCGTTCTGTTCGGCAAACACCCCATGTCACCGACGATCAGCCCGAAGAAGACCTGGGAGGGATTCGCCGGATCGTCGCTCATGTGCATGGCGGTGGGGGCCTGGCTAATGGTGTGGCTGCTCGACGGTGAGATCTGGCAGGGAGTTCTGTTCGGCGCGGTCATGGTGGTCTTCGCCACCGTCGGTGATCTCGTCGAGTCGGTCATCAAGCGTGATGTGGGCATGAAGGACATGGGCAAGGCCCTGCCCGGCCACGGCGGCTGGATGGACAGGCTGGACTCGCTCGTCGCGGCTTCGATCCCGGCCTGGATCCTGTTGTCGATCTTCGTGCACTGATCACGCGAAGAACACCGATCAGTGCACTGATCTCACACAGAACCGCTGATCAGGCGAAGAAGCGGTGGTGTGACAGCCCGTTCAGCACCGATTGCGCCCCTTCACCCGCCGACGAGGACAACTCTCCCTCGGTCAACGGCACAAGCCAGAGCCACCGTACGGCGTCGCCCCCAAACGTGAACCCCGACAACGGCGGCAACCCCGGCGGATCGGCGACCAGCATCACTCCGGCGAACCCTGCGCCCAACGGGAATGTGGCCGGGTCGTGATACCACTTGGCGGTGTGGCAGTGCCCCAGCCAGGTGACGGAGTGCCACGGATATTGGCCCAGCCAGAGGAACAACCGGGCCGCTTCCCGCGGGTCGCCCCTGGTGGCGACCGCGAGTTCGATGCGGGCGAAGGCATCGGGCCGGTCGATATAGCGTTCGACGGTCGGCATGCGCTGGCAGCTCATGCCGACCGTTGACAAGATGGTGAAACTGCGCTGATCGTGCGGGGGCCGCTCGGTGATCCCCATCGTCGGCAGCCGGTCGCCTCCCGCGTCCCAATAGCGTCCGGCCGGGCCCGTCATGACGTCCAGGTGCCCCATCACGAACTGCTGGAACGACGCCCAGGACGCCTCAGCCCGCCGCCACTGCCAGTAGGAGTGGGCCTTGGCCAGGCGGGGCCCGAGCCCTTCGTAGGCGTCGGCCAGCGACCACGCGAAGGGAGATTCGCCGAGGGCGTCACGGGCATATCCCGGCATACCCCGGCTGACGTCGGCCCACCCCGGGATGACGGCGAGCAACTCGGTGCCCTCGTACAGGGCCACGCCGTCCCCCTCCTCGAACCAGAGGGCCGACAAACGCCCCAGGCGGTCCCTGCCGGTCGGGTTGCGGGTGTTCGCGCGGGGCATGAGCGGCGGCAGGCCCGCGCTGATGCGGCCCGCGTCGATCTCCTCAGGGGCCTCGACGTGGTTGGCCAGCCACGACGCCCCGTGAACCGTGCCGTCCCTGGCGCACAGGTAGGCCACGGAGGACACCTCGTCGCACTCGACGACCAGAGTCCTGCTGCGGTAGGGATTGTCGTCGTTCAGGACGACCTCGGTGTCCACGCTCGCCGATCTTCCACCCTCGTCGCCCGGCTCGGATTCCGCGGGCATACGGTGACGTGGCCCGGCCCGCCGGGCCCCCGCGCCCGCTGCGCGGGCGGAGTCGCCGCCCGTCTCCTGGTCACCCGAACTCTGATCGAAACCACGATCGGGTCTGTACGCCGGGTCGCGGTCCGGTTCGCGCATCGGACCGCTGGTGGACGACTCGTACGCCGAAGGCTCTGAGGGGTTGGACGGTTCAGACGGCGAAGCCGACCAAAATGTCGCCATACAAATGGACTTTAGATCACGCGAGAACTCGGATCAGGGCCCCCGGCAGAAGTCATCGAATCTCCTTGAGGTCAGACAGGCCGGACCTCCGCGGCGAACCGCCGGTCCGGCGGCGTGAGACACGATTTGGTAAGGTACTGCGCGGCCGTATTCGCCTGGCCGGCCGTGTGGTCAGCGGCGTCCTCGCCGCCTGCGTGATGAAGAGCCTGTGGGAAGTCGATCGGGCCCGTGCGATCGGCGGGATCCGTGTGACAGGTGAGACGGATGGTCCAAGACGGGCGCCGGCCTCGTCGCTCCGCTGTTCCGCCGCCCGGCAGTGACTTCATCGGCAAGTGCCGCTTCGACAGGTGTGGGCTCCTCAGGTTTCGGTCTGGGGGAGAAGCTTGAGTGGGAGAGTCTATGAGTGCCCCGAGCACGGAGAGCGGCCGTCCGCTGCTCACCTTCGCCGCGCCCCGCAGGGCCAAGCCCGCCCGCCACCTCGCCGACATGAGCGCGGCGGAAAGGCGCGCCGCGGTCGCCGAGCTGGGCGAGAAGGCGTTCCGCGCCGACCAGCTCTCCCGTCACTACTTCGAGCGGCTCACCACCGACCCGGAGGCGATGACCGATCTTCCGGCGGCCACGCGCGCCAAACTCGTCGAGGCCCTGTTCCCCACCCTGCTGACCCCCGTCAAGGAGATCACCTGCGACGGCGGCACCACGCGCAAGACGCTCTGGCGCCTGTTCGACGGCGCGCTCGTGGAGTCGGTCCTCATGCGCTATCCCGGGCGGGCCACGATCTGTGTGTCGTCCCAGGCGGGCTGCGGCATGAACTGCCCCTTCTGCGCCACCGGCCAGGCCGGTCTCACCCGCAACATGTCCACCGCCGAGATCGTCGAGCAGGTGGTCGCCGGGGCCAGGGCGATGGCGGCCGGTGAGGTGCCGGGCGGTCCCGGCCGCATCAGCAACATCGTGTTCATGGGCATGGGGGAGCCCCTGGCCAACTACAAGGCCGTCATCGGGGCCGTGCGCCGCCTGGTCGACCCGGCCCCCGCCGGGCTCGGCATCTCCGCCCGGGGCGTCACCGTGTCGACCGTCGGCCTGGTGCCCGCCATCGCCAAACTCGCGGCCGAAGGGCTGCCGGTGACGCTGGCCCTGTCGCTGCACGCGCCCGACGACGAGCTACGCGACACGCTGGTCCCGGTCAACACGCGCTGGAAGGTCTCCGAGGTGCTCTCCGCCGCCTGGGACTACGCCGCCACCACCGGCCGTCGTGTTTCCATCGAATACGCCCTGATCAAGGACATCAACGATCAGGAGTGGCGGGCCGACCTCCTGGGCCGCCTGATCAAGGGCAAACTCGCCCACGTCAACCTGATCCCCCTCAACCCCACACCCGGCTCCAAATGGACCGCGTCGCGCCCGGAGGACGAGGCGGCGTTCGTCCGGCGGTTGGAGTCCCACGGTGTGCCCGTCACCGTTCGCGACACCAGAGGCCGTGAGATCGACGGAGCCTGCGGTCAACTCGCCGCGGCACCTTGATCCCGGAGGGACTTGAGTGGCTGGCCGCCGAGGCCGACCGCGTCGAGCAGGCACGTTTCGGCTCGGCCCGCCTCGGCGCCGGCTACCGGGAGGATGAGGTCGATGCCTTCCTGGACCGCGTCGTCGGCGCCCTGCGCGGCGAGTCCGCCGACCCGGTGACCCCCTCGGAGGCCCGCTCGGTGCGATTCACCACCGTGGTCCTGCGCCCCGGCTACGTGATCGCCGAGGTCGAGCAGATGCTCGACAAGGTCGCCGACCTGCTTGAGCTTCTGGAAGAACACCAATAGTCCGTGCAGCATAAGCCTGCTGCGCCGTGCGCTCAGAAGAGCCGGCGCGGCCCGGCCGCCGGTGGGCCGCTGTGCTGTCGTTCATTTCGTGCTTTCTCCCGATCTGGTCTGCGGAATGCTCGTGGATGACCAAGGAGACCGCGACGCACCGCCGTACGCACCCTCGAACGGCATGGCCGGCACGCCGCTCCCGCCGCTTGGAAACGCCAAGGAAACATCCCGTGTCGTATGTATGACCTGCCGGAGTATCGAATCCCCGGCCGCGTCCGAAGGAGACGACACGATGCGAATGCGAACCGGCCTTGTGCTTGCGACCTTGGGGCGCACGACCTAAAGGCACGGCCGCCATCTCGCGCCGGCACTCGTGCGCGTCCACGACGTCCCCTCCGCCCTTCTCCCGGCCAGACGGTCATATGCCGCACCAGGCCACCGCCACAAGCAGCCGCAAGCCAGACAGCGCCGCACCAGCCCACCCCCACCGCCGAACAGCGCCGCGCTTCAAGACGACAGACAGCGCCAGTAAAGCGCCACACGGCCAAGCAGCACCGCCGGAAGGTCAGTCGATCAGACCCAGCTGTTCCGCCGCCCTGATGGCCAGCCACACCTCCGCGAAGGCCCCTGTGGAGGACAGGTCGCGCCCGCTGAGGGCGGCGAAGCGGCGGAGGCGGTAGGCCAGGGTGTTGGGGTGGATGTGGAGGGCACCCGCGGCGCCCTCGGTGTGGCGGTCGCGTTCCATCCAGGTGCGCACCGACAGCAGCAACTCCGCACCGTGATCGGCGTCGTAGCGGAGGACATCCCCGAGGACGTGGTCCACGAGCGCCTGGAGGGTGGCCGGGTCGTCGGGCAACCAGCGGCCGGTCGTGTCGTCGCCGTATTTCACGATCGCCTGGCCGGATTCGACGGCCCGCGAGGCGGCCCAGGCGGCCTCGCGGGCGGCCACCTTGATGGGGTCGCCGACGGGGAAGGCCCGGCTGATTCCGGCGGAGACGCCGGGGAGCGAGGCGACAGCCGTACTCAAGCCGGGGGAGGCGGTGGCGAGGACGTAGAGCTCGCCGCGGCGGCGGAGCATCAGGTGGGGGTGGTCGGCCAAGGCGCCGACGAGTGCCTGGTCGCTCACGCCGCGTACGGCGAGCAGCACGTTGTCGCCGTCGGCCGGCAGGCCCATGCGGACGAGGCGGCGGCGGGCCATCGCGGGGTCGAGGGAGTCCTGGAGGAGCTCGGCGAGGGTTTCCGCGCCCTCGCGGCGCAGGGTCTCGCGTTCGTGGCGCGCCATGGCGACCTGGAAGGCGGCCACGGTGGCGAGGTGCTGGACGACGGCGAGGCCGGAGGGCCGGGCGCCCTCGCGTTCGAAGGCGAGCAGATAGCCCGCGGGGCCGCCGGGGGCCGGCACGGGCACCACGAAGCCCCCGGGCATCGTGGGCGGCGCGTCGGGGCCGCTGGGCAGCGGTGTGGGCTCGGGCGGGGCGGGCACCCCGGGCAGCAGCGGGCGGCCCTGCGGGGTGCACAGGTAAAGGTCGTAGCCGGAGAGCCGCTCCAGCCGCTGGAACAGCGTCGCGCTGTCGAGGTCCTCGGAGGCGAGCCAGCGCAGCGCGCCGAACACCTGGAGCTGGGCGCCGAGGCGTTCGCCCGCGTCTTCCCGCACGGCAGCCGCGACCTCCTGGGAGATCGCGATGAACGGCACCGACAGCGGCACCTCAAGCACCGGTATGCCGCGTTCCTCGGCGGTGTCGTAGAACGCCTTGTGCAAGGGCGGCACGCTCAACTGCGTGGAGAGGGCGAGGGCGGCCACACCGGCGCCGTCGAGCCGTTCGAGGTAGGCGCGCTGGCGCGCGGCCGACCGGGGGACGGCGAGGCCGGTCGTCATGATCATCTCAGAGCCGAGCAGCCACGGCGTGGGGTCCTCCAGCTCGCTCACGTGAGCCCACGAGAGGGAGCGTTGCAGGCCGGCCTCTCCGGCGATCACCCGCAGTTGCAGTGCGGGGAACCGGACCAGTTCCTCGACCCTGATCCTGTTGACGGGCACCCTTCCAGCGTAGGTATGGCTTGTGGGAGGCAACAAGGCGCACCGGTTCAGTCTGTGGTCGCGACAATTGAATCGGTTGGCAAAACCCGTCCACACTGGAGGCAACCCCGAGGGCACGACCTGCTCCCTCCGCAGGTCGTGCTTCAAAGCCCGGCTCACACCCCCCGCCGGTAGCGGTCACTTCCTCCCGATCGCTACCTCGACGGTCGGCGGCACGAAGTCGGGCGGTGCCGCTGACGAGATCCCGGCGCAGGCGGTGTCGACTACCCCCAATGCGTTCCCGCCCCAACCTCCCGCCGGGGATCCTCCGCGCACCGATGAAGAGCGAGTGATGAGAGGAACCCCGACGTATGTCTGAACCCCGTGGGCCCGTTGACTCATCGAAGGTGCCGCGTTTCGCGGGGCCCGCCACCTTCGCCCGGCTTCCCCGGCTGGACGAGGTGGAACGGTGTGATGTGGCGGTCGTGGGCGTACCGTTCGACAGCGGGGTCTCCTACCGGCCGGGCGCGAGGTTCGGCCCGTCGGCGGTGCGGGAGGCGAGCAGGCTGCTCAGGCCCTACCACCCGGGGCTCGCCGTCTCCCCGTTCGCGGCGCTTCAGGTCGCCGACGCCGGCGACATCGTGTGCAACCCCTTCGACATCGGCCAGGCCGTCGAGATGATCGAGGACGCCGCCACGAGCCTCATGGCCGGGGGCACCCGCCTGGTCACGATCGGCGGCGATCACACCGTCGCTCTACCGCTGCTGCGTTCGGTGGCCAAGCGGCACGGGCCGGTCGCGCTGCTGCACTTCGACGCCCACCTGGACACCTGGGACACCTATTTCGGCGCGGAATACACCCACGGAACGCCGTTCCGCCGTGCCGTCGAGGAGGGGGTGCTCGACACCGAGGCGCTCAGCCACGTCGGCACCCGAGGCCCGCTTTACTCAAGCCGGGACCTCGACGAGGACAGGAGGCTCGGCTTCGGCATCGTCACCAGCGCCGACGTGATGCGCCGCGGCCTCGACGAGACGATCGGCGCGCTCAGGCAGCGCATCGGCGACCGCCCTCTTTACGTTTCCATCGACATCGATGTGCTTGACCCGGCCCACGCCCCGGGTACGGGCACTCCGGAGGCGGGTGGGCTGACCAGCCGCGAACTCCTGGAGATCCTCCGCGGCCTGGCCGGCGCCAACCTCGTCGGCGCCGACGTCGTGGAGGTCTCACCGCCCTACGACCACGCGGAGATCACCTCGGTCGCCGCGGCACACGTCGCCTACGACCTGGTGAGCCTGTTCGCGATCAAGGAGGGTTCATGACGGCGGCGCCCGCCGAGTCTCCGAAGATCACAGAGATCGAGACCTACGGCGTCGACCGCATTCCCGACCGCGACCGTACGGCACGCCCCATCGACCTTTTCCGCGTCTCCTTCGGCGGCGCGAACACCTTCGCCACCTGCGTGCTCGGCGCCTTCCCCATCCTTTTCGGGCTGTCCTTCCGGCAGGGCCTGGCCGCGACGCTGACGGGCCTTGTGGCCGGGGCGCTCATCCTGGCCCCCCTCTCGCTCTTCGGCCCCCGGAACGGCACCAACAATGCCGTCTCCTCGTCGGCGCACCTCGGCGTGCACGGCCGGATCGTGGGCTCCTACCTGGCGCTGCTCACCGCCGTCGCCTTCTTCTCGATCTCGGTGTGGTCTTCAGGGGACGCGCTCGTGGGCGGCGCCGCCCGGCTCGTGGGCGTCCCGCAGAACGACCTGACGCACGCCGTGGCATATGCGATCTTCGCGAGCCTGGTGCTGACCGTCTGCATCTACGGCTTCCGCTTCATGCTCCTCGTGAACAAGATCGCGGTGGCCGCGGCGTCGCTGATGTTCGTGCTCGGCCTCGTCGCCTTCGCCGGGGACTTCGACCCCTCCTACCCGGGTGTGTTCGCCTCGACGGCCGATCCGCTGTTCTGGCCGGCTTTCATCGGCGCCGCACTGATCGTGCTGTCCAACCCGGTCTCCTTCGGGGCGTTCCTGGGGGACTGGTCGAGGTATATCCCCGCCGACACCCCTCGCAGGAAGGTCATGGGCGCCGCGTTCCTCGCTCAGATCGCAACGATCCTCCCGTTCTTCTTCGGCCTGGCCACCGCCTCGATCATCGCCGCCAAGGCTCCGCAGTACATGGATCCGGCTGCCCCCAACTATGTCGGCGGCCTGCTGGCGGTCTCCCCGGGGTGGTATTTCCTTCCCGTCTGCCTCATCGCCCTGATCGGCGGCATGTCCACGGGCACCACCTCGCTGTACGGCACGGGCCTCGACTTCTCCAGCGTCTTCACGAGGTTCAGCCGGGTCCAGGCGACCGTGTTCATCGGTGTGCTGTCCATCGGGTTCATTTTCGCGGGGCGGTTCTGGATGAACCTGACCCAGAGCATCTCGACCTTCGCCACGCTGATCATCACCTGCACCGCCCCCTGGATGGTGATCATGATGCTGGGCTACGTGGTGCGGCGCGGGTGGTACGACCCCGAGGCCCTGCAGGTCTTCAACCGGCGCCAGCGCGGCGGGCGCTATTGGTTCAGCCACGGTTGGAACTGGCGCGGCCTGTCCGCGTGGTTCGTCTCCGCGGCCGTCGCCATCACCTTCACCAACATCCCCGGCCAGTTCGTCGGGCCCTTCGGCCATCTCGCCGGTGGGGTGGACATCGCCCTGCCGCTCGGGCTCGCCGTGGCCGGGCTGCTCTACCTGCTGTTGCTTCTGGTGTTTCCCGAGCCTCGTGGGGTCTTCGGCCCGAAGGGGCCACGGCTCGTGCGTGCCGCGGACGCGCCGACGCCGCCTATCATCGGGCCTGACAACGGAGTTGCAGGGGAGCCCGTCCATACATGATCGTCGACCTGTCGGTGCCGCTGACCACGGGGATGCCCGTCTATCCTGGCGATCCGTCGGTCGAGATCGCCCCGGCGCTGACAACCGCCGCCCACGGGGTCAACGTCCTCGGCCTGCACCTCGGGTCGCAGTCGGGCACCCACGTGGACGCGCCGTTCCACATCGACGACTCGTTGCCGAGGCTCGACGAACTGCCTCTGGAGCGCTTCACAGGCCCCGCCGCCGTGGCCGACGCGCGGGGCCTCGCCCCGCGTTCCCCGATCGGCCCGGAGCGGCTTGAGGCCGTCGCCACCGAGGGCGTCATCGTGCTAGTCGCGACGGGCTGGGCAGGTCACTTCGGCACTTATCACTACCTCGATCACCCTTACCTCACCGAGGAGGCCGCCGAGCTGCTCGTCGCCGCGGGCGTGCGCACGGTCGGAATCGACGCGCTGAGCGTCGACCCCACCCCCGCCGACGACTTCCCGGCCCACCGGGTGCTCTGCGGCGCCCACGCGGTGATCGCGGAGAACCTCCGGGGGCTCGACGTCCTCCTGGAGGCACAGGCCGCCGGGCGGGCGATCGAGGTCTCGATGTTCCCCCTCCACCTGCCCGGCGCGGACGGGTCGCCGGTGCGGGCCGTGGCGAGGGTCACATGACGGGCTTCCGCCGTATCTCCCGTGAGGGGCGCCTAGCGGGTGCCCCACGAGTAGGTCTGCTTTTTGAGCTTCAGGTAGATGAACGACTCTGTCGCCCGCACGGTGGGGATCGCGCGGATTTTGCCGAGAATCTCCAGAAGGTGGGTGTCGCCCTCGCAGACGACCTCCACGATCAAGTCGAACGATCCGGCGGTCAGCACGACGTATTCGATCTCGTCGATGGCCGACAACTCGTTCGCGACGCTCTCCAGGTCGCCCTCGCACTTGATGCCGATGAGCGCCTGACGGGGGAATCCGAGGGTCAGCGGGTCGGTGACCGCGACGATCTGCATGACGCCCGCGTCGAGCAGCCGCTGCACCCGCTGCCGCACGGCGGCCTCCGAGAGACCCACCGCCTTGCCGATCGCGGCATACGGCTTGCGCCCGTCCTCCTGGAGTTGCTCGATGATCTGCTTGGAGATGTCGTCGAGCACCACAGGGCCGGCCGACCTTGCCTCACTGCTTTCCCTGCGCACCTTGGGCGGGGTGGTCATCAGCTCTCCTTCAAGCGGGCGAAAAAGTTCGGCGCGTGCCGCCCTCCACTGATCCGGCCCCTCGCGGGGGCGAAGGCCGACGTGACAGGGCGGTGTACCCGTCATGTTGCCGTCCCGGACCGCCATCGTGTCAGCTCTCGAAGGTCTGTCAAGCGATTCCGTAGCAATTTGATATCTTCACCACGAAATCCCTTGTCGCTGCGTCCTTACTCTGTCAGTCTGCTCTCTCAGCACGCCTGTCAGGCTTCTGTCAGGGTTGGGTTGCCCGTCGCGGCATCAGCACTCCACCGAGGAGGTCAACGGTGACCACCCGTCTGCAGAACTACATCAATGGTGGGTTCGTGGACGCCAAGAGCGGCCGGTTCTCCGAGATCATCGACCCCTGCACGGGTGAGCCTTACCTTGAGGCACCCATCTCCGGCCAGGAGGACGTCGACGCGGCATACGCCGCCGCGGCGGCCGCCTTTGAGAGCTGGGGCCGCACCACCCCCGCCGAGCGCGCCAACCTGCTGCTCAAGGTGGCCGACGCGATCGAGGCGCGGGCGGACGAGATCAACGAGGCCGAGTGCCGCAACACCGGCAAGCCACGCGCCCGCATGGCCGAGGACGAGACCCCGGTCGCGGCCGACCACTTCCGCTTCTTCGCGGGTGCGGCGCGCACCCTGGAGGGGCCGACCGCGGGTGAGTTCCTCGCCGACCACACCTCTGTGATCCGGCACGAGCCGGTCGGGGTCGTCGGCCAGGTCACCCCCTGGAACTACCCGATGATGATGGCGGTCTGGAAGATCGCCCCCGCGCTGGCGGCCGGCAACACGATCGTGCTCAAGCCGTCCGACACCACCCCCGTCTCCACGGTCAAGCTGGCCGAGATCCTGGGTGAGGTCCTGCCCGCCGGCGTGTTCAACGTCGTCGTCGGCGACCGTGACACCGGCGCGCTGGTCGTCGGGCACCCGGCCGCTCAGATGGTCGCCATCACCGGCTCGGTCGGCGCGGGCATGGCGGTCGCCAGGTCCGCCGCCGACGACCTCAAGCGGGTCCACCTGGAGCTCGGCGGCAAGGCGCCGGTCGTCGTCTTCGAGGACGTCAAGGACCTCAAGGCGGCGGCCGAGGCCATCGCGGGCGCCGGGCTCTACAACGCCGGGCAGGACTGCACCGCGGCCTGCCGGGTGATCGTCCACGAGAGCATCCACGCGGAGTTCGCCGAGGCGCTGGCGCAGGCCGCGGCGGCGACCGTGACGGGCGACCTCGATAACGAGGAGGCGCTCTACGGCCCGCTCAACAACGCCGGCCAGCTCGCCCGCGTCGAGGGCTTCATCGAGCGCGCGCCGGACCACGCCAAGGTGCTGACCGGCGGCAAGCGGGTCGGCGACCGGGGCTACTTCTACGCCCCGACCGTCGTCGACGGGCTCCAGCAGGACGACGAGATGGTGCAGACCGAGGTGTTCGGCCCGGTCATCACCGTGCAGACCTTCAGCGACGAGGCCGACGCCCTGGCCAAGGCCAACGGTGTGAAATACGGCCTGTCCAGCTCGGTCTGGACGTCCGACCACGGACGTGCGATGCGGATGTCGAAGAACCTGGACTTCGGGGTTGTCTGGGTGAACACCCACATCCCGTTTGTTTCGGAAATGCCCCACGGTGGGTTCAAGCACTCCGGGTACGGCAAGGACCTTTCCGTGTTCGGTCTGCATGACTACATGAGAGTCAAGCACGTTATGCACTACATCGGCTGAGGCCGACTGAGAAGAGAGACAAGCCTGGTATGACCACTAACCAGGCGGGCGTGGGGGCGGCCGATGCGGCTGCCCCCGTCGTTTCCGCAGTGCCCGCCATTGAACTCGACGGTGTCGTCAAGGAATACCCCTCCCATGGTGAGGTCGTCCAGGCTGTCAAGGGCGTCTCTCTGACGATCGCGGAAGGGGAGTTCTTCTCCCTGCTCGGCCCGTCGGGATGCGGCAAGACCACCACCATGCGGATGATCGCCGGGTTCGAGGATCCCTCGCGCGGCACGGTCAAGCTGCACGGCAAGGACGTCACGGACGTCCCTCCCAACAAGCGCGACGTCAACATGGTGTTCCAGTCGTACGCTCTGTTCCCCCACATGAACGTCTGGGAGAACGTCGCCTTCGGGCTGAGGCGCAGGAAGACGCCCGAAGCCGAGATCAAACGGCGGGTCGGCGAGATGCTGGAGATCGTCGACCTCACCGGCAAGGAGAAACGCCGGCCGCGTGAGATGTCCGGCGGGCAGCAGCAGCGGGTGGCACTCGCCAGGGCGCTGGTCAACCGCCCGCGCGCCCTCCTGCTGGACGAGCCGCTCGGCGCACTCGACCTCAAACTCCGCCAGGCCATGCAGACCGAGCTCAAGCGCATCCAGCGCGAGGTCGGCATCACCTTCGTCTACGTCACCCACGACCAGAGCGAGGCGCTCACCATGAGCGACCGCATCGCCGTCATGAACCACGGCCTGGTCGAGCAGCTCGCCGGGCCTCGTGAGATCTACGAGCGCCCGGCGACGGCGTTCGTGGCCGGGTTCATCGGCACGAGCAACCTGCTCAGCGGTCAGGTGGAGCGGGTCGACGACGGCTTCGCCGTACTCGACCTCGGGGAGTGCGGGCAGGTGCTCGTGGCCGGCGCGCCGCAGAAGGCGGGCGAAAGGATCGAGGTCACCGTCCGGCCCGAGAAGATCACCATCTCCACGGACAGGCCGAACGGCAGAGCCAGCGCGATCTGCGGCCAGGTGACGGATGTGGCCTACCTCGGGACCTACAACAGCTATGCCGTCAGCCTCTCCACGGGGGTGGAGGTCACGGTCTTCCAGCAGAACGCGCTAGACAGCAGCACCACGGCGGAGCGGGGCGACTCCGTCTGGTTGTCGTGGCAGCCGCAGCACTCGTACGCGATAGGAAGTTGAGAGCGCCCATGGACCCCCGTATCGATCCCCCCTTTCTGCGTGGCATGACGCAGCGCCGGGCGATCAGCCGGCGCTCCGCCCTCAAGATGGCCGGTCTGGCCGCCGCCGGCGCCGCCCTCAGCGGGTGCAGCATCCCCGGCCGAGGCGTGACGGGCACGGTGGCGAAGGCCGACGCGGTCGCCGACTTCTGGAAGGGCAAGCAGAAGAACGGCTCGCTGCGCTTCGCCAACTGGCCGCTCTACATCGACAAGGAAGGCAGCCGGTACCCCTCGCTGGAGCTGTTCAAGGAGGAGACCGGGATCTCGGTTACCTACCAGGAGGCGGTGCAGGACAACTCCACCTGGTTCGGCAAGATCCAGCCCCAGCTCGCCGCGGGGCAGGACATCGGGTTCGACCTCATGGTCATGACCAACAGCATCCAGCTCAACCGGGCCATCCAGCTCGGCTACCTGGTGCCGCTCGACCACAAGCAACTGCCCAACTTCGGCGGCAATGCCGCGGGCCGGGTCAAGAGCCCGCTGTGGGACCAGGGGAACGCCTACACGGTGCCGTGGGCCGTCGGCGTCACCGGCATCGCCTACAACCCGAAATATGTCGACGGGGAGATCACCAGCGTCCAGGAGTTGTGGAACCCGAAATACAAGGGCAAGGTCGGCATGATGCTCGACTCGCAGGAGGTGGCCAACTTCGGCCTCTTCGCGACCGGCGTCGACCCCGACAAGTCCGCTCAGGCCGACTGGGAGAAGGCCGCAGCGAAGCTCAAGGAGCAGCGCGACCAGGGGATCGTCCGGAAATACTACGAGAACGACTACGTCGACGCGCTGGTGCGCGGCGACGTGTGGGTCACCATGGCCTGGTCGGGTGACGTCTTCCAGCAGATCGCCGAGGGGCAGGACCTCAAGTTCGTCGTGCCCGCCGAGGGCGGCACCATCTGGACCGACAACATGTGCATCCCGAAGACCGCGCGGAACCCGGTCGACGCGCTCATGCTGATGGACTTCGTCTACCGGCCCGACGTGGCGCAGATGCTGGTCGAATACATCAACTACATCGCCCCGGTGCCCGCCACCAAGGAGCTCATCCTCGCCGACGCCGCCAAGGCCAAGGGAGAGGACAAGGAGAGCCTTGAGCAAATCGCGAACAGCCCGCTGATCTTCCCCTCCAGCGCCGACCAGGCCAAGCTGCGTAACTACGTGACGCTGACCAGCGAGCAGGAGAAGGTCTTCGAGGGCATCTTCCAACCGATCACGCAGGGCTAGTCATGAGACGCCTCACCCCCTATCTGCTGATCCTGCCCGGCGGGCTGTGGCTCCTGGTCTTCCTCATCGTGCCGCTGGTCTACATGGCCTCGGTGTCCACGATGGAAGGCGACGTGGTCAACGGGTTCGCCCAGACTTTCAACTTCGCCGGCTATCTCGACGCGTTCGGCGCCTACCAGACGCAGTTCCTGCGGTCCGCGGTCTACGGCCTGGCCGGCACGGCGATCGCCATTGCGCTGGCCTATCCGATGGCCTACTGGATCGCCTTCAAGGGCGGGTCGCGCAAGTCGACCTACCTGCTGCTGGTGCTTCTGCCGTTCTTCGTGTCGTTCGTGCTGCGCACGGTGTCGTGGAAGTTCCTGCTCGCCGACGACGGCATCCTCTTCGAGCCGCTCAAGTCGATCGGAGTGCTGCCCGAGGACTTCCGGGTGCTCCAGACCACGGTCGCGGTGGTCGGCGGGCTGGTCTACAACTATCTGCCGTTCATGGTGCTCCCGATCTACGTCGCCCTGGAGCGGGTCGACTACCGGGTCGTGGAGGCCGCCTACGACCTCTACGCCTCACGGGTCGGCGCGTTCACCCGGATCGTGCTGCCGCTGTCGCTCCCCGGGTTGTTCGCCGGGGTGCTGATGACCTTCGTGCCGATGACGGCGGACTACGTCAACGCGGCCATCCTCGGCGGGCCGGACAACACGATGATCGGCAACATCATCCAGCAGCAATATCTGGTCAACAACGACTATCCGGTGGGCGCGGCCCTGTCGTTCACGCTGATGGCGGTCATGCTGATCGGCATCTTCGCCTACGCAAAGGCGCTCGGCACCCAGAACGTGCTGGAGGCGGCGGCCCGATGACGACACAGACTCTTCCCGGGAGGACGCGTAAGCCCAGGACAAGACTGGGCGACCGGCTCCTGCACATCTACGTCTGGCTCGTGCTCGCCTGGCTGCTCGCGCCGATCGCCGTCATGATCGCGTTCGGTTTCAACGACACCCAGAGCAAGTCCAACGTCAACTGGCAGGGCTTCACCTTCAAGTGGTGGGGACACCTCGGCGACTATCCCGACCTGACCGGCGCCGTGATCAACTCGATCACGATCGCGCTGGCCGCCACCGCGATCACCACCGCCCTCGGCACACTCATCGGACTCGCGCTCGGACGCTACCGGTTCAAGGGCGCCGGCCCGATGAACCTCGTCATGTTCGCCGCGATCTCCTCGCCCGAACTGGTCATGGGCGCCTCGCTGCTCTCGCTGTTCGTCAGCGCCGGAGTGCAGACGGGCTACGTGACCGTGGTGATCGCCCACGTCCTGTTCTCGCTGTCGTTCGTCGCGGTCACCGTACGCGCCAGGGTCGTCGGGCTCGACCCGTCGCTCGAGGAGGCCGCCCGCGACCTCGGCGCCTCGACCTGGACGACGTTCTGGCGGGTCACCTTCCCGATGATCGCGCCGGGCGTGATCTCCGGCGCGCTGCTCGCCTTCGCCTTGTCCATCGACGACTTCGTCATCACGCAGTTCACCAGCGGGGCCACGACCACGTTCCCGCTGTGGATCTACGGCGCGGTGCGGCAGGGAGTGCCGCCGCAGGTCAACATCCTCGGTACGCTGATCTTCGCCGTCGGCGTCGTCATCGCCATCACCAACTCGGTGCTGGCCCGCCGCCGCGTAACCTAGAGCCACCGATGCCCCGCGCCGTCCGCGGCGCGGGGCATCGGCATACCCACACCCAAGACTCCGGCAGTGAACAGGGAGGCGAGATCGGAATCAGGCGGGGGGAACCCGTGCGCGGCCGACCGGCGGCCACGCGATAGCGAAGAACAAGAGCTACACCAAGCATCAGTTGGGAAGTGAAATTGTGGATCCGCTGAAGGCGCTTGCTGACGCGGAGCGCAAGCCGTTCTGGCTGGACAGTCCGGCCAGTCCCGAGCCGCTGCGGCGGCTTTTCGACAACACACGCGCCGACCTGGTCGTCGTCGGCGGAGGCTTCTCAGGGCTCTGGACCGCCCTGATGGCCAAGGAGCGAGACCCGTCCCTCGACGTGGTCCTGCTGGAAGGACGCAGGATCGGCTGGGCCGCCTCCGGGCGCAACGGCGGATTCTGCATGGCGACCCTCACCCATGGGCTGGCCAACGGTCTCGACCGCTGGCCCGAGGAGATCGCGACGCTCGAACGGCTCGGCCGTGAGAACCTCGACGAGATCGAGGCGAGCCTCGCCCGCCATGACATCCGGTGCGGCTTCGAGCGCACCGGCGAGCTCCACGTCGCCACCGAGGAGTGGCAGCTCGACTCCATGGCCGAGCACGAGGACCTCGCCCGCGAGCTCGGGCAGGACCTCGTCGTGCTCGACGCGGCGCAGGTGCGCGCGGAGGTCGACTCACCCACCTATGTCGGCGGGCACTGGGACCGCAGCGGCGGGGCGATGCTCGACCCGGCCGGACTCGCCTGGGGCCTGCGTGAGGCGTGCCTCTCGCTCGGCGTGCGCATCTACGAGCGCACCCCCGTGAGATCCCTCCGCGACGACGGCGAGCAGATCGAGCTGCGCACCCCGCACGGATCGGTCCGCGCCGCGAGAGTGGCCCTCGGCACCGGGGTCTTCCCGCCCCTGCTACGCAGGCTCAAGCATTTTCTCGTGCCGGTCTACGACTATGCGCTGATGACCGAGCCGCTGTCCGCCGCTCAACTCGACCGGGTGGGCTGGCACAACCGGCAGGGCATCGGCGACTCCGCCAATCAGTTCCACTATTACCGGCTTACCGAGGACAACCGCATTCTCTGGGGCGGTTATGACGCCGTTTACTACAACGGCGGTGCGATCCGCCCTGAATATGATCAGAGAGACGAGACCTTCGTCACGCTGGCCCGTCATTTCTACACCACGTTCCCGCAACTCGACGACGTGCGCTTCACCCACCGGTGGGGCGGGGTCATCGACACGTGCAGCCGCTTCAGCGCGTTTTACGGCACCGCCCACGAAGGCCGCCTCGCCTACGCGGTCGGTTACACCGGGATGGGTGTCGGCGCGACGCGCTTCGGGGCCAACGTGATGCTGGACATGCTGTCGGGGGAGTCCACCGAGCGCACCCGGCTGCAAATGGTGAAGGACAAGCCCGTGCCCTTCCCGCCTGAGCCCGTCAGGTCGGGAGTGATCCAGTTCACCCGGTGGTCGATCGCTCAGGCCGACGCCCACCAGGGCAAACGCAATCTCTGGTTGCGCACCCTCGACCGGTTCGGCCTCGGGTTCGACTCCTAAGATCATCGTACGGCATACGCCGGATTTGTTGGCGTATGCCGTACGAGATGTAGTCGCTCGTCGGGTGCGGACTCCTACTAAAGGATTATCCGGGGTCCTCGAAATGTGTACATCGATTTGGGTCCCGGCGGTGAGGCCCGCCCCCGATCCGTGGCCGATCGTGGATAGGTGACCACAGCCACCAAACGCATCGACGCGCTCGACGTGCTCCGGGGTGTCGCCATCCTGGGCACTCTCGGCACCAATATCTGGATTTTCACCATGCCGTTCGGGGGTGGGGGGGAAGCGTCGGCGTTCGACGTCGAGTCGGTCCTGAGGTTCCTCGCCAACGGCAAATTCCTCGGCATGCTCACGCTGATGTTCGGCATCGGCCTGGAGTTGCAATATCGCTCGGCGCTGCGGCGCGGCATGCGCTGGCCCGGGTGGTATCTGTGGCGCTCCGCCCTGCTCCTGGTCGAGGGGCTCCTGCACTACATCCTGATCTTCGAATATGACGTGCTCATGGGTTATGCCGTGACGTCGGTCATCGTGGCCTACCTGGTCGGCCGCAGCGACCGCGCCGTGCGCGCCTGGATGACCACTATGGCCGCCCTGCACCTGCTCATGATCGGCGCGGCGACCGCCGCCGCCTTCGCCGGAGGGACCGCGGCGCCCGACCTCGGCACCATCGGCACCATCCAGGGCACCTGGTTCGACCAGGTCATGACCCGGATCAAGGAGCCCTTCACCTATCGGATCGAGTCGGTGTTCATCATCCCGATGAGCATCGTGATGTTCCTCGCCGGATCCCGCCTCTACCGCGCCGGCATCCTGGAGAACTCCACCCGCGGTGCCGCCCTCCGCACCCGCGTCATGGTTGTCGGCCTCGGTGCAGGCCTTCCGCTCAACGTGGCCACGAGCTTCACCCACCCCGCACTGTTCCTCGCCGACCGCTACCTTGCCGCTCCGCTCGTCGCCGCCGGCCTCATCGCCCTCGTCACGGCGGTAGTCTTCCGCCTGGGCGAACACCCCGGCGTCCTCCGCACGGCCCTCACCAACGTGGGCCGCACCGCCCTGACGTCCTACATGCTGCAGAACCTCGTGGCCGGCCTGCTCTGCTACTCCTGGGGCCTCAACCTGGCCGAGTCCCTGGCCTCCGCCCGCCCCTGGTGGGTGATAGGCGCCTGGACCGCCATCTGCGCCTTCCTCATGGTGTCCGCCACCCTCTGGCTACGCCGCTTCCCCCGAGGCCCCATGGAAGCCGCCTGGCAATGGGCCTACCTGAAGCCCCAGCCCAAACGCCAGTCCCCCCGAGAGAAGATCCCGGCCTGACCCTGGTGCTTTTCGAGCTCCACGGTGCGGCGAGGAGCGAGGTCGATTCCCTGTCTCACCAGGGCATTCTGATGCTTGGCCTTTCGGTCTGCCGCGGGGTTGACTTTCGATCTGCCGACAGGTTGGCTTTCGGTCTGCCGTGGGGTTGGCTTTCGATCTGCCGCCGCCGGACGCCCGGTCGTCCGGCGGGGCGGGAGGTCGGGAAGGTCAGGATTTGACCTCGCGGAGGTGGCCGGTGGTGACGTCGTAGACGAAGCCGCGGATCTGGTCCGTGTGGGGGATGAAGGGGTCGGCGACGATGCGGGCCACGGATTGGCGGACGTCCTCGTCAAGGTCGGTGAAGGCTTCGCCCGCCCAGTCGGGCTTGATGCCGACCTCGTCCTGGATGGCACGTTTGAAGTCGTCGTCGGTGAAGGTGAGCATGCCACAGTCGGTGTGGTGGATCAGGATGATCTCGCGTGTGCCGAGGAGGCGCTGGCTGATGGCGAGGCTGCGGCGCTCGTCCGCTGTGATGACGCCGCCCGCGTTGCGGATCACGTGGGCGTCGCCCTCGGAGAGCCCGAGGATCGCATACACGTTGATGCGGGCGTCCATGCAGGCGACGATCGCCAGGCCCTTGGCGGGGGGGAGGGGCAGCGAACCTTTGTCGAAAGCGGAGGCATAGCTTTCGGCGTGGGAGAGGAGCGCGTCGGTGACACTCATGCAAAACTCCGTTCGGTGGGATGCGCCCCCCATCGTTTCCCCTAATTACCTATAGGGTCAATGGGGAAACTCTCTGGGAATCCCCAAAAGATCCACACCTCAGACGTGCAGGTCGCCCGACCAGACCGTCACCGCGCGCCCGCCCAGCTCGACCCGGTCGCCGCGCAGCGTCGTGCGCACCACGCCGCCCCGCGCCGAGAGTTGCGCTCCCGTCAGCTCCGCCCGCCCGAGCTTCTCGGTCCAATATGGCGAAAGCACACAGTGGGCCGATCCCGTGACGGGATCCTCCGCCACGCCCGCTCGCGGCGCGAAGAACCGCGAGACGTAGTCCGCCTCGCCCGTCGCCGAGCGCGCCGTCACGATGACACCCCGGGCGTCGACCGAGAGCAGCCGCTCGACATCGGGGGCCGCCGAACGCACGACCTCCTCCGACTCCACCTCGACCAGCAGGTCGAACTGGCTGCGCCCCACCCACACGGCCCGCACTCCGAGCGCGTCGAGCAGCCCCCCGGGCGGCGCCGTCTCCACGGCGGGCTTGGCGGGGAAGTCCATGGTGATGAGCCCGTCCTCAGCCTGACGCGTGGACAGCCGGCCGCTCTTGGTGTCGAAGTCGAGCCGCCCATCAGCCCCGAGCGAGTAGAGCACATGAGCGCTGGCCAGCGTGGCGTGCCCGCAGAGCGCCACCTCGACGGCCGGCGTGAACCACCGCAGCCCGTAGGGCGAGCCGCCCCCGACGAGGAAGGAGGTCTCCGAGTGCCGCATCTCGGCGGCGACCTCCTGCATCCACCCCTCACCCGCGGGCTCGTCGAGCAGACAGACGGCCGCGGGATTGCCCCGGAACGGCACATCGGTGAAAGCGTCCACGGTGAATATGCGCATGCGGTCAATCCTAAAAGCCGGTCGCCGGCCCTTATTGCTGATCGAACCCGTGCAGTGAAGGGCGGGCCAGGGAGTTCAGGGGGCGGGTGTCGTGGTGGTTCTCTGGGGCCGGCTGGGCAGGGGGGCGGAAGACCGCGAAGGCCATGAGGGGCACCAGCACGAGTTCCACCACGACCAGGGCCCGCTCCAGCAGGTCCATCGGCGCCGTGCCGACCAGCAGGTCGGACAGCACCGAGCCGGGGCGGGCGGCCAGCATGACGGCCAGGAGCAGCACCGCCGACACGCTCGCGGCGCGCAGCACCCACCACAGCATGTGGGGGGCGCGCCCGCGGGCGAGCATCCAGGCGGCGCACGGCAGGCCGGTGACGACCAGCGCGGTGGCCCACGGGTGGATCTCCGTGCCGGGGCCGGGGCCCTCGGGGAAGATGACGGCGAGCACCAGGCCGGCCGCGACCGCCACGAGCAGCACCCGGCTGGCGGCGCCGCGCACGGGTTCCGACAGCGCGAGGCGGTAGGCGACGGCCAGGCAGCCCCCCGCAAGCACCAGACTGCCGACCGCATAGGCCAGGTCGATCACCGATCCACCTCCGCGTAGATCTCTTCGAAACGGCTCAATGTCACGTGTTCCCCGTAACCGGCCGCCAATTCGAAACTACGTTGTCCTAGGGCCTCGAGCGCGTCCGGCGCGTCAAGCAGATTCGCCAGATGACGCCCCAGCACCCGCACGTCGCCGGGGGCATAGAGGTGGCCGTTCTCCCCGTCGTGCACCAGATGCGACAGAGCGGGCAAGTCGGCGGCCACGACGGGCAGGCCAGACGCCATCGCCTCCAGGGTCGCGCTGGTGCGCAAGCCCGACGACCCGGGCATGGCGAACACGTTGGCCGTCGCGTAGACCTGCGGCATCGACCGCTCGGGCACGAACCCAAGGAGATGCACCCGGTCGCCGAGCCCGAGCCGCTCCGCCAGCCGCTCCAGCGCCCCCCTGCGCCTGCCGGAGCCGACGATCGCGAGCTGCGCGTCGGTCTCCTTCAGGAGGTACGGCAAAGCCCGGATGAGCTCGTCCACCCGCTTGTCCTCATGCAGCCGCCCCACGAACAGCACGGTGTCGCGGTCGGGCAGGCCGAAGCGGTTCCGCGCCCACGCGCGGGGTTCGAGGCGCGGGCGGAACCTCATCAGGTCGACCCCCGGTGAGACCGTCTCGACCCACCGCCCGAACGCGCGCCCCGGCAGCACCCCCTGCACGCCGGAGGCGGGGGTGGTGATGACGTCGGCCCGGTCGAAGACCCGCGCGAGGTCCTGCCACATCAGGCTGCGCAGGCGTGTGCGCAGCCCGCCCGCCGGGAGCGCGGTGTGCAGCACGGGGTCGGGGATGACGTGGTTGGTGGCCACCACCGGCACGTTGCGCCGGCGCGCGGCGGCGATGGCGGCCCTGCCCACGACGAGGTGCCCGTGCACGTGGACGACGTCCGGCGCGAGGCCGGCGACGAGACGGTCGAGGCGCACCGGCAGCGCGACGCGCTTCCCGACGGGGGCGGGTGCCGACTTGAGGCGGTAGACGACGACGCCGTCCATCATCTCGACGCGGCTGCGCCCGTCGGCCGACTGGCAGACGACGTGGACCTCGTTGCCGCGGGCGGACAGCCCGGCGGCGAGGCGGTGGACGACGTGGGCGGTGCCGTTCTCGTCCGGCGGGTAGGTGTCGGCGGCGATCAGGACGCGCCGCCGCCGTGTCGTCACGACCGGGTCCGCCAGGGGCGATCCCTGCGGGGGGATGAACGTGATGGCGGCGGGCGCGGGGGCGAGTGCGCCCCGCGCGCTCGCGGCGGCGGTGGGTGTGCCGGCGGTGTCGAGCGTGGGATCGGCCTGCCCGTCACGGGGCCCGTCGCGGTCGATCGCGGGAGCTTCGGCGAGAGAGATGACCATACGGTGCTCCGTTGCTCTGCTGACGATCACAGGTCCAGCGTCTCCCCCGGCGGCCGGAAGGGCCATAGGGGATTTCACTGAGATCCACCGGAGTTCGACGCGACAGGCTCCGGGGATTCGACGGAGGGGGCGAGGGCGGCGGCGCGCTTCTTGCGGTAGTGGCGCACGACCTCGGTCACCACCGCGACGGTCACCGCGATGCCGAGGCCCAGCAGCAGTCCCTTGATCGGGTCGCTCTTGAAGGCCATGCCGCCGAAGAAGCCGATGAGGCCCGAGTAGACGCCCCAGCTCACCGCGGCGATCGCGTCGTAGAACGCGAAGGCGCGGCGCGGGTAGCCGCAGGCGCCCATGGTCAGCGTGGTGGCGGTGCGGCCGCCGGGGATGTATCGCGCGATGACCAGTACGGTGCCGCCACGTTCGGCGAGGGCCTGTTCGGCCCAGGTGAACGCGGCGGCGGCCTTGCCCTTGGCTCTGGCGCGCAGGCGTGTGCCGGAGGTGCGGCCGAGGAAGTAGGAGAAGTGGTCACCGCAGAAGGCGCCGAGCGAGGCGACGGCGATGACCAGGAAGAGGTTGGGGGTCCCGGTCGCGGCGAACACACCGGCCGTGATGACCGCGGTCTCGCCGGGGACCACCGGGAAGAAGCCGTCGATGAAGGCGACCGCGAACAGCGCGACGTAGACCCACGGTGAGGTCATGACCTCACGCAGCAGGTCGATGATGGCATCGGACATGATCGGCGAACTCCGGTCGTCGAGGCTTCTGGGACGGATCCGGTGGTGCCGTCCAGGCGAACGCCCAGTAGCCTGCCGCCCGGAGCCGAGCGGGGACATCCGGGAAGTCCCCGGAAAAGGCCCCGGGGGACTCCCCCAGGGCCTTTTCCGGGTTGATCCCCGTTCCCCCGAAATAACGGTATGGCTGTAGAAGCAGGCGACACATCGCACCTATGGCCGATCTACCCCCAACCTTAGTTAGAGGGTGACGCCCTACCAGAGGCGGAGAGAGAAGGTCCGGAACTCCCGGTTCGGGGCGCCCTGATCCCGTGGATCAGGCGGTCAGCTCCGCGGGGCGGGTGCGGCTCTCGGCGTGGAGGCGGCGCAGCACCCGGCGGAACGCGTAGATCGAGAAGGTTATCGCCAGTCCGCTGATGACCGCGACCGCGCCGGTGCGCACCAGCAGGTAGGACGAGCCCAGCGAGGCCTCGAGCAGGAGCCAGATGCTCACGGCGGAGTTGGCGAGCAGCACGAACCCCCAGAGCAGCGTGATGCGCGCGAAGAAGCGGCGCATCCGCTCGTTCCTCAGCACCGCGGCGGGCAGGTGGATGTAGTCGAGCGTGAGCTTCTCGACAAGCGGGCGGCGCAGCCGTACCGAAGCCAGGAAGGCGAAGCTGATCACAACGGTGCCGAGCTCGGACGGCAGGAAGAAGCCCACGCCGCTGCCCGTCCACAGGCCGAGGACCGCGCGGGCGGTGATCGCCAGCGCGGCGAGGAACATCGTGGCGGGCACGGGCTGCCGCCGGATCCACCGGTAGACGATGCCGCCGTAGACCCAGGTGACCGCAGCCATGATCGCCCCCGTCTCGCCGAGCAGCGTCAATGCGGCGTAGAACACCGCAAGGGGGGCGACCACTGCCTCAAGGATGCGGGGTGCCGCGGTTTTCGCGAGCACGGTCAGCCTGGGCAGGGTGATGGGGGCGTTGGTCATGGCTCTCCGTAAGGGGGTCGGCCGCTTCGGCCCGGCAAGGCGCCAGCTAACGCTACCTGACCCCGAGATCCAACTGTGACATAACGACTAGATGATCTACCTGCTTATATGCCTATATATACGTACTCCTCGTTATCCCAGCGTTGCTGTAGCGAGCTTCGCGCCGAAGCCCACGAACAACGCTCCGGCCCCGCTGCTGAGGCCCGCCGACAGCTTGCGCCGCCGCCTGAACTGCGCCGCGAGGTAGGTGCCGCTGAAGATCAGCATGGTCAGGTAAAGCACGCTGAACACCTGGAGGATCACGCCGAGGATGAGGAAGGACAGCGCCGGCGCGGTGTAGGCGGGGTCGACGAACTGGCTGAAGACCGCCACGAAGAACAGGATGGCCTTCGGGTTGACCAGGCTGATCACCATGGCCCGGCGGAACGGGTTCGTGACCACGTCTTCTGCCCGAGGCGCAGTCTCCGCCTGAGGCGAGCTCCCGGTCGCGGCGGGCGAGCGCCACGCCTTCCAGGCCGAGCGGATGAGCTGCACCCCGATCCAGATCAAGTAGCCGCCTCCGGCGTACTTCAGGATGGTGAACAGCGCCGGGTTGGCCTTGAGCACCGACGCGAGCCCGGCGGCCGACAGGAACATCAGCACTATGTCGCCGATGAACACCCCGGCGGCGGCGCGGTAACCCGCGGCGACCCCGCGCTGGGCGGCGGTGGCGAGAACGAGCAGGGAGTTCGGGCCGGGAAGCAGGATGATGAAGAAGGCGGCGAGGACGTAGGCCCAGATGTCGGTGATACCGAAGAACATGGGGGTGTTGCTCCAGCTAGGAAAGGTAGTGACATAACGCTACCTGCCTGGAGCAACACCTTCATCAACGTTTCCCGCGATATATCGCCTGATGGTGGGGTTTGGCGGCGAAACGTCCCTCCGTACGCCTGCTGATAGCCGAGCGCCCGTTCACGGCAAAGGTCCATATGCATAAGCGGCATGATCGCGACACGCGCTCTTTCCTATTGACTGGCTAGGAAATAGCGGAAGATGCTGGAACCCATGAGCCTGTGGAAGCCCGATCCCACGTTCTATCCCACGCCCCGCGATGCCGCGGCGGCCCCTGCCGAGAAGCTCGCCTACGTCGCGGCCTTCGATCGGTCGGCCAGCCGGCCCGATGCGATAGCCGTACTCGACACCGATCCCGACTCGCCCGCCTACGGCACGGTGGTGGGATGGACGGACCTGCCCTTCGTGGGCGATGAACTCCATCACTTCGGGTGGAACGCGTGCAGCAGCGCGCTCTGCCCCAACGCCCCGCACCCGCACGTCGAGCGGCGCTACCTCATCGTGCCCGGCCTGCGCTCCTCGCGCATCTACGTGCTCGACACCAAGGACGTCGTCAGCCCGCAGGTGGTCAAGGTCATCGAGGGGGAGGAGCTGGCCAAACGGGCGGGCTACTCACGACCGCACACCGTGCACTGCGGTCCCGAGGGCCTTTACGTCTCGGCGCTCGGCGGCGCCAACGGCGAGGACGGGCCCGGCGGGATCGCCCTGCTCGACCACACCACCTTCGAGGTGCTCGGTCAGTGGGAGCACGACCGCGGGTCGCAATATCTCGCCTACGACTTCTGGTGGCACATCAACCACGACGTGCTCGTGACCTCCGAGTGGGGCACCCCGTCCATGGTCGAGGACGGTGTGGTCGGTGAGCTGCTGCTCGGTAGGAAGTACGGTCACCGGCTGCATTTCTGGGACCTAAGAAAGCGGCGTCACGTGCAGGAGGTCGACCTCGGCGATCAATATCAGATGCCGCTGGAGCTGCGTCCCGCCCACGATCCCACCAAGACCTACGGGTTCGTCGGCGTGGTCACCAGCGTCGAGGACCTTTCGGCCTCGATCTGGGTGTGGCACAAGGACGGCAAGCAGTGGGCCGTGCGCAAGGTCGTGGACATCCCGGCCGAACCCGCCCCGGCCGAGAAGCTGCCGCCGATCCTGCAGCCGTTCGGCGCGGTGCCGCCGCTGGTGACCGACATCGACCTGTCGGTCGACGACTCCACCCTTTACGTTTCCTGCTGGGGCACCGGCGAGCTGAAGCGCTTCGACGTGACCGACCCCTTCAATCCGGTGGAGACCGGGTCACTGCGCATCGGCGGCATCGTCGGCCGGGCCGAGCACCCCGCCGCCCCCGGTGTGCCGCTGGCCGGGGGACCGCAGATGGTCGAGGTGAGCCGGGACGGCAGGCGCGTCTACGTCAGCAACTCGCTCTACGGGTCGTGGGACGATCAGTTCTACCCCGACGGGGTGGGCGCCTGGCTGGCGAAGATCGACAGTGACCCGGCGGGTGGAACGTTCTCCTTTGACGAGCGTTTCTTCCCGAACGGGGATGACTTCCGGGGGTTGCGCCCGCACCAGACCCGTTTGCAGGGCGGGGACGCCTCCTCCGACTCCTACTGCTTCCCGTGACGCTCACGGCTGTGCTCCTGCTCGGGGCATTCCACGGCCTCAACCCCGCGATGGGGTGGTTGTTCGCCGTCGCCAGGGGGCTGCAGGAGCGCAGCCGTGACCGGCTCCTGCAGTCGCTTCCGGTCATCGCCGCCGGCCACCTCGGCTCGGTGGCCCTCGTCGCGCTCGTCGTCGGGGCAACCGGGTCGCTGATCACCGGTCGCGCGTTGCCCATCGTGGCCGGGGTGGTGCTGGTCGGGTTCGGCCTGTGGCGGTTGTTGTCGTCCCGGCACTTCCGCTGGGTCGGCATGAACCTGTCGCTTCCGCAACTCGCCGCGTGGTCCTTCCTCATGTCCTCGGCACATGGGGCGGGGCTCATGCTGCTGCCGGTCTTCACCGCCGCCCACACGGGTCACGCCGGGCACGCGATGTCCGGCGGGCTCGGGGTCGCCGCCCTGCACACGCTCGCGATGTTCGTGGTCGCTGGGGTCATAGCGGTGATCGTGTACGAGGTCGCGGGTGTGACGATCCTGCGGCGGGCGTGGTTCAACCTGGACCGCATGTGGGCGGTGGCGCTGGTCGCGGCGGGGGTGTTCACTCTGGTTCAGACGTAATCCGCCGCAGGGCTTTACCGGTAATCCCTACTTGTTTACTATGAATTCGCGTCCGGTCCGGTAAGGGGTGGTGTGATGGGCGACAACCGTGCACGTGCCTTCCGGATCAGTGAGGACTGGGTCGCGACCGTCGTCGGACTCGTCCTGCTGGTCCTGGTCATCCTGGGTGTGATCCCGCCAGGGATCATCCCGTGACGACCGCCGACCGGAACACCGGACGCGATCCTGCGGCTGGCGCCGTGGCCCACACGGGCTCCGACCTCGGCTCCGAAGCAGGTGCCCGCTCCGACACCGGCGTCGGGGCCGAGGAGCGGAGTGGTGGGGGAGCGGTCTTCACGACGCTCGGCGTCGTGGTGGTGCTGCTCCTCGCCGCCGCGACCCGATCCCTCGAACAGACCGTCCCGGAGGTCTTCGAGGGCACCGCCCTCGAAGACCTCGCCGCCGCCGTCGAATATCCCGTCTACGCCATCGTTCTCGGCCTGCTCGGCAACGCGCTGCTCACCGCGACGGGGCTGAGGGAGCGGCTCGCGGGCGGCTTCCGCACCGAGTTCTTCATCAAGACCGGCCTCGTGCTGCTTGGCGCCTCCATCAATCTGAGCGTCATCGCCACCGCCGCGGGTCCCGCCGTCCTCCAGGGCGCCGTGCTGATCAGCTCGGTCTTCCTGTTCACCTGGTGGCTGGGCGGGAGATTCGGGCTCCCCGACAAACTGCGCGCCCTGCTGTCGGCCGCCGTCGCGGTCTGCGGGGTCAGCGCGGCCATCGCGGCGGCGGGAGCCGTACAGGCCAAACGCGAGCAGCTCGCCTACAGCGCGAGCCTGGTGATCGTCTTCGCGCTGCCGTCCATCTTCCTGCTGCCGTGGCTCGCCACCGCGTTCGGGCTCAGCCCGGAGGTCGCGGGGGCGTGGATCGGCGGCAACATCGACACGACGGCCGCCGTCACCGCGGCCGGGGCGCTCGTCGGCGAGGACAGCCTGCAGGTCGCGAGCATCGTGAAGGTCACCCAGAACGCCCTGATGGGTGTGGTGGCCATCGCGCTCACCGCCTACTTCGCCTTCCGCATCGAGCGCGACCCGGCGGCGGGCCGTCCCCGCCTCGCCGACTTGTGGCACAGGTTCCCCAAGTTCGTGCTGGGCTTCGTCGCCGCGTCGATCATCGCGACCTGGTATCTCTCCACGGTCGCCGCCGCCGAGGGCAAGGCGGTCATCGGCGTGGCCAACGACCTGCGGGTCTGGTTCTTCATCCTGGCCTTCGTGAGCATCGGCCTTGAGTTCCGGGTCTCGTCGCTGCGTGAGGCGGGGTGGCGGCCCGTCGTGGTGTTCGCCGCGGCCACGGTGGTCAACCTGGTGCTCGCGCTGGGGCTGGCGCTTCTGCTCTTCAGCGGCTTCTCGGTCGCCTGACACCGGTTCCGGGTACGGCTCGCGCGCCTTGTGCGCGGTGCGCGAGCCGTACCCGGTTTGTCGTGTCGGCGGGTTGTCGTCTCGGCCGGGTGTTGTGTCGGCGGGTTGTGTCGGCGGGTGTGCCGGCATGTACGTCTTCTGAGGCGGCACCTTTCTCCTTCTGCGGGGCATGGTGCGCGTACGGCGCAGCCCGCGCTTGGCGAGGGCCGGGGCGACCGATCATGCGGGCTTCGCCGTACGGCGTGGCGGGTCGTGGCCCGACGCCTTGGGCGCAGTGGCGGTGGCCCGTGTGGAAGGGGTTCTTACCCCCGGAAACAGCCGTCCCGGACCTCCGGTTCGGGACGGCTGTTTCTATTCCTAAGGCGTGGTTAATCCTGACTTAATGTCTACTCGGCCCTATGCCCGTTTTGGGCCTTGTGGTGCAGCTTTGTCAAAGCTACGATCGCCACAACTCTTAGGAAACTTTCCTAAAAGTTGAGGAAAGCAGGAGTGCCGATGGCCCGGTCTCCTCCCTGAAAGCACATATCCACCTGCGGAAACACCTGTTGTTCTCCGCCTGACCAATGCGCCTGATCCTCCGTGTCAACGTACGACACGTTCACCCCCCGTGAGCCTTCTTCCTCCGGTCACGAGCCGGAACACGAGGCCGCCCCCGGCCGAGTAAGGCCGCTGTCAGCCTCCGCCGGCCGTCAGCGCGCGAAGAGCGCTCAATGATTCCCCCCCCAGCCGGGAGTGATCATGCGACGCAAATGGCCGTTACTTGTCCTCACCACAGCAGCCAGCCTCCTCCTCACCCTCCTCGTCCCCGGCGCCGCCTTCGCAGCCGCCCCGACCGCCACGTTCACCAAGCAGGGTGACTGGGGCAGCGGCTGGCAAGGCAGCTACACGATCCGCAACAACGGCACCGCGCCGATGACGAGCTGGAAGGTCGAGTTCGACCTCCCGGCCCCCATCGCGGTCGGCTCCTTCTGGGACGCGAGCCTCACCCGGGCGGGTCAGCACTTCACCTTCTCCAATCTGAGCTGGAACGGCACAATCGCTCCCGGGGGGAGCGTGAGCTTCGGCTTCCTCGGTCAGCCGGGCGGGACGGCTGCCGAACCGCAGAACTGCAAGCTCAACGGGGCGCCCTGCGGCGGCGACATCACCCCGCCGAGTGCGCCGAGCGGACTGCGATCCATCTCCCAGACCTCCACCTCGCTCCAGCTGGCCTGGAACCCCTCCGCCGACGACGTCGCGGTGAAGGACTACCGCGTCTTCCGGAGCGGCGTCCTGGTGGCGACGATTTCCGCGCCCACCACCACGGCGACGGTCACCGGCCTCAACGCGTCGACGAGCTACACCTTCACCGTCTCGGCCCGGGACACCAGCGACAACGAGTCGGCCCAGTCGTCGGCGCTCACCACGAGGACCGAACCGCCGGACATCGTGGTGCCGAGCACACCGGCGAATCTCCGCGTCACCGGCACCTCCGGCAGCACCATCAGCCTGGCCTGGAACGCGTCGACCGACAACAGCGGTCAGATCAAGGACTACCGGGTCTACGAGGGCACGACCATCGTCGCGACGGTGGCTGGCACCTCGACCATCACCACGATCACCGGGCTTCAGCCGAACAGCCCGCACACGTATACGGTGACGGCACGCGACGACGCGAACAACGAGTCGGCCAAGAGCTCTCCGGTCACCGGTACCACCGGGCCTCCCGACCCCATCCCCGCCGTCAAGGTCGGATATTTCGTGCAGTGGGGTATTTATGGTCGCGGCTACACCATCAAGAACCTCGACACCACCGGCGCGGCGGCCAAACTCACCCACGTCAACTACGCCTTCGGCAACCTGCACCCCACTCAGCACACCTGCCTGCAAGGCGTCACGCGCGGCACCTCACCCAACCCCAACGACCCGAACCAGGGCGACGGCGCGGGTGACGCGGAAGCCGACTACCAGCGTGTCTTCGGCGCCGAGACCTCCGTGGACGGCGTCGGCGACACCTGGAACCAGCCGCTCGCCGGCAACTTCAACCAGATCAAGAAACTGAAGGCCAAGCACCCGCACCTGAAGTTCCTGATCTCCCTCGGCGGCTGGACCTACTCCAAGTACTTCTCCGACGCGGCCTCCACCCCCGCCAAACGCCAGGCGCTCGTGCGCTCCTGCCTCGACATCTACATCAAGGGCAACCTGCCCGTGGTGAACGGCCGAGGCGGCGCCGGCGCGGCGGCCGGGGTGTTCGACGGCATCGACATGGACTGGGAGTGGCCCAACGCCGAAGGGCACCCGGGCAACCACATCAGCCCGGCCGACAAGAACAACCTCACCCTGCTTCTGCAGGAGTTCCGCACCCAGCTCGACGCGCTTGGCGCCGCCAACGGCAAGGACTACCTGCTGACGGCGTTCACCCCCGCCGACCCGGTCAAGATCGACGCCGGATGGGACATCTCCCGGATCTTCGACTACCTGGACTTCGCCAACATCCAGGGCTACGACTTCCACGGCTCGGGCAGCGACAACAGCTGGGAGCCGAACCGCACGGGCCACCAGGCCAACCTCTACCTGGACCCCGACAGCCCCTACACCACCGATTTCAGTGTCGACAAGGCGGTCATGCACTACCTCAACGCCGGGGTCAACCCGAAGAAACTCACCATCGGGCTCGCCTTCTACGGCAGAGGCTGGCAACAGGTGGCCGCGGGCGGCAGGAACGGCGAATGGCAGACGGCGGGCGGCGCCGCACCCGGCGACTTCCCCGAGGAGGCCGGCATCCGGGGCTACAAGAACATCGCCACCGCCGTGCCGGGCTGCACCGTACAGCACGACACCGTCGCCATTGCGACGTACTGCTATACGGGCAACGGGGGGCAGTGGTGGTCGTTCGACGACGCCTGGTCGATCCAGAAGAAGACCGAATACATCAAGGCGAAAGGCCTGCTCGGCGGCATGATCTGGGAGATGACCGGAGACACCGGCGTCCTCATGACGGCCCTCGACAACGGCCTTCGCTGATCTGAGCCAGGGCCGGCGCGGAACCTCTCGCCGCGCCCGCCCCGCCGTACGGCCGGCCAAGCCCCGCCGAGGTCACGGGCCTCGGCGCGCATCCCCCGGCCGGCCGTACGGCACCCCTCCACGCGCTCATGCCAGGTCCGCGTGGTCTGCCGCACATGTTCAAATTCCGTACTCAGATGAGGTACGCATGAGATTTGTTCGGTTCGTCGTTGCCGCGATCTTCGCGGCGGCGTCCCTCGTCGTCATGACGGCGCCCGCCCAGGCCGCCTCCGTCACGGCGACCTTCACCAAGCCCTCCGACTGGGGTTCCGGCTTCGAGGGCAGATACACGATCAAGAACGGCACAGCCGCCGCCATCACCTCCTGGAAGGTGGAGTTCGACCTCCCGGCGGGCCACTCGGTGACCTCGCACTGGGACGCCACCGTCACCAGGACCGGCCAGCACGTCACCTTCACCAACCTCGGCTGGAACGGCAACATCCCGGCCGGCGGCACCCTGACCTTCGGATTCCTCGGCACGCCCGGCGGAGCCGGCGCCGTGCCGCAGAACTGCAAGATCAACGGCGCCGACTGCGGCGGCGTGAACGAGCAGGTGCCCGGCAAGCCCGGCACCCCGACCTTCCAGCCGGCGGGGACCACCCCCGTGGACTTCATCCTCAACTGGACGGCCTCCAGCGGCACCGTCACCGGCTACAAGGTCTACGAAGGCACCGGCACCACCCCCATCGCCACCGTGAACGGCACCGCCACCACCGCCAGGATCTCGCTGCAGGCCTGCGGCACCTACGAGATCAGGGTGAAGGGCTTCAACTCCGCCGGCGAGTCGGTCGCGAGCGACCCCGTGACCATCCAGACCATCGGCTGCCTCGGCCCGCCCAAGATGCCGACGGACCTCACCTCCACGTCGACGAGCAACAGCATCACCCTGAACTGGAAGCACGCCAACAGCAACGGCCCGCTGACCGGCTACAAGGTCTACGAGGGCAACGTCGTCAAGGCGACCGTCGGGCGGACGGCCACCACCGCGACGATCTCCGGCCTCGGCACCTGCGAGTCCCACGACTACGTCCTCAAGGCGTACAACGAAGTCGGCGAGTCCGGTCCGGTCACCATCACCGCCAAGACCGCCGGCTGCCCGGACAACCCGCTTCCGCGTAACTTCATCACCGGCTACTGGCAGAACTTCACCAACCCGACCACGCCGCTGAAGCTCAGCCAGGTGCCCGACGACTACGACCTCATCGCCATCGCGTTCGCCGACGCCACGCCCACCCCCGGGCGCGTCGAGTTCAAGCTCGACCCGGCGCTGTCCACCGCGCTCGGCGGATATACCGACGCTCAGTTCCGGGCCGACGTGAAGGCCCAGCAGGCCAAGGGCAACAAGGTCATCATCTCGGTCGGCGGCGAGCTCGGCCGGGTCCGCGTCGCCAGCGCCGGTGAGGCGACCGCCTTCACCGACAGCGTGTGGGCGATCATGCAGGACTACGGCTTCGACGGCATCGACATCGACCTGGAGAACGGCCTCAACGCGACCTACATGGGCCAGGCCCTGAAGGCGCTGCGGACCAAGGCCGGACCGAGCCTGATCATCACGATGGCGCCGCAGACCATCGACATGCAGAGCACCGGCATGGAGTACTTCAAGCTCGCGCTCGACATCAAGGACATCCTCACCGTCGTCCACATGCAGTTCTACAACTCGGGCGGCATGCTCGGCTGCGACCAGGCTCAGGCCTACAGCCAGGGCACGCTCAACTTCCTCACCGCCCTGGCCTGCATCCAGCTTGAGAACGGACTCCGGCCCGACCAGGTCGCCCTCGGCGTCCCGGCCGGACCCGGCGCGGCGGGCGGCGGCGTCATCAACCCGTCCATGGTCAACAACGCTCTCGACTGTCTCGCCAAGCGCACCAATTGCGGAACCTTCGTGCCGCCGCGCGCCTACCCGGGCATCCGTGGCGCCATGACCTGGTCCATCAACTGGGACGCACAGCACAACTGGCAGTTCTCGCGCACCGTCAAACCGCACCTCGCAACACTCCCTTAGTGAGTTGGTGAGCGCCCATGCGTAACTTACGGATCCTCTTCGCACTGCTACTGGCCACCGCCGGCGTACTCGTCGCGACGACTCCCGCCTACGCGGCCAACGTGACCGCGGCCTTCACCAAGGTCGGGCAATGGGGCTCGGCCTTCGAAGGCCGATATACCGTCAAGAACGAAACGCCGGCTCCGATCACGAGCTGGAAGGTCGAATTCGACCTGCCCGCGGGGGGCAACGTCAGTTCCGCATGGGACGCTGTGCTCACGCGCAGCGGCACGCACTTCACCTTCACCAACGTCGGGTGGAACGGCACCGTGGCTCCCGGAGCCACGGTGAGTTTCGGGTTCATCGCCTCACCCGGCAGTGCCGTACCTCTCAACTGCCGGGTCAACGACCGCAATTGCGACGGCGGCGACGGACCCGGCACACCGGTCAACTTCCGGGTCACCGGCAGCACCGAGACCGGCATCTCGCTGGCCTGGGACGCCGCCGCCGGTGCCCCGACCGGATATCGCGTTTATGAGGGCACCACGGTGAAATGGACGGGCCCCGGCACGTCCACCACCATCGGCGGACTCGGCACCTGCGAGTCGCACACATATGTCGTCAAGGCGTACAACGCGCAAGGTGAGTCGAACGCCAGCGCCGCGGTCACCGGGTCCACCATCGGATGCCCGCAGGGGCAGGGCAAGGCCGCGCCGTACCTCTTCCTCGGGTGGGGCAACCCGCCGTCGCCGGCGACGGTCATGAACGCCACCGGCATCAAGCACTTCACGATGGCCTTCATCCTCGCGCAGAACGGCTGCAACCCGGCGTGGGACAGCCAGCGTCCGCTGCTCGGCGGCGCCGACCAGGCCGCGATCAACCAGATCCGCGCCGCGGGCGGCGATGTCGTGCCGTCGATCGGCGGCTGGAGCGGCAACAAGCTCGGGCCGAACTGCGCGACACCGCAACTGCTCGCCGGTGCCTACCAGCGTGTCATCGACGCCTACAACCTCACATCGATCGACGTCGACATCGAGAACACCGACGAGTTCGAGAACGCGGTCGTGCAGGACCGTGTCCTCAACGCCCTGAAGATCGTCAAGCAGAACAACCCCGGCATCAAGACGATCCTCACCTTCGGGACGACGAGGACCGGCCCCAACCCCTGGGGCATCCGCCTCATCAACCAGGCGGCGGCGCTCCAGGCCGGCATCGACGTGTTCACGATCATGCCGTTCGACTTCGGCAGCTCGAACGTGCGGCAGGACACCATCAACGCCTCCGAATCACTCAAGGCCGCGCTGAAGACCGCCTTCGGCTGGACGGACGCACAGGCGTACAGCCACATGGGCATCTCCGGCATGAACGGCCTGTCCGACCAGCAGGAGATGACCTCGACCGCCGACTGGACCGCGATCCGCGACTGGGCCAAGGCCCGCGGCCTCGCCCGGCTCGCCTTCTGGGCGGTCAACCGCGACCGCCCCTGCCCCGGCGGCGGCGTGACCTCGACCTGCAGCGGGATCGCCCAGCCCGACTGGGAGTTCACCCGCATCAGCGCCGGCTTCTAACCCCTCCCACCTAAACGTGTACGGCTCACGCCCGGCCGGCCTACGGGCGTGAGCCGCACGCCGCGAGGTCCTTGTCAACCGCCCGGCCCCTCGGGGCCGGCCTGAGAAAAATAGATCCGCTTCTCTCTCCCGACCGGAGACGCAGGGGTTCGTCTCCGGGCTCCCAAGTGAGGAACAGCGTGAAAATTCCACGAATAGCCGCAGCCCTTGCGCTCGCGGTCGGTATGACCGCCCTCAGCGCCACTCCGGCCCTCGCCGCCAACATCGCCGCGAACTCCGGTTTCGAAAACGGGCTCACCGGATGGACCTGCGGGGCGACCGCCAAAACCGTGAGCACCCCCGTGCACGCCGGGACCGCCGCCCTGGAGGCCACCGCCCAGGGCGGCGACTTCGCCCGCTGCTCGCAGACCGTCACCGTGCAGCCGAACACCGCCTACACGCTCGCGGCCCGCCTGCGCGGAAGTTATGTGTTCGTCGGCGTGAACGGCAACGGCGTCACCGACCGCAACACCTGGGTCTCCTCGCCGGGCGCCTACCAGCAGGCGTCACTGGCCTTCACCACCGGAGCGGCAACCACAAGCGTGACGATCTACGTCAACACGTGGTACGGCCAAGGCACCTACAACGCCGACGACGTCACCCTCGACGGCCCGGCAGGCCAGGACCAGCCGCCGCCCGCACCGGCGCGGCCCACCGTGACCTCCGACGTCGTGGATGTCAAACTCTCCTGGAACGCCGTCGCCGGGGCGACCGGCTATTACGTCTACCGGGGCGGCGCCAAGGTCGCGACGGTCACCGGCACGACCTACACCGCGACCGGGCTGACGATCGGCACGCCGTACACCTTCGAGGTCAGCGCCTTCAACGCGGCGGGGGAGTCCCCGAAGAGCCAGTCGGTCACCGCCACCCCGAGGAACAATGACCCGCGTCCGCCAGGCCCGCTGCCCAAGCGGGTGCTCGTCGGATATCTGCACGCGTCCTTCGCCAACGGCTCCGGATATCTGAGGATGCGTGACGTGCCCAGCGAATGGGACGTCATCAACCTCGCCTTCGGCGAACCCACCAGCGTCACCTCCGGCGACATCCGCTTCTCGCAGTGCCCCGCCGCCGAATGCCCCAACGTCGAGCCCGAGGCCGAATTCATCGCCGGCATCCGCGAGAAGCAGGCCCAGGGCAAGAAGGTGCTCATCTCGATCGGCGGCCAGAACGGCCAGGTCCAGCTCACCAGCACCGCGGCCCGCGACAAGTTCGTGCAGTCGGTGTCGGCCATTATCGACAAGTACGGCCTCGACGGGCTCGACATCGACTTCGAGGGCCACTCGCTCTACCTTGAGCCGAGCGACACCGACTTCAGGAACCCCACGACGCCCGTCATCACCAACCTGATCGCGGCGATCCGCACCCTGAAGGCGCGCTACGGGCAGAACTTCGTGCTCACCATGGCCCCCGAGACGTTCTTCGTGCAGCTCGGCTACCAGTTCTACGGCCCCGGCCCGAACGGCGCGGCCGACCGCAGGGCCGCTTCCTACCTGCCCGTCATTCACGCCCTGCGCGACGATCTGACGCTGCTTCACGTGCAGGATTACAACTCCGGGCCCATCAAGGGGCTCGACGACCAGTTCCACACCATGGGCACCCACGACTTCCACGTGGCCATGACCGACATGCTGCTGGCCGGATTCCCCATCATGGGCAACTCGGCCAACGTCTTCCCGCCGCTGCAGCAGAACCAGGTCGCCATCGGACTTCCCGCCGCTCCGTGGGCGGGCAACGGGTTCACCACCGTGGCCGAGGTGCAGAAGGCGTTCGACTGCCTGTCGAAGGGCACCAACTGCGGGCCTTACCGTCCGCGCGGCGTCTACCCCGATCTGCGGGGGCTGATGACGTGGTCCATCAACTGGGATAAGTACAACAACTTTGAGTTCTCCCGGCAGCACCGGGCCTACCTCAACGCTCTTCCCTAGGTCCGCGCTCCTGCGTCCAGGGTGTCGTGCCCGCCCCGCCGATGTCTTCGGCGGGACGGGTGTCGATAACGTCCGGTCACATGGTTGTCGCGCACCGTTATGGAAACTGTGAGTGGCGGTCCAGTTTCGCTGCTTGAGTGGAAGCTCGGCGTGAGGTCCGGCAGGCTAGGGCGCGCCATGGACTACGCAATCCAAACGGGGCTCATCCTCGTCACAGGTGTCGTGCTCGCCCTAGTCGCCCAATGGCGAGGCTGGAGGCCCTCCCTCCTGACCGCCCTCGCCGTCGGCATAGGCTTCAGGGTCGCCATCATGCTCTTCTCGGCGGACGACACCTGGCAGCCGGTCGACTTCGTGGAGAGCTTCAAACCCGCAGGAGAGGCGGTCCTCAACCGTCAGGACCCCGTCCTCGACACCGACTCCCGGTGGCATTTCCTGCCCACCATTCCCTACGTCTACGCGCTGCTGCTCTGGCTCGGAATCCCCTGGGAGATCGGCGGACGGCTCGTCACGGTGGTCGCCGACATCGTGCTGATCCCGCTGGTCGGCAAACTCGCCGGCGGGCGCACCGCGTCGCTGCGCGCCTTCCAATACGCCTGCAATCCGCTGGCCCTGCTTGTCGCCTCCGTTCACGGCCAGGTCGAACCCGTAGCGCTTGTATTCGGCGTGGCGGCCTTCGTAGTCGCCCGCGGGCCGGGTGACCCCGAGCGCCGCGGCATCACCATGGAACCCCGCGAAGCGTTCCAGCACCTGCGAAGCGGCCTCACGGCGTACGGCGCGGCCGGATTCCTGCGCCGCGCCGTCACCCCGCTCCCCACCGAGCGGCCCGACCTGCGCCGCGCGCTCTACGCCGGTCTGCTCATGGGCCTTGCCTTGTGTGCGAAGAGCTGGCCGATCTGGCTTATCCCCGGGATGCTTCTCCTGCTGCCCGGGTTGCGCAGCCGCGCCGTCGCCTTCGTCGCCACCGGCATCGCGCCCGTCTTCTTCCTCGTCACCCTGCCGATCTTCGCGGGCACGTCGTTCAGCCGGTTCCCCGAGCTCATCAAGGAGCTCCGCTATATCCGCCCCATCGTCGGCGACTGGGGATGGGCCGCCACTGTGGTCGGCGGCAATTGGGAGCTCAGGCCCGATCTTGTCGGCTTCGGCACCTACTTGATCTACGGCACGATCCTGCTCGTGACCTTCTTCTGGCGGCGTGCCGACCCCGTCGACCTGACGACGGCCATCCTGCTGGCCTTCATGATCGTCACCCCCCGCCTCGGCGCGCAGTATCTGATGTGGTTCATGCCGTTCCTGGTGGCCCGCCCCACCCGCTTCGCGTGGCCCGTGATTCTCGGCACCTCCTTGTGGGCGGCGGCGGGATACATGTATCTCACCCAGTTCGACACTGACACCTGGTGGGAACTCCACTCGATCTGGGCGCGGGCCAGCATTGTGCTGCTTCCTGTCCTTGCCTTCGCGCTCCCCTGGGAACGGCGCAAGCCCAAGCAGACTCCCCCCGACCCAGGCACCCCGCTTGAGCCGGTCGGCACCAAGCGCGACTAAGGACCACCTCCGACAGGTTTAGGCTCCTCCGCGGAGATCAGGGCCGCCACCCAGCCCGCGGAGGGGTCGCTGTCGACCAGCAGGGCACGCACGAACAAACTCAGCGGAATCGCCAGGATCGCCCCGAGCGGCCCCAGCACGAAGGTCCACGTGATCAGCGACAGCAGTGTCACCGTGGTGGAGAGTCCCACGGCGTCGCCCAGGAACTTCGGCAGAATCAACGACTGGATCACCACGTTGATCATGCAGTAGGCGAGCACCACCAGCAGCATCTCCTGGAAGCCGCCCTCAAGCAGCCCCAGCATCGCCGGCGGCACCAGCCCGATGACGAAACCGATGTTGGGGATGTAGATGGTGATGAAGGCGAGCACGCCCCACAAAAGCGGCAGCGGAATCCCGAGCACTACCAGCGCCACCACGTCCAGCAGTGCCGTGAGCAGCCCGAAGACGGTGGAGACCAGCAGATAGCGCCGCGTCTTCCGGCTGAACTCCGTCAGCGCCCGCGCTAGATGCGGCCGCTCCCGCGCCCCCGACGCCACCACCCGCGACGTCACCGGTGCGTCGAGACACATGGCCAGCAACAGGACCACGATGAGGAAGAGGCTCGACGCCACCCCGAGCAGACCCGCCAGCAATCCTTGGACCAGTTCGAAGACCTTCGCCGGGTCGAACGACGCGATTGCCTTGTCGACCTGTTCCTTGTTGATCCCGAACCGCCCAGCGAACCCCTGGACGTCCGCCACCAGTCCCCGGAACTTCCCGGCATAGCGCGGCGCCAGCGTCGCGAGCTGCGCGATGGAGACGGTCAGCACGGCCGCCATCCCGAGCAGCACCGACACGACGGTGAGCAGCGGCACCGCCACCTGCACCCACTTCGGAGCCCCACGCCGCGTCAGCCACCCCCGCAGAGGCGCCACGGCGATCACCAACACCAACGCGAGCACCACGGGTCCGGCGATCGAACCGACCGCCCGCAACCCGGCCAATGTGATCACCGCTCCGGCCAACCCGAGCAGCACGATCACCGTCCGGGGCATTGCTCTCTCCGCCACCCCGGTGGTCCTACCCGCTCGAAAAGGAAATCGTCCTTTTTCCGCTCCGGTGGGCTTACCGGTCTCGTGGGACGAGTGGGGTGTTAATGGCTGGTGTGATGTGAGGGTTATATGGGACTGGAGGGAATGCCTCTCTTGAGACGCCGGTACGGCACAGCAGGTGAGCGGCCGTGTTCGAGGCCTGGCGTCACGTGCTCCGGCGGTCCGGCGGGGGCGCGGTCGGCCGGCGGTGCCGTGATTTGACGACGTAGGAGGGTGAACGTAGTCTTCTCCAAGCCCGAGGGCGCGAGAGATCGCTTGCGCCACGGGAACCCCAAGATCCACTCCACGTGCCGGGCATATCCATGCCCTCACCGAAGCCCGTTTTGACGCAAAGCGGGTGGGGGAGTAAGTTTGAAGGGTTGCTCTGGAGACAGGGCGGGTCGAAATTCCCACCTCGATCCCAACCGAGAGTCAAACGGCAGGAAACACGCCGATTTGACGCCGGAAGGGAAAGCGGAAAGAATAGAGACACAGCAGCAAAACGAAATGAAAACGCCCCGGAAAACGGAAATAGAAATTCCTGACTACGGTGGA
>NZ_BOOW01000010.1 GCF_016863435.1 Sinosporangium siamense
TCAGAGACCCGCCCGCGTCGTCGGGTACGGCGCGGCCTCGTCGGCCGGTCTCTGCCACCCTGCAGCGGTGGTCGCGGGCCTCTGACGCCCGCGCCCCGGTGGGGTGGCCGGGGCGCGGCCGGCTCCAGGATCAGGGGGGTGGGACTGCGGGGGTGAGGCGTTCCAGGACGGGGACGGCGCGGTGGGCGTAGACGGGGTCTACGGGGAGGACGTGGGCGCCCCACCAGCGGGCGCGCTGGGGGGAGGGGGAGGCTTCGGCGAAGCCGGGGGCGTAGTCGTCGTAGGGCGGGTCGTAGAGGTAGCCGGTGGAGACGCCGCGGCGTTCCAGGTCGGCGATGGCGCGGTCGCGGTCCTCGACCAGGAGGGGGACACGGAACAGCGGCTGGTTCAGATTGGCGCGCACGCCTTTGGCGACGCTCGGTAGGGTGGCGAGTGTCTGGACGCCGGCCAGGCGGGCGTCGCGCTGCTTGGGGAGAGCGGCGAGTTTGCGCCGGTGATACCAGCGGGCGAGGCGGCTCCGGTCGGCCGCGTAGTCGTGCAGGTCGGCGCGGATCCACGAGTTGAAGGGGCTGAGGGCGGGCGCGTGCGGGAGGGCCGACCGGAGTTCGGCGGCGCGCAGCGCGATGCGGTAACCCTCGCGTTCCTCCTCCATGCCGAGCATGCGTGCGATGCGCAGCGCGGGGCGGACCATGTTGAGGCGCAAAGCCGCGTGGCGGGCCATCGAGGTGGCGATGCTCCACAGTTCGCGCCGGAAAGAGCCGGGCTGGAGCAGGCGGTCACGTTCTGCGGCCAGCGCCTTGGCGTCGGCGGCGCTGTCGACGGCGAGCACGCCGCCCGACCCGGCCGCCGCGTGCTTGGACAGGCTGAACACCCCGGCCAGCCCGAAGGTGCCGATGGGGCGGCCGTCGACCGTCGTCTCGGCGGCGTGCGCGACGTCCTCGATGAGGACCTTGTGGCGGAAGGCGTGGACGTCGTCGGGCAGGCCGTACAGGTTGGTGGTGAGTATGGCGTCGACCGCCCCGAGGTTGGTGCGCGCGGTGTCGATGTTGCCCGTCGCGGGGGACAGCGGCGCGATAACCGGCCGCAGCCCGGCGGCGATGACGAGGAAGAGGATCTCGTCGGCGGAGATCGGCGACATCAGCAGGCGCTGCCCGGGGGAGCACCAGTAGCGCAGCGCGATGTAGAGCCCGAGCCGGTTGGAGGGCAGGTAGACGCAGTGACGGCCGGTGCGGGCGGCGATCAGGGCCTCGGGGCTGCCGTCACCTTGGGCTCCACCGGGCGCCGCCGTACGCCCGGGCGTCACGGCTTGAGCACCGAACGTACGCGGGCGAATGTCTTGAGCACGCGGTCGGCGGTTCTGAACAGCGCCGGGTTGGCCATGACCGTGCCGCGTGCGGTGCGGATCGGCACCCGCAACACCCAGTGCACGCCCGCGGACGCGCCCACGCGGGCGAGGCGGCCCTCACTCACCAGGTATTCGCCGTTCTTCAGCTTCTCCTTGTATTCCTTCTCACCTCGCCCCATGTCGATCACATTGATCCCGGCCTTGGCCGCGCGTTCGGCCATCGCCAGGTGGTGGATCAAACCGGGGGAGTACTTCGAGAACTCGGTGTCGTAGGCGGGGAACCATCCCGCGAGGGTGGTGGCGGTGCGCAGGCCGAAGTGCCCGGCGAGGGGGCGCCCGTCGACGTAGAGCATGTCCAGTACACCGCCGAACGCCGGGTTGTCGATGTGCAGCAGGCGCTGCACGAGTTCGACGATCCACGGCTGGGCGAAGCGGTCGGTGCGTCCGGTGCGGCGGTATTGCTCGGTCTTCCAGCCGAGCAGCGTCTTCATGGCCTCGGCGTCGACGGTGCCGTAGTCGTGGTGGAGCGGCCCGATGTCCCGCTCGATCTTGCGGCCCTTGTAGACCGTGCTCTTGTACGTCTTGGCGGAGTTGGCCTTGATCGTCGCGACGTAGGAGTCGTATCCCTCGCTGAGGTCCATGATGGGCGAGGAGTGGTAGTCGCCCTTGCCGTCCTCCAGGGGCTGGCCGCCGACCAGGTGGTCGAACTCGTAGACCGACAGCCGGCAGGCACGCAGGAGCCGGAGCGGGGAGAACTCCAGGCCTTTGGCGTAGACCATGCCTTGTGCGTCCGTGAGGCCGGCGCCCACGGGTTTGCCGATGCCTAGCGGGTGACGCTCGAAGGGGAAGAACCCCGCGATGGACCCACCGTCCTCGATCACGGCCACGCGAATGTGGTCGCGGACCGTTCCAACCGCGAGAGTGAACTCCGGGGAGAGGAACGGATTGTCGAAAGAGGGGTTGGCCGCCTGGAGGGCCCGCCACCGGGCCACCTCCGGCTCCCCGAGGTCACGGGGATGAACCACTGAGACGCGCATGGGCTCCTACCGTCGAGTGGAAGCTGACTTGCCCCCGCCTGCCTTCTGCCGTTGGCTGAGCGTCTCCCGCCCCCAGTCGCAGGTGTGTTCCATCCGGAGCGGCGGAGCCGTACCGGCGGATCGCATCTGCTGATCAGGGAGCGCTCAGGCGGAGAGAACCGTCTTGATTATCCCGCCTGTCAGAATGGCGTCGAGTATGTAATGCCATGGTAAGGGATCTCGTCTACCGTTACGGTTGGGCGTGCCCTGATTCCGATGTCGCACTGCTGCTTAGGGCACAGAAGACCGAATCGGACTTACCCGGTCCAGAGGTACGAGTCGGTACGGTGGGCATGTTGTCGGACACTGTGGGTGTCCGGCGCGCCACGATGACGAAGGTGCGACTCGGAGGACTCGTTGATCCCCACCCAAGGACGGCACGCTCGCAGACCAGGCTGGCCACTGGTACTCGGCGGGTGCGTCGTGGTCCTGCTGCTCGTGGTCGGCATCATGATGTACGCGGGGAGATCGACCGAATCCGACGACTCGGCGATGACGGTGGTGCCGACCGAACCCGCCCCCACGCTCGACCCGCCACCGCCCACCGACGGCTGGCCGCGCTGGGGGGTGACCCACACGCAGTTCAGCGCCGCCGAGGAGGGCCACCAGGCCGAGTTGGCCGCCCGCCATCTACTAAGCCGCGTGCCGATGCTGCAAAACCAGCACATCATGGGCTGGGGCGCGGAGAATCCCGAGCCCGTCCAGGGGCGCTACGACTTCAGGTCGCTCGACCGGCGGCTGAAGTTCATGTCGTCGGCCAAGGGACTGCCGGTCATCACCCTGTGCTGCGCGCCTGACTGGATGAAGGGCGGCAAGGAGGGCAAGACCGACTGGGCGAAGAACACCCTGGCCCCTTATCCGGACTTCTTCGACGAGTACGCCAAGCTCGCCGTCACCGTCGCCAAGCGCTACCCGACGGTCAAGCACTTCATGGTCTGGAACGAGTTCAAGGGGTTCTGGAACAACGGGAGCAACAGCTGGGACGCCGCCGCCTACACCCAGCTGTACAACACGGTGTACGACGCGCTGAAGGCCGTCGACAAAGACATCCAGATCGGCGGTCCGTACATCCCGATCGACAGTGACCAGGCGGAGACCAACGCCTCCGAGCTGCGCGGCGAGTGGGGCATCGTCGATCAGCGCACTCTGGACGCGATCGACTATTGGATGAAGCACAAGCGCGGAGCCGACTTCATCGTGATCGACGGGGCGTCGGGCACCCGCGACGCCGGCATCGTGCCAGACGAGTTCACCGCGCTCAAGAAGTTCAGCGCGGTGACCAACTGGCTGCGGCAGAAGTCCGGCGACCTGCCCGTGTGGTGGGCCGAGTGGTATGTCGCCCCGGAGACCGCCGACTGGACCGAGGAGCGGCGTACGGCGGTGCAGGCCGTGGCCATGATGGAGTTCGCGAGCAGCGGGGTCCACACGGCGCTCTACTGGGATCCGCAGCGGCGGGAGGGCGCCGACTGCCCCGGCTGCCTGTGGCGGCCGGGCGAGGGCGGCGAGTTGCCCATGGCGGGGCTGCTCAGCGGCTTCACCCGGTGGTTCCACGGCGGTGTCACTCTTGAGCCGGTCACCTCGTCCGATCCCCGGGTGCGGGTGCTCGCCCAGGCCAAGCAGATGGTCGTGGTCAACACCGCCTCCACCGAGGTCACCGCGCAGGTCGACGGCAAGTCTTTCCGGCTCGCGCCGTACGAGATCAAGTGGGAGGACCGGGGGCGCTGAGGCATCCCCTTCACGCCGGAGGGGCGGGGCATCGTGCCCCGCCCCTCCGTTGTCACCTGATAGCGGTATTTATCGTCTGATAGTGGTGATTGCCGTCAGCCGCCGAAGCCCAGCACCAGGAACCGCTCGACGATCACAGCGGCCGCGATGACTGCCGAGATGAGCCCGACGCGCAGCGCCCACGCGCGTCCGCTGCTCGGCCGCCTGCGGGTGCGCATGCGCAGCACCTCGTAGAGGAACAACCCGCCCGCCATGGTGCCCAGTCCGACCAGGCCGACAGGCGTCGCCGTGGTCGTCGGGAAGCCGGAGCGGGCGAAGGCGTCGGCCTGGGCCGGGAGCACACCCTTGGGATAGGCGCGCAGGGTGTAGACCGCCGCGTCCTTGGCGGAGAAGACCTTCTTCAACTGCGTGGAGGCGTCCAGCGCGGCGCGGAACCGCTGCCCCCAGTCGGGGGCGAAGCCGTGGTTGAGCTCCAGGTAGGAGGCCTGGCCGTTCGTATAGACGAGATAGGTCTGCGGGCCCTCCTCACGCAACCGGGAGATCACCGGGTTGAGGTTCTTCGGATCCGGCGTGACCAGGGCCTCAAGGTAGTTGACTGTCTCGATGTCCCTCTCACGCCAGGGGATGGTCGGCGTGATCTCTCTGCCGAGCTCGGGGACCATGTAGAGCACCCGGGCACTCGGTTTGTTCTTGGTGTAGACGTAGTGCATCGCCGCGACCTCGTCCTTGCTGACCCGCTCGAACTTCTCGTTGCCGTAGCGGGCGACCAGGAAGGCCATCGACAACACCAGCGCCGTGCAGACCGCGAGCACGAGCGACCACCTGCGGGTGAGCTCGGGCTTGAGGCGGAACCGCGTGTAGCGCTTCCTGAGCGGCACCGCCTCGTCCCCCGAGTCCGGCGTGCCCGCCGGCAGGTTGGGGAAGAAGGCATAGGCCGCCAGGATGCAGACGCCCGGCAGCGCGAACAGGTAGATGCGCAGGCCGATCTCGCCGCCGTAGCTCTGCAGGCCGAGCGCGAGGATCGGGATGCAGAGCATCACCACGGCGGCCCGGTCGGTCACCCCGCGCCTGATGCGGCGGAACAGACCGGTCGCGGCCAGCATGAGGATCAGGCCGAGGATGCCGAGCCGTATCCGCAGCACGAGGGTGTGCTGCGCGTCGCGGCCCACCAGGCGGTCGCCGGTGTTCTCCTGGAGGTTGTCGAAGATGCGGCCGAGGCCGCCGAAGATGCGGTCCAGGCTGCCCGCCCAGTAAGGCGTGGCCGAGTAGTTGATCCACGCCAGCACGAGGAGCCCGAGCATCAGCGGCAGGGCCCAGGACAGGGTGGTGCGCCTGGTGATGAGCAGACCGGCCAGGGCGCCGAGCATCATGAACGGCGTGATCTGGTGCGAGGCGGTCGCCGCCACGAAGACGCTGATCAGCACCAGCAGCATGATCACCCGGTCGCCGAGCGACGTGCTCGACTGGGGGATCTCGCCGGGGGTGAGCCGGTTCAGCCACGCCAGCAGGGCGCGGATGCGGCCCTTGCCGGTCGGCGAGGTGGGGCCGCCGCTGGCCCGGCCGAACCACCGCAGCAGGATCGCGACGAAGGCCAGATAGAGGAAGAAGGTGAAGCCCTGCGGGGAGAAGTAGTCCTGTCCGATCCACTGGGTGAGGACGAACAGCATGGCCGCGAACCAGCGGGCCCGTGTCGTCGCCACGAGCAGCCGCAGGATCATCACGAAGGGCAGCAGGTAGAGCAGGTTCGACAGCAGCGGTGTCCACTGCAGGATGGGCGCCAGGTCGGTGATCCCCGCGGCGCGTGAGATGAAGGCGAACAGCGCGAAGAAACCCGGCCAGGCGAAACGCGCGTCCAAGCTGGGAAGCGCCTCGCCGGCCCTGGCGATGTACTCGACGAAGCCCGCGTGAGCCCAGGCGGTGTGGAACCTCGGCTCGTCGTGGATGAGCGCCGAGGCGCCGTGCAGGGCGAACACCACCGAGGCGAGCTGGAAGAGCAGCAGGCCCTTGCGGTCGATGTTGGCGGCCAGCGTCACGAAGAACGCGGCGATCAGCACGATGATCGCGGCGAATGCGGTGACGGGGAGGGCGGAGATCAGGCCGAGGCCGTCGATGTCGGCCTGGTCGACCCCCGCCAACGGGCCTGGGGCGGCACGCAGGGCCAGGATGTACATCACCAGGCCCTCGATCGTCAGCATGGGCGGCACCCAGCGTGGGGCGCTGCCCAGCAGCCGGTCGAGTAGACGGGGCTTGGCGGGCGGGGGAGGCGGAGGTGCGGGGCTCTGAGGGGCTTCGGCGGCGCTCGGCTGGTCTCCTCGCCCGGCGGCGACGGCGGCGAGCGTCTCCGTGGAGATCTCGGGCACGGTTCCTGGGGGCGCCTCGGGCGCACGGACGCGGGCCCAGGCGTCGCGAGGGGAGTCCTGGAGCGGCCCAGGGGAGCGGACGGGGGTAAAGGCGCCGCGGGGGCCGTCCGGGCCGGGGAGATCGGCGCTGAGGTCTTCGGCCGTGGACTCGGCTGATGCGACGGCATGCTCGGCGGCGGGCGCGTGCGGGGGCCCGCCGGCGGACCTCTCGCCGGAGGGCCGGCCGGCGCCGGGCTCCTCCCAGGAGGCGTCGTCCCATGCCTGGTCGTCCCATGCCTGGTCGTCCCAAGCGTGGTCGTCCCATGCCTGGTCGTCCGAGGCGGCGTCGTCGGTCGTGTCGTCGGTTGCGGGCTCGACCACGGGCTCCGGCTCGCGCGCCTGCCGATCCGGGGTGGAAGTGATCTTGGGGAACACGACGGTGTCCTTGGCGCTGTCCGGGACGGCGCCCGTCTCCGGGGCCTCCGGGGTGTCGCTCCGGCGGTCGCCTGTCGTGTCCGCCGGGGGGGCGGTGGACGTCATGTGGGTCTCGTCAACCTCGGGAGGCTCGGTTGTCTTGGGGTCGAGCTGGGAGGACTCGCTGGTCTCCATTGCCGTCTCATCGTCTTCCCGTTGCCTCACACAGACCATCATGCGGCCTGGTGGGGGCCTTCCGTGACGATCGGCTGGGGCGTTTGAGGAAATTTGAGAAGATTGCGAAGTCCTTTGAAGATCAGGAGAGCGACCAGCACTTCGCTGAACAGCAAGCCATATCCAACCGCATTGATCCCGGCAATTGGGAACAGAAGCATCGAGGAGGCGAGCACCAAAACGGCCAGCCCTCCCTGCACCAGCATCAGTTGGCCGGCCTGGCTACGCGCCCGCAGACCACTCAGATAGATCTCGATCAGCACCCTCGGCAGCACCGCTAGCGCCATCAGCCGCAGCAGTGTGGTGCCGTGGTCGGCGAAGGCCGGGCCGAACACGCTGAGGATCAGCGGCGCGGCCAGAATTGTGACGAGAACCACCGGGGTGATGATCATAAAGGCTCTTCTGAGCGCGTTGCGCGCGTTCTCAGCGAGCTGCGACCGGTCGAAGGCCCCCTCCACGGTGAGCGAGGTCGCCATGTTGATCGCCAGCAGCTCGATCATCGAGCCGAGGGTGTGCGCCATGGAGAAGTAGCCGAACGTCGCGGTGCCGACCTGGGCCGCCACCAGTACCGGGACCAAATAGACGATCGCCAGCATGGACAACGTGCCCGGGTAGTCCCCGGCCAGGAAACGGCCGATCTCCCGCATGGGGAGCGGTCCTCCCGGCGCCGAGCCCGCGGTGTCCTTCACGTGTTTCGGGATCAGGAAGCCGAAGATCAGGATGTTGATCGGGATCAGCGCCATCGCCGTCGGTACGATCCACGACACGAAGATGCCGTCCCCCGGCAGCGCCCCTGCCAGGGCCGCCAGGAGCACCATCTTGACCAGCCCGAAGCCCAGGCTGTTCACCGGCACCCAGGTGGCCTTGCGCAGTCCCGCCAGCGTCACGTCCTGCAAGGTGAAGATCGACCACACCAGCACAGAGGCGAGGAAGAACAGACCGGGGCCGAATCCGCCAAGCGAGGCATAGGTGTCGCCCCACACCGGCAGGGTCAGCAGGAACCCGAGCGCCGCGGTCACACCCGTGGCGCCCGTGAGGAAGTAGGCCCGCCGGATCAGCATCGGCGTCCTTCGCCCGGCGACCGGGATGAACCTCGCGAGCGCTCCGACGAACCCCAGCGCGACGAGCGAGGCGAACAACCGCATCGCGGTGATCAGCGCCTGCCCGGCCCCGAAGTCCTCCACTGTGTAGAGCCGCGCGGCGATCAGCCAGTAGCCCATCCCCAGCACCGCGGTGATCGCGGTGTTGGCCATCAGGGCGTAGCCGTTCCGGAAGAGCGGGTTTCTGAGGTCGCGGAGGACCTTGTCCCGCAACGCGGAGAAGCGGCCGGACGCGGATCCCGCCTCCGGCCGCTTGCTCGCCGCCGTTTTCATGGTGTGGGCCCCTCTCCCCGCGCTCCTCTTCCCGTTCTCCTCAGACCCTGCCACGGGCCTTGTGCCAGCCGTACCTGGTGCGGCGCACCACCGCGTAACCCTTGGTGAGGGCACGTTCCTTCAGATAGATCAGGGGGATGCCGCTGCCCTCGACCGCGCGCAGGAACTTGCCCATGGTGGTGTTCGCCGCCACGGTCAGCCGGGGCAGTGCTAATCGGTCGTGGACCGCCGAGGTGAGCGCGTTGGCCACGGCGCAGGCGGTGCTGTAGCCCGCGCGGGCCACCTCGCGGCGCACCCTGGCGCTGGAATATCCGTACGGATAAGCCATGGTGACCACCGGCCGGCCCGTCTCGTCCTCCAGCAGGGCCTTGTTGGTGCGCAGTTCGCCGGCGAGGTCGCGGTCCGGGAGCTGGTCGAGCTGGGGGTGGCTGTGGCTGTGCCCCCCGATCTCGACCCCGCAGGAGACCGCCTCGCGCACCTGGCTCCACGACAACATCGTGTCGAGCGGACGCCCCGCCGCGTGCCGCCCTGCGTCGGCGAGCCACCCGCTGGTCACGAACACCGTGGCGGGGATGCCGTGCCGTTCGAGCACGGGTAACGCGTCGGAGTGGAAGTCTGCATAACCGTCGTCGAAGGTGACGACGATCGGCTTCCCGGGCACCGTACCGCTGTGGAACGCCTCGGTGAGCCCCCCGAGCGACAGCGGGGAGAACCCGCGGTCGCGCAGGAGGCTCATCTGCTCGGCGAACACACTCGTCCGTACCGCCAGCGGGCGGGTCTCGGGGTTCGGGCGTTCGGTGACCGAGTGGTACATCAGGATGGGGACACGGGTCACGTTCGGCGCATCCTCAATCTCGCCGTGCCTAGGGCGTAGCCCCAGGCGGTCCAGAGCAGGCCGACGGCGATCGCGCCGGCCCTGCCGAATCCGCCGGTGTCGCCGCGCAGCGCCTCCCCGACACTACGCAGCGCGCCTTTGGGCAACGCCTTGAGCGCGTGCGCCCGTTCGGCGGCGAGCCCGTCGCCCGATCCGACGCTGTTCGTCACCATGGCCTTGGACAGGCCCTCGGCGAAGCAGCGCGATCTGAAGTAGGCGAAGGTCGCGCGGGCGGCCGGCACCTTGTGGCCGATGACGGCGCTCGGCTCGTACAGGATCACCGAGCCGGGCTTGCGCTGGGTGAGCCTGATGCAGAACTCCGTCTCCTCACACCCGAGAGGACGGCTCTTGCGGCCCTGCACGCTTCGCCCGATGCCCGAAGAGAACCCGCCGATCTCCGTGACGGCCTCCCTGCGGAACGCCGCATTGCCCCCCATGACATTGCGGATCGGCGAACGGACCTCCGGCATGCCCCGGTAGGAGCATCCGACGGTCCAGTCGAACTCGTAGGGAAACCAGCGGGGCCGCACACCGCCGGCCCACAGCGGGCGGGTCAGCCCGCCCACACCCATGACGGCGGGGTCGTGGAACCCCTCCTCAAGCGCCTCCAGCCAGCCGGGGTCGGCGACCGCGTCGTCGTCGAGGAACGCGACGATGTCCCCCACGGCGGTCGCCGCTCCGGTGTTCTTGCCGCCGGAGAGGCCCTTGGCGTGGGTGTTCTCGACCACGATCGCATCGGGGTATTCCCGCTTGAGTCTGAGGTGGAGATCGGGGTTGTAGTCGACGACGAGGATCAGTTCGCGCGGCGTGCGCCGCTGTGTGCGGACCGATTCGACGGCGGCTCCGATGTCCTCCCAGCGCTCTTCGGTGTAGACGCAGATGACGACCGAAGTCCTCATGCCGCGCCCTGGTCCGCCCGGGGCGCGGCGTGTGGCTTGGCGGTGGTCACGGTGGGCTGGCGGCGCCACTCCTGGAAGATGGTGCGGAGCACACGCAGGCCGTCGCGGACCGCGTGCAGGTTGCTCTCACCGTGAATCCGGTTGCGCTCGTGGCTCGGCACCTCGTGGATCCGCAGGCCGGACTTGGCGGCCCGGATGTTCATCAGGGTCTCGACCTCGAAACCGTCGCAGTCCAGGTCAAGCGCGGGCAGGTGGCGGGCCCAGAAGGCGTTGTAGCCGTAGCACAGGTCGGTGTACTTCGTGCCGTACATCCAGTTCACCAGGGTCGTGAAGACCTTGTTGCCCATGCGGCGGTTGAAGGTGATGTCATCGCTTCCGCCGCCGGACGCGTACCGCGACCCCTTGGCGAAGTCCGCACCGGTGACGAGCGCGCCCACAAAGTTGATGATCTCGCGTCCGTCGGTGGAGCCGTCGGCGTCGATCATCACGATGATGTCGCTGGTGCAGGCCGCGAATCCGGCCGCGAGAGCGTTGCCCTTGCCCTTGCCCTTCTGCGTCACAATTCGCACGTTCGGCCGCAGCCGCCGTGCGACGGCCACGGTGTCGTCCTTGGAATTGCCGTCCACGAGCACGATTTCGTCAATCCAGTGCGGCAACGTGGCGAACACGTGCGGCAGGTTTTCGGCCTCGTTCATCGCGGGAACGACAACGCTGACGGTCGGGGTGACCGCCACGTACGGCGTGAGCGGGGTGAACCGTTCCACCGGTGGGATGGAGCGCAAGGCTGTGATCTTGGCCTTGCTGTTGAACTTCGTGATGTCGGGACTCATCTGGGGAACGTCCTTCCGGAGCCTGGGAGCGGTCGTACGGGCCCGGACCCTCTCCCGGCCCGGGCGACCGGGAAGAAGAGCAGATGGTGCAAAGAGTGCATTTCGGGTCCTGGGGGTGAAACGTGGGGGTCTGAAGTGATTAGAGGGAACTATTCTCGCGGGTCTCGCGCGTAGGTACCAGCAGGTTCGTCCCGGCAAGGTCGGGCAAGTGCCCGTTTGACCGGCCGTTGGTATGCGGAGACCCCGAACAGGTCCTCATCACGTCAGGCGTCTGACGATCCATCTGATTGGAGTGCGAAGACCGCCCCGAGGTTCGGAGACGGCCGAAGCCCTTTAAGAGGCGGTCCGCGGCCCGATAGAGCGACGGTCGGCTGGTGACCACATCCCGGGCACGCGAGAGCGGTGCCCTGCTCAGAAAATGAACCGCGGCGGCCGCCGACGGACGCACGACACGTCCGGCGATGACCTCGAGATCCCCGTTCTTCAACCAGTTCTTGTACTGCTTGCCACCCCGCCCCATGTCGATCCGGTGAAGCCCGGCGGAGGCGGCGTGCTCGGCCATGTGCAGGTGGTGCACAATGCCCGGGGAGTATTTGAGGTAGGCCGTGTTGTAGGCGGGGAACCAGCCCACGAGGGTCGTCGCCGTGCGCAGCCCGAAGTGGCCCGCGACCGGCTCACCGTCCGCGTAGATCATGGTCAGCACCCCGCCGAAGTGCGGGGAGTCGCTCGCCTGCAGGCGCTCGACGAGTTCGACGATCCACGGCTGGGCGAATCTGTCCGTCCGTCCCGTCCTGCGGTATTGATCGGACTTCCAGCCGGTCAACGTGCGTAGGGTGCCGACCTCGCCGGAGCACCAGTCGAAGTGGAGTGCGCCCACCTCCCTGGCCAGTTTGCGCTCCTTGTAACGCACGGTCTTGTAGTTCTTGGAGGAATTGGCCCGGACCTGAGCGATGTAGGGCTCGAACCCCGCACTGAGGTCCATGATCGGCACGGGGTGCGCGCTGGACCGGTAGGGGGTGAACGTCGCCTGGTCGGAGACCATGTGGTCGAAGTCGAACACGCTCATGCGGCAGGCGCGCATGAGCACGCGGGCGGGGAGGCGGAGGGCGGGGTTTGCGATCACTCCGTGCCAGGTGGTCAGGAAGCCCCCCAGTGGCTTCCCGACACCGAACTTGTGCCGCTCAAAAGGGAAAAATCCCGCGATCTTCCCCTCGTCCTCGATCACGGCCACATTCACGTAAGAACGAAGTTCCCCCATGACCTGGGTGAACTCGACCGAGAGGAAAGGGTTGTCGAGGGACGAAGACGATTGTTGGAGCTCGCGCCAGCGGGCGGCCTCGGCGGGGCCGAGTTCCCCGGGGCGGACAACGGTGATCCTCACCTCGTCTTCGCCCCCTGCTCCGCACGCATGACAGCAGCCCCCCGATAAAGCACCTGCAGGACGTACATGAACCCGCCCAGCACCGCGATGGTCGCCACCCCGGCGCGCGGCGACCACGAACTGAAGACCAGCATCGCCTGCGCGAGAAGAACGTTGATGACCAGGCTCGCGGCAACGCCTACGGCCAGGGACTCGACCGGGTCACGATCGCGCAACAGTCCCGAGATGCCGGCCGCCGGCACGACGATCATGAAGAGTGGAGTGAGGACTACCCGCAAGGGCGTGTCGATGTCGATGAGGGCGATGAGGGCCCCCGCGACGCACGCAAGAGCGAGTGTCCAACGGATCACTCGCCGGTTCGTAGGCATGTCCTGGCTCCTGGCTGGGCAAACATCCGGTTGATCGCACTTTTATGGGACCAACCCCACTTGAGACCCGTCAATGCCGACGTTTGGCAGTGGTTCCTGGTTTACGCCATCTCAAAGCGCGCCTGATCTGTTATTAAACACAAAGTCACGCACCACTTGTCCCACTACTACCGCCGGGATCGCCTGTCTGCCGTGACATTGTGAGTATTTTCACCCAATATGTCGCATCTGATCAACGCGCGGGCGACGTCGGCCGCCGCGGCCGGCGCATGATCGGCGGCCCGTTGTTGATCAGGTGACGAGGATCTCACCGTGAGGACGCATGCCGACCAGCCGGTCGGCGGCGCTCCCGCGCCCTCCGCCGCGTTGTCGTCCGGCCGGGCTCTGCCGTACGACGGGCTCCGTGTGGTTCCGCCGGGCCGCGCCGTGCGGGCTGTCCTGGTGTCAGCTGTCGCAGTTGGGTGAGCAGAGGCGGCGCTGCATCGCCTTGAGGAAGATCTCCTCCACGTTGAGGATGTTCTTGGCGACGAACGCCTCGCCGCCGGTCGCCTGGGCGAGCCGGTCCATCTCCCGCTTGCCCTTGGCCGCGTCCGGGCCGAACGCGATAAGCAGGATGTTGACCGGGCGGTCCTGGTCGAACTCGCGCGACAGCTTGCGGAGGATTTGCGCGTTGGAGATGCCGCCGCCGGGGTCGTCGTTGCCCGCGCCGTCGGTGAGCACCAAGATCGTGTTGATCTTGTCGGGCTGGTATTCCCTCTTCATCCGGGTGAAGGCGGCGGCCAGAGTGTCGTTCAGACCGGTGTCACCCGTCGCCTTCGCCCCGATCGCGCCGATGCGCTGCTTGAGCAGGTCCCTGCGGAGCACGCCGTCGACCGTCTCGGTGAGCGGGCCGACCGGCACCACCTCGCGATAGTCACGGCCGATGCCCACGAGGTCGGTGGCGAACTCCCACACCCCGATCTCGCTGTCGGCGGGGAACAGGCGGATGCCCTCGGTGGCGATCTTCGCGATCACCCCCATCCGGGTCGAGCCGGTGCCCTGCACGGGCAGGGCCATCGTGCCCGAGATGTCGATCAGGGTGAGCAGGCGGGTGCCGAGGTTCAGCCGCGACCACGACTGCGAGAGCCGGGCCACCGCGCTCGCGGTCGGTTTGGGCAGTGTGCGCGGTGCCTGCTCGGCGAACCCGTCGTCTGGGTCGAGTGACACGCCGGCCCGGCCGTCCGCCGTACGGAATCCCTGGTCGCGCACGATCCGCTTGGCGGACTCGCTGGAGAACTCCCGCTGGAACTCCTGGGCGGCCTTCACGATCGCCGGGTCCCCGGACAGCGACACCAGGGGATAGTCGAGGTTGAGCGTGCCCTCCGCGGGATAGAGCGGGGAGAGCTGCGCCTCGGACTGCTTGTTGTGCGCCCAGATGCTCTGCTCGGACGACACGCCGAGCGGCACGCGGCCCGACTTCACCGTGAGGCTGGACAACATCGCCTCGGGGCTCCTGACGGTCGAGCCGGCGAGCTGCCGCAGCGCCCCGACGAGCCGCTGGCCGGTGACCCCGGACTGGCCCGCGACGGTCGAGGCCGCCATCAGCGCGCCGAGCCCCGCGGAGTTCTGATGCGGGTCGAGCACGAGCACGCGCACCTTGCGCCCGACGTCCTTGGGGCCGGCGACGTTGGCCGCCCCGATCAGCCCGCCCCAGCTCGCCTCCCCGAGGGTCTTGCGCAGCGAGGGTACGGCGGAGCGGGCCGCGACCAGCACCACGGGCGAACTGGCCACCGAGCCCACGGACTTGACGGTGGGCACCTGCCGGGGGCCCCCGGAAAGCCGGTTGAGCGAGAGGCTGGAGTCGGGAATCCACAGCTTGGGGGCGGGCTTGCCCGCTCTGATCGCCGCCACGACCGAGGCGGTGCTCGCCTTCTCCACGGTCAGGACCACACAGCGGTCGTCCACGACCCGCCCGGTCCTGTTGAACATCGCGGCGATCTTCGCGGCGGCGGGCTGGATGTCGGGGGAGGCGCTGACGGTCAGATCGAGGCGGTCGCCGCCGTCGCAGCTCCGGTCCCGAGTGAAGATCACATATGCGGCGACGCCGGCGAGCACGGCCAGCGCGACGGCCCCGGCCAACGGGACGAGCACCCTGCCGTGCCCGGCGGCACGTCGTGACTTCGGCTCATGGAGGCGCACCCTCCCGTCATCGAAGTCGTCTGTGCGGTGCCGTCCCACGGTGCCGGTCCTCTCGCTCGTGCCTTCCCTAATGCGACGCTTCAGGTCGCGATGAGGAGGGCTTCGATCCCCATACTTTCTTGGCTGCGTGTGACGTGTTCCGCGTCGTGGGCCCGTTGTTCTCTCCCGGCCCGAGTGGATCGGGAAGCCGGCCGCGCAGCGTGCCTGACCTGGGGTGTTCCCCGGGGTCGGGCGGTTGTTCGCCCGCCATCCGGGCGAGCTTGTCCGTGTTGTCCAATCTCGAACGATAGTGGCAGTTTTTTGGGGCGCCCATCATAACCGTTGGTGCGGCGATTACGTTACGCGCTGGTAACTTACTGCTGCGTTTAGCCTCGCGATACATCTTGACTGCCGGTGGGGCTGGGGTATCGTGATCCGTACAACGCGATATGTCGCGATTGGCAGGGCTATCCCACAAGGAAGTGCGTATGCCGCTGATGGTCGAGGTGCGCGACGTGCGGTTGGCCGCCCGCGGCCACCGCGCCGAGGCGGAGCCAAGGGCTGAAGCCGACGATTTGCTCGTCATGGACGTGGCCACGGGCCACGCCGATGTGCGCGACACGCTCCGCCGGCTCGACTGCGTGCGCGAGGTCACCGTGGTCAGGGGCGTCTTCTGGGTGTGGGCGGAGATCGGCGCGGCCTCCCGCGTGGTCGAGGCCCTGCGGGCACGCGACCTGCCGCTCGTCGTCATCGGCGTCTTCGCCGCCCGGCGCGGCGATCAATGCCGGCACACATGCCCGCCCCACGCCCGCCACCCCTCGCGGGCGGCCACCGCGGCGAGCACCGTCGCGACCATCGGGTCGACCCACCACCAGCCGATCGTGTTGAAGCCCAGGCCGATGAGCACACCGGCCGCGAGCGACGCGCACAGGAGGTTCTGCGTGCCCTCGCCCGCCGTCGCCGGCGACGCGAGCCGTGCGCCGAGACGGCGTTTGGCGACGCCGAGGACCGGCATGCTGATCAAGCTGATCGTCGTCACCGCGATGCCCAGCGGCGACGGCGCGGACCTGTGGCCCTCGGCCAGGTCGTGCGCCACGTGCAGCACCACATAGGGCGCCAGCAGCCAGAAGCTCAACGCCACCGCCCGCTGCGCCTTGCGCTCGGCGTCGCCCGCGAACACGCGGCTGCCTGTGAAGCGCCACAACACGATCAGGCTCGCGAGCGCCTCCACCATGGAGGTCAGCCCCCACCCGATCAGCGCCACCGAGTGCGCCCGCAGCCCCGCGACCAGCCCGAGCACACTCTCCAGGCCCAGCCATCCCAGCGTGACCAGGGACAACAGCCGCGCCCGCCGCGCGTCCCGCAACCAGGCGGCGGAGAGGGCAGGGTGCGAGTCGGCAAAGGGCGATTCTGATGGTGTTGAGACAGCTCGTGGTGAGACGGCCGGACGGGCGCAGGTCTCGTGGACAGTCACCGTGACCCCCGATCGACGACAGCGCCACGTACTCTACCGCTTACTCTCGGTGATGGCCTGGGCTTCGGCCGACTGATCTTGATCGGCCGCGGCGGCGTGACCTCGGCATCGCACGTATCGTGGGCGATCTTGCGGAGCCTGCAGAAGAGGGTGAAGGGTGCCGTTCACACCAAGTCATATCGCGGCGGTGGTGCCGCTGATGGCCTCGGCGCGGCTGCGGCGAGTGGTGGACCCGTGGGCGCTCGCCGTCGGAGCCATGGTCCCGGACATTCCGATCTTCCTCCCCTTCCTCCCGGAGTACGGCGACTGGCACTCGTTGCCGGGCATCCTCACCCTGGACCTGTTCTCGGCGCTGGTGCTCCTCTTCGTCTTCCACACCCTCCTGCGCGACCCCCTCATCGCTCTCCTGCCCCCCGGTCTCGCCGCCCGCGCCGCCACCGTGGCGTCCGGCGGTGAGTACGGCTGGCGCCGCCTCCCCGCCGTCGTGCTGGGCGCGGTGGTCGGCTCGGCGACCCACGTGTTCTGGGACTCCTTCACCCACTCCTACAGCGCCGGCGTCTGGGGCCTCGCCTTCCTGGCGGAGCCGCTCGCCGGGCGGCTGACGGTCTTCCGGCTCCTGCAGTACACCTCGACGGTGGCCGGCGGCGCCGTGGTGGTGTGGTGGGCCCTGCGGGGCCTCGGCCGCGTGGACCCGAGGCCCCTGCCCGCGCGGCTCGGCCTGCCGGGGCCGGTGCGGGTCACCGTACTCGCCGGTGTGGCCGCCTCGTCGGTCGCCGGCTTGTTCCTGTGGCCGCTCGTCGACCCGCCGGATCCGGTCTACGGCTGGCCCGGCATGCTCACCAAGGTCGGCGCGGGCACCGTCGTGGGGGCCGCTCTGGCGCTCCTGGCCTACGCGGTGACGTGGCGGGTCACCCGCCTGCTCGTGGCACCATCGGAAAGTGGCTGAAATCCTCGATGTGACCGGGGCGGACGATCCCCGCTTGAGCGACTACACCCGGTTGCGCGACGTCGAACTCCGTAAAAGCCTCGAAGCCGAGCGCGGGTTGTTCCTGGCGGAGGGGGAGAAGGTCATCCGCCGGGCGATCGCCGCAGGCTATCCAGTGCGGTCGGTCCTCACCACGCCACGCAGGCTTGCCGGCCTCGCCGACGTGCTCGACCCGCTGGAGGCACCCGTCTACGTCGTCTCCGACGAGATCGTCGAGGGCATCGCGGGCTTCCCCGTGCACCGGGGCGCCCTGGCCTCCCTCGCCCGCGTGGCGCTGCCCACCCCGCTCGACCTGCTCGCCCGCCCAGGCGTGCGCCGCGTGCTGGTGCTGGAGGACCTCGTCGACCACGGCAACGTCGGTTCGATCTTCCGCTGCGCCGCCGCCCTCGGCGTCGACGCGGTGATCCTCTCCCCGCGCTGCGCCGATCCCCTTTACAGACGCGCGGTGAAGGTCTCCATGGGCGCGGTCTTCGCGATCCCCTACGCGCGGATGACGGAGTGGTACAACGGCCTGGCCGAGCTGCGGTCGGCGGGCTTCCAGACCCTGGCCCTCACCCCAGACCAGTCGGCGGCCCCCATCGGCAAACTCGACCTCGGGCCGCGCGCGGCGCTGCTCCTCGGCTCGGAGGGCGACGGCCTGTCTTCCCGGTGGCTGCACGAGGCCGACCAGAATGTGTGCATCCCCATGAGCGCCACCGCCATGGACCTCGGGGTCGACTCGCTCAACGTGGTGGCCGCCGCGGCGATCGCCTGCCACGCCCTCATGCGCCCGTAGGGCCACCGGCATGAAGCGGGGCGGGGTGGGCGCAGGGAGCCCGGCTACGAGCTTGAGGCCCAGTTGATCAGTTTGGTGGCGGTGCTGAAGCGGCGCTGGGCGCCGGTGTCGCCGAGGACCACGCCGATGTAGCGTTTGCCGCCGCGGTCGACCGCGAAGGACAGGCACCAGCCGGCCGGGTTGGTGTAGCCGGTCTTCATGCCGACGGCGCCGGACACGGTGCCGAGCAGTTTGTTGGTGTTGGTCAGTGCGCGGCCGCGGGTGTGGCTGCTCTTGCGGATGGTGTACTTCCGCGTGGCGGCGATCTTCGCGAGCTGGGGGTGCGCCAGGGCGATCTTCGTGAGGGCGGCCTGGTCGCGGGCGGTGGAATAGTTGCCCTTGGCCGGCTTGGGCATGCCGTCGGGGTTGACGTAGTGGGTGTTGGCGAGGCCGAGGGTGTGGGCGGCGTTGTTCATCTTGGCGACGAACGCCGACCTGCCGGGGCCGTACCTCCGGATCAGTGCCTGTGAGGCGTCGGCGCCCGAGCTCAGCATGAGGCCGTGCAGGAGGTCGCGCACCGTGGGCCGCTCGCCCTTGCGGAAGCCGCTCCCGGCGGCGCCGGTGGCCGCGGGATAGCGCGCGTCGGCCGCGGTGATCCTGATGCGCTCGTTGAGGTCGGCCCCCTCCGACAGCACCACGTAGGCGGTCATGACCTTGGTGAGGCTGGCGACCGGGCGCCGCCGGTCCGCCCCCTTCTGGTAGTGGACGGTCCCCGTCGCACCGTCGATCAGGATCGCCGACTTCGCGCTCACAGCGGGGGCGACCCGGGTCGCGGCGGCGGGCGGTACGGCATGAGCCGGCGCGGCGTGGCCCGGCGCAGAGTGAGCCGGTGAGGCCGGGGCCGGTGCGGCAAGAGACGCGGCGTGGGCGGGCGTGACGGGCGCGGCGCCGGTGAGCCCTGCCACGACGGCTAGGAGGCCACTGCACAGCACCGCTGAGAAACGTCCGGTATGCATGCGGACCATCGTGACACGGATGGCTCACACCATATGTGGATCTTTGAGCTATGCCAGATGAAGAGTTATGCCAGATATAGAGCTATGCCTCTCCAGGCTTCCCAGACTGATATCAGGAACTCCTGGAAGGACCAGTGGAAAGGGATGAGAACGACAGATAACGCGGGGTTAGACACCCGCCATGGCATCCGGCGACACCGCCGCCTGCTTTGCCCGGCGTCTGCGCCGCCACATGACGAACCCCGCGATCAGCGCGGCGGCCACCACGGCGACCCCGGCCGCGATGAGGGGCGACTCCGCCGCGAGCAGCAGCCACCCCCACAGCACCGAGTAGAGGCCGAAAAGCGTGACCGGCACCCAGGTGAGGCAGCCGAGCGCGCTGGCCACGACATACCACGGATAGGAGATGCGCAGCACTCCGGCGACCCAGGGCAGGGTGTGCCGCAGGACGGGCACCCAGAAGCACCCGTAGACCGCGAGCGCGCCCCAACGCCTGACGGCGTTCTCCACCTTGAGGATGGCCGCCTGGTCGATCCTCCTGCCGAGACGGGACTTGTAGACACGCTCGCCGACGGTGTAGCCGACCCAGTAGTAGACCTGGAAGGCGGCGAACAGCCCGGCCCCGCCCACGAGGGCCCATAGCCACAGCGGCATGCCGAACACCGATGCGGATGTGGGGTCGGGGATCAATGCCTGAAGTGGCCGCATGGAAGCTCATCACCGCCCGTCCGTCATATGCATCTTAGGTCAGCCTTGCCTTAGCCCTCGCATGGGCCGGTCACGACGTTTCCCCGCCTCGATCCAAGCACCTGACCTGGCCGTCTGGCACTGCAAGCGGATGTCAACCATAGATCAAGCCCAGGGGCGTAAACCTGAGGGGAATGAAAGGGGTAAACCTCAATGGATGTGCGAAGGAGGGTGGGACCGGCGGTCGTCAGAGGTACGGCGACCGCGGCCAAGCTCCTGATCGCCACTCTCGCGTTCACCGGCGTGTACGTCGGCGCCGCTGGAAACGGCACCGGGCCGCCGGCCGCCGGACCCAGCGTGCTCATGGTGACCTTGAGCTCGCACGTCTCGCCGATCGACGCCGATGGCGCCGCACCCGCCCCGGCCGTCGCATCGGCCACGGAGGAGCGGCTCACGACGAAGTGATGCCGGGCACGTTGCCGATCGCCCGCCGGGCGGCCTCGACCCAGCGCGGCACACCCACGCGTTCGGCCACCGCGAGCGCCTTGTCGTAGTGCGCCCGTGCGTCGCCCGCGCGGCCGAGCCGCAGCGCCAGATCGCCCAGCGTCAGCGCCACCGGCCACAGCGCGACCACCCCTGTGCCCGCGCCCGCGATGCGGTCGGAGAACGGCGTGAGCGTGTCATAGGCCTCCCGCATGCGGTCGAGGTCGCCCAGCAGCATGCCCGCGAGCGCCCGCCAGATCATGACCAGCTCGTAGAGGAAGTCCGGCCGCACCGGGGCGCGCGAGGCCGCGACCGCCGCCGCGTCGCGCGGGTGCCCGGCGGAGGCCAGCGCCAGCGCGTAGGCGTCGGTGGTCCACTTCGCCCCCCGCTGATGCGCCTCGGCCAGCGGCTCCACCATGTCGGCCGCCCTGCCGTCCACCAAGTGCAGGCAGAACGTCGTGATCAACGGGAGGTCCTGGCGGCCCTCCAGCATGCCCGCCCGCGCCGTCATCCGCGCCGCCTCGCGGTAGGCGACGCCGGCCCGCGGATAGTCACCCGCGATCATGTGCCGCTGCCCGGCGTACCACGCTCCGACCGCCATCGGGGCGGGCAGGCCGTACTTCCTGGCGAGCCGCTCGGCGGCGGCCACATGCGCGTCGGCGGCGGCGAAATCTCCTCTGGCCGCCGAACACTCCAGCAGCACCAGATGCGCCAGCGCCTGCACGGACACCTGACCCGACCGCTCGGCCACCTCAAGCAGCTCACGCCCGATGGCCTCGCGCTCGTCCACCGCGGGTATTCCGTATGACTGGCGCAGCCGCCCGCTCAGCGCCACCGCGAGCAGCGCCGGGTCGCCGCTCAGCCGGGCCAGCTCCTCGGCCTCCAGCGACGCCTGGTGGCCCCGGCCGCCGGCCGAGCCCTCCAGCTCAAGCGCGAGGGTCGCGAGCAGGCTGGCCCGCAGCGCCTGCTCGTCGGTCGGCAGCTCGACCAGTGCCTTCTCGGTGACATCGACGATCTCCCAGGCGGTGCGGGTGAAGTCGCGCGCCATGCCCTTGTGCGGCACCGCCAGCGAGGCCGCGACCCGGGCGGTCAACTCAAGATCGCCGAGGGGCAGCGCCGCGTCCATCGCCTCCCTGCGGTGCCTGCGCGCCGCGGCCATGTCGCCGCAAAGCGCCAGCGCCTTGATCAGGTGCAAGGTCAGCAGCAGCCGCTCCCGGGTGCGCTCACGTCCGTCGGCCCGCCCCGAGCGGTCGAACGCCGCGATGCCCCGCTGCCAGAGCGTCGCCGCCTCGCGATGCGCGAAGCGCCGCTCGGCCTGCTCGGCCGCGAGCCCCGCATAATGCACCGCCTTGGCCGCGGTCTCCGCGGTGCCCGCCGCGTCGTAGTGATGGGCCAGCGCCGCCACGTCGGCGGGCGTGCGCCGCTCCACCACCGCCGCCACCGCGGCGTGCAGCCGGGAACGGCGAAGCCTCGACGCGTCGGAGTAGATCGTGTCCCGCACCAGATCGTGGTCGAACCGCAGCGACCCGGGGCCGGGCTCGGTCACCAGGCCCGCCAGCAGGGCCGCCTCCACGGCCTCTACCACCGCGTCCTCGTTGCCCGCCACGTCGACCAGCACGTCCACGTCGACGTCGCGGCCGATCACCGCGGCCTGGAGCAGGATCTGCTGAGCCGCTGCGGGCAGCCGCGAGATGCGCCGCCGTAACACGTCGCGCACACCCGACGGCACCCCGAGCACGACCTGCTCGGGCGTCGCCCGGGTGGTCGCCGTCTCGGAGTCGAGCAGCCGCACGGTCTCGCGCACGAAGAACGGGTTGCCACCGGTGCGTTCGACTATGCCGAGCACCGCCTCCTCCGGCACCTCACGCACACAGGTCGCCCGCACGAGCTCGGCCACAGCGGCCGGATCGAGTCCCGACAGCCCCACCCGCACCGGCTCCAGCCTGGCCAGCGCGGCGAGCACCTCGGCCTGCCGGTCGTCCAGCTCGCTGTCCCGGCAGGTCACCACCAGCAGCACCCGGCTGGTGGCGAGCAGGCTGGGTAACGCGCGCAGCAGCGCCAGCGTCTGATCGTCGGCCCAGTGGAGATCCTCTAGCGTGATCAGCATGCGGGACTGCCTGGTTATGCCGTTCAGATAGCCGCCGACCGCCCTGTGCAGCCGGAAACCGCCCGTGACCTGGTCGTCATCGGGGTCGGGGGCGGCATCGTCGAGCAGCGGCGCCAGCAATTGACCGTATTCGCCCGGGCCTGCCGCCGTGACCAGTGTCCGCAGGATCTCGACCCACGCCCACCCCGGAGGGGTCGCACTGGAGTCGGGGCAGGCGCCCGACGTGGTGATCCACCCCTCCGTCGCCAGCCGGTCGGCCAGCCTGCGCACCAGGGTCGTCTTGCCCTCGCCGGCGTCGCCGCTGACGATCGCCGACGTGAAGCGCCCCGTGCGGGCCGCGGCGGCGAGCAGGTGCGACAACTCGGCGTCGCGGCCGACGAACGGCTCGGGCTCCAGCGGAGGCGGCTCGACCGCAGGCGCCGACGGGCGCGGCGGCCACGTGTCGGCCACCGCCGCCAGCGGCGAGGGGCGGCTGTGGCGCGCCGGGGTGGTGGTGAGCTCAAGGCCCGGGTCCTGGGACAGGATGTCCGACTCCAGCTTGCGCAGCGCGGGCCCCGGGTCGATGCCCAGTTCGTCGGCGAGCATCGCCCGTGCCCGCCGCAGCGCCGCCAGCGCGTCGCCCTGCCGCCCGCACCTGTAGAGGCCGAGCGCCAGCAGGCGCCAGCCCTCCTCGCGCAGCGGATGCTCGGTGGTCAGCGCCTCAAGGTCGGGCACGGTCTCCGCGGGCAGCCCCAGCCGCAGACCCGTGTCCGCGTGCCGCTCACGGGCCACCAGCCGCAGCTCCGTGAGCCGGTTGACCTCCGCCTCCGCCCACGGCTGGTCGGCGAAATCGGAGTACGGTGTGCCCTGCCACAGCCCGAGCGCCTTCTCGAGCCTCGTCCGCGCGGCCAGCGGGTCCTCAGACTCCAGATGCTCGCCCGCGGCCCGCACCATCGCCGCGAAACGCAGCGCGTCGACCTGGTCGGGCGCCACCCGCAGCGCATATCCCGACGCGACGGTCACCAGCAGCCGGTTGGGGCCTCCGCGTGGTCTGCCCGGCTCAAGCACACGGCGCAGACGCGAGATGTAGACCTGGAGGCCCGACTGCGCCCCCTTGGCCGTGTCGTCGGCCCACAGGTCGTAGAGGAGCGAGTCGACGGGGACCACCTGGCCTCGCGCCACCAGCAGCCGGGCGAGCACGGCCCGCTGGCGTAAGCCGCCGAGATCGAGCTCCCTCTCGCCCTCACAGGCCCCGACCGGCCCGAGAACTCGAAACGCCACCATGTCAGCCGCCACGCTATGTGGACCTTCGAATCACGCACAAGGTATTTGCCACTCTCGGGTCGGGGGGTCTTGCTCTCGATCGTGTCACGCGCGCGTGCGGGGCTGTCCCGAGCCGGTGTCCTTCCTGCCGGCTCGCGACGGGGTGCCGGCGGACGGGGCGCCCGGCGGCGAGGTGTTGGACGGCGGGGTATCGGGTGGCCGGCTGTCGGGTGACGGGGCATCGGGTGACAGGGCGTCGGACGGCGGTGTGCCGGGTGACGCGGGGTCGGATGGCGCGGTGTCGGATGGCGCGGTGTCAGATGGCGCGGCGTCGGATGGCAGGGACTCTCCTCGGGACGGCGAACCGGCGGCCGTGGCGCGGTCGCGCTTGCGGAGCAGAGCCCACGCGCCCAACGCCAGCCCGCCGAAGGGGATCTCGATAGTGTAGGTCCAGAACCCGAACAGCAGTGCTGCGGCTATCGCTCCCTCGGGCGCGGCCCCGAAGGCGATCAGCAGCGCGCTTGTGCCGGCCTCCATGATGCCGGTGCCGCTCGGGGTCACCACCGCGGTGGTGAGCACCCTCGACAGGGCGAAGACCGCGATCGACTGGGCGAGCCCCGGATAGACCCCCGCCGCGTGCAGGCAGCACACGAGGATCAGCCACTGGAGCCCCAGGAAGGCGATCATGCCGAGGGACAGGCCCGGCCAGCGCCGCCGTACGACGTCGGCGGTGTCGGCGCGCAGCCGCTCCAGCGCCGCCGACGCGGCGTTGGGCGACCGGCGCAGCCGCGCGGGCAGCAGCCTCATCAGCGCGTCGAGCCCCCGGCCGAGCAGCTCGGCGGCCCGTGTCCAGTAGAGCGCGACCGCCACGACCGCGACCAGCACCAGGATCGACACCGCGCCCACCCAGCCGGCCCGCGCCACCGCCGGGTTGGGGACCTCGCCCGCCGATAGCAGGGCGACGATGCCCACGGCCGGGAGGATGAACCTGAACAGGGTGTTCCACACCCCGCTGACCAGCATGGACACCACGACCGAGCGGATCTGGAAACCCCACCCCCTCGTCATGGCGACCGTCATGGCCATGCCCGCCGCCCCGCCGAACGGCAGCAGGTTGCTCACGGCGCTGCCCGCCGCGTTGAGCGTCAGCGCCTGCGCGTGGTTCAACCCGGGAAGGGAGGCCGTCAACACGAACGTGTAAGCGATCAGGCTGGCCAGCCAGACCGCCGCCATCAGCCCGATCATGCCGGGGGAGATGCCGGCGAACTCCGCGGCGATCTGCGACCACGACACGTCCCTGCCGGTGAGCAACTTCACAATCGACGGGAGGAACACCACCAAGATGGCCGCGAGGGCCAGGGATGCGACCGATAGGCCGATCTGAAGCCACCGGTTCTTCATCTGGTCTCCTCGTCCGGCTCAGCCGTGGCCGGTCGGCCAATGGTCGAATGGATGTGTCAGGCGGGTGCCCTCGGGGAGATCACGCCTTACATACCACTCCGTGCCGAAGATCAACCTGTAGAGCACAGCCGGCACCTTGAGCATGACCGCCAACGTTCGCGGCCCCTCCCCGCCGGCCGCCTGCGTCACATGGGCGGCCATGCTGGCCCGCTTCTGCCCGGCGAACCGCCGCACGTTGATCCGGTGGGTGATTGTCTCACCCGGGGAGTAGGCCCGCTCGAAGGTTCGGATGTCGAACTCCGGGGGGAATTTATAGAAACGGCTGGCCAGCCGCAAACCCTTGAGCAGCGGATCCCTGTTGACGGTGGCCTCCAGCAGCACCGGCGTGCCCGCGATCTCCGCTGCGCGGGCCCCCACCCTGTGCACCTGCACATGATCGGGATGCCCGTAGCCGCCCGCCGGATCGTAGATCGTCAGCAGGTCGGCCCCCTCGTCTGTGAGCACCTTCGCCAGCCGCTCCGCCGCCTCCTCCGAGTCGGCGTCGATGAACGCGTTGTCCGGTCGCTCCTCGGCCACCCCGCCGCTGCTGCTGAGCCCGGAATCCCCGTAACCCAGCAACACCACCCGAGCGCATCCGAGGGCCGCGGCCGACTTATACAACTCGGCCATGCGCGTCTTGCCGAGGTCCTCCCCGGGCTCCACGTCGGCGAGCCCCCGCTCACCGGCCGTCGCCACCACCAGCACCACACGATGGCCCTCGGCGGCCAACATCGCCATGGTGCCCGCGGTCAGCAGAGCCTCGTCGTCTGGATGGGCGTGGAAGAACACAGCGGTACGCGACACACATCCATTGTCGCGCCTGAACCCCTCCTCATGCCGCCTCACGCACGAGCTGGACGGTTGTGCCTCCAGTGTCCTTCCTCACCCTCGGCCTTCGGCCCCGGCGGAGCCGCCGATGAGCGCCGCTCCGGCCGCGGGGTGGATTTGGGGGGAGGGGATTTTCTCTGGGAGGCTGGCGGGGTGAGGATCCTCCATGTCAGTGACTGTTACCTGCCCCGGCTGGGCGGCATCGAGGTGCAGGTCGCGGATCTGGTCCGGATGCAGCGGGCGGCGGGACACGTGGCCGAGGTGGCCACGGCGACCGGTGGCGATCGGCTGACGGGGGTCTACAGGATTGTCTCGCGCATGCCGTTCGATCTGCCTGTGCATCCGTTCGGGGTGGGGCACCTGATGCGGCTGATGGCGGCGAGACGGCCCGAGGTGGTTCATGTCCACGCGGGAGCGGTGTCACCCTTCGCGTGGATGGGCGTGCGGGCGGCGGTGCGGGTGGGGTTGCCGGTGGTGGTGACGGTTCACAGCATGTGGGATCCGGTCACGCAGGGGCTTTACCGGGCGCTGCGGCTGGCGTTCGAGTGGCAGCGCTGGGGGCTGGTGGCGACCACGGTGAGTGAGGCGGCGGCGCGGCCGATCCGTTCCGTGGCGGGGCGGCGGGTGCCGGTGCGCGTGGTGGCCAACGGGCTGGACTTCACCGATTGGCGCCCCACCGAGGTCAATCCGCCCCGGGCGGGGGACGGCGTGCATGTCGTGGCGGTGGGGCGGCTGGCCCCGCGGAAACACCCGGTGCGGCTCTTGAAGCTGCTTGAGGTGGTGCGCCGGCGCCTTCCGGCCTCGGTGCCGCTGCGGGCCACGATCGTGGGCGACGGCCCGGCTCGGGGGTCGATGAGGCGGTTCCTGGAGTCACACGGCATGGCCGAGTGGGTGGGTCTTCCCGGCCGGCTGACCCGGGAGGAGATCCGCAAGGTGCTGGCGGAGGCCGACGTGTTCGTGGCCCCGGCACCGCGGGAGTCGTTCGGCATCGCGGCCCTTGAGGCGCGGTCGGCGGGGGTGCCGGTGGTGGCGCGGGCGGAAAGCGGGGTGGCCGACTTCATCCGGCCGGGCAAGGAGGGGCTGCTGGGCGGCAGCTCCGAGGAGCTGGCCGCGGCGGTGGTGCGTCTGGCCCGCGACGAGGACCTGCGCGGGCGGATCGCCGCGCACAACCGCACCACCGAGCCGGTGGAGTGCTCGTGGCCGGCGGTCCTTGAGGGCTTCGACCGGGCCTATGAGCAGGCCGTCGGCCTGGCCCCGCCCGGGCGGCCCTAGCTCAGCGGTTGAGGAGGATGAAGCCCTCGCGCTCGAAGACCTTGCGATAGCCGTTGCGGAGCAGGTCGTCGACGCGGGCGCGCTGTTCGTCGACGGAGCCGAACGGATATTCCCACCGGGCCACGTCGGCCACTACCCACGGTGAGTTGTAAGGCGTGTTGCCCCACATGAGCACGGTGGTGCGGTCGGTGACGGCGGGGCCGAGGGAGTTGACGGTCTCGACGACCACCCCGGAGGGGACCTTGCTCACGACCTCGGCGGCGGCGAAGACACGGGCGTCCTTGCTGTAGAAGTCGCTCCGCACGAGTTGCCCGAAGGCGAACTGCGGCAACAAGGTGATCGCGACGGCGCAGACGGCCGCGCCGTATCCGAACTTGAGCGCCCTGTCGTCCTGGAGTTTGAGCCATTTGAGCAGCCGGGCGGCCCCGTCGACCCCGGCGCAGAACAGAATCATCACCACGAAGGCGTTGTATTGATAGTCGGCGGCCCACCACAACACGCGGTCGGCCAGCATGCGCTCCAGGACGAGCGGCAGGGCCATCAGCACCATGGGGGAGAGGAAACAGAGCATCAAGGCCGGCCACGCGAGCAGGAACATCGTGTCGATCTTGGTCTCTTCGCTGAAGAGCACACTCAGTGTGTTGATCGGGTCGCTGAGCATGGCGGCCACGGTGGATCCCACCGACGGCCCGAAATGGGCATATGCCCAGAAGTCCTGAATATCCCCGCCGAAGAGCGGCATCAGCCAGCCCCGCAGCATGACCGCCCACCCGGCGCCGAGCAGGATGCACCCGAGCCCGATGAGGCGCCGGCCCAGCACGAACACGCAGGCCCCGGCCCCGATGACCAGCAGCCCCATGTCCTCCTTGACGAACAGCAGCCCGAACATCGCGAGCCCGGCCGGCAGCAGCCTGCCCGCGTGGAACCGCTCGATCATGATCGCGGTCAGGATGGGCACGAACATGACCTCGTGCGCGTCGAAGTTGACCGCCTGAGCCACCGGCCACGACAGGGCGTAGGCGATCGAGACGAGATAGGCCGGCCCGGTGCCGAGCACCCGCCGCGTGAACATCCACAGGAAGGGGATCGCGCCCGCGAAAAGCAGGGCCTGCCCGATGATCAGCGACGCCGGGCCGTCGTGGATCCAGTAGAGCGGCGCGAGCAACGCGTAGATCGGCGAGAAGTGGTCCGCCACCTGGAGGTAATCCATCCCCCGGCCGTGGACCATTCCCACCGTGGGGATGTACGGCGGAGCGAACTTCGCGTAAGCCCTGACGGCCTGGTCGACGATCACCAGGTCGAACGTGGTGGCCCGGAAGTTCGCGAGTTTGGTGAGCCCGAGCAGCGAGTAGACCGCGGTGGCCACCGCGGTCAGCATGCCCACCTCGACGGCGTGGGCCGGGAGCCGGAACCGCGCGGGGCGGTCTGGCTCGTCGGTCTCGGGGCGGGCCGTGGTCTCAGCGGTCACGGGCGACAGGGTAGAGGAGATTCCTCCCCCGGAGCGCTCGAACGACCAATCGGCCCGGCGGCCTTTTCAGGCCGCCGGGCCGTCAGGACCGGATCAGACGCACGCCTTGGTCAGGGCGGCACCGGCCTCCTGGGCCTTGGTGGTGACATCGGTCAGCTGGGTCATGGCCGCCTGGGGGTTGTTCATGTCGACCTTGAGCGAGGAGTAGATCTCCGCGAACTTGTTGAGTGCGCCGGCGAGCTCGCCGTCGGCCTTGGCGGCGAGGTCCTTGTACTGGCCGGACAACTTCTCGAAGGTCGTGTTGAGTGCGGTGGGGTCGGACATGAGCTTCTGCATGTCGCCCATGGAATCGGTGCCGATCCGCATGGCGTCACGGCAGATCTGCTTGGTGTCGCCGCCCCCACTGCCGGACGCGGGCTCGGCAGCCTTGTTCTCGACCGGGGCCTCAGCGGCCGGCTTGGCCGAGGTGTCCTCCCCGGAGCCGCCGCAGGCGGCCGTGAAGAGGACGAGGACGGACGCCGCGGCGAAGGTGAGGAGGCCACGGCGGTAGGACACGGGGAACATCAAAAGCCTTTCCTTGCTGACGGCAACATCCGGCACCCTAGGGGGACGCCCTTGCGGATCGCTTTCACGCCGCCAACAGCCTCACCTGGGATGATTCACCAGTACATGAGCGCTGCGCGGCCTGAATCCCAGGACGAGTAGAGCCGGACGCGGACCACATACGTGCGGTCCTTCACCAGTCTGACAGGAATCTGGGCGTTCCGGGGCTGGGCCGAGTCATCGTCACCCGCCACGAATCGCAGTTCCCCCTCGATTTCCTCGAACAACACGAGGACAACGTCGGAGGAGCCGAATGTCGAGATCTTGTACTCCCGGCTCTCCCCCGGGCGGAGCGTGAAGTCGACCTGCTCCCCGTCGCGGAGCTGGAAGGGGGCGGACTCAAATGGCCTGATCTCCGTGGCGTCGCCCGGGTCGAGCGGCGGATACCACTGCCGGACATACGCCGCGTCGGCCTCGGAGATCTTGAGGTTGGAGGCGATGCCGTCCCGGTAGCGCTCGGGGGAGATGATGAGACCGCGCCCGAAGCCGTAGTGCATGACCGACAGCGGGTCCCAGTCCGAGCCGATCACCTCGTTCCGGTCGAGCTTCCTGATGATGTTGTAGAAGGTCTGCTCCCTCGGCCAATTGTTGGGCGGTCCGCCGAACCACTCGTAGACGGCTTCCTCGTCCCACACGATGCCGGCGTTGGGGTTCTGGTGCTCGTGCGGCATGCCGAGGGTGTGGCCGATCTCATGGCGGACCGCGGCTCTGCCGTACGCGGTGGAGATGTCGGAGCCGAGGTTCATGGTGCGGGCGTTGACGCCCTGGCGCAGCACGTCGCGGCCGAGGTAGGACCACAGGCCGTCGCCGCGCATGAACCCGATCCGGATCTCCGCCTCCGACCGGGAGGTCACCTCGCGGAACTCGAGTCCGATGCCGAGGCTCTTCCACTCCTGGAACGCCTCCCGCACGATGTCCTGCTGCTCGGGGGTGCCCACCCACGAGACGAATTCGCTGCCGCCGGATTTCCTGACGAACGAGCCGTCGGCCGCCCCGTCGAAGAAGTAGTAGTGCAGGACGGTGCCGTTGGCCCACTGCTTGTGGTGTGCCAGGATCGCCGCGAGCCGGTCGTGATTGAGTTCCGCGGGGAAAGCGGGAGGCGGGACCGAGGGGAGAGCGCAGTAGGAGTACTCATGCTCTTGCGCGGTGGTCATAGTCCTCTCCTGGAGGATCAGGGGATTCTTTGACCACCTTGCGCCTTTGACCCCTATGCGGGCATGAGTAGCCCCTACCCAATTCCACCTATTCGAGGTAGAAAGTCAGCGCCTAACTACATGGAGGACACTGGCGATGCGCTCGGCGGCCGTGGTCACGTCCTCGGCCTGGCCGATGCGGCCGGCCCAGGACAGCCAGAACCACCACTCACCCTCGTCCTCGCAGGCGAGGACGTCCTCGGTGACCGACGGGGCCGCCGGGTTGACGACGTGGAGCTGAGGAAAGAGCCCGGTGCGCGATTTGAGCTCGACCTTGAAGGAGTGGGCCTCCAGTTGCATGGCGAGACGCTGAAGGTGATCCACGGCCTCCGCGGTCATCGCGTAACTCTGTGCCGTCATACTGATCACTCCTGGAGCGGAACGGTGAAGACGGTTGGGTGTCATCAGCAGACTGAGGTCTTCCGACGTGACGGGCAAACACCTTCCTGCCTCCGATTACGTGGACTCCGTTGGATACTCGCAGGTACTCCGTGGAATCCGCGCGGAAATGGGTAATGTTTCGCACCAGGACGTCCTCGCGGTGGTGCGCCGTCATTAACCTGTGAGAAAAGCGTTGCGGAGCAGCCGGAGAGAGCGGTGTTCCATAAGGGGGCGGGGGAGAACGCGGAGGGGCGTACATGGCCCGAGGAGAACACTCGCCCGCATGTGCGCGGCGATGGCGCGAACAAGCCGGACACCGGCAGTGGAGCCTATGGCAGACGGCCCAGGCGATCCACGGCTGCTGCTGCGTGAGCCTGCTGAAGGCCCATCGGCTGGCCCGAGGGTGGTCGGCGCGCAAAGCCGTGCAAGAGCTGGAAGACCTCTGCGAGCGCGACGAGCTCGGTTCGCCGAGGGCCAGCATCGACCTGCTCAACGCCTGGGAGAACAACCGGGCCAGACCTCGCCCGCAGACCATCGACCTATTGGCCCGCCTCTACCGGGCCAATGCCGTACGCCTCGGTCTCGCGGGCGACTACTGTGACGACAGCGGCGGCGCCAAGGTCATGGTCGTCTCCCGTCAGGACGGGCAGGAGGACCTGCCCTACCCGGTGACCCAATGGGAGCGCGAGGGGGACACCGAGCGGCGGGCACTGTTCCACCAGGCGTTGCTCGGCGGCGGCATGGTGCTCAACGGCCGCCTGCTGGTCGAGGTCGACAACACCCGCCAGGCCATCGACCGGGCGCTCGCCGGGTCGACGGTGTCGGAGGAGCAGCTCGATGGGCTGGACGAGCAGGTGCTTAACTACCGTCGGCAATACATCAAGAGCGCTCCCCTGCCCATGCTCTACCGGCTCATGCTGGAGATCTCCGACGTGCGGCGCATGACCGTCGTCCGCCAGCCCGCCGTCGCGCAGCGCCGGCTCCTCAACGCCACCACCATGCTCGCCCTCCTGTCGGCCGACGCGCTGATGAAGCTCGGCGACACCCGCCTCGCCCACGCGTGGTACGCCACCGCGCGCACAGCCTCCGACGACCTCGGCGACCTGCGGCTGCGCGCGCTGGTGCGGGCGCAGCACGCGATGTTGCCCTACCACTACGGCGACCTGGCCGAGACGCTGCGACTGGCCCGCGAGGCGCGCATGCTGGCGGGGAGCGCTCCAAGCTCACCCGCCGCCCTCGGCGCCGCGGCCGAGGCGCGGGCACTGGCCAAACTCGGCGACCACCGCGCCGCGCGGGTCGCTCTGGCAGAGGCCGAGCAGATCTTCGCAAGGATGCCGCGCAGCGGCCTCGACCACCTGGCCTTCGTCTTCTCCGAGCGCCGGCTGGAGTTCTACCGCACCGGCACCCTCATCGAACTGGGCGAGCTCACCTGCATCCCCGACCCCGAGGCACTCGGCCCCTACACCATCGATCCCGTGCTCATCTTGCTTGAGCAGGCCTCACACATATTCAGGGAGGGACATGCCGAGGAAGCATGCGGGCTGGCTCTTCAAGCGATGCTCCAGGTGCCACCCGAGCATCGCACGTCCATCGTGGTGACACGGGCGCGGGCGCTCCTTGGAGCACTGCCGGTCGAGCGGCGCCGCAGCGGGGCGGCCAGGAAATTGGCCGAAGTGCTCGCCGACACCGCCTCCCAACCCGCCCTGACCCGCCCATGAGAGGCAACCCGCTGGCTGAGCGGGCCTGGGTCACCCTTCGTGACATCTGCGACGACTACGGAATGCGCGCCGACGGGGCCGAACTGCTCCGGGTGCGCAGCAACGCGGTGTTCAAGCTCCGCAACCAGATCGTGGTGCGCATCGCGACCGCGCCCGACGCCCTGACCAGGCTGCCCGCGGTCCTGGCCGTGGCCCGCTGGCTCGGCGAGCGCGGTTTCCCCGCGGTGCGTCCCGCCGACGAGATCTCCAAACAACCGGTCGTGCACGAGGGGAGGGTCGTCACCTTCTGGCACTACGTCCCGGCCAGCGGGCGCCCGACCACCAACGAGCTCGGCAAGATCCTCCGCAGGCTGCACCGGCTGCCCGTGCCCCCCGTCAAGCTCAAGCGGTTTCGCGACCCGCTCGGCGAGGTCCGCGACGCGGTGCTGCGTTCGGAGGTGCTGCCCGCGCGCCGGCAGGTCTGGCTCACCGACCGCATCGACGAGCTCACCGAGCTCTGGACGGGCATGACCGGGGAGGAGCCTCCGGTGCTGCTCCACGGCGACGCCTGGATCGACAACCTGCTGCGCCGTTCGGACGGCCGCGTCGTGCTCTGCGACTGGGATGGCGTCGCCGTCGGACCGCGCCAGTGGGACTTGATCCACACCTATCACGGTCAGCGGAGGTTCGGCCTCACCCGAGGTGATGTCGATGCCTTCGCCGCCTCCTACGGCAGCGACCTGCGGGCATGGCCGGGCTACGGCACCCTGATGGAGGTGCGCGACATGTACGCCATCGGGATCCACATCCGCAACGCCGCGTCCGACCCCTTCTCATACCGCGAGTTGTCCCGCCGCCTCGACTCCCTCATCCGCGGCGACGGCCACGCCCGCTGGTATATGGCAGAACCGGCCTGACCGGCCCCGCCCCCTGCGCGGGCACCGGCCCTACTGCTCGATAGACGACATGTCCACATAACGCTGCCCCCACACCGCCCCGGCGGGTACGGCGGAAGCCAACGCGGCCAGTTGTTCCGTTGTCAGGGTGATGTGGGCCGCCGCGAGGTTCTCCTCCAGATAGCCCAGCCGCTTTGTGCCGGGGATGGGCACGATGTCGTTCCCCTGCGCCAGCAGCCACGCGAGTGAGAGTTGCGCGGGCGTGCAGCCGGCCTCGCCGGCGATCGCGCGCACCTCGTCGACGAGCGCCTGGTTGTGCGCGGCGTTCTCCGCGGAGAGCCGGGGGAGGTTGCGCCGGAAGTCGTCCTCGGCCAACGCGTCGGTGGCCGGGAGCGCGCCGCTCAAGATGCCCCGGCTGATCGGCGAATAGGCCACGATGCCCACACCGAGCTCCCTGGCGGCCGGGATGATCTCGGCTTCGAGCTCCCGGGTGAACAGCGAGTACTCGCTCTGCAGCGCCGCGATCGGGTGCACGCCCGCCGCCCGGCGCAACGTCCCCGCGCTCACCTCGGACAGGCCGAGGTGGCCCACCTTCCCGGCCTTCACCAGCTCCGACATCGCTCCCACGGTGTCCTCGATCGGCACGTCGGGGTCGCGGCGGTGCAGGTAGTAAAGGTCGATGTGGTCGACGCCGAGCCGCCGGAGAGAGTCGTCGCACGCCTGCCGTACATATTCCGGCCTGCCGTCGATGCCCCGGCTCCGCGGGTCGTCGCCGCGCACGATGCCGAACTTGGTGGCGAGCACCACCTCGTCGCGGCGGCCCGCGATCGCCCTGCCGACCAGCTCTTCGTTGGCGCCTTTGCCGTACATATCGGCTGTGTCGAGGAAACCGGCGCCGTGGTCGAGCGCGCGATGGATGACCGCGATCGACTCGCTCTCGCCGGCTGCGCCGTAGAACTCGGACATGCCCATGCAGCCGAGGCCGATGGCAGAGACCTGCGGTCCGGTTGCCCCCAAAGCCCGCTTCATCATGCTTAGCCCCAAATGTCGTGATCTCTGAATTAGTGTGGCACGGTGGCGCCTGCTGCCATGTCAGGCTGGTCCCAGCGCCACCTCCCTGAGGGCCTACCCTGAGGCAGGCTGCACCCCTAGAGCCTGATGTCTGCGCAGATGGGCGGGGTCGCGGGGGAGGATTCCCCTGGGTGCCGGCGGTAATCTCCCCCTCCCCCCCTCGGGGATCGATCAGGGCCGGTTAAGGATGATCTCCGATGCGCTAAACGGACATTTCTCGCGAGCCTTGACGCATGGCAAGAAGTACGGGAAGGGCGCTCACCACCGTCGGTTTCACTGCGATAGCCACCGGTGGCGTCGCGATGTTGACGCTTCACGCAGGCACCGATCTGAGCCCGCTGCACAACCTCATCAGTGAATACGCCTTCGAGGCGGAGGGGTGGCTCCTCGAAGCCTCACTCACACTCCTCGGCCTGGGTGCGGTGTTGTTCGGCCTCGTCGCCTTCCGCCGGGGCACCGACACCCCGGTCGCCCTTCTCGTCTCCCTGTGGGGCCTGTGTATGTTCCTCGTGGGATTGTTCCCCACGGACGCTCCCGGACTGCCGCTGTCGTTCTCCGGGGGAGTGCACAGATATGCCGCCCTCGTGGCGTTCCTCGCCATGCCCGTCGCCGGTTTGCTCATCGCCTACCGCTACCGCGATGCCCCCATGGCGAAGGGTGTGCGACGCCTGAGCGTGGCAGCCCTCGCGTGTCTGCTTCTCGTGGTCGTTCCGTACATCTTCAGGATGGTCGGCATCGAGGTGAGCAACGACGACATCCCCGCGGGCCTGACCCAGCGGCTCGTCGTGATCACCGAGGTCGGCGTGCTGGCCTTGACAGGCCTCTGGCTGCGAGCCGGCGGGACGGGCGTCAGGCCGGTCGAGTGCGCCGTCAGGGACGCGGCCTGACCGCGCGGCGTACGGCGACGCCGCCGAAGCCGAGCGAGGCGCCGAGCAGCAGGCCGGCTTCTGTCCCCTGGAACCGCCAGTGCGAAGAGCGCCTCCAGGTCCTCCTGATCGAGCCCCGCGCCCCGGTGGTGGTTGCCGGGCATTTCCGGGATCTTGTTGATCGAAGCGCGGTAGCGTCCCTGGGATGAGCCTCGACACGGTGCCGTTCTTCACCCGGCTGGCGGGGGTGCGGCGTGTGCTGATCGCGGGAGCGGGCGGCGGGCACGACGTCTATGCCGGGCTTCCCGTCGCGTTGACGCTGATGGAGCGGGGTGTGGCCGTGACCTTCGCCAACCTCACCTTCAGCCCGCTGACCGAGCCCGGCCTCGACTGGATGGCGCCGGGGCTGGCCAGAGTCCACCCCGATCTGGAGCCGGACGGGCCCTACTTCCCCGAGTTGCGCCTCTCGCGGTGGCTGCGGAGCAGAGATCGCGACGCCGAGGTCTACGCGCTGGAGAAGACCGGGGTGCGCCCGCTGACGAGGGCCTACCGGCAGCTCGTCGAGGCCCTCGGCGGTGTCGACGCCGTCGTGCTGGTCGACGGGGGCACGGACATCCTGATGCGGGGCGACGAGGCCGGCCTCGGCACCCCCGGGGAGGATCTGGCCAGTGTCGCCGCCGTCGCGGCCCTGCCCGAGGCGGTGATCAAGCTGGTGCTCAGCATCGGCTTCGGCGTGGACACCTATCACGGCGTCTGCCACGCCCACGTCCTGGAGAACCTCGCCGCCCTGTCCCGGGACGGCGGATATCTCGGGGCGTTCTCCGTGCCGGGGGACAGCCCCGAGGGCCTGGCCTTCCTCGACGCGGTGAACGACGCCGCGGCGGTCATCCCCGAGCGGGCCTCCATCCCGAGCGGCTCCATCGCCGCCGCGGTGCGGGGCGAGGCCGGACATGTGGCCACAGGGGCGCGGGAGCTTAAGGGCGAGGTGTTCGTCAATCCGCTTATGGCGCTTTATTTCGCGGTCGAGTTGGATGTGCTGGTGCGTCACTGTCTTTACATGGATCTTATCGGCCCGACGGAGACCGCATGGCAGGTGCACGCGGTCATCGAAGGGTTCAGGAAAACGATAAGCCTGCGCCCCCGCCGTGCACTGCCTTTTTGACAGGCCTCCCGCGGGGTAAGGAGGGGCGCAACTGGCTTACGATGTGCGGGCGTTCAACGATTGGGTGAACTTTTGCGGTTCACCGTTGCCCTGCCTTTGCTTATTAAAGCGCAATCAGGGGGATGTTTGTGGTGGCTTGAAGGATAAGGACTTCGGCGGCTGATATATCTGAAAAGGCTCGGCGGAAAAGCTGATCGAAGGAGGATAGGAATGTACTTCTCGCTGCCCTCCAACTTCTTCCCGGACCGCAGAAGAAAGAAGAAGAAGGGGAAGAAGCACTACAAGAAGCACTACAAGAAGCGCTGCCATTGACGCTCATGTCGCTGCAAGAATAGGGCCGTGAACGGTCGGTTCATCTTGCGGATGAGAGCCGGAGTCCTGCGCTTCGGCTCTCATCCGTTTTTATGTCCGGGCGCGCAGTGACTTGGGGGCTGTTCCACGCCCTGCCCGGCTCGTCGCCGACGGGTGGGGAGTGTGCACCTCTATATAGGGGGTCCGCCGGCCGGGGCGGCAGGCGTCGAGGGGACGTTCAGTGCTCGATCTCTCCTCTCGGTCTCGTGTTCGCATCGCGGCCCGCTTCGCGCCTTCGTGCCTGTTCGCCCACCTCCGGTGGGTGCTGCGATCCCCGGCCTGGACTGTACGGCGGAAGCCGCCGGAAGGTACACCGTACGTATCTAAGTGAAGTACACCGTACGTATCCCGGATAAGTACGGCGTACGTATCCGCTGACCAGCGGAAATGTCTCTGGGTTGGCCGTCGGCCAGATGTTCTGCAGGTCCGGCGATGCCGTACGGAATTCAACTTTGACGCCGCTTGGAGAGTGTGCCCGGCGCGGCAGAGATTCGGCTTTGTCCGGCCAGGCAGGGCTTTCGTAAAGATCGCAATAGACCCTGGGCCAACAAATAAGTTCGAGATAAAGGTTTGAGCTTGCCATTATTTTACCGATTAATCCATCTCTAGGGGACGTTGAAGTGGACTTGGGGGACGGTGTCGCAAATGGTGATATATCTGGACTGAGTCCGAAAAACGATCCTTTAGGGGGGGTCTCCATGATTGGTTCCGTGGTCAAGTGGCACGGATGGTGGGACGACGACGACTGGGACTTCGGTTGGGGATGGGGCGGCTGCGGCTGTCACCGCCGCCGCCACCACTGCGGCGGAGGCGGGTGGGGCTGGTAACAGCCACCCACGCCAGGATGAGAGCCCTGGCCCAGTCCGGCGGCTCTCACCCGGTCTGACCCACAGGTGAATATGCGACCCTCGCCGCGAGTCGCCGATGACCTGCGGCGAGGGCGCTCACACCGGCCTCGGCCCAGCGATCCCTGCGGCCCGCGGGCCGGTTGATAATGCCCGCGGGCGATTCCGGTCGCCTGCGGGTTACCGACGCATTTTTGCCGTGCGGTTTCGCGGTGTGCGCGAGACCCTGTGAAAGCGGAGCTGACTGCTATGCGTATTCCTCATGTCGCCCCGATTGTGTCGATCAGGCATGTGTTCCGTGCGTTCTGGCCGCATATGCAGGGCTATCGACGCTACCTGGTCATCGGAATATGCGTGGCCGTCTTCGCAGCCGGCTGCGAGGTGGTGGCCATTTGGCTGTTCGGCCGCATCACCGACGAGGTGCTGGCCAAACAGGACCTCGGCGCTTTCTGGGCTCCTGCCATACTCTGGCTCGGGCTCGCCGTAGTGGCGGGCATAGCCGCATTCATCGGCGGATGGCTCACGGCCCTCGCGGGGGAGCGGTTTCTGCTGAGATTGCGTGACCACGTCTACGACCACATGCAGAAACTGTCGCCCGACTACTTCGAGAATCGCCGGCTCGGCGACCTCATGGCACGGCTGACCGACGACATCGAGGCCATCGAGGAACTCGTGGCCTCCGGACTCGTGCGGCTCGTCACCGTGCTGATCAGCATCGTCTTCTTCGCCGGGGCGGCCTTCTACATCAGATGGGACCTCGCGCTCATCACCGTGCTGCTGGTCCCGTCGTTCCTGTTCGTCTCCAAGCTGTTCGCCTCACGCTTCAGAAGCGCGGCCGGCCGCGAACGTCTCAGCAACGGCAGCATGAACAGCGTGGTGGAGGAGAGCCTCTCCAACCAGGCACTCGTGCAGTCCTACAACCGCCAGCAGACCGAGGCGGTCCGCCTCCACAAGGTGGGACGCACCTGGATGACGGCCAAACTCTCCGAGGCCCGGCTCGCGGTCGGATATGGACCCGTCGTCCAGGTTCTGGAGACCATCTGCCTGCTCGTCATCATCGGCGTGGGCGCGTGGCAGATCGTCCAGGGCCGACTCACCATCGGCGGTCTGATCGCCTTCGCGGCCTACCTCGGCTACCTCTACCCGACGATCCAGAACCTCGGCCAGATCGCCCTCACCGTCTCCGAGGCAGGGGCGGGCGCGGACCGGGTCATCGAGGTCCTCAAGTCCAAGCCCAGCGTCGCCGACAAACCCGGCGCCATCGAGATCGGCAGAGGGCAGGGGCGCGTCGAGTTCGCCAACGTGTGCTTCACCTACGACGGGCGCGCCAACGCCACCCTCACCGACCTGTCCTTCGCCGTCGGACCGGGCGACGTGCTCGTGTGCACCGGCCCCAGCGGCTCCGGCAAGTCGACCATGGCCAAACTGCTGCTGCGGTTCTACGACCCAGCCGAGGGCTCGATCACGATCGACGGTCACGACCTGCGCGACCTCACCCTCAGATCACTGCGGGAGAACATCACCGTCCTGCACCAGGAAAGCCTGCTCTTCTCCGGCACCGTGCGCGAGAACATCGCCTACGGCCGCCCCGGCGCCACCCTGGAGGAGATCGTGGAGGCCGCGATCGTCGCCGACGCCCACGAGTTCATCGAGGAACTCCCACAGGGTTACGAGACCCCGATGGGCCAGCGAGGCCGCCTCGTCTCCGGCGGCCAGCGCCAGCGCGTCGCCATCGCCCGAGCCCTCCTCAGGGACGCGCCCATCCTCATCCTCGACGAACCCATGACCGGCCTCGACCCGGCCGGCGCCGCCCGCGTCATGACGCCCCTGCGGCGCCTCATGGACGGGCGCACGACCATACTCATCACCCACGACCTGCGACTCGTCCCGCATTCGACGCACACCATCGTCTTCGGCACCGCAGGGGAGGAGGTGCCCTTGTCCGTCAACGGCCACCACGAGCCCCTCCCCCTGGCCGACACCGCCTGCGGCTGCAAGGACCACCGCCGCCACCGCACCACCGTGGAGGCCCACCGCCTGGCGTGACGTTCGATCCGAGATCCGCGGGGGCGGGTGCCTATCGGGGCACCCGCCCCCACGGCCACGCCGGGGCGCCGTTGGACCATGCTCGCCTTCACGGCCAGGCTGGGGCGGTGTTGGACCATGCTCGCCTTCATGGGCCAGGCTGGGGCGGTGTTGGACCATGCTCGCCTTCATGGCGAGGCTGGGGCGGTGTTGGACCATGCTCGCCTTCACGCCCAGGCTGGGGCGGTGTTGGACCATGCTGCCTCCATGCTCGCCACGGCGACTGCGCTGGTCGACCGGACCGGTCGACCGCACCGGCTGACTGCGCTGGTCGACTGCAGCGGCTGACTGCACCGGCTGACTGCGCTGGTCGACTGCGCCGGCCGGCTGGCCGCGCCGGTCGGCCGAACTGCGCGACATCGCCCTGGCCGGCGTGCCGCTCCAGATCACCGGCTTCGGCAAGCCCTACCGCAACGGGGATCCTTGCTCTCGGCGACCTTGGGTTCCGCGTGGATCGAGGCCGGGCGCGCTCGGCCTGCTCGGTCGCCCGAACAGCGCCGGCAAGGCCGTGACCGTGCGCACTTGGAGGGTCCGCCGGTTCACATGGTGTTCTGTGCGGTGTGAACAGTGTGGCTCATGGGGTCTGTGAGGCGCCTGATAGCCGTCGCTGTGGTGGAGGGTGTTGTTGGCGGTCTGGTGGTTGGCGTGGTGTTCCGTACGGTGTGGGCCAGGTTGTCGATCTGGGGTCTGTGGGGCATCCGCCCACCCTCCGCTGTGGTGGATGGTGTTGTTGGCGGTCTGGTGGTTCACGTGGTGTTCCGTACGGCGTGGTGGTCTGCTGGCTTGCGTGGTGTTTCGTACGGAGTGAGCCAGTTGTTGGCCTGGTCCCTTGGGGCTCATTTCTCTTGGTTTCTCCTGATGGGGGTGGATTGTGTGGGTGGTCCGGGGCCGCTGGGGAGGGCGCCGGGGATTGTCGGTGGCGGGCGGTAAGGTCCCCGCGAGCGTTGGGGACGTGGTGGGCGTCCCCGGCGCGGTCGTCGTGGGGTTTCTCTGTCGCCGTGGGAGGTGTGCGCCGTGGATGCCTGGCAGGTTGTTCGCGACTGCATCGATGCTCAAGACCGGGCACGTCTGATCAAGGCGGTGTCCGCGTTGAGTGAGGACGAGCGGCGGGAGGTGGGGGCGTGGCTGCCCGGTTATCTCAAGGAGAAACGGGCCGAGGGGGAGCGGGCGAGGCGGTGGTTGTGGCGGGGCGCCGCCGTCTGGCGGATCGCCGGGGCGGCGTGCCTCAGCGGTGCCGCTCAGGTCGCGGCCTGGCTCAACCGCCGCGATCTTCCCGAGGAGTTTCCCCGGGGCAAGGGGAATGAGCACACCGTGCTCACGCGGGTGCTTCTCGCCCGCCCGGAGAAGTGGCGGCGCGACCTCGCGGTCCGTCTTGTGTCCGGCCTGCGGCTCCCGAGGGGCGGCCGGGGGGCGGTCGCGGGATGGGATCTCGCCGTCGCGCTGGTGCGTGCCACCGGCGTCGAGCCTCCGGAGAACGACGCGTTCGTGGCCGAGTGGGTGCTGCGGCTCGGAGACCGTCACGGCTTCAAAAGCGGCGTGGCCCAGGGGCAGGCGGGCGGCCAGGAGTCCTTCGAGCGGTTCGCCGTCGAGCGTGCCCTCCGCGACCCGCTGCTCGATCACATGGTCGAGCGGCTGTTCCGGGCCGACGGCGTGGCGGCGGGGCTCGAAGAGCAGATATGGGGGGCGGAGACCGGCTCCTCGATCTCGATCTTGACGGCTCTCTCCGCGATCGGGCGCCTCAAGCGGCAGGCCCTGCTTGACGGGTGTGTCGGCCGGATGCTGGGTGGGGGAGAGCGTTCCGAGGTCGAGCCGTTCGGCAGATTGTGGGAGGCGCTTGAGCCCTCGACCGCCGAGATCCCCGCACGTGACCTCGTGCGTCTGCTCCCGGCGTCCCCCGTCTCCGTGGCCGAGATCGCCGTGACCGCGCTTCGCCGCCTCGACGACGAGCGTTCCCTGGACGACGACTTCTTCGCCGAGGCCGTCGCCGCCCTCGCCTTCCGTCCCGAGCGCAAGCTCGTCGGCCTCGCCTTGACGTGGGTCGGCCACGCCGTGCGCATGGCGCCGAGGCGGGCCGACGCGGGGCTCGCGGCGGTGGCCGCCGTTCTCGGCCACGAGATGATCAACGTGCAGGAGCGCGCGGTGAAACTCGCGGTCAGGCTCGCCAAGATCGCGGGGGAGTCCGGGCGGGCCGCGATCCGTGAGGCCGCCCCCATGGTGCCGGGGGAGATGCGCGCCCGGTTGGCCGCCGCCTATGGCGACATTCCCGTGGAGACGGGCCGGGAGACGGCCCTTGAGTCCGTGGCGGTCCCGGCGCCCGTCCTTATGGTGACCGCGCCGCCCGCCCTCGGCCCGCCGCTCGGCTCACCCGACGAGGTGGTGCGCGAGTTGACCTCCCTCAGCTGGGATTCGACGTGGTCGACGATGGAGAGGGTGCTCGCCGGCCTGGTCGAGTGGACCCACCGCGACCGTCCCGCCATGTGCGAGGCTCTCCGTCCGTGGCGCGCCACGGCGTGGCCCGAGCCGGTCGCGGGCTATCCCTACTCGGATTACACGCTGATCGGCCTGGACGAGGGCTGGCACTCCCTTTTGAGAAGGCTGGCGCTCGCGATCGTCTCGCCCGCCGACAGCGCCCATGTGACGGCGACGGTGCCCGACGTGCGCCTGAGGCGTTCGGAACGTTTGCCGTTCGACGTGTTCGGAGATCGGCGGGTGCGTGAGCTCGTCCTTCTGGTCGAGAGCGGGGGCACAATGCCGCTCCTGCTCGCCACCCCAACCTCCGGCACCGGCCACATCGACCCCGACACCCTGGTCGCCCGCATGCGGGCGCTGGAGGCGGCGGGCGCCGACCCGCTTGAGGCCGACTTCCACCAGGCCCTGCTGCGCCTGCCCCGCTCAATCGCCCCGGCCGCCCTCACCCGCGCCTCGGCCTTGACCTCGCCCCGGGGCCGAGAGCTGGCCTCCTGGCTGGCGGCGGGCGGCATCCCCGACCCGGAGGTGCGCTGCCTCATCAAGCAGCACAACAACTCCTGGCACCGAGGCATCCGCTCCCGAGTCGTGTCGCCCGAGGCCGCCCTGCCCGACCCGATCAGACAGGTGCTGACCTTCCACTCCAGTGATGAGTCAGGCATCCCCATCCAATCGGTGTATTCCTGGCCCGCGATGGCTCCGTCCCACCGTGAGGTCGTCGCGGCCTACCCCGCCCAGTTCCTCACGGCGTTCACCGACTACAGCGATCCGCACACCGCCGTCTTGCTGTCGCTGGCGCAGACCGACGGTCCCGTGGGGCAGGCCATGGCGACGGCCCTCGTGGCAGGCATGGGCCACGCCCGCCACGAGGAGCGTGCCTGGGCAGTCGAGGCGCTCGTCACCCTCGTGGCCCGCGACCAGGCCCCCACCCGTGAGATCGCCGAGGCGGTCGTCACCCTGGTGGAGGCCGACTTCGTCAAACTCAACCGGGTCGCCGCCGCCCTCGACGCCGCCATCGACGGTGGGGCCGCCGTTGTCGTCTGGGAGATCCTCGCCGAGGTGCTGACACGTTTCCTCCCTCAGCCGGGCACCAAACCGCGCACCGCCCTCTCCGATCTCCTGGCGGTCGCCACCCGCGCCGTCACCCAAACCGGCCCGTCCACCGCCCCGGCGCCTCCCGCCCTCGCCACCGCGGCCGGCCGCCCCGCCACCAGCCGCTTCGCCCAGGAGGCTCGCCGTTTACACCACACTCTCGCCGGCTTCGCCGTGGAGTGAGGGGCTCTGGCCTCGCTTTCGGGGGTAGCGGAGTTCGTTTAGGGGCTGGGGTTTCTCGGTTGCGTCGGCTCCGCCGCTAGTTGTTTCGCTCAGGAGGTTTGTCGTTTACGCCACACTCTCATCGGCTTCGCCGTGGAGTGAGGGGCTCTGGCCTCGCTTTCGGGGGTAGCGGAGTTTGTCCAGGGGCTGGGGTTTCTCGGTTGCGTCGGCTCCGCCGCTAGTTGTTTCGCTCAGGAGGTTTGTCGTTTACGCCACACTCTCATCGGCTTCGCCGTGGAGTGAGGGGCTCTGGCCTCGCTTTCGGGGGTAGCGGAGTTTGTCCAGGCGGTGGGGTTTCTCGGCTGCGCCGGCCCCGCCCGTCTGGGGGGCGGCGTGCCCTGTCCCACCCGACACCGGGACGAGGCGTCCCGTCGCGGCGGGTCCTGCCACGGCGGGTCCGTCCGCGCGGCGATGGTGCGCTGGTAGAGGTTCTCGATCTCGTCGAGGGGGTCGGCTACCGGGGTGCCGTCTGGCGGCGGGCTTGGATTTCCGGCGCTATATCTCCCGGCAGCTCAACAAGGGCGCATCTACGCACGCCCTGCGCCGGGATCTGCGCTACACCTGTCAAGGCGCGCTCGTCCGCGCCCGTTCGCAGGAACAGGCCGGGGAGGCTTCGCAGGAACAGGCCGAGGAGGCATGGTGTCTCACAATCTTGACGAACGCACCGGGACGCACCAGGGAGTGTCTGATGTTTCCGCCTGACGGAGCCAGAGCTTCAGCGAAGCGCTGGTGACTTCTGCCGGACAGCGGGTGGCGAGCTTGTCGAACCGAGTGGGGATCGCCCGCCATTGCTTGAGCTTGGCGAAGCAGGGTTCGACCGGGTTGCGCCGCTTGCAGGCCCCGGAGTCGAAGGTGTAGGGGCGGCCTCCGCCACTGCCCTTGCGCCGGCGGTTGGCGATCTGGTCCCGGTGCTCGGAGATGATGGCCCTGGTGCCACGTCGCCGGAGCTGGGAGCGGATCGCCTCGGAGGAGTGGCCCCTGTCCGCGGTCAGCCGGTCGGGAGTGGTGCGGGGGCCAGCGCTCGTGCAGGGCCGACAGCGTGAGGCCCCTGTCCGCGGTCAGCCGGTCGGGGGTGGTGCGGGGGTGTCCCGGGCCGCTGTGGGGGAGTCGCAGGGCGGCTGTGACCGCGTCGAACGCGGTGCGGCCGACCGTGTTCGCGGTGGTGAGGTGTGCGGTCACGGGCAGGCCGCGGGCTTCGCTGATCAGGTGGAGTTTGGTGGTGAGTCCTCCCCGGGGCCGGCCGGGCGCCTGACGCCTTTGATTGTCGGCGTCAGGGGATGACGGCCCTGGTGCCACGTCGCCGGAGCTGGGAGCGGATCGTCTTGGAGGGGTGGCCCTTGTCCGCGATCAGCTCCCGTGGCGGCACGCATCCCTGGAGTCAACGTAACCGCGGGGCGAAGACAGGTTCTTTGGGCTTTTCGCGCTAGCCGTGGAGGCCCTGTGGATGGGGGTGAAGGTGGTTCCCGGGGAGGGCTGCGGTGCTTGAGGCAGGGGAGCGGGGGGTATGGTTTTGGATCTTCGCCGTGGGGGTTGAAAGTGATCAGGGGCGGGTAAGTGGCTATGCCAATTCTATTGACAACCGGCATGGCCGATCGTAGGTTGCGGGTGTCGCAATGAATTGTGATCGCACTGTGCCCCCGACCAGGCAATTCCCGAGTTCAGCGAGGGGCTTGCAGGGGTGCGGTGGTCCACTGACGCCGCGTGGGATCAGGGCCGGGGACTGAGACCGCGGGTGTCGCCGTGACACGGCGAATGATCATTAAGGATCAGGCATGACGCGAAAGCTTCTCCGGGGCCTTGTGGGGCTCTCCCTGGCAGCCGCACTGACTGTGGGTTGCGCCGCCAACGAGACGGCGGGCGGTGAGCAGACGGCGGCCGGCCAGGACCAGGCGGGCGGCCCGAAGGGCACGCTCAAGTTCGGGACCAACCAGAAGCTCGACGACTGGGAGCCTCTGACCAAGGCCAACGAGTCCTATCTCTCCCTCGTTTACGAGGGACTGCTCGAGCTCGCCCCCGACGGCATCACTCTGAAGCCTCGTCTTGCGACCGAGTGGAAGCAGGACAACACCTCGGTCGAGTTCACCCTCCGCGAGGGTGTGGTCTTCCACGACGGCACGCCGTTCGACGCGGACGCCGTGGTGACCAACCTGGAGCGTATTCGCAGCACGCCCAGCCAATGGCAGTCGATCATGAACACCGTCGACAAGATCACCGCTGTGGACAAGACCCACGTTCGGGTGGATCTCAAGCGGGCGGCGCCGAACTTCCTGCCGAACATCGCCCGCCGTGGCGCCTACATCGTGTCGCCGAAGGCGCTCAAGGACGGCACCTGGAAGACCGCGCCGAGCGGCACCGGGCCGTGGGTGCTGCAGGCGAAGGAGTCGGTGGCGGGCTTCAAGACCGTGGCGGCGTTCTTCGACAAGTACTACGCGCCGCAGGAGGTCGGTCCCCGCCGCATCGAGATGTCGTTCGTCAACGACCCCGACTCGCTCTACAACTCGCTGCGCAGCGGTCAGTTCGACATCGCGTGGACGAACGCGACGATCGCCAAGCGCGCGGAGACCGAGGGCTTCAAGACGAGCCACTTCCCCTCGGTGATGTGGAGCTACCTGATGATGGATCAGGGTAAGGGTGGAACGTTCCAGGATCCGAAGCTCCGCCAGGCCATGTGCTACGCGCTCAACCCGAAGGACTTCATCGACACCCAGCTCGGCGGCATCAGCACGATCCACACGCAGCGTCTGCGTGAGGGCCAGGTGGGATACAGCGCCGACATCAAGGGTTATCCGCACGATGTGGCCAAGGCCAAGGCGCTGATGGCCGAGATCGGCAACCCGAAGCCGTCGTTCACCTTCGTGACCTACGACTCCCAGCGTCAGATCGCGGACCTGTTCCGCAGCCAGATGGCCGAGATCGGGGTGGACGTCAAGATCGAGGTGATGCAGTTCGCCCAGTTCTTCAGCGTCTACCGCAGCGGTAAGTACCCGGCGGCGCTCCTGTCCGGTTCGGCCGACACCGGCGCGTACGACTACTACCTGTTCCGCTTCGCCAAGAACGGCCCCGGCAACCCCTACAAGGTGGAATACCCCGAGCTCGACAAGATCGTCGACAACGCTCTCAAGGCCACCGACCCCAAGGTCGAGGAGGCCGAGTGGGTGAAGATGATGAAGACGATCAACGACCAGGCCTTCGACTGCGGCTTCTTCGAGTACACCGGCTTCTGGGCCTACAACCCCAAGAAGATCGACAACATCGTCAACACCGTGGGCAACGTGGCGACCTTCCGCTACAAGGACGCCCGGATTCTGAACTAGCCCGGATTCAGAACCAGCCCGGATTCTGAACCAGCAGAGCCCGGAACTCATCAGGATGGAGCAAGACTTGTCTGAGGGACGCATTCTGCTCAAGGGCGGGACCGTCGTCACGATGGACCCCGAACTCGGCGACATCCCGAACGGCGACGTGCTCATCGGTAACGGGCGCATCGAGCAGGTGGCGGCCGGCATCGAGGCCCCGGACGCCGAGGTGGTGGACGCGAGCGGGACGCTGGTCATCCCCGGGCTGATCGACACGCATCTGCACATGTGGCAGCACCCGATCCGTGGTCTGGGCGCAGGTTTGTGGGGCCTTGAGGACTACGTCACGAAGGTGTTCCCGGTGCGGGAGCGTTTCGGCCCGCGCGACATGCACGACGCGACCTACACCTGCGCGGTGGAGGCCCTGGCCAACGGCACCACGACGGTCCTCGACTTCTGCCACAACATCCTGACCCACGAGCACGCCGAGGAGTCACTGCGCGCGCACCGGTCGACCGGCCAGCGGGTGCTGTTCGCATACGGCATGCTCGGTTACGAGGACCGGCTGGCGGCCGAGCGCCAGAGCCGCCTCGCGCACGTCAGCGCGCTGCACGAGGAGCTCGGGTCCGACCCGGCCGCCCTGGTGCGGCTGGGCATGGCCGTCACGACGCTGACCTACGCGTCGATCGACGAGGTGCGCGCGGAGGTCGAGCACGCTCGCGGGCTCGGGTTGCCGATGAGCATCCACCAGAACGTCGCGGGAGAGATCACCAGGCTGCACGAGGCGGGTCTGCTCGGCGCGGACCTGCTGCCGGTGCACTCCAACAACGCGACGGACACCGAGCTCGGCCTGCTGGCCGGCTGCGGGTGCGCGATCTCCTTCACCACCGAGGGGGAGTGGGGCGGCGGGCGGCCCATGAGCGTCGTGGGGCGTGCCGACCGGGCCGGCGTGCTGCCGACGCTGGGCGTGGACGTGCCGTCCAGGGTGGCGGTCGACATGCTGAGCCAGCTGCGCATCACCTTCAACATCATGCGGGCCGCCGAGGCGCAGGCCGAGCGGGACCAGGGCCGCTGGCCGCTCAGGCGCCACGGGGACACCCCCTACGCGACACCGCGGCGGGTGCTTGAGTACGCCACGGTCAACGGGGCCAAGGCCGTCGGCCTCGGCGACCACCTGGGCACGCTCACACCGGGCAAACAGGCCGACGTCGTGGTGCTCCGTACCGGACCCTTCGGCGTGGCGGTGGGTGACCCGGCCGCGCACGTGGTGTTGCAGAGCACCGTCGGCGACATCGACGCGGTGCTCGTCGCCGGGCGGTTCCGCAAACGGGACGGGCGACTCGTCGACGTCGACACCGGCAGGCTTTCGAGCCTGGTCGCCGGTGTGCGCGAACGAGTCGGCGTTTCGTAGCAAGGCCGAGAACATCGGCAAGATCTAAGTGGATGGAGCACAACTTGTCTGACCGACGCATCCTGCTCAAAGGCGGGACAGTCATCACGCTGGACCCCGAACTCGGTGACCTTCCGGGGGGAGACGTCCTCATCAGTGACGGCCGCATCGAGAGGGTGGCGGCCGGGATCGAGGCGCCCGACGCCGAGGTGGTGGAGGCCCGCGGCATGATCGTCATGCCCGGCCTCATCGACACCCACCTGCACATGTGGCAGCACCCACTGCGCGGGCTCGGCGGGAACGTCTGGGGCTTCGACGACTACAGCTCGCATGTGTTCCCGCTCCGGGAGCGCTTCGGGCCGCAGGAGATGCACGACGCGACCTACACCTGCGCGCTGCAGTCCATGTCCTACGGCACCACGACGGCGCTGGACTTCTGCCACAACGTCCTCACCCAGGAGCACGCGGAGGGGTCGCTGCGCGCGCACCTCACCACCGGCCAGCGGGTGATGTACGCCTACGGCATGCTGGGCTACGACGACCGTCTTGAGCAGGAACGGCAGAGCCGCCTCGCCCACGTGACCAAGCTCCACGGTGAGCTGGGGGCGGACCCGACCCAGCTTGTGCGGCTGGGCCTGGCGCTCACGACCCTCACCTACGCCAAGGTCGAAGAGGTGCGGGTGGAGGCCGACCACGGCCGCAGCCTCGGCCTGCCGATGACGATCCACCAGAACGGCGCCGGCGAGGTCTCGCGTCTTCACGAGGGTGGTGTGCTCGGCGCCGACCTGCTGCCGGTGCACTCCAACAACCTGAGCGACCACGAGATCGGGCTGCTCGCCTCCTGCGGGTGCGCGATCTCCTTCACCCCCGAGAGCGAGCACAGCGGCGGCCTCTCGATGAGTGTGATCGGCCGTTCGGACCGTGCGGGTGTGCTGCCGACGATCGGGGTGGACGCCCCGTCGTTCACCGATGTGGACATGTTCCTGCAGCTCCGCGCGACCTATAACATCATGCGGGCGACCGAGGCGCAGCACGAGCGTCACGAGGGCCGCTGGCCGCTGCGCCGCCACCATGGCTCGCCGTTCGTGACCGCGCGGCGTGTGCTCGAGTACGCCACGGTGAACGCCGCCAAGGCCATCGGCCTCGGCGACCACCTGGGCTCGCTGACTCCCGGCAAGCAGGCCGACGTCGTGCTGCTGCGCACCGAGCCGTTCGCCCCGGCGACGGGTGACCCCGCCAACCACATCGTCAACTACGCCTCCGGGCGCGACGTCGACTCTGTGCTGGTGGGCGGCACCTTCCGCAAGCGGGACGGTCACCTGGTGGACGTCGACACCGAGCGCGTGTCGGCCATGGCCCACGATGTGCGCCGGAGGGTGCTCGGCGACGCCTGACGCCGCGCTCCCTACCGGGACGGGGGCTCCGCTCAAGCTTCGGGCTTGGGCGGAGCCCCTTCGTCTGTGCCCCGGCAAATTGGCGTATGTCTGCGCTGCCTGCCGATACGCACGGCTGTGCCGTACGGCAATGTCGCCGGCAAGCCCGCCGTACGGCACAGCCGTCGCGAAGCCCGCCGTACGGCACAGCCGTCGCGAAGTCCGCCGTACGGCACAGCCGTCGCGAACGTTCCACGGCAATCCATGGCGATACCGATGGGAGCGTCGTGACGGGTATCCACGAGCCCTCGTTCACCTCGTGCATGCGTCCCCTCGCCGCCGCGGTGGGCGGCGACCATATTCACCACGGCACCCTCTCACCAACATGTTCATGGTGCTATCCCATGCGGAGCGCGACTCACCGTATTCGCGAGGAGGGCCGGCTTTCCGTCTTGGAAAGCCTGCGGGTCGCCTCGTTGGGCTGTTAGCACGCCACTGACAAACCGGTAGTGAACCATCGTCGACCCTCGGGATTCGCCGGCAGGCGGCGGCACCTCAGAAAGCGACAAACGGACATCCACCGGCACCCGCTGACTTCCGGTAACACCGGTAAAACGATGTTTCTCTATAAAGCTGGCAAACGTCGGCGATCTTGTTAAGATCCGCACATGTGGCGCCGACCACGGGGGGCGGCCAGGATGGAGGAACATGGTGAATGAGGGTCCTGGGCATGTCGATCTTAAGGTGCACCTCGCACATCCCGCTCGAATGTATGACTACTACCTCGGCGGCAAAGATAATTTCGCCGCGGACCGGGAGGCCGCGGAAAAGGCGCTAGCGGCGGCTCCCGAGATCCGCGCCATCGCCCGGGAGAACCGCGCCTTCATGCAGCGGGCCGTCACCCACATAGTGTCCGCGGGCATTCGCCAGTTCCTCGACATCGGCACGGGGTTGCCGACCGGACGCAACGTGCACGAGGTCGCCCAGGACTACGCACCCGACGCACGCGTGGCATATGTCGACAACGACAGGATCGTCCAGGTGCACGCGCGAGCCCTCCTCTCCGGGCAGGGGAGAGGGGAGACCCGCGTCATCGCGGCCGACATACGCGAACCCGACGTGATCCTCAACCACCCCGACGTGCGCGAGATGATCGACTTCACCGCGCCGGTCGCGATCATGCTGGTCTCGGTGCTGCAATTCGTCCCCGACCGCGACCCCGAGGAACTCGTCGCCCCCCTCCGCGAAGCCATGGCTCCCGGCAGCTACCTGGTTCTCTCCCACCCCACCCACGACTTCCGCCGGGAACAGGTGCACCAGGTCGTCGACACCTACAACAAGGCCAAAGCCCCCGCCATCACCCGCACGCGGCCCGAGATCGAGCGGCTCTTCGGCGACCTGGAGATGATCGAACCGGGTCTGGTGCAGGTCCCGCTCTGGCGCCCGGAACCCGGCAGCGTGTGCAAGGACCTCGGCCTCATCTGGATGTACGGCGGCGTCGCCCGCAAACCCGCCTGAACCCCGCGTAGGCCCCGCCCGGACCCGGCCCGAACCTTCCTGCTCCTTCTCCACGTGACCGCACAGCAAGCCAGCACAAGGGGTGTGCACATGAACGTCGCCGAGGCGATGACCACGACGGGAACCTGCCGTTACTTCCGCCCCGACCCCGTGCCCGACGAGGTCCTCATGTCCGCCTTCTCCGCGGCCAGATTCGCCCCCCAGGGGGGCAACCGGCAACCCGTCCGCTGGGTCGTCGTCCGCGACGCCCAGCGCAAACGCACCCTGCGCGACTGGTACCTCGAACCCTGGAAGGCCTACCTCGCCGCCGTCGGCACCGGCGACATCGAGGTCGCCGCCCTGCCCAAAACCGTGATCGACGCCGACCACTTCGCCGAACACCTCCACGAGGTGCCCGCGATCGTCGTCGCCTGCGCCGAACTCGACTCCATCCACCCCACCGACCTCGACCTCGGCCGCACCAGCGTCGTCGGCGGCGCCTCCATCTACCCGACCGTGCAGAACCTCTGCCTCGCCCTGCGCGCCCACGGTGTAGCCAGCGCCCTCACCACCCTGCTCTGCCACGCCGAACCCCAGGTCAAAGAACTCCTCGGCATCCCCGAGGGCATCATCACCGCCGCCCACATCGCCGTCGGCTACCCCGCCCGCGGCTTCCCCACCACCCTGTCCCGCCTCCCCGCCGAGGACATCGTGTTCTCCGAGGAGTACGGCACACGCCTGAGCTCTTAACCCCGTCGATACGCACCGCCCCCGGGCACCGTACCGGCCCCCTTGTGCCGCATCGGCCGGCGCCTGGGGCCGCCGCTCGCGCTGGATTCCGCTCCCCGCCCGATGCCGGGCGAGGAGCGATCGCAGATCCTGGACGGCTCCCCGGTCCGTGACCGGACGGTGGGAGCCCCGGTCACGGGCCCGGCGAATGCGCAGGCCGTCGGCGAAGCCGGGACACACCTGACGGTGGCGGCCGGTCCGCCTGAGCCCGGGACAGGGCCGACGCCCACCTGTAGCGGGGCCGCCGAGCGGTCCCGGTCCTCACCCTTTAGTACGGCGGGATGTCGTCCTCCGGGGTTTCGGTGAAGGAGGCGGCTATCGCGTTGGCGCGGGTGCCGGGGGCAGGGGACTCCTCAAGGACCTCGCCCGAACTGGGGTCGATGACCAGGCCGTCGACGACGAGGCGGGACGGGTCGCCGTCCGCGGTGGCGGCGCTTTCGCACCAGCGGGAGACCGGGCAGAAGCGGCACCAGGCGCCCGGGTTGGGGGCGAAGGTCGTGTCGCGGTGCCAGGCGGTGGTGACCTGGGTGAGCGCGGCGCGGGCCCTGGTCACCACGTCGGGGGCGGCGGTGTCGAAGGTGAGGAGGTCCGCCCCCGCGGGGGTGAGTTGTTCGAGCTCCACGAGGCCGCCCCCGGGGCCGAAGGCGCCGTCGGCGACGAGGCAGACGGCGAGGGCGAGCTGGGGGACGAGCTCCAGGGCGTTGTCCTCGGTGATGCCGCGGAAGGTGGCGGCGCTCTTCTGCTCGCGGTAGACGAGCCTGCCGTTCACCCGGCGCAGCAGGTCGGGGTAGGAGACGACCACGACGTCCGACGACGGGTCGTAGACGGCGACCTTGGGTTCGGGCCGCACATCGGTGACCAGGTCCGGCCCGCGCAGCGGGCACACGTCGAGGTGCCGCAGGAGGTATGGCCGGGCCTCGCGGTAGTCCTCCCTGCTCAGGATGGCGCCCGCCAGGCCGAGGTCGGGGGCGCCCGGGTCGGGGAGGTCCTCGGGGGTGCACGCTCGCGCGGGCCGCCGGGCGTGGGCGGCCTCCAGCCACCGGTGCACGACGAGCCCGCGTTTGGCCGCCACACTGTGCGGCTCCTCGGTGGGAAGGTAGAGGTCGTGCATGTGCTCCTGGGCGGGGCAGATCTGATAGCGCCGCGCCGTCGTCACCGACCACACCCTGCGGTGGGTGCCGCGGTCGCGCAGGCCCAGCAGCCCGGGGAGATGAACGAGGTCGTCGCACGAGTCGCGCAGCTTGCACTCGGCGCAGTCGTGCCCGGGGGCCCGCCGCGCGCCGGCGAGCAGCCCGCTCGCGACGGGGCGCACCGTGGTCAGATATGCCTGGCGCACCTCGCCGGGCGCCAGGTCGATGAGGACCTTCGCCCCGCCGTCGGTCAAGCCCACCTCGACGACGCGCACCCGGTCGACACGCGGGAGGTCCCGGTGCACGGGCACGGGGATCTCGCGGTAGACGTCGCGCGGGTTGAGCGCCTGCCCGCCGGTCGCCGCGACATAGGCCATGGCGATGGTGGCGGCGCCGTCGGGGCGGCCGGTGGAACGGCGGGTGCGCATGCGGCGAAACTCGACGAGGTGACCGTCGGGTGTGGAATACCACCTGCCCCAGGCGGTCATGGCGCGCAACTCGGTGCTGGAGACGCTCTGGACGATGCGCGGATTGCGCTCGGGAAGCAGCTCGACGCCGCTGTGGGCGAGCTCGGCGGCGAGGCTTTCCGCGGTCTCGGCGTAGGTGCGGCAGGCATGCCGGATCCACCGCGCGGCGCCGGGGTGGACGGGGGAGCGGTTGTCGTCGAGCACACGTGTGACGGTGGCGTCGACGTCGGCGTCTTCGAACTCGACCGCGTCGAGCACGGCCATGACCAGACCGAGGGGGAACGCCTCCCACGGGGTGTAGCGCCGCCGCTCCCAGACCCGCTGCCGGATCTCCGGACGGGACTTGATCGCGACGAACTCGTGGCAGTCGGACTCCCGGCGGTCGAGCATGCTCGCTGAGAGCCGGATGATGTCCGGGTTTCCGGTGAGTTCGGACCGGACGGTCCAGCTCATATCGCCTCCCGCTGCCTGGCTGTAGGCATGCCTCCCTAGGTTAGAAGATCGCTAGGCCCGATGGGAACGCCTGTTCGTCATGCGTGTCGGGGCATTTGCCGTGGACGGTGCCCCGGCCCGGTGGATCGACGTCGGGGGTGATAGCGGATAAATGCCTCCATTTTCGACAGGAGGGTCTGGGTGTGATGGAAAATGCTTGATCTAGACATGGGGTCTGTTTCATGCCATAAGTGATTTACACCTGATCATTTCGGGCATGACGGTGAGTGTCGTCAATGGGATCGCCGAGCTTTAACGAGACGACATCAGGTGCCGGCCGTTAATGCAGCGGCAATGCCAAGAAATCCGCTTATTTCGTGGTGTGGCACTCAATAGGAGCATGACAACCGCGTTGGCGGACTCGTGCGTCGTATGTCCGCTTGAGGGGGAGACATGGGCGAGCACGAGGTACGGATGGCTCCGGAGATATCCGCCTTTCAAATCATCAGCTCTGAACCGGACCGCCGCCCCGGCAAACGCCTCCCCGTCCCCTGGAACGCCGGAGGGGGCCACGGTGTACGGCCTGCCCCCGTGGCGACGGGCGGCGAACACGGCGGCTGGGTGCGGATCGACAACCAGCTACGCGTCGGCGGCACCCTGGCCTGGCGCAACAACAATCCCGGCAATCTGCTGCCGGGGCGTCTGCCGTACCGCGGGGCCGTGGGGCTCGATCGGCGCGGGTATGCGATCTTCCGGGACTACGAGGACGGGTGGCAGGCTTTGCGCGGCCTGCTGCACACCCGCCTCTACAGTTCGTCGACCATCGCATCCGCCCTGCGGAGATATGCCCCGCGGCACGCCGGCAACGACCCCGAACGCTATGCCTCGCGGGTGCGCCGCCTCACCGGTCTCGACGTCTCCCGCCGGATCGGCGGGCTGAACGACCACGAGCTGGAGGGTTTCATGCGGGCGATCCGGGTGCTGGAGGGTTTCCGGGGCGGACGCGCCTTCCATCGGGACGATCCCGGTCTAGCCGCCAGGTTCACCGGTCTGTTCCACCGGAAAACCGCCCCCCACCGGCCGGTCCGTCACCGGCCCGCCCGCACGGAATCCGGAGATTAAGCCGATCTCAGTACGTGTCCTGATGCCACAGGTGGGTGCAGGACGGGCACTGGAGGTGGACGACGCGCCCCCGGTTGCCGAGCAGGTAGCGCCAGTGCACGCCGCAGTTGCGCCTGGCGAGGCAGTCGGGGCAGTCGTGACCGTCGTCGCAGTTCGGGCAGGCGAGCCAGGCACGGCGGGCGATGTCGGCCGTGGGGTCGAGGGGAATCATGCCCCCTGCTCCCGGTGGGGGAGGACGCCGGCGGCCACGAGCATGTCGTAGGTGGCCTGCTGATCGGCGTCCAGGCCGGAGTAGAGCAGGGCGTATGCCTCTTCCTCGGCGCGCAGTGTGGTGAGCGGATCCCATGAGGGGCCCATCGCGGCCAGCACCGCGGCGCGGCGGCGGGTCTCGTCCAGGGTGAGGTCGTACTCGAAGGGCTCGAAGGGGGTCTGGTTCACGGTTCGCGGCTCTCGGAAGGGGGCGGGGCCCGCGGAGTTGACAGTGCTGTGGGGAGGCACCCAGCGAAGTAGGAAGATTCATACCTTATGTCGGCTTTGCCGTACTGGCCAAGTGACGCGGGTCACGACGGGGCAGTCTTTACCTTGGACGGCCGTGAACTCGAAACGGGGTGAGTGGCAATACATCGCGACATGACCCTGCGGAAAGGTCGGCTCCCATGCCTTGGTGCCCCCCATGACAGCCCCACCCGCCGCCGGAGTCAGCGACAGCCACCGCATCCGGGAGTCGCTGACCAGGCCTGAGGCGTTCGCAGAGCTCTTCGACGAATACGCCGCCATGCTCTACCGATATATCTCCAAACGGGTAGGCCCGGAGGCCGCGGAAGATCTCGTGGGGGAGACGTTCCTGATCGCCTTCGCCCGCCGTGCCCAGTTCGACCACGGGTACGGCGACGCCCGCCCCTGGTTGTTCGGCATCGCGACCAAGCTCCTGTCCCGCCATCACCGGACCGAGGCCGCCCGCTACCGCGCGATCCAGCGTGCCCCGCACGAGGTCGCCGTCCCGAGCCCGGCTGACCTCGTGGCCGATCAGGTGTCGGCCGAGGCGGTGCGGCCGGCGCTGGCGCGGGCCCTGTCGAAGCTGCCCAGGCGGGACCGCGACGTGCTGCTGCTGATCGCCTGGGGCGATCTGTCGTACGAGGAGGTGGCGCGGAGCCTCGGCATCCCCATCGGGACCGTGCGATCCCGCATGCACCGGGCACGGCGGACGCTCCGCTCGATGCTCGAACCCGACGTACGCAAGGAGGCGCAGCCGTGGACGATCTGAAACTTCTCCGCGAGCTCGGGCACACCCTGGAGCACGAACCTCCTGCGAGCCTCGTACGGCAGCGCCGGCGCCTGCTCGACGCGGCGGCGGGCAAGAGCGGGAAAAGCCGGGGAGCGTGGCTCAAACGGCGAGCAGGTCTCTGGGCGGTGGCCGCCGCGCTTGGAACCGCCGTGGTCACGGCGGTCGTGACGGTCGTGCCGACGCTGATGTTCAGCGGGGGCTCGACCAGCGTCTCCGCCCCGCTGGGCGGCGACCGGCCGGAGAAGGCTCCTGGCGCGCTCAACGTGCTGCTGGTCGGCACCGACCCCGGGGCCGGCACGCAGAAGCCCTCCCCCGCCGAGTCGATCACGCTGGTCCACCTGCCGGAGAACCGGGAGAAGCCGCTGCTCATATCCGTCCCCCTGGACCTGCATGTGTCCCAACCCGAATGCCGGTCCGGTTCCGGCGCGGTGTCACCGCCCCGCACGGGCATGATCAACGCAGCCTTCACCGCAGGAGGGCTGCCGTGTCTGTGGCGCGCGGTCGAGTCGATCACGAGGGTGCGAATCGACCACGCGCTGGAACTGGACTATTCCGCCTTCAGAGGGGTCGTGGACGCTCTGGGCGGCGTGGACATCACCCTGCCTCGGGCGATCGACGCCCCCCAGGTGAAACTGGTCCTGCCCGCCGGCGAGCACCGGATGAACGGCGAACAGGCACTCGGCTACATCCGCCTGCGCCAGGAGGGCGGCGGGTCCGACGCCGAGCGCGTCAAGCGGCAGCAGGTGCTGATCAGATCCCTTGTCGCACGGGCCAAGGAGCGGATTTTGCGGCCCGCGCAGCTCACCGCCCTCGTCGAGGGGATCAGGGAGCACGTCAAGACCGACTCCTTCGACGCCCTCGTGGAGGTCGCGACGAGCCTGGCGGACCTGGAGCCCAAGAACATCGTGTCCATCACGCTGCCCTGGGAGCCCCATCCGAGCGAGCCGGGCGCTCTCATCCCGAGTATCAAGCAGATGGACGAGCTGCTCGCCCCGCTGCGGGGTGGCCGTCCGGCGTCCCCGCTGCCGACCATCACGATCACCCGCAAACCCCAGGCGACCACAACCATCACGGTCCGCCCTGAAGCGCCACGCTGACGGGCGGCTCCGCCGTATGCCGCCTATCCGCCGATGATCCGCAGCCGCCGCGGCGCCGAGCTCAAGGGCTCCGGCAGCCGCAGCGGCCCGCGGCCCGGGGTGACGGTGCCGAGCACGCGCGGGCCCGCAGCGCCCGTGCAGCCCGGCACCGTGCCCGGCAACCCGTGGGCGGTGAGCCAGCCGAGATAGGCGAACGCGACCGCCTCCTTCGCCCCCGCCGGCACGCCGAACTCGTCGCTCAGGACGATCTCGGCCCCCTCCGCACGATCCCGGAGCATGGCCATAAGCACCGGATTGCGGGTGCCGCCCCCGGAGGCGACCACCGTGGTGAGGCGGTGGCGGCGGATCTCCGCCGCGACGGTCTCCGCCGTCAGCGCGGTGAGCGTGGCCAGCAGGTCGGGCGAGGTGAGGCCGAAAGGCGCGGTGATCTCGGCGGCGTAGCCGGGGTGGAACAGCTCCTTGCCCGTCGTCTTCGGCGGAGCCAGCCGATAGTACGGCTCGGCCAGCAACTTGGCGAGCGCCTCCTCATGCACCCGGCCGGCGGCGGCGAGCCCGCCGCCGGCGTCATAGGGGCGGCCCGTGGCCGCCAGCATCGCCGCGTCCATCAGCGCCGACGCCGGGCCCGTGTCGTAGGCCAGCTCCAGGGCGGGCACAGTCAGGTTGGCGATGCCGCCGAGGTTGAGCGCGCCGGGGCGGCCCGGCAGCCCCGCCAGGAACGGCAGATCGAACGCCGAAACCAGCGGCGCCCCCTGCCCGCCCGCGCTCACGTCGCGCACCCGCAGGTCGCTCACCACGGGTATTCCGGTGCGCTCGGCGATCCACGCCGGCTGCCCGAGCTGCAGGGTGCCGCGCACCGTGCCGTCCTCCACCCAGTGGAACAACGTCTGGCCGTGCGAACAGATGAGATCGACGGGCGGGCACGCCGCGGCGACCTCGGCGAACGCCTGGCCGATCAACGTGTCGAGGCGGCACACCTCGCCCATGTCCACCCGGCCAGGCGGCAGGGCCGCGATCAACGCCGCCCGCAGGTCCGCGGGGTAAGGCACCGAGCCGAGGTGCCCCACCACGCCGGTCAGCCCGCCGTCGCGCGAGATCGTCCAGTCGACGACCGCGCTGTCGATGCCGTCGTGGGAGGTTCCCGACATCAGTCCGAGCACCCGCATGCCAGCTCCTTGAAGGGAGTTTTCAAAGCTCTATAGTTCTCGGGAGAATATCTACATCGGGGGTGCTCGCGACAGGCCCCCGGGGGCGCGACAGGACAAACGCGGTGAAAGAACCACAATCCCTGGTGATCGGCATCGACGGCGGCGGCACCAGCACCCGCTGCGTCGCCGCCACCCTCACCGGCGAGATCGTCGGGCGCGGCCACGGCGCCGGCGCCAACGTCCTCACCTCAGCCGATCCAGGCGGCAGCCTCCGCGCCGCCCTTCGCGCCGCCCTCGCCGGCACACCACCCGCACGCGTCGCAGGCGGCGTTTTCGCCCTCGCCGGCGCCGACAGCGTCCGCGAACGCGCCGAGGCCCTCGCCGAGGCCGCCTGGGCCGACTGCGGCCTGCCCGGGCGGCCCGCCGTCGTGTCCGACCTCGCCGCCGCCTTCAGCGGCGCCACCGAAGAACCCTCAGGCGCCGTCCTGATCGCCGGCACCGGCGCCGTCGGCGCCAAGATCGTCGACCGCGAGGTCACCCGCCGCATCGACGGACACGGCTGGATCCTCGGCGACGCCGGATCGGGCGTGTGGATCGGCCGCCACGCCGTCCAGGCCGTCCTCGCCTCCCTCGAAGGCCGCGCCGCCGGCACCGAGCTCCTCACCGCCGTCGCCACTCTCCCCGGCGCCCCCGCCGACCCCACAACCGGGCAGATCATCGCCCTCGTGCACGCCGGCCTCGACACCAGCGGCCCCGCCTGGCTCGGCCGCCTGGCCCCCGCCGTCGAAACCGCCGCCCGCGCCGGAGACACCGCCGCCCTCGGCATCGTCGAGGAGGCCGCCCGGCACCTCGTCGCCACCGCCCACGCCGTCGGCCTCGGCACCGGCCCCCTCGTGCTCGCCGGCTCCCTCCTCACCGAACCCACACTCCTAGCCGCCGAGGTCCGCGCCTACCTCCCCGACACTCCCACCCTCCCCGCCCGCGACAGCGCCGCCGGCGCGGCGGCGCTCGCCCTGCACACCTTTGGGGCCGCGGCCTCGGCACATCGGCGTCTGATCGGCTGATCTCTCCAGGGGGGTGTTCGGTGGGGCCATTACGGCTGGCGCCTTCTTGGCCCCACCGTTGCCGCCCCGGCGGCTCTGCGCGCGAGTTTCGCGCCGCACGGGCCTCTCGCCGCACATCCCGGAACCTGGCCATGCCCGATGTGTCTTCTGTGCTCAGGGATGTCCTGTCAGGACATGGCGAGGCCCACGTCGATGCGGTCGCCCGGGATCCCGGGTTTCGCCTCGCGTGGGCTCTTGCCGTACGTCTCGGTGGGGCACCGCTCAGCCGGTGGTGCTCAGGGCGGGGAGGCCGTGGGGGCAGGCGGGGCGGCGGCGGAGGTGGTAGGCCAGGGTGGCGGCGGCCAGGCCGATGCCCCAGAGGGGCCAGAAGGCAGACGGGAGCCAGGTGCCCCACATGGTGATGTCGATCTCGCCGGTAAGGGCGACGCGGACGTAGCTCATGCCCGTCACGGTGACGGCGATCGAGACGACACCCGCCGGGATGATCGCCAGCAGGGGCGGCACTCGCCTGCCGCGCAGGCCGGGCATCCAGCGCGGGAAGATCTCGCCCCACCGCTGGACGAGGCCGAGGGTGAGCACGCAGCCGACGGCCCCCGCCGTCGCCAGATACGCGCCGACCTGCCAGATTCCCGGCTCCTCCGCCTCCCCCTCGGCGAGGAACCGCTCGCTGACGCCGAGCGGGATGCCAAGGCCCCAGCTCCACCGGGTGACCGAGTAGAAGAGCGGCACGGCGACCGCGACGTAGACGGCCAGGCGTCCCCAGCGGGCCACCGCCTCCGGGCGGGTCCAGTCCGTCGCGCACCGGCAGTCGTCTCGCCGCCGATGCCTCAGGGCCGTCGCGGCGAGCAGCAGGCCGCCCGCGGCGCACAACACCTGGTTGACGACGGGCCACGGCCAGGCGTCGGCGAAGGTGAGGCCTTCGGGTGCCCACCCGAACAGAGGTCCCACCACCAGCAGCGGCGTGTAGCCGAGGCCCATCAGGATCCGCGCATCGGGCACCACGAATATCAGCACCGCCGCCAGGGGCCAGGCCGGCCACACCGGCATGGCCGACCTCGTGACGGCGAACGTGACGCCGGCCCCGATGAGACAGAAGGCCGTGATCGCCCACCCGCCGGGGCCGGGAGTCAGCCAGTTGAGCAACGAGATCTCCCCGTCGGGGTCGCCCGACCCCCAGGGGAAACCTGGAGCTCCCAGCGCCCAGGCCGCCCCGAGCGCGCCGTATAGGAGAAACCACAAGGTCGCCGCAGGACCGACCCACTTCGTCTTCGTCATGGTTCAAGTGTTGAGCCGGCAGGCTTGCCGGACCATGTGCCGTTCGGCAAGTTAGGGGGGCGAATATGCCGTGGACCCGTGCCGTTCGGCAGGGTTTCGGCTCAGCCCGAGCCGGGGTTGGCTTACTCAGGCCCGGGCCGCGTATCGTCCCTCCGGTGAATCCACGCCAAATCCTCGGCCTGGTCGCCGTGGCGCTGGGCGGCGTCGCGGGCTCGGCGGTCGCCGGGGCAAGCGCCATGCTTCCGGCGTGTGTGGTGGTGGGTGTCCTGGTCTGGGTGGCAAGCGGGGGATCGGGGGCCCGGCGGCACCTGATGTGGCTGACCGGCCTGGCCGCAGCCGTCTCGCTCGCGGTCACCGTCGCCTACCGGCTGGGAATCGCCGTTCCCGTCCGGGGTGCCGAGTTGCCGGGGCTGGCGGAGAGCGCCGGGCTTTTCCTGCTGGCCGGGATGACCGCCCGCTGGTCCCCCGTACGGCAGGCCGTGATCTCCGGGGTGGCGGCGGGTGCCGTGGCCGGCGTGTGGTCCCTGCGGTTCTTCGCCCCGGCATCCGTCCTGGAAGGGGTGGGTGTCGCCGCCTTCTGGTCGATAGGCGCGCTGATCGCCGCCGGGATTGGGATGTCCCTGCGGTTCCAGGAGGCGCGGCGGCTGCGGGCCGTGGCCGAGAGCAGAGCCGCCCTGCGCCTCCAGGTGGCCAGGGACCTGCACGACTTCGTCGCCCACGACATCAGCGAGATGCTGGCCCACGCCCAGGCGGGCCAGTTCGTCCCCACCGGCGCGGCGGACGCACTCCAACGCATCGAACAGGCCGGGCAACGGGCTATGGCGGCCTTGGACAGAACCGTGCAGATGCTGCATCACGACGAGGACGCCGCCACCGCGACCACCCCGGCCCCCAGCCTGACCGACCTCCCCGAACTCGCGGAACGCTTCTCGGCCTCCGGCCGGGCGCAGGTCCGCCTCACGATGGCGGACGCCGTCGCGGGTGCGTCGCGAGAGGCGTCCGCCATCGCCTATCGCACCGTGGTCGAGGCCCTCACCAACGTGCGCCGCCACGCTCCCGGCGCCACCCTCGTCGAGGTGACGGTCACGGCCGAACCCGAGGTCCTCGTCGTCACGGTGACCGACGACGGCGTCCCCTCACGCACGGGAGAACAGCGGGACGGGGGCGGCTTCGGCCTGCCGGCGTTGGCGGAACACCTCACGGCCTCCGGCGGCGATCTGACGGCGGGAGCCCTACCGGGCGGCTGGGAGGTAAGGGCGCGCATCCCCGTGGCGCGCCGGTAGGCGGGCCGTCCCGCTGGGATCGGCCCGGTTTACCGCACTGCGGGAGCCGGCCTCAGCCGTCGCACGCGGGCCTGCGGCCCGGTGGGGTGGGTCGCGCGTGATCTGACACGATGGCGGAATGTCCACCCGCATCCTTCTCGCCGACGATCAGGAGGGCATCCGCAGCGCCTTCCGCCTGATCCTCGACGCTCAGCCGGACATGACGGTCGTCGCCGAGGCCGCCGACGGCCTCACCGCCATCGAGACCGCCCGCAGGCTGCACCCCGACGTGGTGCTCGCCGACATCCGCATGCCGCTCGCCGACGGCATCGAGGTCACCAAGGCGCTCGCCGGGACCGATATCCGCGTGGTGGTCGTCACTACGTTCGGGCTGGAAGAGTATGTGCACGCGGCACTGCGGCATGGGGCGTCGGGGTTCGTGCTGAAACGTTCCGGACCCGCGTTGCTCGTGGAAGCCGTACGGGCCGCGATGAACGGCGACGTGCTCATCAGCCCCCAGCTCACCGTGCAACTCCTGCGCCAGACCGGCCTGCGGCCTGCCCCCGGGGAGGCCGAGGCGGTGGCGCTCACCCAGCGTGAGGACGACGTGGTCCGCCTGGTCGCCGACGGCAAGACCAACACGGAGATCGCGACCGAGCTGTTCCTGTCCCCCGGCACGGTCAAGAACCACCTCGCGAGCATCCAGCGCAAACTCGGCGTGAAGAACCGCGTGGGCATCGCCGCGTGGGCGTGGAACATCGGCAAGGTCCGCCCTTAAGCGATAAGGGCCTTAAGCGATAAGGGCCTTGCGAGATAAGGGGGCGTACGGCTCCCCGCCCGCTGGGGGAGCCGTACGCCGGAGGGGCGCGTGCCGGGCAGGTGAGCCGCGCCCCCGTTCACGGGGGTCAGTGGGCGCGGGCCTCCCGGCTGGGGGTGCTCTGGCGGCCGGCGCGGTCGATCGCCGTGACGTGGTAGCGGGCGCCGCGGGTGCCCTCGGGATCGGTGTAGCGGAGGTGCCGGCCGCCGGGGACGACCGCCACCAGGTGGGCGGCGTGGGTGAAGTCCTCGGGCGTGGCGCGGCGGTCGAGGCGGTAGATCGCGAACTGGAACGGCAGGTCGCGACCTGTGGCCACCCCCCGCACCTCGACGCCGCCGGCGTTCACGCGGGCGTGGGTGAGGGAGGGGCGGCGCGGCGGGCGGCCACCGGCGAGGCGGGGGAGCAGGGGGTTGAGGGCCGGGCGCCCGTAGTGGTCGGCGACGACCTTGGTGACCGTGCCCAGGCGGTCGTCGCGCACGTCGGAGGCGCTGAACCAGACATCGCCGCCCACCTGCGGGTGGTCGCGGTTGAGCGTGAGGTGGCGGGTCAGCTCGTCGGGCATCTGCCAGGGGGCGGGTTGCCCGGCGGCGCCCGCCTTGTAGGCGGCCTGGCCGATCCAGAGCTGCACCCCGGTGCCCGACGCCACATCCGACCACCAGGGGATCAGTTTCGCGTAGTCGGCATTGGACTGCCCGATGTACCAGTAGATCTGCGGCGCGATGTAGTCGAGCCAGCCCTTCTTCACCCATCCCCGCGTGTCGGCGTGCAGGTTGTCGTAGGACTGGCCGCCGCTCGTGTCCGAGCCCAGCGGGTCGGTGGCCTTGTTGCGCCAGATGCCCGACGGGCTGATGCCCCAGGCGACCTCGGGTTTGCTCCGACGTACTCGCTCCTGCATCTCCTGCACCAGGAGGTCCACGTTGTTGCGGCGCCAGGCGGCGAGATCGGGGAAGTCCTGGCCGTGTTTCGCGAAGGCCGCGCTGTCGTCGAAGGCGGGCGTGTTGACCGGATAGAAGTAGTCGTCGAAGTGCAGCCCGTCGATCTCATAGCGGTTGATCGCGTCCATCATCGCGTCCTGGACGAACGCCCGCACTTCTGGCATGCCCGGGTTGTAGTAGAGCTTGCCGCCGTAGGACACGATCCAGTCGGGATGCCGGCGACCCGGGTGGTCCGGGTGGAGATTGGCGGGATCGGCCTGCATCGACACCCGATAGGGGTTGAACCACGCGTGGAACGTCAGGCCCCGCTTGTGTGTCTCCTCGACGACGAAGGCCAGCGGGTCGTAACCGGGGTCCTGCCCTTGTGTGCCGGTCAGATATTGCGACCACGGTTCGTACGGCGAAGGCCAGAAGGCGTCGGCCGTGGGCCTGATCTGGACGAACACGGCGTTCAGCCTGCGGACCTGGGCGAGGTCCAGCCAGGCCAGATATTCCGCCTTCTGCTGATCGGGCGTGAGGCCGGGCCGGGACGGCCAGTTGATGTTGAGCACCGAGGCGATCCACATGCCGCGCATCTGGCGAAGCGGCGGGGTGAAACCGGCAGGGCTGAAACCGGCGGCGGTGGTGGCGACGGCGGGGTGGGGGATGGTCATGGTGGCCGCGGCGGTGGCGAGGGCGAGTCCGCGGAGCATCGTACGACGGCTGGGTGGGGTCATGCATGGCTCCAGACGCATGAAGGAGATGGCACTCGTCGCGACGATGGCAGAAAGTTACATTCAGATCAATGATGCTGAAAGAAAGTGTCATTGATGTGTAATCTGGCCGGGAGACCTCTCACCGGGAAGGCGACACCATGCCCCACAGTCCTGACCTGGCCAGACTCGCCCTGACCGTCCTCCAGCCCGGGTTCGACGGCACGGCCCCGCCGGAGTGGCTGCTCAAGGCCCTGGCCGAGGGCCTCGGCGGTGCCGTTCTTTTCGCGCGTAACATCGTGGACACCGCGCAGACGGCCGGCCTGGTCGCCGCCATGCGGGAGGAGAACCCCTCCGTCGTCGTGGCGGCCGACGAGGAGGCGGGCGTGGTCACCCGGCTTGAGGCCCGCACCGGCAGTTCGTGGCCCGGCAACCGGGCGCTCGGCGTCGTCGGCGACCCCGGCCGCACCGAACGGGTCGCGCGGGCCGTCGGCCACCTGCTGGCCTCGGTCGGCGTCACGCTCGACTACGCGCCCTCCGTCGACGTCAACGCCAATCCGGCGAACCCGGTCATCGGCATCCGGTCCTTCGGCGCCGACCCCGCTCTCGTCGCCGATCACGGCGCCGCGTGGATCAAGGGCCTGCAGAGCACCGGCGTCGCCGCGTGCGCCAAGCACTTCCCCGGCCACGGCGACACCATCACCGACTCCCACCTCGCCCTGCCGACCGTCCACGCCTCCCGCGACCTGCTGTGGGAGCGCGACCTGCCGCCCTTCCAGGCGGCGATCGCCGCCGGGGTGCGGTCGGTCATGTGCGGGCACCTCCTCGTGCCCGTCCTCGACCCCGCCTTCCCCGCGACCCTCAGCCGCCCCATCCTCACCGGCCTGCTCCGGGATGAACTCGGCTTCACCGGCATGCTCGTCACCGACGCCATCGAGATGCAGGCCGTGGCCGCCCTCCACAGTCCCGGCGAGATCGCCGTCCGGTCGCTGGCGGCCGGGGTCGACGCGATCTGCGTCGGCGTGTCGTCCGAGCATGGCGAGAGCGTCTACGCGCTGCGGGATGCGATCGTCGCCGCCGTCCACGACGGCCGCCTCGGCGAAGAGCGCCTCGCCGAGGCCGCCGCCCGTGTGCACGCCCTGGCCGCCTGGTGCGCCGAGCGGTCGCCGGGTTCGCGTGTCTGGGCCGAGCGGGACGAGGACGTGCGGCTCGGCCTGTCGACCGCCCGCGCGGCCCTGCGTTTGGCACGTTCCGGGGGCGAGCTCCAGCCGGTCGGCGAGGGCACGCCGCTCGCCTCCGCGCCGCTGGTCGTCGATATCGCCCCGCGGCTCAACCTCGCCGTCGCCCCCGGCACCCCCACGGGGTTGTACGGCGCCCTCCTCGACCTGCTCCCCGGCACCACCGGAGTGACGGTCACCGCCGAGGATCCTGAGTTGCCCGATTTGTCGGGCGATCGGCCGCTTGTGATCGTCGTCTACGAAGCCGTACGCCACGCGTGGGTGCGGGATCTGGTGGCTCGTGCCGTACGGCAACGCCCCGACGCCATCGTGGTCGAGACCGGTATCCCCGACACACCTCTCGGTGCCACCTATCTCACGACAAATGGGATTTCCAGAGCATCAGCCCAAGTTGTCGCGAGGTGGCTGGTAGATGGCCAATAATTTGGGTTCCGACGTAAGAGGGGGGCACTTGTCCTCACTGAACGAGCTCGACGGCCCCACCCCGGCCAACCCGGTGGCCACCGTACGAGCCATCCTTCCCTCACTCACCCCCGCGGCGCAGGCCATCGCGCGCTACATCCTCGACGATCCGGCCATGGTGGCGCGCAGCACGATCACCGAGTTCAGCGCGGTCTCCGGCACCAGCGAGGCCACCATCGTGCGCACCGCCCGCGCCCTCGGCTTCGCGGGATACTCGCAGCTGCGGTTCGCCCTGGCCGCCGCCGTCGCCCGCAACACCCCCGAGCGCCTCGTCCCCGGCGACCTGGCTCCCGACGACCCCCTCACCGACGTCATCGCCAAGGTCACCCGCGCCGAGTCCCAGGCCCTCGCCGACACCGCCGACGGCCTTTCCCCCGAGGTCCTCGGCTCCGTCGTCGACGCCGCGGTCAAATCACGCCGCATCGATGTGTACGGCGTGGGCGCGTCGGGCCTGATCGCGCTCGACATGGCCCAGAAGCTCATGCGCATCGGCCTGTCCAGCCACTCCTACACCGACGCGCACCTCGCCCTCACCAGCGCCGCCCTCGCCAAGGCCGGCGACCTCGCCGTCGGCGTGAGCTGCACCGGCGAGACCCCCGACGTCATCGAACCGCTCAGCCTCGCCCGCAAAGGCGGCGCCACCACCGTCGCCATCACCAACAACCCGCGCTCGGCGCTCACCGAGCACGCCGACCACGTCCTGGTCTCGGCAGGCCGCGAAACGGCCTTCAGACCCGGGGCTCTGGCGAGCAGAATCAGTCAGCTGCTGATCGTCGACTGCATTTTCGTGGGCATCGCGCAGCGCACCTTCGAAAACGCCGACACCGCATTGCGGGCCACACGCGAGGCGCTGGACGGCTATCTGGGGCGGCGTCGGGGGCGGTGAGCGGCTTATCCCAGTGGGCCTGTTCGCGGGTTCACCCGGCAGTTCGTGTGCAGATACCGGGCGGTTCCGTCGTCGAAGCCGTAGATCGCAACCGGCTGGGGGTCTTCCAGTGGATCCGCCGGCGGCATCAGGAAGTGCGTCTCGCTCACCGGGAGGAGCTCGTATCTGATGCGGTCGGGTTTCCCGAGGACGTGCGCCTGCATGGGGTCAACGGCCAAGGTCAGGTACAGCTGTCCGCCTTCGGCTGACACTTCGTACTGCGCGCCGAGGCTCCCGTAGACGCCCTCATACCGGGACAGGTCGAGGTTCAGTGTCGTGTCCGGTGTGGGCAGGTCTGGGATGGTGACGGTGCCGAGGCCGGTCAGGATCTCGTTGAACACCGTGCGGTAGAAGCTCTCCCGCGGGCCGCCGTTGGTCAGCATCACAACGGCGGTGTTCGAGCTCGGCAGCAGCCGTAGCCGGGCGTTCTGCCCGATGGTGCTGCCGTCACTCGCGTAGACGGTCTCGCCGTGCCAGTCGCACACGATGAGGCCGAGTGCCCATTCAGGCCCGAAAGTGTAGGGATCCGGTATGGGCACCCGCGATCGCATCATCTCCCGGAGGCTCTCGGGGGAGATGATGCGCTTTCCGTTGGGCGCTGTGCCCTCGTTGAGGAGGACGTGCGCCAGTGTGAGCAGATCCCGGGTCGTCGAGGTGATGTTGCCGCCGGGACCGAAGGCACGTGGCAGGTAGTCCACCGGCGTGACGAAGGGGCCCTCTCGCAGGGAACGGATCAGGTGCCCGGTCGCGGCCCGGGATTCGTCCACCTGCTCGGGCTGGCTGTTCGTGCCGGTGAGGCCCATAGGGTCGAAGAGCCGATCCCGCATGAGGTCGTCCCAGCGTTTGCCGTCGTGCACCTCCAGGATTCGCGCGAGGATCGCGCAACCCAGCGCCGCGCTGTAACCGTGGGTGCGGCCGATCGGGAAGACCTGAGGGGCGTCGGCGATGTTCTCGACCATGCGCTCGTAGACGTCGTCGTCCTCGCCGGGATCGCCGTAGGCCTCCTCGATGCCGGAGGTGTGGTAGAGCAGGTGGCGAGGGGTGACGGTGGCGCCCGCCTCGGGATCGGCCACCGTGAAACCGGGCAGATAGCTCCGGACCGGCGCGTCCAGCTCGACTTTCCCCTCGTCGACGAGCTGCATGAAGGCCAGTGCGGTCCAGGTCTTGGTCATGGAGCCGCATTGGTAGATGGTGTCCGTCGTCGCGGGTTCGCGTGTTTGCACGTTCCTGACGCCGACTGCGAATTCGGCGAACTCGCCGTCGTGGAGCACGCCGATCGCGGCGCTGGGAATCCCATATTCCACCAGGAGTTCGGCGACCCGGGCTTGAATCCGCGGCACGTCGATCCTCACCGCGGGAGACCGACCGCGTTCGCGGCGTCCGCTTCGAAGTATTCCGTCGTGGCGTAGGCGCCGGTGTGCGTCTCGAAGAAGTCCCGGACGCCGTCGAGGGAGTCGTGGGTGATGATGTTCACCGCCTTGGCCCCGTCCGTGCTCGCGACCGCCACCTTCCAGGCGGCGCCTTTGGGGAGCGTGGTGTATGCCCTCTTCAGGCCACTCCAGAACTTGTCGTGATCCGAGACGGTCGACACGGCCATCACATGCATGCTGGTTTCCTCCGTTTCAGGATGTGAAAAAGCTACGTTGCGTTTTATGAAGAGTCAACGATTTTGATGTGAAATGCCGAGCTCAATGGCAATCGTTGCAACAGGATTGTGAATGAATGCAACTGTCCTCACTGGCTCGTTGCAATGTACTGTTGATGAACGCAAAGGAGGAATGATCGGTGCCCGGAGGCAGACTGACCCAAGAGGACCGCCTGCGGATTGCGGCGTGGCTGGACGACGGGCTCGGATATGCCGAGATCGGCCGGCAACTCGGTCGGCCGACGTCCACGATCAGCCGCGAGGTCGCCCGCAACCGCACCTCAGGCGACTACCAGGCCTCCGGTGCGCAGCAGGCCGCCGACCGCCGCGCCCGCCGACGCAAGCCGGCCCGGCCCGCCGAGTCGGCGGCAGACGGGCAGCAGGCCGAAGCGGTGTGCGCCTTCGTCGACCGGCTCGCCGGCCTGCTGGCCGCCACGGGCCTGCCCAGGATGACCGCACGCGTGTTCGTCAGCCTGCTCACCGCCGACGCCGACGGCCTGAGAGCCGCCGATCTGGTCCGCCGGCTCCAGGTGAGCCCGGCGTCGATATCCAAATCCATCGGATCCCTCGAAGCCATGGACCTGGTCGTCCGCCGACCGGATCCCGGCACCCGCCGCGAGCGGTATGTGATCGACGAGGATGTCTGGCACCGCGTGTGGCGGACCGACACCGACGCACACGGCGAGGTCGCCGCCGCGGCGCGACAGGGCGCCGAGATCTTCGGCGCCGGCACGGCGGCCGGTGCCCGGCTCGGCCAGATGGGACGGTTCTTCGCCAGGCTCAGTGAGCAGATGAGCGGCAGCCCCCTCGTCGAGCCCGCCGTCCACGACGCGCTCACCGTCTTCGCGGCCCTGGTACACGCCGGTCGGCCACTCACCGCCGGAATGCTCGCCACCGCGCTCGGCTGGCCCCCCGGCCGCGCGGTCGCCGCCCTCGACGCGATCCGGCGCCAACCGGCCATCGCCGATCCGCTCGACCTGCGAGTTGTCGAGGGGCAGGCATACACCGTGACCGCGCGGCCGGACCGGCTGAGCCCGGCGCAGCGCGCGGCACTGGGCCGCCTCGACTGAATGGTCGGCTCAGTGTGGCGGATTCTTGGTCGTGGCCGGTGGACCTAGGTGCCCACGGCCCCGTCGATGCGCTCACGCAGCAGGTCGGCGTGGCCGTTGTGCCTGGCGTATTCCTCGATCATGTGGACGAGGATCCAGCGATGAGAACACTCCCGGCCCCGGTGCTGCGCGTGCCCGATCGCGTCCAGCGACAGCCCGGCCGAGATCCTCCGCGCATGGGCGATCTCCTCTCGCCAGGTGGTGAACGCCTCCTCGGTGGACGCCTCGTCCACCCTGTTGAAATCGGCGTCCGAGTCGTCGGGGGCCTTGTAGAGGCGGGGAATGTCCTCGCCGATGAGAACGATGCGGAACCACACACGCTCCACATGCGCCATGTGCCGCACCAGGCCGAGAAGCGACATGCTTGACGGCGGCGCGGACCTTTCCCGGAGTTGCTCCTCCGATAGTCCCGCGCACTTCACGGCGAGCGTTTCGCGATGCCAGTCGAGCCATTTGTCCAACATCGTGCGTTCGTCGGCGATGTAAGGGGGCGGGATCCTGGTATCGACCACGATCCCGGATTCTCCCACGCGTCGTTCGCCGAGGTCAGCGCAATTTCGGATCGGAGAACCGGGTGGCGTCGTCGACGATGGCGCCACCTAGCTCGGTCTTGGTGAGGCCGCGCACGTAGCGGAGGTCAGCCCCCTTCAGGTTCGTGCCGTTCATGCTGACGCCGGTCAGGTTGGCCTCCCGGAGATTCGCGCCGGACAGATCGGCCGAGGACAGCGACGAGCCGGAGAGATCCGCGTTGTGCAGGTCGGCGTTCCGGAGCCGGGCGCCGAAGAGGTTGGCCTCCGACAGGTCGGCGCTTGAGAGGTCGGCGTTGTCGAGGATGGTGGCGATCAGGGTGGCCTTGAGGAGGCCCCCGGTCAGATTCGCCTTCCTCAGGTCGGCGTGGGAGAGGTTGGCGTCTCGCAGGTTCGTGCTGGTCAGGTCGGCATTGGTGAGATTTGTATTGGTGAGATTGGCGCCGGACAGGTCGGCGCGAGTGAGGTCGGTTTCGCTGAGGTCGCTGGCGGACAGATTGCTTTTTGCGAGGTCGGAGTACGCAAGCCGCGCACGACTGAGGTCCAGGTTGGACAGGTCGGCCCGGGGGAACCGCACGGTGGAAAAGTCCGGACGGTCCTTGGTGGTTTTGGACAGGGAGACTGCGCTGTTGAGCGCGGCCATCACATCGGTGTCCGGGCGGATGGGGCGTTTCGGTATGAGGATTTCCTTCTGGTCATCTGTCTTCGTGGTTTCGGGCTCCGGGAAATCCCGATGCTGGACGTAAGCGCAAAGGACCTCCTGGATGGTTTCCGCATCCCGCTCGGAGTCTTTGGCTGTGCGGGTGAGTGCGTAGATGCCGCCGATCCTGGTCTCGATGGTCTTTGAGCCGAGTTGCTCGACGGCTCTGGTGTAACGGTCGGTGATCTGCGCCTCAAGTGCGGCGTCGAGGGTGCGGTTGCCGGTTTCCAGGGCGCGGGCGGTGTAGGTGAGTCCGTCGTGGGTGAAATAGATGCCGGCGAGGATGCCAATGGATGTTATGGTCTGCCAGATTCGCTCCCATAGGGGGTTGGGGGGCGCGTTGGTCCCTTCCGTGGGAGGGGGGCCGTTTCGTGAGGCTTGTCTGGACCTTCGACCTAATCGACGTAAGGCGCTTGAAGAGGCCCTCTCTGGAGGCATGCTTTTAGCGTATATGTCAGGTGGCTCAGTGGGCGGCCGAATTGTTTCACGGCGTTCGGCTACCCACGCCTATGGCCTCCCCCGTCCTCGCCGTGGCCTGCTTTGTCGTTGTATACGGTGAAATCCAAGGTGCAAAATGCGCGCTTGATCATTGCCGAGGGCGGCGAGGTCGACCTGATCGCCGAGGTTGCTCCTAGTGCGTGACGAAGTGGCCGGCACGGCCCGCGCATGTGATGCGTGCCTTCATAGGGCTCAGGGCTATCTTCGAGGGAAGCACGGGTTTTGAGGAGAGGGTGACACACCACTGGTGCCCGGCATAGTCCGCGGCTTTCTGCCACACCGAGAGCCCGGCCGGGCTGCCGTCGCTGCGCCGTACCACCATTCGCTCGATGCACAACATGCTCCACTGCCTGGGAACTTGTGCATTGGGGATGAAGCGCTGCCCGTCCGACGGGAGACACTTGCCGAGCTTATATCTGGGCGATCCGCCCACCGAGTATTCCTTGGCCCTGGCCGCGAGGGGTGTGGGAAAGGCGGCCAAGGTGATGTCCTCGGAGCGGGGAAAGCTGTTGAGGGTGCCGGTGGAGACGTTACGCACCTCTTCGCCTTTGCGTCCCATGGCCGCGAGCACTTCTGGGCTTGACACCCAGAATCGGTTGCCGTCCTCCAGGTAGTAGACGGCGTGATCGCCGAGTTCTCTGACAAGGGTGCCGTTTTTGGGGATGTTGGAGATCTTGGAAAGTGATCTTGGGGGCACTATGTGGATGTTGTTCGGGCCATATCCCAGTGCGGCCAGGTCCTCCACCCTGGTTATCCAGAGTTTTCCGCCGTTCACCAGTTGGAACACCGCTGGGTTGCCCTGCTCCTGCACCGCGGAGTTATCCGGGATCATCATGTTGCCGATTTGAATGCCATCCGCTGCGGCGGACGGCTTGCCGATGGCAATGGTTGTGCTCAGGGAAAGCAGCAGAATTGTGGCTATTCTGCCTACCTTTATGGTCGATGCCACAAGTGACTCACATTTAGGTGCGACGGCGGGGGGCAAGATCGCACATCTTCGCATGTGGCAAGCCATAGAGCAAAGCTCAAGAGAGTCCCCCAAAGGGAGCCGCCTGCCTATGGGGGTGCCGTGTCCGGTGGTGATGCCTCGGGGGGTGTCGTCTGCTGCGATGCAGGTCCTGATGAGGGGAGCAGACCGGCCCTCCGGGGTGTGGCGTGCGTGGTTATGTCGGTGGGGTCTCGTAGGGTGCCGCGCATGGGGTACGACATCCAGATCTGCATCGACGCAAAAGACCCACACGTGCTTGCCGACTGGTGGGCCGACGCCCTCGGATGGGAGGTCGAGCCACAGGACGAGGATTTCATCCGAGACATGGTCACCAAGGGCCACGCCTCCGCCGAGGAGACCGTGACCTACAACGGGAAGCTCCGCTGGAAGGCCGGCGTGGCCATCAGCAGGCCCGGTTCCCCGCGCGTCCTGTTCCAGGCGGTCCCCGAGCCCAAGACCGTCAAAAACCGCGTCCACCTCGACGTCAGGGTGGGCCCGGACAACATCGACTCCGAGGTGGCCCGCCTCGTCGCCAAGGGGGCCACGGTCCTCCACAAGGGACAGCAGGGCCCCTACTGGTGGGTGACCATCACCGACCCCGAGGGCAACGAGCTCTGCATCTCTTAGCGCCCGGCTTGCCGTGTGGGGTTCGCCCGACGAGAGCGAACTCGCCCTCTACGACAGCCGTCTCTAACTCGGCCCACCCCTGATCCCCCCGCTGCCGTAGACGTTGTGCCAGGAGGCTTTCACGGTGCGGTCGGCGGGAGTTCGTAGACCCTGCCGGGTGCCGCCGCCTCAGGCCCCCGAGTGCCCTTGGCCGGCGGTCGTCGCGAGCCGTGTCGGCCGGTGCCGCCGCCTCGTCAGGCGGCTTCGGCGGCGAAGGCCAGGACGACCAGGATTCCGTTGCTCACAGCGTGGGCCAGGATCGGCACCCAGAGGTTCCGGTGGCGGTGCAGGAGCCAGGCGAAGAGCAGGCCGGCGAAGAGCGCGCTGATGGTGTTGAAGACGCGGGGCAGGTGGACCACGGCGAAGAATCCCGCCGACAGGATGATGGCGGCGAGGGCGGGGAGCCGTGCGGCCAGCCCGTTGTAGAAGACACCGCGGTAGAGGACTTCTTCGTAGAAGGGGGAGAGGATGGCTCCGAAGGTGAACGCGAAGGCGAATTGCGCCGCCAGGCTTCCAGAGGGGTAACCGCCTTCACCTCCGCCCCCTTCGAGGAGGGCGGTTGGCAGCATCACAAGCAGGCCGAGGGTCAGTGCGGCCTTGGCCAGCCCCCAGCCGATCGCGGCGCCGACTTGACCGCGCTTCGGACGGGTCAGCATGAGAGGTCGCCTGATCGCGCCGAACCGGTGCCGGACGATCGCGAGGCCCACTGCCACCTGTGTGCCGTTGATCAGAGCCCAGGCGAAGCTCGATGAGGCCATCTCGGACATCCCCAGACGCGCGGGCCCCTGAGCGATGAAGTCCGCCACCGACGAGTTGGCCAGGCCGATCCCGACGAGGAAGACGAGGGCCATGTCGGCGTAGCCGAAGCGAGGAACGCTGCATGTAGGACTGGTGTCACCCAGGGGCGAACTGCTCATGTCGCTGAAATTACATAACTGACCTATATCGGTCAAATGACCGAACATCTAGGATCGACCTATGCCAAAGGTTGTGGATCACGCGGAGCGGCGGCGGCAGCTCGGCGCTGCCGCTTGCGTCGTGCTGGGACGTGCGGGATCCGCTGGAATGACCGTTCGTGCCGTCGCGAGTGAGGCCGGGATGGCTCTCGCGACCGCCCAGCACTACCTTCCGACCCGTGAGCGCATGGTCCGTGCCGCGATCGACCATCTGGCGGACCGGGTGGTGCAGCGGGCGCGCACGATCCCCACTGATTCGATCACTCTGGACGTCATACGGCGGGCGGTGTGGCAACTTGTCCCGCTGGACGAGGAGCGGGTCTTCGAGGCGCGCGTCTGGCTGACCCTTACAGCTGAGGCATTGGTCGACGAGCAGGTCGCGGCGATCCTGGCGGAAAGTGAAGCCGAACTTCGGGCCAACCTTGAGCGATTGCTCCGTCTCGGTAAGGCGGGAGGCGGCATCGGCTCCCAGGTGAACCCGCGAACTGAGGCCGCCGCGTTGACCACGCTGATGGACGGCATAACGGTGCGCATCCTGACCACGGCCCTGAGCCCGGCCGCCGCCCGCGACGAAGTCGACCGCCATCTCACTCGGCTCACACCGGCATGACCTGTGCACGCCGACGCTCGCCTTGGCTGGAGCGGGGTCGGGTCGGCCAATGTGCCTGGGTGGTCTCCTCGCTGTGGTCACGGCTCAAGCCGGTCGCGTAGGGCGGGAAGACCGAGCCCTCCTCCAGATATCCATCCCATTACGCCGGGAGGTCCTCGACGAGCCGGCCGTCGTGGAAATAGGGGAGGTCGTGCAGGCCGTCGATCTCCCACAGCCGACTAGAGGCCCGTGGGTCAGGTGGAACATCGCCCGCGCCCTAGCCTGCACGGCGGCCTTCGCCTGCCTGTGCTGGGCCCTCCTGTCCGCCTGACACCGATGACGCCGGCCGCCCACGGTGACCGTGATCAAGGTGTTGGGGCGGCTCTGCCGTAGCGGTCGGCGAGGAAGCGTACGTAGGTGATCAGTTCGGGCGGTGACAGCACCTCGAAGTCCACGTCGAGCATGCCGACCACCGTGGCCAGGAGGTTGACCGTGTCGCCGCGGATGGTGATCTCGCATGTGGTGTCGTCGACGGCCCGCACGGTGCCGTCGATGTGCCCGGCGATCTGGGCGGCGGGGGCGTGGACGAGGATGCGGGCCTCCAGGGGCCATATGTCCGTCCCCAGGCGCCGCTTGAGGTAGACGGCGACGTCGCCGTCCGGGGGGTCGCGGGGTTCGAACCGGGGGCCGGGCGGGGTGCGGGGGCGGATGCGGTCGACGCGGAAGGTGCGCCAGTTGTCGCGGTCGGTGTCCCAGGCCACCAGATACCACCGGCGGCCCCAGGAGACCATCCGATGGGGTTCGACCCGGCGGAGGCTCTCCTCTCCCCCGTGGCCTGTGTAGTCGAAACGCAGGGTTTCGGTGTTGCGGCAGGCCGAGGCCAGGGCCGTGAGGACGGCGGGGTCGACGTGTGGGCCTTCGGCGGCGATGGTCACGGTTGAGGAGTGGAGGGCGTCGATGCGGTGGCGGAGACGGGACGGGAGGACCTGTTCGAGTTTGGCCAGCGCCAGGGCGGAGCTCTCGTCGATGCCCTTCACCGTGCCCGCGGCGGCCATGCGCAGGCCGAGGGCCACGGCGACGACCTCGTCGTCGGAGAGGAGCAGCGGGGGCATGGCCGCCCCGGAGCCGAGGCGGTAGCCGCCGAGGCTGCCGGGGGTGGCGTGGACGGGGTAGCCGAGGTTGCGGAGGCGGTCGACGTCGCGGCGGACGGTGCGGGCGGCGACGCCGAGGCGCTCGGCGAGCTCGGGGCCGGACCACTCGCGTCGCATCTGAAGCAGGGAGAGCAGACGCAGCAGACGTGCCGAGGTCTCCACGATCTCCTCCGGTTCCTCCGAGGCGGACCCTTTCGTATATCTATTAGTACACCCGATCGCGGTCAGGATCTGTCCGCTTCAACGGCACATCCCCTTCCTACCAGGGGCTATCGGGGAACCCAGGGTGTACGTGAAGGAAAGTTGCAGAACACTCACAGCTCATGGAGATTATTGACGCGGAGTCGGAAGCGCCCATAAGGTCCGGGGCAAGTCCCCCTTTCACATCCCAGAGATAGACCCCCCACGGAGCGGTCCATGAAGCGTCTTGCAGCGGTTGCGGCGTTGCTCGGTCTTGCCGCGATGACGGCATGTAGCGGCGGCGGAAACACCGGGAACTCATCAGGCGGCGGCGTCTATACGACGATCGACGCCCTGAAGCCAGGTCTCGATGTCAACGCGCCGATCAACCCCTACAACCCCAAGGGCAACGCGTTCCGGGGCTACAACTCGATGTGGCTTGGCTGGACCAAGAACCACATGACCGACCCCAACCAGTTCTATCCGGGCATCGCCGCGAGCTGGGACATCGCTCCCGACCAGTCGTCGATCACCCTCAAGCTGCACCCGAACAACAAGTGGTCCGACGGCAAGCCGGTCACCGCCGAGGACGTGCGGGTGTCGATCGGCCTGGCCTACACGCAGGGCGGCACGGCTTACGCCCTCGACCCGAAGGCCGCGGGGGCGGCGTCGGACATCGAAGTGATCGACCCGCAGACCATTAAGATCACGCAGGCCGCGGACAACCCGAGTGTGACGTTCGTGCGCGGCATCATGGAGACGATCATCGTCCCCGCGCACATCTGGGGCAGCCTGCTGCCCGCCGATTTCTGGGACAAGGTGAAGACCGCCCGCACCGACGGCCCCGAGGCCGAGGCGGCGCGGAAGACCATTACGGACCTCGCGCCCAAGGTGCTGGCCTTCGGGCCGAAGGAGGACGTGTCGGCCGGGCCGTTCAAGCTTGAGCGGATGAACCCCGGCGAGGCGCTGCTGGTCAAGAACAAGAACTTCTACAACGCCGCCAAGGTCGCTCCCGACCAGGTGAAGATCCTCAACTACAACGGCAACGAGCAGGTCTGGGGTTACCTCACCGCCGGCAAGCTGGACAATTCGCCGTTCACCGCCGTCCCCGCGGACGTGATGAAGCGCATCGCCGCCGCCCCTGGCAACGCCGTGGTGCGGGGCTACTCCCCCGTCGGCAACTCCCTGGCGTTCAACCAGTCCAAGAAGCCCTACGACAACGTGCATGTACGGCGGGGCCTGGCTCACCTGATCAACCGTGAGCAGGTGACCAAGGTCGCCTCGCCCGAGGGCGGCACGGCCTCGGTGACGACCTCCGGCATGCACCAGAAGCCGGCGGCCGAGTGGCTGGGCGCCGCCGGTCTCAACTCGCTTGAGCCGTACAAGGGCGGCGCGGCGAAGGCCGAGGAGGAGTTCAAGAAGGCCGGCCTGAAGAAGGTCGACGGCAAGTGGAACCTCGCCGACGGCAAGCCGTGGAAGCTCACCATCAACGTGCCGGCGCCCTTCTCCGACTGGCTGGCCGGCGCCAAGGCCGTGACGAGCCAGCTCAACGACGCCGGTGTGGCGGCCGAGGTGGTCACGACCGCGGACTACCCGCTCTACCTGGAGGAGCTCGCCGCCGGGAAGTACGACGTGGGGATGTGGCTGGTGGCTCTCGGGCCCGCGCCGTACAACATCTACCAGCGGCTTTACGGCACTCAGAACGGCTGGCAGCTCCTCGCGGGGCAGCTTAAGCACGTTCCGGCGGGCAAGGAGGGCAACTGGATGGGCGGCCCGGAGACCATCGAGGTCGACGGGGAGAAGATCAACCCGGGTGAGCTGACGCACAAGCTCAACTCGGTGACCGGCGAGGAGCAGAAGAAGATCATCTCGCAGCTCGCCAAGGCCGCCAACCAGGACCTCCCGGTCATCCAGCTCTGGGACTACGTGAACACCCAGTTCGTCAACACCAACCGCTTCACCGGGTTCCCCGAGAACGAGAGCGACATGCTTCGCCTCACTTCCGGGGTCTGGATCCAGCTCGGTCTGGTCAAGAAGAAGTAAGTAGTCGCTTATGACGGTTATCGCACGCCGACTCGCGGGCCACCTGGCCCGCGGGCTCGTCATGGTCCTGGTGGTCACGACGATCAGCTTCGTGATCATCCGCAACATCCCCGGCGACCCCATCGCGGCCCGCTACGAGAAGCTGATCGAGCAGGGCATGTCGCCGGACCAGGCCGAGCGCGCCACGGCGGTGCTCTACGGCTTCATGCCCAAGGGCACCCTCTGGCAGCAATACGTCGACTACATGACGGGGCTCTTCACCCTGGACCTCGGCGAGTCGCTCATGACGCCCGGCGCGCAGGTGACCGACGTGCTCTTCGAGGCCACCAAGTGGACCGTGCTGCCGGTGCTGGTGGGCACGCTGCTGAGCTTCCTGATCGGCGTGATGATGGGCGTCTACGCGGCGATCAAGCGGTCCGGCAAGCTGGGCGACGTGCTCGCGGTGTCGGGCTCGCTGCTCCACGGCATCCCCCAATATGTGCTGGCGCTGCTGCTCGGGGCACTGTTCACGACGCTGATCCCGATCCTGCCGTCCGGCGGCACGGCGGACATCATGTTCGAACCCGGGTTCAACCTGGACTACATCGGATCGCTCATCGAGCACGCCACGCTGCCGGTGCTGACCTACGCGCTGGCGAGCTACGGCGGGTGGATCCTCGCGATGAAGTCCAGCGTGGTGACCGTCCTCGGCGACGACTTCATCCTCGCCGCCGAGCTGCGCGGCATGAAGCGGGGCATCATCTTCCGCTACATCGCCCGCAACGCGATCCTGCCGCTCTTCACGATCCTCGCGCTCTCGCTCGGGCTGCTCTTCGGCGGCGCCATCTTCATCGAGCGCATCTTCAACTATCCGGGTCTCGGCCTGATGCTGATCGACAGCATCACCAACCGTGACTTCGCGCTCATGGGTGGCGCGTTCCTGCTGATCACGGTGGCGATCATCATCGCGAACATCGTGGCGGACATGCTCTACACCGTGATCGACCCCCGGGTGCGTTCCGGCGAGGAGGTGGCCCGATGAGTGACATGAACCCGGCCGTGGCCCTCCCGGGCAACACCCGGGCCACCCTGCGGCGCAACTTCTGGCGCGGCGTGTGGCGTGTGCTCAAGCGCAAGCCGAGCCGCATGGCGGGCGCGATCATCGTGCTGGCATTCGCCTTCATGGGCGTCTTCGGGCCGATGTTCTACCCTGACCAGCTCCCGCGCGACGACAACGCGCTCTACGCGCCGCCGAGCTGGGCGCACCCCTTCGGCACCGACTTCGAGGGCACCGACGTGCTCGCGCTCGTCATCACCGGATCGCAATACGTGCTGCTCACCGGACTTGTCACGGCGGTCATCACGATCGTGCTGGGCACCGGCATCGGGCTGTTCGCCGGTTTCCGCCGGGGCCGCTGGGACAGCGTGCTCATGCGGATCACCGACATGAAGCTCACCATTCCCGGCCTGCCGCTGCTGCTGGTGCTGTCCACGATCTGGAAGTTCAGCAGCGCGTGGGAGATGGGCCTCGTGCTGGGGCTGCTCGGCTGGGGCGGCGTCGCCCGCGCCGTGCGCTCGCAGACGTTGTCGCTTCGCGAGCGGGGCTTCATCGAGGCGGCGCGCGGGCTCGGCCTGTCGACGACGCACATCATCGGCCGCGAGCTGCTGCCCAGCATGGCGCCGTTCATCGCGATGAACATGCTGATCGCGGTGACGGGCGCCGTCTACGCGCAGGTGGGCCTGTTCTTCCTCGGTGTGCTGCCGTTCGAGGCCAACAACTGGGGTGTGATGCTCAACCTGGCCGTGTTCGGCGGCGGGGCGCTCACGACCACGGCGGCTCTGCCGTACCTCTTGGCGCCGCTGCTGGCGATCCTGCTGCTCACACTGGGCATCGTGCTGGTGGTGGACGCGATGGACGAGATCTTCAACCCCCGGCTGCGGGAGGAGTAGGCGGTGACTGTGGAAACCATGCCCAAGGCCGTGCCGCCGGTGCCGTCCAAGACCGCGCCGGGGGTGCGGGTCGGCGGACTGTCGGTGGTCTACAAGACCTCGGCCGGCGAGCTTCCCGCGATCGCCGGGATCAACCTGGACCTCGTGCCGGGCACGATCACCGGTGTGGTGGGCGAGTCCGGTTCGGGCAAGTCCACGCTGGCGTTGTCGCTGCTCAACGCGGTGCAGCCGCCCGGGCGGATCGCGGCCGGCTCGGTCGAGATCGACGGTCTCGGCGATGTCGTGGCGCTCAGGGGCGAGGACCTGCGCAAGGCCCGCGGCCGGCACATCGGCTACGTGTTCCAGGCCGCTCAGAACTCCCTCAACCCCCTCAAGACGGTCGGCAAGCAGCTGCTTGACCTCGGCCGTTCCCACGGCGTCTCCGACCTGCGCGCACTGGTCAGGGAGGCCAAGGAGCTGCTCGGCCGCATGGGCATGGACGGCGCGCGGGTGCTCGACTCGCACCAGCACGAGCTGTCCGGCGGTATGCGCCAGCGGGTCGGCATCATGCTCGCGCTCGTCCTCAACGCCCACCTGGTGGTGCTCGACGAGCCGACCACGGCCCTCGACATGATCACGCAGGCCACGATCCTGCGCATCATCCGCGAGGTGCACGAGGAGCGCGGCCTCACCACGCTCGTCATCACCCACGACCTCGGTGTGGTGGCGGAGGTGGCCGACCGGCTCGCCGTGATGTACGGCGGACGCATCGTCGAGCAGGGCCCGACCCGCGAGGTGCTGGGCGGCCCGCGCCATCCCTACACACGCGGCCTGCTGCGCGCGATCCCGCGCCTGGTGGGCGACATCGACGAGGCCAGGGCGCTGCCGGGCCGGCCGCCGACCCTCGGCACCGTGCCGCGGGAGGGGTGCGTGTTCCGCGAGCGGTGCCCGCTGCGCATGGACGTGTGCGACACGGTCGAACCCCTCGCGATCGCGGACGGGCCACGCATCGTCGCGTGCCACGCCGTCGACGCCGCAGCCGCGAAGGAGACCAAGGCATGATCACCGGTACGGGCATCACCAAGACCTACAAGCAGCGCGGCAACGTGCTCAGCGGACGTGAGGTCAAGGCGCTGCGGGGCGTCGACTTCTCCATAGAGAAGGGCGGGGCCGTCTCGTTCATCGGCGAGTCCGGCTGCGGGAAGACCACCCTCGGCCGCATCATCGCCGGTCTGGAGACCCACGACGGCGGCGAGATCGTCATCGACGGCGTCCCGATGTCGTCGCTCAAGCCTCGCAAGCGCGAGCCGTACTTCCGGCGCATCCAGCTCATCCACCAGGACCCCTACTCCGCGCTCAACCCGACGCGCACCGTCCACCAGACGCTGGCCGCGCCGCTCGCGCTGCGCGCCAGGCGGACCGGCAGGCCCGGATCGTGGATGGACGAGCGGGCCGAGGAGTTGCTGGCCCTGGTGGGGCTCGACCCGGGTTATGTGCTGCCGCGCTATCCGCACCAGTTGTCGGGCGGCATGCGCCAGCGGGTCGTCATCGCCCGCGCGCTCACCGTCGACCCGGAGATGCTCGTGGCCGACGAGGCCACCTCGATGATCGACGTGTCGCTGCGCCTCGGCATCCTGTCGCTTCTGAAAGACCTGCGGGAACGGCTGGGCGTGAGCGTGTTGTTCATCACGCACGACGTGGCGACCGCGCGCTACATCGGCGAGGGCGGCGACCTCTACGTCATCTACCGCGGCCAGGTGGTCGAACGCGGCCAGGTCGAGACGATCATCGAGAACCCGGTCCATCCGTACACCCAGTCGCTGCTGTCGGCGATCCCGGTGCTGCACGGCTTGGAGAAGCCCGGTGAGCAGCCGGTCGTGCCGACTGCGGCGCTCGACGAGAGCAAGACCGACGACGGCTGCCTTTTCGCCCGCCGCTGCCCCTTCAGCACCGACCGCTGCGCGTCTGAGGTCCCTTCGCTCGCCGTCACAGGCGCGTTCCCGCAGGAGCACTCCTGCTTCTACCCCGAGCGCCGCAGCGTCGTCGCGACGCCGCTGGAGGCTGCGTGAAGATCCGTACGGCGGAGCCCGAGGATATGGCCGCGCTGCGCGCGGTCGCGGACGCGGCGCTGACGTTCGACTCGGGCGCCGCCCTGGTCGACCGGCTCGCCGCGCCGCCCGCGGGCCGCCGGTGGGCCGTGCTCGCGGCCGACGACCTGTCCGGGCTGGTCATGACCTCGATCTCCGATCGCGACCCGTCGATCGGCCATATCGACCTGCTCGCCGTACGTCCCGATGTGCAGGGATCCGGGCGGGGACGGGCGCTGGTGGAGACGGCGCAGGACTGGCTGCGCGGCGAAGGGGCGACGGTGGCGAAGTTCGCCGGCAACCCGCCGTGCTACGCGTGGCCGGGCGTCGACGTGCGTCACACGCCCGCCGCCTGCCTCGCCGAGCGGCTCGGCTACACCCTTGAGCGCACCGCCTGGAACATGACGGCCGATCTCGCGACGGCCGACCTGTCGACCGCCGGCGACGTCGCCCGCCTCGCCGCGGCGGGCGTCACCGTCGCCGCCGCCCCCGCCGGGGAGCGTGACAGGGTGGCGGACTTCGTCCGCGAGCAGTGGAACGAGACCTGGGCGTGGGAGTCGGTCAACGCCGCGGGGCTGCACTACGCCGTGCGGGACGACGGGCAGATCCTCGGCTTCGCGGCGTGGGGTTCGCGGCCCGCGTGGTTCGGCCCGATGGGCACCGCTCCGGCGGCGCGTGGGCTGGGTGCCGGACGTGTGCTGCTGCGACGCTGCCTGTCGGAGATGCGGGACGCCGGGCTCGGGGCCGCGGAGATCGGCTGGGTGGGACCGCTGCGGTTCTACTCGCGGACCGTCGGCGCGCGGACCGAGCGGGTCTTCTGGCTCTACCGGCGCGAGCTCGGCTGACGGCTGTGGTCTGGATGTCGGGGGACCTCCAACCGCGCGGGTGCGGCGTCTGCCGCACCCGGCTGGCGCGTGTCTCAGGCGTAGAGCAGCGTGCCGTCCCCGGCCCAGCCCCTTGGGTGGGCGGGCGGCGGGCACAGGTCGCCGGCGGCGCCCCCGGCCTCCACGCTGCGGCGCAGGTCCGCCGAACCCCACAGCAGGTCCACGAAGTGGGACGCGCCGCTGGTGATCTCCTCGGCTCCCTGCCAGGTGAACCTCTCCGGGGCGAGCCGGTGGGCCAGATGCAGCATCGCGGCGCCCGTGAGCACCGGGCGGAACACCTCCGGGTCGGTGACGTGCACCTGGACGCCTCGCACCGGCGTCCCCGCGTGCTTGTGGAACGCGGGGGTGAACCAGGTGTCGCGGAAGCGCACCCCCGGCAGGTCCATCGCGTTCAGGCAGCCCGCGAAGCGCTCGTCGAGCCACGGCGCGCCGACCAGCTCGAACGGCTTGGTCGTGCCGCGCCCTTCGGACAGGTTGGTCCCCTCGAACAGGGCGGTGCCCGGGTAGACGAGGGCGGTGTCCGGGGTGGGCATGTTCACCGAGGGCATCACCCACGGCAGGCCGTCCGTGCCGTCGTGGCGCCGCCAGCCCTCCAGTTCCACCACGTGAAGGTCGGCGCCGAGGTCGCGGTTCACATATCCGGCCAGCTCACCTGCCGTGAGGCCGTGCCGTACCGGGATCGGCGCGCGGCCGACGAAGCTCGCGTGGCCGGGGTCGAGCAGCGGGCCCTCGGCGATCGTGCCGCCGAGGGGGTTCGGGCGGTCGAGTACGGCGAAGCGCAGGCCGAGCCGGGCCGCGGACTCCATGAGGTCGTACATCGTCCAGACGTAGGTGTAGAAGCGGGTGCCCACGTCGGCGATGTCGAACAGCAGCGTGTCCACCCGGGCGGACGCCACCAGCGCGTCGAGGGCCGGCCCTTCCTTGAGGTAGGCGTCGAAGACCGGCAGTCCCGTCGCCGGGTCAAAGCCGCCAGGGTCGTCAGCGCCGTTAGGTCCGCCGGACTCGCCGAAGCCGGCTTGTGCCGTACCCCGCAGGCCGTGCTCGGGGCTGAACAGCGCGGTCAGCGGAAGCCCTGCGGCCAGGAGCGCCGCCGGGCCCGGTGTCAGGTCGGGAAGGACACCGGTGGGGTTGGTGATGAGCCCGATCCTGCTGCTTCCCGCGAGCAGGGTGGGCTTGGCGACAAGTCGTTCAAGTCCGGTACGCACGAGTGACATGACACCACAGTTCGAAGATAATTTGCACAAGACCCTCCTTCGATGAAAATTACCGACATGGAAAGCCATGACTGACTCACTAGCCGAACTCGCCACCGAGCAGAGCGACCCCCGCTACAGCGGGATCGACCAGCTCACCACCGAGCAGATGGCCCGGCTGATGAACTCCGCCGACAGCGCGGTGCCCACAGCCGTCGCCGAAGCCATCCCGGCGCTCTCCGCCGCGATCGACGGCGTCGTCGACCGCATGAAACGCGGCGGCCGCCTCATCTATGTGGGCGCCGGCACCTCCGGCCGCCTCGCCATCCTCGACGCCTCCGAATGCCCGCCGACCTTCGGCACCGACCCTGAGACGGTGCAGGGCGTCATCGCCGGCGGCCACGCCGCGATCACGCGCTCCGTCGAAGGGGCCGAGGACGACGCCGGGGCCGGCGCGGGCGCCGTCGCCGACCGCGAGGTCGGGCCGCTCGACACCGTCGTCGGCATCTCCGCCAGCGGACGCGCGCCTTACGTGATCGGCGCCCTCGGCGAGGCCGAGCGGCGCGGCGCCCTCACCGTGGGCGTCTCGTGCAACACCGGAACACCCCTGTCGGCCGCCGCGCGGCACGCCGTCGAAGTCATCGTCGGACCTGAGGTCGTCACCGGCTCCACCCGTCTCAAGGCGGGCACGGCGCAGAAGCTCGTGCTCAACATGATCTCGACCATCACGATGATCAGGCTGGGCCGCACGTACGGCAACAGCATGATCGAGGTCTCTCCGGTGAACTCCAAGCTCACCGACCGGGCCACCCGCCTGGTCAGCCAGATCACCGGTGTTGACCGCGCCATCGCCAGGCCCGCCCTGGAGGCGGCGGACTGGCAGGTCAAGACGGCTGTGGTGATGATTCAGCGCGGTCTGGACGTCCCGTCCGCCCGCGATCTCCTCGCCGAGCACGACGACCGGCTCGACGCGGTTTTGCTGCCTGTGGAGGCCAGAGGCGCCTGACGGGGAACGCCGGGTCCTTCGCCGACGACGCCGAAGGCCGGCCCGGTCATCGCCTGAAATAACGCATATCCGTGCAGCACGGTGTATTAATCATCAGACACCACTCAACAACCACAATGAGGGCAAGTTGACCGACGGCACCCCACGGGACTCGACACACTCCGCCGTATTGTCGGCTCTGCTGGCCGACGCCGTACCCGATGTGTGTTCGGCGGCGGTGGCGCTGATCGCCGTCGAGGGCGAGATCGTGGCCTCCGCCGCCGCCGGGGAGGTCGTGCGCTTCGCGGGAGCGTCGGAGGACCTCCTGCCCGTGCGCCCCGCCGCCGGTCGTGACGCGATCTTCGACCTGGCCTCGGTCACCAAGCTCTTCACCACCGTCGTGGTGCTCTCCCTGGTGGACGAAGGACGCCTCACGCTCGACGCCCCCGTCTCCACATGGCTGCTCAACGACTACGGCGGCCACCCGGACACCACGCTGCGCCACCTCCTCACCCACACCGCAGGTCTCCCGCCCAGCCGCCGCGCGGACCTGGAGATCCCCGGGGAAGGCCCGCGCGTGCACACCGCCCGCCTCGACCGGGTGCTCACCACTGCGCCGATCCACCCTCTCGGCGAGCAGCACCTTTACTCCGACGTGGGCATGGTCACCGTCGGCCGCATCGCGGAGATCGCCGGGAAAGCCCCGCTCGACGACCTCGTCCGCACCCGGATCAGCCGCCCCCTCGGCCTCGGCGACACCGTGTACCGCCCGAGCGCCTTCCTCCTCTCGCGCATCGTGGCCACGGAACACAAGATCGAGCGCGCCGGAAGCGGCTGTGTGCGCGGCGAGGTGCACGACGAGACCGCCTACGGCCTGGGCGGCGTCGCCGGCCACGCCGGCCTCTTCAGCACCGCCGACGACCTCCTCACCTTCGCCGAGGTCCTGCGCCGCGGCGGAGCCCCCCTGCTCCGCCCGGAAACCCACGCCGACATGGTCCGCGACCAGGGCGCCGAAGGCGCGCCCTACCGCCAGGGCCTCGGCGTCCGCCTGGGCGACCCGGCCATCGTCGGCCCCCTCACCACCGCCTACGGCCACTCGGGCTTCACGGGCACATCTGTCGTCATCGACCCCTCGCGCGGCATCACGGTGGTCCTGTTGACAAACAACGTCCACCCCCTGCGCGGCCGCCCGGGCATCCGCGAACTCCGCCACGCTCTCGCGGCAGAGGCTCTGCGCTTGTCGTGACTCCCTTCGAACGGCTCGGCCCGGGTCGCAACCCGCGGGACCTGAAGGTGGAGCGGGCAGCGCCGCCACCCACGTGTTCCGCCTCGGACACCACGCGGAGTGTCGCCAGGGTGCGGTGTAATGCGCTGCGGATATCCGGGGTTATGGGGGCGCCATGAGATTTAGCCTGCGGAACTACAATCGTGGCGCGGGGAAATGCGCGATCTCGGTGAGCGTTGATTCTCAGGAGGGGATCTCGATGTCGCAGGATTTCGTGGCTCGGCGGGTTGAGAGCTGTCGTCTCGAGGTGAGATAGGCGACGCGGTGACGACCGGTGAATCGGAGCGGTTCTTAGCCGAGCCGGCCGCGCTGCGGCCGGTGGGGGCCGGGAGCGGCAGGTGCCGGCCACGCTGGTGGAGCGGACCGGGCTGCTGCGCGAGACGATTCAGCGGATATGGGCGCGGGAGTTGCTTTCCTGGGAGGTGACCGCCGTCTATGTGCGGGCCTGTGAAGGCGACACAAGCGATTGGCTGAGCAGGTGGGAGAGGGCCGCCGAGGAACGTGGCCGGTGGAGGGCCGGCTGCGTGGCCAAGATGGCCTCCACAAAAATTCGGCGCGGGCGCCACGCCGGAGAAAGCCGAGACCGTGCACCACGCGGTGCCGGTCTTCGCCGAGGGCGTGATGCTGCTGTCCCAGCTTCCCGCGTCCGCGCAGCGGCTCCCGCTGCCGTTCATCCGGCGTTTCCACGCGGCCATCCGCGACCTCCAGCAGATCCTGGACGAGGGCATCGCGCACAGGCAGGCGCATCCCAGGGAGGACGGCAACTCCCTGATCGACTTTCTGCTCTCGGCCCGCGACGGCGAGACCGGGACGTCGATGGACACCCGGCAGATTCGCCACGAGTCCATCGGCATCTTCACCGCCGGGGTCAACTCGACCAGCGCTGTGCTCGCCATCCCGACGTCTATCCCGACCCGCTCTCCTTCGATCCGGACCGGTGGCTGCCCGAACGGGCTAGACCTCTCCCGATCGGGGCACTACACGACTTCGGCCTTGGCCGCCACCGCTGCATCGGTGAACACTTCGCCTGGGCGGAACTGATGATCGCCGCCGCGGTGGTGGTGTCGCGATGGAGATTGCGCCACAGCCCCGGTCACGACGCGGCGGCCGTCCGGGAGATGTTCAGTGCCCACCCTTACCCCGGCGGATTGACCATGACCCCTGCCCGGCGGTAGCAGCCGAAGAACTCGGGCAGGGCCGCCGCGCGGCGGCGAACGCGACTTGCCGCCGGGGAGTGGTGACGGCATGCCATACCGGGCTCGGCGTGCGACGCGGAAGCGGAGGCGAGGCGTCACGTCATGGCGAGCAGCGCCTGCCGCCCCGCCCGCCCTGCGGTGAGGGGTCAGCGCCGGTTCAGTCGCACCAGCAGCCACAGCAGGTAGGGGCCGCCCACGACGCCGGTGACGACGCCGGCGGGCAGCAGCACCCCGGGGATGGCGAACTGCGCGGCGAGGTCGGAGGAGAGCAGCAGCACTGCGCCGATCAGCGCCGACGGCAGCAGGGCGGGGGATCCGGGGCCGGCGATCCGCCGCGCGATGGGGGCGCTGACGAGGGCCACGAACGGCAGGGGCCCGACGACCGCGACCGCGGAGGCGCCGAGACCGACCGCCGCGGCGAGCAGCCACAGGCGGGAGCGGTCGACGGGGACGCCGAGCCCGGCGGCGGGTTCGTCGCCGAGTTCGAGGATCGCGAGGCGCCTGGCCAGGGCGACGGTGAGGGGGAGCAGCAGCGCGGCGCAGATCAGCAGGGGGACGAGGACGGCCCAGTCGGCGCGCCCGAGACCGCCGTTGATCCAGACGAAGAGCTGGGTCGCCTCCAGGAGGTCGGTGACGGTGAGGAGATAGGATGTGATGCCGGTGAACACGGCGGCCATGCCGATGCCGACGAGGATCAGCCGCTGTGTCGCGCCCTTGCCCCGCCAGGCGATCAGGTAGACGAGCAGCGCCCCGCCGAGGCCACCGGCGAGCACGATGAGCATGAACGGCAGGCCGCTGAGGCCGAAGACGACGAGCGCCAGCACACCCGCGGCACCGGCGCTCTGGTTGATGCCGATGATGTCCGGGCTCGCGAGGGGGTTGCGCATCGTCGACTGGAAGATCGCGCCCGACAGGCCGAGGCACAAGCCGGCGACGACGGCGGTGAGGATGCGGGGCAACCGCAGTTCGAACACCACGAACCGCGCCACGTTGTCCGCTCGGCCCAGCACGACGTCGACGACCTCGGGCAGGGTGACGGCCGCCTTGCCGAGGCCCATGCCGTACACCATGAGGGCGGCGGTGAGCGAGAAGAGCACGACGCTGATCGTGGTGTCCCGCAGAGTCGCCCGCCTGCGTGTCGTGCGCAGCGCCTTGGCGTGGGTCAGGTAGGCGCTCTTCACAGCTTCACCGCCTTGCGCGGCCGGACGACGGCGATGAACAGGGGGGCTCCGACCAGCGCCGTGACGATGCCGACCAGGAGTTCGCCGGGGCGGGCCACGACGCGCCCGCCCACGTCGCACAGGAGCAGCAGACTGGGCGCGCCGAGGGCGGAGAACGGAATGATCAACCGGTAGCTCGTTCCCACGAAGTGGCGTACGGCATGGGGCACGAGTAGCCCGATGAACGCGATGGGGCCGACCGCCGCGGTCGCTCCTCCGCAGAGCAGCACGACGCAGACGGCGGCGAGCACGCGGGTGAGCCCGACACGCTGGCCGAGGCCGCGGGCGACGTCCTCGCCGAGGGCCAGATTGTTGAGCGCGCGGCCGATGGCCAGGGCGAGCACCAGTCCGGCGGCCATGGCCGGGAGGGTCTGCCACAACACGCCGAGGTCGCGGGCCGAGAGCGAGCCGACCTGCCAGAACCTCATCGTGTCCATGGCGGTGCGGCTGGTCAGCAGCGCGGCGCTCACGAGCGAGGTGAGCACGGCGGCGGTGGCCGTTCCTGACAAGGCGAGTTTGACGGGCGTGGCCCCCTCCCGCCCGCCGGCCGCGATCGCGTAGACGAGCACGCTGACCATCGCGGCCCCGGCGAAGGCGAACCAGACATAGCCCCCGGGCTGGGTGACGCCGAAGACGGTGATGCCGAGGACGACGAACAGCGAGGCCCCGGCGTTGACCCCGAGGAGGCCGGGCTCGGCGATCGGGTTGCGGGTGAGGCCCTGCATCACGGCCCCGGCGACGGCGAAGGCCGCGCCGGCGATCAGGCCGAGCAGGGTGCGGGGCAGACGTTTCCCGACGACGACCATGTGGTCGGGGTCGCTCGGGTTGTAATTCGTGAGCGCCTCCCAAACCTTGGCCGGGGGCAGCGGATTGGCCCCCACCGCGAGGCTGAGCAGGCTCGACACGGCGAGCATGACGAGGAGGACGGCAAGCCAGAAAAGAACGCGGCGCGTGCCGCCGACCGGGCCCTGGCGTTTGCGGGACGCCTTCGGGCTCGGCCGGGGAGGTGCCGCCTGCGGCGGGGTCACAGGGTGGGGCCTGGGTTACGCGCCGGCCTTCTCGGCCACGGCGGCGAGTTCCGGGACGTACTTGTCGAGCATCCACGGGATGGCCAGCACGGTCGGGGCGCTGCTCGCCATGACGTAGGACTCGCCGACGATCGGCGCGAGGCGCTTCTCCTTGATCAGCGGGAGGGAGGCGACGAGCGGGTCCTTGAGGAAGGCGTCGGCGTCCTTCTGGGTCGAGAAGTACATGATCAGCAGGTCGGCCTTGATCTTGCTGAGGTTCTCGAAGCTGAGCTGGTAGTAGAAGGTGCCCTCGTCCGGTTTGGCGTCGAGCTCCTTGACGCTCGGGCTCACGGTCATGCCGAGCTGCGCGACCAGGTCCACCCGCGGGTCGACGGCCCGGTAGACGTTGAGCTGGTCGGCGACGTTGGAGGCGCCGTACAGGAAGGTCTTGCCCTTGAGCACCGGGTGCGCCGCGCCGAGCTTGTTGATCTTGTCGACCGTCTGGTCGTGCAGCGCCTTGGCCTCGGTGGTCTTGCCGAGCGCCTTGCCGACGATGTCGATCTGCTCCTGCCAGGACGACTGCCAGGGCTTCTGGGGATATGACACGGTCGGCGCGAGCTGGTTGAGCTTGTCGTGCTCTTCCTTGGTGATCGCGGAGTAGGGCGCGAGCACGAGGTCCGGTTTGGCGGCGATGATCTCCTCGATGGGCAGATCGAACGACTCGTTGGTCGTGAGCAGCGTGGGCGGCGTGCCGCCGAGCTCCTTGATCTTGTCCGCCGTCCACGGCAGGATGCCCTCGGCGTTGCCGCCGTATTTGAAGGTCGGCATCGCGACCGGCATCACGCCGAGCGCCAGCACGGCGTCCTGGGCCGACCAGCCCCAGGCCACGATCCGCTCGGGCTTCTTCTGGATGACCACGTCGCCGTGCGCCGTCGGGATCGTGACGGGGAAGGCCCCGCCCGCCGCGGCGGGGGCGTTCGAGGCGCTGCTCGACGTTTCCTTGGCCTCGCCGGCACATGCCGTGAGCGACAGAGCGGCGAGCGCGGCGACCGCCGCGAACACGACCCGGGATCGGGATCGGACGGCAGCGAGCATGAGGCCTCCAGGAGCGAGGTAGTGCGGTAAGGCAAGGCTTACCTTAGCCTGCCCCTGTCGGTGATGCGTGTAGGGGTATGTCGAGTCGACTTTCCGCTGGGTAGCGTGGAAAGCGCAGAAGCCCCGCCCGAGGAGACCGCCGTGACGGAGAACTCCGCATCACTCCCCCCTCCCGACGTGACACACGACCCCGTGGAGCAGGCTCACGAACATGTCGTCGAACAGGTCAGGGACATCACACGCGGCGACAAGACCGTGATCGAGGCACCCGCGGCGTTCGGCCCCGGCAGGATCGACACGGGCCTGCGCAGGCTGATCCCGATCACCTACGACATCGTCCTCCACGAACAGCAGCCGGAGGAGAGCGGCGAGGACAAATAGCCCGGCCCGGACCGATGCGCGCATCGGCCGGGCCGGTCGGTACGGCACCGCCTACGTGACGTCCACATCCGTGAGGACACCGAGGGCGTCGGGCACCAGCACGGCGGCGGACTGATAGGCCGAGACGAGGTAGGACGTGATGCCCTTGTCGTCGACCCCCGTGAACCGGACCGACACGCCGCTCTCGTACTCGTCGGCGAGACCGGTGCGGCGCAGGCCGATCACCCCCTGGTCGGCCTCGCCGGTCCGCATGACCATGATCGAGGTGAGACCGGCGGGGCTGATCGGGATCTTGTCGCACGGCAGGATCGGCACACCCCGCCAGGCGTTCACCGTGGCCCCCTCGAACTCCGCGGTGTCGAAGTAGAGCCGCGCCCTGTTGCATTGGCGGGCGAAGGCGGCGATCGCCTCCGGGTGGGCCACGAAGAAGCGGGACTTTCTTCTGCGGCAGAGGAGCTCGTCCAGGTCCTCCGGCGTCGGCGGGCCTGTCGACGTCGTGATGCGCTGCTTGACGTCGACGTTGTTCAGCAGGCCGAAATCGGGGTTGTTGACGATCTCGTGCTCCTGCCGTTCGCGCAGGGCCTCGACGGTGAGACGGAGCTGCTGCTCGGTCTGGTCCATCGGCTCGTTGTAGAGGTCGGCCACACGCGTGTGGACCCGCAGGATGGTCTGCGTGACGCCGAGGGAGTATTCCCGAGGTTTCACCTCGTAGTCCACGAACGTGCCGGGAAGCGCCGCCTCCCCGGCATGTCCGGACGACAGGGCGATCTCCGCCTCCCCGTGCCTCGTCTGCCGGGCGCCGGCGTGCTCCGCCGCCGCCCGCAGATGCTCACGCAGCGCCGGCGACCGGCCGGCCAGCTCGGTGAGCGTCTCCAGCGGGAGGCTCAGCACCGTGCACGCGGTCAGCGCCGTCGCGGTGAACCGCCACCGGCCCGGACTGTCCGCCGCGGCGAGGTTCTCCGCGCCGAGGTGGTCGCCTCCCGACAAGACGCCAAGCCGCCTGGCTGTGCCGTACTCGCCGACGGTGGTCATGCCGACGCGGCCGTGTGCGACGACGATGACGTGGTCCGCGGCGGCGCCCTCGACGGCGATCACCGTGCCGGCCGGGTGCTCGGACCGCACGAACCTGCCGGCCAGTGCGCCGAGCACCGCCAGGTCGCCGACAGCGCCGAGGCCGGGGAGTTCACGCAGGGTGGGAGGGAGGATCTCCACCCTCTGACCCGCGGACACAAAGGTGATCTGACCCGATCCGGGGCGGTGGGTGAGCCGCCGGTTCACCCGGTAGGTGCCGCCGGGCACCTCCACCCACGGCAGTGCCCGCAGCAGATAGCGCGAGGTGACGCCCTGCATCTGCGGCACGGACTTGGTCGTGGTCGCGAGGTTGCGCGCGGCGGCGGTGCCCAGGCTGAGCACCGCGGCCTCGGTGTTCATGGCTTCGGTCATCGGTTACACCGCCGAGCCGAACATCGTGGCGATCCGCGCGGCGGAGGTGCCGAGGCCGGTCGGGCCGAGCACGAGGCCGGGAGGGGCCGCCGGGGGCGCGTGCCCGCTGCGGTAGGTCGCGATCAGCTCCGCCTCGGGGTAGCGCCGGCACTCCCGATGCCAGACCTCGATGGCAGCGTTCCAGTCACGCATCTTGGCGACGTAGTCGAGGAGTGACTCCCTGGCCGCCGCGTCTAGCTCCATCTCCTCGAAGAGCACCGGCAACTCGCCCTCGGCGAGGTGCTCGAACTGCCGCATGCGCGAGTTGATCAGGTCGACGACGATGCCGACCGCCTGCTCCTTGCCGCAGTTGAAGAAGTCCTGCACCACGAGCACGCAGTTGTGCAGCTCCCCTTCGAACTCGATCTCCTTCTGATAGGAGAAGACGTCGTTCATCAGGGCGGAGTAGTCGGAGCTCGCGTTGTCCAGCCCCATGATCGTGCGGGTCTGGTAGATCTCCGGCGGCAGCGTGTCGCCGTGGCGCAGCCGTTGCAGCGCCTTGGTCAGCGGCGAGCCGAAGGTCCTGCGGCGCATCTCGACGTAGTCGACCGGATCGGGGATGCGGTTCTGGATGTGGTTGCCGATCTCCCACAGCCAGCTTTCCGTCATGTCCGTCACGGCGTCCCGGAACAGCTCCCGCCCGGCGGGCGGCAGTGGCTCGGCGGTGTCCCGCCACAGGTCGCCCAGGCCGCGTTCGACCGCGTTGGCCGGCTCCGGCGTCGGGCCGAGGTCCAGGGGCATGAACTCCTCAAGCCGCCGGTTGGCCAGCTTGGCGGCGTTGAGGTCGCGGGGGAAGACCCGGGGGTAGAAGTCGTCGGCGTAGGTGCCCCAGGTGAGCCACTTCGCCGACTTGATCAGTTCCTCCGGAGCCGCGTCGGGATCGATTCCCGCCGCGCAGAGCGCGAAGTCGAACCCCTTGTTCTGCGCCGCCGTCCACAACGCCGGGCCCGGCAGGCCCGGGATCGGGGCGTGGAAGCCCATCCGCTCCGACCAGTCGAGGCTCTCCTTGCGGGCGGTGTCGAGATGCGGGTTCACCCGCGCCTTCACCGGCAGGTAGAACTCGGGCACCTCCACCGGCCCCACCGGAGTGAAGGGCACATGGGAGTGGCTGCGCGGACCGCCCGGCGCGGTCAGGCCCGGAAGCAGGCGCAGTTGAGCCGCCGCCGTGCCGAGCCCGGTCGGACCGCCGAGCACCGGCACGAAGACAGGAGGGGATAACTCAGCCTCGCTGTTCATATAGCGGCTGGACCGCATATGCCACTCGTGCCCGCCGGACTGCCAGTCCTGCATGCCCTTCACGTAGGCGAGCACGGCCAGCCGCTCCGGCAGATCCAGCCCGTGATCGTCGAACAACGCCGGCAACTCGGTGAACACGGTGTTCTCGAACTGGTGCAACCGCGAGGTGAGCAGGTCGTTGACGGCGTCGGCGGACCGCTGGGTGTCGTATCCGAAGAACTTCTCGAAGACGAGCACCCCGTTGCTCAGCTCACCCTCGTCCATGACCTCCCGCTCGTAGGAGAAGAGGTCGTTGCGCAGGTGGATCGCGTCGGCGAAGGCGTCGCGCAACACCCGCAGCGGCCGGGTGCCGGACACCCGGTCCGGCACCGGAGCGCCGACGGCGTGCTCGATGAGGTTCGCCGACCAGGGCGCGCCGCCGACCCGGCGCCGCATCTCGATGTATTCGAGGGGGTTGGCGATCCGGTCGGCCTTGATGTTGACAAGCTCCCACATGGACTCGTCGAGTAGGTTCTTGGTGCTTTCGGTGAACCTGATCCGCCAGTCCATCGGCATGCCGGGCACCGTACGCCGCCACAGATCGGCCAGCCCCCGCTCCACCGGGTTGGTGGGCTCGGGCATGGTCGCGATCTCGTGATCGTGCAGAGGCATGTACGCCGGGAGCCGGTCGAGGTGTTCCTTGCCGGCGGCGATGTCCTTGCCGCGTTTGAAGACTTCCAGGAAATGGTCGTCGAAGTAGAACACCCAGACGTACCAGTCGGTGATGAGATTCAGCTCGTCCGCCGAGCAGTCGGGGTGGGTGTAGGCGCACAGCAGCCCGTAGTCGTGGGCCTCCAGGTCCGCCAGGTCCCAGACCGCGGGGTCGGGGTCGAGCATGCCCATCGCGCGGGCCCACTCCCGGGTGTGGGCGCGGGCCACCTCAAGATTCGGGTTCAGTCTGGCCGGATACGGCACATAGAAGTCGGGCAGCTTGAAGGGTTGCATCCTCGTCCCTAGCCGACTTCCACGCTCTCCAGGATGCCCAGCGCGTCCGGCACCAGCACGGCGGCGGAGAAGTAGGTCGTCACCAGGTAGGAGATGATCGCCTTCTCGCTGATCCCCATGAACCGCACAGAAAGACCAGGCTGGTACTCGTCGGGCAGCCCCGTGCGGTGCAGGCCGACGACGCCCTGCTCGGACTCGCCCACCCGCATCGCGAGGAACGAGCTTAGCCCGTGCTCACTGATCGGGATCTTGTTGCAGGGCAGGATCGGCACCCCGCGCCACGCCGGCACCTTGTTGCCGTGCAGCTCGGTGGGCTGCGGGTAGAGGCCGCGGCTGTTGCACTCGCGGGCGAACGCGGCGATGGCCTTCGGGTGGGCGAAGATGTAGTGCGGGGTCTTCCACACCTTGGCCAGCAGGGCGTCCAGGTCGTCCGGGGTCGGCGGGCCGGTGCGGGTGTGGATGCGCTGCCCGAAGTCGGCGTTGTGGAGCAGGCCGAAGTCGCGGCTGTTGACGATCTCGTGCTCCTGGCGCTCGCGCAGCGCCTCGACGGTCAGCCGGAGCTGCTGCTCGGTCTGGTTCATCGGCTCGTTGTAGAGGTCGGCCACCCTGCTGTGGATGCGCAGGATGGTCTGGGCGACGCTCAGCTCGTATTCGCGCGGCTTGGCCTCGTAGTCCACGAACGTGCCCGGCAGCGTCGCCTCGCCGACATGTCCGGCGGACAACGCGATCTCGGCTTCGCCGTAGGTGTTGGAGGCGCGGCCGGCGCCGGCGCGGAAGTCGGCGAGGTGCGTGGCGAGCGCGGGGGACTGGGCGGTGACCTCCTGGAACGCCGTGCGGGTGAGGATCAGCGCGGTGCCGGAGGTGATGGCCTTGGCGGTGAAGTCCCACTCGCCGTCGTCGTCGGTGAGGATCTGGTCGCCGAAGTGGTCGCCGTCGGCCAGCACCCCGAGCGTCGTCTCGTTGCCGTAGGCGCCGACCCCGACCCTGCTCACCTTGCCGTGCGCGATCAGGACCAGCTCGTCGGCCTGCTCGCCCGCGGTGACCAGGTTGTCGCCAGGCTCGAAGTCACGCTGGGTGAAACGGCCCGCCAGGGCGGCAAGGACGTCGGTGTCGTCGAAATGCCGCAACGTGGGCAGTTCGCAGAGCTCGGCCGGGATGACCTGCACGTTGGCACCCGTGTTGACGAAGGTGATGCGCCCGTCGCCCACGGCGTAGCTGAGGCGGCGGTTGACCCGGTAGACACCACCGATGGCCTGGACCCAGGGAAGCGCCCGCAGCAGGTGCCGCGTGGTGATCTCCTGCATCTGCGGCACGGACTTGGTCGTCGTCGCGAGATTCCGCGCGGCCGCCGTGCCCAGACTCAGCTGGGAGTGCCCGTTGGGGATGGTTTCCGTCATGACGAGAATGCCCTTCTTTCTCTGCGGTGCTGGGCTGAATGAGCGGAGGGGTGGTTAAAGGTGTTTGCGCAGCTCGTGCGGGAGGGAGAAGGTCAGCGTCTCCTCGGTGAGAGTCACCTGCTCGGTGTCGGTGAAGCCGCGGTCGGCGAGCCACTCCAGCAGGCCCGACACGAGGTGGTCCGGCACGGACGCGCCCGAGCTGACGCCGACCGTCGACACACCCGTGAGCCAGCTCTCGTCGGCGTGTTCCGCCCGGTCCACGAGGTAGGCGGCCTGCGCCCCGGCGCCGAGCGCCACCTCCACCAGACGCTGGGAGTTCGACGAGTTCGACGAGCCCACGACGATGACGAGCTCACAATGCGGGGCGATCCTGGCGACCGCCTCCTGCCGGTTCTGGCTGGCGTAGCAGATGTCGTCGCTCGGCGGGTCGATCAACAGGGGGAACCGTTCACGCAGCCGGCCCACCGCCGCCATCGTCTCGTCGACCGACAACGTCGTCTGCGACAACCAGCTCACGGTGGCGCCGGCCGGCAGGTCCAGCTCGTCGGGGCGGGCGGGGTCGACCACGTGGATGCGGTCCGGGGCCTCGCCGAGCGTGCCCTCGACCTCCTCGTGGTCGGCGTGGCCGATCAGTATGATCTCGTGGCCGGCCTCGGCGAACCGTACGGCCTCCTTGTGGACCTTCGTCACCAGCGGGCAGGTGGCGTCCACCGTGCGCAGCCCGCGCTCGTCGGCCCGCCGTTTGACCTCAGGGGAGACGCCGTGCGCGGAGAACACCACCAGCGCGTCGTCCGGCACCTCGTCCAGCTCTTCCACGAACACCGCCCCGCGGCGGGTCAGGTCCTCCACCACGTAGGTGTTGTGCACGATCTGTTTGCGCACGTAGATAGGTGCGCCGTGGTTGCGCAGCGCCTCCTCCACCGTGAGGATCGCGCGGTCGACACCCGCGCAATACCCGCGGGGCGCCGCCAGCAGCACACGTCCCATGACCGGTTCCCTTCTGCCTGCCTGTCTCCGCCCGATCAACGGGTGCGTCGCACGAGGCCGTCGGCGAGTACGGCGAGGCCCTCGCGGCCCTCCGGCGTGATCGGCGCGGTGCCGAGCACGTCCAGCGCCTCCCGGGCGCGTGCGGCGATCTGCTCCTCCACGTGGCCGAGCGCCCCGGTGCGCACGACGATCCGGCGCAGCTCCTCGGCGCGCTCGTCGTCGAGGGCGGGGTTGCCGTGCCATGTCCGCAGGTGTTCGGCCTCCGCCGGGGTGGCATGTTCGCGTGCGTGCGCGATGAGCACGGTGTTCTTGCCTTCGCGCAGGTCATCGAGTACGGACTTGCCGGTCTGCGCCTCGTCCCCGAACATGCCGAGGATGTCGTCGCGGAGTTGGAACGCTTCACCGAGAGGCAGCCCGAAGCGCGAGTAGGCGTCCAGGAGTGAAGGGGAGCCTCCTGCCAGCGCCGCGCCGATCTGCAGTGGACGTTCCACGGTGTATTTCGCGGTTTTGTACCTCACGACTTGGAGGGCCTGGTCGACCGTGGAGCGTTCCCGCACCTGGGCCAGGATGTCGAGGTACTGGCCGATGATGACCTCGGTGCGCATACGGTCGAAAAGCTCGCGCGCCGCGCGCAACCTGGCCGGGGGCGCGTCGGTCCCTGCCAGCAACTCGTCCGCCCAGGCCAGTGCCAGCGTGCCCATCAGGATGCCCGCCGCCCGGCCGAAGGCCGCGGCCGACGGGCCGGTGTAGAGAGCCGACAGACAGCGGTGCATCGTGGGCCGGCCGCGGCGCAGGTCGCTGCTGTCCATGATGTCGTCGTGGATGAGCAGGCCCGCGTGGCAGAGCTCGAGCGCCGACCCGGCGGCGATGACCTCGTCGCTCTCGTCGCCGCCCGCGCCTCGCCAGCCCCAGTAGCAGAGCAGGGGCCGGAAACGTTTGCCGCCTTCGAGCACGAAGTCGCGGAGTAGCCGGTAGGCGGCCGCCACCTCGGGATCGTCGACGGGGGTGGAGTGGTCGTGCAGGAAGCGGGCCAACTGTTGGTCGACGAGGGCTTTTGTCCGCTTTTCGAGCTCTAAGACCGGCGTCTGTGTGGTTTCCACGGTCATCGCGCGTCCCCCTTCAAGACCCTTGATGCGCGGAACGCTATTGATCGGCTACTGAAAGTAAAAGCGATCATTCCGGATAGTGGAACGTGCCCACGGTATGGAGGCGGGCCTCCCGTCCACGGTCGACCCATGTGTTGTCGCAGCAAACCGGATATGTCTCCGGTGTGGCCACCTGGACGAGGTGTGGACTGTACGATGACTTGGTCACTACTTAACGTAGACGGCTAATTGCCATGGGTAGTCGCGTGTTGATGATCTTTTGGGTGGTCTTTCGGCTGCCCAACGCCGGATAGGTGCGTAGGAAAGAATGTTGACGAACGGCGCTCACGAGGAAACGGTGCTCTCCACGCAGACCGTGCCTGTCCAGGCCCCCAGCAGCCTGGAGAAGGCCATCATCATCCTCACCTCTTTGAGCACGGCGGCGCGGCCCATGAGCCTCGCCGAACTCGCGAGGAACACCGGTCTCCCCAAAACCACCGCATACCGCCTGCTCAACACCCTGTGCCGCAACGGCCTCACCCGGCGGATCGGCATCGACTACACCGTCGGCGACCACCTCCACACCCTCGCGGCCCCCGCCCCCCGCGTCATCCCCGGCACCCGCCGCCTCGTCCTGCCGCACCTGCTCCGGTTGTACGAGATCACCCGCCAGACCGTGAACCTCGGCGTGGCTCGTGGCCTCGAGGTGCATTACCTGGAACGTGTCTACGGGCATGGGCGGGTCACGTCACCGTCCGACGGGGTCGACCGGGCTCCCCTTCACTGCACCGCGGTGGGGAAGGTGCTCCTCGCCTTCGACCACGACCTGAACGCGACGTTCCGCCGCAAGGGCGCCCTCGCCCGGATGACCCGGCACACCGTCACGCGCTTTCCCGTCCTTGACCGTGAACTCCATCAGGTTCGGCGTCAGGGGGCGGCTTACTCCCGGGAGGAGTTCGCGGGCGGGGTCGCGTGTGTCGCGGCTCCTGTCTTCGGGGCGGACGGCAAGATCTGCATGGCGCTTGGGTTGGCCGCCCCTTCCACGCTTTCCCTCACCGAGCTTGTCGGGGTGGCACGCCGTACGGCTAACGCGCTGTCGACCGTGGTCCTCAAGCTTGCTCCGGCGGTCGCCACCGATCCTGCGCTTAGTGGGGGGCCGGGGTTGTTCCTCTAACATCTCCGCAAGTCCTGATATCGGCTGTCCGGATGGGTTTGTCGGTGATTGCAAGATCGGTCCCCCTCAGGTGGGAGACCGGCCGGCTCCTTCTGCGGCGCCCCGGTTGAACTCCACCATGTAAGCGGCCTCACCTAGGGTCTCTCGGGCTGTGGCTGCCGCCCGGTTGACGTCGGTGCGTTCGGCTGGAGGGAGTGGCGCGGACACAGTGGTGCGGGCCGTTGTGGCGGCGCCGAGGAGGCGGGCGGCTGTGGTGGGGTTGCCGGCTAGGGCGTGGGCGGCGGCCAGGCCTTCGAGGGCCAGGGCCACGGCGCGGGGGTCGCCTGTGGTCTGGGCGGCTTTCAGGGCTTGGGTGTGGAGGTCCAGGGCGGCTTCGGCGTTGCCGCGTTGTTCCATGACGTAGCCGAGTTCGGTAAGGCCCAGGGCGGTCGCGGCGGGGGCTTCGGTGTAGGCGAGCCAGCGGCGTAGGTGGGGTTCGGCTTCGGTGAGGCGGCCCTGGCGGCGGGCGCCCATGCCCAGGCCCAGGTCGGCGAGGAGCCGGCCGAAGCGGTCGCCCTGGGCGGCGGCCAGCCGGCTTGCCCGGGTGTGGAGTTCTTCGGCTCGCGCGAGGTCGCCTTCCAGGATGGCGATTCTGCCCAACGCGGTGAGGCTGTAGGGGACTTCGGCGTTCAGGCCGAGTTCTTCGGCTAGGCGGAGTCTTTCGCTGTGGAGGCGGGTGGCCTGGGGGTAGTCGCCTGCCACTTCGGCCAGGAGGGCGGTGGCGGGGAGGGCCTGGAGCCGGCCCCAGCGGTCGCCGAGATCCTCGAACACGGCGAGGGCTTGGGCTCCGTCGGTGCCGCAGCGGCGTAGGTCGCCTCGGGCCTGGGCCTGCCAGGCTCGGGTGCTCAAGGCGGCGGCCTCGCCCCATCGGTCGCCGCGGCGGCGGAACTCCGTCAGCGCTCGTGCCAGGAGTCGTTCGCTTTCGGAGAGTTCGCCGAATGCGAGCAGTGCCGTACTCAGGAACCATTCGGCTCTGGCGCGGCCTTCGGCGTGGGGGAGTCGCTCGTAGGGGGCGAGGGCTGCCTGGGCGGTGCCGACGGGGTCGGTGGGATCGGAGGTCATCAGGGTGGCCGCGCCCAGCCAGGCCGCCGCCGCTGCATGGAGGGCGTCGGCCTGTGGGACGCGGGTGTCTAGGGCGAGGGCTTCGGTGAGGGCGCGGCGGGCCTCGCGGAGGGTGCCGCACAGGTAGTGGTGCCAGAATCGGGCGGTGGCGAGGCGCAGGGCGGAGGTCGTGTCGCACAGCAAAAGGGCGGTGTCGAAGGCCGAGCGCAGGTTGGCGGCTTCGGTGTCCAGGCGGAGCAGCCACGTTCGCTGGCCGGGGCCGCGGAGGTGTTCGTCGGCACGTTCGGCGAGGGTGGTGTAGTAGCCGAGGTGCCGGCGCTGGGTCAGGTGCGTCTCACCGGCCTCTTCGAGGCGTTCGAGGCCATATGCCCTGACTGACGCCAGCAGACGGTAACGCCGTGATCCGTCCGCGCTGTCCGTCGCGGCGATGAGTGAGCGGTCGGTCAGGCGGGCGAGCATCTCCGCCAGGTCCGCCCGGATCCCCGCGGCGAGGTCCCCCTCTGCGGTGCACACGGCTTGGGCAGCGCTCAAGGTGAACCCCTCTGCGGTGCACACGGCTTCGGCGGCCCTCAAGGTGAACCCGTCGGCGTGTACGGCGAGGCGCCGCATGACCACTTGTTCGCCCTCGGCCAGCAGGTCCCAGCTCCAGTCGATCACTGCGCGCAAGGTGCGTTGTCTGCTCGGCATCCCGCGATGGCCGGTGTCCAGGAGCCGGAATCTGTCGTCGAGGCGGGCGGAGAGTCCGTGCACTCCGAGGGAGCGGACGCGGGTCGCGGCCAGTTCGAGGGCCAGGGGGAGGCCGTCGAGCCTGCGACAGATCGCTTCGACGATGGGGGTTGTGTGGGCGTCGAGGATGAAGCCGGGGGCGCCGGCGGCGGCTCGCATGGCGAAGAGTCGCACTGCGGCCGGGTGTTCCGCCGATCCTGTCGTGCTCTTGGTCGGCAGCGGGGGCACCTCGTGGACGACCTCGCCGGGGATTCCCAGCGGTTCCCGGCTGGTGGTCAGGAAACGTACTCCGGGCGCGTTCGGCGCCAGCCTGGCCACCATTGCCGCGACAGGTTCGATCACGTGCTCGCAGTTGTCCAAGATCAGGAGCATGCGCTTGGTGCGCAGCGTGTCCACGAGGTCGGGTCCAAATGGTGGCGCGGCGTGAGGTGTTACCGCTCCCACCGGGCCGGTGGGAGCGGGAATGTCTCCCCAGAGGTTCCCGGGGTCGCCTGGGGAGTGGTGGTCGCGGATGCCTAGCGTGCCGGCGATCGCCTCGCGGATCCGGTCGAGGCCGGCCTGCGGGATGATGCTCGCGAGGTCGATCAGCCACACCCCGTCGGGATGGCCGCCGGTCTGGTCGGCTGCCGCCTCCATCGCCAGTCTCGTCTTGCCGACGCCGCCGGGGCCGGTGAGGGTGACCAGCCGGGACTCGGCGAGATGGCGGCGTACGGCGGCCAGCTCAGGTTCACGGCCGATGAGCCCGGTGAGGGGCACAGGCAGGTTGCCGGTCGCGGGGCCGGCAAGGGAGGGATCCTGGCGGAGGATCGCCGTGTGCAGGGCGACGAGTTCGGGGCCGGGGTCGACGCCCAGCTCGTCGGCGAAAAGGCGGCGGGCACGCTCGTAGACGTCGAGGGCCTCGCCTTGGCGGCCCGCGCCGTACAGCGCTTGGAGGAGGGCGGCGAGCAGGCGTTCCCGGAACGGGTGGCGGGTGACGAGGTCGGTCAGCTCGTCGGCCAGGAGGTGGTGGTCGCCTAGGGCGAGGCGGGTTTCCGCGTGTTCCTCGACGGCGGTGAGCCGCTGGTCGTGCCACCGGGCGACCGCCACCCGCGCGAACTCGTGGTCGGCGAACTCGGGCAGGGCGTGCCCGCGCCACAACGAGAGGGCCCGGTCGAGGCGGGCGGCCCTGGCCGCGGGGGAGGCGGTACGGCGGGCCCGGCCGAGCAGGTCGTGGAAGTGGGACAGGTCGGTGTCGCCGGGGGACAGCCGCAGCCGATAACCGGCCGGGTGGAGGGTGAGGCGGTCGCGGCCGGAGGGTTCGGCGTCGTCCAGCACCGCACGGAGCTGGGAGATCTTGGTGCGCAGCACGCGGGCCGGGCGGGTGGGCGGCCGGTCGCCCCACAGGTCGTCGATGAGGTGGTCGGCCGGCACGGGGCGGCCCTCGTGGAGCAGGAGGTCGGCGAGGAGGGCTCGCACCTTGGCTTCGGGGACCTTGACCTGGGCTCCGCCGGTGTCCCACACCGCGAGCGGGCCGAGCACCCCGAAACGCATAAGGCCACCGTAGCGCGGGGCTCACATCGGAATCTTTCCGGAATTCCTCTCGCGCATCCTCAAAGCTCCTTCCGATCGAAAGGAGCCGACTCGATGGCGGCCGACACGACGCCGAAGGCGGGGGCGAAGGAGTGGCTCGGCCTCGCCGTACTCGCTCTGCCGACACTGCTGCTGGCGCTCGACTTCACGGTGTTGCACCTGGCCCTGCCCCACCTGGTGGCGGATCTGCGGCCCACCGGCAGCCAGCAGTTGTGGATCGTCGACATCTACGGATTCATGATCGCCGGCTTCCTGATCACGATGGGGACCCTGGGGGACCGCATCGGGCGGCGCCGGCTGCTGATGACCGGGGCCGCGGCCTTCGGGGCCGCATCGGTGCTCGCGGCCTTCTCGGTGAACGCCCCGATGCTGATCGCGGCGCGGGCGCTCCTCGGCGTCGCGGGGGCGACGCTGATGCCGTCCACTCTCTCCTTGATCGGCAACATGTTCCGCGACCCCAGGCAGCGCGGGTTCGCTGTCGCCGTGTGGCTGAGCTGCTTCTCCGCGGGCGGGGTCGCGGGGCCGCTGGTGGGCGGGGCGGTGCTGGAGTGGTTCCGGTGGGGTGCGGTGTTCCTGCTGGGGGTGCCGGTCATGCTGTTGCTGCTGCTCGCCGGGCCGAGGCTGCTGCCGGAATATCGCGATCCGGGCGGGGGGCGGATCGACCTGATCGGTGTGGCATTGTCGCTTGCCACCGTCCTGCCGATCGTCTTCGGCCTCAAGGAGATCGCCGAAGGCGGCGCCACGCCGTGGATTGCGATCGCCGCAGGTGCGGTGTCCGGCGTGTTGTTCGTACGGCGGCAGCGCACGATCGCCGATCCCCTGATGGACGTGAGGTTGTTCCGCGATCGCGCCTTCAGCCTGGCGCTCGGCGGGCTGCTCGCGGGGGTGGCCACCCTGGGGGCGTTTGTGCTGCTCTTCGCGCAGTATTTGCAGCTCGTGCTGGCGTTGCCGCCGTTTGAGGCCGGGCTGTGGATGGCGCCCTACGCGGTGGCCAACATCGCCGGTGCCCTGGTGGCGCCCGCGCTCGCCGCCCGCCTGTCCGCGCCCGTAGCGGTGTCGGGCGGGCTGGTGGTCGCCGCCGTGGGATATCTGCTGTTCGCCCAGGTCACGGTGGGTATGGGGCCGTGGCTCGCGGTGGCGGCGAGTGTGCTGGTGACGTTCGGGCTGAGTCCGTTGATGGTGTTGAGCATCGACCTGGTTATGGCGTCGGCTCCGCCGGAGAGGGGCGGGGCGGCGTCGTCCATGTCGGAGACCGCCGGCGAGCTCGGCATGGCCTTCGGGGTGGCCACCCTCGGCGCCTTGGGCGCCGCCGTCTACCGGCTAGCCGTGGAGGTCCCGCCGGGCACGCCGTCTCACCTGGCCGAGGCAGCCCGGGACAGCGTCGCCGGTGCCGTCACGGCGGCCGGCGAGCTGCCCGCCGCCCTCGTGGACGCCGTGCGGGAGGCGTTTGTGACCGGCTTGGGGGTGGTCGGCTATGCGGGGGCCGGGGTCGTGCTGGCTCTCGCCGTACTGGTCGGGGTGGTGATGCGGCGCTGAGCGAGCTCCGTCAAGTGGCAACCCGTTTGGTGACCGACATGTCCGCCTGGGTGGACACGGTGGTCTGGACGGATGCGCTGTTGTTGCTGGTGGCGGGGTCGGTGACGCCGGTCGGGGTGGTGACGGTGGCGGTGTTGGTCACGGTGCCGGTCGCGGTGGTCGGCAGGGTCGCGGTGATCGTGAAGACGGCGGTGCCGCCTGGCGCGAGGGTGACCGTCGTGGCGATCGTGTTGCCCGTGCCGGTCGCGGTGGTGCAGGTTCCGCCGGCGCTCGCCGCGCAGGTCCAGGTGACCGGGGTGAAGACTGCGGGCACGGCGTCCTGTACGGCGGCGCCCGTCACCGTCGTCCTGCCGGGATTGGTGACCGTGACCGTGTAGACGACGGCGGCGCCCGCGAAGCCTTGGGCCGGGCCCTGTTTGGTGACGCGCAGGTCGACGGGGGACATGACGACGACGGCGGTGGCGGTGTTGTCGGCGGAGACCGGGTCCAGGGACTTGGGCCCGGTCTCCGCCGTGGCGCTCACGGCGAAGGTCGCGGTGGCGTCGGCGGCGGCGGGCACGGTCGCGGTGACCTGGAAGGTGACCGGCGTGGAGACGGCCATCGCGGTGGTCCTGGCACAGGTGCGGGTGGCGAGCACGCAGGTCCAGTCGCCGCCGCTCGCGGTGAGGGCGGTGGCGGTCAGCGCCGCGGGCCAAGTGAAGGTCGCGGTTGCGGCGTCGGCGGCGTCGGGGCCGAGGTTGGTGAGGGTGAAGCCGAGTTGCGCGGACTGGGCCGGGTCGCTCGTCACGGTGGCGGTGGTGGTCGTCATGCTCAGATCGGTGCTGAGGGGGACGACCTCGACCACCAGGGTCGCGCTGTCGTTGCCCGTGACGTCCTGGACGCCGGTCACCGCGGCGGTGGCGGTCACCTGGTATTTCGTGCCGACCGTGGCGGTGGCGGGCACCGTGAAGGTGCGTGTGACGCTGCCGGCGGTGCCGGGGGTGACGTTGCTCGCCGTGCACGAGGTGGTGGCCGAGCAGGTCCAGTTGACGGCTGTGGTCCCGGTCATGGTCACACCGGTGGGGACGGTGATGGTGAGGGTGGCGCTGGGGGCGGTCTGATGGTTCGGGTCATTGCTGGTGTTGAACGCGGCGACCGAGGTGGATTGTCCTGGTTTGATCTTTAGGGTGGTGGCCGCCGGATAGGGCGTCGTGACGGAGATGTCACTGAAGCCGAAGCTCCACCGCTGGTGATCTGTGTTGGAGCAGCCCGCCGCGACGACCGCCGTCCCGGCCGGGGGGTTGCCCGTCTGCGAGTCGGCGCAGAACAGCGTGGCGACGCTGCCGGTGTATTGGAGGCTGTTGCTCGCGGCCAGGAAGGTCCAGTTCTGGGTCAGGGAGCCGCTGCACGTGGTCACCTGCAGCTGTGACCCCGGCGAGGGGACGACGAGCGGCATCGCGAGGCAGAGGCCCGCGCCGTTGCGCAGCGTGGTGCCGCTGAAGGACCACTGCTGAGTGAGCTTGGTGGCGTCGCAGGTTTGCACGGTGACCACGCTGCCCGACGTCGTGCCGGAGTCCAGGCAGATGGTCCGCTGATTCAGCAGAGAGATCAACACTCCGCCGTTGGCACGCCGGGCCGCGCCGTCCGCAGGGGTCTGAGGCGTCAATCCCCAGACCGCCATGAGTACGGCGGCGGCTAGGAATGTCCACCGCGTTCCCACCAGCATCGTTCTGCCCTCCGAGGAGCCGTGGCGCAGAACGGCCGCTGTCCCGGCCTGCATGTGCACACACCACGAGTGACTACATAGAGTGATGTAAACACTACATATCGCGTCCGAAGGTGTGTCGCCCACCCCGGCCTGGCGTGCCCAGGCCTCCGCTCGTCAGCCCGCCGCGAACAGCTCCCGCAGATAGTGCAGCTGCCTCTCCACCTGTGCCCCGCTGCCGCCCTCGTGGTTGTTCCACGGATATACGACGATCTCCTTCGGCCCCGCCCAGTGGTTGTAGGCCGCGAACACCGTGGACGGCGGGCACACGTCGTCCATCAGCGCGACCGAGTAGAGGGCGGGGACCCGGCCGCGGGCGGCGAAGTTCAGGCCGTCGAAATACGACAGAGTGCGGAACACTCGCTCCTCCATGCCCCGCTGCGCCGACAGGAACCGCACGATCTCCCGGTAGGGGTCCGCACCGGTGATCTCCACGGCGCGGCGGAAGTGGGAGAGGAACGGCACGTCGATGAGCGCGGCCCGCACGTCGCCGCGGAGCCCGGCGACGGCCTGGGCGATGGCGCCCCCCTGGCTGCCGCCGGACACGACGATCCTTTCCGGGTCGACGGCGGGGTGCGCGGCGGCGGCGTCGACCGCGCGCACGGCGTCGGTGAACACCCGCCGGTAGTAGTAGTGCTCGGGGTCGAGGATGCCCCTCGTCATCATCCCCGGCGCCTCGGCGAACGTGCCGCCGCCCGGATCGGCGGTGCCGCCGGGACTGTCGAAGCTGCGCCCGCCCTGCCCGCGGGCGTCCACGACGAGTACGGCATAGCCGGCGGCCGGCCACACCAGATGGTGGTGGGGGAAGCCCCGTCCCGTGTTGTAGCCGACGTACTCCACGACGCAGGGAAGTCTTTCCCCGGCCCCGGCCGGAGTGATGAACCACGCGTTGACCGGGTGGCCGCCCCAGCCGGCGAAGGTGGCGTCGTGGACGTCAACGCCGGTCAGCGGGAGGTCGTGCCGCCGGAAGCCGGCCGCCACGTCGAACGCCTTCGCCTCGTCGAGCGTGCGGGACCAGAAGTCGTCGAAGTCCTCGGGCTCGGGACGCTCCGGCCGATAATCGCGCAACTCATCGAGGGGCATATCGAACAGCGGCATGGGCACTCCCGTCGCTCAGGCAAGGGTTGTTTTGGGCTAATAACGGTCTATATCAGCATTTGGGGGGCCCAGGCCACGGGTGCCCAGGGACACAGGCCACGCAGGCTCATGCCGTACGGCCTGCCGGACACGGTGGCGGGCGTGTTCGGCAGGCCGTGAGGGGGAGTGGGCCGGCGCCGGGTGGCGGGCGTGTTCGGCAGTGATTGCTCACGCTCTTTGTCCGGTCGACCACGGGGACGAGGGCTCGCTGGGCGCGTGGGCCGCGGCGCCCGCGCCGGTCACCGAGAGTACGGCGACCGCGGTCAGAGTCGTGCCGAGGAGTTGAGCGCGCAGGCGGCCTGAGCCTGAGCGATGTGCAGTCAGACGACGCGCACTGCCCATGGATCCGCCAAGTGATGCGTATAACTAAGTGGAAGTGCGATCATTCAAGGTGGGGCACAGCTTTCATGTCAAGAGGCGCGAACGTAACTCCCGGTGACGATTGACAATTCACCCACGCTTGTCCCACTGTTGGTTATGCGCATCACCTCGGGGGAGTCCGCCAAGCGAGTTATGCGCATCACTAGGAGGTACGATGAGCGCATCGCTGTCCCGCCGGCATCTGCTCGCAGCCGCCGCAGCCGTGCCCGCGGCGGCCGCTCTTGGGGCGCCCGCCTGGGCCGCCTCGGCCACGAGCCCGCCCGGACATCGCGGTGTCAACAATGTCGTGGGGCCCATGCCCCGCCCCGCCCGCATCGAGAACGACCCTGAGCTGGAGCACCAGTTCGACGTCGAGTTCGACAACTCCGTCGGCGGCGCCGTCACCCACGTCGCCCTCGACGGCACCCGCACAAAGCTCGGCAACGTGCAGCGGCCCGCCACCGCCAGTGTGAAGGCCAACGACGGCTTCTGGGCGTCGAAGTATTCCCGCGCCCTGGACGGCACACCCGGCCACGCGCTCGCGGTGTCGGTCTACGTCCTGCGCTTCAAGGTCGGCCCCGGGGCGAAGTACGACCCGCACGACCAGCGCGCCTGGACCACCAGCCTGGTCAACGTCCGCCCCGACCGCTTCCACGGCGCCGACCACGGCAAGTGGCTCGCCGACACGATCTACACCGACATCGAGGGCGGCACCAGCATCTTCGGCGGCGGCGCCTCCCCGGCGGTCGGGTCGCCGCTGAAATACCTCGACGAGGCCAGCGGCAAGTGGCGCCCCATCCACAAGTACTTCGAGGACGACTTCACCCGTCCCGTGCCCCGCCACCTGCGCATGTCGGTCTACAAGCCGGTCACGCAGTACGGTTCCCCCACCTTCGTGGAGTTCGAGAACTGGGCCGCGGGCGACGAGGTCGCCGGCCGCGTCAACGAGAACAACGGCCGCATCCTCGTCGGCTACCCAGGAGGCGTCGTGCGCCACGTCGCCGACGTCGTGCAGCGGGTGCGCGGCAGCGGCCGGTTCGGCGGCACCGAGTTCGCCGAGATCGGCCAGATGGACACCAACCACCCCGGTGCGCTGACCTTCTCCACGTCGCCCCGCACCGGCTTCAGCTGGGACCCGAACGTCCGCGGCGGCTTCCAGATCGTGCCCGCCAACCACGTGAAGTACCTCAGCAACGACCTCGGCCAGAACTCCTTCATCGACAAGCCCCAGTGGCTGATCGTCGGCCCCGTCGGCGGGACCGCCGCGACGCTGCGCGACACCCGCTACCTGATCGACGGGCAGCTGTCCTTCACCCCGGGCTGGGAGGGCGTGGCCCCCCTCTTCGGCCTCTACATGCGCACCCACATGCGCTTCGAGCTCTCCAAGGATTACGGCGCGACCTGGGAGCAGAGCCCCAACCTGGTCGGCGTGACCGAACCCCCGGCGTCACCGGTCAACACCTGGACCAACATCCGCGTCAACATGAACTACCCAGCAGGGCCATGAAGGGAACACCGATGAAGCGCCCCCACAAGCACCGCCCGTGGCGCGTTCTCGCCGCCGCCCTGACCACCGGGCTGGCGTTGTCCGCCTGCGGCGGCGGTGGCGGCGCAGGCGGCACCGCGGCGAGCGGCGGGGACAAGACCCTGCGGGTGTGGTTCCCCGGCAACCTCAGCAACGAGGTGACCTGGGTGAACGGCACGCTCGTGCCGGCCTTCGAAAAGCAGCACCCCGGCGTCGACGTCCAGGTCGAGTTCGTCGACTGGGCCAACCTGTCGACCCGCCTGTCCACGGCCTTCGCCGGCAACACCGCGCCCGACGTCTTCGGGCACGGCAACGCCGCCGCGGCGGGCTTCGCCGACGCCGGCCGCATCCAGCCGCTGGACGAGCAGGTCGCCGCGCTCCCCGAGGCCGACCGCACCGACCTCACCTTCCTGAACGACGGGAAAGTGGGCGGCAAGCAGTACATCATGCCGCTGCGTGGCTTCGGCTACCTCGTCGCATACCGGAAGGACCTGGTGAAGGAGGCGGGGCTCGACTTCGCCACGCCGCCCGCCACCTGGGAGGACCTGCGCGCCGCGGCCGGCAAGCTGGCCCAGCGCGAGGGCGGCAAGGTGACCCGGTCGGGCCTGCTCATGCCGGCCGACAACACCATCAGCATGTCCCAGGCGTTCGGCACCCTGCTCTTCCAGGCGGGTGGGAAGTTCCTCGCAGGCGACGGCAAAACCGTCACCTGGAACGCTCCGGAAGGTGTGGCCGCGCTCGAACACCTCACCGGGCTCTACCAGGGCTCCGACGCGGTGAGTTCCGGTCTCGGCGAGAAGACCGCCAGCACCGGTGCCCAGCACCCCCTGGCCACCGGCCGTGCCGCGATGGCGCTCGTGGACGACGCCACCCTGAAGACGATCCACGAGCAGTCGCCCGAGCTCGCCGAGAAGATCGGCGTGCTGAGCCCCGTCAAGAAGGCCGAGGCGGTCTCCTTCGGCGGCGCCGGCAACGGCATGTTCATCAGCGCGAAGACCAAGCTGAAGAAGGAGGCCTGGGACTTCATCTCCTTCATGCTCAAGCCGGAGAACGTCAAGGCGTACTCCCTCACCGTCGGCGGCATCCCCGCCCGCACCTCGGTCGCCAAGGACCCCGAGCTGACCAAGGTGTCCTACCTGGCGCCGTTCATGGAGGCCGCGCCGCAGTTCCGCGGCAACCCCAACGTGGCGACCTGGACCCAGTTGCGCGACGCGCTGGGCAAGGAGATCGAGAAGGCGCTGCGCGGCACCACCCCGCCGCGTAAGGCGCTCGACGACGCCGCGGCGGCCGCCGAAGAGCTGCTCAAGGGTTGATCCGGTGAAAACCACCTCCACTGCCGCGTCTCGCCGGGTCTCCCCGTCGAGACGCGGCCAGCGGTCGGCCGCGTGGGCGATGGTCCTGCCGGCCACGATCATCCTGTTCGTCGTGGTGGCCATCCCGATCGGCTACGGCTTCTACCTGAGCCTGACCTCCTACAACCCGGTCGAGACCACGGGCCCGAGGTTCCACGGCCTGGCGGGCTACGCCGAGGTGCTCACCTCGGCGGAGTTCTGGCGGGCGCTCGGGGTCACGGGAGCCTACGCCGTCGGCACGCTGATCCTCACCGTGCCCGCCGCCCTCGGCCTCGCGCTGCTCGTCAACGGCAAGTTCCCCGGCGTCGGCCTGTTCCGCGGGATGATGTACCTCCCGCGCGTCGTCTCCCTCGTCGCCGTCAGCATGATCTGGCTCTGGCTCTACTCCCGCGAGGGCTTCTTCAACTACGCGCTCGACCTGGTCGGCCTCGACCCGGTGGAGTTCCTGACCGACGAGTCCACGGCTCTGCCGTCCCTGATCGTCATGCGTGCCTGGAAGGCCCTGGGCGGAAGCATGATCATCTTCCTGGCGGGGTTGCAGACCATCCCGCAGGAGCTGATCCAGAGCGCCGCGGTCGACGGCGCGGGCCGGCTGCGCACCTTCCGGCATGTGACCCTGCCGCTGCTCATGCCCATCACGACCTACGTGGTGGTCGTCGACCTCATCTACCTGGCGCAGTCCTTCTCCGAGATCTACATCCTCACCTCGGGCGGACCCCTGGGTTCCACGACGGTGGTGAACATGCTCGTCTACAAGCAGGCGTTCGAGAACTTCCAGCTCGGCGAGGCGAGCGCCATGGCGTTCGTGCTCTTCTGCATGATTTTCGCGCTGGCCTACGCCAACGTGCGGCTGCTGGGAAGGAGCAAGAAGTGAAAGGCGCCTGGCGCTGGCGCCGCACCGCCGTAGTCGCCCTCGTCACCGCGGTGGTGATGCTTCCCTTCTGGTGGCTGCTGTCGCTGGCGTTCAAGCCCGAGACCGAGGTGTTCAGCTACCCGCCGAACCTGCTGCCGCGCGAGTGGACCCTCGACAACTTCGCCTACGTCTGGGAGACCACCAACCTGCCGGTGGCGCTCACCAACAGCGTCGTCGTCGGCGTGCTCACGGTGCTCTCGAACGTGATGGCCGCCACCGCCGCGGGCTACGCCTTCGCCCGGCTGAAGTTCGCCGGCTCGCGCCCGCTGTTCGCCGCCACCCTCGGCGCGGCCATGGTGCCCGCCGTCGTGCAGCTCATCCCGCTGTTCCTGGTCACCCAGAGGTGGCCCCTCGCGGGCGGCAACGACCTGTTCGGCGAAGGCGGCAGCGGCCTGCTCAACAGCTACGCCGGTCTGCTGCTGCCGCTGCTCGTGCAGCCGCTGAACATCTTCCTCGCCCGGCAGTTCTTCCTCGACCTGCCCGAGGAGATGGCCGAGGCGGCACGCCTCGACGGCGCCTCCGAGCTGCGCATCTTCTGGAGCGTCTACCTCCCGATCGCGCGCCCGGTCGTCGCCACCATCGGCGTGTTGTCGTTCACCGGCGCCTGGGAGGACTTCCTCTGGCCACTCGTGGTCGTCTCCTCGCCGGACATGCAGACGCTGCCGCTCGCGCTCAGCACCTACGCCGCCAGCGGCGTCGTGCAATACGGCCCGCTCATGGCCGCGACCGTCATCGCCACGATCCCCGTCGTCGGCGTGTTCCTCGCCGCTCAGCGCCACTTCGTGCGCGGACTGGCCTCCGGAGGTGTCAAGGGCTGATGACCCACGTCGTACTGCTCCCGCTCGACGACCGCCCGGTCAACACCGGCAACGTCGCCGACCTCGCCGCGGCCGCCGGCGCCACCCTCACCCTGCCGCCGCCCGGCCTGCTCGGCCCCCGCGGCGCCGCGTCCGACCTCGACGCGGTCGCCGCCTGGCTGGTGGAGGCCGCCAAGGACGCCGACGCGGTCGTGGTGTCGGTCAACCAGCTCGTCCACGGCGGCTACGTGCCGTCGCGGCGGACGGGCGAGGGGATCGCCGACTGGCTGCCGCGCCTTGAGGTGCTGCGGCGGCTGCCGGCCGAGATGCCGGTGTTCGCCTACGCGGTGCTGATGCGCACCAAGGACCAGGACGACGCGAGCACCGAACCCTCCTACTGGGACTCCCACGGACGCGCCTTCTTCCGCTTCTCACAGGAGCTCTACCGCGCCGAGCACCCCCCGGCCCCCGGCCAGGACGGTGTGTACGGCAAAGCCCCCCTGACCCGCCCCCCGATCGCGGCGCCCGCCCTGCCCGCGGGCGCCGCCGGAGGCCGCGGCGCGGGTCCGCTCACGACGGACGGGGTCGAGCGGGCCCGTGCCGTACTCCCCGAAGGAGACGCGCGCGACTGGGTGCGGCGCCGCCTCGCGCTGCACCAGCTCCACCTCGCCTGCGTCGAACTCGCCGCCGAGGGGGTTCTCGACCACTTCGCCGTGCTCGCCGAGGACACCACCCTGGAGAGCGTCTCGACCAGTGAGCGGGAGTGGCTCGACGTCTGGATCACGAGGTTCGGCGCCGGCGACCGGGTGATGTGCTACCCCGGCGCCGACGAGGCGGGCGCGGTGTTCTTCGGCCGGGCCCTCGGCCTCGGCCGCGACCTCACCGCCGCCGTCGTCTGCGAGGTGCCGGTCGGCCTCTCCGCCGTGGCCGTCTACGAGGACGTGCCGGTGGGGGAGACCGTCGCCGCGCAGGTGCGGGCCGCGGGCCTGCGCCAGGTGCCGGAAGCGGAGGCGGCCGACCTGGTCGTCGCCGTACACCCCCCGATGGGCACAGGCGACGGCGAGATGGCCGACCGCTACTTCGACGCCTGCACCCCCGCCTCGCCCGAGCGGCTGTCCGCCGCCCGGCGGCTCGCCGACCGGGTCGCCGGGCTCGTCGCGGCCGGCCGCCGCGTCGTGGTGGCCGACGTCGCCGACGCCAACGGCTCCGACCCGGCCCTCGTGGATGCCCTGCGCGAGCGGATCGCCCTCACCGATCTGGCCGGCTACGCCGGGTGGAACACCGCGGGCAACTCCATCGGCAGCGCCGTCGCCCAGGGGTGCGCCGCCCTCGCCGGCGGCCCCGGCTCCACCGCGAAAGCCGTGGCGCACCGCTTTCTTGACGACTTCGCATACCAAGCGGGGGTGCGCCGTGCTGTGATCAACGGTGATCCGGACGCGCTTGCCGGATTGGAGGAGCGTTTCGCGGCCTTCCCGGAGTTCGCAGGTGCCTACCGGGTGCGGCCCGGCAGCGTGTGTCTGCCCTGGGGCCGTCCCTTCGAGGTCGACTTCGCGCTTGAGGACGTGGGGGACCGCGACGTGGAGGACAAGGACCTGGAGGGCAGCCAATCATGACCATCCACATCGCCGTCACGGAGACGGGCCCATGAGCGAGCGGAACTGGCGCCGGCCCCGGCAGGCCGACATCGCCAAGGAGGCGGGGGTCTCCCAGGCGACGGTCTCCTACGTCATCAGCGGGCGGACCGACGGACCGGAGATCCCCGAGGGCACCCGCGCCCGGGTGCTCGCCGCCGCCCGCCGGCTCGGCTATGTCGTCAACCCGGTGGCCCGCAACCTCGCCGGCGGCTCGACCAGGCTGATCGGGGTCTACACCTTCGAGTCTGTGTTCCCCCTCGACCACCACGACTTCTACCACCCGTTCCTGGTCGGCATCGAGGCCGCGGCGGAGGCGCACGGCTACGACCTGGTGCTGTTCACCAGCGCCACCGGCGCAGACGGCCGCCGCTCCATCTACCGCGACAACGTCAACCGGCTGGCCCTCACCGACGGGTGCGTCCTGATCGGCAAGAACGCCGACCGGGACGAGCTCGCGCGGCTGCGCGACGACGGCTTCCCCTTCACCTACGTCGGACGCCGCGAGGTGCCCGGCGACCCCATCGGCTACTCCGCCGCCGACTACGCCTCGGCGACCGCCGAGGTCGTCGACCACCTCGCGGACCTCGGCCACCGCCGCGTCGCCTACCTCGGCTCGACCACCCCCGGCGAATACACCGCCGACCGTGACACCGGCTTCTGGGAGGCGGCGCGCCGCCACGACCTCGACACCGGCGGCCTGCTGCGGCCCGTCGGCCCGGAGGGCCTGACCCCCGCCGACGTCGCCGACCTCTACGAGCGCGGCGCGACCGCCTTCGTGGTGCACGACGCCGCCGAGGCGCTGCGCGTGGTCGACATCCTCGGCACGCTCGGTCTGCGCGTGCCGTACGACTGCTCGGTCGCCGCACTCAACGACCCGCCGGACGGTACGGCGGGAGCCGCCGAGCTGACCTGTTTCCACATCCCGAGGCGGGAGATGGGGGTCGAGGCCGTCAACCTCCTCATGGAACGGCTGCGGCAGGGGCCGGGCGCCCAGCCCGCGACCACCACCTTGAAATGCACGTTCGTAGCTGGCCGGACCAGCGGACCAGCGCCTGAGAGCAGGCGGAAAGGAATAGGAAGCCGATGACCGGCATGCAGGTCGACGTCCTCGTCGTCGGGGGTGGTCTTGGCGGTGTCGCCGCGGCCCTCGCCGCGCTGCGCGGCGGCGCCAGGGTCACACTCACCGAGTCGACCGCCTGGCTCGGCGGCCAGTTGACCAGCCAGGCGGTGCCGCCGGACGAGCACCCGTGGGTGGAGCGGTTCGGCTCCAGCACGAGCTACCGCGCGCTGCGCGAGGGCATCCGCGAGTACTACCGCCGCTGGTATCCCCTGCGGCCGGGCTCCGCAGCCGACCCCCAGCTGAATCCCGGGGCGGGGCGCGTCAGCCGCCTGTGCGTCGAGCCCCGCGCCGCAGTGGCGGTGCTCGACGCGATGGTCGCGCCCTGGGAGGCGGCCGGGAGGCTGACCGTGCTCCGCGAGCACGAACCGGTCGCCGCCGGGGTGAACGGCGACCGCGTCGAGTCGGTCACCCTGCGCGACCTGCGCGGCGGCGGCGAGACGACGATCGACGCGCGTTATGTGCTCGACGCCACCGAGACCGGCGACCTGCTGCCGCTGACCGGCACCGAATACGTCACCGGGTTCGAGTCGCGCCACGACACCGGCGAGCCCAGCGCCCCCGAGGCCGCCCAGCCGCTCAACATGCAGGCCGTCTCGGTGTGCTTCGCCCTCGAACACCGCGAGGGGGAGGACCACACCGTCGACAAGCCCGACACCTACGCCCACTGGCGCAACCACCGGCCCGAGTTCTGGCCCGGCGCCCAGCTCGGCTGGGTCGCCCCCCACCCGCACACCCTCGCGCCCCGCACCTACGCCTTCAGCCCCAACCCCGACGACGACCCGGGCGCGATCGTCGCGGACCAGAGCCGCGACCCTGGCTCCGACGAGCTGTGGACGTTCCGCCGAATCCTCGCCAGGAACCACTTCCGGCCCGGTGTGTTCGCCAGCGACGTCACCCTGGTCAACTGGCCGCAGATCGACTACCTCGGCGGGCCCGTCTTCGAGGTGCCGGCCGACGAGGCGGCCCGCCACGTCGAGGCCGCCCGGCAGCAGAGCCTCAGCATGCTCTACTGGATGCAGACCGAGGCCCCCCGCCCGGACGGCGGCACCGGCTGGCCCGGGCTGCGGCTGCGCCCCGACATCATGGGCACCGCCGACGGCCTCGCCATGGCGCCCTACATCCGCGAGTCCCGCCGCATCCTCGCGGAATATCGCGTCGTCGAGCAGGACCTCGCGGTCTCCGTGCGCGGGCGGCACGGCGCGGTCGCCTACCCCGACTCGGTCGGCGTCGGCTCCTACCGCATCGACCTGCACCCCTCCACCGGCGGCGACAACTACATCGACGTGGCCGCCTGGCCCTTCGAGATCCCGCTGCGCAGCCTCGTGCCGCAGCGGATGCGCAACCTTCTCGCCGCGGGCAAGAACATCGGCACCACCCACATCACCAACGGCAGCTACCGCCTGCACCCCGTCGAATGGGCCATCGGGGAGGCAGCAGGCGCCCTCGCCGCGCACTGCCTGGCCGGCTCGGCCGAACCCCAGCAGGTCACCGCCGATGAACGGCGGCGGGAGGAGTTCCGCGCCGGCCTCGCCGCCGACGGCGTCGAGCTGACCTGGCCGAAGATCCAGCCCTACTAGAACCTCCGGCATACGAAGGACCACCAGCATGCGACTGCCATCCGACAGGATCGGCGTACTCGTCAGCCTGCCCGGCAACGACCCCGCCCTGGCCGAGGCCGCCGCCTCCGCCGGAGCCGACGGTCTCAAGGTGCACATCAACATCGAGCACCGCGCCTCGGGCACCGCCTTCGGCTCCCTCGACCAGGAAGCCGACCGGCTCCGCGCCGTCCTCGCCGTCGGCCTGCCCACCGGCCTGGTCGTCGGCGGCGCGGGCACGGTGTCCCCCGGCGAGACCCGCAGTGCCTCCGTCATGGGCTTCGACTACTTCGACGTCTACGCCTCCCACGCCCCCGCGGGTTATGTCGCCGACTGCGGCGAGGTCACCCCCATGGTGGCCCTCGGCCCCGCCGACGGCCCCGCGGACGCCGCCGCTCTCGTGGCGGCCGGGGTGCGGGCGCTGGAGATGTCGACGCTCGACCCCGCGTTGTACGGCACAGCCCTGTCGCTCGGCACCCTCGCACGTGTGTCGGCCGTCCGCGGCGCCGTCGGCGTGCCGCTCGTCGTCCCGGCTCAGCATCGGCTGACCCCGGCCGACCTTCCGGCGCTCGTCGAAGCCGGGGCTTCCGCCGTACTCCTCGGTGCGGTCGTCACCGGGCCGACGCCGGAGGGCATCGCGGCGGCGGTCAAGGCCTTTCGCGGGGCGCTCTGACTCGGGAAACAACATCGGCTCCACCCCGGAAGTACGGGGTGGAGCCGGTGGTTTCGCCGCTCCGCCTGATCGCCGGGGCCACACTATTGGCGGGGGGCGCGCTATTGGCGGGGCCTCTCTATCGCCGGGGCCACGCAATTGGCGGCGCCTCTCTACCGCCGGGGGCCGCGCTGGTGGCGGGCCGTTCTACAGCCGGGCCGGAGCCTCAGCCGAGGAAGATGTAGTCCGAGCCGTAGGGCACGCGGACGGTCTTGCCGGCGGAGCACTTGCCGCCGGGGGCGACACCGCCGGTGGTGTTGACGCGGAGGATCTGCGTCGCGTGGGCGAGCAGGCCGCGGTTCGGGCCGGTCTGGGTGGCATCGAGCACGAGCTCGGGGATGTTGCGGTCGCCGTTCGGAATGCGGGTGACGACCGCGCCGGTGACCATGCTGTGGTCGGGCGCCATCCACCGCGGCGGACCGGCGACCGGCCGCTTGAAGGTGTGGTCGATGCCGCGGGCGAGCTTGGCGGAGACGTCCTTCTGGGTGAAGGCGAAGGACCCGTTGGCCTGCTTGGTGCAGGAGTAGATCTGCACGCCGGTCTTGACCAGGGCGGTCACGGCGTTGCCGTGCTTGGCACCCTTTTCGATCTGGCCGCGTACGGCGCCGCCGTCGAACTCGACCGTGTGCATGTTGGTGTAGTAGGCGGTCGGGTTGTTCTTGAGGCCCCTGATGACCTCGGCGGGCGCCGCCGTCTCGCCGGCGATGCCGGTGAGGTTGGCGGGCAGGCCGTTCGCGTCGGCGAAGAGCTCGGTCGCGACCGGGCCGTTGACGCCGGGGTTGCCCTTGTGGATGTGGCCGAGGACGGGCGGCGCGATCTTCTTCCAGGTGGCGGTGTAGGCGATCGAGTCGCTCTTCACGCGGATCCACCAGGTGTCGGAGCCGTCGCGGTCACCGCGGCGCTTGCCGTCGTCGGCCTGGACCTCCTGGGCGCCGTCGCCCTTGGCGGAGAGGGTGGCCTGGTTGCTCCCGTGGAGCACGCCGTTGAGGTTGACGGCCTTGTTCAGCTTGAGGAGCTGGGCGCGAAGGGCGCCCTGCGGGTGGGCGGCGTTGTGGATGTTGACGTAGAGGCTGCCGGGGTTCTGCTTGAGGGCGCTCAGGGTGGCGGCGTCGGACACCGTGACCGTGCCGGTGACGCCGAGCGCGCCGCCCGGCAGGGCCTCGGCGAAGAGAGCGACCTTCACCGCCCCGTTGACGCCCTTGTCGCCGGCGTGGATGTGCGCGGCAGTGGGGGTGTCGATGCTGTTCCACCGCAGGGCGAAGGTCAGCTTGTCGCCACTGATCTTGAGGGCGGCGGTGGCCCGGCCGTCGGCGTCGCCGAGGGTGCCCACCTCGTTGGCGCCGCGCAGACCGGCGGCGAGATATATCTCCGACGGGCTTTGTGCCGGGGATTGAGCCTGCGCGGCGTCCGCGTTCACAAGGGGAATCAGGCCTGCGGCGGCGAGCCCGGTGCAGCAGTAAAGACCGTTGATCGCGAGCGAGCGAATAGACATTACAACCTCGTGATTGGGATTTCCAATGGTATGCCCAGTCGTACGGAGTGCCCGCCGCGCAGAGTTCAACCGTCGAATGTGTAAAAATACTCTTCCCGGTGGACAGGGGGACGGCCTGTGGATATGGAGTCGGCACACCAAAAAGGGAGGCCCTTTCCACTTAAGGAACAGGCCTCCCGGCTTTTGGCCGTGCGAATGTCACACGGGAACCGATAGCAGGGTCTCGCCGCCGATCACCTGTACTTCAAACTTGGCGATTTCGTCCCGGTAGAAAGCCGTGCCGCCGTGGAAGTAGTACGGTGCTTCCGAGCCCGTCGCGCCGTAACCCTCTGGCGGGATCGACCATCCGCTCAGCACGCGCCGTTCACCCGTCTTGGAGATCGCCACGAGTTCGCATTTGAGGGGACCGCGAGCCCCCTTGAGCTGGACGGTCGCGTGGGTGCCCCACGGTTTGCTCTCCACGGCAACGCTCCCGGTGACACCGCCGGCGCCCACACCCTCGAACTTCTGCCCTTGTTTCCACAGCTCTTGGGCGAAACCACCCGCCGGCCTACTGGGGATGGCGGACCCCGCCAGGTGGTGATCCCCGGGGTGGCCGCCCGCGGCGCTCCCCAGCGGGCCGCCGACGGTGAGCCAGGCGACCACGGCCACCGCCGCCGCGGTGCTCACCAAGGCGAACAACCCGCGCTGAGCCCGGCGTCTGGCGCGGCCCGACCGCCGCACCAGGTCGATCACCTCACCCGGTGCCCCACCTGTCTCCCGGTCCGCGGGCCCGGCGGGGAAACGACCGCCTGTGACTTCGCCTGGCGGGTCGCCGACCGGCTCGACACCGGTCAGCAACCCGGCGAGCCCGGACATCTCCGCGAGCTCCGCCGTACACGGCGGGCAGTTCGCCAGGTGACTTTCAAACGCGTCCTGGTCCCGCTTTTCGAGCAGCCCCAGGGCGTAGGCGGCTACATCGGTGTGCTGAACTGGGGAACTCACGCCTTCACCCCTCTCTCCTCAAGTGCTAGGCGCAGCGCACGCACTGCGTAGTAGACGCGGGATTTCACCGTGCCCACGGGAATTCCAAGCTTCTCGGCGGCGTTGTTCACCGACTGGTCGCGCAAGATCGTCTCGTTGAGGATCTCGCGGTGAGCCGGGGAGAGCGACTTCAGCGCTTCCGCCACGACCACCTGGCGCAGGAGGTCCTCCGTCTCGTCGGGGAGAGGCACATTGTCAAGGGGTGCTTCGCCCGCCTCCTGAGGCCGTGCCTCTTTTCGGCGTCGATCGTCGATCACGATACGACGCGCCACTGTGGCCAGCCAAGGCATCAAGGACGTCGCGTCCGGGTCCAGCTGATCCGCGTTGCGCCATGCGCGGATCATGGTCTCCTGCACCACATCCTCCGCCCACTGCCGGTCTCCGAAGGTAAGACGAAGCACGAACGCGAGCAGCGGCCGGTGATATTCGCGATAGAGCCCGGCGACGACCGTCTCGTCGTCGGGCTCCTTGACGGGCCGCAGACGGGAGGGCCGGCTCCGTCGTTCACCACTGGTCGCCATGTTCGGACGTCTCCGGAGGGTAGATGTGCTGCCCGGCGTGGCGGCGGACGCCGTCACGGCCGATACAGGCTGGTCCTGTAGAAACACGTTGATCCTTCGAATGCCGAGTCCACACCGTTGTACGAGGAGGTTTCGGGGAAGGTTCAACACTTATGCGGGCTTTATTGGTGACTGCTGGGGTTTCGCGGGACATAGTGTCCCGGACGTCCTTGAGAACACCAGGTCAGAAGGCACATTCGTATGCCCTGCGGGGAGAGAGTTAGGTGCCGAAGTCCTGCGGATCGAAGGACCTTTGGCCATGTCGCCCACCCGCCCTTCTGAGGTGCGATGGAGATCCGCAGGAGGGAGAGCAACGTGATCGTGGTCGGAGTGGACGGGTCGAAGGCCGGTCTGGAGGCCGTCACCTGGGCGGCCCGCGAGGCGGCACTGCGCGGCGGCGACGCCGTACGCGTGGTCCACACGATGGCCGAATGGCCGCTGGAGATGGACGACGCCGCCCCGCACGCCGAGGTGGGCCGCTGGATGCGTGACAGCGCCGCCGCCGTGCTGGAGGAGGCCGCGCAGCATGTCAAGAACGAGGTGCCCGGCATCGACGTGGAGACGCGCCTGCTCGCCGGCGACCCCCGCGCCACACTGATCGAGACCTCGCGCGACGCCGACCTGCTGGTGGTCGGCAGCCACGGCCTCGGCGGCTTCCGCGGCCTGCTCCTCGGCTCGGTCGCCCTCGGCGTGTCCGGCCAGGCCGTGTGCCCCGTGGCCGTCGTCCGCGCCCGGCCGGAACCCTCGCACAACGTCGTGGTCGTCGGGGTCGACGGCTCACCCGGCAACGCCGAGGTGATCGAACTCGCCTTCGCCGAGGCCACCCTTCGCGGCGCCGAACTCCACGCCATCCACGCCTGGAACTCCGCCATCATCGGCTACGGCCCCGAAACTCTGGCCGACGCTCTCGACGCCGCCACGACCGAACGCCGCCTCCTCGCCGACCTGGTCTCCGGCTGCGCCGCCCGCCATCCGGACGTCACCGTCGTCGAACGCAGCCGGCACGGCCACCCGGCCGAGGTCCTCCGCGAGGCATCCCAGGGCGCCGAACTCCTGGTCGTCGGCTCCCGCGGCAGAGGCCCCTTCGCCGGCCTCATGCTGGGCTCCGTCAGCCACGCCCTCCTCCACCACGCCACCTGCCCGGTCATCGTGCTCCCTACGGCACAGCCTTAGCACGTGCACCCGAGCCAGCCCCTTTGCATGATCACGGAAGAGCGACTCGCCACTACCGACGACCTGCCGGCCCGTCCTTTTCCGAGTGAAGAACAACGAGCGGTGCAGCCAGGTGGGGCGGTGGAGAGATATCGCTCCAGTGGGCAGCGCCACCACATGTGCATTCCCTTGCCGTGCATCCCCGGGCCGCCGGCGGTCACCGTACTCGGTGGCGTTCGTCTACGGCCATGTGCACCCGGCGACCGGGTCACACGGTGACGACGACTTTGCCGGCGGCGTGGCCCTGTTCCTGGTAGGCGACCGCCGCGGGGATCTCGTGGAAGGGGAAGCAGCGGTCGATGACCGGGCGGACTTGGTCGTTCTCGATGAGTTCGGTGAGGGTCAGTAGGTTCTGCCGGGTCGCGGTGGAGCTGATCACGTTGGCTATCGCGAAATGCTGGGGGAAGAGGGGACCGGTGGCGAGGGCGCCGATCATCCGGCCCATGGGGCTCAGCCATCGGCCGCCCGGGCCGCCGATCAGGATGTACCTGCCGTGGCGGGTCAGCATGCGGCGGCCGGCCGAGACGGGGCGGCTGCCGGCGATGTCCAGGAACAGGTCGAAGCGCCGGCCGCCGTGGGTGAAGTCCTCCTTGCTGTAGTCGATGACCTCGTCGGCCCCCAGTGAGCGGACCAGGCCGGTGTTGCGCGGTCCGCACACACCCGTCACCTCCGCGCCGAACGCCTTGGCGAGTTGCACGGCGAACGTGCCCACGCCTCCCGACGCGCCGTTGACCAAGACCCGCTCGCCTGCCTTGAGCCGGCCGTCGTCGCGCAGCGCCAGCAGGGCGGTGAGTGCGGCCAGCGGCACGGCGGCGGCCTGCTCGAACGACAGACCGGCCGGTTTGGGCGCCAGCTCGTTCACGGCGACGCATGCGTATTCCCCGAAGCCCCCCTGTTTCGGCATCGCGTACACCTCGTCGCCGGGCCGCACCCCCACCACGCCCGGCCCCACGGCCTCGACCTGCCCGGCCACGTCGGCCCCCAGGACGGTGATCTTCGGACGGCGCAGCCCCGGTCCGTCGCCCGTCAGCCGGGCGAAGTACGGCTCGCCCCGCATCAGATGCCAGTCGTAGGGCTGGACCGACGTGGCCCGCACCTTGACCAGCACCTCGCCCTCGGAAGGTGTGGGGGTCTCGATGTCCTCTAGGGCGAGTGCCTCGGGCGGGCCGAACGAACGCAGAATGTAAGCCTTCATCGCAGTCTCCTCATCCGCTGTGGCGTCGGGAACGCCAGTGTCGCCACAGCGGAGGGGTCGGCGTAACGGCCGAAAGACGAGGCGGTGGAACGGCCGAAAGTACGACGGCCGGGCCCGCCGATCGGCGGATCGCAGTCCGGCCTCCGCGCCGATGAGCCGGCTACTTTCCGCCGTCACCATCGGGGCATGACTCATGCGACGACCACGCATCGCCGTACGACAGGCCGGCTCGTGCCCGCCGGACTGATCCTGCTGGGCGCCGCACCCCTGGCCGCCGGAACGGTCAGCCTCTCCGTCTCCGCCGCGCCGCCCTCACCGGCGGTGCTGCTGCACGCTCTCGCGGCGGCGCCGTACACGCTGCTCGGCGGGTTGCAGTTCGCGCCGGGACTGCGTGCCCGCAGGCCCGGACTGCATCGCGCGGCGGGGCGGCTGCTCGTGGTGTGCGGGCTGGTCGTGGCGCTCACCGGACTCTGGCTGGCGGTCGCGAACGCATGGCATGACGGGCCGCTGCCCACAGGTTTCCGGATCGCGGCCGGCACGCTCATGGCCGGCTCGATCGTGCTGGGCTACGCCGCGATACGGCGCCGGGACATCGCCCGGCATCGCGCCTGGATGGCTCGCGGATATGCGCTCGGGCTCGGCGCGGGCACCCAGCTGGTCCTGTTGGCGTTCGCGAGCGTAATCTCCGGTCCGCCCGGCCCGCTGTCCACGACCCTGCTGATGGGGCTCGCCTGGGCGGGCAACCTGGCCGTGGCCGAATGGGGGGTACGGCGGCGGCCTCAGCGCTTGAGGCGGTCGGTCTCGTAGGCCCACATGGCGATCTCCACCCGGTTGCGCACGCCCAGCTTGGCCATGAGGCTCGCGATGTGACTCTTCACCGTGCTGAGCGAGATGTGCAGCTCCTCGGCGATCTCGGTGTTGGTCCGGCCGCGCGCCACGGTGGCCAGCACCTCCTCCTCGCGCTCGGTGAGCGGGTCGATCGGCTGCGCGGGGGGAGCGGCGCGGCCGCCGCCGGCGAAGGCGCGCAGCAGCCGGGCGGTGATGCTCGGCGCGATGAGCGCGTCGCCGGCGGCGGCCGCGCGCACAGCCTGGGCGAGCATGCCGGGGCCGGCGTCCTTGAGCAGGAACCCGCGGGCCCCGGCGCGCAGGGCGGCATAAACGTGTTCGTCGAGGTCGAAAGTGGTGATGACGACCACGGCGACGGGGTCGGGAACGCCGGGGCCGGCGAGGACACGGGTGGCCTCGATGCCGTCGAAGCGCGGCATACGGATGTCGAACAGGCACACGTCGGGGCGCAGCCGGCGGGCCAGCTCGACGGCGCGCCGCCCGTCGGCGGCCTCGCCGATCACCTCGATGCCCGGCTGGGCGTCAAGAATCATCCGCAGTCCGGTGCGGGCGATCTCCTGGTCGTCGGCGACGACGACGCGGATGCTCACGACGCCTTCCGCGGCAGTTCGGCGGTGACGGTCCAGCCGCCGCCGGGGTCGGGTCCGGCCTGGCAGGTGCCGCCCAGCAGTCCCGCCCGCTCGGCCATGCCGACGATGCCGTATCCGGAGGACGCGGTGCGGGGGACATGTTCGCCGTCGTCGCTCACCCGCAGGCGGACCGCCGTGGCGCCGGCCTCGGCCCGCACCTCGATCCGGGTGGCGTTGCGCGCGTGCCGCCGGGCGTTGGTGACCGATTCCTGGGCGATGCGGTAAATCGCCGCCTCCACCGACGTGGGCAGGCCGTCGAGGTCGCCGGTGACCTCCACCTCGACCGCCGGACCTGAGCGGCCGTGGTCGGCGAGCTCCCGCAGGTCGGCGAATGGAATGCCGGGCGCCGGCTCGGCAGGTCCTTCGTAGCGCAGCAGGTGCACCATGGCGCGCATCTCGGCGAGCGCACGCGACGCCTCGGCCTCGATCACCCGCAGCGCGTCGGTGGCGGCCCCGGGGATCTCGGCCATGGCCAGACCGGCCTGCGCCCGGATCGCCATGGCCGAGACGTGGTGGGCCACCGTGTCGTGCAGGTCGCGGGCCAGTTGTTCGCGTTCGAGCAGCTTGATCTGCTCGATCTCGCGCAGCCGCGCCCGGGCCCGGTAGCGGAACGCCACGCCCAGCGCCATGACCGCGAACACCACGGTGAACACGCCCGCCACCTCGGACGGCGCGATCCGGCCGAGCCCGAGCGAAAGCAGGAGCGAGCCGGCCACGACGGCCACGCCGATCGCCGCCTCGCGCCCGGAGCCCCATCTGAGCAGCGCGTATACAACGATGAGCAGATATGCCATCGTCCACGTCTCGACCTGCGCGCCGCCCGCGAACAGGTTGACCACCGCATTGACGGCGAACGGCGCCGCCAGCGCGAGCAGCGGCCGGGACCGGCGCCACAGCAGCGCGGGCATCAGCGCGATCGTGATCGCCGTCGAGAGGGCGGGCCAGGGCAGGTCGGGCCGGAACAGCCCTTCGAGCAACGCGGCCGGCACGAGCACGGCCACAAGCGCCCAGTCGCGCCACACCCGCTTCGGCGGGTTGGGGGGAGCGGGTTCGGACCACACGGAGCGGGCGAGGCCGTGCACGCGTTCATCGTACGGCAGAGCACCCTTTCGCTGAATCTCGTCCGCATTTGTCGGCGTCCTAGAGGCCAGGCATTGACCGCGCATCGGCAAGGTGCGCTGTACGGCGAAGCCGGGGCCGTTTGGCCTGCCTGCCGGGGGCCATGGGTGTGGCTTCGCCGTACGTGGAGGGTGTATGTCGCATGGGTTCCCATTTGACGGAAACATACCCTAGGGGGGTAGGGTGTGAGTCGTACGCGAGGAGGAGGGGAAATGCAACGGTTGGTGGCGTTGGAGCCAGACGCGGCTCCTGGCAAGTCTCGTGAGTTGCTTGGGGAGATTCTGGAGAGAAGGGGCAGCGTAGGGCGGATGGTCTCCACCATGGCCCACTCGCCGGCGTTGCTCCAGGGCTATCTGGACCTGTCCCGCGCGATGAAGCGCACCAAGTTGCCCAGGGCGCTGAGCGAGAAGATTTCGCTCGCGCTTCAGGAGTGGATCGGGTGCGAGCTCTGCCGTCAGGCCCATGCCGCGGGGGCCAGGGCCGCCGGGTTGAGTGAGGACGACATCGCCCTCGCCCGTCAGGGCACCTCCACCGATGCCCGGGAGGCGGCGCTGATCGGTGTGGCGGTGCGGGTGCTGGCCGAGCCTTCGTCCCTGACCGACGACGATGTCGCGGGCCTGCGGGCGCACGGCTGGAGTGACCGTGTGATCGCGGAGATCGTCGGGCTCGCCGCGCTCAATCTGCTGACGGGGGCCTTCAACCTCCTCGCGGGACTGGAGCCCGCCGACGAGACCTCCAGGTAGAGGGAATACGGTAGGGGGGTATGGTGTTAATGCCGGTGCGAGCGAGCGAAAGGGGCGGGGTGATGGCCGGATACGCCGACACCAAAGACGATCACTTGCGGCGGTTGCGCCGGATCGAGGGCCAGGCCAGGGGCCTCCAGCGCATGGTTGAAAACGACAAATACTGCATCGACATCCTCACTCAGGTGTCGGCCGCGACCAGCGCCCTGCAGTCGTTCGCCCTGTCCCTCCTTGAAGAACACCTCGCCCACTGTGTGGCGGAAGCCGCCGCCAAGGGCGGGCCTGAGGCGCAGGCCAAGATCCAAGAGGCCAGTGACGCCATCGCACGACTAGTCCGTTCCTAAAGGAGTGATTTCATATGGCCACCACGACCACCTACACCGTTACGGGCATGACCTGCGGTCACTGCGTCAGTTCGGTCAAGGAGGAGGTCGGCGAGGTCGCCGGTGTGACAGGCGTCGAGGTGGATCTGGCCACCGGCCTGCTGACCGTGCGGAGTGACGACCCCGTTGAGTCCGGCCACATCGTCGCCGCCGTCAAGGCGGCGGGCTACGACGTGGCAGGTCAGTCGTGAACACACCAGTCAAGCTAGGCGCATATGCCGCAGTCCTGGCCGTGGTTTTCGCCGCGGCATTGGGCGTGGGCAGCGCGGTCGGCGATGTCGGCGGCGCGCCGCCACCCGCCGACCACAGCGCCGCAAAAGGGCACACCGGTGGCGCGAAGCCGAGCGCCACGCCGGAGGCAGCGGCGCCGAAGAATACCCCTGGGGGGCTCCAAGTGTCAGAGAACGGCTACACCCTCACCCCGATCACCACGACGGTCAAGCCCGATGTCCCGACCGACTTCCGGTTCACGGTGACCGGCCCGGACGGCGAAGCCGTCACCGACTACCAGGTGCAGCACGAGAAGAAGCTCCACCTCATCCTGGTCTCCCGGGACCTCGGCACCTTCCAGCACCTGCACCCGGCCGAGACCGGCGACGGCGTCTGGTCGGTGAAGGTGACCCTGCCCGACCCCGGCGCCTACCGGGTGTTCGCCGACTTCGCCCCCACCGGGGGCTCGCCCCTCACGCTCGGCGCCGATCTGCTCGTCGCGGGCGACTACACGCCGAAACCCCTGCCCGCCGTCGAGCGCAAGGCCGAGGTCGACGGTTACACGGTCGAGCTCGCCGGCGACGTCACCCCCGGCCGGTCCGCCAAGCTCACCCTCACCGTGAGCAAGGACGGCAAGCCGGTCACCGACCTTCAGCCCTACCTCGGCGCCTACGGCCACCTCGTCGCCCTGCGCGGCTCGGACCTCGCCTACCTCCACGTGCACCCCGACGGAGAGCCTGGCGACGGCAAGACCCAGCCGGGGCCGGAGATCGTGTTCCACACCGAGGTGCCCAGCAGAGGCGACTACCGCCTCTTCCTGGACTTCCAACATGACGGTAAGGTCCGCACCGCCGACTTCACGGTCAACGCCGGCGGATCGGCCGCCACCCCCGCCGAGACTCCGGCCGAGACCTCCGGTGAGTCCGGCGGGCACGACGACGACCACAAGCACTGAGCTGTAGGACGCTGAGAAAGGAGAGGTGATGTCCACCATCACCGACAAGACCGCGCAAAGCGCCGTCGAACTGTCGATCGGCGGCATGACCTGCGCGTCCTGCGCCAACCGCATCGAGCGCAAGCTCAACAAGATGGACGGCGTGACCGCCACGGTCAACTACGCGACCGAGAAGGCGAAGGTCACCTTCCCCGCAGGTCTCGACCCGCAGCAGCTCGTCAGCGAGGTCGAGAAGGCCGGTTACTCGGCGGCTCTGCCCGCGCCGCCCCGCGCCGACTCAGAGACGGCCGGCCCCGGCGGCGCGGGCGAGCCGGCCGACGAGATGCGGCCCCTGCGGACCCGGCTGATCGTCTCCCTGGTGCTGAGCGTCCCGATCATCGCCATGGCGATGATCCCGCCGCTCCAGTTCATGCACTGGCAGTGGTTGTCGCTGGTGCTGGGCGCCCCGGTCGTGGTCTACGGCGGCCTGCCGTTCCACAAGGCCGCCTGGACCAACCTGCGCCACGGCGCGGCGACCATGGACACGCTGGTCTCCCTCGGCACGCTGGCCGCGCTCGGCTGGTCGCTCTGGGCACTCTTCTTCGGCACGGCGGGCACGCCCGGCATGACCCACCCGTTCGAGTTCACGATCGCGCGGACCGACGGCTCGGGCAACATCTATCTCGAAGCCGCCGCGGGAGTGACGGCGTTCATCCTGGCCGGGCGTTACTTCGAGGCGCGCTCCAAGCGCAAGGCGGGCGCCGCCCTGCGGGCGCTGCTCGAACTCGGCGCCAAGGAAGTCGCGGTGCTCCGCGACGGCACCGAGGTGCGCATCCCCACCGACCAGCTCGCCACCGGCGACCGGTTCGTGGTGCGGCCCGGCGAGAAGATCGCCACCGACGGCGTCGTGGAGGAGGGCACCTCGGCGGTCGACGCCTCCATGCTGACCGGCGAGTCGGTGCCGGTGGAGGTGCGGCCGGGCGACGCGGTCACCGGCGCCACCGTCAACGCGGGCGGACGCCTGATCGTGCGCGCCACCCGCATCGGCGCCGACACGCAGCTCGCGCAGATGGCCAGACTGGTCGAGGAGGCTCAGACCGGCAAGGCCGAGGTGCAGCGCCTCGCCGACCGGATCTCCGGCATCTTCGTGCCGATCGTCATCGCCCTCGCCCTCGGCACGCTGGGCTTCTGGCTCGGCACCGGCGCGGGCGCCGCCGCGGCCTTCACGGCGGCGGTGGCCGTGCTCATCATCGCCTGCCCCTGCGCCCTCGGCCTGGCCACCCCCACCGCGCTGCTCGTCGGCACCGGCAGGGGAGCCCAGCTCGGCATCCTGATCAAGGGGCCCGAGGTGCTGGAGTCCACCCGCAAGGTCGACACCGTCGTGCTGGACAAGACCGGCACGGTCACCGAAGGCAAGATGACCCTCGTCGAGACGCACGTCGCCGACGGCGAGGACGAAGGCGAGGTGCTGCGCCTCGCCGGCGCCCTTGAGCACGCCTCCGAGCACCCGATCGCCCAGGCCGTCGCCCGCGGGGCGGCCGACAGGGTCGGCACCCTGCCGCCCGTCGAGGACTTCACCAACGTCGAAGGACTCGGCGTGCAGGGCATCGTCGACGGCCACGCCGTGCTTGTCGGGCGGCCCAAGCTGCTCGCCGAGTGGTCCCAGCACCTGCCGGTCGACCTGGAGCGCGACTTCGCGGCGGCTCAAGCCGCGGGTCGTACGGCTGTCGCCGTCGGCTGGGACGGCAAGGCCCGCGCGATCCTCGTCGTCGCGGACGTCGTCAAGGCCACCTCAGCCGAGGCCATCCGCGACCTGCGGGCCCTCGGGCTCACCCCGGTGCTGCTCACCGGCGACAACGAGGCGGTCGCCAAGACGGTGGCGGCGGAGGTCGGCATCGACGAGGTGATCGCGGAGGTCCTGCCGAAGGACAAGGTCGACGTGGTCAAGAGGCTCCAGGCCGAAGGCCGTGCGGTCGCCATGGTGGGTGACGGTGTCAACGACGCCGCCGCGCTCGCCCAGGCCGACCTCGGCCTGGCCATGGGCACCGGCACCGACGCCGCGATCGAGGCGTCCGACCTCACCCTGGTCCGCGGCGACCTGCGGGTGGCGGCGGACGCGATCCGGCTCTCCCGCCGGACGCTCCGCACGATCAAGGGCAACCTGTTCTGGGCCTTCGCCTACAACGTGGCCGCCCTGCCGCTGGCGGCGATGGGCCTGCTCAACCCGATGATCGCCGGCGCCGCGATGGCGTTCTCCAGCGTCTTCGTGGTGAGCAACAGCCTGAGGCTGCGCGGCTTCAAGTAAACAACCGGAGCCAGAGGTGGCCGGGGACAACGGCGTCCCCGGCCACCTCGGCCTATGTCTGGGGCTGGGGCAGGCCACGGGGTGGTGGCGGTCGACGGTCGCGGGACACCGTCGCCCGCTGCCTGACTCGACGGGGCGCACGGCAAACCGCATGGACGAGGAGACGGAGGGTCATCGGTCGGTGCGCGGGCGGCGGGCCGCACGCACGAGGAGGATCAGCGCAAGCAGGCCGAACGCCACCGGCACCGCACGCTTGAGCACGGGCGGCCCCACAATGGCGATCAGGTTCATGGACTCCGGAGCCGCCGCGTTGACCTGGCCCGTCGGCGGCTGGGCCGCCGGCTCAACCAGGGTGGCGGCAAGGCGGTCGGCGAACTGGCTCAACAGCCGGTCTCCCACCTCGGCGATCATGTTTCGGCCGAACTGCGCCGGCCGGCCGGTGATCTCAAGATCGGTGACTACCCGCACTCGGGTGGTCTTCGCGTCCTCGGCCGTCAGGGTCGCCGAGACCGTCGCGCTCGCGGTGCCGGCACCGCGTTCCTCTTTGCCCCTTGCGGAGATGACGATGCGGAAGTCGTCCGGGGCCTTCTCGATGAATCGCGCGGAGCCGCGGTAGACCATGGCGATCGGGCCCAGCTTGACCTTCACCCGGCCGGTGAACTCGTCGTCGTTCCGGCTCTCCAGCGAGGCGCCGGGCATGCAGGCGGCGACCTTCTCGATGTCCAGCAGGCGCTGCCAGGCCGTGTCGATGTCGGTCGGCAGAACAAATGCGTGTTCGAAATTCATGCGTGTCTCTCGTGCTTCGGTTCGTGCCTGTGCCGATCGGATCGGTGTGTCAGAACGACGGCGGCGTCATCGCGGTGATGGAGACCACGTCCTCGTCGAAGGTGCGGTACCAGTGCTTGGTGACTGACGCGAAGCGCATCGAATCCCCCTGCTCCAGCACCCGCACCAGGTTCCCGACGTGCACCTCCATCCTTCCCTGAAGGATGAAGACGACCTCCTCCCCGCTGTGGCTGAAGGGGGCGTGCTCGTTGGAGAAGTGGGCCGGCACCTCGATGTAGAGCATGGACAGCGCACCCTGCAGGTCGGGCACGAGTAGTTGGTAGGTGAGGTTCTGGTCGGCCAGCACCAGTCGCGCCCTTGTGTGCGGGTGGACCACGCCATCGGCATCGTCGTCGTTGGTGCCGAGAAAGAACGAACCGATCGAGAGGCCTAGCGCGCGGGCGATGTTGGACAGCGTGTCGATCGAGGGGTTGCCGATGCCGCGTTCCAACTGGCTGAGCAGCCCGTTTGAGATGCCTGCGCGCCCCGCCAGTTCCTCGATGCTGAACCCGCGACTGGCCCGCTCAGTGGCGATGATCGCGCCTAGACGGCCGACCAGGTGATCGTCGCCGGGGGCGTTCCCTTTCAACGCAGGCACTCCTCGTCACTCATCCAAAATTCCAGTGAAACGACGTTCAATATATTGACAGCGGGATCCGTTCGTGTCTAGTGTCCGGGCAACGAGACCGTGACTACGTTCTCCTCGACCAGTCTCGACAACCACTTCTGAGGCAGGCCTGCCCGCCGGCCGGATGAAGCCGGCTCCGGCCCGCATCACCACTCCAGCGGGAGTGCCGTGTCAGATCAGCGACGTTTCCCATGATCCCTATACCTGGCGACCCATCCCACTGAACGAGAGCGGCGGCTGCAACGCTGCGGACGAATAGGTGAGTCAGTGAAACCCGCGGCATTCGAATACCACGATCCACCGACTATTGCTGAAGCTTGCGCACTGCTCACTCAACTCGGCGATGAGGCGAAAGTATTGGCGGGCGGGCAGAGCCTGGTTCCTCTGATGAACATGCGCTTGGCGACGCCTCGACACCTCATCGACCTGAAAAACGTGGCCGGGCTGTCAGATATCGCGATGTCCGAGACTTCGGTGACCATCGGCTCGATGGCGAGGCAGCGACAGATCGAATTGTCGCCCGCCATCCGTAGGGCCTGCCCTATCCTCGCCGAGGCGACCACGCATATTGCGCACTTCCAGATACGGCAGCGGGGGACAATCGGCGGGTCGATCGCGCACGCCGACCCAGCCGCAGAACTGCCCCTCATCGCCCTGCTCCTCGACGCTCGGATCGTCGTCCGTGCCGCCGATCGCAAAAGGTCCATACCGGCCCGGGACTTCTTCGTCTCGACGTTCGTCACGGCCTTGGACGAGAGCGAGGTCATCGAGACGGTCGTGCTGCCTCGCCTGTCCAGCGGCGAGGGCTGGGCCTTTGAGGAGTTCGCCCGCAGGCACGGGGACTTCGCCCTGGCCGGTGTCGCGGCCACCGTCACACTGACCGGCGGAAGATACTCCGGCGCCCGGCTGGCCATGAGTGGAGTGGCGGCGACCCCGGTGGTCCTGCCCATGGCCGAGCGTCTCCTCGGCGAGGAACCGAGCCGGGCGCTCTACCGCGCGGTGGCCGCGGCGGCGACGGCGGACCTCACCCCGGAGTCCGATATACACGCCACCGGTGAGGACCGGCGGGACATCGCCTGCCATCTGACGGAGATCGCGCTCGCCGCGGCGACCGAAAGAGCCCTCCATTCGACAGATCGCTCGGCAGGCTAACAGTGACCGCAATGCGCCGCGTACGCTTTCAAATCAACGGACAGAGCGTGGAGCAGGACGTAGCGCCGAGGCTGCTGCTGTCCGATTTTCTCCGGGACGTTCTCGGATTCACCGGCACCCACGTGGGTTGCGAGCAGGGGGCCTGCGGGGCGTGCACCATTCTTTTGAACGGCGAGGCGGTCCGTTCGTGTCTGATGTTCGCGGTCCAGGTGAACGGCGCAACAGTGCTGACCATTGAGGGCGTCTCCCCCGACGGGACGTCACTGCACCCGATCCAGCGGGCCTTTCATGAGAACCACGGGCTGCAATGCGGCTTTTGCACGCCCGGTTTCGTGATGAGTGCCTGTGCTCTGCTGAAAGAGAATCCCGCGCCCACCGAGTCCGAGATTCGCACTCAATTGTCGGGCAATCTGTGTCGATGCACGGGATATGAGTCGATAGTCCAGTCGGTACTGCAGGCCGCCCGCGACCTGGAGTCCGCCGGCGGACAGAGCGCAGGGAAAGCGGACAGCCATGCCGGGTAGCATTCTGGCCCCCTCCTCCGGGCCAATCACGAAACAACGTCGTCAGGGATTCGGAGCGCCGGTGCGGCGCTCTGAGGACTACCGGCTGCTGCTGGGTGCCGGGACGTTCACGGATGACCTGCAAATTCCCCGCACCCTCCACGCGGCCTTCGTGCGCAGCCCGTACGCGCACGCGCGGATCACCGCCATCGACGTCGAGCGGGCACTCGCGCTTCCCGGCGTCGTCGCGGTTTTCACCGGTGAGGACCTGGCAAAACTCACCGAACCAGGAGTCACGGCCCAGGCCGGAGCCGAACCGATGGTCATGGAGACCCTGCCGACCCGGAAGGTCCGATTCAACGGCGATCCCGTCGCGTGCGTGGTGGCCGTCGACCGGTACGTCGCGGAGGACGCGATCGAACTCGTCGAGGTGGACTATGAGCCGCTCGCGCCGGTCCTCAGCATGGAGTCGGCCGCCGCGCCCGATGCGCCCCTGGTGGATGAGGATCTTTCGAGTAACCTGCACACCCGGCAGACCCGCACCTTCGGTGACGTCGTATCGGCTTTCGCCGAGGCCGACGAGATCGTCGAGGTCCGCTTCAGCACCCAGCGGATGACGCACGTCCCCATCGAGACCCGCGGCGTCCTCGCCGTGTGGGACGCCGGCCGCATGGAGCTGACCTTCTACAGCGGCCAGCAGACGGCTCACCTGCTGCGGACAAACCTGGCCCGCCGGCTCAGGCTGGATGAGAACCAGGTGCGGGTGATCTCGCCGGACGTGGGAGGTGCTTTCGGGCAGAAGATTCCGCTCTTTCGTGAAGAACTGACGGTGGCCGCCCTGGCCATCAAGCTGCGCCGGCCGATCAAGTGGATCGAGGATCGGCTCGAGAACCTCACGGTGGCGAACCATGCGCGAGACGATTCCGCCTGGATCCGGGCCGCGGTGACCAAGGACGGGCGCATTCTCGGGATCAAAGCCGAACTCTGGGCTGACTACGGCGCGTATGCCTTCTTCACCCCGAAGTACCCGATCGACTCCGTCGGCTGGCTTCTTCCCGGCCCGTACAAACTCCAGAATTACGAATACTCCATCAACGTCGTGATCACGAACAAGTGCCCGGCCGGCACCCTTCGCGCGCCTATGGCTCTCGTGACGTGGGCGACCGAAGGGATGGTCGAGCGCATCGCCCGCCAATTGAAGATCGATCCGGTCGAGGTGCGCCGCCGGAACATGATCACGAGCCGGGACCAGCCGTATGTGTCCGCGACCGGGTACAGCTACGAGGCACTCACCCCGTGGGAGGGCTACGAGCAGATGCTGCGGGACTTCGATCTGACGGGATTCCGGGCCGAACAGCGGGCAGCCCGAGCGAACGATCGGTACCTCGGCGTCGGGATAGCGAGCGTCCTGGAACCGACCACGTATGGATCGGCGTGGTACAAGAAGAGCGGCAGGGGAAGCGGCCACGAGGCGGCCACCGTCAAGGTGGAGCCGAGTGGCGCGGTCAACGTGAGTGTCGGCATCGTGCCGACCGGCCAGGGATACGAGACAACGATCGCCCAAGTGGTCGCCGAAGCACTCGGAACCCGGGTCGGGAACGTGAACGTGCTGCTTGGGGACACCTCCATCGCCCCCTACGGGATGGGGACCCGAGGCTCCCGGGGCGCCGCCGCCGGCAACGCGGTGGCGTATCTAGCCGCGACGGAGGCCCGCGCGAAGGTGCTGCGCATCGCGGCGCACCTCGTGGGAGAGCCGATTGACAACCTGGAGATCAGGGACGATCAAATCTACGTGCTGGGGGAGCCCGAGCCCCGCCTGCCGCTGTCCCAGGCATCGTGGACGGCGTACATGGACCCCTCCGCACTGCCGGCCGGTGAGCTGCCCGGCCTTGAGATCCACCGGACCTACGACCCGCCGGCCATGACCTTCTCCAATGCCACCCACCTGTGCGTCGCCGAGGTCGAGCGGCGCACAGGCCGGGTGGAGATCCTGGACTACCGGGTGATCGAAGACGCGGGCACGCTCATCAACCCGGCGATCGTCGACGGTCAGATCCGCGGCGGCGTCTCCTTGGGGATCGGGCAGGCGCTGCTCGAAGAGGTCGTCTACGACGAGTTGGGCAACAACCAGACTGCCACCTTCCTTGACTATTTGATCCCGACCATCGACACGGTGCCCAACATCCAGATATCGCATGTGCAGACACCGAATCCGCACACCGTCCTCGGCTTGAAGGGAATGGCCGAGGGGCCGGTCCAAGGAGGCCTCGCCGCCGTGATGATCGCCGTCCAGGACGCCCTGGACGGCAAGGGCATCACCATCGACCGGAGCCCGGCGAGCCCGAGCCGGATCAGAGCTCTGTTCCGAGCAGTGGAGGGTGACCTCGATGAATAGGACAAGCCGGACTTCGATCGCCTTCATCGGGCTGGGCACGATGGGGTTCCCCATGGCCCGCCAACTCGTCCGGTCCGGACATCCGGTCACCGTGGTGCCGCACATCTCCATGACCGCGGCATACCGGCTGGCCGAGGAGGGGGCTGTGATTGCCACCACGCCGGCCGACGCCGCGCGGGACGCCGACGTCGTCATCACCATGCTCACGTCGGCCACCGAGGTCTCCACCGTGCTGTTCGGAGAGTCGGGGGTGACCGGCACGGCGCGCCCCGGGACGCTCGTGATGGACATGTCGACAATCGGGCCGAAGGCGGCCCGGTCGATCGCACGCCGGCTGCGGGACGCGGACCTGGTGTTCTTGGACTCGCCGGTGAGCGGCGGACCGGCCAGGGCCGAGGACGGCACGCTGACCGCCATCGTGGGCGCCGACGAGGGCACCCTGGAGGCGGCTCGGCCGATTCTGGCCCGCATGGCCGGCACCGTCTTCCACGCCGGCCCGGTCGGTGCCGGCCAGGCCGCGAAGATCTGCAACAACATTCTCGTCGCCGCCTGCATGCTCGCCAACGCGGAAGCCCTGGCGCTCGGCACGGCGGTCGGCGTCGACCCGCACACGCTACGGGAGATCATTCTCGCCAGCTCGGGCGCGAACTGGCAGCTGGAGAACATCGTTCCCCAAACGATCCTGGCGAACGACTTCGCCCCGCGGTTCGCCCTCTCCCTCTTGCTGAAGGACCTGGACATCGCGGGAGAGGCCGCCGATGACGCCGGCTCGCCGTTCCACGTCGGCGGACTGGCGAGACAGATGTTCGGCCAGGCCGAGGCGTCGTTCGGCGGGCGAACCGACTTCAGCGCGGTCGTGAAGCTCTACCGGGAAGCACTGGGGGACGACCTGCGGGACCGGGCCGCCGAGGCGGCCACCGGATCCTCGCCCGACGAATGATCACGCCCCATCGCCAGAACATGGAGCACCGATGAACGACCCGATCACCGAACCGCTTCCTCGACCGATCGTCGGCTTTCTGCCCACAGCCTTCACACCGGAGGGGGCGGTGGACTCCGGCAAGATGAAGGACCTGGCCGACCTGCTCGCCCGCCACGGGATCAGGCCCGCGGTCCTCGGCGGGATGGGAGAGTTCTACGCCCTGCGCCGGGACGAGGCGCGGCTCTGCATGGAGGCCGCGGTGGCAGGGGCGGTCGGCCGGGTTCCGGTCGTGGCCGGCATAGGGTCCTCGACGAGGGAGGCCACCGAGTTGGCCACCGACGCACGGGACGCCGGTGTGTCGGTGCTGGTGCTCAATCCGCACTACTTCGCCGTTCCCACGCCCGACGGCGCCGCCGAGCACGTCCGGCGAATCACCGGAGAGTCCGGACTCCCCGCGATCGTTTACAGCAGCAAGACCCAGCCGGCCACCGAGGACCACCTTGAGCGGCTGACCGCGGTGACGGGCTTCCATGGCGTCAAGGAGACCGCCTTCGGACCAGATGAGGTGAGGCGGCGAGTCGCGCGCTGGGGCGACCGGATCGAGTGGTGGGGGGTCGGCGAGATCGGCGGGACCGAGTACGCCCGCGCCGGCGGCAAGGTCGTCACCTCGTCACTCGCCAACTTCAGCCCGGCCACGTCGGCCGCCTACGTCCGGGCGGCGCTGAACGGTGAATCCGTCGATCCGGAGCTGGCCGAGTGCTGCGCCGCATGGGACGCGTTGCTGCGCGCGCCGGAGGGTTATCTGGGCGTGCTCAAGGCCGTCATGCGGGAGCTCTATGGATGGCATCCCGCCGTACGACTGCCTATGACCGAGGCGGGCGCCGCCAGCCGTGAGTCCGTGGCCCGGTTCTTGGAACGTTTCAGGCATCTGTCCGCCCGGTCCGCCCCTTAGCTGGGGCCGGGCACGCGCACGACGAAAGGAGTCCCCCCGAGACCCATGTCCTGCCCTCCATGACTTCGTGACGACGTGATTCCGGTCGTTTCTCAATCCGATTGGTTGGTTGGTATGAATACTCGTGCTCGCATGGCACTCGCCGGGTTCGTGTGCCTCGCGGCGACGGGGTGCGGCGGCGGTGCCCCAGCGGCCGGTCCAGGGTCCAACGGCCCCCTGACCCTGGTCGACTACGGAGGCGCGACCTCCCAGGTCTCCAAGGAGATCTGGATGGACCCCTTCACCAAGCAGACGAACATCAAAATGCGACATGACGCCCCGAACGACTATGCGAAGGTCAAGGCGCAGATCGATTCCGGGAAGATCGCCTGGGACGTCATGTTCGTCCAGCCCTACCGGGCGATCGTCGACTGCGGCACCTACTTCGAGAAGCTCGACAAGAGCAAGATCACGACCGTCGACAGGCTACCCCCGCTGATCGGTGAATGCGGGGTGCCGATCGACAACTTCGCCTACATCCTCGTGTACGACTCCAAGAAGTTCGGGCAGAACCCGCCGACGTCATGGAAGGACTTCTTCGACCTGACGAAATACCCGGGCAAGCGCGGGCTCTCGACGGCCGTCGCGGGCGGCGTGCTGGAAGCGGCACTGCTCGGCGACGGGGTGAAGCCCGAGGAACTGTACCCGCTCGACATCGACCGGGCGATCAGGAAGTACGACAGCATCAAGGACAACATCTCCTTCTTCGAGTCAGGCGCCCGGCAGATGGAGCAGATCGAGAGCGGCGATGTCGTCATGTCGCTCGCCTGGCACGGCCGGGTGCAGTTGTCGGTGCGCAATGGTGCGGAGTTCAAGCCGGTGTGGAACCAGCACATCCGGACGCACGACACCGTGGCCATGATCAAGGGCACTCCCCGGAAGGAGGAGGCCTACAAGTTCCTGAGCTTCATCACAGACGTGCAACAGCAGAAACTCTGGGCCGAGAAGACGTCCTACGGGGCGGCCAACAAGGACGCCCAGCCGACGCTGGACCAGGTAGGCAAGGAATTCGACTCGAACGATCCGGCACACGCGGAACTGGCGGTGCAGTTGGACCTGAACTGGTGGGCGCAGCACTACGAGGAGGCCATCGACCGCTACACGAAGTGGTCCGCCCAGTGAGTGGTGAGGCCGGCCGACGGATTCTCGCAAGCAGCGAGAACCTCGCCTGGGCGTGGCAGCGCCCAGGCGAGGTCCATCGGGTATGGTGCGCGGACTCTGACGCGAGCATCCGTATGTGTGGCAGCGAGGAGGATTAGATGGCTCCAACGCACACCGTGAAGCGCGTAGACGATGTCCGCGACCGGTTCCGCCGGTTGAAGCGCCCGCGGACAAGGCTACCGATGGGCCTGCTGCTGACCGCCCCCGTCGTGATCTTCCTCGTCGTCTTCTTCGTATATCCGGTCGCAGAGATCTTCCGGATGTCCTTCATCGGCGACGGCGGAACACTGTCGCTGGAGCACTACACCGATTTCGCGGGCACAGAGGTCTACGTCGCCATCCTGCTGCGCACCATCTACACCGCGATCATCGTCACGGCGTTGTGCGCCCTCATCGCCTACCCGTACGCATATCTCATGACCCTGGTCGGCGGCAAGACACGCGCCCTCATGCTCGGGCTGGTGCTCATCCCACTGTGGACCAGCCTGCTCGCGCGGACTTACGCCTGGATCATTCTGCTCTCGGATGTCGGTCCGATCGTCTCGTTCCTGTCGGTCCTGGGCATGGAGGTGAAGGTGCTGGGCACGTCCGGCGGAGTTCTGATCGGCATGGTGCAGGTCCTGCTGCCCTTCATAACCCTCCCGCTGTACAACAACATGCGCACCGTCGACCGCCGGCTGGTCATGGCGGCCCAGTCGCTCGGAGCCACGCCTAGAGCGGCATTCCGGCAGGTCTTCCTGCCGCTGACGGCTCCGGGCCTGATCACCGGCAGCGTCATGGTGTTCGTGCTCGGCCTTGGCTTCTACGTCACGCCAGCGCTGCTCGGCTCACCCTCGCAATCCATGCTGGCCCAATTGGCCGCCCAGGAGATCTCCCTGAAGCTCGCGTGGGGAAGCGCAGGAGCGATGTCGGTCTTCCTCTCGCTGCTGACCCTCATCGTGCTGATGGTCGCGGCCCGGTTCGGGATGACCTCGATGCTCAGCCGCGTGGGAGGCAAGAATGCCCGTTAGACGGCCGTACGGCCTAGCCGCGTTCGCGGTGATAGTAGGAGCGGTGCTCATTCTCCCGGGCCTGATCGTGTTCCCTATGAGCCTCAGCGACCGGCGGTCCTTCGTCTTCCCGCCGAAGGAGTGGAGTTTCCGGTGGTACGAGAACTTTTTCGCGGACCCCGGCTGGACCGAGACCCTCATGAACTCGATCCAGACCGCGCTGATCGTCGCGGTCATCTCCACCATCGCCGGAACGGTCGCGGTTTTCGGCGTCGTACGGCACAGCTTCCGGGGCAAGAGCGCCGTCGTCGGCCTGCTACTCGCGCCGATGGTCACCCCGATCATCATTCTCGGGGTCGGCGAGTATGCGCTCTTCCTGAAGTGGCAGCTCGTCGGGACCGGCCTCGGCTTCATCCTCGCCCACACCGTGCATGCCATCCCGTACGTGGTGCTCACGGTCTCCGGCGTGCTGGTGACGATGGACCGTCAACTGGAGCGCGCCGCGGCGAGCCTCGGCGCTCCCCCTCATGAGGTCCTCCGGACCATCACGCTGCCGATCATCGCGCCCGGAATCCTGGCCGGCTTCGTCTTCGCCTTCATCTCCTCGTTCGACGAGACGGTGATCGCGCTGTTCCTGTCGGATCCCAACTTCCGCACGATGCCCGTACAGATGTACGCGAGCATGACGCAGGAGGTGGACCCGACCATCGCGGTCGGCGCATCACTGATGATGCTCCTTTCGACCCTCCTCATCCTGTTGTCCGCTCTCATGTTCAGGAGGCGTTATGCCAAGGCCCACCGCTGACCGCTCCCGGGGTGCGGCTGTCCGACTGCGGGGAATCGTCAAGCAGTACGGTGCCGGCAGACCCGCCGTCAACGCGGTCTCGCTGGACATAGAGGCGGGTGAGTTCATCACATTCCTCGGCCCGAGCGGATCAGGCAAGACGACGACGCTGAACGCCATCGCCGGGTTCATCGACACCGACGCGGGTGAGATCGAACTGGGTGGAGTGGCCGTCGCCGCGATGCGCCCCCACTTGCGGAACATCGGCATGGTGTTCCAGCATTTCACGCTCTTCCCGCATATGACCGTGGCCGAGAACGTCGCCTATCCGCTGCGCCAGCGCAAGGTCCCGGCGAAAGAGCGTGCGCGGCGGGTTCAGGCCGCACTGGAGAGGGTGCAGCTGGGCGAATATGGGAACCGCCGCCCAGATCAACTGTCCGGCGGGCAGCAGCAGCGCGTGGCGGTGGCGAGAGCGGTCGTCTTCGAGCCCCGGGTCCTGTTGATGGACGAACCCTTCGGCGCATTGGACCGGAAGTTGCGTGAGGAGTTGCAGATCCAGCTCAAGGGGCTGCACCGGGATCTGGGCATCACCATCATCTTCGTGACGCACGATCAGGAAGAGGCGTTGGTCCTCTCCGATCGCATCGCCGTCTTCAACAACGGCTCGATCGATCAGATCGGCACGCCGGCGGAGTTGTACGACCGGCCCGAGAACCGGTTCGTCGCGCAGTTCCTCGGCGAGTCGAACATTTTCGATGGAACGGTCCAGGAGGTGGAAGGCGTCCGCGTGCTGGCGTGCCCCGAAGGCCGGTTCATCCTTCCCGCGCCGGCTGCGGACCCGGGGACGGAGATCCACGCGATGGTCCGTCCGGAGAAGTGCCGCATCACACCCCTCGACCCGGATGGTGCTGGGCTGACAAACGCCCTGAAGGGCGAGGTCGAGGAGGAGATCTTCCTCGGCTCGTCGCGAAAACTACTAGTCCGCACCCCGACCGACCGAGTGGTGACCGTGCGCTCGACCGCCGGAGCCAACCGTGACGTTTCCGTGGGGTCCAAGGTGTTCGTCACTTGGGACTCGGCCGATCTGCTGGTGATGCGCTGACGACGGCGTCTCCGGCCCCCGGCTTTAATCCACCGGCTTGGGGTAAAAGCGAGTCGGTGGGGGTGGTCCGCGCTTTCACTGTCGCCGTTAATCGGTGGTCCTGATGGGGGGCTCGGGTTTCCGCTCATTTCAACCCGGCGGGGCCTTGCGTGGCTTTCGCCGTACGCAGTCACGGGTGAACACGGGCGGTGCGGGGGCGGGATGGTGTGGTGGCGGCGTTTGGTGCGTCTGTGGTCGACGAGAGCGGCGTGGGCCGGCTGCGTGCCGGAGGGGGGCTGGGGTGGTGCCGCGAGCCCCGACCGGCCGGAGCGACGGGGGATCGTGCTCCGGGTCCGGTCTGACCGGGGCTTTTGCGGATCAAGCCCCTTCAGCTTGCGCGCCCTGCAGGATTCGAACCTGCGACCGTTGGATTAGAAGTCCAATGCTCTGTCCAGCTGAGCTAAGGGCGCCGATTTGGCTCTATGACCAGCGGTTTTGCCGACCATGTGCGAAGCTATCATAGCCGCACACCGATGAGACAGCATCGGATTTGGAGCACATCCATGGCCAGACGCCAGTCCCGACCATCGCCCCAGTTGGGCGACCTGATCCCCTCCTGGCGACTAGCTTTAGCGGCTAAAGGCCTTTCCGAGGGCACGGTAATCAGCTATCTGGGGACCGCCCGATATCTCACCGATTACCTCCCCGCACACGATATGCCCTGTGGTGTCGCCGAGATCCTACCGGCGCACGTGAGAACTTTCCTCTCGGCCCGTCTCCACGGCTGCTGGGCCGACGCGGCACGGAGGCAGCCCTGCGTGTGCGGCCTCGCGGCCCGCAGTGCGGGAGACACCCATAAACACTGGCGCAACCTGCGGGTGCTCTTCAACTGGCTGATCGCCGAACGCGAGATCTCCTGCTCTCCCATGGACGGCGTAGAGGCCCCCAAAGTCATCCCTCACCTGGTCAGACCCCTCAGCGACGACACGCTCAAGGCCATGCTCGACGTCTGCCGGGGGGAGGCCGAGGGCACGTGCTTCGCCGGGCGGCGCGACGAGGCGATCATCCGGATCCTGCTCGACAACGGCATGAGGGTGAGCGGCCTCACCGGCCTGCGTTTCCACCCCGACGACCCCGAGCGGAGCGACGTGCGCCTGCCGCAGGGGCTGCTGCGCGTCGTCCTCAAGGGCGGCCGGGAGCATCTCGCGCCGATCAGCGCCACGACCGCCTGCGCGATCGACCGCTACGTCCGCGTCCGTGTGCACCACCGAGAGGCCCACAGCCCCTACCTTTTCCTGTCTGAGCGCGGCAGAGCCGCCGCCGACTGCCGGTTCACCTCCACCGGCGTGCTCCAGATGCTCAAGCGCCGGGCCAAGCAGGCGGGGGTGCAGGAGAGGGTCCACACCCACCTGCTGCGCCAGACCATGGCGACCGAATACCTCGACGGGGGAGGCGACCCCCTGGACCTCCAGCGCATCGGGGGCTGGCGGAGCCTCGCCATGGTGATCCGCTACCACGACCTGATCGCCGACGCCCCCGCACATGCACGCCTGGCCATGGGTGAGCGACGCTGAATCCGCCGCCGCAAACGCGCAGGGCGCCCACCGCGGTGGACGCCCTGGGGTGAGTGAGGTTCCTAGGATCCGGCCTTCGCCGAGCCGCACACCGTGCCGGCGGCGGGCACCTTGCCGTCGAGCAGGTAGGAATCCACAGTGCCGGCGACACACTTGTCACCGCTGAGGTAGGCGCCGTGGCCGTTGCCCTTGTAGGTCACCAGCACACCCGACTTGAGCTTCTTCGCCAGGCTCACCGACCCCTCGTACGGCGTGGCCGGGTCACCGGTGCCGCCGATCACGACGATGGGGGGCGCCCCCACCGGGTTGACGGCGCGTCCGGTGCCGTCGCCCTTGTGCGGCCACATGCTGCAGAGGGGGGTCGAGCCGCCGAACATCGGTGAGATCTTGAGGAACTCGGCCTCCTCCTTGATCAGCTGCTTCAGACCGGGCCGGGCCGGATCGTCGAAGCACGCGACGCCGAAGGCGCCGGTCATCAGGTCGTTGTAGGAGCCGTCGGGCCGGCGGCCGGTGAAGGCGTCCGCCATCTGGAGGAGCTCGGCTCCGTCGCCCTTGCCCGCCTTCACCAGGGCGGTCTCCAGGGGCTTCCACATCTGCTCGGCATAGAGCGCGGCCATGACGGCGGTGACGGCTAGGCCGTCGGTGAGCTTGCGGCCCTTCACACCGAGCGGCTTGCGGTCGAGCTTGCCGACGAGCCGCTTCACGGTCCTGTCGGCGGCCTTGGCGTCGCGCCCGAGTGAGCAGCCGCGCTTGACGCAGTCGGCGAGGAACGTCTCATAGGCCTTCTGAGAGGCGCGGAGCCGGTTGATCGCCATTTTGCGGGTCGACTGCGTGGGGTCGAGGGCCGCGTCGAGCACCATGCGGCCGGTGTTCTTGGGGAACAGGGTGGCGTAGACGGCCCCGAGCTGCGTGCCGTACGAGAAGCCGAGGTAGTCGAGCTTGTCCTCACCGAGCGCGGCGCGCAGGGCGTCCATGTCGCGGGCCGCGCTGTCGGTGCCCATGTGCGGGAGGATCTTGCCGGAGTTCTTCTCGCACCCCTTGATGAAGGCGCGGGTGGCCTTCAGCGCGACCTCGCGCTCGGCGGGCACCCCCAGCCGCGCCCGCAGTCCGAGGAAACGCTCGATGGTCTTGCTGTTGCCGCAGTCCACGCCTGAGCTGCGCCCGATGCCGCGCGGGGCGAAACTGACCAGGTCGTAGCGCTCGCCCAGCGCGCCGAACATCGAGCCGAAGGAGCCCAGGGAGTCGACGCCGTCGTCGCCGGGGCCGCCGAAGTTGAACACCAGGGAGCCCTGCTTGGTGCCCTTGGCCTTGATGCGGATCACCGCGACGTCGAGGCTTTCGCCGTTCGGCTTGCCATGGTCGAGTGGCACCGTCAGGGTGCCGCACTCAGGGGTGTTCCAGAACGCGGGCACCCCGGGAATCGACGGAAGCTTCGAACACGCGCCCCACGAGATCGCCGGGGCGGTGCCGAGAGACGATGTCTCGCCGGCCGACGCGGGAGTGGCGGTCAACGTGAGCGCGGACAGGGTCACAGCTGCCGCGAGGGAGGTCAGGCGGGGATTTCGCATGCTCAGGAGGCTAACCAAAGCTGATCTACGCCCGGTAGTAGCATTCGTACACGTGATCGGTTGACATTTGTCAACCCCCCACGCGCGTCGGCTCGCTCCGGTAATCTGCGGTTGCATGGTCAGCGCGACACTGCAACCCGATCTCCGTTCCCTGGGTCGCGACCTCTGGGCGGAGATCCCCTTGACCGGCGGAGACGTGACAGACGGCGTGGTCCGCGCGGGTGACACCGTGCGCCGGCCCGCCCGAGCCTCCACCCTCACCGTGCACGCTCTGCTGCGCCACCTGGCCGCCGAGGGCTTCACCGCCGCGCCGAGCGCGCTCGGTTTCGACGAGCGGGGACGCGAGGTGCTGACCTATATCCCGGGTGAGATCGTGCCGCGCCCACTCCCCGCCTATGCGCTGGGGGAGGAGTCGCTGGTCGCGCTCGCGGAGATGGTGCGGCGGCTGCACGACACCACGGCGACGTTCGTGCCGGCGCGCGACGCGGTGTGGGAGCGTGGGTCCAACGACGACGCGGCACCGGAGATCATCGGTCACTGCGACATCACCCCCGAGAACGTGATTTTTCGCGATCGGCGGCCATACGCGCTGATCGACTTTGATATGGCGAGACCCACGACACGGCTGTTCGACATCGTCACCACGCTCAGACATTGGGCCCCCTTCGCCGACCCCGTCGACCGCGATGCGCGCCAGCGTTCCCTCGACGTCGCCGCCCGCACCCGGTTGTTCTGCGATGTTTACGGCGTGAACAGACGTGAGCGGCGCCGGCTCGTCGAGGTCGCCCGCCTGCGCTTCACCCGCGCATATGCCGAGATGCGCGACCGCGCCACCTCCCAGGGGGGCGGGTGGGCCCGGCTCTGGGCGGGCGGCGCCGGCGAGCGCATCCGGCGGGCGGCGGCCTGGCTCGACACCCACGAGGACGAGATCCAGTCGGCCTTGATCTGAGGCGCCGGTGGGAAGCGATGGCCACCCTCGGGGTGTCCGCTATCAGATCGCTAAACCGGTTCCGGCCCCGTAAGTAGCACAATCCGGTTCTCCGGTACTCTCACGTCATATGTCCGACGCGACCGCGCCTCAGCAGCCACGCACCCCGCCGGGCCATGAGCGTCTCGCAGCCGCCCGCGCCCTGGGGCTGCTCGCCGGGGTCGCCCTCGACGCCGTCTTCGCCGACCCCGAGCGAGGCCACCCCGTCGCCCTCTTCGGCCGCGCCGCCGCCGCCCTCGAAAAACGTGTGTACGGCGACGCCAAGCCGTACGGCATAGCCCACGTGGCCTTATGCGTCGGCGCGACGGCGGCGCTCGGTGTGGCGGCCGAGCGTCTCACCCGGCGCAGCCCGCTCGCCCGCGCCGCCGCCACGGCGGCGGCCACCTGGGCGGTGCTCGGCGGCACCTCCCTCGGGCGGGAAGGCATCGCCATGGCGGGCACGCTGGAGGCCGGCGACCTGACGCGCGCCCGCGACCGGCTGCCCCACCTGTGCGGGCGCGACCCGGCCGGGCTCGGCGCCCCCGGACTGGCGCGGGCCACGGTGGAGTCCGTCGCCGAGAACACCTCCGACGCCGTCGTCGCCCCTCTCCTGTGGGGGGCGGTCGCCGGTGTGCCGGGGCTGCTGGCGTATCGGGCGGTCAACACCCTGGACGCCATGGTGGGCTACCGTTCACCGCGTTATGCCAGATTCGGGTGGGCGGCCGCCCGGCTCGACGACGTGGCCAACCTGGTGCCCGCTCGGGTCACGGGGGCTCTCGCCGTACTCTCCGCGCCCGTCGTCGGCGGGTCGCCGCGCACGGCGGCGCGCACGCTGGCCAGGGACGGACACCGGCACCCGAGCCCCAACGCGGGCCGTTGCGAGGCGGCGTTCGCCGGGGCGCTGGGGGTCACACTGGGGGGTGTCAACGTCTATGGCACGCGGGTCGAAAGCCGCCCCAAGCTTGGTGACGGCCCTGATCCCGATGTGCCGGACATCCGGAGGTCCGTACGGCTGGCGCGTGCCACATCCCTGGCCGCGGCAGGTGTGGCGGCGCTCGTCGCGATGGGGCGGCGCCGTGCCGCACGCTGAGGCGTGGCATGTGGCACGACGATCGAGGGAGGGCTGAGGCACGATGCTCAAGGGTGCGCTTCTGGTCGCGGGCACCACGTCCGACGCGGGCAAGAGTGTGGTGACGGCGGGCATATGCCGCTGGCTGGCCCGGCAGGGGGTGCGTGTCGCGCCGTACAAGGCGCAGAACATGTCGCTCAACTCCTATGTCACCGCCGACGGCGCGGAGATCGGCCGCGCCCAGGCGATGCAGGCCCGAGCCGCTTATGTCGAACCGTCCTCCGACATGAACCCGATCCTCCTCAAGCCCGGCAGCGACCGGCGCAGCCAGGTCGTCGTGCTCGGCAGGCCGCTGGCCGACGTCGACGCGATGGAATACTACGAGCTCAAGGATCGGCTGCGGGAGATCGCCCTAGAGTCGCTGACCCGGCTGCGCGGCGCCTATGACGTGGTCGTCTGCGAGGGCGCCGGCAGCCCCACCGAGATCAACCTGCGCAAGGGCGACATCGCCAACATGGGGCTGGCCCGCGCCGCCGACCTTCCGGTCCTCGTCGTGGGCGACATCGACCGGGGCGGTGTCTTCGCCGCGCTCCACGGCACCGTCGCCCTGCTTGAACCCGCCGACCAGGCGTTGATCAGCGGTTTCGTGATCAACAAGTTCCGCGGTGCGCTTGAGCTGCTCCAGCCCGGTCTCGACATGATCCGCGGCGCCACCGGCCGCGAGGTCTACGGCGTGCTTCCCTGGCTCGACGGCCTGTGGCTCGACGTCGAGGACTCACTCGCCCTCGACAACCGGCCCGCCTCCGCCGGGCTCATGCCGTATGGCAGGCAGACGTTGCGGGTCGCCGTCGTGCGGGTGCCACGGGTCTCCAACTTCACCGACCTCGACGCCCTGGCGAGCGAACCCGGCGTCGTGGTGCGTTTCATCACCTCGCCCGCCGAGCTCGACGACGCCGACCTGGTCGTCCTGCCGGGCTCCCGCGCGACCGTGTCCGACCTCGCGTGGCTCCGCCGTACCGGGCTCGCGGACGCGCTGCTCGCCCGGGCGGCGGCGAACCGGCCGATTCTCGGGATCTGCGGGGGATATCAGATGCTCTCGCGCAGCATCCACGACACCGTCGAATCACCCGACACGCCGGACCACGTCCCCGGCCTCGGCCTGCTCCCGGCCGATGTGGTGTTCAAGCCGGGCAAGACGCTGGGGCGTCCGGAGGGCAGCGCGTACGGTCACCCGGTGGCGGCCTATGAGATCAGGCACGGCGTCGTGACCGTGGAGGGGGAGGCCGAGCCGTTCCTCGACGGGTGCCGTGCCGGCGCCACCTGGGGCACCACCTGGCACGGCGCCTTGGAGAACAACGCGTTCCGCCGTGCCTTTCTCGCCGATGTGGCGGGGGTCGCCGGGCGGGACTTCGCTCCCGCCCCGGATGTCGACTTCGCCGCCGAGCGTGAACGCCGCCTCGACGCGCTGGGCGACCTCGTGGCCCGGCATATGGACACCGGGGCGCTGATGCGGCTCATCGAGAAGGGTGCTCCGCCCGACCTTCCGGTGCTTCCGCCCGCCGGGGTCTAACCCGCCTGTTCCGCTTCGACGGCCTCGATCAGCGCCGGGCCCGCGACGTCCACCGCCACCGCGGCGAGCGCGAGCACCGGCATGATTGCCTTGGGCTGTACGCGGTAGACCCCGCGCTCCGGCTGGTCGACGAATCCGGCGGCGGTCAGCGTTTTGAGATGGTGGTAGATCTGCCCTGGGGAAGAGAGTCCGAGTTCGTCCTGGAGTTCGGTGACCGGCAGCGGCCCCTTCAGCAGGATCCGGAGAATCTGGAAACGCGCCGGATGTCCTGCCGCCGCCAGCACCGCCGCGAGCGGCCCCGCAGGCACACTGAGCAGTGCGGAGGGGCTGCGGTACATCTGCCAGCTCCACTCATAACCCGCGATCTTTACTTCACCGCCATAACCCACCACGCCTGAATCGTCTGGCGCGGTGGGTTTCACGGCTTGGCCGCGCGCCGTGGCCTCAAGTGCCGCGACACGGGCTTCCAGCGCCTGCAGTTGTTCTTCCAGCGTGGGCAGGGCAGACCTCACTTCAGATCGCCGTGGACCCCGGGTGAGGCGGAGGGGTCCGCAGGCAAGCCAATCACGAACTGTTGGTGAGCTTAGCCGCACCTCGGGTAGGGATGCAGCGCACCGTCCGTGGTGGACCCTAACCGCAATTCTCCGAACATAACTACATCAACTCAAGAAATGGGATTTATGGGAGATGTCGGTATTCCTGTAGGTCGGCGCAACTGGTGGGAGAGTATGAGCCTCGCTATCATCGGCATAGGGGAGGACATGGTGAAGCCTGTGCACCGCGCCGATCATTCTCTAGCCGTTTTACTCAGTTTTTGATTTGTGGATATAGGCATTGTGAGGGCATATGAAATCAGTGGGGAAAGGGCCGGTCTCGCAGGCGGCGGTCGCGATCAAACTGCTGCTCGCCTTCACCGTCCTGCCCGGCTGCGGGTCCTCCGGGGCCAACACCTGGGACTGCGAGGCGCTGGAGCGGGAGATCTCCGTGCTTGAGAAGGCCGTGGTCCCGATAATGTCCCACCGGGTGCGCACAATTTCCACGACGAACGACTGCGATTCCGGTGGCGGGGCCTGGCTGACGATTGAGCTCACCTCGTCCCAGGCCGCGGGTGCGGTGCTCGCCGACTTCAGGACACTTTCCTGGGAGGAGGCGGCGGCCGAGGAGATGCGAGGCATGATGGCGGGCAACGGCAAAGGCGTGAAGAAAAAGATCGACGGACGTTATGTGGTGGTCGCCATAGGAAACGAGCGCACCGGGCTCACCACGTCGGGGCTCGTCTATTATCTCGACGAAAAACCCTGACCCCGGAATCATGTGTGTGACGCCGCCGCACGGACGACCTCTCCACACGTCCACCGGCGAGATTTGTCCCGGTGCGCCGAAACCCGATCGAGGCGCTAAAACGGGCGCCTCGCCCGGTCGAGCACCTCCTCGGCGGTGAGCGGGCTCGCCGGGTGATGGCTCAGACACATCGGCGACCGCATGTGGACGAACGGCGTGCCTTCCCCCGCCGCGTAGAAATGCCCAGTGGCCAGCCGGGAGATGTGGGGGATGTCACCGCCTTTGGCGGCTGCCATCTCACGGGCGGCGCCGATCTGCGCGGGGCTGTTGAGCAGGCCGAAGAACTGCGTGGAGGCGTTGCCGGGGATCTGATTGTGCAGGCCCTTCGGAGCCTGCGTCGCGAAAACCAGTCCCAGGCCGTATTTCCTGGCCTGGGAGGCGAGCACCAGCGTGCTCCGGGTGGAGGGCGTCATGGCCCCGGCCGGGGCGAAGGTCTGCGCCTCGTCCATCACGAACAGCCCGCCGAGGGGACGGTGGCCCGCCGGATGACGTTTGATCCAGGTGAATAACGCCATCTGCAACTGGTTGACGAAACTCTGCCGCTGCTCGTCGCTCGGTAGCCCGGCCAGGTTGATGACGGAGACCCGGGCCTTCTTGCCCGGCGAGGGGGTCAGCAGAAGCGCCGGGTCGACGGGGGCGCCGTCACCCCCGAAAAGCGGGTCGTTGACCATAGCGGCGGTCAGCGTCTGGGCGAGGTCGGCGGCGATGTTTCCGGCGTTGCCAAGCTCGCTCACGTCGTACGGCAGAGCCGAGAGAACGGCGATGAGCTCCTTGAGGCTGCTCTTGCCGCGTGTCCCGCAATAGCGGAGGGTTTCCCTGAGCACGGCCTGGGCGATTTCCGCTTTGGTGGTCCTGCCGTTGAGTTTGGCCCTCGGCGCGATGGAGGCGACGGCGACCTCCACGGCCTCGCTGAACTCGTCTATGTCGCCGGCGACACTCGCGAAGTCGGGCAGGGGCTGGAAACTGAGCGGCCGGCCGGTGGCGCGGCGGGGGGTCCAGACGACGACGTCGGTGCCCGCGAGGTAGCGCGCGGCTCGTGCCTCGTCGTCGGGGGACCAGCCGGTGGGTGGTTCCGGCCAGGGATCGCCGAGACGCGCCAGGTCGTTGTTGGGGTCGAGCACGATGGCGGAGACGCCGAGGAGGGCGCACTCCTCGATGAGGCGGCGGATCAGCACTGTCTTGCCCGACCCGGAGCCGGCGAAGATGGCGATGTGCCGGCGGAGGGCGGCGAGTTCGATGGTGACCGACGTGCCGCCGATGATGGTCCGGCCGATGGTGATGGAGGGGGCGGTCCGTCCGCCGGGCAGGGTGACGGTCCCCGGGCGGGGCCACGGCGGGTCGCCGGGCACCGCGACAGGCGTGTCGCGGTTGTGCGTGCCGCCGTCACGGTTGTGCGTGCCGCCTCCAGAGCCGTCGTTCCCGCCTGAGGGGGACGGTGTGTCGGTGGGCGCTGTGTCGGCAGGACAGGTGTCTTCAGCGGGTGTGTCGGCGGGGTCGCAGAGCAGGCCGGGCACGATGCGGGCGTCTCGCAGTGCCTCCCTGAAGATCGTGATCTCGCTCGCGTGCCGCCGGGCGACGAGCCAGGCGGAAAGCTGCGGCGGGTTCTCCGCGAGGATGTCGCGGAGGGCCGCCAGCACCCTCACGTCGGATTCGCCGAGGGGAAGCACCCGGCCGCCCGCGTGTTCGAAGGCGGTGAGCACCTCCTGGGTGCGCGGCCCCTTCGACCACGCCACGCTGCGCAGCAGGAAGAGGCGCCTTTTGGTGACGCCGGCGTTGAGGCCCGCCGCCACGGAGGCGGCGCGCAGCCGGTGAAGCGCGGCGTTGGCGCTTTCTGTGCCGATGGCGCGGAAGGCCCAATGGGCTTCGTCCTCGGTGGCCTCGTGCAGGCTTCGCCGCAGGCGCGCGTGGAGGGGCGGTTTGCTGCTCGGCGCGGGATCCTGACTGAAGACGTGGCCCGCCTCGCCCTGCTCCACGACCCACGCGGAGAGCCCCGCGGCGAGCAGCGAAGGCATGACGGTGTCCTCGGTGGCGGGGTTCAGCGCCGCGGTCACATCCGCCGTCTCACAGAGCTTCACGAACAGCGCGTCGAGGTGGGCGAAGTCGGAAATATCCGGATCGGTGACCTTTGGCGGGGCGGGATGTGCATCGGGAAGTGCCCGCCCGTCGCCGACCTCGCCCTGCGCCTTGGACGCCATGCCGTGCGCTTCGGACGCTGTGCCGTTTTCGGATGCTTTGCCGTGAAGAGCTGTGCCGTTTTCGGGCCTTGTGTCCTGTGCTGGGGACGTTGTGCTCTGCGCCTCGGACACCGCGCGCTGCCGGTCGGACACCGGTGCTGGAACGGCTCCGGTCAGCCGTTCGAGCTCGGTGACCTCGCCCGCGGTCAAGCAGGCCTGGATGTGGCTGTCGATCTTGATGAGAAGCTGGCGGGGCGTGAAACCGGGAGCGTCCTCGAAGGCGGAGGGCTTCACCGGCCAGGTGGGATAGGGCGGCGTCACGCCGAGCTCCCTGAAGCGCACCGCGAACCGCTTCTCGATGAGCTTCCTGCCGCTCTCGGCGTCGGCGATGGTCATGAGCTGTGCCGCCTGACGGAACCGGTCGACGACGGTGTCGGTGGCGTGCCGCTCGATGAGGGTCCACGAGACCGGCAGGCAGGTGACGACCAGCAGCGTCCTGCGGGTGACCTCCCGCAGCGTCATCAGGCCGCCCGCGACCTGCTCGACGAGGAGGGCCTCCGCCGGGGGGACGGGGAGCGTCACGTCGGTGGAGATGGAGGACTGGGCGAGCAGCGTGTCGATCTGGTCGACCGCGACGACCGAGGGACCGGTCATCGCCAGGAGGCGGGAGACGTCCCGCACGATCTCCTGGGGGGACTTGTTCGCCGGCCTGATGCCCCAGCGGGCGCGCTCCTCCGGCTCCTCGTCGGGCGTGCAGGTGAGGAAGGCGTTCCCGATGTCGTAGAGGGAGATGTCGTCGGCCGCCAGCAGCACCAGCGATCGGGCGGTGTGCTGGATGTCGGGGCCCGTGCGCCGGTCGAAGCGGCGAAGGGCCTCGGCGAAGGTGTCGAGCGCCTCCCGGGTCAGGGCCGAGGCGCCGATGACGGCCCGCCGCACCATCCGCGGCACGCCGATGAGCGACGACAGGCGCTCAAGGAAGACCACGAGCTGGCTTTTGCCGTCCTCCCACTCGCGGGCCAGGCCGTCGAGCATCGCCACGGCGACGCTCTCCCAGAAGTGCCTGGCGTCGAGCAGCCCCACCAGGAAGAAGTAGCCGCCCGCCTCCTGGACCTCCTGGCGCGCCCAGCCGAGCAGGTGGGTCTTGCCGGTGCCGCGCTGGCCCTGCACCACGACGCCGATGGGATCGGCGTCGTGGCTGTCGCGCGCCTCCGCCACGCCGCTGCGGAGCAGGCGGCTCGTGTGCCGCTGGAGTTCCGCCACATGGAACGGCGAAGGCCGCCATACGTCGTCGGGAGCCTCGGCCCAGTTGAGCTGGAGGGATGCGAGCGTCTCCAGATCCGCCGGGGGCGCGCACTCCGGGGTTTCCTCACCGCCCGGCAGGCTCGGCGGAGGGACGCGGTGCGGGGGAGGGGGAAGGTTCACCGCGATCCGATCCACAGCAGATGTTTGTCCTGGTCGCCGATGTTCACCGCGGCCTCTCGGGCGAGCGGGGTGAGGGCCTTCTGGTTCGACTCGGGCACGAGGTTGACGTCGGGGGCACGTTCCATGCGGATGAGCACCTCGTCCACCTGGGCCCTGGCCACGTTTCCGAGCAGGGGGCGGAGTGCGCCGAGCCCCACCCATCGGCCGTGGCCGCCGGCCAGCTCCAGGTAGGCGCTGCGGATCGTCGCCTCGATATCCGGCTCCGCCGTTCGATCCGCGCCCTTCTCCGCACCGGCCGCGGCGGGAGAGGACGACGTGCCGGCGGGCGGTGGCTCAGCTGCGGCGGGAGTGGGGGACGCGCCGGTGACCGGCTGTTCGGTCGCGGCGGGGGCGGGCGATTCCAGACCGCCGGCGGCGGGCTCCGCCTCGGGGGCGGACGCGACCTGGAAGTACTCGGCGAGGGTGAGGTCGGCTCCGGTGAGATAGCGGCGCAGGCCGGTGAGCAACGCCCGCGTCATCGTGCCGCCCGAGCCGGTCGCCACCGGCAGGCTGCCGTCGCGGATCTCCCTGGCCATGCGGGCCCACCCCGCGTCGGAGAGGCTGTGGACGTAGGCGCGGCCCTCCTTGCGGCTGTCGACGAGCTTCATCGCGGCTAGCCGCTTGCGGCTCTCGCCGGTGAGCGTCAGCCCGTATTCCCGCTTGAGCTGGGGATTGGAGACCTCCCGACCCTCCACCATCAGTGCCACTAGAACCGCGGCCTCAGGGAGCCGCAGTGTGCTCTCGGGCATGCCCGTCCTTCCGATCGTCCAAGGCGGCGGTGCGGCCGGAGCCGCGAAGGATCGGCGAGGGGGAGGGGGCGGCGAGCAGTGGTTCCGCCGGGAATGCGAGAACGGTGTCACGGAGGCGCATGAAAGGGCCTCTCGGGAGTTCCGTCAACGACTGTGCCACGCCGTACCCCAGTTATCGAGTCCTTCGCCGTAGCTGAGGTTATACGGGCGTGCGGGAAGAATGCAGGTGTTTTGCAGAAAGCCATGAGGTTTGTCCGGAGCTGAGTGCTCTCAGGGGTTGAGTGGGTGTTTCACCTGCGCTTTCGTGAATTGCCTAGCAAAAAAGCAAGGACTATTCAAGATGTGGCCGACCGTATGGAGAACGGCCGGCCACACCGATGAATCACTGGCCGAGAGTGGCCTTGACCTTGTCCCGATACGCGGGGTCCAGCGCAACGCGGATCATGAACGCCTGGTGGGCGTAGCTCGTGAGAGCCGACGCCCAGGTGGTCGGCGGCATGTTGTTCATGGCCAGCACCATGGTGCGCACATCGCCCTCAGGGGTGATGTAGTAGGCCGCCTCGGTCAGCACGCCGGCGAGCGCCCCGCCCTTGCCGCCATACACCTTGAGCTGCGGAGGCAGGGGAGCCTCCTGGCGCATCGGCCATTCCAGGTGCTTGCGGGCGAGCTCGGACGCCTTCTCCGACACGTACTTCTTCTTGGCGATGGCGTTGATCAGCTTGTTCAGCGTCTCCGGAGTGGTGCGGGTGAGCTTGTGGAACAGCGCGGCCTGCTCCTCCCAGCGGGCAAGCGTCGGCGTCGTGCTGCTGCCGCCCTTGGCCACATAGCGCTTGAGGCACACGTCGGGGCTCTGCTTGCATCCGGCGAGGCGCAGGACGTTGCCGTTGACGCTGTCGACACGCCTCGGAGCCGGGCCGCCGGCGGCCTTCGCCGCGGCGATCAGGGCGCGTTCACCGAGGCGGGCCCGCAGGTAGTCGGCGGCGGCATTGTCGCTCTCGGTGATCATCGCGGACACCATCTCGTCGATGGTCACCGTCGTGCCGGCCTTGAGGCGCTTGAGGGCGGCCTCGTGGGCTCCGCCGTCCGTGCCGGGGATGTGATAGGCGTTCCAGGTTTTGACGGGCACCTTCTCATTCGGGTTGATCTTGCCCTTGTCGACCGCCGTCACGTAGGCCGCCAGGTGGAAGATCTTGAAGGTGGACGCGAAGGAGAACCACCGGTCCTCGTTGTGGTCGAGGTGGGGCAGGTGCAGCAGGGCCGTGTCGTCCTTGTTGGCGGCGAGGTAGGCGAGCACGTCGTCGGGCGTCTTAAGCTCCGGGGCCGCCGTGCCGGTGGGAGCCGGCGTGGGGGCGGCGGTCGCCCTGGCTTGCTGTCCGCGCTGGATGAAGACCAGGAACGCGGTGGCGAGCAGGGCGAACGCCGCGATGGTGGAGAGAGTCATGGCAACAGATCGCGACATGCCATGACTCTACTCACTATTCCGGAATTCCGGAAAATTTAACTAGGATTGGGGTCACAGCTTTCCGTGCCGGAACCCCCCATCGGAGTTGATCACCTGGCCGGTGATCCATCTCGCCTCGTCCGACACCAGCCACAGCACGAGCCGGGCCACGTCGTCCGGCTGTCCCCAGCGCTTGAGCGGGAAGGCGTCCGCCACCGCCCGGTGGAACTCGCCCTCGGCGTATCCGGTGTCGACCGGTCCGGGATTGATGGTGTTGACGGTGATGCCCCGGTCCATCAGGGTGGCGGAAAGGCTGAGGGTCATCTGGTGGATCGCGCCTTTGCTGATGGCATAGGGCAATTCACCGCTCATCGGGCTCAGATGCTGACCTGAGGTGAACAAGACCACACGCCCGCCCGGCCGCCCGTCGTGCTGCGCCGCGAACGCCTGCGTCAACAGCACACTCGCCCGCCCGTTCACCGCCCACGCGAGATCCAGGTCGGCGGCGGTCACCTCGTCGAGCGTGCCCAGCGCACTGCGCGCGTGATTCACCACCAGCGCATCGACATGCCCGAAACGTTCCACGGCCTGTTTGACCACCTGTGCCGGGGCCTCGGGGTCGGCGAAATCCGCCTCCACGTGGGCGAGCCTGTCACTTTCCCCGCCGAGCTCCCCGATCGCCCCCGCGGCGCCGTCGGGATCGGCGCCCCACGGGTGCTCGTCGTCGTGCGGGGCCCACGACTGGGCGAACACCTTCGCTCCGGCATCCAGCAGCGTGCGCGCCAGGGTGAACCCGATGCCGATACGCCTGCTGACCCCCGTCACCAGAACAACGCGATCATTCAACGACTTTTCCATAGAAACAGTCTTATCCAGGAATCAGAAGGAGCTTGCCGGTCGTACGCCGCGCCTCCAGGTCCTCGTGCGCCCGCCCGGCATCGGCGAGGGGATAACGGTGGGAGATGTTGATATGCAGCCGGCCCGAGGCGATCCAGCCGAAGACGTCCGACGCGCGCCAGAGCAGCTCCTCGCGGGTGGCGATGTAGTTCGCGAGCGTCGGGCGGGTGAGGAACAACGAGCCGCGGGAGGTGAGCACCATCGGGTCGACCGGGGGCACGGCTCCGCTGGCCGCGCCGTACAACGCCAGCAGGCCCCTCGGGCGCAGCGACGCGAGACTGCCCTCGAAGGTCGCCGCCCCCACGCCGTCGTAGACCACCTGCACCCCGTCGCCGCCGGTCGACTCGCGCACGGCCTCCGCGAACCCGTCGTAGCGGAGCACCTCGTCGGCGCCCGCCGCCCTGGCGAGTCGCTCCTTCTCCTCCGTCGAGACGGTGCCGATGACCCGCGCCCCGCGGAGCTTGGCGATCTGCGTCAGCAGCAGGCCCATCCCGCCGGCCGCCGCGTGGATCAGCACGTCGTCGCCGGCTTCCACCTTGTAGGTCGAATGGGTGAGATAGTGCGCGGTCATGCCCTGGAGCGTGGCCGCCGCGGCGATGTCGAGCTCAACCCCGTCGGGTACGGCGAGAGCCTGCACGGCCGGGACCACAGCCAGCTCGGCGTAACCGCCCATCGGGCCGGCCCAGGCGACGCGGTCACCGGCGGAGAAGTCCTCCACCCCCTCACCTACCGCTACGACTATGCCCGCTCCCTCGGAACCCGGGGTGAAAGGCCGGGAGAGTGGATATCTGCCCTCTCGGTGGTAGATGTCGAGGAAGTTCACCCCGGCCGCGGCGATCTTGACGAGCAACGTGCCCGGGCCGGGGACCGGATCGGGAATCTCACGTATTTCCAGGGCCTTGGGACCACCTGGCGTGGAGACGACGATGGCACGCATGTTGGACGAGCTCCTTCCAACGGGGACGTGGCAGCGAGCGTAGTCGCCAGTTGGTGATCTTCCCGCGAGCGCCCTGCGGGGGCGGCCGCGTTTCGTTCCGGGCCTAGACATCAGGGCCGGTCAGGAGGCTGCCTTGGGGCCGTGCATGGTGAAGTTGTCGAAGGACGCCTTCATCGCGGACGTGGTTTGCTCCCCTACCCGGGCAAGGATGCCCACTTCGCCGGCGGCCAGGGGACTGTCGTCGGTGACCTGTTGGGCGAGGGTGCCGTTCACCCACAGGGACAGGCGCAGAGCGCCGTCCACCTCGGCGCATTCGGCCTGGAGGCGTGTCCGGCCGTCGCTCGTCATCGAGACGGGCACCGCGGAGGTCAGGTCGACGCCGCGGTCCTCCACGACGCGGCGTATTCGTGCGTGGCCCCCCGTGTCCAGGAGGAACTCGTATCGTGTGGCCTTGTAACCCTCGGCGGCCCGGCAGAACAGGCCGTATTCGCCCTTGCCCGAGGGGGCTCCGCGCAACGAGGTGTCGATGCTGAGGAGCAGATCTGTGGGAAGTGTGGGGAGAGGCTTGTCATAGGGCTTGGGAGTGGCCGGCTGTTTGGGCAGGAAGGCGATGGGGGCGCTTTCCGAACGTGAAGGACTCTCGCCGTTGACGTCGATGGCGTAGAAACCCTCCGGCGCATAGCCGTATGTCAAGCCGTCCGTAGCGTTGTATCTGGTTCCACCCCACCCGGTGCCGGTCTGGGTGAAGTCATCGTGAAACAGAAGCTGGAGGTTCTCCGGTGGCCCATCGGAGGCCAGGACGGTGTAGGTGGTCGCCGCGATCGCGAGGACGGCCGCGACACCGGCGGCCGCCAGGACCGGCCGCCGCACCCGCCGCCTCGCCCTCGCCGGCGGCGTGAGGGTCGGCGCGGGCTCCGGCGGAGCGGGCATGCCGAGAGTCTGCGGTCCGTGCGGGGCGGTGGGGGCCCAGGTCGGGTGGGAGGCGTGGGTCAGGCTCTCGGCGGGGGAGGTGCGGCCCACCAGGTGGTCGAGGAGCTGCTGCGCGGTGGGGCGCCGCGCGGGGTCCTTGGACAGTGCCCGCCGCACGGCGTCGAGCAGGGCGGGTTCCATGCCCTCCAGCGCGGGTTCGGCGTTGAGCACCTGGTAGACGATGGCCGGCATGCCCTCGCCGTTGAACACGTGCCGGCCGGAGGAGGCGTAGGCCACCAGGCAGCCCCAGGAGAACACGTCACAGGCCGGGGAGGTCGGCTCGCCCCGCAACACCTCGGGCGCCATGTAACGGGGAGTGCCGAGGATCTCGCCGGTGGTGGTGACGCCGCCGAGGGTGTCGAGCGCGCGGGCGATGCCGAAGTCGATCACCCGGGGGCCGATCGGCGACAGGAGCACGTTGGACGGCTTCAGATCGCGGTGGACGACGCCCGCGCCGTGGATGGCGGTCAGAGCCGTCGCCACGCCGACCGCGAGAGCCGACAGGTTGGAGCCGTGGAGCGGGCCGAACTGCTTGATGGACTCTTCGAGGTTCAGCCCCGGCACATATTCGGTCACGACGTACAACTGGTCGCCGTCGAGCGCCGCCTCCAGCACGGCGGCCGTGCAGAAGGGCCGCACGCGGCGCGCGGCGTCGGCCTCGCGCCGGAAACGGCTGCGGAATCGCTCATTCTGGCTGTAGCCAGGATTGATCACTTTGACGGCGACCCGCTGCCCCGAGTTGTCTTCGCCCAGATAGACCGTCCCCATGCCGCCTCGGCCGAGACGGCCGAGCAACCGGTAATGTCCAATAGCGGATGGATCACCGGGCCCGAGGTTATGCACCAGTTTCGCCTTTACGCCTCGCCTTTACCTGTACTTCGAAGGCATTAGCCTACCCAGGTCCCTCTGCGGCGAGTCGACGCAGTCTGAGTGGGCTCAGGTCCTCCAGGCTGTGGGTGACCGACACGGCTTCCATCTCGGGAGGCCGGAACCCGTGCCGCGCGACCATCACGACCCTGCACCCCGCGGCCACCGCCGCCGCCACCCCCGTCGGGCTGTCCTCGACCACCACACACCGCCGGGGATCGACTCCGAGCCGGGAGGCGGCCAGAAGGTAGGGATCCGGGTCGGGTTTGTTGCGCGGGCTGTCCTCGGCCGCAACCACCGGGCCGAACCTGTGCCGCCCGAGCGAGGGCATGACAAGGTCGACGATGCGCCGCGGCGACGCCGTGACCAGCGCCGTCGGCACCCGCGCCGCCAGGAGGGCGTCGAGCAGCGCAAGCGCCCCCGGCAGCACGCGCACCTCGCGGGCCACCCGGTCGGCGAAGTCGTCGAGGAGCATGTCCGACACCACGGCCGTGCCGTACGCCGTGGGCGTGCGGGCGTGTGCCAGCAGGTAGGCCGCGGTGTCCTCGATCGCGCGGCCCAGCACGTGGGGGTGGTCCGACGGCGCGAGCGCGCAGCCGAGGTCGCGGGCGGCGACGTGGACGACGGCCTCCCACCAGAGGCCCTCGGTGTCGACGAGGGTGCCGTCCATGTCCAGCAGGACGGCCTGGAGGGAAAGCCCCGCGTTCCCTTCCTTATGGCCGTTCGGCCGGTCAAGCGCCTGCCTGGACGGGATCCGGCCTCGCCTCACAGGTCGCTCCGTAGGGTGGTGGGAAGGTGCAGCGGGGCTGAACGCAGGGTGATTTCCGCGGCGGCTGCCGCCCTTTGTGGCCACCGTAGTGGATGCCATCACCCCGAGCCAGACAGCGGGATTGCTCAGCAGAAGCGGGTCTTTTTCCCTTCCCATCCGCTGGATATTCCGCGATCAGGACGGTACATAATCCGGCGGCACGCCCATCCACCTCAACCACTCCCGCATTCCCGGCACACCCGACGGGTCGTCGACGATTTGCGCGGCGAATTCCACGACCGCAACCTCCTCGCCGGTGTCGAACAGCAGCCTGGCCGGCCCCGACCACGACAACGTCCATTTGGCCTGCCCGTGCCGGATCAGCACCGCCTCCAGCGCCTGCGCCAGCACCCCGGTCAGCAGGGTGTCCGACTCGTGCCAGCCGAGCTCCAGCAACTGCTCCTCCAGCGCCGCCCGCTGACCGTCGGCCAGCGCCTGGAAGGCCGTGTCGAGGTACGGCAGTGCCGTACCCCTGACCCGCTGACCGGCCACGGCGAGGTCGTGCAGCGCCTCGGCGTTGCGCACGGCGTACATGCCGGAGGCGACGAGCTCCTCCCACGACACGGCCTTGAGCTCGGTCAGCGCCTGCGGGGACCACATGTGGTCCTCGACGGCGCGGATCGCCCGCCCGGGGTCCCTCAGCAGGCTGAGCGCCGGCCTCGGGTCGGGCCTGAGCCCCGGGTCGGGGAGATCGGCCAGCATCGCGAGCCGGTCGTGGAGCGCCGGGTGGGAGTCGTAGCGGGAGGTCTTCTCCGGCACCCGGGCCGCCTCGACAAGCCGGCTTCGCCGTTCGGGATCGTGGAGAAGCGCCTGAAAACCAGCCATGACGTCGCGGGGCCTGCGGCCTCCGGCGCCTGCCATGCTCAGATACCTGTCGGTGAAGACCTCCCAGGCCAGCGCGGTCACGTGGATCGTGCGCAGGGCCCCGGCCATCGCCTCCCGGCCGGCGATGGCGACCGCGAAGCGGTCGGCCTCCAGCTCCTGGCGGCGGGAGACCGCCTGGGACACGAGCAGATAGAGGCGGGCGTAACCCGAGAAGACCATCCGCACGATGGCGAAATCGGAAAGACCGCGCACCGCCGCGATCAGGGCCACCCGGCCCCGGTAGATCGGCGCGCCGAGACGGGTGTGGGCCCCGCTGTAATGCCCGAGTTCGTGCCCTAGCACGGCCCGCATCTGGTCGCGGGTGAGCGCGAGCATCAGCGGCACGCCGATGTACATACGGCGCCGCACGGCGCGCAGGCCGAGGAGGCGGGTGTCCTCGGCCACGGCCGCGTTGACCTCGGCGACCAGGCGGATCTCGTCCGGGGGCGCCGTTTGCACCTGCCGGGCGAGATCCTCCACCGTGTGCCACAGCTCGGGCTCCTGCTCCCGGGACACCTCGATGCCGGGCTCTTCTGCCTGCTTTCTCCGGCTGACCACCCAGAGCGCGTGGATGAGCGCGCCCGCCGCCAGGGTGTAGCCCACGGCGCCCTGCAGGCTGCGCAGGCCGAATCCGAAGATCAGGCTGAGGTCGAAGAAGAGCGCGGCCCCCACCAGAGTTGCGACCAGCAGGTAGAAACCGCTGAGCAGGGTGATGGCGAGCACGGCCCGTAGCGCGACGGTCATGGGAATCGGCTCCACGAGGGGGGATGTGGCCGCGCCCGACCTTAGTGGAGCCTCCGCGCCGTTCGTACTGATTTATGGATCTTTGAAGGACCGGTAGCGCTGAGTGTTCAGATCCGCCGGGCCGCCCTGCCTCCAAGGAGGAGAAGTTCCACGTCACCGCCCTCGCCGCGAAGGAAGCGGCCCACGGCCTTGCCCGGGTCCGCCGCCGGCGCCAGCGCGTCGGGCAGCGGCCCCGCCACGGGCGTCAGCACCGAGTCCGGCGGTGCCTGGAAGCCCTCGTCGAGCAGCGCCTGGCGGACGGCCCACGCGATCCGCAGCGCCGTGCCCTCGGCCGTGACCCTGAAGGTCCACAGTCCCGCGTCGTAGTCGCCCGCGTATTCCGCGAGCCGCTCGGCCCCCACCTCCGCCGGGGCGTACGGCGGAGCCTCGGGAACCACGCCCAGCAGGTTCCGGAGGCACCACTCGGTGACCTTCGCGCCGAGCGTCTTGCCCGGCATGGCGTTGGTGAGGGTGGTGACGGCGAAGCCGTGCCGGGGCGACAACACGAACGTCGAAAGCGCCATATTGCCGATATTGCCGCCGTGGGTGACGAGCCGTACGTCGCCGTGATCCTCAAGCAGCCACGGCATACCTACGGCGTTCCACGGCGTGGTGCCCTCGACTTGCGCCTTCTGCATGAGCGCACGGGTCTCCGCGCCGATCGGGGCCTGCCCCGGACTCTCCCCGGACAGATGGAAACGCGCGTATTTAAGCTGGTCGACGGCCGACGACAACAACCCGCCCTCCGGCAGGGAGCCGCCCGACAACCCCCAGACGCGGCCGGGTGCGGGCCGCCCGTCCTCAAGGGTGATGTGGCCGACGGCGTGCGGGCGAAGCGCCGCCTCCCACGGGTGGAAGAAGCTCGACTCCATGCCGAGCGGGCCGAGCACGATCCGCGTGATCGCGGCGGCGTAGGGCTCGCCCGTCACCACCTCGACCAGCCTGCCCAGGATCCTCATGCCGGCGTTGCTGTACGACGACGTCGTCCCCGGAGCGAAGAGCTGCGGCAGGTCGTGGAAGGTCGCGACGGCCCGGGCGAGCGCGTCCTCGCCCCACGACCCGCTGTCGTCCACGTCGCCGCGGAAACCACCGGTGTGCGTGAGCAGATGGCGTACAGTGACCACCCGCGCCGCCGCCTCGTCCGCCAGGCGCAGATCCGGCAGATAATCGCGGACCGGGCGGTCGAGCACCACCAGCCCGCGCTCCACCAGATGCATGACGGCGGTCGCGGTCACCGTCTTGGTGGTGGACCCGATCTGGAAAAGGGTGTCCTCGGTCACGGGGGCGGGTGACGCCACATTCGTGACTCCGGTGGTCAGCACGTGCTCCTCGCCGTCGGCGATCACACCGACGGCGGCGCCGGGGATGCCCAGGCTCTTCGCCTCGTCCTCGATGAGATTGCGGAGATCATCCAAGTCAGCCATATGCCTCATCGTCGTCGCCGGCCCGCAATATCGGATGGGCGGATCGGCCAACACATCGGCGGCGGGTTGTCCGGCGGCACAAGGCCTCCGCGGAAGTGATCACTGAGGCCGGAGTGGCTGACTTGCGTTCATGAGGGCTAAGAACATATGTTCGAGATATCGCCCGAACTTCCCCCGGGTGGCCCATGAAGCACCACGCCACAAGGGGGAGCGCAAGCCTTGAGCAGACTTTACGGTGACCCGATCGAGGTCTGGACCAGAGATGGGGAGCCCGCCCAGTTCGTCTGGCGCGACCGGCTCTACTCGGTCCGTGCTGTCGTCGATCACTGGGTCGTCGCCCGGGAGTGGTGGAAGACCACCGAGACCGACCCCGGCGAGCGCAGGTTCTGGCGGGTCCAGGCCAGCCCCCATCGCCAGGTCGGCACTTATGAGTTGAGGTTCGACACCGCGAGTGCGGGGTGGCTCCTCCTGCGGGCGTGGGACTGATGGCTCCGCCGTTCTCTCACCTGCACGTGAGCTCGGCCTTCTCCCTGCGCTACGGCACGGCTTTCCCCGCGGCGCTGGTGGAGCGGGCCGTCGAGCACGACATGGACATCCTCGCCCTGACCGACCGCGACGGCCTCTACGGCGCGATCAAGCACGCCAAGGCGTGCCTCGCCGCCGGGGTGCGCCCGGTGCTCGGTGTGGACCTCGCCCTTGAGCCCGCCCTCGTGGCGGGCCCGGGGCGGGGCCGCCGCCGCGCGCCCGACAACGAGACGTGCGACCGGATCGTGGTGCTCGCCCGGGGCGCGGCGGGATGGCCGGCGTTGAGCCGCCTGGTCACCGCCGCCCACTACGCGGGGGATCGGGGTGTGCCGAGGGTGACGCCCGAGCTTGTCGCGTCGTTCGGCGGGGGCGGCGGCCTCGCCGTGCTTCTCGGCCCCCGCTCCGACGTCGGCCGCGCGGTGGCCGAGCGCCGCGACGGTCTCGCCGTGTCGCTGCTGGCCGCCTGGCGGGCGCTGCTGCCGGGCGTCGTGATCGAGGTGGTCGACCGCCAAGGCTACCGCGAGACGGCGGACGCCGCCCGCATGCTGGCCCTGGCCGACTCCGCCGGGGTGCCCGCCGTGCTGACCAACGCGGTGCGCCACCTCGACCCGTCGGATTACCAGGTCGGCGACGTGCTGGACGCCGCCCGGCGGCTCGTCCCGCTGCACCCGCGCCACCTGGAGCGCTCCGCCTCCCACGCCTACTTCAAGAGCCCGAAGGAGATGCTGCCGATCGCCGAGGGGGTGTGCGGGGGCGACCAGGGGCGCACGGTGCGGCTGCTCACCACGACCCGGCGGCTCGCGGAGGAGTGCGCCATGGATCCCCGCACGCTGCTCGCGCTGGAGAACGACCCGCCGCGGCTGCATCTGCCCGAGATCGACGGGGAGCCGGTGGGGATGCTCCGGCGGCGCTGCGCCGACGGGCTGCTCAAGCATGGTTTGGAGCGTTCCAGAGAGGCATGTGAACGGCTGGACATGGAGCTGGCGATCATCGAGCGCAAGCAACTGTCCGGATATTTCATTGCCGTCTCCGACATCACCCGTCTGATCCGGCAGATGGGTGTGCGCTGCTCGATCCGCGGCTCCGGCGCGGGCAGCCTCGTCAACCACATCATCGGCATCAGCGCCGTCAACCCCCTCGAACACGGCCTGCTGATGGAACGTTTCCTGTCCGAAGGCCGCATCGGCCTCCCCGACATCGACGTGGACGTTGAGTCCGCGCGCCGCCTCGACTGCTACCGCGCCATCTACGAGCGATACGGTGAAGCCCGCGTGGCCTGCGTCTCGATGATGGAGACCTACCGCGCCCGCAGCGCCATCCGCGACGTCGGCGCCGCCATGGGCCTGCCGCCCCACGAGATCGACGCCATCGCCAAGGCGTTCCCCCACATCCGCGCCAGGCAGATCCGGGCCGCCCTGAGCGACCTGCCCGAACTCGCCGGCAGCGGCCTCGGCGACGGCACCCTGGAACGTGTCTTCCTCCTCGCGGAACGCCTCGACGGGCTGCCCCGGCACATCGCCCTGCACCCGTGCGGCGTGCTGATCGGCAACTCCACCCTGCGCGACCGCACCCCGGTCGAACGCAGCATGCTGGAGTTCCCGATGTCGCAGTTCGACAAGGACGACGTCGAGGAGGCCGGGCTGCTCAAGCTCGACGTGCTCGGCGTGCGCATGCAGTCGGCCATCGCCTACGCCCTGGCCGAGGTGGAACGGGTCGACGGGGAGAAGATCGACCTCGACGAGGTGCCGCACGACGACCAGACGACCTACGACATGATCTGCGCCAGCCGTACTCTCGGGTGCTTTCAGATCGAATCCCCCGGGCAGCGCGAACTCATCGCCAAACTCGAACCCCGCACCATCCACGACCTGATCGTGGACATCTCCCTGTTCCGCCCTGGACCGGTGAACTCCGACATGGTCACCCCTTATCTGGAGGCCCGCCACGGATGGCGTGAGCCGCACTACCCCTCACCGAAGCTGCGGGGAGCACTCCTGGAGACCCACGGCGTGGTCGTCTTCCACGAGCAGGTGCTCAAAGTGGTCGACGTCATGACCGAATGCGGCCTGTCAGAGGCGGAGAAGATCCGCCGCACGCTCAGCACGCCGCAGGGGCGCGAGGTGGTGCGGACCTGGTGGGAGGCGAAGGTGCTGCCGGAGTTCGACCGGAAGACGGCGCAGAAGGCGTGGCAGGTGCTGGACGCCTTCGGCGCGTTCGGCTTCTGCAAGGCCCACGCCGCAGCCTTCGCCATGCCGACCTATCAGTCGGCCTGGCTCAAACGCCACCACACCGCTGCCTTCTTCGCCGGAGTGCTCACCCACGAACCCGGCATGTATCCCCAGCGGGTCATCGTCGACGAGGCCCGGCAGTGCGGCGTCACCATCCTGCCCCTGGACATCAACCACTCGGGCACCAACTGGCAGGTCGAACGGCTCGGCCCGCGCGGCGACCCCGTCACCGGCGCCGGCCTCGACGTCGGGGAGATCGGCCGCGGCTACGGCTTGCGCGTGCCGTTCTCCGCCGTCAAAGGCATCAGCGAGGCCGAGGTGGAACGCGCCGTCGCGGGCCGGCCGTATTCCTCCCTCGCCGACTTCTGGGACCGGGCCCGCCCCTCCCGCCCGATCGTCGAGCGCATTGTGCAGACCGGCGGCCTCGACGCGGTATACGGCTTGCGCCCCGGCACCGGCTCCCGCTGGCGCCCCGGCCACCTCACCCGGCGCGACCTCATCGCCCAGGTCGGCGCGCTCGAACGCGGCTCCACCACCGGCACGATCGTGATGGGCGCCGCCAAGACGGCTGATGCCGTACAACTCCCTCTGGGCTTTGTCGAACACATCACACCCGGCGAGCTCCCCGAAATGACGGAAAGCGAGATGGTCGAGGCCGAGCTTGACATCCTCGGCATCGACATCAGCCACCACATCATGGACTTCCACCACGACCTGCTCGACGCCATCGGCGTCGTGCGCTCCACCGATCTGCTCGCCCAGCGCAACGGCGCCGAGATCCTCGTCGCCGGGGTCAAGGTCGCCACCCAGACCCCCGCCGTGCGGTCCGGCCAGCGTGTCATCTTCACCACACTCGACGACTCCACCGGGCCGGTCGACCTCACCTTCTTCGAGTCCGTGCAACCCTGGTGCGCCGCCACCGTCTTCGGGTCATGGCTTCTCGTCGCCCGGGGCGCCGTCCGCCGCACCGGCGCCCGCGCCGTCACCCTGCGCGCCCTCGACTGCTGGAACCTCCTCGACCTCGACGCCACCTGGCGCACCGGCGGCCTTCCCGCCGTCCGCGCCCTGCTCAACGCCTCCCACGACCGCGGTGCCGGCCGCGGCGTCGGCGGAAAGCCGATCGAATACGCCAACGGCTACACCCTGTCGCCTTACGCCGACATCGGCCCCACACCTGGCACCACCACCCCGCCGCGTCGCCTCTGGCACGCCAGCCCCGGCAGCTCCGGACCCACCAGAGCCGCTTAGAGTTGCCCAATGGGTGCACAGTTGTATGGCTCCCGCCTGAGATGGCGAGAAATACGCCGCTACCTGAATCGACACCGCCACGAACTCGTCCGCTCGGCGGCCGGGCTGTATCCGGACGTGCCGAAAGTCGGCGCGACCCACCTGCTCACGCGCCCCGAATGGTTGCCCGACCGGCCCCTTCCCCTTCTCGACACCGCCCTCGTCTGGACCGACCCCTGCCCCGCACCCTCGGCGACCGGCGGGGAGCCCGAGGCCAGAGGAGGGTTGCCGGAGGACATCCCCACCTACTCCCAGGCGATGGAGGCACTGGACCGGCCGCTCCTGTTCGAGAACAGGAGCTGCTACAGGCTGCTCGAAGTCGACCTGCCCCGGCTGACCTTCGGCCGGGGCACCTACTTCGACGGCCTGAACGTCACCGAGACCGTCGCCCACGAATACACCGCCGCCCACCTGCTCGGGGAGAACTCCCTGGAGTTCCGCGGCCTCATCGGCGACCCCACCGACCTGAGCCGCCGCTCCACCACCATCGGGCTGTGCATGCTCACCTTGCGGCGGGACCGGCGCACCGGCGACCTCACCTTCGTCCTGCACTTCCGGGACGCCGCCCGCGTCGCCCAGAACGGCGGGATGTTCCAGGTCATCCCCGTCGGGGTCTTCCAGCCGTCGGAGGAGACGCCGCGCGCCGAGGCCGCCGACTTCGACCTGTGGAAATGCGCGATACGCGAGTATTCCGAGGAGTTCCTCGGCGGCTCAGAACACTACGGGGACGGCTTCGCCTACGACGACTGGCCGTTCTACCGGCGCATGGAGGACGCCCGCGCCGCCGGGCAGGTGCACTCCCACATCCTCGGCGTCGGCGTGGACCCGCTCAGCTTCTCCACCGACGTTCTCGCCGTGACCGTCTTCGACTCGGAGATCTTCGACAAACTCTTCAGCGGCATGGCCGCCACCAATGCCGAAGGGACCCTGATCGGCGCGGGCGGCATCCGCTTCGACGCCGGCCCGGTCGAGCGTTACATCCACCGGGAGCCCATGCAGGCGGCGGGCGCCGCCGCCCTCGACCTCGCGTGGAAACACCGCGATCTGCTGACCTCTTGACCCGATGGTGAGGCTCTCCCGGTCCCCGGCCGCCCTCGAACCGGCTCCCGACACCCGCCGCCGGTCGTGGCCGTCCACCGTCATCCCCGCTGTGCTCGCCGCCGTCGCCGGGCTGATCGGCGTCACCGGGCCGTCCCTCTGGCGCGACGAATCCGTCAGCGCCATGGCGGCCCGCATGCCGCTGCCCGGCCTCTGGCGCCTGCTCGGCGAGATGGACGCCGTCCACGGCCTCTACTACCTGCTTCTCCGGCCCTTCGCCCACTTTGAGCCGGTCGAGCTGTGGCTCCGGCTCCTCTCGGTGCTCGCCACAGCGGCGGCGGCCTGCGGCGTAGCCGCCCTGGCCCGGCGCCTCGCGGGCGCCGCGGCCGGACTGTCCGCGGGCACGATCTACGCGCTGCTGCCGATGGTCTCGCGCTACGCGCAGGAGGCCAGGGGTTACGCGCTCGTGTCGGCCGTCGCCGTGCTCGCCACCTGGCTGCTCGTCGAGTATGCCGAGCGCGGCGGTCGCCGCTGGGTGGGCTATGCGGCGAGTGTGGCGCTGCTCGGGTGGCTGCACTTGTACGCCCTTCTCCTGCTTCCCGCCCACGCGGTCGCGGCGAGATGGCGGGTGCTGCTCCCGTGGGCGGTCGCAGGTGCCGCCCTCCTGCCGCTTGCCGCCGTGGCGGCGGGGCAACGTGGTGTCCAGGTGTTCTGGCTGAAGACACCCGGTGTGGCCGAGCTGGCCGGCTTCCCGGTCGAGGTGGCGGGCGGGGCCGGCGGCGCCGTACTCGTGTTCGGCCTCGCCGCGGTGGGGGCGTGGGCGGCCCGGCGCACCCCGCTTGTGGCGGCGTGGGCGTTCCTTCCTGTGGTGTTGTCGTTTGTGATCTCGCAGGTGCAGCCGGTGTACCACCCGAGGTACGTCATGTTCGTCGTGCCCGGCCTCGCCCTGGCGGCAGGCATCGGAGCGGCACACCTCGCGAGCCTGGTTGCCCGGCGCTTCGCCGTACACGCCGGGGTGAGTGCACGAGGGGGCCGCGGCCGGGCTGTGTCGGCCGGAGTGCTTGTGGGGCTGATGGCCCTCACCGCCGGACCGCACCTGGACCTTCGTCGGCCCGGGAGCCGGCCCGACGATCTCCGCTCCCTCACCGCCGCCCTCGCCGCGGACGTCCGTCCCGGCGACCGTGTGCTGTTCGTGCCGGAGCGCTATCGGCTCTTCACCGCCGTGTACGGCGGAGCCTTCGACACATTGGCCGACCTGACCCACGCCCCCGGGGCCGCCGCCCCGCGCACCGGTCCCGAACTCGGCGCCGCCCTCCGGGGTGTGGACCGTGTCTGGCTGGTCTCTCCCAGAATCGGCAAACGGTACGCCAAAGACGAACGCCTCCTCGTCCTCCGCGAGCTCTACCGCCCCGCCCCCACCCGCACATACGGCGACGTCCACCTCACCCTCTTCACGCCTGTGAAGCCGTAAAACACCGAAGGCGGCACCGTCGCGCACGGTGCCGCCTTCGCGGAATCACACCCCGATGTCCGATCCAGGGCCTAACGGCGCTTCACATCCGGACGACTCTTGCTGCCGACCGCGTCGAAGCGGAGCGACGAGCCCCCGGTCACCACGTTGGCCTCGTCGGAGCCGCCACCCTTGGCGATCACCCGCACGCTGACCGCGGTGCCGCGCCGCGGCTGGACGGTGAAGACCCGGCTCTTGCCGCGGTTCACGTCGCGGCAGGTGCCGCCGAGGATGTCGGTGACGCAGACGGTCGCGTTGTAGTTGCCCTTGACCGTGACCCGGACGTTCACGGTCTGCGCGGCGTCGGCGCTCGCCGCAGGAGCGATCCCTAGGCCAAGCGTTCCGGCCACACCGAGGATCGCGGTCGCACCGGCGATACGGGACTTGAGGGTCATGCTGCTCTCCTGTTTTCCGAGGTCGTGGTGACAACCGGGAGTACGGGAGGGTTTCTCGCGAAGGTTCACGTTCCGAATGTGCACAATTACCGATTAGCTGGCTGCGCGGTTTCGGGCTGCCCGCAATAGGATGTCCGATCGCTCGCCAGGCGGGCCGAGGTTGGCAGGCCGGGTCTGAAGAACCCCGTCCGGAATGCCACTGAATGCCTATACTTGGCCGGGTGGTGAGGGCGCGATCGGCGGTGAAGTGGTCACCTGTGGTTGATTCGCCGCGCAAAAGAGCGTGTGGCGGCATTCGTCGTCGTTGATGCCACACCCTTTGCTGATTGGTGAGGGACTAAGGTGCCCGAACACTTCCTGCTGGTTTTCGCCGCCGCGCTGAGCACTTATCTCCTCGTTCCACCGGTGCGCCGGCTCGCCTTGGGCATCGGCGCCACTCCCGAGGTGCGCGACCGCGACGTGCACACGACGCCCATTCCCCGGCTGGGCGGGCTCGCGATGTATGCGGGGTTGTTGTGCGGGCTCTATCTGGCCGTCTCCGTGCCGATGATCGAGGCGAAAATCGGCGCAGTGCCCTTGGTGACCGCCTTCGCGGTCGCCGGTGGGGTGATCGTCGTGGTGGGGTTCTTCGACGACCTGTGGGGCGTCGACGCGTTTCTCAAGCTCGGCGGGCAGGCGATGGGCGCCGGGATCCTGGTGCATTTTGATATCCGGCTGAAATGGATCCCATGGCTGGACGGCACCTCATACACGCTTGACACCACCCTGAGCGCGATCGTGACCGTCGGGCTTGTGGTCATCGTGATCAACGCGGTGAACTTCATCGACGGTCTCGACGGCCTGGCGGCGGGAGTCGTAGCGATCAGCGCGGCCTGCATTTGGCTGTATTCGATAATTTTGCAGCAGTCGCTGACCGGCAGAGGAATCGTCGTGGCCGCCGTCATCGCCGCCGCACTACTCGGCGTGTGCCTGGGATTTCTCCCGCACAATTTCCACCCGTCCCGGATATTCATGGGCGACACAGGCTCGATGCTGATCGGCTTGACGCTGGCGGCGGCGATGATCTCCGTGACCTCGGACATCCCCCCGGAGGCCATCAAGGAGATGAACCGGTTCCCCATCGTCCTGCCCGTTCTCCTCCCCATCGCGGTCATGGCCCTCCCCCTCCTCGACCTCCTGAGCGCCGTCATCCGCCGCACCTCCTACGGCCGCTCCCCCTTCGCCCCCGACCGCGCCCACCTGCACCACCGCCTCCTGGACATCGGCAACTCCCACCGCCGCACCGTCGTCATCATGTACGCCTGGACGGCCCTCCTCGGCATCTCCACCGTCACCCTGGCCGCCGGCGGCGTCCCCGTCGTGGTCTTCCCCATCACCGTGTTGATCGCCATCACCATCCTCGCCCTCATGGCCGCCCCCCGCTGGAACCGAACCGGCCGCCACGCCGCCCCCACCCGCCCCCGCTAACCAGGCATGCGTGCCGCCCCACCTCCGCCACGGACGCAGCCCGACATATCCGCACTTCCTGGAATCAGGTGCGATTCAGCCCGCGAGACGTGGCGAACGCAGGGCTGAGGCAACTGATCAGACAGTAATTGCCGCCCCGGATTCAGGGTTGTGAAGGGGCTAGGCGACCTCGTCGGTCAGCTCAAGCCAATCGGGCCGCGAGTTCGTCGAGGCCGACAATAAGGGTGTTTGTCATGTTTGCAATTCGTCTCAAAGGGATGCACAGGGCTGCCGTGTGACTTGACATGGAAGTTTCGTCCGCTGGCTAGAACTATGCGCGTTCCGCTGGGGAGTTGAACGCCGTCAAACCGTATGTGGCCCCGCTTCCCGGGGAAGTGGGAGCGGGGCTGGGAGGGGTTTGTGGGGTTAGCAGCCGTGGGCGGCGAAGGCGAGGAAGTGGGTGGTTTCGCGGGGGTCGAAGTTGTCGTCGGAGCCTATGACGAGGGTGCATTCGCCGGTCAGGAGGCGGGGGCCGAAGGCCAGGCTTTCGAGGTTTTGGGTGGGAAAGGGGAGCGCGCTGAAGTCGTAGACGAGGCGTTTGGTGACGGGGCGGTAAGGGGTGCCGTCGGTCAGGGAGTCGCGGGTCAGGATGTTTGTGGCGCCGCGCAGGTCGATCTCGTAGAGCTTGGCCTTGTAATTGACGCCTTCGATCCAGGAGCGTTCCAGGGCGAGGTAGCGGTGGTCGTCGAGGGCGAGGATCTCCGAGACGCCGCTGTCGGTGACGCCGGTCGGCGGGATGGGGGCGGCGGGCAGGGGGTCGATGGGGTAGGCGTGCTGGGCGCGGACGCGGCCGTCGCGGTGCCAGACGGTGATGCGGGCGGGGGCGCCGCGCTCGACGCTCGGGATGGGGCCGTCTTCGAAGCGGGGACCTTCGACGACGGCGGCGATCCCGGTGGGGGTGAAGGTCAGGCCTTCGAAGGCGAAGTTGCGGCGGGGGCCGCGGTCGGTGTCGGTGTATTTCAGGTTGTCGGGGGACTGGAGCTCGCTGACGTGTTTGCCGTCGCGGCCGGTCCAGCGGATGCGGGGGTCGGAGATGGGGAGCGTGGGCCGGGAGGCGTCGGGGCGGTCGCCCTCGTCGCCCCAGAGGAGCCGGCGGGTCCACCGGTCGAAGCGGATCGTCTCCGGGTCGACGGTCTCCGGCAGGCCGAAGCCGGGGTAGGGCGTGCCGTCGGCGCGGAGCAGGGTTTTGACGCCGGTGAGGCGAACTCCGGTGAACGCACCGGTCACCCGGTTGAAGTCGAGTTTGCCGGTATAGAAACGGGCGGGGTTGTAGCGCGCCCGGTCGTCGGAGAGGAAATACCACGTGTTCGTGAGCGGGTCGCGGTCGATGCCGGAGAATCCGCCCACGGTGGTGCCGGCGTATTGGAGTTTATGCTCCACGCGTTGTTCGCCGAGGAAGCGGGTGATCTGAACCTCTCGCGGTGCGGCGGCGCCGGCGGGGTGGGTGCCGGCGCCGGTGATTCCGGCGATTGTCGCAAGGGCCAGGGCGACTCTGGTCACGCTCCGCCAACGTGTCATGGGTGCTCCGAATCCGCGAATTGGACAGCTGAAGGATTGGCGATCATATGAGATCGCGAATCCAGGGAATTGTCCAATGAGATCGGCGGCCGTCGGCAAGGGATGTCGGGCGAATCGCGCCTTTTAGATTTATAGCCTTATAGGCCGATAAATCGGGGCAAATGAGGTCCAAGTTCCCGGATAAATCCGTCTATGTCGGACGAGCAGAAGGGCGCGGAATGCGGCCCCGCTCCCTGAGAGGAGGGGTGTAAACGGGGCCGCGGTCTCGATCGTGACACGGAAGCTGCGCGGCCGGGAGGGGTATGCGGAGCGCCCCGGCCAACGGGGAGGAATGTCACCCTAGGGGCAGTCGCCGGCAAGCCATGGAAACAGTCCCCCCACGCTCTCAACCTTTCCCACCCACCCCGGTATCTGAAGGGGAGAAGGGCCACGAGAGGAGGCACACGCGTGAGGCAGGACGGCGAGGAGCGTTTCCGTGAGTTCGTCACCTCCCGATGGCAGGCACTGCTGCGTACGGCATGCCTCCTGACCGGCGACGACGACAGGGCCGAGGACCTGCTTCAAGTGGCCCTCGTCCGTGTCCACCGCCGCTGGAACCGCATCGACGACCCCGAACTCTACGTGCGGCGCGTCGTGATCAACCTCAACAACTCCTGGTGGCGCAGACGCCGGGTGCAGGAACAGCTCATGGGCGTCGTGCCCGACACGCCGGGGGCCGAGCCGCAGGAGGCCCTCGCCGTACGCGACGAGCTGTGGAGGGCCGTGCTGGCCCTGCCACCGAGGATGCGGGCGGTGCTGGTGCTGCGCTATTTCGAGGATCTCCCGGAGGCCGAGGTGGCGAGGCTCATGGGCTGCTCGCTGGGCTCGGTGAAGAGCCAGGCGTCACGCGGCCTGGACCGGCTGCGGGGAGTACTCGGACGTGAGGCCCGTGAAGCCGATCTGGCGAGGAGGGTGTGATGACCGACCTGGAAGAGAGATTGCGCGACACCTTCACCGCGCGGGCCGAGAGCGCCCGGGGCCGCTCGGATCCTTACGAGGCGGTCATGGGCAGGGTGCGGCGGGCGCGGGGGCGTCGCCGTAAAGCCGTCGCGGGGGTGCTGGCCGCGGCGTCGGTGCTGGTGGCGGTCCAGCAGTTCGAGGTGGTGTCGGTGCGGCAGTCTCCCTTGGCTGAGCAGCAGCAGCAGGAGGAGGAGCAGCAGGAGCAGAAGCAGCGGCGGGTGCGGGGCGTGCTCGCCTGGCCGGCGCGTGGGTCGTTGGCGAGGGACGCTGATTTCCTGGGGGAGATGCGAGCGTGGTCCGCCCGCGAGACCGCTCGTGTGCTGTATGCCGAGGACGCGGGCGACCTGGGCCGCGTGGTGGTGGCCGCGTTGTGGAACGGGAGCACATGGCGGGTCGCCCTGCTGGAAGGGGAGGCCGGTACATCCGTGGCGCGCCTGACCGAGCACGCGATCTCCGACGTGGGCCCGGAGGTGCCCGTCTCGGCTCCGCTCTACTGGTTTGGCGAGGAGCGGTCTGTCGCGCTCGTGGTGGGACCGCCGGAGATGACCAAGGTGAAGATCTCAGGCGGCATCGACTATCTCGCGGACGGCACCCCCTCGCGTGTCGTCCATACGCCGCCCGTGGACAACGGCGTGGTGTTCACCGAGGTGCCCGAACCCCGGTCTGGGCAGATCGCCTTCAAGGCCCAGGTCGGTGACACCGTCTACCCGGAGGCCGTCCTCCCCTCAAAGAGGGAACGGGACGCGGACGCCTTCAGCCGGGAGGTGGGGAAGGCCGCGCGCCGGGCGGCGGGGACGGTGGATCCCGCTCGGGCGCTCGATCTGCTCTACAGCGTGCCGGCCTTGGCGAGTCCGGTGGAGCGGCTCACCTACGACCTTCTGTGGGGAGGTTCGCTGGGCGATGGACGTGACGCGGTGGTGGCGACCGTGTCGGGACCTGGGACGCCCACCTTCCTGGCGGTGCAGGTGATCGGCGTCCTCCCCGGCGGCGTCACCGAGACGGCGCTCATGGGGCGGGTGGTGCCGCGTGATCTGTGGCCGGACGGGGCGCGGGCACGGGGGGAGGAGCCGGTCGTGGCGTGGACCACGCGTGAGAACGAAGTGGCCGTCTACACGCCGACCCGGCCGAGGAGCAAGGTCGAGATCCACTCCGAGGGAAGGATTCTGGTCGAAGGGACGACCGATGCGACGGGCTTCGTCCTCCTTCGCCCGCTGACGCCGCCCTCACTCCAGAGCGAAGCCCGAATTCTTGACGAGAGGGGCAGACCGGTCGTAGTCACCAAGACCCACCTCGGGGACCTGTGGACGGCGGTGCACGGAGACGACTCCTCCTGGTAGGTCAGGAAGGCGTGGCCGTCGAGTGGCCCATGTCGTGATGAACCTGACATAGGCGTGGCTAGAGGGGTGTGCCATAGTGGTGCGCAGCTTAGGTATGCCTTACCTAAGCAAGCCTCCCCTTGGTTCGTCGAAAGTTGTACACGCATGCTCGTAAGCGCGCCCACCGCGCCCAAGGGCAGGGAATCCCGCTGGAGCCGCAACTCCGGCCTCGCCCTGCTCCTGACGGCCGTGCTCGTGGTGGCGGTGCTCTCCCTGGGGATCGGCAGCCGATTCGTGCCCCCGGGCGAGGTGTTGAACGCCCTGTTCAACCCGAGTTCCAGCTTCGCCACGACGATCGTGCACGACCTGCGCATGCCCCGCACCCTCGGCGGGCTGGCGCTCGGGGCCGCGCTCGGCATGTCGGGCGCGGTCATGCAGGGCCTGACCCGCAACCCGATCGCCGACCCCGGCATCCTCGGGGTGCACGCGGGCGCGGCGTTCGGTGTGGTGCTCGCGATCCACCTGTTCGGCATCCTCGGCTTCCACGGACACATGCTCTTCGCGTTCGCCGGCGCCGTCGTCGTCAGCGTCGTCGTCTGGATGGCGGGCTCCTCCGGCCGCGGCGGCGCGACACCGGTCAAGGTCGCCCTCGCCGGGGCGGCGATCACGGCGTTCGTCGGCTCGGCGACCACCCTGGTGCTCTATGCCGACGAGGTCGCCTTCGACGAGTTCCGCTTCTGGACGATCGGCTCGCTCTCCGGCACCAAGGCCACCACGCTCGTCTCGGCTCTGCCGTTCCTCATCGCGGGCACGCTGCTCGCGCTGATCCTCACCCGGGGGCTCAACGGCCTGGCGATGGGGGAGGACATGGCACGCTCGCTCGGGCTGCGTGTGCACAACGTGCGGGTGTTGTCGGCGGTCGCGGTGGTGCTCCTGTCGGGTACGGCTGTCGCCGTGGCCGGCCCGATCGGCTTCATCGGGTTGACCGTGCCGCATCTCGCGCGGTTCGCGGCCGGCCAGGACTACCGCTGGATCGTGCCCTACTCGGCGCTGATGGGGGCGGTCCTGCTGCTCGGGGCCGACGTGATCGGGCGCGTCATCGCGAGTCCGGCGGAGGTGCAGGTCGGCGCGGTGACCGCGGCGATCGGCGCGCCGCTGTTCATCTGGTTCGTACGGCGTGCGGCGGTGCGTGCCCTGTGACCACGATGACGGCCAGACGGAACAGAGTCCGCCTTGGCAGTGCCGTACGGCTCGGCCCCGCATCCATGCGTGTGTTCCCGAGGGCCGTGGCGGTCGCTGCGGCGGTGGGGCTGGCGCTGCTCGGTGTGCTGCTGCTCGCGGTGTGCGTCGGCGACTATCCGCTGCCGATCGACCGGGTGCTCCACGCGGTGTTCGGCGGCACCGGCGGCCAGACGTACATCGTCAGGGAGTTCCGCCTGCCCCGCGCCCTCGTCGGGGCGCTGGCGGGGGCGGCGCTCGCGACCGCGGGGGCGATCTTCCAGTCGCTGACCCGCAACGATCTGGCGAGTCCCGACATCCTCGGCGTGGAGTCCGGTGCCGGGTTCGCCGCGGTCATCCTGATCGCGTTCGGGATCGGCGGCACCCTGTCGGTCACCGGCATGGCGCTGCTCGGCGCGGTCACGGCGACGCTCGTCGTCTATGTTCTCGCCTACCACCGCGGCCTTCTCGGCATGCGGATGATTCTCGTCGGCATCGGCGTCAACGCGGTCATCGCCAGTGCCACGACCTACGTGCTCATGCTGGCCGACCTGCACGACGCCCAGATGGCGCACAACTGGCTGCTCGGCAGCTTCAACGACCGGCGCTGGGAGCACGTGCTCTCCCTCGGCGTCCCCGTGGCGATCCTGCTGCCGCCGGCCCTCCTCCAGGCCAGGCGGCTGCGCATGCTGACGCTCGGCGACGACGTGTCGCGCTCCCTCGGACTGCGGGTGGAGCCGGCGAGGTTCGGCCTGGTCGCCGTCGCCGTGCTGCTGGCCGCGGTCACCGTGTCCATCGTCGGACCGGTCGGCTTTGTGGCCCTCGTCGCCCCCCACATCGCGCGCCGGCTCACCGGCCGGCCCGGCGGAGCGCTGTTCACCTCGGCTCTCGTCGGCGCGCTGCTCGCGGTCGCCGCCGACCTCGCGGGCCGGACGCTGTTCGGCGCGGTGGAGATGCCCGTCGGTGTGATCACGGCCTTCGCGGGCGGGCCGTGGCTGATTTACCTGCTCATTCGTCCAGGACGAAAGGAATCATGATGTTCGGCAAGACCGCGTGGCGCAGCCTCGCATTGGGTGTGGCCGCCATGCTGGCGCTGTCCGCCTGCGGCGGCGGCGAAACCGCCGCCGCCCCGGCGGGCGACGGCGGAGACAAAGGGGGCGCCGCGGCGACCCGTGAGGTCACCCACACGCTCGGCACCACCAAGGTGCCGGCCGATCCCAAGCGGGTGGTCGTGCTCGGCGACCAGACGCTCGACTTCGCCGTCGCCGCCGGCATCAAGCCGGTCGGCATCAGCTCCACTCGCGGTCTGTCCGGCCCCAACCCGTACATCGCGGACCAGGTGGCGGGTGTGCCCGTCGTCGGCAACCTCCGTGAGATCAACTACGAGGCCGTCGCCAAGACCGAGCCCGACATGATCGTCGCGGTGGGCTGGCTGCTCGACGACGCCTCCTACAAGCAGCTCAGCGGCATCGCCCCGACGGTCACCACCGGCGACCCGAAGGCCGAGATCGAGCGCTGGCGCGAGGACATCGTCGAGTCCGGCCGCGTCTTCGGCAAGCCCGACGTCGCCACCAGGCTCGTCGGCGAGATCGAAGACAAGATCAAGAAGACGAAGGAGGTCCTCGGCGACGTCAAGGACGAGAAGGTCGTCCTGATCCGCTGGGCCGACTCCGGCCCCACCCCGATGCTCCGCGGCATGCAGGCCGGTCAGCTCCTCAGCGAGCTCGGCTACTCGTGGCCGTCGATCGTCGACAAGGAGGCCGGCGGCCACGGCCCGGCGCTGAGCCTGGAGCGCCTCGACGAGATCGACGTCGACCACATCTTCGTCAGCACGCTGAACCCCGCGGCCGACAAGAGCCTCGAAGAGGCCAAGACGCAGCCCGCGTGGACGTCTCTCAAGGCCGTCAAGGAGAACCGCGTCAAGACCGTGCGCAACGACCTGTGGAACAACAGCCCCGGCCCGCTGGCCGCGAAGGCGTTCCTGGACGACTTCGCCGCGCAGTTCAAGCTGACCGTCGCGCAGTAGCGCGCCAGTGGACGAGGCCCGCGTCCGGGGGAGCGCGGGCCTTCAGCTCGCGTGCGCCGGCGACCGGGCGTGTGCCGTGCCGGGTGTTCAGCGTGTGCGCGGCGGCACGGAGGTGAGCTCGTGTGGGAGGGGTACGGTGACCAGCGGCGGCGTCGCCGGGCGGGGTGCCCGGGCGACTGTCGTCTGGAGGCGGGTGATCTCGCGTACGGTGGCCGCGCAGAGCAGCGCCGCGACGACGGTGACAGCGGCCTCCAGCGGCCCAAGGCCGGTGAGTCCGGGCATCGCGGCGTCGGCCGGGGGCGCCAGCCGCACGACGAACAGCACCACCGTCGCCGCGAGGCTCAGCCACCAGGCCAGCACCAGCGCCACCCAGCGGCCTCTGCGCTCCTCCACGGGGGCGGCGCCCTGCCAGAGGCGGTCCAGCAGCATCGGCGGCGCCATGAGGTTCACAAGGGGGACGGCCCAGGCCGCGAGGGCCGACCGCAGCGCGGGGGCGCCCGGCTCGTCGGCCTGGCAGGCCCGGGTCAGCCAGGTGAGGTAGCTCAGCGCGGCGGCCGCCGTGGTGGCGACCGCGGCCAGGATGAGCACGGCGAAGACGGTCACCGCGCCGACGACGGCCTGCGCTCCGGGGGAGCGGGGGTCTCCGTCGAGGGCGGCGAGTTCCTCGGCCAGCCGCCTGCCGCGGAGCGTCTCGAACACCACCAGTGCGATGACCGCCGAACACTGCGCCGCCAAGGTCGTATAGACGGCGGAGGCCGACCTGGTCGGCGGTGGCGGGGCAAGGCGCATCTGTCATTCCCCCCGGCGTGCGCTGAAGGACTCGCCAGGTTCCTATCCCGTGGTCACCACCGTTAATCAGGCCATCGCGCCTGGTCACAGCACTATCACCTGACTATCACCCAATGAGGGTGACAAACCCCCTCAGAACGCAGGCTTCACAAGCTGCCCCAAGGACGTCACAACTCACCTCACAACGCGACCGGGCGTCTCGGGCGCCACGTGACTGGGGATCCCCCCAAGGACGTCGCGACTCACCTCACGACGCCCGACTCCCAAGCCCAGGCCGCGATCTCCCCCCGGTTGCGTGCGCCCAGCTTCGCCTGGATCGATCCCAGGTGCGTCTTCACCGTGGACAACGAGATGAACAACTCGGCGGCCACCTCCTGGTTGGTCCGCCCTCGCGCCACGTGCCGCACCACGTCGAGCTCACGATCGGTCAGCGGCTCGATGAGCGGCTTGGCGTTGCTGGGACGCGGCTTGGCGAAGTGGGCGAGCAGCCGTACCGTCACCGAGGGCGACACGAGCGCGTCACCCGCCGCGGCGGCCCTGACGGCCTCGATGAGCAGTGTCGGCCCGCTGTCTTTCAACAGGAAGCCGCACGCGCCGGAGCGCAGCGCCCCGTAGACGTATTCGTCCAGGTCGAAGGTCGTGACGATCACGACGCGCATGGGCTGTTCCGCCTCAGGGCCGGCGAGGATGCGCGTCACCTCCAGCCCGTCCAGCTTGGGCATGCGGATGTCGAGCAGGCACACGTCCGGGCGCAGCCGCCGCGCCTGCTCCACGGCGGCGGCGCCGTCTGCCACGGCAGCCACGACCTCCATGTCCGGCTGGGCGTCAAGGATCATCTGAAAGCCGGTACGCACAAGTTCCTGGTCGTCGGCGATGAGTACCCGAATCGTCACCTTGGTGATTCTGCCAGCCTCTATCAGCCGTTCGGCCGATACCTGCTCAGCGTGGACCCGACGCTCGGCCGATCCGCAGGACCGGGTGCCCGCGAAAGGCTTTCCTGCATGAGTGAGGCATCGATGAGAGCGGCGGGTCCATGGAACACGCATGACAAGACGCAGGGAAGCGTCGTGCTGGAGGGCCGCGCACTGGAGAAGCGCTTCGGCTCGACGGTCGCGCTGGCCGGGGTCGAGCAGGCGGTGCGGCAAGGGGAGGCGCTCGCCGTCATGGGCCCGAGCGGATCGGGCAAGTCGACGCTGCTGCACTGCCTGGCCGGGATCATGAAGCCCGACGCCGGGGAGGTGCACCTGCTCGGCCGCCGCGTCGACACCATGGGCGAGCGGGAGCGCAGCGCGCTCAGGCGCACGAGGTTCGGGTTCGTGTTCCAGTTCGGCCAGCTCCTGCCGGAGCTCCCGGCCGAGGAGAACGTCGCGCTGCCCCTGATGCTGGGCGGCGTGCCGCGAGGCCAGGCCGTACGGCAGGCCCGCGGATGGTTCGCCCCGCTCGGCCTCACCGGCATGGAGGGCCGTAGGCCCGGCGAGCTGTCCGGCGGGCAGGCGCAGCGCGTGGCCATCGCGCGGGCCCTCGTGACCCGCCCGGCGGTGGTGTTCGCCGACGAGCCGACCGGCGCGCTCGACCAGACCACCGGCCACGAGGTGATGAACCTCCTCGTCTCGGCCATCAAGGAGAACGGCGCCGCCCTGGTCGTCGTCACCCACGACCGGCAGGTCGCCGACTGGTGCGACCGGGTCGTGGAGGTCCGCGACGGCCGCATCGTCACCCCCGCGGCAGGCGCGGCGCGATGAACTCGATCAGGCTGAGCTGGCGGCTGCTGCGCGGCGGCGGTCGTAAGGGGCTGCTCGGGGCGGGACTGACATTGGCCGCGGTGGCGGTGTCGTCCATGTTGCTCGTCTTCGCGGTGACGGTGAATTTCGCGTTCGACGGCCGCGCCGATCGCAGCGCGTGGCGCAACCCGCCACCGGCGGCGAAGGTGACCGGAAAGAAGAGCCCGCACAAGAAGGACGCGGTCGCGGTGCAGGCCGTGCACTATCAAGCGGTGGGCGACCGGATGCTCACCGTCGTGCGCCTGGCCGCGCTCGACGAGCGGGCCACACCCCCGCCCGGCCTCGACCGCCTGCCCGCCCCAGGCCAGGTCGTGCTCTCCCCGGCTCTGGCGGAGGTCCTCTCCGGGCTCGGCGGCGCGATCGGCGACCTGCGCCCGCAGCCGGAGGGTTCGGTCCGGCTCGGCGACGAGGCGCTCATCCATCCGGGGGAACTCGTCGCGGTCGTCGGCCACACCCCGGACGACCCCGAACTGCTGAAACCCCGGAAGGGGGCCCACGGCAAGGACGTCCCGGCCACGTGGATCAAGGGTTTCGCCAACGAGCCGACCAACGACGCCATCGCCTATCAGGCGCTCGCCCTCATCGCGACGGTGCTGATCGTGGTGCCGCTGCTGGTGTTCGGCGGCGCGGCGGCCAGGCTCACGGTGGCCAGGCGCGACCAGCGGCTCGCCGCGCTCCGGCTCGTCGGGGCGACCCCCGGCCAGGTCGTGCTGATGACGGTCGCCGAGGCCATGGTGGTGGCCTTCGCGGGCGCGGTGCTCGGTGTCGTGTTGTACGGCGCCGCCGCGCCGGCGTTGTCCCGCATCGAGATCGGCGGCGGCCCGTGGTTCGCGGGTGACCTGTGGCCGGGTCCGCTCCCGCTGCTCGCCGTGGTGCTCGCCGTGCCGCTGCTCGTGGGGGTCTCCGCCGTCGCCGGCCTGCGGCGTGTCGTGGTGAGCCCGCTCGGCGTGGCCAAGCGGGAGACCCCGCCCGGCATGAGGGCCGTCCGGGTGGTCGTGTTCCTCGCGGTGGTGGCGGCCTTCCCGGTGAGGACCGCCGGGGTCGGCGTCGGTGTCGTCGCGGTGATGCTGGGCCTCGTCTTCCTCTGCGTCAACCTGGTCGGCCCCTGGGTGGTGGCCCTGATCGGACGCGTCACGACGCGTATGGCGAGGACCCCGGCCAGGCTGCTCGCGGGACGCCGCCTGACCGACGACCCCCGCTCCGCCTGGCGGACCGTCAGCGGTGTGGCGATGACCGGGTTCGTGGCGGGGTTCATCGGGCTGCTGACCCCCGGCATCACGTCCGGCGAGGTGGAGGACCCCGGTGTCGCCATGCTGATTCAGGATCTCAAGACCGGGACGATCGTGGTGCTGACCGTGTCGTTCCTCGTCGCCATCGCGAGCGCCGGCATCACGGCGGCCTCGTCGATCCTGGACCGCCGGCAGACCTATGCGCTGCTGCGCCTGGCGGGCACCCCGCTTGAGGTGCTGGACCGGGCGCGGCGGGCCGAGACGCTGATCCCGCTGACCGTGATGGGCGGCGGCTCGATCGCGACGGGCGCCTTCACCGCCATGTCGTTCACGGGGGGCGTGCCCAGTGCCGACGGGCTGATCGTCCTTGGGGTGTCGGTGGCCGCCGGGTTCGCCGGTGTGGTCGCGGCCGGAGCTCTGAGCAGGCCGCTGCTCCGCTCGGTCACGACCGAGCCGGTGCCCCGGCCGGATTAGGAATTCCATGTTATTCAAGTAGGAAAAGTTGCAAAGGAGCACGGTGGTGTCTTACGGTGATGGCGTGATCCTCAGCGCACATCTGACCACCCGCGACCACGTCGACTTCTGCCGCGTCGCCAGTGCGCTCTGTCGTGACGAGCCGTTCCCGCACCGCTCGACCACGACAGGAGAGACCCGACATGCAGGAGCTGTGGTTCACCCGCTGCCCCGTGCCCACCGCGACAGGCGTCGCCGCTGACCTCGGCTGGCTCGACGACGAGTTCGGCCCCGACGGCATCGCCGTACGTTCACTGCAAGGCGGCCCCGACCCCTGGGGCCGGCACGTTTCCCGGCGACGCTTCACTCATCAGCACTTCACCCACGAGCTCTCCGCGCTGATCCGGGAGGGCGGCAACGTGCCCGCCCTCTGGGCGAAGGCGCGGGGGCGGGACACCCGGCTGATCGGACTCACCTGGATCGAGGAGCGCCAGGTCGTCCTCACCACGCCGGGTTCCAGCATCCGCGACGCCGCCGATCTGCGCGGCAGGCGGCTCGCCCTGCCCGTGCGCACCGACGCTCCCGTCGACTTCTGGCGGGCGATGGCGCTGCGCGGCTTCCACGGCGCACTGTCCATCGCCGGGCTGACGCTCGGCGACGCCCGCCTGACCGACGTATACGTCAAGGACGATCCCGGCCACTGGGCGCCCGAGCTCGACGCTCTGGCGGCCGGCGACGTCGACGCCGTCTACGTGAAGGGCGCCCGCGCCGTCGAGGACGCCGAGCGGCGCGGCCTGCGCGTCGCGGTCGACCTCGACGCCCACCCGGACCCCGCGGTCCGCGTCAACAACGGCACACCACGCCCCATCACCGTCGACCAGTCCTTCCTCGACACCCGGCCGGACCTGGTGATCCGCTTCCTGCGTGTGCTGCTCGACGCCGTGCGCTGGACGGCGGCCTATCCGGGGGAGGCCGCACTGGTCCTCGGCCGTGAGACGGGTGCGGGTGCGGCCGGTGTCGCCGGGGCGTACGGCACGCCCGACCTGTCCATCGACCTGTCGGAGGAGCGGCTCGCGCTCCTCGCCGACCAGGAGCGGTTCCTGTGGGAGCACGGCTTCCTCGCCGAGGCGGTCGACGTCGAGGCGTGGGCCGACCACACGCCGCTGTACGGCGCACGCCTGAGGAGGACGGCATGAGGCGGCTCGCCACGGCGGCGCTGCTGCTCGCCGCACTCGTGCCGGTCGCGGGATGCGCCGCCACCTCCGCTCAGGGGGCGCAGACCGTGACGGTGCGCCTGCCCGACCCCGGCAACGCCGGGGTGCTGGCGGCGGGCAAGAAGGACGGCAGCCTGGCCAAGGCCCTGGAGAAGGCGGGCGCCCGGATCGAGTGGACGGGGCAGTTCGCGGCCTTCGCTCCCATCGCCCAGGCGATTAACTCCGGTCAGCTCGACTACGGCGTCGGCTCGATCACCTCCGGGGTCGGGGCACTCGCCGCCAAACCCAGCTTCAAGATCTTCGCGGTCGGCAAGCCCGACCTGGCGGGCGAGGGCATCCTCGTCAAGGAGGGCAGCCCGATCGCGTCGGTCGCCGACCTCGCCGGCCGCAAGGTGGCCGTCAACAAGGGCGGCACCGGTGAATATCTGTTGCTCAAGGCACTGGCGAAGCACGGCATAAGCCCCGACAAGGTCGAGCGGGTCTACCTGCCGCCCGCCGACGCGGCCACCGCCTTCAACGCCGGCCAGGTGGACGCCTGGGCGTCGTGGGGCAACTTCGTGCTGGCCGCCCAGGCCAACTCGGGAGCGAAGTTCCTCGCCGACGGCACCGCGATCGGGTCGGACAACTACCAGATCCACGTCGTGTCCACCGCACTGGCCGACAAGCACCCGCGGGTGGTGCGTGCCCTTTACGACTATCTCAACCGGGGTAGCCTCGCCAGCCGCGAGAACCCCGCTCCCTACATCAACGTCTTCACGTCGGCCGGGCCCACCGCCGTCGCGGGCCGGCTCAAGGAGCTGACCGAGGCGTCGGTCAGGGAGGACCCCGTCATCGAGGCCGTCACCCCCGCGGACCTGCCGAGGTTCGACGCCGTGGCCGGTTTCTTCGCCGAGCAGAAGGTCACCCAGACCCGCGTCTCGGTCAAGGAGCACGTCGTCGACCCGCTGAAGGCCGCGCCATGACGGTCCTGCACACCGGGGGCGTTCCCGCCCCCCGCGAACGCGGTGCGGTGGGCCCGGGGCCCTCGCCGCACGCGACGGATCCCGGACCGGGGCGGACGACCTCCACCGCTCTGGTCCGGCCCGAGCCTCCACGACGGGTGAAACGCGGGGCCGCGGCCGCCTTCGCCCTGAGAGCGCTCGGACCCGTGGTGCTGGCCGCCCTCTGGGCGGCCGGCACCACCTCCGGCTGGATCCGCCCCGACGTGCTGGCCTCCCCGGCGCAGGTCGCCGCGGCGTTCGCCGAGCTGTACGGCGACGGCCAGCTCGGCGACGCCCTCGCGGTCTCGCTGACCCGAGCCGGGGTGGGGCTCGCCCTCGGCGCCGCCGCCGGGCTGGCGCTCGGCCTGCTCAGCGGGCTGGTGGCACTGGGCGAGGAGCTCGTGGACCCCACCGTGCAGATGCTGCGCACGATCCCGTTCCTGGCGCTCGTGCCGCTGTTCATCGTGTGGTTCGGCATCGGCGAGGCGTCCAAAGTCATCCTGATCGCCGTCGCCACCTCCTTCCCGATGTACGTCAACGCCCTCAGCGGCACCCGCAACGCCGACCGCAAACAGGTGGAGGCCGCCAAGGCGTTCGGGGTGCGCGGGTTCAGGCTCGTGCGCGAGGTGATCCTGCCGGGCGCGCTGCCGTCGCTGCTCGTCGGGCTGCGCCTGTCGCTTACGCTCAGCGTGATCGCGCTGATCGCGGCCGAGGAGATCAACTCCACGGCCGGGCTCGGCTATCTGATGACGCAGGCCAGGGAGTTCGTGCGGACCGACATCCTGGTGGTCGTCATCCTGCTCTACGCGTTGCTTGGGCTGCTGGCCGACCTGCTCGTGCGCACGCTGGAGCGGGTGCTCATGCCGTGGCGGGCGGGGGTGGCGATCCGATGACCGGGGCTGCCGCCGAGGCTCCCGCCGTACGCACCGGGTGGACCGCCGAGGCTCCCGCCGTACTTTCCGATCGGGCCGAGGCCCTCGCCGTGCACGCCACCGGGGTGCGCCGGGTGTTCGGGGAGCGGGCGGTGCTCGACGGTGTGGACCTGTCGATCGCGCCGGGGGAGTTCGTCGCGCTCCTCGGCGCGAGCGGCACAGGTAAGACGACCCTTTTGCGGATCCTGGCCGGACTGGACGGCGCGGACGAAGGGGATGTGTTCGTCCCCGAGGTGCGCACCGTCGTCTTCCAGGAACCCCGCCTTATCCCCTCCAAAAGGGTCGTCGACAACGTCGTCCTCGGCCTGTCGCGGAGTGCCCGCGCCGCAGGGCTCACCGCGCTGGCCGAGGTCGGCCTCCACGCCCACGCTCAGGCGTGGCCCGCGACCCTCTCCGGCGGCGAGGCCCAGCGGGTGGCGCTCGCCCGCGCCCTCGTGCGCGAACCCGGGCTGCTCCTGCTCGACGAGCCGTTCGCCGCGCTCGACGCCCTCACCCGCCTGCGCATGCAGGACCTGATCGCCGAGCTCTGCCGCAAACACCGCCCCGCCGTACTACTCGTGACACACGACGTGGAGGAGGCCGTGCGGCTCGCCGACCGCGTCGTCGTGCTGTCGGAGGGGCGGTTCGCCACCGATGTGCGCGTCGGCCTCGACCATCCGCGCGACCGCACCGACCAGGCGTTCGCCGCGCTCCGCCGCCGCCTTCTCGAAGACCTTGGAGTCGACCAGTGACCATCCGCATCGGCGTTCACGCCAACAACCCCTCGCTGCTCTTGCTCTCCCACCTGGACCACCTGCTGGCCGGCATCGAGGTGCACCGCTACACCGACGGCACCACCACAGGCCGCCTCCTCGCCGACGGAGTCTTCGACGTCGGCGGCACCGGTTCCACCCCGCCGCTCGCCGCCCAGGCCGCCGGCCTGCCGATCGTCTACGCCGCCGCCTCCGCACCCCGCCCCGGCCACGGCGCGCTGCTCGTCGCCAAGGACGGCCCTGTCACCGGGGTCGCCGACCTCGCGGGGCGGCCCGTCGCGTTCGGTGTGGGCTCCTGGCAGACGCACTTCCTGGCCAAACTGCTGGCCGTCGCCGGACTCTCCTACCGCGACATCGAGCCGCGCCGGGCCACGTCCGACTCCGGGCCGGACCTGCTGACCGGCGTCGTCGCGGGATGGGTCGCGCAGGGCGCCGAACTGGTCGAGGCCGAGCGGTCAGGCAGGTACACCCGGCTCGCGGTCACGGGGGAGGTCATCACCGACCGATCGGTCTACTTCACCAGCAGATACGTCGCAGAAGAGCGGCCCGAGGTCGTCGCCACCGTGGTGAAGGCGCTGCGTGAGGCCGACCGCTGGGCCGTGGAGCACCCGCGCGAGGCGGCCGAGATCACCGCCGCCGCTCTCGGAGGCACCGCCGGCTCCTGGGAGACCGCGCTGAAGCGGCTGCCCTGGGCGCTTGAGCCGGTGACGCCCGAGTTCCTGGCCGAACAGCAGGAAGGGGCCGACATCCTGGCCGCCGCCGGCTACCTGCCGGGCCCGATCGACGTGCGCGCGGCCGTCGTGCCCGCCCTGAACACGGCGGTCGCGTCGGTGCTCGCCGAGGCGGCGGCCCGATGAGCACCGAGGTGCTGTGGTACGCCGTGCCGCGCGACGGGGCATACCCCTGGGAACCCGAAGGGCGGCAGGACGTCGACCTCGGCCACCTGCAAGACCTGGCGGTCACCGTCGACCGGCTCGGCTACGACGGCGCGCTCTTCGCCACCGACCTGCACGACGTGTGGGTGCTCGGCAGCGCCCTCGCCTCGGTCACCGAACGCCTGCGGCCCCTGCTCGCCGTCCACCCCGGGCTCATCTCACCGACGCTGCTCGCCAAGATGGCCCTGACGTTCGACCACTTGTACGGCGGGCGCCTGCAGATCAACGTGGTCAACGGTGACACACGCACCCTGCGGCAATACGGGCTGCACGTCGACCACGACGAACGTTACGACCTCAGCGCGGAATACTGGCAGATCTTCAAACGGCTCACCGCCGGGGAGCAGGTCTCCTTCCAAGGGCGCTACTTCACGGTCGACGGCGCCAGTTTCCCCGAGCTGCCGCCGATCCAGCGTCCGCATGTGCCGCTGTGGTTCGGCGGCTCCTCCGAGGCGGGCCTGCGGATGGCGGCCGAGCACATCGACGTCTACCTGTCGTGGGGGGAGCCACCCGCCCAGCTTGAGGAGAAGATCGCCAGGCTGCGGCGGGCCGCCGAGGAGTTCGGCAGGGAGATCCGGTTCGGGGTGCGGCTCCACCTGATCGTGCGCGACACCGAACGGGAGGCGTGGGACTGGGCCGACCACCTCCTCCGCGTCACCAGCCCCGAGACCTACGCCCGCATGTCGGGCGTCAACCTGGCCGCCGACTCCGAGGGCATGCGCCGCCAGTTCGGCCACCACGGCGGCCGCGTGCCCGACCGGGCCAAGGACCTGGAAGTCCATCCCAACATCTGGCCCGGCATGAGCCTCTTCCGCCCAGGCCCCGGCACCGCCCTCGTGGGGAGCACCGAGAACGTCCTGGAACGACTCCAGGAGATCCAGGCACTCGGGGTGGACACGTTCATCCTGTCGGGCAACCCCCTGATCGAGGAGGCCGGGCGCATCGCGGAAACCATCCTCCCGGCCCTGCGCACCGACCGTGCGGAGGTGGCCACGGCCTGAGCTGCGCGGCTGGTGTGATGCGGCCACGTCTTTATACGGCACGTCTTTATACGGCACAGCCGGAATGTCGGCCGGGTAATCCGTTGGCGGATGCCGCGCCCGGTTCGCCATGACCCGGCGCGGCCGTTCTCCGATGCGTCCGCGGCCAAACTGCCGCGGGCACTCACGCGGGCCCACGTTATCGCCGGCCACGCCCTCCCCCCCACCGCACTCAAAGGCGGAGGCCGGCATAACGCTCGCGTATGACGTGCGCCGGGTTGAGTCGTCGGGGGGCTCAACCCGGCGTCACGCCGCCCCCGCCCGTAGGGGGAGGCGCCGACCACGCAGGTGCCTTCGTGTCCCGCTCGCCGGGATACCCGCGCCGCTGACTGGAACGTGTTTCAGTCAGCGGCGTCGGGCGTGTCGTGGGGGTGTGAGATGGGGTTGTCGTGGGTGGCGGCGTAATGTGGTGCGGCCGATGGTGGTTGAAGGAGCATTGTGCGCGTCGCCCTGTTCATTACCTGTGTCAACGACACCCTCTATCCGGGGACCGGGCGGGCGGTCGTGTCCCTGTTGCGGCGGCTCGGTTGTGAGGTTGATTTTCCCGAAGCCCAGACCTGCTGTGGGCAGATGCACCTGAACACCGGATATCAGGACGAGGCGCGGCGGCTGGCACGGCGTTTCCGGGCGGTGTTCGCGCGGCATGAGATCGTGGTCGTGCCGTCGGGGTCGTGTGCGGCGACCATTCGGGAGCACTATCCGAGGCTTGGAGTGGAGACGCCGAGGGTGGTGGAGCTGACGGAATTCCTGGTAGACGTGCTCGGCGTAACCGACGTGGGCGCATATTTCCCGCACCGGGTGACATATCACCCGACCTGTCACTCGCTCCGCGGCTTGCGCCTCGGCGACCGCCCCGAGACCCTCCTCCGCGCCGTCCGCGGACTAGAACTCGTTCCACTCCCAGGCGCGGAGGAGTGCTGCGGCTTCGGCGGCACCTTCGCCGTCAAGAACCCCGCCGTCTCTGCCGCCATGTGCGCCGACAAATGCCGTGCCGTGCTCGACACCGGCGCCGAGGTGCTCTGCGCCGCCGACAACTCCTGCCTCACCCACCTGGGCGGCGCGCTGCACCGCCAGCGCACCGGGGTGCGGGTGGTGCACATCGCCGAGATCCTCGCCAGCACGGAGCAGGACAAACCGGCGGGCACGCCGATCGCGAGCGGGCGCGGCCGATGAGCGGCACGTTCCTCGGAATGCCCGCGTTTCCCGCCAACGCGGCTCGTGCCGTACAGGACTCCCAGCTTCGCCACAACCTGCGCAAGGCCACTCACACCATCCGCGCCAAACGGCTCAGCACCATCGCCGAGGTGCCCGACTGGCGCGAGTTGCGTGAGGCGGCGAAGGCCGTCAAGGACGCCACCCTGCGCGACCTGGACCGCCACCTGCTGTGCCTGGAGGAGCAGGTGACCGCGACGGGCGGACACGTGCACTGGGCGCGGGACGCGGCCGAGGCGTGCCGCATCGTCGCCGGCCTCGTGCGCGCCACCGGCGAGACCGAGGTAGTCAAGGTCAAGTCCATGGCCACCCAGGAGATCGGCCTCAACGAGGCGCTCGCCGAGCACGGCATCGAGGCCTACGAGACCGACCTCGCCGAACTGATCGTGCAGCTCGGCGACGACCGGCCGTCGCACATCCTGGTGCCCGCCATCCACCGCAACCGCGCCGAGATCCGCGAGATCTTCCTGCGCTCCATGCCCGACGCGCCACCCGGCCTCACCGACGAGCCCGCCGCCCTCGCCGAGGCCGCCCGCCTCCACCTGCGCCAACGTTTCCTGGCGAGCAAGGTCGCGATCTCCGGCGCCAACTTCGCCGTCGCCGAGACCGGCACCCTCGTCGTCCTCGAATCCGAGGGCAACGGGCGCATGTGCCTCACCCTCCCCGAAACCCTGATCAGCGTCGTCGGCATCGAGAAGATCGTGCCCACCTGGCGGGACCTTGAGATCTTCCTGCAGGTGCTTCCGCGCAGCTCCACAGGGGAGCGGATGAACCCCTACACCTCCACCTGGACCGGCGCGACCGAGGGGCAGACCTTCCACCTGGTGCTCCTCGACAACGGCCGCACCGACGTGCTGGCCGACGAGATCGGGCGGCAGGCGCTGCGCTGCATCCGCTGTTCCGCCTGCCTCAACGTCTGCCCTGTGTATGAGCGCGCAGGCGGCCACGCCTACGGCTCGGTCTATCCGGGCCCGATCGGCGCCATCCTCACCCCCCAGATGCGCGGCATGGGCTCGCCGCTCGACGCCTCCCTGCCATATGCGTCCACCCTGTGCGGCGCCTGCTACGACGCGTGCCCGGTCGCGATCGACATCCCGGAGGTCCTCGTCCACCTGCGCGCCCGAGCCCCGCACCCGCCCGCGGAACGCGCCGCCATGGGCGCCGCGGCGTGGACCTTCTCCCGTGCGGTACGGCTGACGCGCGCCCAGCGTCTCGCCTCGCGCCTGCGGCGGCTGCTCCCGCGCCGCCTGCCCGGTCCGCTGTCGGCCTGGACCGACACACGCGACCTTCCCGAGGTCCCCGCGGAGTCCTTCCGCGACTGGTGGAGCCGCACCCAAGGAGGCCCGCGATGAGCGCCCGCGAGACGATCCTGCGCCGCATCAGGGCCGCCGTCGCAGATGCGCCCGAGGTCGCCGTGCCCCGGGACTATCGCACGGCGTCCGGGGCGGGCGGCCTCGGCGGCTCCGCCGTACAAGACCTTCCCGGGTTGTTCGCCGAGCGGGTCGACGACTATCGCGCCACCGTGCTCCGCGCCGGTCCCGGGGAGGTCGCCGGGGTCGTGGCCGAGCGTGCCGCCGCACGCGGGGTGGAACGGCTCGCCGTGCCGCCGGGGCTGCCGGAGGAGTGGCTCGCCGGGCTCTGCGATGTGCGGCTTCTGCGGGACGATCCGCCGCTCGCCAACGATGAGCTGGACCGTGCCCACGGCGTGATCACCGGGTGCGCGGTCGCCGTCGCCGAGACCGGCACCATCGTGCTGGACGGCGGGCCCGGGCAGGGGAGGCGCGCGTTGACGCTGCTCCCCGACTATCACCTGTGCGTCGTTCCGGCGGGCCACATCGTGCGCGGTGTGCCAGAGGCGGTGGCGCTGCTCGACCCGCGCCGCCCGCTCACGTGGATCAGCGGGCCGTCGGCGACGAGCGACATCGAGCTCGACCGCGTCGAAGGAGTGCACGGACCGCGGGTGCTGGATGTCGTCATCGTAGGGAACTGACCTGCAAAGCTCACCGTTGCCTGGGAGAGCGAGCGCTTGATGGGCTATTCTCGCGTGTCTTGCTCAAAAAAGTCCCAGGTCACTGACACGGAGATCCACATACAATGAAGCCGCCGTTGCTGCTCATCGGGCACGGCTCGCACGATGACGCGGGCGTCGCGGAGTTCGGCAGGTTCGTGCACCGCCTGCGTTGCCGGCTTGATCGTTCCGCGGCCGACGTCACCGGTGGCTATCTGGAGAACTCCCGCCCCGGCCTCCGCGATTCGATCGCGTCGCTCGTCGCCAGGGGCCACCACCGCGTCGTCGCGCTGCCGCTCGGCCTCGCCGGCGAGTCGCGGATCGCCGCGGAGACCTCCGAGGCGCTGGCCCGCGAGCAGGAGCGCCAGCCCACGCTGGCCTACGAGATGTGCCCGCCGCTCGGTCCCGACCCCGCGGTGCTCGCGCTGCTCGCCGAGCGGCTCGCCGACGCCTCCGTCGACATGCCCCGCCCCACCCTGCGCTCCCGCCCCCTGGTCTCCGTGGGCGACGCCCCACGGCTCAGGGTGGTGGGCTCCCCGGCCGAACCGCCGCAACTGCGCGCCGTGCCAGCGCTGAACGAACTCGACGGCCACGAGCGCATCGACCCCGCCGACACGGCGGTCGTGCTGGTCGGCGAGGGGGCTACCGACCCCGTGGCCAACGCCGAGATCCACCGGGTGTCGCGGTTGTTCTGGGAGACCCAGGCCTACGACCTGCTGACCGTCGAGACGGCCTTCGTCTCCCTCACCCCGCCCGGCGTCGCGGGCGGTTTGGAACGCTGCCGCCGCCTCGGCGCTAAACGCGTCATCATCGTGCCCTACCTGCTGTTCGCGGGCAGCACGCTGGAACGTGTCTGGGCCCAGGCCCTCGCCTACGGCGCGGGCCACCCCGACCTCGACATCCGCTGCGCGGAGGCGATCGGCGACTGCGAGGCGCTGGCCGACATCGTCATCGATCGTTACCAGCGCGCCCTGCTGGCCGCCGCGGAGTGAACATCGGGGCAGGCCGGAGCCGGTCTGAGAGCCAATTCACCGAGTGAATCCGCTCACGTCGCCCGTGTGACCTCCGAGCAGGTCAGCGTCTTTGCTGAGGATTTCGTAGCCGTTGAGAGATAAGCGAAACGCGTCGATCTCGTTAGGATCGGTCTCGCAGGTCGCTCAGGTGAGTGCTAGGAGAGGCTTTATGACCCTTCTTGAGACGACCGTCGCCGAGATCCGGCCCGCCGACCCGGCGGTCATCGCGAGCGCCCGTGCCCACCAGGACCGCCTCACCAAACCCCGGGGCGCCCTCGGTGTGCTGGAGGACGTCGCCGTCCGTCTCGCCGGCGCGGCGGGACACAACCCCGCCCCCATCCCCGCCCCCGCGGCACTCGCCATCTTCGCCGGCGACCACGGCGTGCACGCCCAGGGCGTCTCGCCCTGGCCGCAGGAGGTCACCACCCAGATGGTGGGCAACTTCCTCGCCGGAGGGGCCGTCGCCAACGCCTTCGCCGCCCAGGTCGGCGCCTCGGTCACCGTCGTCGACGTCGGCGTGGCCGCCGACCTCCTCGAAGGGCCGGGCCTGTTCATTCACAAGGTCGCGTACGGCACAGCCGACCTCTCGCGAGGCTCGGCCATGACCGCCGCCCAGGCCGTCGCCGCGCTGGAGGTCGGCATCACGACCGCCAGGCGGCTCGTCGACGGCGGCGCCCGGTGCCTCATCACCGGCGACATGGGCATCGCCAACACCACTCCGTCCGCCGCGCTGATCTGCGCCTTCACCGGCGCCACCCCCGAGTCGGCCACCGGCCGCGGCACGGGCATCGACGACGAGACCCACCGGCGCAAGATCGAGGTGGTGCGCAACGCGCTCGCCGCCAACGGCCTGAGCGACGGACTCGCCGGGGTCGACGCCTCGGGCGACGCCGGCGCGATGCCGGGCATGGAATGGCTCAACGGCGAGGCCGCCGCGGGGCTTCGCGTGCTGGCGGCCGTGGGCGGACTCGAACACGCCGCGATCGCGGGCTTCATCCTCGGCGGCGCCGCCGCGCGGGTGCCGGTGATCCTCGACGGGGTGATCGCCGGTTCGGCCGCGCTGGCCGCCGCCGCGCTGGCCCCGGCCGCCGTCGACCACTGCGTCGCCGGTCACCGGTCGGCCGAGCCCGGCCATCGCATCGCCCTCGACCGTCTCGGCCTGCGCCCACTGGTCGACCTGGAACTCCGGCTGGGCGAAGGCACAGGTGGGCTACTCGCACATCCTTTGGTGTGCTCCGCCGTACGCGTCATGCACGAGGTCGCGACCTTCGACGCGGCGGGGGTCACCGAGAAGGAGGCATGATCCCGGCGCGGGGGCCGTGAGGGGGGCCGGTATAACCTCTGGTCTCGCAGGTCCGCGCGGCGGGGTGCTCGGCGCCCCTCGGGATTCGAATGTTCTCCAAGGACTTCTGGGACAGGTGAATCACGACTTGACGCACGTTAACCCAGCGACCGCAAAATGCCAGGGCGGACCAGGTAGGTTTACCTCTTAACACGCCATACTTCTCGAACGGGAGATCCGTCGAATGTCCCCGTACCTGCTCGGACTTCGCCTCACCGGGCGGCGGGTGCTCGTCGTGGGAGGAGGCAGGGTCGCCCAGCGGCGCATCCCCGCTCTCCTCGACGCGGGCGCTATCGTGACACTCGTCTCACCGAGCGTCACGCCCGCACTCGACGACCTCATCGCGGCGGGGCGGTTCACGTGGGAGGCGAGACCTTTCCAAGTCGGTGACTGCGACGGCGCGTGGCTGGTGCAGGCGTGCACCGACGACCGCGCGGTCAACGGCGCGATCGCGGCGGAGGCCGAGGCCAAGCGCATCTGGTGTGTCCGCGCCGACGACCGTGACGCCTCCGCGGCCTGGACCCCCGCGAGCGGGCGTGTCGACGAGATCACCGTCGCCGTCACCGCGGGCGGCGACCCGCGGCGTGCAGCAGGGGTCAGGGACGCCGTGGTCGAGGCCCTGCGTGACGGCACCGTTCAGGCCAGGCGCAGCCGTACCAAACCCGTGGGAGTCGCCCTGGTCGGCGGCGGTCCCGGCGACCCCGGCCTGATCACCGTGCGGGGCCGCCAGCTCCTGGCCCAGGCCGACGTGGTGGTCGCCGACCGCCTCGCCCCCCGCGCGCTGCTGGACGAGCTGCCGTCCGACGTCGAGTTGATCGACGCGGCGAAGATCCCGTATGGGCGCTTCCTGGCGCAGGAGAAGATCAACGAGCTGCTGATCGACCGCGCCAGGAAGGGCGCGTTCGTGGTCAGGCTGAAGGGCGGCGACCCGTTCGTCTTCGGGCGCGGCGGCGAAGAGGTGCTCGCCTGCGCCGAGGCGGGCATCCCCGTCACCGTCGTCCCCGGCATCACCAGCGCCGTCGCCGTCCCGGCCGCGGCAGGTGTGCCCGTCACGCATCGGGGCGTCAGCCAGGAGTTTCACGTCATCTCCGTGCATGTTCCGCCGGACCACGAGCAGTCGACCGTCGACTGGCAGGCGCTGGCCCGGTCCCAGGGCACGCTGGTGTTGATGATGGCGGTCGAGAGGATTGAGGCCGTGGCGCAGGCATTGGTGCGCTATGGACGTTCGGCGGATACTCCCGTCATGGTGGTGCAGGACGGTACCCTTCCCACTCAGCGAGCGCTCAGCGCGACACTCGCCACGGTGTCCGAGCGTGTCGCAGCCGCTGGGATCCGGCCTCCGGCGATCGTTGTCGTCGGCGAGGTCGTGAAAGTCGGCCAGGAGGTCGAAATGGTGCGAGCGGGGCGGGTTCCGTGAAATCTGCTGCCGACGACAGGACGGAACCGCGCGACGGGTCCGGCGGGCAACCGGAGCATGCCGAGAGTCCTGGCGAACAGACCATTGCATTTCCGGCTATAGGCTCCGATGCCGCCTCGTCTGCGGAGGATTCCCCGGCCACGGCGCCCGAGTCGCTGGCGCCCGAGCCCCGGCAACGCGTCGACTGGTTCCGCGACACCGCCTCCAGGGTGAACGCGAAGCTCTCCCCGCCCGCCGAGGAGGGCATCGACTGGTTCCGGGCCGCGCCGCCCCAGGCTGCTTCGGAGGATTCCCCTACCGGGCCCCCGGTAGAGGAGCCCGCCTACGACCTGTTCCGGCCGAGACGTCAACCTGGCGCCGCCTCGCGGCGGCGGGACCCCGACCTGGACTTTCCCGCCGGGCTCGTCAACGCCGCGAGTGGCGACTACACCGACCTCGACGAGGAGGACGGGCCTGAGGGCGCTCCTTCCCCGGGTGAGTCCGGGGGAGATCGCGATGTGGATGTCACCGTCGTGGGTACCGATGGCGGTGTGGGTGACGTGGCGATCAGAGAGTCGGGTACGGATGAGCCTGGCAGGGGCGGTGATTCAGAGGTTGAGCCGCCGGTCCGGGGAGGCGTGGAGGACCGTGAGCGGGCCGAGGCCGCCCTTGGGGCGGAACCCGAGGGCGAGGCGGTCGCGGGATCGGTTGGGGACGCTGCCGTCGCCGGCGCCGTGGATCCGGGCGGGGAGGTTGCGGACTCAGACGTCGCGGCTTCGCTTGGGGAGGCCGCCGCTGAGGTGGACGATGTGCCCGCGGTCAGCGAGTCGAGCTCCGGGGCGGACGAAAACGTTGCCCTCGAAGCCGACCTTCCGGACGGTAGCGGGGGTGAGGAGGCAGCACTAGCCGGGGTTGATGCCGGCTCGGGTGTGGCTGCCGTCGAGAGTGATGTTGCTGCGGCTGGGGAACCGGCCGGTGTGGCCGCTGCGGATGACGCGGTGGCGGATGCCGCCGTCGCCGACCTTTCGGTCGGTAGCGGTGGGGTTGATCCTGAGCCGGTTGAGGTATCGGGTTCGGACTTCCCGGTGGATGTGGCTGCCGCCGAGAGTGATGTCGCTGCGGCCGGGGATCCCGACGGTGTGGCCGCTGCGGATGCCGCTGTTGCCGACCTTCCGGTCGGTAGCGGCGATGCCGATCCTGAGCCGCCCCCGGTGCCGGGTTCGGACTTCCCGGTGGATGCGGCGGCCGATGATGACCTTCCGGTCGGCAGTGGTGAGGTTGACCCTGGGCCGGTTGAGGTGCGGGGTTCGGACTTCCCGGTGGATGTGGCGGCCGATGGCGACCTTCCGGTCGGTGGCGGCGGTGCCGATCCTGCGCCGGTGGACGCGCCGGAGGCTGAATCCGGCTCGGACGGTGAGCCCGAGGTGGAGCTCCCTGCCGAGTCGGTGGCGGGTCATCAGGCCGAGGCCGATGCGATAGGGCTTCAGGCCGGCGTTGGGCACGACCCGGGCGCCTTCGTGGGTGACCTGTTGGGCGACTACGACGGCGGTTATGTGGGTGCCGCAGAGCGGGTCGAGGACGCCGCTCACGACCAAGGCCTCGGTGACGAAGAGCCGGGTGGGTTGCCCGGAGACGATCCGGTCGCCCCTGAGGAAGACGCGGCTGAGGGGGAGTGGGACTCGCGAACTGCGGCCGGGGTCGAGCCGGAAGGCGAGTCGGCCGAAGGCGGGAGCCTTGAGATCGCGGGTGCCTCCGAGGAGGCTGAGCCCGGCTCAGGACCAGGCGACTCCCAGGCCGAGAGCGAACCGGTTGGTGCGCGGGCCGAGAGCGAAGCGGACGACGCGCAGGCTGAGAGCGAACCGGTTGGTGCGCGGGCCGAGACCGAGCCGGACGACGCGCAGGCCGAGAGCGAACCGGTCCGTGCGCGGGCCAAGGCCGATGACGGCCCGGATTCGGTCGATGACGTGTCAGACCCGATGGAGCATGAGTCTGGCTCGGCTGACGGCGGGGACGACTCGGCTGAGGGCGAGGCCGGCTCAAGCGAGGACACCGGCGGCTCGATCGATGGCGGCTCCGGCGGCGATGTGGATGAGGCGGCCGACGAGGCGGCTCCCGCCGTACCCGGCGTCGGTGCTGATGTCGATGAGGCGGGGCCGTCGGGGCGTGTGGTGGAGATCGCGCTGCCCGATGCCGCCGTGGAGGCGTTGACCGGGGCGCTGGCCGCGCTCAGGGACAGTGTGATCAACCTCAGGTTCGGCCTGGATCTCCCAGGGGCCGAAGAGGCGCAAAAGGCCAAGAACGAGATCATTGCCCAAATCGGTGACTATGTGATCCCGAGGGTGCGCATGGCCGCCGCTCCCGTGCTGGTCGTCGTGGCCGGATCCACGGGGGCGGGTAAGTCCACGCTGGTCAATACGCTGGCCGGGCAGAAGGTGAGCGCGACGGGGGTGCGGCGTCCGACGACCGCCGTACCGGTGCTGGCATGTCACCCCGACGATCACGAGTGGTTCTCGGGGGACGGCCTGCTCCCCGAGTTGGCGCGGCTCACCGATCCCGCCGCCCCCGTCGAGGGGGAGAACGGCGCATTGGTGGTGGCGCCGACGGAGCGCCTGCCGCACGGTGTGGCGTTGCTCGACACTCCCGACATCGACTCGGTCGTGGAGGAGCATCACGAGATCGCGCACCGCATGCTGGATGCCGCTGATCTATGGATTTTCGTGACGACAGCGGCCCGATACGCGGACGCCCCCGCCTGGCGGCTTTTGCGGCTCGCCAAGGAGCGCGGAGCGAAGCTGGCGATCGTGTTGTCCCGGGTGCCGCCGAGATCCCGTGAGATTGTGCTTAAGCACTTCGTGCGAATGCTCACCGAATACGGGTTGGGAGAGGTCGACCGGTTCGTCGTCGACGAGGGCGCGGTGTCGGATGGCCTGCTCAAGGACACCCAGGTGGCCGAGCTCCGCATGTGGCTCGCCGAGTTGTCGGTAGACGAGGAGCGGCGCGCCGAGGCCGTTCAGGCGACGTTGAACGGTGTGCTGAACAGTTTCCGCTCCCGCATCCCGGCGCTGGCCCGGCATGTGGAGGCGCAGGTCACGTTCCGCGCCGAGGTGCGGGGGGACGTGGACGCGGCGTATATGGCGGCGCTGGCTGAGATCGACGAGATGAGCCGCAACGGTTCGCTGCTGCGCGGCGAGGCGCTCGCGCGCTGGCAGGACTTCGCCGGGTCCGGCGATCTCAAGCGCACGTTGCGTCTCCGCAAGCCCGGCCGGTTCGCCGGGAAGGCGGTACAGCAGGGGCCTGAGCGGCTAGGTGCTCTGAAATCTTCCCTTAAGTCCGGCTTGGAGTCGGTGATCGTCTCGGCGGCACACCGTGCGTCCGAGGAGGTCGTGGCCCGATGGCTGCACCGTAACGGCACCGGTGAACTACTGTCCGCCAATCCGGGGCTTGACCGGCCGTCGGAGGAGTTCGTACGCAAGGTGAGCCGGAGCATCGGCGCCTGGCAGGATCACGTTGTGGAGTTGATGCGCACGGAGGGTGTCACCAAGCGTTCGGTGGCCCGGGTGATCTCCTATGACCTGGAGTCGCTGTCCTTGATTTTCACGGTCGGTCTGCTCGGCTACGGCACCTCCGAGGTCAAGGCGGAGGGCTCGGCCGGCACCCTGCCGCAGCGGTTGCTCCGGGCGGTGCTCGGAGCCGAGTCGCTCCGCGGCATCGGCGCCAAGGCCCGCAGCGATCTGCGCGCCCGGATCAGCATGTTGTTCGACGAGGAAGCGCTGCGATATGTCCAGGCGCTTGACGCTTCCGGCGTTCCCGACGAGACTGCGGCGACCCGCCTCTACCAGGCCACATACCAACTTGAGGTCGCCCGATGAGCAAAAGCGTCAAAGCTGCACCAGCGGGAGTTAGGCAGGGGCTCGGTGCTCGGCTGGCCGCCCTGGGCAAGGTCGTGGAGCTGGGGCCGGGCAGAGTCGAGCAGAAGGTGCTGGCCGAATCGGGCAGATTGTTGCTCCGCGCTGGCGACCGCCTCAAACTCTCCTCCGAACACACGGTGGTCGCGCTGGCCGGAGGCACCGGCAGCGGCAAATCCTCGCTTTTCAATGCGATTTCCGGATTGGAGCTCTCTCCTACCGGAGTGCGCAGACCGACGACCGCCCGCACACACGCCTGCGTGTGGGGTCTCGACGGCGCCGGGCCGCTCCTCGACTGGCTCCAGGTCCAGTGGCGCCATCGTTTCGCCCGGGCCAGCGCCCTCGACAAGGGCGACGGCCGGCTTCACGGCCTGATCCTGCTCGATCTGCCCGACCACGACTCGATCCGCGCCCTCACCGATCACGAGGCGGACCGGCTCATCCAGATCGCCGACCTGATCGTGTGGGTGCTGGACCCGCAGAAATACGCCGACGCCTCCGTCCACCGGCGCTACGTCGCCGAGCTGGCCGGCCACGACGCCGTGACGGTGTTCGTGCTCAACCAGGCCGACCGGCTGTCCCCCGAGGACCAGGCCGAGTGCGTGCAGGATTTGAGCGACCTGCTCAAGCGCGAGGGCGTGGCCGACCCCGTCGTCGTGACCACGTCCGCCCTCACGGGCCGCGGGGTCGACGGGCTGAAGAACATCCTCGCCGAGGTCGTGGCGAACCGCCGGGCCGCCGTGCAGCGCATCGAGGCCGATCTCGACCGCATCACCCTCGACCTGGCCAAGATCATGCCGCCGGAGGGCCCGCCCCCGACCGGCGTCACCGTGGACGCGGCCCGCCGGGTGGGCCTGACCGACGCGCTCTGCGACGCCATCGGCGTGCCGGCCGTCGGCGAGGCCCTGGAGAGCGTGTACGGCGCCCGCTCGGCCGAATGGACCGGCTGGCCGTACTCCCGCTGGATGCGCAGGCTCAGCCGCGACCCGCTCGGCACCCTGAACCTCGGCGACCTGCGCGGCGAGATCCGAGACCTCACCGGCACCGCGGTGAGCGCGCAGCCGGCCGAGGTGGACAACGCCGTACAGGCTCTCGCCGACGGCCTCGCCGCGGGCATGCACGACGCCTGGCGCAACGGTGTGCGCGACGCCGCGCGGTCCAACGTCTCCGCGCTGCCCAAGACGCTGTCCGACGAACTCGCCGAGGTGGCCCCGCGCCTCGACCGCGTGCCGACCTGGTGGAAGGCCGTGAAGGCCGGGCAATACTCCCTCGTCGGGCTTTTCGCCGCCGGGCTCGCCTGGGTGGCCACGGCGACGTTGTCCGGTGGGCTCGGCGCCTTCGAGATGCCGAGCGGCATGGAGGTGTTCGGCGACACGGGGTCGCTGCCGTGGGTCGCGCTGGTGATGGCCTCACTGCTCGGCCTCGGGGCACTGTCGGCCGTCGCCGCGCGCAACTTCGTCGTGATGGGCGCCGGCACCGAGCGTGAGCAGCTTGAGCGCGAGATGCGGCGCAGGGTCGCCGCCGTCGCCGAGTCCCAGGTCGTGGTCCCCGTGGAGCGGGAACTGGCCAAGCACAAGGAGTTCTACGCCGCCATGGAGGGAGTGCAGCCCCGTTCGTCCACAGGGCGGCTGCCCTCAAGGCCGCTTATCCACAGATCATGAATCGGTGGCCCGCGCCGGGTGCGGCGTGGGCCATTCTGCTTCCCAGAGCCGCGGGCAGTCCGCTCCGGCCCGCGGGGGAGGCGGAGATGAACGACATCTACATCACGTTGACCGGCAATGTGGCCACCGAGCCCAGGCAGCATCATTTCCCCGACGGGGCGCGGGTCACCACGATGCGGGTCGCCACCGCGAGTCGCTACTTCGACCGCAGGTCGCAGGAGTGGCGATCCAGCGGCACGACGTTCTTCACCGTCCGATCCTTCAGGTCACTGGGGGACAACGTCGCTCAGTCGGTGCGTCTGGGGCAGCCCGTGGTTGTGCACGGGAGGCTGCGCATCAGGCAATACCAGCATGAGGAGGAGACACGGTTCGTCGCCGAGGTCGAGGCGTCGTCGGTCGGTCACGACCTGCGCTGGGGGATCGGGAGCTATATGCGGCCCCATCGCGACGAACGGTCCGACCATCTCCCTGCCGGGCGGCCGGTTTGGGCTGGGGGAGACCCGCTTGACGGGGGAGGGGGTCTGGCTTCGCCGGACTCCGCCGAGCCCGACTCCTCTAAGGAGGTGGATCGGGAGGGCGGCGTCGAGGGGAAAATATCGAGTGGCTCGTCCGGTTCACAGGTGGGCATAATCGAGTTCCGCGCTGCTGGTGAGGCCGCTGAGACCGATGTTCCACCTGGTCGCAGGGGTGCCGGCGAGATGTTGGGCGACGACCGCGCCGCTTGAGGTCTTCAGCGCGATCGCACTAAACGGCACTTCCCGAGTCGGCACTGCTTGCCTTGGAGCCTGTTGAGAGGGTTCCGCTTCGGTGACGCATTGCTTGACCTGGCTGCGCCGTAGGCACATCGAGGTTTGGCACGGCGTCTCGGGCTTCGGCATGGCTTGCCGTGGGTGGTGCCGGAGCTCTTGTGCGGTTCGGCCTGCCTCGAGGTTTTGGTGCAGCACAGCGTGTCTTGTGCAGTGCCGGGATCTTGGAGTGATCTGGACGGCTCGCTTTAGGTTTTGGCATGACGCAGAGCCCTCTGCACGGTGTCGAAGCTCTCGTCCGCCCGGCGGGCGAGGTTTGCCGGTGCCCAGCGGTGAGGTCGTGCTTACGTCCGGCGATGAAGGTGTGGCGGCAGCGCGGCAAGGGTGTTCCGTTGTTTTAGCACCGCGTGGTGAGGGTTGTGTTCCAGCACGGCACGGTGAAGTGGTCCTTGTATGGCACAGCTTCTCGTATGGCACAGCTTCTCGAACTGCACAGCTTCTCGTACGGCAGAGCTTCTTGTGCGGCGCAGCTCCTTGCACGACCGAACTTCTTGCACGACCGAACTTCTTGTACGGCGGAACTTCTTGTACGGCAGAGCCAACGATGCCTAGGTCATGAGCGTCTGACCATTTGGTCAGACGCGGTGCGTGGGGAAGGCGGTGACCATGGAGGGAGGGGTGGGGTGCCCCGGTGGATGGAGGGGGCATCGGCTGCCCTTTGATCCAGTGCTCCCGCTTCGCAGACGGGGTTTCCTGGCGGCACCGACCGCGTGGTGGTCGGGCCTTCAGGGGCATCACCGGGGGCTTCACCGAGGGGGGATCGGCCGATGGTCGGTTGTCCATGGCGGATGCTCAAGCACCCGTTAGGTCCAGGTCACGCCCCGCGCCATTGTCGCTCCTTTCCCGCGCGGCCCGCTCGATCTCACTGAGCGGATTCCGATTGACCGTGGCCTCAGAGTGAGGCCACGGAGACCCAACGTATCGGTTCTCGTCGCGCGTCGCACACACCGCAACTATTGTGTTACACATCGTTAGTCGGGAAGGAGGAGACATGGTCGCGCCCAGCCATACTTCGGCAAAGCCTCACGCCCGCGTGTCCGCGTTGGCGGGCCGGTGGCCCCTGCTGGGGCAGCGCCGTCCGCTGGTCGCCTACTTCTTCGGGATCGTGGCATTCCACCTGGTGGCCATCGCGTTCTTCGCCGCCTCGACGGTCTTCCGCTGGCCCGACGTGATCATGTTTGTGGCGCTCATGGTGTGCGGGGCGGTCTGCATCGAGGCCACCCGGCGCCTAGGGATGCCGGCCGGCGTCTCCCGTGACCTGCTCTCGGCCTGGTGGCTGCCCGCCGCCCTGCTGCTGCCGCCGGTCTACGCGCTGCTCGCGCCGATCCCGCTGCAGATCCTGCTCCAGTTGAGGGTCAGGGCCACGGTGCTCTATAGGCGGGTGTTCAGTGCGGCGGCAATAGGGCTCGCCGGCTGCGTCGCCTCGCTGATCTTCCAGAGCCTCGTCGCCGACCCCTTGTCGATGGCGCGGGGCGCGGGCACCTCGATCGTCCTCGCCATCGGCTGTGCCGTGGTCTTCACCGTGCTCAACACGGCGCTGATCGCGGTCGCCGCCCACACGGCCGACCCCGACACGAGCTGGCGGGAGGTGTTGTGGAACCGCGAGAGCGCCACGCTGGACGTGGTGGAGCTCTGCCTCGGCGTGATCGTGACCATCGCCTGCGCCCTCAATCTGGCGCTGCTGATCTTGGCGCTCCCACCTGTGGTCCTGCTCCAGCGCAGCCTGCTCCACGCCCAGTTGCAGGCCGCCGCCCGCACCGACCCCAAGACCGGCCTCCTCAACGCCGCGGCCTGGCAGCGGGAAGCCGACACCGAGATCGTCCGCGCCCGGCGCACCGGGGAGACCCTCGCCCTGCTCATCGTCGACATCGACCACTTCAAACGGGTCAACGACACCCACGGCCACCTCGTGGGCGACCAGGTCCTGGTCGGCGTCGCCGCCACCCTGCGCAGCCAGCTCCGCGATTACGACGTGGTCGGCCGCTTCGGCGGTGAGGAGTTCGTGGTCCTCCTGCCGCGCGCCGACGTGGCCGAGGCCCGCCGCGTCGCCGAACGCCTGCGCACCCGCGTGGGCCGCATGGCCGTCTCCGCCGACGAGGCCATGGTCACCGTGACCATCTCGGTAGGCGTAGCGATCATGAGCATCCACGGCGACGACCTCATCGAACTGCTGGCCGCGGCCGACCTGGCCCTCTACCGCGCCAAGGAACTCGGCCGCGACCGGGTGTGCATCCCGGAGACGTCGTCCCGAGGGCAGGGCTCGGCGGAGGCCCAGCCGCCGCACGCCTAGTGGCCCTGGTTTCACCGGCCACTTGGGGTGCTGACGTCACTGGTTGTGTCGGCAGTAGGAATGAGCCATGCTTTGCAGCAGACCTCCAGGGTTTGATGCGCGACCGGGGGTCTGCTGCAAAACGCAGCTACCGAATCCTTGAAGGTCGCCGCCTGACCTGCGGCTTTACCTTGGGGTACTCATCACCCTTCCGAGGGGTTGAAACAAGAGGTCTGCGAGTACCACCCGGACAACGCCAAGTACTCATCACCCTTCCGAGGGGTTGAAACGAGAAGCTGATCTGGCGAGAGGCCGGGGCGGCATGGGTACTCATCACCCTTCCGAGGGGTTGAAACACGATCAGGCTTTCCAGCATCCAGGCGAGCGCGATCGTACTCATCACCCCTCCGAGGGGTTGAAACGCCATCCATGCCGAGATGAGATCACCGGCGGCGAGGTACTCGTCACCCTTCCGAGGGGGGCGAAACCCACGCCCCTCCTCCGGCGGCGAATATGCCGCAGTACTCATCACCTTTCCGAGGAGTCGAAACTTAGGGCATCCGCCCCAGTCCTTTTCTACGTTGCACCTGTCCTCATCGCCCTTCCGAGGGGTCGAAACCGAACGGCCTGGGCGGGGACAAGGACCAGATTCGCCCTTCCGAGGGTCAGAACTGTATCCGCATGCGCACCTGAGGCTGCGCAGGGATGTCCTCATCACCTCTTTGAGATCGAAACACCGGCAGGCCTCAGAGGTCTGGCTGTGCCGTACGGTCCTCGTCGTGCTCTGAGCGCTCGGGCCTCAGTCCCGCTGAAGTCAGGACTCGGCACAGCATGTGGCCGAAGTCACCCGCGAGTGGTGGTTCCGGTCTCTCAGGGGACAGGAATGTGGCCTGCAAAAAGGGAGACCTAAGGTGTGTCCGGGAGGCAAGGGGCCAAGGTGGGTCCTAACCCCCGATTGTGACCTGGGGAGGGGCCCACGGTCTGGTCCTGTGAAGTGCCTTGTCCGGATAGGCTTTACGCCATGCCGGAGTACATCTACACGATGCAGCGCGTGCGCAAAGCGCATGGCGACAAGGTGATCCTCGACGACATCACGTTGTCGTTCCTGCCTGGGGCAAAGATCGGTGTGCTGGGCCCCAACGGCACCGGCAAGTCGACGCTTCTCAAAATGATGGCGGGCATTGAGCACCCGTCGAACGGCGATGCCAAGCTGATGCCGGGGTTCACGGTCGGCATGCTGCAGCAGGAGCCGCCGCTCAATGAGGCGAAGACCGTCCTGGGCAACGTCGAGGAGGGGGTCGCCGAGACCAAGGCCCTGCTCGACCGCTACAACGAGGTGGCCGAGCTCATGGCCACCGACTACAGCGACGAGTTGCTGGACGAGATGGGCAGGCTGCAGGAGCAGCTTGAGCACCGCAACGCCTGGGAGCTGGACAGCCAGCTTGAGCAGGCGATGGACGCGTTGCGCTGCCCGCCGCCGGACGCCGAGGTGACCAAGCTCTCGGGTGGTGAGCGTCGCCGGGTCGCGCTCTGCAAGCTTCTGCTGGAGAAGCCCGACCTGCTGCTGCTCGACGAGCCCACCAACCACCTCGACGCCGAGAGTGTGCAGTGGCTGGAGCAGCACCTGGAGAAGTATCAGGGCACGGTCCTCGCCGTCACCCACGACCGTTACTTCCTGGACAACGTCGCGACGTGGATTTTGGAGCTCGACCGGGGCCGCTGTTTCGTCTACGAGGGCAACTACTCGACCTACCTGGAGGCGAAGGCCGCCCGGCTCAAGGTCGAGGGCCAGAAGGACGCGAAGCGGAAGAAGCGCCTGGAGGACGAGCTCCAGTGGGTTCGCTCCAACCCCAAGGCGCGTCAGGCCAAGAGCAAGGCCCGTCTGCAGCGCTACGAGGAGATGGCCGCTGAGGCCGACAAGTATCGCAAGCTGGACTTCGAGGAGATCCAGATTCCGCCGGGTCCCCGCCTCGGCACCACGGTGATCCGTGCCCAGGGGCTGACCAAGGGCTTCGGCGACCGGGTCCTCATGGACAACCTCTCCTTCGATCTTCCCCGCAACGGCATCGTCGGCATCATCGGCCCCAACGGTGTCGGCAAGACCACGCTGTTCCGCATGATCATGGGTGGTGAGACCCCTGACGGCGGGTCGTTCACCATCGGTGAGACGGTGCAGATCTCCTATGTCGACCAGGGCCGTTCCAACATCGACCCGGTGAAGAACGTCTGGCAGGTCGTCTCCGACGGGCTCGACCACATCAAGGTCGGCCATGTGGAGATGCCCTCCCGCGCCTACATCGCGGCGTTCGGCTTCAAGGGCCCCGACCAGCAGAAGCCGGCGGGCGTGTTGTCCGGTGGAGAGCGCAACCGCCTCAACCTGGCGCTGACCCTGAAGCAGGGCGGCAACGTGCTGCTGCTCGACGAGCCGACCAACGACCTCGACACCGAGACGCTCTCCAGCCTGGAGAACGCGCTGCTCGACTTCCCGGGGTGCGCGGTCATCACCTCCCACGACCGGTGGTTCCTCGACCGCATCGCGACTCACATCCTCGCTTGGGAGGGTGAGTCCAACTGGTTCTGGTTCGAGGGCAACTACGCCGACTACGAGAAGAACAAGGTCGAGCGCTTGGGCGCCGACGCCGCGCGCCCGCACCGGGTCACCTACCGCAAGCTCAGGCGTGACTGACGCCATAGGCGAGCGCTCGGCCCCCGCTCTCGACGAGAGGGCGGGGGCCGCCATCGCGCCCGGGGCCGCCGACACCTTGCCTGGGGCCGGCACCTCGCCTGACGTCGCTATCTCGCACGACCACGACCACGAGCACGACCACGGCCACGACCACGAGCACGACCACGAGCACGAGGGCGAGGCCACGCCGTACGGCATGAGCCCGCTTGCCCCAGAGCCCCGTGATCAAGAACCGAAGCGGGAGCAAGCGCGGTATAAGCAGGAGCAAACCCACCCTCAAGCCCCCGAGGGTGGCCAACCCCATTTGCTCCTCCGCCAAGTGCGCTTCGCCGACATCGACTCCCTGGGCCACGTCAACAACGTGCGCTTCCTCGACTACCTGGAGGACGCCCGCATGGCGCTCCTCTACGTGGATCCCGCTCAAGCGGGCGGGCAACCGTACCGCGGTTTCGTGGTGCTCAAGCACGAGATCCACTACCGGCGCCCGCTGACGCTGCGGCCCGACCCGGTGACGGTGGAGACCTGGGTGAGTGATCTCGCCGGGGTCACCTTCACGTTCCACCACGAGATCCGCGACGACACCGAGGTGTTCGTGCGTGCCTCCACGGCGATGGCGGCCTACAACGCCGAAACCGCGAAGCCGCGGCGCCTGTCGCCCGACGAGCGCGCCTACCTCCGCAAGTTCGCCGTGGACCGGCCATCCCGCTGACCCAAGTTTTCACCTCGCGCCATCGGGGATGATGCGGAGTGTTATCGGGTGATTACGCTGAGCGTCGCTGACGTGAGCGTGTTCGGGGGATTCTCGTGTGTACGAAGTCGTTGTCACGTTCCATCGTCATGGCGGCCGCCGCGGGTGTGGCCTTGATGGCGTTTCCCGGGGCGGGGTGGGCCGCGGACGCCCGCTCGATCCCCATGATCGCTGTCGGGCCTGTCTACCTCGACCAGGAATGCGTGGAGCCGGCTGCTCCGGAGCAGAACAGTCCGGAGCACACCAACCCAGGGCAACTGCCTCTCAACGCCCCTGAGGGGTCACCACCGGCTTAGGTTGGGGAGTTCACCATGCTGTGGGCGGCGTAGACGAGATAGTCCCACAGCCGCTTCTCCAGCTCCTCGGGCAGCTCGATCTCCTGCACGGCATCGTGCATGTGGCGCAGCCAGGCGTCGCGTTCGGCGATGCCGATGACGAAGGGGGCGTGCCGCATGCGGAGCCTGGGGTGGCCGCGCTCCCGGCTGTAGGTGTTGGGACCGCCCCAATATTGGATGAGGAACAGCCTTAGCCGCTCCTCAGCGCCCTCCCAGTCGTCTTCGGGATAAAGGGGGCGAAGCAGCGGGTCCTCGGCGACACCCACATAGAACCGGTGCACGAGGCGGCGGAAGGTCTCTTCGCCGCCCATGGCCTCGTAGAGGGTCACAGACTCCTCGGTGCTCCCTGACATGTCCATCAGCCTAAGACAACCTTGGCATGGTGTTGTCCGCCGAGTCCCCGATCTTCACGGTGAGAGGCGGGCGCAGGCACAATGCCGGCCGCCGCCGCTCGAACGGGCGAGGATCAGACGCTGGATTCCGCCACGATTGCGATGTCATGCGCGTCGAGCACTCGTTTGACACGCTCACGCAGCTCGCGGGCGAGCGCGGCGCGGTGCAGCGGGTCGGTCTTGGCGGTGACGCGGAAGATGATCGCGGTGTCGGAGAGCCCTTCGAAGCCCCACACCTGTGGCTCCTCGAAGATGACCGTCTCGTGGTAGGCGGGGTCCTCCCACAGCTCCTTGGCGGCCTCGACGAGCAGCTCCTTGACCCTGGCGGCGTCGGAGTGGTTCGCGACGGGCACGTCGACCAAGGCCCTGGCCCAGCCCTGCGACTCGTTGCCGACCCGGGTGATGGTGCCGTTGCGGACATACCAGACGCGCCCGTCGGCGTCCCGCATGCGGGTGACGCGGAGGGTGACGGCCTCGACGGTGCCGGTGGCCGAGCCGACGTCGATGACGTCGCCCACACCGAACTGGTCCTCAAGCAACATGAACATCCCGGCGAAGAAGTCCTTGACGAGTTCCTGGGCGCCGAAGCCGAGGGCCACGCCGAGGATGCTGACGCTGGTCAGCACGGGGGCGAGGTTCATGCCGAGCCGGTCGATGACCATGAGCGCGGCGGTGCCGATGATCACGATGGAGGTGAGGCTTCGCAGCACCGACCCCATGGTCTCGGCGCGTTGCCGCCTGCGTTCTGAGAGCAGCGCGGGGCTGCTTTCCGACACCGTGGGAGTCTTGTTGCGCAGCCGGTCGGGCATGACACCCTCGGCCATGCGTGCCGTGACGCGCGTGATCAGCCGATGGGTGAGTCGGCGAAGGACGAGAGCCGCCGTCACGATCAGCACGATCGCGAGCAAGCTGCCGAGCGCGGGAACCCAGGCCTCCTGCACGTACGTCATGAACGTCTTTGGGTCGGGAAGATCGGTGAGGTCGGGCACATTGTCGATGAGCGCTGTCTTCGACGGTGTGGGAGTGGGGGTCGGCGTAGGTGTGGGAGTGATCGTCTCTGTGGGGGTGGCCGAGGGAGGTGCCGGCGTGGTGACGTCGGGTGTGGGCGTGCTCACGGGACTCGGCGAGGCCAGGTAGGGCACGACGGAAATCCCCCTCGTTCGATCGTTCATAACGTACAGGTCACGGGACCTCCACAATATTGCCGATTGAGTGGGGAATCGTCACGTCTCCTAGACCGATCATGTTCTGTTCTTGGTTGATCGCTCCTGATGTCCAGGTCAATCCAGCTGCAGGTCGCCAACCGGCGATGTACGGCATAAGCCCAGGCCCATGGCCGGAACACCCCGCGGAAGCCGCGGCTGGCCGGCGAAGTGCCGCGGCGGCCTGTGATATGCGGCACAGGCCGGTGCTCGGAGGCGGATCCCCTCCGGATCGGCCCGGACAGAAGCCACCAGGCTCATTGAACCTGGGTGCTCCCACCCGGGCCGGCCGATGTCACATGACGCCGGGGAAGACGGGCAGGTCCCGCCCGCGGGCCGCGGAGGGCGGGGCAGGGCCTGCCGGTGACGTACGGCTCGGCAGGGCCACGCACCCGGAAGCATGTCCCGTACCGGTCCGGAAAGGGGATCCCCCCGAGCACTTTCCGGGCGAACCCGAAAAGTGAAACGCAGCGCCCAGGCCAACCCCGGGCGCTCACCCCTGGGGGAGGGGCGAGTCCTCGTTTTCACGCGAATGTCCGGGCGAGGCGCGGAGGGGGAGTTTCTGCGCTGCTCCCGGACATTGCGCGGATAGCTGTGTGAGCAAACAGACCTCCGCTCACCAGTGCTTTTGGGCAAGCGCACCAGCCGGACCGTTGCTCGCGCGGGCTTGTGAACGAGGTGGGCTTGGTGCTTGAGGAGGGGGAGGTAGGCTCGCATGCCGGCCGGATGCCGTCAAGTCACCCGTCAGGTGGTCTGTTTGCCGCCAAACAATGTCCGGTCGTCATGCTGTCGACGGCAGTAGCGGGCCGCGGCGGTGGGCATAAGGACCGACGGGGTGTCCAGTGTCCTCCGCCCGGAAGACACTCCGCACCGGCCACCCCGTCGGCCCCGTGGGGCCGCGGTAGACGCGGTGAGCCTGGGTGGCTGCGCTCCACCTGGTTCACCGCCTGGCTCATTCGCCCACCGCGGCGAGCACGCGCGCGACTTTCGTCGCGGCGCCCGCCGGATCGTCCGCGTGATGCATACGCTCTCCCCAGGACCACCAGTAGTACCAATCGCGGCGGTCTTTCAGCGGGGCGTGCGGTCGGCAGGTGACGTTCTCGGCCAAACTGGTGGCGTTTGGGTTGATTACGCGGACGAATGCGCGCCCCGAATGGTTACGCACCACCCGTGCGAGCAAGCCCCTAGCGCCAAGTTCGGACACCAAACGTTCTAGATGTCCGAAATCTTCCTCCCCCACCTCATGCCCTCCTTCATTGGCTTGTCCGGCAACTGCCCTCGGTCCCGTCGTCACGGGAATCGTTGCCGGCTGGCCCAAGATGACTCACTCTGCGGGTGGGGTCAACGCGGCAGAAGTCAACGTCAGGGTTGTCGATGTGCCAACTGGGTTGAAAGAACCTGTCCGGGGGAGGACGATCCTTAGCCAACGACTTTTGTCGAACGTTCTCCATCAGTAGAGATGTGGTCCATCATTTCTCATAGGCGCAGTGGAACATCCGACGTGATGCTGCGCGCGAGTGTGTGCGTGTGGACCCGGTCGGGACATGTGTGCCAGCCCGCTCCGCTGGCCGCGAGAGAGGGGCCGGTATGTCCGGCAGGCAGCACAGGGAGACAGAGGTCGCGCGACGCATCCGCGCGAAAGGCCTGGCTGTGGGTCAGCCAATGCCGCAAATCGCCGACGAGATCCATGAAGCGTGCCATCCGCAGTTCGGCACGACCCGCATCAAGAGCCATCGTCTCACTCACGGCATTGCACTCGCCGATGTCATCGAACAGGTCAGAGCACTGTTCGAACGCGACGGCAAGCCGGTCCCCGGCATCGGTGAGACATTGTTATCCGCATATGAGAGCGGGCTGAAGAAACCAGGTCCCGAATATCTGCATTACCTATGTCTGGTATACCGCGTCGAGCCGGTGTCCCTCGGATATGAAGGCCCGTGCATCTGCGGCCAGAACCACCGCCAGAGCGGCGGCCGGGGCGACTTCTCCGAAGGGCGCGCGGCCGCCTTCTCGGGTTCCCGGGGCGACCTGCACTATCAGCCCGCAGGCGGCGGGGATCCGGCGGCCGACTCCTCCGGCGACGAAGAGATCGTCCTGCGCAGGACATTGCTGAACCTGCTCATGCGCAAACCGGCCGATCTTCTGGGCCAGCCCGCCGACCTGATGGACGAGCAGGTACTTGGAGCGATCGAAGGCATTCGCCGCCGCATGGACGACACCCTCGTCTCCGGCACGGTGTCCGCCGCCATGCTGGACCACTGGGAGGAAGCCACCACCGGGTTCGGCCGCCAATACATGAACACCCCGCCGCTGCGCCTTCTCTGCGACGTGCTGCTCGAATTGAACGCCGTCCGCCAGGCTTTGGAGCGGCGCCAGCCGATGGACATCCAGGACGGCCTTCTGCGCATGACGGCCCGCCTGGCCGGGCTCAGCGGCATGGTCATGATCAACCTAGGCGATCATCGCATGGCCAGGGCGTTCTTCCGCACCGGCCGCACCGCCGCCGACGAGACCGGAGACCGTGCGCTGCGGGCCTGGGTGACTGCCCGCGAGGCGCTGGTGCCGCTCTACTACGGCGACCCGCGTGAGGCGCTCAACCTGGCCAAGAAGAGCCGCGACCTGGCCGGCCAGACCGTGTGCGCGGCCCAGGCCATGGCGCCCGTCGTGGAGGCGCGCGCGCTCGCCATGTTGGCCGGAAGCGGCAAGAAGGACGTGATCGAGCAGGCCAAACGCGCGTTGTCCCGGGCCAGAGCGGCTTTCGCCCAGATGAGCGTGGAGGATCAGAGCGATGCCACGTTCGGCTACACCGAAAAGCAGCTCTACTTCCATCAGGGCGACGCCCTGGTGAAACTCGGCGACACCGTCGAGGCCGACAACTCCCTCATGCGCGCGCTCAGCAAGTATGAGTCGTCGGAGTGGCTGGACCCAACCCTGATCAAATTCGACCGGGCCAAGTGCAAACTGCTGGAGGACGAGGTCCAGGAGGCCCTCACCATCGCCAGGGCCGCGGTCGACGCCCTCCAGAGCGAATACCGCACGGATATCGTCATGCGGCGCGCCTTCGACCTAATGCGCCAGATCGAGGGCCGAGGGGGAGCCACACTCGAAGGTCTGGTCGAGTTCAAACAGAGCCTGGCCGCGGACCAGGCGGACGAGGCCCGGAGGGCCGGGAGATGAGCCTGAAGATCAGACGTTATCGTCCGTCTGATCTTCAGTCCGTCCGGACCCTGCATCGGCTGTGCCTCGCGCAGGTGGGCCTGGCCCCCGGTGACGGGGTCTACTACGACGACGATTTCCCGCGCATTCACGAGGTCTATCTGGCCGACCGGGGAGAGTTTCTCATCGGCGAGTCGGAGGGGCGGACGATCGCGATGGGGGGCCTGCGCCGCATCGACGACGACAACGCCGAGATCTGCCGCATGCGTGTGCATCCCGATTTCCAGCGCCGCAGCTACGGCGCCTTGATCCTGCGACGGCTTGAGGAGCGCGCGGCCGAACTCGGGTATCGCCTTGTGCGCGGGGACACGACGCTCAACCAGTCGGCGGCGATGGCGCTCTATCGGAAGTTCGGCTGGCACGAGACCGCACGCGAGCTGGTCGGGGACCTCGTGGTGATCTACGGGGAGAAGACGCTCACCCCGGCCGCGGGGGCGGGGGAGCACTCCGCCGGATGAGCGGGCGGGGCTCGAACCCACCCATGATCCTCAATAGGGGCCACTTCCCAACATTTCGGGGATTTCCATACTGATTCCCCGTGTGCCCGGTCGATCCCGATCCGTGAAAGACACATCACCTTCCGGAGCGATCGCCCCCACGTGAATATCCCCCGGGCAGCACAGGGCGAGATGAAATGCAGTCCTGCGTGATCTTTCACAGTGAAAGTGGAAAAATCCGACTAGTGGAGATCGGCCGCCTCGATCGGCTAAGCTGGTTGGGTTGCCCACAGGGGAAAGAGGGCCACGGGGACGCCGTCCCGCCGGATAAGAGGGCCACCCGGCGGTATGAGATAAGTCGTAGAGTGACGGAAATAAGCCTGAGTATAAGACTAATACCCCTGGCTCGACCGTCACGATAGGGCATTCAACTTTGACAGTGGAATGCTGGATTTATGGCAATGCTGCCCGCTTCCTACCCCCTCATGGGAGCTGTGCTTCTATTGTTCGTCAGTGCCGCCTGGGGGTCGGCGTTCCCACTGATGAAAGACCTCATGATCCGTATGCCCGTCGAGGACCTCCTCGCCGAGCGTTACGGGGTCGCCGCGGTGGCGCTGTTCGCCCTCAGGCCGCATTCGCTGTTCCGATTACCCCGGGCCACCTGGACAAAGGGGGTGCTGCTCGGCTTGATGTTCGGCGTCGGGCAGACCTGCCAGGCCGTCGCCCTCAGCGGCCTCCCGGCCTCGGTGTCCGGCTTCGCCGTAGGCTGCAACGTCGTCATGACGCCGGTCCTCGGTCTGGTGCTGCTCGGCACGCGACTACCCGCCCGCACCTGGCTGGGAGTGATCCTGGCCATGGCGGGAGTCACCGTCTTCACCCTCCTGCGCGGAGTGGAGGGCAGCGAGATCTCCCTCCTCGCCCTCGGCGCCACCCTGTTCGCGGCGGCGCTCTACTCCGGCCACACCCTGGTGCTCGGACGCGTCGCCGGCCCCCAGGAGGTCTACGCCCTGACCGTCATCCAACTGGGCACAATCGGTGTCATGACCGGCCTGCTCGCCCTCCCCGACGGTCTGACGCTGCCGTCCGGCGCCGGAGACTGGTGGATCATGGTCCACCTGGCCGTGGTCTCCTGCGCGCTCGGCTTCCTGGCGCGCTCGCTCGGGCAGGTCTACGTCGCCCCCGTCCCAGCGGCGATCCTGCTCTCATCGCAACCACTCTGGGTGGCCGCACTCGCCGCCACCCTGTACGGCGAAGCCATCACGTGGAGCATCGTCATCGGAGGCGGGTTGACCTTGGCCGCGATGCTGCTCGCCGTACCCGCCGGGGACAAAACGGGGAGCAGAACCGGGGACAAAGCGCACACCCCACCGCCGACAGTGGCCCCGGCGGCGGAGCGGGAGGAGGTCGTCCACCGCGCCACGCAGGTGTTGTCGACGCTGCTCCACGCACGCCCGGATCCCGGCGTGCCGACCGCGGGCGGCGGGAGCGGGCCCACACTGCCGCACCCCACACTGCCGCCCGAGATCCCCGTCCCGCGCGAAGGGCCGTCGCACGGCGACGTCGGTCCGGTGGTGCTGCACGCGCTCGCCATCGTCAGGGCGAGGAGCCCGCAGGGGGAGATCGATCCCCTGCCGCTGAGGGAGGAACCGTGCCGGCCGGACGGCGAGACCCCACTGTCCGATGATTTGCCGGAAATGACGGACCCTGCGGTGACGGACAGGAATCATCCCATCGCACAGGGGTCGATGTCAGAGGAGTCGTAAGATCGGGCAGGGGGTGGATCTTCCCGAAAACGGACGACCGCCTGCTCTGCCTTATCTCCAGCTATCTGTGAAGAGGGTGGGAAATAAGAAACAGATCGGAGCGTGCAGGTTGTTCGCACAGGTATGAAATCGACAAAGCACCACATCTGTGCTAATTCACTCATGGCCGAATATTCGAGCCTGTTAGTTCTCCGCGCTCGTTGTCAGCGCTTCCTGGATTGCGGCGGAGCATACAAGGTGCGAACAATCATTTCTGTCCGCAAGGAAAAGGGGGGTTTGATGAAGAGGATCATCGTGGAAACCAGGGACCGTCCGGCTCTCCGGCACTTCCGGCGTCATCCACAAAGGGTGATTGATTCCCACCACCACCGGGTTCGGGGGGCGCTCGCGCGCGACAGTCTCACCCTGATCGCGAACCGGGCTCTCACCCCTCCCCTGACACCTGTGGTGAACGCGCACCGCCGCCTCCAAGGGCCATACACCGCTGCCGCCGCGCACGGCACAGCCATGCTGGACGCCCGCCACCCTGACCCCCGGAGCCGTGACCTCGGCCGGGGCCACCGGCTGGAGCAACGCACGCTCTTGCCGACCCCCTCGAACGTGCCTCCAAGCTGGGGTCCGACCTCAACGGCCCGGCTCTGGCCGAACTCCGGCATGGAACCGCCGTACCTCACTTGAACTGGTCGAATCCGCCCTAGACCTCACCGCGGGTGAACTCGCACCACGACATCCTGTGCACCGCACGGTCCTGCTCGCCAACCGCGCGATGGCACATTGGGCGTTGGGGATAAGCGATGAGGCCGTAACCGACCTGCAACTGGCATATGATTTGGATCCGCACGATCCAGAGATCGCCGACGCACTCGTAGGTGGTGGTTTCCCCCACTGAGATGAAGGGCCGTGCCTCAGACAGGAAACAAGTTTCCGCCGGAGATGTGCACCCGGAGGAGAATCTTCCGCCTTGATGAAAGATCTCAGTGCCTTAGGAGAACGATTTCCCACCCCCGGCACCCGCGCACCACGGCCGACGCGTCTCACACGCAAGCAAAGCGAAGGCGGCCGACGGGGTCGGGCCTTCCCTCAGGCGCAGGCGCGGCCGAACGCCCCGAGTAGCTTCGCCTGCGCATCGGCCCCCGGCGGCGGCTTGACCCGGGGGCCGATCACCCCGGCACCCCGATAAGAGTCCTCCGAGTCCGCGAACCACCGCGCACACTGCTCCACCAGCTCCGGATCGAGCCGATCACTCACCCCGATGGCACGCGCCAGATCCCACGAGTGGATAAGGGCGTCGGCGAACAACTGGCTTAGATACTCGGCCGCCGGAACATCACCGAAAGACAGATGTGCCGTGCGATCCAGCACCCCTTCCTGCCGCACCGCCTCCGTCGCCTCTATAGCCGAGGCGTCGAACGCCTTCACCGGCTCGTCCCCCAGCAGATCGCCGTCGAGGGCGCTGCCCACCTCCGCGATCGTGCGTCCACCGAGAAGCTCCGGCACCCAGAGATTCTCGGTGACCATGTGGTTGACCAGCGTGCGCACATCCCAGTTCGTGCAGGGCGTCGGATCGTCCCACTGGTCGTCGCGAATGGCGTGCACACGAGTGCCGAATCCGTGCAGAGCCCGATCATGGGCCTCGCGGATGTCAATCATGACCGCTCCTCCCCACACATTCATGCTATGCGTGAGGCACCGAGCAGACGCTCGACGACGGCAGGCAGTTCAGGGGGCTCCACGTCGGCCAATGCGTGTATCTCCGCCGGTGAGAACCATCCATAACCCATGAAGGTGTCGTTTTCCTCGGCTGTGAATGTGGTGGGAGCCGCCCGTGGGGTCCGGTCGAAGACCGCCAGATAGAACCTTTCCGCTTTCACAAAGCGCTCCCCGAGCCACCACGAATCCCGATCCACCGAAATCCACGTCTCCGACACGGCCTCCCCCGGCAGCCCCGTCTCCTCCGTCAACTCCCGCCGCGCCGCATCGATCGGCGTCTCACCCGCCTCCAGGCCACCGCCCGGCGGCTCCCAGAAGACCTTCCCGCTCACGGTGTCGTGCCACTGCATCAACAGAACCCGCCGCTCGCCGTCCACACAGATCACACGAGCAGCAGGACGGTCATTGTTCACCACAGCCTCCCAGGGGTTAGTACGGCGCAGCCGGCCCGATGACGTGGGCCGGGGCTGAAAAAGGCATACGAGGGCGGTAATCTTCGCAGGCATGAGCTCCGAATATGTGCTGACGTTGTCCTGCCCCGACCGGCCCGGGGTGGTCGCCGCGGTCTCCGGACTGCTCGCCGCACACGGATGCAACATCATCGAGAGCCAGCAGTTCGGCGATCGCGACGCCGCACGCTTCTTCATGCGCGTGCAATTTGCCGCCACCCTCCCCGAGGACGATCTGCGCAACGCCTTCGCCGGCCTCGCCCCCGAGTTCGGCATGGACTTCAAGCTTCACGACGTGGCCGTCAAACCGCGCGTCCTGGTCATGGTCAGCAAACTCGGCCACTGTCTTAACGACCTGCTCTACCGCGTGCGCTCCGGCCTGCTCGGCATCGAGATCGTCGCTGTCGCCTCCAACCACCCCGACCTGCGACCGCTCACCCAGTCCTACGGCATCGACTATCACCACCTGCCGGTCACCCCTGAGACCAAGCCCCGCCAGGAGGCCGAGGTCCTAGCCCTCGTCGAGCACTATCAGGCCGACCTCGTGGTCCTCGCCCGCTACATGCAGGTGTTGTCCGAGGACCTCTGCACCAAGCTCGCCGGCCGAGTGATCAACATCCACCACTCGTTCCTGCCGTCCTTCAAGGGCGCCCGCCCCTATCACCAGGCCCACTCACGCGGCGTCAAACTCATCGGCGCCACAGCGCATTACGTCACGGCCGACCTCGACGAGGGCCCGATCATCGAGCAGGAGGTCGCCCGTGTGAACCACACCCACTCGGCCGACGACCTCGCCGCCGTCGGCCGCGACCTCGAATGCCTGGCCCTGGCCCGCGCCGTCGCCTGGCACGCCCAGCAGCGCATCCTCTTGGACGGTCACAAGACCATCATCTTCCCCCGCTGACAGAGCGGGTTCTTGTGCTTCTTGTGCGCCGACACGACGTGTCGGCGCACACGAGGGGAGCTAGCGGCTCAGGCCGGTGTAGTGCGCGAGGAAGGCGAGTTGGTCAGCAGCCAGCTCGACGGTCTTGCTGACCGCGCGGGCGCCGTGGCCGGCCTCGCTCTCGTTGCGCAGGAGGATGGGCCGGTCAGGGTTGGTCTGCACGTGCTGGAGGGCGGCGCACATCTTCCAGGCGTGGAGGGGGTGCACCCGCGTGTCGGAGTTGAACACCGTGAACAGAGTGGCCGGATAGGTGACGCCCTCGCGGACGCGGTGGTAGGGCGAGTAGGCCAGAAGCCACCGGAAGTCCTCGGCCTTGTCGGCTGAGCCGTATTCCACGTTCCAGGTGGCCCCGAGGCCGAACTTCTCGTAGCGGATCATGTCGAGCAGCGGCGCGGAGCACGCGACCGCGGCGTAGAGCTCGGGCCGCTGGGTGAGGGCGGCGCCGACGAGGAGGCCGCCGTTGGAGCCGCCGGAGATGCCGAGCCGGTCGGCGGTGGTGACGCCGGTGGCGATGAGGTGTTCGGCGGCGGCATGGAGATCGTCGAAGACGTTCTGCTTGTTGCCGAGCATGCCCGCGCGGTGCCACTCCTCACCCTGCTCGCCACCCCCGCGAAGCTGGGCGATGGCATAGGACCCGCCCGACTCCACCCAGGCGAGGATGGAGGCGGAGTAGCCAGGCGTCATGGAGAGGCCAAACCCGCCATAGCCGTAGAGCACGGTGGGGCGGGGCCCCTGCCGGCCGGGCGGGGAGATGAGGATCATGTGCACCTGCGTGCCGTCCTTGGAGCGATATGTCACGTGCTCGGTGTGCACGTGAGGCACCTCCACGGCACCGGGGGAGGCGGCCCACAACGTGGTCTCACCCGTGCGCGCGTCGTAGCGCTGGACCGACGGCGGCGTGACGTTGTCGGTGTAGGCGAACCAGGCTTCGTGGCCGCCTTCGGGCCGCTCGGTGAGGCCGCCGATGGTGCCGAGACCGGGGGTGGGCACTTCGCCGGTGCGGGCTCCGGTGGTGAGGTTGTGCACCGTGACCTCGCTGATGGCGTGCCGGGTCCACACCACGAGCATGATCGGCGACGGCAGGTCGTCGAGGACCGCGAAGTCCGACAACACGGCCTCGGGGTCCTCCGGAATGAGGTCGCGCCACGACTCGTAGCCGGGTGTGGTGGGATCGGTCACGCAGATGCGGCCACGGGGGGCGTCCCGGTCGGTGAAGACATACATCTTGCCGTCGCGGCCGAAGTAGAACCCGCTTTGGGCGTCGACGTCCTGCTGCACGACGGCGAGCGCCGGGGCCTCGGGCGATGACGCGGTCAGATCGGCCAGCCACAGGTCGTTGCGCGGCGCCGTGCCGCGGGACGCGGAGATCGTCAGCCATCTGCCGTCGCGGGAGACGGTGACGCCGTAGTAGTTGGTCTTCTCCATGCCGTCCCCGAAGATCAGGGTGTCGGCGCTGTCGGGCGTGCCGACCCGGTGGAGATAGACCCTCCGGTGATATTGCTCCTCGCCCGCCGGCACCTGGTCGCTGGGCAGTCTCCGCACGTAGTAGAAGGACTCGCCGCCCGGCATCCAGGCGATGGGGGAGTAGCGGCACCGGTCGATGGGGCCTTCGAGCCGGTTGCCGCTTTCCACGTCCATGACGTAGAGATTTGACTCTTCATCGCCACCGACCGAGATCTGGTAGGCGATCAGCCGCCCTTCCTTGTCGGGTTGCCACGAGTCGAGCGTGGTCAGGCCGCTCGGGTCGAGCTTCATCGGGTCGAGAAGCACCTGCTCGGCGCTGTCGCCGACCGCGGTGTAGAGCACCGCGTGCTCCTGGTCGGGGGTGCGCCGCATGAAGAAGCGGCGCTCGCCTCGCCACACCGGCGGGCCGATCGTCCCCGACCGCATCAGCTCGGCCACCCGCCCGCGGAACCGCTCGCGCGAGGTGAACCCGTCGACGGCATCCTCGAAGAGGGTGTCCTGGGCGTCCAGCCACTCTTTGCTCGCCGGGTCCTCCGGTGACTCCAGCCATCGGTAGGGGTCGGGCACGGGCGTGCCGTGCAGCATGTCGACGACATCGTCACGGCGGGCGGGTGGGTACGGCTGTCGGGTCATGTCTCGCACCTTATGACGTGGCGAGCGCAAGCGGCGACTGCCGTAGGGCATAGCCGTGTCGGGCAGGTGTCCTGGAGGGGGAAGCGCGGATGAAAATTGCTTAATCCGCAGGTGACAGGCGCCTTAAACCATGATTGAAAAGTCTTCAAACCGGGCATAAATCACACCAGGCGTCTCTCCCGTTGTATCCAGCAGGATCTTATGGGGTGGCGGGGACGCCATTGGAAACGCCAAACTTGGTGGAGGACGGTGCCGTGGTGACCATCCGCTGGGCCGTCCGGCGGAGGTCCTCGTGACGGATGCACCAGGGGCCCAACAAGGCGGGCCGCCACCTGGGTCGCGTGAGAGCGCGGCCCCCGATATGTCGCATGCGGCGGGAGAGGCCCGCTGATGCGCCAAGTTCTCCTGCTCAACGCCACCTACGAGCCGCTCACCACCCTGTCCATGCACCGAGCCGTGGTGCTGGTGATCAGGGAGAAGGCGGATGTCGTCCACCGCGACGGGCGGGGCGCCGTGCTGCGTTCCGCGACCTGCGTGGTTGATGTGCCGTCGGTGATCAGACTTAAGAGATATGTGCGCATCCCCTTCCGGTCGCGCATCCCGCTCACCCGGGCGGCCCTCATGCGCCGGGACGACTACCGGTGCGCCTACTGCGGCCACCGGGCCGAAACCATCGACCACGTCATCCCCCGCTCCCGCGGAGGCCCCCATACGTGGGAAAACTGCGTAGCCTCGTGCATGCAGTGCAACCACCGCAAAGCCGACAGACTCTTGGAGGAGCTGGGGTGGACGCTCAACGTCGCCCCGGTGGTGCCACGAGGCGCTCACTGGAGGCTCATCGGCGCGGGACTGGTCGGAGACCCTCTGTGGGCGCCCTACCTCGCGGAGAACGCGGCCTGACCGTCAGTGCGACCCGTCCTGCGGCCGGTCCGGCGACGGACCGGCCGTCTGGGCGCTCTTGAAGGCCCGTGACCTGCTTCCCGCTTCCCGCCTCTCCCTGCGCGCGGTGGGCTGCTGCTGCCTGCCGGATGACCGGGTGCACAGCGCTTCAGTCACCGCCGCCCGTTCTGCGGGTGCCACGCGGCGGGACGGCTCGGCCCGCTCGCCGGGGGCCGCACCCGTCCGGGCGGGGCGGCGGCACTGGCCTGGACTTTGATCCCCGGCGCCTACGCGCAGAGACATGAGGACTTACGCGACTGCTGTCCACCCAAACCAGGCGGGATTTGATCAGTCAGGCTGGGGATACCTGGCATGCGGGCTCACACGACGACCACGGATAAGAATCTAACTATGACTTGGAAATTCACCTCCAATATCGCTGATCTTCCGGAGAAGGCAGAAAAGTGGCTTCTGCGGGCTCCGGTGCATAACACCGTGCTACTCACGGTGTTCAATGCGATGCGAGCAGGAGTGTGGACCGAGAACCTGCTCGTGGCCTGGCACGAACAAGACGGCGAGATCGGCGGAGTCGCCTGCCAGACGCCCCCGCGAGGACTGCTCCTCGGCCAGATCCCCGCCGCCCTGATCCCCTCCCTGGCCGCCGAACTGATCGATACAGAACGCCCCTTGCCCGGCGCCGGTGGCCCGTTGCCCACGGCGGAGGCGTTCGCCGCCAACTGGTGGCGCCCCGAAAACGGACGCATCACCCAACGCCTCTACCGCCTCGACAACCTCCGCACCCCCTCCAGCCCGGCCCCCGGCCGCATGCGCATGCCGGCGCCCGCCGAACTGCCGCTCCTCACCGCCTGGACGATCGAGTTCGAACGCGAATCCGGCCACGACGACGGCGGCGACCCCACCCCGGTCGTCGCGAGCCGCCTCACCCGCGAAGAACTCATCTGGTGGGAGACCGGCACCGGAGAACCCGTCTCATTCGCCGGCGTCTCCCAGCCCATCGCCGGCATGTCCCGCATCGGCCCCGTCTACACCCCACCCCAACACCGCGGCTCCGGGTACGGCACAGCCGCCACCTACGCGGCCACCAAACTGGCCATGGAACGGGGCGCCTCCGAGATCGTGCTGTTCACCGACGTGAGCAACCCGACCTCCAACCGCATCTACCAGTCCCTCGGCTACCAGCCGGTGACCGACTACGCCTGGATCACCTTCGCCTGACCACCAACCGGATCCATCGGCCGGCCGGCTACATGTGGATCACCTAGGCCCGGCCGTCAAGCGGATCCATCGGACCATCGGCCGGGGACCGACTGTGCTTGGATCACCTTGGCTCGACCGTCAACTGCGGTGGTAACTCGGCCTCGCCATCTGGGCCTGGTCCTCGTGAGCACCGTCCCTGACTGCGTATGAACCTCCGACGCCGTCTCCTTTGCCGTGCCCGTTCAGCCGGCCCTGCAGAGTCACGCAGCCACCGTTTGGCGACCGGCCAAGCCGAGATCACCTTCTCCCGCCCCTCCCTACCGTGGCCCCACCACCCCCAAGCCGCGTAACCTTTGGGCATGCCGCGATACGACTACCGCTGCCGCGCCTGCGGTTCCACGTTCGAACTCAGCCGCCCCATGGCCGAAGCCGACGCCCCGGCCACGTGCCCCGACGGCCACCCCGACACGGTGAAACTCCTGTCCACGGTCGCCGTGACCGGTGCCGCCTCCGCCCCCCGAGCCACAGGCGGCGGCGGTGGCGGATGCTGCGGCGGAGGATGCTGCGGCTAGGGCCCGCTTCAGAGATAGATCACATGAGTGATTTACTTCTGGCGTCCTGTCTCGCCGGAGCTCAGGCAGTCTCATCGATCACGAGGCACCTTGTCGTTGTCTCACCGACCTGAAGCATGATCACTGTCCTGGGTCAGAAGCTCGTCCAGCAGCCGGTAGTAGTACAACCGCTCTTCCTCGATGTGGTCGACGAGACCATAGGCGGAAAGGAACCCCTCCCAGGCCGCCGGGCCGTGGTCCTCTGACAAATCCCTGTGGACAATGGCGAGGTCGCGGTACCGGTCGGCCACACCCAGCGCCGGGACATCGATGACTACGGCCTCTCCCGAGGCAGGCAGCAGCACGTTGGAGAGGGTGTAGTCCCCGTGCGCGACGACGAGGTCCTCGACGCGCGGGCGCGTGACCAGCAGTCGTTCGTAGATCGCCTCAGGAGTCAGTCCGAGATGGTCGGGGTCGAAGTCGTCCGGGTCCACGAGGCCGTCGCGGATATTGGCGCCGGCGCGTTCGAGAACCGCCGGCAGTCGGCCGTCGAAGGGGCACTCGGCGATGGGTAACTCGTGCAGCATGCGCAGCGTCCGGCCTAGCACGGCGCCTACGTCGGCGGGTGCGGCGGCTTCCAGCGACGGAGCGCCTACGTCGGCGAGAACGAGAGCAGGGTCTTCGAAGGCGACCACCTCAGGGATGGGTACGCGTCCGTGAAGCCAGCACAGTCGCAGGTGCTCAGCTCTGGCGAGGGGTCCGTGTTTGACGTAGAAGACCTTCGACCCCGATATGACCCGCAGGGCCGTACCACTGGCTCCTTCGTGATCAGTCGACCAGGAGGCGTCCTACTCGACTAGCCGGCGAAGTTGTTCTGGGAGCGGCCTAGATCCCATTCTCCTCCAATCTGATGCATCGCCGGTGCTCCACGCCATGCCTCAAGTTCAACGAGACAGGACTTCTGGGATGATCTTTGGGTGGGGAGTGGGGACTTGCCCGCCGCGCAGTGGGCGGTCCTGGCGCCACTGCTGCCGGCCGGGAAGAAGCCGGGCCTTCCCGCCGGCCCCAGATCTCGGTGTCAGGACCGAGCACTGCTTGTATCGACCGCTGGGAACAAACCCTGCTTTGCGGCAGCGGACCTCCCGGAGCTGCTGCGCTGACGGAGGTTCACCGCAGAACGATCACCACCGAGGCGTCCGCCACTACCTCACCGACGAGACCTTCCCCGCGGGTCCGGAGGAAGAGATCGACGAGCACCTCGCCGTGCCCGACTGCTCTAGCCGCGGAAGTGGTCGGGCGATCTACCCTTAACCAGGGGCTCTTCCGAGAGGTTGGAACAGCGGCGGGGATCTCGTGCAGGCCGCGCCTGTAGCCTCTCCCCGTGACTCTTCCGAGAGGTCGGAACACTCAGGGTCGGCAGCAGTTCGTCCCGCGCTCCCGCGTCCTCATCGCCCTTCCTAAGGGTCGTAACAACATGGCCATGGCCGTGCCGTCTCTCCCAAGCACGGCCGGGTCCTGATCACCGTTACCTTTTTGATCAACCGACGAGAGTCGGGGAGCCAGGTCACCCGACCCGGCATGACTTGCGTTGCTTCCACCTCGGAGTCACCGCCTCCGACCAAGGTGACGTGAGGCTGCGCTCAACCAGGTTTTGGTAGGGGAGATGGCTACGCATGTCTCCCGTCGTCTACCTGGCTTCGCCGTACATCTCTATTGGGGGGTGGAACCGGAGTTGGGAGTAGTCGGGCATGTCGATTTTGTTGAGGGCGCGGGTGATGAGGGTGGCCACGCGTTCCACGGTGGTGATGCCGGCGGCCATGGTGGGGCTGCGTTCCGAGAGGACGGCGATTAAGAGGTCGTGACCCGGCCAGGTGAGGCGGCCGATGCTGTTGACGGTCCACAGACCGCCTTGGGACTGGGCGGGGAGCCAGCCGTTCTTCAGTGCGACGATCGTGCCCTTCGCCGCGCCCGCGCTCACGCCCCACGCCTGGGTCGGGGTCACCGTGGTCATGAGGCGCATCGCATAACGGCGGTGGGGCTCGATCAGGGGGCCCTCGGGGTCGGACAGCACGTCGAGGAGTCTGACCTGGTCGGAGGGGTGGCTCAGGGTTGCGCCCCAGAGGAGGCCGGTGCCGGGGCGGGTGTTGTGGATGCCAAGGCCGGTGAGCACCCGGCTCAGGCCCTGATGGCCGCCGATCGCGGTGTAGAGGCGGTGGGCGGCCACGTTGTCGCTTTGCCTGATCATGCGGGACGCGAGGGTGCGCTCCTCACGGGTGAGTGTGCGCCCGGCCTGTTGGGCCTGGAACAGCAGCGCGGTGAGGATGTCGACCTTGGCGACGCTGGCCAGCATGAAAGCCGAGTCGTCGCGGAAGGAGTAACCGACCCCGGTGGCCCGGTCGTAGGCCGCCGCGGCGACTGTGCCCGGACGCGACCGCGCGAAGCGGTTGAGCGCCTGGTTAAGCCGCCGCCGCCCCGAATCGGGCATCTCCAGGTCGAGTGCCCGGCTTGCCGGGGTGGCCGGCTCCGAAGGGGAGGACACAGCGGCCGCAGGTGAGGCGACCTCGCCGCATCCGGACACGGAGATCATCAGGCCGATGAGGAGGAACACCCCCGAAATCTTCATGCGCGGGAGTGTTGCAGCCGGGCACGGGCGGGCTGAGGCGTTAGCCCGGGGTTTTGCCTCCCCTATCCCCGAGCGTGACGGGAGACCCGCCCGGCTCCGCTTCAATGGCCACGATCAGTTCGGCTGCCAAGGGTGCCTCTTGGCCTGGTGGCAGCAGATCTGCCCGGTTCCGTTTCAACGGTCACGGCCAGTTCGGCCGCCGAGGGGTCATCCCGGCATGGTGCCGGGAGACCCACCCGGTGCCGCTTCAACGGCCACCGTCCGCCCGGTTCGCACCGGGAGGTACGGCAGAGCCGGCCTTATGCGGCCATGCGCTTGCGTCGCTGGAACGGCAGGAAGCGCTCGGCCACGTGGGGGCGGGCCGGCACCGTGGTGGGCTCGACCGCGATCAGCCGGTCGAAGCGGAACGCGCGGATGCCGTGGCGGAGGCGGCACATGCCCACGAGATACCAATAATCGCGGTGGACGAGGCAGGTGACCGGGTCGACCTCGCGCACCGTGACGCGGTCGGCCGCGTCGCGGTAGTGCAACCGGACGACCAGGCCGCCGGTGATCGCGTCGGCGACCAGCCGGGCCCGCGAGGCGGTCTCGGCGGTCAGGGGAGCGGTGAGCGTCGCCAGCGTGGAGGCGACGACCTGGTCGCCGGGCTGGAGGTGCTCGAAGGCGTGGCGCAGGCCCTGGCGGGCGGTGTGAGCCTGGGGGCCGGTGCCGAGATGGGCCAGTGAAAGAGCGAGGGCGGCGATCTCGGCGGTGGTCAACGTGTGGGCGTCGGGCTTCACGTCGTTTGCCATAACCCAAGAATAGAGATCGGCACCGACAATTTTTCGAACACATCCTCGACAGATCCCAGCCGTATGTCAAGCCACTCAAGTCACAGCCCCACCAAGAAGTGGAGATTTGGGGAGGGCGCTGTGTCCGGGAATCTCAGGCACGAGACCAGCGGCCTTGGCACTCCCAGGTCGCGCAAGGCGGGGGTTGGGAGTGCAGTGCCCCTTGGGGGCTGAGACCGAGGCGTGAGCCGGAGTCGAGTTCGGTGTCGGTGCCATGTGAAGGGTGGCCGGGACAGCCTGAGGCCGG
>NZ_BOOW01000011.1 GCF_016863435.1 Sinosporangium siamense
ACACAGGCGTGAGGACGTGGCCGGAAGCCCCTCGGACTCCCCTGGTGGCCCGAAAACGCAAGGAGAAAGGGGAGCCCCAGGGCCGCCGGGATGGCCGGTGGCCCTGGGGGAGTCGGGATGCCTATGCCTGCTTGACGACCTGCGAAAGGTCGCGGGAGGCGCCCGTGGAGGCGGAGGTGGTGAAGGCGGCGTAGACCTGGAGGGCGGCGCTGACCGGGCGGTGGCGGTCGCGGGGGCGGTAGCCGCCGAGGTCGGCGAGGAGGCGCTCGCGGCGGGCGGCCAGCTCGGCCTCGGGCACGCGGAGCTCCATGCTGCGGCCGGGGATGTCGATCTCGATGAGGTCGCCGTCCTCCACGAGGGCGATGACGCCGCCTTCGGCGGCCTCGGGGGAGGCGTGGCCGATGGACAGGCCGGAGGTGCCGCCGGAGAAGCGGCCGTCGGTGATCAGGGCGCAGGCCTTGCCGAGCCCCTTGCCCTTGAGGAAGCTGGTCGGGTAGAGCATCTCCTGCATGCCGGGCCCGCCCTTCGGGCCCTCGTAGCGCACGATCACGACGTCGCCCGCCTTGACGCGGCCGTTGAGGATGCCGTCCACGGCGTCGTCCTGCGACTCGAAGACCACCGCGGGACCGGAGAAACGCCAGATCGACTCGTCGACGCCGGCGGTCTTGACCACGGCGCCGTCGAGGGAGAGGTTGCCGTAAAGGACGGCGAGCCCCCCGTCGCGGGTGTAGGCGTGCTCAAGGTCGCGCACGCAGCCTTCCTCGCGGTCGAGGTCGAGTGTCTCCCACTGCGCGTTCTGCGAATATGCCTTCACGGTGCGCACGTTGCCGGGCGCGGCATGCCACAGGGCCATGGCCTCCTCGGTCACCTCGGGCGACTTCGGGTCCCACTTCGCGATGTAGTCCGCGAGCGTGGCGGAGTGGATGGTCGGCACGTCGCGGTGGAGCAGCCCGGCGCGGTCGAGCTCGCCGAGGATGGCGGGGATTCCGCCGGCGCGGTGCACGTCCTCGACGTGATATTTCGCGGTGGCGGGGGCGACCTTGCAGAGGCAGGGCACCCGCAGCGAGATCTCGTTGATCTCCTTGAGGCCGAAGTCGACCCGCGCCTCGCGGGCGGCCGCGAGCAGGTGGAGGATCGTGTTGGTGGAGCCGCCCATGGCCACGTCGAGGGCCATGGCGTTCTCGAACGCCTCGCGGGTGGCGATGGAAAGCGGCAACACCGAGGTGTCGTCCTGCTCGTAGTAGCGCTTGGCGATCTCGACCACGGCGTGTCCGGCCCGCTCGAAGAGCGCCTTGCGGGCCTGGTGGGTGGCGAGGGTGGTGCCGTTGCCGGGCAGGCCGAGGCCGATGGCCTCGACGAGGCAGTTCATCGAGTTGGCGGTGAACATGCCGGAGCAGGAGCCGCAGGTGGGGCAGGCGCTCTCCTCCATCTCCAGCAGCTCGGCGTCGGACACCGAGTCGTCGGCCGCGGCGATCATGGGATCGATGAGGTCGAGCTTGCCCCCGGCGGTCTTGCCGGCCTCCATGGGGCCGCCGGACACGAACACGGTGGGGATGTTGAGCCGCATCGCGGCCAGCAGCATGCCCGGTGTGATCTTGTCGCAGTTGGACACGCAGATGAGCGCGTCGGCGCAGTGTGCCTGCACCATGTATTCGACCGCGTCGGCGATCAGCTCGCGAGAGGGCAGCGAGTAGAGCATGCCGCTGTGACCCATCGCGATGCCGTCGTCGACGGCGATGGTGTTGAACTCGCGGGGGATCGCGCCCGCTTCGCGGACGGCGGCGGCCACCACGTCGCCGACCTCGCGCAGATGCACGTGGCCGGGCACGAACTGCGTGAAGCTGTTGGCCACGGCGACGATCGGCTTGCCGAAGTCGCTTCCGGCTACGCCCGTCGCCCGGAGCAGGGCCCGGGCACCGGCCATGTTCCTGCCGTGAGTGACCGTTCGAGACCTGAGGGCGGGCATGGACGTCTCCCATCCGGATGACCGAGCTTGTCCCAGCCCGCCCCGCGGCCCATCGGTAGGCCGCGGCAGCCGATGGTCGGCCTGGCCGGCGGCGAGGAGTCGGCCGGGCTGGCAATCGCTCGTGCGCGTCTGCAAATGGTACGGCTATCGCCCGCTGAATGAGACGTCCGCCCACGGATCGGGACTGGGCGTGGCGCCGGGGCCGAGCGCGTGGTTCCACCGTACCTTCCCGGACCGGCGACGCTTCCGGAGAGCGGAGAACGCGGTTGCCCGCCCGGCGGGGCAGATGCCGGGCGGGCAGGCTGCGAGATGCGGAAGGTGACCTTCCGCATGGGTTCGGCCCTGAGGGCACGATTACGGACAGCCAGCGGACCCCCTTTTGGGGCCTGGCTGTCAGGGGCCGAACTGGATCACGACACGGTTCGATAGCGGCCCGGGTTCGATCGCGGCTCACTCAAGCCGCGATCCGCGGCCGCGAAGGGACCGGTCGCGAAGGGACCGGCCGCGACCTGGGATCAGCCTTCGCCGTAGCGGGGCGGCAGCACCTGACCTGCCGTCTCGTAGATCGCGTCGATCTCGGCGTCGGTCAGCGAGCGCTCCCGCTTGGTGATCCACTTGCGCACGCGGCTGCCGTCGAAGACGTCGACCTCGCGCACGTTGAGGACCTTCCACGGGATGGCAGGACCGTAAATCGCGAGCGAGGGCACCACGACCACCTCGCGGCCGAGCGACTTGCTGATCAGCTCGCTGGCCTGCGCGGCCTCCCAGCGGGCCTCGTCGAGACGGGGCTTCTGGTTGAACGGCCCGTGGAACAGCTTGCGGTGCGACTGAACCCGCACCGGCAGGCGCTTGTCCCAGTTTTCCGAGTCGACGGCGTAGATGCCCGTGGGGCCGACCACCAGGTGGTCGATCTGGGCCTCGCTGCCGGGGATCGCGCGGGCGTGGATGGTGTGGTAGCCGCTGCGCTCCAGCTTCTTGAGCTGTGCCTCGGTTCGCCGTTCCGCCATCGACGCGCGTCTCCACGCGGGCACGGAGGAGATCGAGCGCGCTCGATAGGAGGCGTCGGCGATGGCGGCGATGACCGCGCCGGTGACGCCGAATCTCCAGTCGGCGAGCAGAATGCCCACCACGATCCCTGCGAGGACGGAGATGAGAGCACGCCGCCGCAGATGGCGATAGCGCGGCTCTTGGATCAGGGCCGCGAGAGATGCGCGTTCGACGGGTGCATACGCCGACGCTTGCGCTTCAGGTCGGTTCGCCGGCCGATCGTCGTCAGGCCGATCGCTGACCCAAATTGGTGACGTAGTGTTACCGTCGTCAGGCTCTTGACCGGAATCCACGTGACTCACCGTAGCCGACGCCCCTACGTGTGCCTAGTGTTGGATAGTTCATACTTTTGTGGCCGTGTTGACCCGCATCGTCTTGCCGTTGACTGGGTATGCATGTAGGTCCCTAGATTATGTCCCGGTCATGCTCCTACTGTGCCCCGCATGGCATCAATACATGATCTCACCGCTCTTGACCAGGCTCTTGCCGTACGCGGGGGTGATCTCCCGTTGAGATCACCCAGCACTACCTTGAGCGCATCGATCGCCTGAACGAAGACGTGGGTGCCTATGTAACCGTCGTCGCTCGATCAGGTGCGTACGGCGGAAGCCGCAATCTTGGCCGCCCGCCGGGGCAGTTCGCCACCCGCCTGGCGCTGCTCGTCGCCGACGAGTTCGACGCGGTGCCCACCCCCACCCTCACCCAGCCGCCGCGGCCGGTCGGGTGGTTCGTCGACAGTGGCGGCCCCGAGGAGACGTTCGAGCGGATGAAGCGCTTCGCCGCCTTCCCCGCCGTCTACAACGTCGGCGGCCAGCCCTCCGTCAACCTGCCACTGCACTGGACCGAGGAGGGGCTGCCCCTCGGAGTCATGCCAGCCGGGCGGTTCGGCGGCGAGGGCACGCTGATCTCGCTCTCGGCCCAGATCGAGGCAGCCGTCGGCGGCTTCTGGGGCGACCGCCGCCCGGCCATGTGATGATCGGGCGGGCGGCCGCGAGCTCTTGATCCTCGCCGGGTCGATCAGGCGGGCATCCGGAAGTTCTTCACCTTCGTCTCCGCAAGCGCCGGGGTGATCAGGCCGATCAGATGGGCGCTCACGTCGGCCAGGAGGGTCGAGGGTTCGACCCTCACCCCGGCCACGGCGGAGATCAGGCTGGGCAGCCCCGGCAGAGGAAAGCCGTCCTCGGCCGCGGCGGCGGCGCCCACGGGGTTCTTGTTGAGCGTGCTGCGGCTGCGGGTCCAGGCGTCCAGCACCTCCTCGGCGGAGGGCACGCCGAACCCGTGGCCCACCGGCGCGGCGTGGCGCAGCCGCACCAGCGGCGTGTCGGCGAAGGTGAGGGCGGTGCGGGCGCGGACGGAGAGGTCTTCGCGCTCGGCGGGAGCGATCCAATCCATGGCCGCGCACGGCTTGCGGCAGGCGGCGACACACGTGGCGAGGGCGCCGGCGACCTGGCTGTGCTGCCGGTCGAAGTAGGCCCGCCACCCCTCCGGCGGCTCGGCCGAGACGCGGAGCGTGCGGTTCGTCGCCGACTGCTCGGCCTTGGTGTGATCGCACTCACGCTCGCCGATGACCCCGAAGCGGCTGCCCTCGGCGCTCAACCCCGCAGGCCACCGCGCCGGGTCGCCCGCGTGCCCGAAGGAGGGCTCGAAGGCGAGCAGCGGCAGGTATTCGCTTGCGATGTGCACGGCGGCGATCATCGGGCTCAAGTCGCGGCGGTGCCACCTGACGGCGATGACCTCAAGCAGCAGCGAGTAGGCCGGCCGCAGCGAGGCCAGTGCGCCCCTCGGCTGCTCACGCGGCGTCTGCGGCATATGGCACGCGCGGGCTCTGCGCTTGAGCGGCACGGGCACCGACCGTGCCTCGGCGGCGAAGTCCTCGGCGTCCAGTGATAGTAACCGCTGCCCGAACTCGCACACGTCGGCAATCTGCTCCGCGTCGGGCAGCACCCGCGGTGCCAAAGCTCCAAGATCCGCAAACGCATAACGCCTGGCAAGTTCGATGAGCAATTGTGCAGCCGAGTCCATTTGACCACGATCTCACGGTGCCCTACCGGGCCGACTCCCCCAAACGGACGAACACACGCTAGACGAGGGGAGGAGAGAGCCGGGGAAACGGCCGGTCCAAGGTACGGCCAAGCCGGGGCGGCAGGCTCCGCTTAAGGGTCGGCCAAGGCCCGGCAACGCCGGCGCGTGGCATCCGGTCAGGCGGGCTGCGCCGTACCTAACCTCGTGCGATGAGACTCGCCGCACCCATCGTCCTCGCCGCCGCTCTGGGCGGCGCTCCGCTGTCCGCCGGCCCTGTGTCCGCCCTCACCGGCGACACCTCGGTGAGCGTCGAACTGCGCCCCTCCCACGACGGCTACATCCTCCAGGGCGCCCGGCGCGACCAGTCCCGCGCGCAGCACCTCAAGGTGGGGTTCAACGGCGACCGCGTGGCGAGGTCCTTCCTGACATGGGAGACCGGCGCCCTCGCCGGCAAGAGGATCCTGTCGGCCACGCTCAAGTTGTGGAGCCAGCACTCGTGGTCGTGCACGCCACGGGCCTGGGAGGTCTGGTCCGCCGAACCGATGACCGCGACCCCCGCGATCGTCACCGCCGCCGCCCGATGGCCGGGTCCCGCGCCGCTCAAGCAGGCGGCCGTCTCCACCGAGACCAGGGGGTGGTCCGACAGGTGCGCCGACGGGTGGGTCTCGGTTGATCTGCGAGATCTCGTGCAGTCGTGGGCCGACCAGCGGAAGACCAAGGGCGCCGTTGTGCTCAAGGCCACCGACGAGACCGACAGACTCGCCTGGAAGCGCTTCGCCTCCGCCGAGGCCACCACCAACCGCCCCATCCTGACCGTCATATTCACCGAGAGCCCCGGCCGTCCCGCCGTCCCCATAGGCACCGCCAGGAAGTGACCGCCGGCCGGTTAGTGCTCCAGAGGCCAGGCCCCAGCATGTCTCCCGGACCGGCCTGGAGGGCCGCGCACATCCATTGCGGTGAACACGGTGAAGGACGTGTTCCGTGCCGGTATATGCCGCATGGGGAGGCAGCGCGGCAACAATGAGAATCCGGACGACGCCCGAAATCAGCGCACGACACCCCCCGGCTGTGCAGTGCCGCTCACCAGGAGACCGTGCGGCGCAGCCATGATCGCGCGGTTCCGCCGCGGTCTATCGCACCCGCCGTTCAACGAGCGTTTCGGGCCACGGTCCCGCAAACATGGGTCGCCCGCCCCGGTGAACGGGGTGGGGCGGGCGACGTCTCTCTAGCGGGCTAGGCGCTCGCGTCGCGGGCCTGGGCGCGCAGGGCGCGGCTGATGCCGTCCGAGCCTTCGAGGAGCAGGCGGCGCAGGCCGTGGGGCGGCTGCTGGGCCACGAGGTAGCGCTCGGTGCGGTCGACGACCTCCTGCTCGATGAGCAGGCCGGGGAAGCATGCCACGGCGAAGGTCTGGGCCGTGTCGGGCGTCCACGTCTTCCAGACCCGGCCGATCTCCGCGAAGAACCTCTCCTGGTAGGGCCGGAGCAGGTCCACGTGGTGCGGGTCGGCGAAGCCGGCGACGGTCGACCGCAGCACCGCGCCGCTCAGCTCGCCACCGATGATCTTCTCCCAGGCGGCGGCCTTGGCCTCGGCGGTGGGGACGGCGGCCCGGCAGCGGGCGGCCGACCTTTCGCCGGTGGCGGTGGCGTCGCGGGCCAGCTCGGCGTCGATCTCGGCCTGGCCGTAGATGCCGCCGGTCACCAGGGCGTGCGTGAGGGTCCAGCGCAGGTCGGCGTCCACGACGAGGCCGGCGGGCACGGCGGAGCCGTCGAGAACGCCCTTGACGTAGGCCAGGTCGCCGGCGGAGACGGCGACACCGGCCAGCGCATTGACGTAGGCGAGCTGGTGGTCGGAGCCGGGCTCGGCGCCGGCGATCAGCCTGTGCAGCGCCGCGGCCAGCTCGGCCTGGCCTTCCGCCTGGTAGGAGGGGGCGGCGAACTGCTGGGCGGTCAGCTTGACCTGCCGCAGCACGGTCTGCACCACCGAGATGTCGGCGACCGAGTGGATGTTCGCGATCACCAGCTTGATGTAGTCGCGGGCGGCCATCTCGGCGTCGCGGGTCATGTCCCACGCGGCGGCCCAGCACAGGGCACGCGGCAGCGACTCGCCGAACTTCGCGATGCCGCCGTTGACGAGGGTCGCCAGGGAGCGCTCGTCCAGGCGGATCTTGGCGTAGGTCAGGTCGTCGTCGTTGATGAGCACGAGGTCCGGCTGGGCCTCGCCGACCAGGTCGGCGACAGCCGTACGCGCGCCGGAGATGTCGAGCTCGACGCGGCGGGTGCGGGTGAGCACGCCGTCCACCACGGAGTAGAGGCCGACGGCCAGGCGGTGGGTGCGAAGCGTCGGGTAGTCGGCCGGGGCCTCCTGAAGCACCTCGAACCTCGTGAACCTGCCCTCGCCGTCGAGGTCGAAGGACGGGCGGAGGGTGTTGACCCAGGAGGTCTCCAGCCACTCCTTGGACCACGAGGACAGGTCGCGGCCGGAGGTGCGCTCAAGGGCGGACAGCAGGTCGGCCAGCGTGGTGTTGCCCCACGCGTGCTCCTTGAAGTAGTCGCGCACGCCGGCGAGGAAGTTGTCGAGGCCGACATAGGCCACGAGCTGCTTGAGGACCGAGGCGCCCTTGGCGTAGGTGATGCCGTCGAAGTTGACCGCCACGGCCTCCATGTCGACCATGTCGGCGGCGATCGGGTGGGTGGAGGGGAGCTGGTCCTGGCGGTAGGCCCAGGCCTTCTCCGAGTTGGCGAACGTGGTCCACGAGCCCTGGCCCCACCGGGTGGCCTCGGCGAGCGCGAGCACCGAGGTGTAGGTCGCGAACGACTCGTTCAGCCACAGGTCGTCCCACCAGCGCATGGTCACGAGGTCGCCGAACCACATGTGCGCCATCTCGTGCAGGATCGTCTCGGCGCGGCGCTCCACCGCGGCGTCGGTGACGCGGGAGCGGAAGATGTAGTCCTCGACGAAGGTCACGCACCCGGCGTTCTCCATCGCGCCCGCGTTGAACTCGGGCACGAAGAGCTGGTCGTATTTCCCGAACGGGTAGCGGAAGTCGAACACCCGGTGGAAGAAGTCGAAGCCCTGCCGGGTGACCTCGAAGATGTTGTCCGCGTCGAGGTGCTCGGCCAGGGAGGCCCGGCAGTAGATGCCGAGCGGGATGCCGTCGTGTTCGGAGGTCACCTTGTGGTACGGCCCGGCCACGAGAGCCGTGATGTAGGTCGACATGACCTTGGTCGTGGGGAAGTGCCAGCGGCGGGCGGCCTGCAGCGTGCCGTGCCTGCCGCGGTGCTCGTCCAGCAGCTCGTTCTCGTCCGCCGCGGAGTTTGACACGACCTCCCAGTCCGCGGGGGCGAGCACGCTGAACTCGAAGGTCGCCTTGAGGTCGGGCTGGTCGAAGCAGGCGAACATCCGGTGGGCGTCGGCCGTCTCGAACTGCGTGTGGAGGTAGACCTTCTGGTCGACCGGGTCGACAAACCGGTGGAGGCCCTCACCTGTGCGCATGTAGGTGCAGTCGGCGTCGACGCGCAGCACGTTGTCCTCGGCCAGGCCGGGCACGGGGAGCCTGCCTCGCTCAAGGTCGTAGTCGTCGATGTCGAGCGCGACCCCGTTGAGGGTGGCACGCCTGACATGGGCGCCCGCGAGGTCGATGAACGTCGAAGCCCCCGCCTGGGCGCTGGTGAAACGTACGGTGGTGATGCTTTCGAACCGCTCCTCACCCTCTGTCAGGTCCAGCTCGACCACATAAGAATCGACCTTCAGCAGCCGGGCCCGCTCGCGGGCCTCGTCGCGGGTCAGATTGCCTGCCACATGTGCTCCTCATGAAACGTGCGTCCCCCGCTCCGTCGCCGAGGGGATTCTTGAATCCTGCCACGCCGCACAGGTGATGCGTGCCTTGGAATAGGCCCATCTCTCGGGATGGTTGTTTACGTCTGCAATGTTGCTGACGACGCCAGGGAGCTGGTAATGAGCGAGACTACGCAGGTCGACTTCTGGTTCGACCCCGCGTGTCCGTGGGCGTGGCAGACCTCGCGGTGGGTGCGTGAGGTGCAGAAGGTCCGGCCCATCTCGGTGCGCTGGCACCTCATGAGCCTCACTGTGCTCAATGAGGATAAGGACATTCCGGACGAGTATCGCGAGGGGATCAAGTCCACGATCCGCTCCGTCCGGGTGTTCGCCGCGGCGGCGGACAAGTACGGCGAGCAGATCCTGGACCCCCTTTACGTGGCACTGGGCACCAGACTGCATCCGCAGCAGCCGCCGGAGAAGTGGGACGAGTGGCGTGAGCGGCTCGACGACATGATCGTCGACTCCCTCGCGTCCCTGGACCTCGATCCCGACCTGGCGAAAGCACAGTGGTCGGAGGAGTTCGACCAGGCCGTCCGCGTCTCCCACAACAAGGGCATCGGTCTGGTCGGACAGGAGGTCGGCACCCCGATCATCTCGGTCGGCGGCACCGCGTTCTTCGGTCCGGTCATCTCCTCCAGCCTGAAGGGTGAGGACGCCGGACGCCTCTGGGACGGGGTGCTGCTCGTGGCGGGCACAGAAGGGTTTTACGAATTGAAGCGTTCCCGCACTATCTCACGGCCGATATTCGATTACTGATCCATCCGAATTGGCGCATGCCATAACGACTCGCTGATGAATCCGGTGGGTCGAACACTCACCGGAGTCCCTGCCCGTAGGCTCAGGCCCGAAGAGGACGTGCGGGCGACATTCGAACCTTTGCCGTCCACCGGCCGCCCCACGAGCGGCCGGTGGGATGGTGGAGAAGGGTTCGTTCAGGAATTCACCGGAGATTGAGCTACGGCATGTGATGTGCGTCTCGCCCGACACACATGACAGCTCAACGAGCAAGGATGGGAAAATGCGCCATCTTTACCTGAACGGAGTATGGGCGCCTTCTACTTCAGGTGAGGGCGTCGATGTCGTCGATCCGGCCACCGAAGAGGTCCTCGACCGCGTTCCCGCGGGCACGCCCGACGACGTGGAGGCGGCGGTCGCCGCGGCCAGGGCCGCCTTCCCCGCGTGGGCGGGCGCGGCCCCCGGCGAGCGGGCCAAGCTTCTCGCCCACGCGGCGGGGCTGCTGCGCGAGCGGGCCGAGCACGTCGCCCGGGTCATCGCCACCGATCTCGGCGCGCCGTACGACAAGGCACTCAGGGTCCACACACTCGGGCCTGCCGAGATCCTGGAGTTCTACGCCCGCCTGGCCGAAGGTCACAGCGGGGAGGCCGAGAGCATCGGCAACTCCCGTGTCTTCAGGGAGCCGGTCGGTGTGGTGGGCGCGATCACGCCGTGGAACTACCCGCTGCACCAGGTCGTCTGCAAGGTCGCGCCGGCCCTGGCGGCAGGGTGCACGGTCGTGCTCAAGCCGAGCGAGGTGGCGCCGCTCGCGGCTTACGAGCTGGCCGGGATCTTCGACGAGGTCGGGCTGCCGCCCGGGGTGTTCAACCTGCTGAGCGGCAGGGGCGAGGTGGTCGGCGAGGCCCTCTGCGCCCACCCCGACGTCGACATGATCTCCTTCACCGGCTCCACCAGGGCAGGACGGCGCATCGGGGCAGTGGCCGCCGAGACCGTCAAACGAGTCACGCTTGAATTGGGCGGCAAGTCCGCCAACATCATCCTTCCTGATGCCGATATGCCCACGGCGGTGAAGGTGGGGGTGGCTCACGCGTTCACCAACTCGGGCCAGACCTGTTCGGCCTGGTCGCGCATGATCGTGCACCGCGACAGCTACGACGAGGCGGTGCGCCTCGCCGTCGCCGCCGCCTCGCGCTACACCGTCGGCGGCCCCTTCGACGAGGGCGTCCGGCTCGGTCCGCTGATCTCCAAGACGCAGCGCGACCGCGTGGTGCACTACATCAACCGGGGCCAGGAGGAAGGCGCGCGCCTGGTGTGCGGCGGCACCGAGCGGCCGCTGCCGCGCGGCTACTTCGTCGAGCCGACGGTGTTCGCCGGGGTGGAGCCGGGCATGGTCATCGAGCAGGAGGAGATCTTCGGCCCGGTGTTGTGCGTCATCCCCTACACCAGCGAGGACGAAGCGATCAAGATCGCCAACGGCACACCCTACGGCCTGGCCGGGGCGGTCTGGGCCGCGGACCGCGACCGCGCCGCCGCCGTCGGGCGGCGGCTGCGCACCGGGCAGGTCTCGGTGAACGGCGGAGCCCACAACCCGCTGGCCCCCTTCGGCGGCTTCAAGCAGTCGGGTGTGGGCCGAGAGCTCGGGCGCTACGGCTTCGAGGAATACCTCGAGGTGCAGTCGCTCCAGTTCTAGCCCGCGCCGCCGAGAGGCCGGCCGGGAGCGCCCGCGCACGAGCAGCGCGCGGCGGCCCGCTCGGCCTCGGCGGGGTGCCGGTGCAGCAGCACGGCCACAACCATCGGGACGAACACGATCGTGTTGTAGAACAGGTGCAACTCGGCCCGCGGCACCAGCAACTGCACGAGCGTCGTGGGCACGGGCCGCTCGAGCAGATTGCTCCCGCTGATCGCCTGCCCCAGCAGCAGGACATGCTCTACGTGGTGCCAGATCTGGATGCCGAGTGACACCGTCCACCATGTGCGCGCCCGGCCGGTGAACCCCGGCCGCAGCACGGTCAGCCCGACCAGCGTGATCAGCGCGTAGGCGTAATGCATCCACTCGGACGTCACCAGCCACGGCACCGGCAGCCCGAGCACCCCGCGCGCGTCGGCGAGCGGCCAGCCCAGCGCGTAGAGCTGCACCGCCTGCGCGAGATGCTCGGCCAGATGAGCCACGACGATCACCATGAAGACGGTGAGCGCCGCCCGGTGATAGGTGGTGTTGAGGCCGTTCATGCCGGGTAATCCGGCGGAGTGGGTCGCCATCGTGTGCCCCCTCGCATCGCCGCTACCGGACCTTTGCCGGAAACGTCTGCTGGAAAAGGAGGTCACCCTGCGTAGAGAGCAATAAACGCGGCGTAAGCGAACCCTTGCCCCCGAAGTAGGCTCCAAAAGGACCTCACATGCGCAGGAAGCCGCTCTCCGCCTTCGACCTCACCACGGCCGCCGCCGGGCTGCTGCTCGTCTACCTCGGCGCACAAAGCGTCGGCCCCGCGGTCGCCGCCGCCAGAGCCGACGGCGTCTGGGGCGTCTTCACCGCCCGCCGCCTCACCTGCGTGACCCACCCCGGCCACGAACAATGCACCTGGCAGGGCGACTTCCGCCCCGCGCGCGGCGGCACACCCCGCCGGAACGTCGCGTTGTACGGCAGCGGCCGCGGCACACTCACCCCCGGGGCGGTGACCCGCGCCTTCGACACCGGGCGCGACGGCCACGTCTACGGCCCCGAGGGGTCAAGCGAATGGGTGATGTCGGCCCTGCTCCTCACCGGAGGGGGCTCCCTGCTCACCTGGCCGGTGCGGCGCTATTTCGCCTGGAGGAGGACCTTGCGCGCGGCGTCCTTGGCCAGCCGGTCGACGTAAAGCATGCCGTTGAGGTGGTCGGTCTCGTGCTGGAAGCAGCGCGCCAGCATGCCACGCGCCTTGATCCGCACCGGCCGCCCGAGCCGGTCGAACCCCGTCACCGTCACCCCGGCCGCCCGCGGCGTCGTCGCGTAAAGCGGCGTGCCGGTGTCCTTGCCGGGCACCGACAGGCACCCCTCCTCGTCGAGGACCTCCTCCGGGTCGTCGATCGTCAGCTCAGGGTTGATGACGTGCCCCTTGCGGTTGCTGGCGTCGTAGACGAACAGCCGCCGCGACACGCCGACCTGGGGCCCGGCCAGACCGACACCCCGCACGGCATACATCGCCTCGAACATGTCGTCGATCAACCGGCGCAACTCCCGGTCGAAGTCGACCACGGGATCGGCCGGGGTGCGAAGAACCGGGTCACCGATCACTCGGATGTCACGCATTGACTGCTCTCTCCAGGGGGCTCACACAGGGGCTGCTGCGGCCTTCACTCTAGCCGGGTCGGTGGTCCGCCGGTTCACTGCTTCCTGGGAGACTTGGCGTCGTGCGTGTTTACATCGGTGCCGACCATGCCGGCTATGAGCTGAAGAACCACCTGGTCACGTGGTTGAAGGACCACGGCCATGAGGTGACCGACTGCGGTCCCTTCGTCTACGACGAGCAGGACGACTATCCGGCCTTCGTGCTGCGCGCGGCCGAGGCGGTGGCCGGGGACGAGGGCAGCCTGGGCATCGTGCTGGGCGGCTCGGGCAACGGCGAGCAGATCGCCGCCAACAAGGTGCGCGGCATCCGCGCCGCCCTGGCCTGGAGCGACGACACCGCACGGCTGGCCCGTGAGCACAACGACGCCAACGTCGTCAGCCTGGGCGCCAGGATGCACCCCGAGGAGGACGCCACCCGTTTCGTGGAGATCTTCCTCTCGACCGCCTATACGGGAGCCGAGCGGCACAGCAGGCGCATCGCCCAGCTCGCGACCTACGAGACGATCGGCCAGCTTCCGCCGCTGCCCTGACCCACCGCAATCCCACCACAACCGACCGTGCCGCCGCACACCCCCTCGGGGGGCGGCGGCACCACCTTTTCCCGGCCCGCACTCGGCATGGCGCCCTTCGCCCAGGCGAAGCGGGGCGCCCGGGTACTGCGGAGCACACCGGGCCTTGAGGCGCCACGTCCTCCGGGTACGGCGAAGCCCGGAGCGTGCCCGGGGTCACGGTTGTCCATCCGGCGTCGCACCCCGCGTCCTTCGGGACGTGCCGGAATCCGGTACCGCCTTCGGGGCCCACCCCGCGTCCTTCAGTGCGCGCCGGAACCCCCGGAGGCGTGATCCGCCGGGGCAGATGCTTATGAAGGTTTCTAGCGGGTCCTGGTCCTCGCGGCCGGGGATGTCCGCGCAGGCGCCGTCGCCGGGGTGTCCAGTGCCCCGGGAGGTGCCCCCGGCCCGGCCGTGGACGGCGTGGACACCGTTTTGGACGGAGTGGTGGACGTGGCCCGCTGGGGGCGCTGGTCGCGCCGGCCGCTCTCGTCGCGGAGAGGGCGGCGGTCGGCGGCCTCGTGATGATGTCGCGTCGGGCGCGAGACGTCGCGCGCCCGCATCGCGGTGATCGCGGTGATCTGCAGATTCTGCAGTGCCATACATGGACCTTAACCCGGATCCCCGCGGAAGCCCCAGGTCGCCGGGCAAGAAGACGGCACGCCGGGCGTGTTGTCCAAGGTCGTCCAAGACCTGTGACCTCAGGGTCCGGCCGCGGCGGGCACGGCGCGGGGGTGACGTCACCCTGGCTTCGCCGTACCGCTGGAGTGGAGGTCGGCAGGACGCGCCGGGGCCCTCAATCCGGCGCTCCGGCCCCTTCGGGGAGCGGGGGCGCCGGGTGGATCGTTTCCGGCGAGGTCAGAAGATCAGACCCGCCCAGGGCTTGACGTCCCACGACATCGCCGTCGACAGGGCGCGCAGGGCGCCTTCCCGGGTCTCCGCGGCGGCTCCGGTCGCGTTCCAGGCGTGCAGGGACGTGCCGCCGAGGTAGGCCGCGCCGAGGGCGTTCACGGGCAGTGTGACGTCGGCGGGGGCGCGGGTCGGCTCGCAGGTGGCGCCGGTGGTGTCGGCCGACAGCCGCCAGGTGCCGGTGTTCCAGGGGCACACCGGGTCGTCGATGCCGATCGCGACGTCCACGGGGGCGGCGTAGGCGCGTTCCGTGAGCGCGCGGCGCACGTCCGCCAACCTGATCCACAGGTCGTCGACGGCGACCGCCCGCAGGCGGCGCGGGTCGTTGAACAGGAGCCGGATCGGGTCGTCGGCGGGACGGGTGGGGACCTTGAACGTCGCGATCAGGTCGCGGTCGAGCACGCCGCGCCACACGGCGGCATAAGCGGCGGGGTCGGTCGCGTGCAGGTCGTAGAGGTGGAGTTCGCCTTCGAAGATGTCATGTACGGAGAACCCCTCCTTGGCGCGGAACAGGGCGTAGCCCCGGGGGCCCGTGTCGTCCTCGGCCACAAGGCCCCGCAGCGGGCCCATGCCGTGCCGGGCCTGCTCGTCGTCGGCGAGGACACCGTCCCAGCGGGGCGTGCTTCTGGCGTACATGCCGGGGCGCGTGACACGCACCGCCTCGAAGACCTTCTCGAACACGTTCCTGGCCCCGTCGGGGTTCACGATGCGGAGCCGGAGCGCGGGGTCGGACGGCGCGTGGGGGGAGAAGGCGGTGTCACGCCTGTCGATGGTGAAGGCGACCCCCTCGGCTGCCAGACCGTAGCCATACCTGCCGTAGATCGAGGATTCCGAGGCGTAGAGGGCCGCGACGGCCTCTCCGCGTTCGGCCAGATCGGTCAGCTGGCGCCGCATGAGCGACGAGAGCACGCCGCGCCTGCGGTGTGAGCTGAGCACGCCGACAGCGGTGACGCCCGCCACGGCGGTGGTGCCGCCGGGTACGGCCATGTCGAACTCGAAGGTTCCCGTGCCGCCGATCAAAGTCTCGCCGTCGAAAGCGGCGAGCGTGCGTTCGAAGTCAAACAATCGCTTGAAGCGTTCGTTCCTCTCCGGAGACGAGTACGTGTTGTACGCGTCCATGAGGACCTCGAGGAAAGCCGGCCAGTCGGACGGGGTCATGGGGCGGATCGGATAGCTCATTTGCTTTACCGTATGAGGGGGCAAAGGGGTCTGGCCACCCAATATCCCTGTTTAATGATCAAGGCGTTGGTCAAGTGGGCTGCCCAGACAGGGGATAGACCGATACAGTCAGGCGCATCATGAGTTCCCGTCCGGTGCCGCTCCTCCCTCCGCGGCTCCGTGCGTTCTTGGTGCGAGTGCCGTTCTTGGTGCGCATCGTGCGTTTCTTACGGAGGGGACCGCTGGCCCGCGACCGAAACCTGCTGATCACACTCATCGCTCTCACCTTGCTGATCGGTGTCCTCGCCGCCAAGGTGTCGATGCAGTGGGCCTCGCCGTCCCTGCTGGTCCCGCTCACCCTGGTCGGCGGCTTGCAGCTGCGCCTGCGCAGCCTCAGCAAACTGCTGTGCGCCGAGTTCGCCTCGCTCGCCTACATCGCCGTCGAGCGCGGCGTCGGCGAGGTCGGGCCGGGGATGCTCGCCACCGTGCTCTTCACGTCGGTGCTCGCCGTAATGATGTCCCGCACCCGGGGCCAGCTCGGCATGCAGGGCCTGCGGGGCGACGCCATGCTGCTCGAACTACGCGATCGGCTGCGCAACCAGAGCGAGTTGCCCGCGCTCCCCAAGGAGTGGGGGCACAAGGTCGTGCTCAAGCAGGCGGGCGGTTCGTCCTTCGGCGGTGACTTCGTCGTGTCGATGCGCGAGGGCGACCAGGTCGAGGTGGCGGTGGTCGACGTGTCGGGCAAAGGGGTAGACGCCGGCACCAGAGCGCTTCTGCTGTCAGGCACCTTCGGCGGCCTGCTCGGCTCGGTCGACGACTTCCTGCCCGCCTGCAACACCTACCTGCACAGGCAGCGGGAGGGGGAGGGCTTCGTCACGGCCGTCCACCTGCGGCTGAACCTCGCGTCGGGGGAGTATGTGATCACCTCGGCCGGGCATCCGCCGGTGGTGAAGTTCGACGCGGGCAGCGGCGGGTGGCAGGTGGCGACGGCCAAGGGCGTGGTGCTCGGCGTAGTGCCCGATCTGCACTGCGAGCCGGACCGGGGCGTGCTGCACAAAGGGGACGCCCTGCTCCTCTACACCGACGGGCTGATCGAACAGCCCGGGCGGGACATCGACGCGGGCCTCGACAAGCTGCTGGGCGAGGCGGAGCGGCTGCTGCCTTCGGGGTTCGCCGGGGGAGCGAGAGCATTGGTGAACGCCATGTCCTCGGGTCACAACGACGACTGCGCACTCGTGCTCATCTGGCGGCCCTGAGGCTCCCCAGCCCCTGTTCAAGTTTTCAGAACGGCTAGGCCGGCGATCTCACACGCCTGGAACCTGACGCCGGCACTGGCGACGTGCATCGGACCGTTCGTGCCGGAGTGTGGGAGCGTGCCGGGTTGGTTGAGTCACGTTCCACATCCCCGCCTGGGGTGGCAGAACACTCCACAACGTCATTCGTGCTCTCCCAATGAGCGCCGCAATGAGGGAAAACATGTATTTTTAGTAGGTTTTATGGGATTGCTCAAGAATGGGGGACGACGCAGATCACACGTGGAATACGTGACAGATTAAATGGTTGGGGCTGGAAGCCTTTCATGTCCCATTCATGGAGAAGGTCACTGGCGATGGTGGGGGTGGCCTGACATTCTCGAATGCAGCTAGCCCGACGAATCCTGATGATTTAGGACACGAGCGGAAGGAGGCGAAATTCGGTGGATAAGCGTTACGAACTTTACTGCCTCGTCGACCCGCTCTTCTATGACTCCCCGATGGCGCGACCGGAACGGGACGCTCCCGGGGAGGGGCCGGCCAGGAGCCTGGCCTTCGGCGCCGCCGGGCGTGAGGTCCCGGACGGCTGGGCCCGCTCCGAGAAGGACGACTGGGTGGTCGTGCGCTGCCTGGACCAAGTGCTTCCCGAGCAGGGCTGGAAGGTGCACGTGTCCGCGTGTCTCGACAATGCGGACGGGGTCCTGGACTTGGTCTGGGACTACTGCACGCGAGAGAATGTCACGTTCAAGTTCTTGCGCGGCCGGCACCTCCTCCACATGCGAAATGCGAAATATGCGGATCGCGGGTCGAGTGGGAAGCTCGTCACGATTTATCCCACCGATGATGCGGCGCTGGAGAAAATCCTCGCCGACCTTTCCGAGCTTTTGCCCGACACGGCTGGGCCGTACATCTTGAGCGATCTGCGCATCGGCGCAGGACCGCTCTATGTGAGATACGGCGCGTTCAGCGAGCGCTACTGCGTCTCGCCGCAGGGAACGATCGAACCCGCCATCGCAGCCCCCGACGGCACGCTGGTGCCCGACCGCCGCGACCCGGTGTTCAAGATGCCCTCGTGGGTGACGCCGCCGGGGTTCCTGCAGCCGCACCTGGCCGCTCGCGCGGCGACGACCATGGCCGACCTCCCCTACACGATCGAGAAGGTCCTGCACTTCTCCAACGGCGGCGGCGTCTACCTGGCCGTCGACCGGCGCTCGGGGGAGAAGGTCGTGCTCAAGGAGGCCAGGCCGTACGCCGGGCTGGACTACATGGGGCAGGACGCGGTCGCCCGGCTGGAACGCGAACGTGAGGTGCTCGAACGACTAAGCGGCCTCGACGTGGTGCCGAGGCTCTTTGCGACCTTCGACGTGGGCGAGCACAGGTTCCTCGCCATGGAGTTCGTCGAGGGGCAGCCGCTCAACAGGATCTTCACCGAGCGCTACCCGCTCGGCGGGCAGCACTCCGAGCGGGAGAAGGCGGAGTACGTCCCCTGGGCGACGGGCATCTGCGCCAAGGTGGAACAGGCCGTCCGCCTCATCCACGAACGCGGCCTCGTCTTCGGCGACGTCCACCTCAGCAACATCATCGTCCGCCCCGACGGCGGCGTCACGCTCATCGACTTCGAAATGGCCACGCCGATCGGCGAAGCCGGCCGTATGGGCCTCGCCAACCCCGGCTTCGCGGCCCCCGCCGGCTTCACCGGTGTGGACATCGACAACTACGCGCTGGCCTGCTTACGCCTGGCGCTCTTCCTCCCGCTGACCGAGCTGTTCATGCTGGAGCGGGGCAAGGCCGCCGAACTGGCCGAGGCGGTCCGAACCCACTTCTCACTCCCCGCGGGCTTCCTGCGGGAGGCCGTCGAGGCCATCTCGCCTCCGGCGGAACCCCGGCGGGCGGCATGGGTCGCCGCGGAGCCGGGCCCAGCACGGTGGCCCGCAATACGCGACACGATGACCGAGGCGATCCTCGCCTCGGCTACCCCGGAACGCGACGACCGTCTCTTCCCCGGCGATATCGGGCAGTTCTCTACCGGAGGATTGAATCTGGCCTTCGGCGCCGCCGGTGTGCTCTATGCCCTGAACGCCACCGGTGCCGGGCGGTTCCCCGACCACGAGGAATGGCTCGTGCGGCGGGCGCTCAACCCCGCGGAGGGGAACCGTCTCGGCTTCTACGAGGGCCTCCACGGTGTGGCCTACGCGCTGGCCGAACTCGGCCGGCCCGACGAGGCGCTGGAACTCGTCGAGATCGTGTCGCGCGAACGCTGGGAGACCCTCGGCTCCGACCTGTTCGGCGGCCTCGCCGGCATCGGGCTCAACCTCGCCCACCTCGCCGACCGCACCGGCGAGAACGACCTGCTCACCTCCGCGCTGAAGGCGGCCGATGTGGTCGCCTCCCGGCTCGGCGGCCCCGACGACGTACCCACGATCAGCGGAGAAGGAGGACTGCACGCCGGGCTCATGAACGGCTCCAGCGGGCCGGCGCTCCTCTTCATCCGCCTCTATGAGCGCACAGGCGACACCGGCCTCCTCGACCTGGCCGACGTCGCCCTGCGGCAGGACCTGCGCAGATGCACAGTGCAGAGCGATGGATCGCTTCAGGTCAATGAGGGGTGGCGCACCATGCCATACCTCGACCGGGGCAGCGTGGGCATCGCCTGGGTCCTGCGGGAATACCTGCGTCACCGCCCCGGCGGAGATGTGGAGAAAGGGCTCGCGGCCCTTGACCGGGCCGCTCGCTCACCTTTCTATATCCAGTCCGGACTGCTCACCGGTCGTGCGGGGGTGCTGGCCTACTTGGCGGCGCACCCGGACGCGAGCGGCCCGGACGGGACAGTGCTCGACGCCCAACTGGGTGCCATGGGCTGGCACGCGATGCCGTACAAGGGCCACACGGCCTTTCCCGGCGAGCGGTTGCTGCGCCTGTCCATGGATCTGGCCACCGGTACCGCCGGCGTGCTGCTGGCGGTCGGGGCGGCGATCGGCGAAACGGCTCCCCTGCCGTTCCTCGCCGCGTCACGACCGGCAGCGCATCTCGCGGACAACGGCAAAACACACATGGAGGTCTAAGAAAATGGCTCTTCTCGACCTGCAGGGCATGGAGAACGAGACCCCGGGCGGCGGCCCCCGTAGCACCGCCAGCCGTCACTGCGGCGGCGGCGCGAGCTGGCTGAGCCTGCTCCTCTGCTAATCACGAATGTCTGAGACCGGATTCCGGGGGAGCGGCGCGGTGTCCCCCGGAGTCCGGTTCTCGTCGTATGTCCGGCAGTCGAAGGGGGAGGAAGCGTGCGCGCCGCAGACCGACTACTGGCCGGACTCATCCGCGGCACGAGCGGCTGGACAACCCTGCTGGCCGTCTCCTCCCTGATCACCGCCGGCGCCGAACTCGCTCTGCCCCTGGCCCTCGGCGCGGCACTCGACAATGCGCTCGACCCGCAGGCCGGATCAACCGGCTTCGTGCTCTGCGCGCTGCTTGTCGGCCTCGCCGTCATCGGGGAGGTGTTGTCCGACCTCGGGGCCGGTGTCACCCGCGTCAATGTGATCGCGAGCGTACGGCACCGCCTGATCGGCCACATCCTCGGCGCCGGGCCCGCCGTCCCCCGCCGTTTCGGAACCGGTGACCTGGTCGCCCGGGCCACCGGCGGCGCCGACGAGACCGGCCACGCGCCGCCCGCCGTCGTCCTAGGAGTCGCCGGGCTGATCCCCGCGCTCGGGAGCATGGTGCTGCTCTTCCTCATCGACTACCGGCTCGGCCTGACGTTCCTCATCGGGAGCGCCTGCTCGGTCCTGCTGCTGCGGGCCTTCGTCAAGGACGCCTCCGAGCTCGTCACCGCCTACCAGCGAGTCCAGGGCGGCATCGCCGCGCGCCTGCTCGAAGCACTCGCCGGCGCCCGCACCATCGCCGCCGCCCGCACCGGGAAACGGGAATGCGCCCGGGTGCTCGCTCCCCTGCCCGAGCTTCGCGCCCATGGAGACGGCATGTGGCGGGTCCAGCGCGGCATCTCCGTCAAGACCGCCGTCTCCGGGCCGCTCACCGAGATCGCCGTCATCGCCGTCGCGGGCATCTGCCTCACGTGGGGCGACGTCAGTGCCGGCGACGTGGTGGCCGCGAGCCGCTATGCCGCACTCGGCGGCGGGATCGGCGGCGTCCTCAGCTATCTCAACCGCCTCGCCCGGGCGCGAGGCGCCGCCGTACGCATCGCCGAGGTGCTAGGTGAGCCTCTCGTCGAGTACGGCTCGCGCCTCCTGCCCGAGGCCCCGGCGCGGGCCGGCACCCTGGAGTTCAAGGACGTCGCCGCGGCCGGAGTGCTGCACAAGGTGAACATGACCGTGCCCGGAGGGCTAACCGTCGCCCTCGTCGGCTCCGGCGCCGAGGTGTCGCTCGCCGCCGCCCTCGCCGGGCGGCTCGCCGACCCCGACGCCGGTGAGATCACCCTCGACGGGGTGCCGCTGCCCGCTCTCGGCCGGGAGGCCCTGCGCCGCGCGGTCGGATATGCCTTCGAACGGCCCGCCCTGCTCGGCGGCACCCTGCGCGACGCCATCGCCCTGCGCCCCGACGGCATGCCGCTCGCGGACGAGGACATGCGGGCCGCCGCCCGGGCCGCTTGCGCGGAACCCTTCATCCTGCGCCTGCCCCAGCAATATGACACCGAGGCGGCAGAGGCCCCCATGTCGGGCGGCGAGGCGCAGCGACTCGGCCTCGCCCGCGCCTTCGCCCACCCCGGACGGCTCCTCGTCTTCGACGACGCCACCTCAAGCCTGGACACCGTCACCGAACTCCAGGTGAGCCAGGCGATCGTCGGCGAACTCGGCGGGCGCACCCGCCTCATCGTCGCCCACCGGGCCGCCACCGCGGCCCGCGCCGACCTCGTCGTCTGGCTCCACGAGGGGAGGGCGCGCGCCAGTGGTCCGCACGAGCGCTTATGGCGGGATCCGGACTATCGCGCCGTCTTCGCGGCGGGCCCGTCGTCCCCTTCTCCGGACGAGGCTTCTGCGGACGAGGCTCTTCCGGACGAGGCTTTTGCGGACGGTGGGGCAGAGGCCTCGCCCCGGCGGGTTGCCCTGCACGCCGGCGTGGCGGAGACGGGTGAGGGCCGATGAGCGGCGGCGGCGGGGCCACGCGTCTCCTGCGTTTCTCCTATCGGACCGGGCGCTCGCATTACCTCGCCATCCTCTTCTGGTCGGTGGTGGAGGCCGCGCCCGTATTCGTTTCCGGGCTAGCCGTGGCCCGCGCCCTGGACCAGGGATTTCTCGTCGGGAAGCCACTGACGGGCCTCTCCTGGCTCGGCGTGTTCGCGCTGGCCGCCGGACTCGGGGCCGTGGGGCTCGGCCAGATCGTGCCGCGGCTCGGAGCCGTCGCCGAACCCCTCCGCGACGCGCTCGTGCGCAAGGTCGTCGAGGCGACCGTCCACCGGGCCTGTGAAGCCTGGGGCAGACCCGTGGACTCGGCGGTCGTGGCCCGCCTCACCCAGCAGGTGGAGCTGGTCCGCGACTCCTTCGCCGGGCTGATCATGGTGGTCAGGGACTTCGCCTTCACCACCGTCGCCGTCGTCGCCGGCCTGCTCACCCTGCTGCCGATGTCGGCCCCCCTGATCATCGGCCCCGTGGTGATCTCGGTGGCGCTGTTCGCCAGGCTCATGCTCAGCCTCGCCGAACGGCAGCGCGACCTCGTCCTCGCCGACGAGCACGTGGCCGCCGAGGTCGGCACCGTCGTCGCCGGCGTGCGCGACGTGGTCGCCGCCGGAGCCGAGGCGACCGCCGCCGCACGCGCGGGTCGGGCCGTGGACGACCAGGCACACGCGGCGCGAGGCGTCGCCGTACTCACTTCCGCCGGCACCCTCTGCATGGCGGTGGGGGGCTGGCTGCCGGTGGTGCTGCTGCTGCTCGCCTTCCGCGACCTCTTCGCCGCCGGCGCCACCACCGGCGAGGTGCTCGGCACAATGATCTTCGTGCTGTACGGCGTGCAGCCCGCACTCCGCGGCCTCGTCGTGGGCCTGGGCGGCACCGGCCTGCGGCTGGCGGTCACCGCGGCGCGCCTTCTCGACACGACGGATACGCCCGGCACACCACCACTTTCGTCCGGTGGGCGTGACCTTGATGTCTGGGATGCGGGAACCAGGGCGGAGGCGCCCCGCACGCGTCGGCGGGACGCGGATGAGGGCGCCTCGGCGGAGAACTCCGATCCGCCTCCCCCGTCCAGCGGGCGGGACCCGGACGGGAGAGGCACGGCGGTGGACTCCGACACGTCCCCCTCGCGCGGTGGGCAGGACCTGGTTGAGGGAGCCGGCGTGGTGGTCAGCGGGGTGACCTTCGCCTACGGAGCGGAGGCCGAACCCGTGCTCGACGGTCTCGACCTCCACATTCCAGGCGGCGACCACCTCGCCGTCGTCGGACCCAGCGGGATCGGCAAATCCACCCTGGCCGCGCTCATCGCGGGTGTGCTCACCCCCGGCGCCGGGCGGATCACCGTGGCCGGGCGGCCGATCGCCGGACACGACCCCGCCGCCTTCACGGAGTGGCGCGTGCTGATCCCCCAGGAGGCATACGTCTTCACCGGGACCCTCGCCGACAACCTCCGCTACCTGCGTCCGGCGGCGACCCCGGAGATGATGGAGAGGTCGGCCCATGCCGTGGGGCTCGACCTGCCCCACGGCCTGTCCGAGCCGCTCGTCCCCGGCGATCTGAGCGCCGGGCGGCGGCAACTGGTCGCCCTCGCCCGGGCCCATCTCTCGGCGGCGCGTCTCGTGATCCTGGACGAGGCCACCTGCCACCTCGACGCGGCCGCCGAGGCACGGGCCGAGGAGGCCATGGCGGCGCGCCCCGGCACGCTGATCGTCATCGCCCACCGGATGAGCTCGGCGCTGCGGGCCGGGCGTGTGCTCGTCCTGGACGGCACGTCGGCCGCGGTCGGCTCCCACACCGACCTGCTCGCCTCCTCCCCGCTCTATCGCGACCTGGCGGGCCGCTGGCGGGGATAGGCGGCTGCGACGCGGGCCCGAGCCCCGGCACGGGGGCCGGTGGGGCCCCCGGCACGCGTGCCGGCGGATCCCGCTGGGGGCAGGGCCTTGAGCCCTGACTCGGCATGCGTGCGGGCGGATCCTCCTGGTGCGGTCAGGGCCCTGAGCCCTGCCCCGGCACGCGTGCCGGCGGATGCTGCCGATGCGGTCAAGGCCCTGAGCCCTGCCCCGGCACGCGTGCCGGCGGATGCTGTCGATGCGGTCAAGGCCCTGAGCCCTGCCCCGGCATGCGTGCGGGCGGATCCCGCCGACGCGGTCAGGGCCCGCCCGCGTCGTCAGATCCAGCCCGCGTCCGAGGCGATGCGGAGCGCGTCGACGCGGTTGCGCGCGCCTGTCTTGCACATGATGCGGGACAGGTGGTTGCGCACCGTGCCGACCGACAGGAACAGCTCCTCGGCGATCTCTCCCGAGCTGGCCCCTTGGGCGGCGATGCGCAGGACGTCGACCTCACGCCGGGTCAGCGGGTTGTCCGCCGACTCAAGGGCCGCGACGGCCAGATCGGTGTCGACGGCCCGGCGACCGGCGGCCACCCTGCGCACGCCCTCGGCGAGCTGCTCAGGGGCGATCTCGAGGCTCATGAACCCGAGTGCGGGTGTGGTGAAGGCGCGGCGGACCTGCCCCGGGTTGGGCTGGGCGGACAGGATGAGCACACGGCAGGTCGGGACCTTGTCGTGAAGGAGCACCGCCGCGCTGAGCCCGTCGACGCCGGGGAGGTCGAGGTCGATCACCGCGGCGTCGGGCTCGTGCGTCAGCGCCGCCGGCACGATGTCCTCCGCGCTGCCGACCACCGCCACCACCGCTATGTCGGGCTCACTCTCCAGGGAGGAGACCAGTCCCCGCTGAACTAGCGGTAGATGCTCGGCAACCAGGATGCGGATCAATCTCTCCCCCTCTTGCGATCTTACGTCGCAGGGTGATCGGGCGACTGCACACTGTTAACGAAGTGTCTCTGTTCAGCAAAGCGGAAGCAAGCCGGATGGCTACTGATGGCCACACACGTGATCTGCCCACGACTTGGAAGGGTTAGCCTGGATGCGGGCATTCGCCTCCCGGACACGTCTCGCTATGGCGGGGGTATGCATACATGAGCTGGCTCTTTGTGGCAGGAATAGCCATCTTCCTCATCGGACTGATGCTTTCCATTGCGCTGCACGAGATCGGCCACCTGGTCCCGGCCAAGCTATTCGGTGTAAAAGTGACGCAGTTCATGGTGGGCTTCGGTCCCACGATGTGGTCACGCCGAAAAGGGGAGACCGAATTCGGCATTAAGTGGATCCCCTTTGGGGGCTACGTCCGCATGATCGGCATGCTTCCGCCCAGGTCAAGCGACGATCCCGCCAAACTGCGCAAGGTTTCCACCGGGCCGTGGCAGAGTATGATCGACACAGCCCGAGAAGTCGCCCTGGAAGACGTAAAACCGGGCGACGAGGACCGTGTCTTCTACCGCAAAGCATGGTGGCAGAAGGTCATCATCATGTCCGGTGGGCCGGCAATGAACTTCGTGCTGGCTTTTGTGCTTTTCGCCATCGTTTTGATGGGTTACGGGGTCCAAGTGACCCAGCCCGTGATCAACGAGGTTTCCCGCTGCGTCATCCCCGCCAGCGCCCAGGCACGCGAATGCACCGCCACCGACCCCCTCACCCCGGCCGCCTCCGCGGGCCTGCGCCCCGGTGACCGCATCGTCACCTTCGAGGGCCGGAAGATCGACTCCTGGGACGGTGTCGCCCGCGCCATCCGCGCCCACGGAGCCGGGCCAGCAGTGGTCGGCATCCAGCGCGACGGCCGCGCCATGGACGTCAACGTCAACCTGATCGCCCAGGAGCGCCGCTCCCTGGACGACCCCGACAAGCTCGAGGTCGTCGGCTTCCTCGGCTTCACCCCCGTGACGTCGCTCGAGCAGCAGAGCGTCGGCGCCGTCGCCACCCACATGTGGGACCTCACCGCCCGCACCGCCCAGTCGATCGTGCGCCTGCCCGAAAAGATGGTCGGCGTCTGGGAGGCCGCCTTCTCCGGTGAGGAGCGCGACAAGAACGGCCCCATCGGCATCATCGGCGCGGGCCGCATCGGCGGCGAGATCGCCTCCGCCCCCGTGCCCCTTGAGGCCAGAGTCGTGTCGTTGGTCACACTGCTGGCCGGGTTCAACCTGGCGGTCGGCCTGTTCAACCTGATCCCGCTCCTGCCGCTGGACGGCGGCCACGTCGCGGGCGCCCTCTGGGAAGGCCTCAAGCGTGCCTTCGCCCGCGTCACGCGCCGCCCCAGCCCCGGCCACGTGGACATCGCCAAGGCGCTCCCGCTGACCTACGCGATGGCCTTCCTCATGATCATCATGGCCGGGCTGCTGATGTACGCCGACCTGGTCAACCCCGTCAGACTGTTCGACTGACCGTACGCTGGGCACCGTGGCGACTACCGCAGGTGCGACGATCGACGTCGCGCTGTTCCGACTGCGCCGGATCTGGGCACGCCCACTCCGCACCCGCAAACTCGGCGACTCCGCGCGCCCCGTGCAGTTGTCCAACGTCATGGTGGTGCGTGCCGTGCGCGAGCTTGGGGCGGAAATCCCCGAGGTCACGGTCGGCGCCGTGGCCGAGCACCTGGACGTCGACCCGTCGACCGCCAGCCGCCTCGTCAACGACGCCGTCTGCGCGGGATTCGTCGAGCGGCGGGAGTCCCCGACCGACGCCCGCCGGGCTTGGCTCGCACCGAGCGACATGGGCCTTCGTGTGCTTTCCGCGGTGACCCGTCACCGGCGCGCCCACCTGGACACTCTGCTGGCGGATTGGCCGGTGTCCGACCGGGAGCAGTTCGCACGGTTGCTGACCCGCTTCGCGGAGGCCCAGGCGGCCCGGCCGGTGGACCTCGGCCGTTTGGACGAGGTGATCGCGGAGGCCATGGCGGAGGGGGAGTAAGGGGTTCGGTCTGACCGGTGCCACCTCCCGGTGCCCTCGCGCCCGGCTGCCATGAGGTCGACGCGGGCGACGGCTCTGCCGTACTCGCGGTGACCGGAAGGTCTCTTCCGCGAGCACTCGACTGGGCCGGCCACTCCCAATGGCCGCCGTCGTCGAGCGTCCGGAACATCTGCGACGGCTCTGCCGTACTCGCGGTGACCGGAAGGTCTCTTCCGCGATCACCTGATTGGGCCGTCGCCACGCGCTGGGGACACCAGACCGGGCCGGCAACTCCCAACGGTCACGGTTGCCGCGCGCCGGGAACGTCTGGCTGGGCCGGCAACTCCCAACGGTCGCCGTCACCGCACGCCGGGAACACCTGGCGACGGCTCCGCCCGCCGTGCGCCCACAAGCCAGGGCGGCGAGGCTGCCCGCGCCCGTGTGGCTTTCTTTCCACCCGGCGAGACCCACACGAGGACCTGAGACGCCGCAGTGGGGCGCAGGACGGGCCTGGCGGTGCGGTGCCGCCCCCCCCGGCGTCACCGTCGCGCTGGACGCGGTACGGCGGAGCCTGCGCACTCCCCATCCCGGCGCTGGACACGGGCCGCCTCAACGCCGGACGTAGTACGGCAGAGCCCGGCCCACGCCGTCCTGATCGCCGCAGCCGCAGGCGGAATGGGACGGGACCGCTTCTCCGGCCGGAATGGCGCCGGTGGGTTTCCCCGGTCGAGCCGACTTGCCCGGCAGACCGGTCCGGTCGATCGTCTCGACCCCTGCCCGCCCAACTGAAGTGGTCCTACGTGGTATGCGCGGCTTGGCCTGTTGAGCTGCTCCTGCATCCCATGTGCCTTTGGGGTGAATTGGTCAATATGAGGCCCTAGCCCGAGAGGTGGTGGGGGATGTCCATATTCGCGGGAAATTGCCCACATCATTCGGAGACGCCTTGCCATAGGCCGGACAAACAGGGGGAAGCGCCGTGAGCCAGCCACCGAACCTCTCTCAACCCATCCCGCACCCCCTCGGCCAGCCGTCCGAAGATCCCTCGGCGGCCGGGGAGGATGGAAGAGGTTCGCTGCAAGACGAGCTCTTCACCCGCCTGGGCGAGTCCGGACTCCACCAGATCGCCCTGCTCCTCGACACCGGCCCCAGCACGGCCCGAGGAGCCCTCGCTGCCTCCCTCGGCGCCCTCGTCGGCGGCATGGCGCGCAACTGCGCAACCCCCGAGGGCTCCAGCGCCCTCCACCGGGCCCTGAACGACCACCTTGGGCGAAACCCGTTCAGCGGGCCCGTGGCCTCCCTTACCGAGGACCCCGAGGCCGCACACATGCTTGGACACATACTCGGCGGCCAGGGCACCGTCCGCGCCGCCCAGGGCATCGCCCGGTTCACGGCGGTGAACTCCGCCCGCATCCTCAAACTGCTCATGGCCCTGGCGCCGATGACGATGTCGATGCTGGCCCACAGGTCTTCCACCCGGAACATGGACGCCGGGACCCTGGCCCGAGACCTCGACCGCGAACTGCGCATCCCCGAGGCGGACGGCCTGGACAACGTCCTGAGCGCCCTGCTCGACGACGCTTTCCCGTCTGAGGAAGCCATTCCGATCCCTCGATGCGCCTGCCCTCAAGGCACGGCGGAAGCCCCCGCCCCCGACCGGTGAGCCGACGGCCGGGCGTCTCACCGGAGAGGTTCCCCGCCGGTGAGACGGCTGGCCGCCGCCGGGTGTGATCTCCAGGCCGGCGGGAGCATCTCCTGCCGCCCCCGTGCGGCAGGCGTAGGGCGGGTTACCACGGTCGGGCGCCGAGGGACGCGGTCACCGACTGGGAGAGTCGCCGGTGACCACTGCCCGTTAGGCTGAGGCGTGCCCGAGATTATCCTTGCTTCAGCCTCTCCCGCCCGCCTGGTCCTGCTACGACAAGCGGGACTCGATCCCAAGGTGGTCGTCAGCGGCGTGGACGAGGACGCCTTCACCGCCCCCACCCCTGCCGACCTCAGCCTGGTCCTCGCCCGCGCCAAGGCCCACGCCGTAGCCGCCGACCTGACCGAATCCCTGGTGATCGGCTGCGACTCGATCCTCGAACTCGACGGCCTGCCGTACGGCAAGCCCGCGACAGCCGAGGAGGCCATCCGGCGCTGGCACGACATGCGCGGCAGAACCGGCAACCTGCTCACGGGGCATTGCCTGATCGACACGTCCACCGGCCGCGAGGCCACCACGGTCTGCTCCACCGAGGTACGGTTCGGCCACCCGAGTGACGCGGAAATCGCCGCGTATGTGGCAACCGGCGAACCCCTCCGCGTGGCCGGCGGATTCACCCTCAACGGCCACGGCGGCTGGTTCGTCGACGGCATTGTGGGCGATCAGGGGAATGTACTGGGGATCTCGCTTCCGGCGTTGCGCCGGTTGTTCAGCGAACTGGGCGTGGAGGTGACCCGGCTCTGGTCCCCGGGGGGCGGCCTCTGAGCGGAACTTGGGGATCCGGGGTGTGGTCTCTGGCCGGCATCCGGTTTCGCCTGCTTGTGATCAAGGGAATGTGCTGGCGATCTCGGTTCCGGCGTTGCGCCGGTTGTTCAGCAAGCTGGGGGTGGAGGTGACCCGGCTCTGGTCCCCGGGGGGCGGCCTCTGACCGGCACTTGGGGATCCGGGGTGTGGTCTCCGACCGGCATCCGGTTCGCCTGCTTGTGATCGACGAGGCAATGTGCTGGGGATCACGCTTTCTCGCGGCACTCCTAGGGTGAAACGGTTCGTCCTGGCGAGTTGCGTGTCGCACCGGTTGTTCGGTGACCTTGGGAGTTTAGGTGACCCCGATCATCGGGGTCTCCAATCGGTAGGCGGCTCCGCCTGAGCTTCGGTCAAGCTGCCGAGGCCCTTGAGAAGGGTGATCGGACGCGCCGGTCAGCACTTTCCGCCAGATGTTGTCACTCGGCACGCTGCTATCCACGGCTGAGCAGGTCGCCGTTGTGAAGCCATGGGAAGTACGGTGGCCGCGCCGAATTTGGCCGCCTTCTTCGGCGGTGAGGCCGGCAACGTGATCAGGAGCACGGTCGGATGCGAGGCCGTAGGCGCGGAAGTGTGGTCGGAGGCGCCGGTCAGCACCTCCTGCCTGCCGTCGTCGCGCGGTACGCATATCCACCGTTGAGCAGGTCGCCGCTGCGAACTTCTGGGGGAGCACGGTGGCCGCGCCGGACTCGGTCGCTCGCTTCGACGGTGAGGCATGCAACGTGATCGGGAGCACAGTGGGATGTCAGGCCGGAAGCGCGGGCGGGAGCACAGTCGGATGCGAGGCCGCAAGCGCAGTCGGACGTGTGATCAGAGGCGTGGCATGGCAGGTGACGTTTCCGGTCGAATTTGCGAGGTGACCGGCACGTGGTTGGGTGGCGAGACAGGCTAGCCTTCCGGGCATGGGTCATGTGCGCTCGTTCTTTGGCGGCATCGGATATTTTCTGCAGGGTTTTGCCTGGATAGCCCGTCATCCCCGGTGGTGGCTGTTCGGCTTGCTCCCCGCTCTTGTCACCTCCGTGCTCTATGTGTTTGCGCTCATCTTTCTGGTCACGCGGTCCGATGACATCGCTCTCTTCCTGACGCCTTTCGCCGAGGGATGGAGTGAGGCGGTCCGCACGGGGGCGCGTGCGCTGCTGGCGGTTGTGATCGTGGTCGGGGGGCTTGGTCTCGCTGCGGTGACGTTCGCGGCGGTGACCCTGCTGATCGGCGAGCCTTTCTACGAGAAGCTCTCGGAGAAGGTGGACGAGTCCTTCGGGGAGGTGCCCGTCACAGACGATGACCCCTGGTGGCGCGAGATCCCCCGCTCGATCGCCGACAGCCTGGTCACGCTCGGCTATGTGCTGATGTTCTCCATACCGCTGTTCTTCTTGGGTTTTGTACCTGTGCTGGGGCAGACCGTGATCCCGGTCATCGCCGCACTTGTGAGTGGTTACTTCCTCACGGTCGAGCTTGCCACCGTCTCGATGGAACGCCGGGGTATGCGGCGTAAGGAGCGGTTCCGCGCGTTGAAGGTCAGCCGGGGATCCGCGCTCGGGTTTGGCATCGTGGCCTTCGTCGCCTTCATCATCCCCCTCGTCGCGGTGGTGGCCATGCCTGCGGCTGTGGCCGGAGCAGCGATTATGGTGAGGAGTCGTATTCTTCCCGCCCACCAGGCGTCTCCGCAGTTTTCCACAAGGCCCGGCGCCGGTCGCCCTCTGTCCACAGATCATCGCTAGGCGTGACGGAGGCGGCGGGGGAGCGGGCATGCTTAGCGCCCATGACGACCTCTGCCACGACCTCCCGGCTGCTCCTCTCCTCGCCCGTCGACATCCTCGTCGCGGTGCCATATCTCGTGGGATTCCACCCCGCACGTAGCCTCGTCGTGATCGGCCTTACCGGCGAGGCACCTCACGGGCAGCTCTGCCTCACCACACGGTGGGATCTGCCGCTCCCCGAAGACGGGCTCGACCCCCTGCTGCCGCTTCTCCGGCGGGAGGGGGTGACGCAGGTGATCGTGGTCGGCTACGGCCCCGGGGCACTCGCTACCCCCGCCGTCGACGCCGTGCGTGACCTCGCGCGCGAAGCCGGCCTCCATGTGCGAGACGCCCTGCGCACGGAGGCACGGCGATTCTGGTCCTACCTGTGCGAGACAGCCGAGTGCTGCCCGGCCGAAGGCACCCCCTTCGACCCGACGGTGAGTTCCGTCGCCGTCCACGCCACCGTCAACGGGCTGGTCGCGCTGCCCGACCGCGCGGCCCTCGAGGAGTCCGTCACCGGACTCCTCGACCCGGTGGCACGCACCGCCATGCATGAGGCGACCGCCACTGTCGCGGCCGACGTGCGCGCCCGGCTCGCGATGCATCCCTCGCCGGACGGCTTCGCCGCCGAGTTCGTGGCCGAGGGCATCGCCCGTGTGCATTCGTCACTGGCAGCAGCGGCTGAGGGAGTGTGCCTCGACGACCTGGAAGCGGCGAGACTCGGCCTGGATCTCGCCGTGGTCAGGATCAGAGACGAGGCGTGGACCCTGATATGCGAGGAGGAGGAGCAGGCACACCTCCTCCTCTGGAAAGACCTCACCCGCCGCCTTGAGCCCCGCTTCGTGCCCCCAGCCGCCTCACTCCTCGCGATGACCTCCTGGCGCCGAGGCGACTGCGCCACCGCCGGCATCGCTCTCGAACGCGCCCTGGAAATCGACCCCACCTATTCGATGGCCAACCTACTGATGCACGCACTCTGTCAGCTGATGTCCCCCAAGATCTTGCAGGACCGCATGCCGAACTCGGAGGAGCTGGACCGGGAGATGGGCAGCCCGAGACTGGCCTGGCTGACCACAATGATCGGTCTGACCGATCCAAGAGAGTGCCTGCCCGTAAGCGTCGGCGAGACCTGACAACCCCTGGGCATTGGCATCCCCCCAAACCCAGCCAGAACATGTCGACCGTCGAGTAAGCACCGCTCAACCGCCGCCAGACGCCGTCACCGCAGAACCACAAACCGGACAACCAGCAGGCGCCACACATCAACCGAACCCACCCAGTGCACACAACCAAACGAACAAACCCGACCTGGCTAAGTGAGGATGATCTCAACGTCTACGCCACGCAGTTCGAGCGGACCGGCTTGACCGGGGCCCTCAACCGCTACCGGAACATGGACCGGGGCTGGGAGGGATCTCGCCGACTGCGGCGCTTCCCCCATTGCTCAGCCGTCAAATCAGGCGGCTAAGCCGATCGCGCAGCACGCTCTGTCATCAGGGGCCGGCTGACCTGGCTCCCCGACTCTCATCGGGCACGATCAAAAAGTAACGGATGGCCCCTATTGGGAGGCTCGCGTGAACAGCCCGGGAGCGAACTCCCCGAACGCCCGCAGGTCAGCCATCACATGATCCATTGCAGCCGAAGCTGCACAGTTGTCAGAGATGATTGGTCTGACCGATCTGCGCCTCACTGCGGAGATGGGGGAGCACTGACTCGTCCACGGCAGTGAGTGATTAGAGAGGGAACCATTGAGATGAAGATTGAAGCGAAGGTCCCGTTCGAGGTCGTGTTGAAGCGCTTCCATGAAACTCACCTTCAGGACCTAGAACATGAGGCCAACACCAACGTGGAGGCCGAGGAGCATGTGCGAAACTCCGACGCCATGCTCGGCACATGGAGCCGGGTGTCGCTCAGCCGGCAGGACATCCTCGGTGTGATCCTGCCTTGGCACACAGGGGAGGAAGGAGGAGAGTTTGAGTTGATCTCGAAGGCAGGTCTGACAGTCGCCGACACCATCGCCCTCCTACACGCCAAGAGTGACAGCTACCCGGTGACCAATCCCGGCTGCTGGACCAAACTTCGCTGGCTGGCAGCAGCCCCCTTCACCCCCTTGTTCTTGAGCACCAAGGCAGTCACCGGGGTGGACTACGAGGAACTCACGGTCACCGAGGGCCTAATCCACCTAGACGGACTGCACCGGATGCTCGCTTGGGAGTTGTGGGGCCGACTACCGGAGGAGGAGACAATCGAGGCCTATCTGTCAGGCATTCCCACACCATCCCTGGCGGCGGGGCCCTCCGAGACGGGTCGCGTCCACCAGAGTGGTGTATGAGTTTCCGCTGGTGAGGGCGTGTCCTCGTGACGTGGAACGACCACCGCGTGATTCTTCGAATCGACCAAGATCTCGAAGGAAGGACACGTGGTGGCCGCGAACAACAGTGTGACCCCCGCCGCCTGGCTCGCGCAGCAGATCCAGACCGGCGACCCCGACATGTTGCGATCAATGGTGAAGACCATGGCCGACGCGTTGATGTCGGCCGAGGCCGACAGCCTCTGCGGCGCCTCCTACGGCGAACGCAGCGACGAGCGCGTCAACTCCCGCAATGGATACCGGCAGCGGGAGTGGGACACCAGAGCGGGAACCGTGGAGCTGTCCGTGCCCAAGCTTCGGACCGGCTCCTACTACCCCGACTGGCTGCTGGAGCGCCGCCGCCGGGCCGAGCAGGCCCTCATCAGCGTGGTCGCGACCTCCTACCTGCTGGGCGTGAGCACCCGCCGGGTCGACAAGCTCGTGGAGCAGCTCGGAGTCAAGGGGATCTCCAAAAGCCAGGTGTCGGTCATGGCCAAGGCCCTGGACGAGCAGGTCGAGGCGTTCCGCACCCGCCCCCTGGACGCCGGCCCCCACACCTTCGTCTGGCTGGACGCCCTCACCCAGAAGGTGCGCGAGGGCGGCCGGACGGTGAACGTGCACTGCCTGGTCGCCACCGCGGTGAACGCCAACGGGCAGCGGGAGGTGCTCGGGCTGGAGGTGGGCTCGGCCGAGGACGGCGCCGGATGGCTCGCCTTCCTGCGGGGGCTGGTCGCCCGCGGGCTGTCCGGTGTCCAGCTGGTGGTCTCCGACGCCCACGCGGGGCTGGTCGATGCGGTCGGGGCGACTCTGCCGGGCGCCTCCTGGCAGCGCTGCCGGACTCACTACCTGCGGAGCCTTCTTTCCTCCTGCGTGCCGAAGTCCGCTCAGCCGTGGGTGGCCACGCTGGTGAGGACGATCTTCGACCAGGACAGCGCCGAGGGCGTGCGGGCCCAGTACCGGTGGGTGATCGAGGCGCTGGAGGCCAGGCACCCGGCGGCCTGCGAGCATCTGGACGCGGCCCGGGAGGAGCTGCTCGCCTTCTCCGCCTTTCCGCGTGAGGCCTGGCGGCAGGTGTGGAGCAACAATCCCCAGGAGCGGCTGAACAAGGAGATACGCCGCCGCACCGACGTGGTGGGCATCTTCCCGGACCGGGCCGCGGTCGTGCGCCTGGTGGGCGCGGTGCTTGCGGAGCAGACCGACGAGTGGACCGAGGGGCGCCGCTACATGGGGCTGGACATCCTGGCCAAGTCCCGCGTCCGGGTGATCGCGGGCGACACACCGGACCAGTATCCGCTTCCGCAGACACTTACCGCCTAATCTACAGAACAGGATCACGCGGAGATCGTTTCGTACACCACTCCGCTGGACGTGACCCCGAGACGCCGGTGCCCGCTTAGGAAGTTCGACAGGGCAGGTGCCGGATGAGAGAAGGCCTTGATGGGCTGGGCGGATTGATCGTTTAGGTGTAGAGGAGTCGGCTGTTGGGTGAGTAGGTGGTTGACCGCACGCTCGAGGTGTTGCGCGCTTGCGGTGCACAGCCTTGTGCTTTGGGCAGCTGGAAGCCGTGCTGGCTCGCAAGCCCCGGATGCCGTCCGACCTGGAGGCCAGGTTGTTGCAGGGGTCGGCGTTGCCGATCGACTTCCTCCTGCACGACGGGGTGCGGCATGCGCGGCGACGAGGCTTCCGGGACGCGTTCGAGCGCGCTCGGCGATAGGCTTCCCGGGATTTTGTACGGCAGAAGCCTGGTGGACATGTCGTGACATGATGGGCCTGGTTTGCAGCGAACCCCCCGGGGCTCGTGCACTACCGGAGGTTTGCTGCAAAACGGGCCACCCAAGCGGCCGGGTTTCGCGGGCTGACGTGGGGCTTTACCTTGGGGTCCTCATCCGTCCCTACGAGGGGTCGCAACCCAGACGTGCGAGATCTCCGGCGATGTCATCGCTTGCGTCCTCATCCGTCCCTACGAGGGGTCGCAACCAGACGCACACGCGGAGCTCGACCGCGGCTGGCAGGTCCTCATCCGTCCCTACGAGGGGTCGCAACTCGACCCACCGCCGGTAGTCGTCCCGGGCCTGCTCCTGTCCTCATCCGTCCCTACGAGGGGTCGCAACCCCATATCGAGCGGGACGAGTAGGTGGTCGGCGAGTCCTCATCCATCCCCATGAGGGGTCGCAACCAGAGATGGGTTGGTTGGCCTTTTAGCCGGTATGTGGGCCCGGCTTGTTCGGCTGACGTGGGTTGCCGCCGTACTCGCTCGGTGGGCTTGCCTGGTGTGTTGGGGTGGCGTGTGACTGTTGGCCTGTGTGTTCAAGCGGTCGGCGGGGGCGATTGTTTGACTGGTGGGTCTGATGGGTCCATGCCGGGGAGGATGTCCACGCCTGCACATGGTTGGCGAGGAAAGAAGTATCCCCGCCATTCCCAAGTCAGGTGGGCAGAGAGGCGAGCCAGCCGGTCAGGAGTTCGTTGACCTCGTCGCGCCGTTCCTGTTGGATCCAGTGGCCGCAGCCGTCGAGTATGTGCGAGGAGACCAGGCCCGGCAGAGTGGCGGGGTATGCCTTGATGGCGTCGGCCATCCAGGTGGTCGATGCGTCCAGCGCGCCTCCGATGAACAGCGACGGCTGCTTGATGGGGGAACCATCGAAGTCGGCGAGGTCCTCCCAGTCCCGGTCCATGTTCCGGTAGCGGTTGAGGGCCCCGGTCAAGCCGGTCCGCTCGAACTCCGCGGCGTAAACGTCGAGGTCGTCCTCACCTAGCCAAGCGGGCAGGCGACCGGCGGGGAACCGGTCACGCAGCCTTCCGCCTTGGGACGCGAAGTATGGGGCCGGGGCGTCGGCAGGCGGCATCGTGTCGGCGGAGAAAGCGGCGTAGAAGCCGGCGAGCCAGCCACGGACGTCCGGTTCGATCTCGGCCTCGGCCCGGCCGGGTGCCTGGAAGTAGCTGACGTAGAACTCCTGGTCTCCGCCCATTTGCGCGAAGATCTCGCTGGGGCGCGGTCCGCCGCGCGGCGCGTAGGGCACGCTCAACAGCCCAACCGCACGGAAGACATCGGGTCGTATTAGGGCGGAGTTGGCGGCGATGGTCGCACCCCAGTCGTGACCTACGATCACCGCGGTCTCCTCGCCCAGGGCGCGCACCACGGCGACGTTGTCCTCGACCAGGTCAAGCATCCGGTATGCGGCGATGTCATCAGGCTTGGACGAGCGGCCGTAACCGCGAACATCGACGGCGACGGCTCGATAACCGGCCGCAGCCAGTGCCGGCAACTGGTGGCGCCAGGAGTACCACGACTCAGGGAATCCGTGCACCAGCAGCACCAGCGGTCCGGAACCCTGCTCGACCAGGTGGATTCGACCAGCAGGAGATGAGACAAGACGATGTGTGACCGCCGCGGCAGAAGCGGACTTCGACATCAATCCTCCAAAGCTCTTTTATCCTCGTGCCCCCGAGCGCTAATCCGGTCAGGGCCGGCGCACCAGCTGTTGGCTCTTGCATCGAGCATCTGCTGTACGGCAATGGCGTCACGAATCGTGTTGCCACTTCAGCAAAACCCACTGTCGAACGGCCCATCGCCAACGACATCACGAAGTACTTCAAGGTCACCCCGGCGATGTTCGCTGCGGTCTAACCCGGCCTCGACACGCTCCCATCCAACGCGACCTATGGCGCGAGAGCGGGCGATGGAGACGGCGCCATACCTTCCTGGCCGTGGGCCGTTGCTCGAACTCGGTAACAAGAGCGGGTGGGGCGAGCGGTCGCCGCCGAGCAGGCCGAGCAGGCCAAGCAGGCCGAGCAGGCCAAGAAGGTGGCGGTGAGTGTCGCCTTGGAGGGCACCCTGAACTGCGGCACCGAGCGGGCAGCACGAAGGAGGCGCCGCCCCCGGCGGCATCACGTCACGGGTGCCGCCAACTCTGATGCGTGTCCACGTAAGTCGGGCGCGTGCTTCTCAGCCCGTGGTGGGGCTCAGCAGGAGCGGATGGGTGGCCCCGGGGCGTCATGTGTCGACCAGGTACTTCGTTGCCCCGTAGGAGACCGGTAGGGGGAATGTTTGGTGAGGGAGTTGGCGCGGCGGCGTCGGATTTCGATCAGGTACTTGGTTGCCCCGTGGTGGGGTTGTCAGGAGTGGGAGTTGGCGCGGCGGCGTCGCATATCGACCAGGTGCTTCGCTTCCCCCGTGACGGGGACCATCAGGACCGCGTGAGTCGGCGCAAGGCCACCGGGTGCTTCGTTTCCCTGGACTGAAAACCGCAGTTCACCGGACGTGATCCGAAGAATGTGGGAAGCCTGTCTGAGACGTTCGCTCGTGCCCGCCGGCGGGGTGTCTATGGAGTGAGACATGGCATACCCGGAGGTCAGCATGCTGGAATTCGGCATCAGTGACAGCAGCCCCGGCCCTCAGACTGTGTCTGGGGGCGGGGGTGGTGGTGTGTGCCCCGAGGTGGTCAGGGGGTGATGTCAGGGCTCCGGGGCTTCGCGTTTGCGGCGTTCGTTATAGGCGCGCATGCGCGGGGGATAGCCGGTGAGTTGGACGTCGTAGACGGGCAGGGCAAGGTCGCGGGCGACCTTGTGGATCACGGAGGGGGCTCCGACGCGTCGCCGGGTCCACTCTCCGTCGTCGGCGACGGCCACAGCCGTCGTGTTGGTGGCGAAGGTCTCGGGTTCCACGTAGAACTCGACGCCACGGCGGGATTTGGCGAAGGCGATGAGTGCCTCGATGTCTTCGTCTGTCGTCGGACGGTCGAACTTGGCAACTCTCGGCCGCCCACGCAGGCGCCGGATTCCATAGCGGTCGCGCCATCTCATGCCCCTTGTATACCTCCTGAGAGACCTCTAAGCGTGGACTCCGGGACAACTCAGGGTTTGTCCCGATGGACCGGGCTAGAGTCTTTAATGATTATGAAGAGGGCGATATAAGGCGAATGAAAGGTCGTGGGGGACTATGGCAGGGTCTGCGGGGCCGCACGAGAACCCTCAGTGGCTCGGGCGCAACACCCCTCCCCACCGGGGACGCCCCGCGCCGCGTCCGGATCCGCGGATGGCGCACCTCCACCTGCGTGTCAGTGACAAGGACCGCGAGCAGGTGGTCGAACATGTGACCGTGGCGTTCACCGAGGGCCGCCTCACCAAGGATGAATTCGACGAGAGATTGCACCGTGCCATGACGGCCCGGGTCCATGGAGACCTGGTGCCGATCATGACGGATATCTACGGCACGCGCCCGCCGGTCCGGCGGGGGCCGCCGAGGTTCAGGCCGGGCCCGCCGCCGAGGGAGGGGGTCAGGGCCAGGGACGGCGGTGACCGTGTCGGTGCCGCCGCCGCTCACCTGCTTCCGTTCCTTGGCATCTTTATTCTCGGTCCGCTGATCATGATGCTGACCGGTGGCAAGACGTCGCCGTACATCCGCAAGCATGCGGTGGAGGCGCTCAACTTCCAGCTCACGGTGTTCCTCGCCAGCATCGTGCTGGCGGTGACCTTCGTCGGCATGGTGTTGGTCCCGTTTGTGTGGGTTGGGGGGTTCATCGCCTCGCTGATCGGCGGCATCATCGCCATGACCGACGGCGACTTCCGCTACCCCCTCAACATCCGCATGGTCAAGTAGGCCAATCAGCCGTACGACCAGGACATTTACCCCCTGGTGCAGACCCGCCCACATTTGTGGGCGGGTCGTTGCGTTGAGGACCCAAGGCTTGAGGGCTGGGGTCGTGCTGCTCAGTTCACCGGGGCTTGTGGCCGACCGGCGCATCTATCGGAGGGGCGAGAGGGCGGTGCGCCGGCTGCCAGTGCATCGGGACCCGGACAGTGGATACGGCGTGTCGGCTGCCAGTGCATCGGGACCTGGACAGTGGATACGGCGCGTCGGCTGCCAGTGCGTCAAGGCCCGGGCAGCGGATCCGGTGTGGCGAACGCTAGAGCATCAGAGCCCTGACCGTGGGTACGGTGTCCGCCTCTTCAGCGCGTTTGTCCGGCCGGTAACGCAGAACACGGGCGAAGCGCAGGGCCATGCCCGCAGGGTAGCGGGGTGAGCGCTGGACACCGTCGAAGGCGATCTCCACCACCAGTTCGGGGCGTACGGTGACCACCCACGAGTCGGTCGGCCCGGTGGCCAGTTCCAGGAGCCGGGTGGTCTGCCAGGCGAGAAGTTCGTCGGTGAGCCCCTTGAAGGTCTTGCCCAGCATGACGAACTCCCCGGTCTCGGGGTCACGGGCGCCGAGGTGCAGGTTGGAGAGTTTGCCCTGGCGGCGGCCATGTCCCCATTCGACGGCCAATACGACGAGGTCGAGTGTGTGGCGAGGCTTGACCTTGACCCAGCCGGCCCCGCGCCGCCCCGCCGCGTAGGGGGCGGCCAGGGATTTGGCGACCACGCCTTCGTGCCCGTGCCGTACGGCATCGCCGAAGAAAGCCTCGGCTTCGGCGGTGTCGCCGGTGACGAGGCGGGGGGTGAGGAGCGACGGGGGCACCACGTCGCCGAGAGCGGCGAAGCGTTCCGCGCCGGGGAGGTCGAGGAGGTCGCGGCCGTGGATATGCAGGGCGTCGAAGAAGAACACGGTCAGGGGACGGGTTTTCCGCGCGGTGGCGACGTCGGTGCGGCTCGCCACGCGTGAGGCGGTGATCTGGAAAGGTTCGGGTCTGCCGTCGGGGCGGAGGGCGAGGACTTCGCCGTCGAGGACGATGTCGCCGGCGGGGAGGGCGAGTGCGGCTTCGACGACTTCCGGCACCTGGGCGGTGATGTCGTCGAGGGTTCTGGTGAAGACGGCGGCGGTGTCGCCGGAGCGGTGAACCTGGACGCGGATGCCGTCGAGTTTCCATTCCAGCGCGGCTGGAACGCCGATCTTGGTGAGGGCCGCCGCGACGTTGGGGGCGCTCTGGGCCAGCATGGGGGAGACGGGCCGGCCGACCTCAAGGGTGAAGGCGCGCAGGGCGTCCACGCCGCCTGCGAGGGCCGCGGCGCCGACGGCGGGGAGCCAGCCTCGCAGGGTTAGGGCGCGCCGCACCTCTGCCGTGGTCACTCCGGCGGCCTTGGCGACCGCCTCGATCATGACGCCTTCGAGGGCTCCTTGGCGGAGTTCGCCCTGCAGGAGACGCAGCAGGAAGACCTGCTCCTGGCGGGTGGCGCCGCGCAGCAGCCCGTTCACCAGGGTCTTTCGCGCGGTCTGGGAGCCGGCGCCCGACTGGGCCTTGATCGTGGAGAGGGCCTCGTCGACCTGCGTGAGGGTCGCGGTGGCGATCTGCCGGGGCTCCGGCACATCCTGCAAAGTGCGCCAGCCGACGCCGATCTGGCGCTGGGGTAGCTCCCCCGAGAGGTAGGCGATGGCGATCTCCGCCTCCGCGGGGGTGACCCGGCTCAGGATTTCGGCGAGATGGCCGACCTTGCCGAGGCGCGCGGGGGTGCGGGAGACGAGTTCCGACACTCGGGCCACATCGATCAGCAACACACAGCCATCGTGCCTCACGGTCCGCATGCCGCAAGTCAGCGGGTGGGGAGGACGCCGAGGTCCGCGCAAGTTTCCGGGGAATGGGGGCGGAGAGGTCCGCGCAGGTTTCCGGGGAATGGGGGGCGGTGAGGCCCGCGCAGGTTTCCAGGGAGGGAAGGCACCGTTCGCGCCGAGTTCCCGGCGGAGGTGCGGTTTCCGGAGAAGGGCGGCGGGGTTCGCGCGGGTTTCCGGGAAAGGCGGCGGCCTTCCGGAAGAGGTTCCCGGCCAGTACGGCGAAGCCTGCGCAAGCGCCATGCCAACGACGCCAGGCCTCCCAGGTCTCCGTGTGCGGGTGGCGGCAGGGATGCCGCCACCCGCGGTAGGGCCTCAGTTCACGCCGATGAGGTCCACCACGAAGATCAGGGTCTCGCCCGGCTTGATGGCCGCTCCCGCGCCGCGGTTGCCGTAGCCGAGGTGCGGAGGGATGGTGAGGCGGCGACGCCCGCCGACCTTCATGCCCGCCACGCCCTGGTCCCAGCCGGCGATGACGCGCCCGGCGCCGAGGGGGAACTGGAAGGTCTCCCCGCGGTTCCAGGACGCGTCGAACTCCTCGCCCGTCGAGAAAGAGACCCCGACATAGTGCACGGTGACGTTGTGACCCGGCTTGGCCTCAGGTCCGTCACCCACGACGATGTCGGTGATCTGCAGCTCGCTGGGCGGGGCGCCCTCGGGGAAATCGATCTCGGGCTTATCCAAAGCCACGTGGTTCTCCTTGGTCGTCTGGTGTGACCGGACGACTCTACGCCCCTTCAGCGCTGGAGTGCTGTCCGGCGGCGCGGATCACCAGCTCTGGTGGAGCGGCATGCCCTCGCTATACCCGGATGAGCTTTGAACCCCCACGATGGCGCGTTCGTGGAACTCCTCCAGGTTGCCGGCCCCCGCATAAGTGCACGCCGACCGCAGTCCGGCCACGATGGCGTCGATCTGGTCTTCGACGCTGGGCCTTACCGGGTCGAGGTACATCCGGGAGGTCGAGATCCCCTCCTCGAACAGGGCTTTGCGGGCGCGTTCGAACGGGCTGTCGTCGGCGGTGCGCAGGCGTACGGCACGAGCCGACGCCATGCCGAAGTTCTCCTTGTACTGCCTGCCGTTGGCGTCGGTGCGGGCGTCGCCGGGGGACTCGTATGTGCCGGCGAACCACGAGCCGATCATCACGTTGGCGGCTCCGGCGGCGAGGGCGAGGGCGACGTCGCGCGGGTGGCGCACGCCGCCGTCGGCCCACACGTGCCCGCCCAGGCGGCGGGCCTCGGCGGAACACTCGAGCACCGCGGAGAACTGCGGCCGGCCGACGCCCGTCATCATGCGCGTCGTGCACATGGCGCCGGGGCCCACGCCGACTTTGACGATGTCGGCTCCGGCCTTGATGAGGTCGTGGGTGCCGTCCGCCGTCACGACGTTGCCCGCGGCGATGGGGATGCCGGGGGTGAGGGCCTTGACGGCCTTCAGGGCGGCGATCATCTTCTCCTGGTGGCCGTGCGCGGTGTCGACCACCAGCACGTCGATGCCGGATTCGATGAGTTCCTTGGCCCTGGCCGCGACGTCGCCGTTGACGCCGACCGCGGCCGCGACGCGCAGGCGTCCGGCGCGGTCCACGGCGGGCTGGTAGAGGGTGGCTCTGAGTGCTCCTGTTCGCGTGAGGATGCCGACGAGCCGCCCGTTGTCGTCGACCACGGGGGCGAGCCGGTGGCGGCCCTCGTGCAGGTGGTCGAAGGCCGCTCGCGGGTCGAGCCCGGCGGGCAGCGTGAGCACTGAGGCCGACATCACCTCGGACAGCTGGGTGAACATATCGACGCCGCTGCAGTCTGCCTCGGTGACGACGCCGATGGGGCGGTTGTCCCAGTCGACGATGATGACGGCGCCGTGGGCCCGTTTGGGGAGGAGATTGAGTGCGTCTCCCACGGTGTCGTGGGAGGTGAGTGTGATCGGGGTGTCGTGTAGAAGATCACGCTTTTTCACCCATTCGACGACGTCGGCCACGACGTCGATGGGAATATCTTGGGGAATCACCGTGATGCCGCCCCGCCGGGCGACGGTTTCGGCCATTCGCCGCCCCGCTACCGCCGTCATGTTGGCGACCACGATCGGGAGTGTGGTGCCGGAGCCATCGTGGGTGGACAGGTCGACGGAGAGGCGGGAGCCGATCGCCGACCGTGACGGCACCATGAACACGTCGCTGTAGGTCAGATCATGCGCAGGCGCGAGCCCATTGAGAAATCTCACGTTTCTCCACCTTATGCGCTGGATGGTCAAGAGGAGGAGTTCCCAATCTTGGGCCATGGCAAGACGGCCGCAGCCGTATGATCCGGTTCGTCCCGCGTATGTGCGCGGAGAGCGAGCCCCCTTCATCCCGATGGCCGACCGCGGTCCGGCCATGCCCCGCAGGTGCTTAACCTGAACACGAACGGCCTGATCAGGGCCCGGTTCGCCGACCGGATGAACGGGTTGCTCCTCGGTCAGGTGGCGAGGGAGACGAGAAACGCTGATGAGCGAAGTGAATATCGTCGAGCGCAGAGAGACGCTCGTGGTGGGCTATGCCGTACGCACGTCCAATGCCGAGGAGATGGACCCATCGCGGGCGAAACTCCCTGGATTGTGGCGGCGGGCGCTCGAACCCGGCGCATTCGCGCATGTGCCCGGCCGGATAGCCGACAACCTCTATGCCGTCCTGTCCGACTACCACAGCGATCACCACGGGCCCTACACCCAGATCGTCGGAGTCGCGGTGCGCAGTGCCGCCGCGCTCCCCGAGGGCATGGTCGCGGCGCGGGTGCCGGCCGCGCGGTCGATCCTGGTGGAGGCGCGGGGGCCGATGCCGCAGGCGCTCGTCGAGGCGTGGCAGCGGGTCTGGAAGCACACCGAGTCGGGCGGCACCCCGCCACGCGCCTTCACCACCGATCTGGAGATCCACCACGGCCACGGCGCCGATCTCTACATCGCCGTCCTCCCGGCCTGGGGATAGCCGCCGGGCGAACGAGCTGCGGGCGAGAAGTGAGCGCGCCCGGCTGATCCGGCCCGCGCCGTACGGCGGAGCCGCCGGATATCGGCCTCCGCCGAGAAATAGGCCGGGTCGGCATAAGCCTCGATCTCAGCCCAGCACCCCCGAGGCCCGCAGCCGGTCGGCCTCGTCGGCCGGCAACCCCCACGAGGCCAGGTCGGTCAGCCGGGTGGCGGGGGAGAGGTCCTGGTCCGGCACGCCGAGCAGGCGCGGCGCGGGCACGGGCTGGACGATCCCGTCGACGTCGACGAAGGAGCCCCTGGCCCGGTTGTGGGGGTGCGCGGGCGCCTCGTCCATCTCCAGCACGGGGAAGACGCAGGCGTCGGAGCCGGCGAACACCTCCTCCCACTCGGCCCGGGTGCGTGTCGCGAACGCGGCGGTGAGCCGTGCGCGCAACGCGGGCCAGGCGGCCTTGTCGTCGCGGTCGGGCAGGCCGGTGAGGCCCATGCGCCCGACGAGTTCGGCATAGAACTTCGGTTCGAGCGCGGCGACGGCGACGTGGCGGCCGTCCTTGGTGGTGTAGGTGTCGTACATCGGGGCCCCGGTGTCGAGCAGGTTGGTGCCGCGGGCGCCCCAGCCGGCGCTCGCGGGGCCCTGGTAGAACATCGCGAACAGCAGCGCCGAGCCCTCGGTCATGGCGGCGTCCACGACCCGGCCGCGACCGGTGCGGGTGCGCTCGAAGAGGGCGAGCACGATGCCGTGGGCGAGCATGAGCCCGCCGCCGGCGAAGTCGCCGAGGATGTTGAGGGGCGCGGTCGGTTTCTCACCTTCGCGGCCGAGCATGGACAACACGCCGGAAATCGCAATGTAGTTGAGGTCGTGTCCGGCTGTGGGGGCGAGCGGGCCGTCCTGTCCCCATCCGGTCATCCTGCCGTAGACGAGCCCGGGATTGATCTCGTGGAGGTCGCCGGGGCCGATGCCGAGCCGCTCGGCGACGCCGGGCCGGTAGACCTCGATGACCGCGTCCGCGTGCGCGGCGAGCCGCTTGAACGCGGTCACGCCCTCGGGCGATTTCAGGTCGAGACCGATGGTGTGTTTCCCGCGGTCCATCACGTCGCGGCGCGGGGTGTCCCCGGCGGCGGCGACCCGGTCGATCCGCAGGACCTCCGCGCCGTGGTCGGCCAGCATCATCCCGGCGAAGGGGCCGGGAGCCAGTCCGGCCAGTTCCAGCACCCGCACGCCGGACAGCGGTCCGGTGCGGGCGGAGGTGCTCGGTCGGCTCATGGGCGCTCCTTCGCGGGGTGTCGGATCTTCGCTCAGTAGAACCATCGCCGCCCGCGGGCCGCAAGGCACTGTGCCGCGCGGACGGCGATGAAGCACTTTCCCGGCGCCGGGGCGACGTGGCGACGCGTGAGGTGGGGGCGCGGGAATCGGTGGAGACCGGCGGGGGAGGTTTGCCGTGCGAGGGCCCGGTTTCGAGGAAAGCAGGCGCGGCTGAAACACGATTCCTCCGGGGAGCACGGGCGAGCGGCGCACGCGGCGGTCGCCAATATGGGAAACTTGCGCACGATTAAGTAGGGATCAGTAGGGAGCGTCCTGCGGCAACCGAGGGGCTGAACATGGCGTCACCGGACGGGCAGCAGCTGATCGCCCGGCGCTACCGGCTAATACGCAAACTCGGCCAGGGCGGCATGGGTGCGGTCTGGGAGGGGCACGACGCGCTCCTCGACCGGCCGGTCGCCGTCAAGGAAGTGCTGCTGCCCTCGGGCCTGTCCGGCGTCGAGCGCGAGCGCCAGCTCCAGCGCACCAGCCGCGAGGCGCGCACCGCCGCCAAGATCAGCCACCCGGGCATCGTCGCGATCTACGACGTGGCCGAGCAGGACGGCCGCCCCTGGATCGTCATGGAGCTCGTCAAGGCCCCCTCCCTGGACCGCGTCGTCGCCGAGAGCGGCTCGGTGCCCACGCGGCAGGTCGCCGACATCGGCCGCCAGATCCTCAGCGCCCTGATGGCGGCACACGCGGCCGGCATTCTGCACCGCGACGTCAAACCGGCCAACATCCTGGTGACGCCCGAAGGCCGTGCCGTACTCACCGATTTCGGCATCGCGACCGCCACGGGCGACAGCTCCCTGACCCAGACCGGCATGGTGACCGGCTCGCCCGCCTTCCTCGCCCCCGAGCGGGCGCGTGGCAAGGACGTCGGACCCGCCTCCGACCTGTGGTCGCTCGGCGCGACGCTCTACGCCGCCGTGATCGGCCGGTCGCCTTTCGAGCGCGGCGAGACCATGGCCACGTTGAGCGCGCTGCTGACCGAGGAGCCCGACTTCACCAGGGTTCCCCCGGCTCTGCACCCCGCGCTCAAGTGCCTGCTCGAACGCGATCCCGCGCTCCGCATCGGCGCCGCGGAGGCCGATCGGCTGCTGGCCGAGGTCGCCGTCCCCGAGAAGGGCCGGCGGCGGCGCGGCAAGGACACCCCCGCCCCCGCCCCCGCCCGGAGTGCGCCGGGCCGCGGCAGGAGGGGTACGGCACGGCGCGGTGGAGGCCGGACGGCACTAGTGGCCGCCGCCCTGGTGGTCGTGCTCGGCGGCGGCACCGCGGCCTACCTGACGCTCTCCTCAGGCGACGGCGCGGGGCCGGCGGACGCCACCGCCACCGGCGCCCCGACGGTGGCGGGCGAGCCCCAGGCCACCCCGGTGGCGGCGGAGAAGGCGCCCTCGGCCACACCTTCCGCCAGGCCGACAAGGACGCTTTCGCCGTACAGGCCGTATCGTTCGCGGGCGGGGTGGAAGGTCGACGCGCCGCGGCTGTGGCGCGGCAGCGTGCACGAGAGTTACACGCAATGGGTGCGAAGGGACGGCAAAGCTCACCTCGCGATCGAGGAGATCACGTCCTACACCGGGGCGATGGAGATCCTCACCGACATGGAGACCACGCTGAAGCCCCAGGTCAAGGGTTATGAGAGGGGATATATGCGCACGATCCCCTCGGAACATGGCAAGGCCGTCGAGTGGGGCTTCGTGTTCACCGCCACAGGGAACGAGGGGCAGTCCTGGTTGCGGCCGGGGACGACATATCGCGAGGTCAGGCGTGTGATCGTGGGTGAGGAGGGCTCGATCGTGCTGAAGTGGACGACCGAGCAGGAGGTCTGGGCCCCGCATCAGACGGCGATGAGATGGGTTTTCCGGAGCTTCACACCCGCGGAGTAGCCTCCGAGGTTTTGTCGGGCCAGCCCGGTACGCTGGCCTGATTCTTGGTTTTCGCACAAGGGGGTGCGGCCGTGATCGGGCAGATTCCCGGGTTGTAGAGTCGTATTCGCCTTCGCCGACCGCGAGCATGCGGGGACTCCGCAGATCCGGGCGATCGTGGGTGTTCTGCGTTCACGGGGTCTCGCGCGGTAAACCCGTTGCTCTCCTGGTCTGCTCTGACTTAGGGATATAACGTGCTAATCGACGATCTCCTGCACAACAATCTCCCACACTGCCCGGGGGGTGCCGCCCGGTGACGCGCATGTCGGCACACCGGCGAGCCGTAGAACAGATCCGGGAGTCCTACGCTTCGATTCCCGGCGACGCGGCGCCGCGCCTGGCCAAAGCCACGACCAACCTCTTCAGGTTCAGAGACGACCGGCGGGCCGCCGCCCGCCTCTCGGCGCGCCACCTCGACCAGGTGATCGAAGTCGACCCCGGCTCCATGACCGCCGAGGTCCAGGGAATGACGACCTACGAGCGGCTGGTCGACGCGACGCTGCCGCACGGGCTCATGCCATATGTCGTGCCGCAGCTCAAGACCATCACGCTCGGGGGAGCGGTCACAGGGCTCGGCATCGAGTCGACGAGTTTCCGCGACGGGTTGCCCCACGAGTCTGTCGAGGAGATGGAGATCCTCACCGGCGACGGCCGCATCGTGGTGGCCGACGACACCGGTGAGCATCGCGACCTGTTCAGGGCTTTCCCCAACTCTTACGGCACGCTTGGATATGCGCTCCGACTGCGCATCAAACTCAAGCGGGTCAAACCTTTTGTCCGGTTGACGCATCTGCCCTTCGGCGACGCCGACAAGTGCATGCTCGCCATGCAGGAGATCTGCGAGCGCGGGGAGCACGACGGCGAGCCGGTCGACTTCGTCGACGGGGTGTTCTTCGGGCCCGGTGAGCTTTTCATCACGCTCGGGCGCTTCGCCGACCATGCCCCCTATGTCTCTGACTACACGGGCATGCGCATCTACTACCAGTCCATTCGCAACCGCACGCGCGACTGGCTGACCGTTCGCGACTACCTCTGGCGGTGGGACACCGACTGGTTCTGGTGCTCACGGGCGTTCGGCGTGCAAAAGCCGCTGGTGCGCTCCCTCATGCCGCGCCGCTGGATGCGTTCGGATGTCTACCGGCGCTTCGTCGGCCTTGACCGCAAATATGGAGTGACGGCGCGCATCGACCGGTGGCGCAACAACCCGGTGCACGAGTCGGTCATCCAGGACGTCGAGGTGCCTATCGGGCGGGGCGCCGAGTTCCTGCGCTTCTTCCACGAGAAGGTCGGCATGACGCCGGTCTGGATGTGCCCGCTGAAGTCCAACGGCGAGTGGCCGCTCTATCCGCTCGACCAGGGCAAGCTCTATCTCAACTTCGGCTTCTGGGGCACCGTGCCGCTGCCGAGGGGGCAGTTCGACGGTTACTACAACCGTCTGATCGAGCGTGCCGTGCACGATCTCGACGGTCACAAGTCTCTCTACTCGACGTCGTTCTATCCCCGTGAGGAGTTCTGGGGGCTCTACAACGGGGACGCCTACTGGCCGGTGAAGCGGGCATACGATCCGGGTGGCCGATTGCTCGACCTCTATGAGAAGTGTGTGCGGGGGCGTTAGGAGGTTGATCCTGTGAGTTTGGCGCAGATCTTTGAGAAGGTTGTCGGCGGCACGGCGGATATCGAGTTCGTCGCCTACGACGGAAGCAAGGCGGGGCGCGGCGGCGCCGATGTGCGGATCGAGGTGAAGTCACCGGTCGCGGTGGCCTACCTCGCGCAGGCACCCGGCGAGCTCGGGCTGGCCCGCGCCTACATATCCGGCCATCTCGACGTGCAGGGCGACATGTATACCCTGCTCGACCGCATGTGGGCGCTGACCTTGGAGGACCTGTCGCTCGGCGAGAAGCTCGCCGCGGTCCGGTCACTCGGCGTCAAACCCCTGCTGATGCGGGTGAACCCGCCTCCGCAAGAGGTCCGGCGCAGCACGATGGCCAAGCTGGGCAGCCGTCACGCCAAACAGCGTGACGCCGAGGCCATCCACCACCACTACGACGTGTCCAACAGGTTCTACGAGTGGGTGCTCGGCCCGTCTATGGCCTACACCTGCGCGGTCTTCCCTTCGCACGACTCCACGTTGGAGGAGGCGCAGTTCGCCAAGTTCGACCTGGTCGCGAAGAAGCTCGCGCTGAAGCCCGGCATGCGGCTGCTCGACGTCGGCTGCGGCTGGGGCGGCATGGTGATGCACGCCGCCCGCGAATACGGGGTGAAGGCCCTCGGTGTCACACTGTCCCGGCAGCAGGCCGAGTGGGCGCAGAAGGCGATCGCCGATGCGGGGCTCAGTGACCTGGCCGAAGTGCGCTTCATGGACTATCGCGACGTGGCCGAGACCGATTTCGACGCGGTCAGCTCCATCGGCCTCACCGAGCACATCGGCAAGGACCAACTGCCGGGTTACTTCTCGTTCCTCTACGGCAAGCTCCGGCCGGGCGGCCGCCTGCTCAACCACTGCATCACCCGGCCGACCGGCACGGAGCGCACCATCAACAAGGGCGGCTTCATCAACCGCTACGTCTTCCCCGACGGGGAGCTTGAGTCGGTCGGCTATCTGATCCGTCAGATGGAGGACCTCGGCTTCGAGGTGCGCCACGAGGAGAACCTCCGCGAGCACTACGCCAAGACCCTCGAAAAGTGGTGCGCCAACCTTGACGCCCACTGGGACGAGGCTGTCGCGGAGGTCGGCCAGGGCACTGCCAGGGTGTGGCGGCTCTACATGGCCGGCTGCATCGTCGGCTTCGAGCGCAACAAGGTGCAGCTCCACCAGGTGCTCGGGGTCAAACTGGGTGAAGGCGGCGAGGCCGACGTGCCGTTGCGCCCGTCGCTCGACTGGCCCTGATCCGGCTCACGCCGTACTCCGCGGGCGACCCCCGGCCCAGCGCCGGGCCGGGGGCGCCGCGGGCGTCAGCGCAACTCGCGCTTGAGGATCTTGCCGGTCGCGGTCATCGGGAGGGTCTCCCTGAACTCGACCTCGCGCGGATATTTGTAGGCGGCCATGTTGTCCTTGGCCCAGGCGATCAGCTCGTCCGCGCCGACGGTGGTGCCGGGTGCCGGGATCACATACGCCTTGATCTCCTCGCCGTGGCGCTCGTGCGGCACGCCCACCACGGCCACGAGCGACACCGACGGGTGGGTGAGCAGCACCTCCTCGACCTCGCGCGGATAGACGTTGAAACCACCCCTGATGATCATGTCCTTGGCGCGGTCGACGATGTAGTAGTAGCCGTCCTCGTCGCGCTGGGCGATGTCACCGGTGCGGAACCACCCGTCCCGCAGCACCTCCGCGCTCTCCTCGGGCCGGTTGTAGTAGCCCTTCATGATGTTGTGTCCCCGGATGGCGATCTCGCCGGGACCGGTGCCTTCGAGCGTGTTCCATTCGGCGTCGATCAGCTTCATCTCCACGCCCCACACCGGCGTGCCGATGGAGCCCGGCTTGTTGGGTCTGCCGAGCTGGTTGAAGCTCGCCACGGGCGAGGTCTCCGACAGGCCGTAGCCCTCCAGCACGCCGAAGCCGAAGGTCGTGTGGAAGTCCTTCAGCACCTCGACGGGCAGTGCCGCGCCGCCGGAGACCGCCACCTTCAGCGACATCGGCACCTCCTCCCCGTCGGCGTGGATCTTCGACAGCAACGCCCAATACATCGTGGGCACGCCGGCGAACTTCGTCACCTGCTCGCGGCGCATCAGCTCCAGGGCCTCGCCGGGCTCGAAGCGCGGCATGAGGACCAAGGTGGCGCGGCGCCGGAATCCCATGTTCATGAGCACGGTCTGCCCGAAGGAGTGGAAAAGCGGCAGCGCGGTGAGGAAGACGTTCCGCTCCTGCCGCAGGAACATCTCATCGGAGACGATCGCGTTCATGAGCATGTTCTGGTGGCTCAGCTCGGCGCCCTTGGGGCGGCCGGTGGTGCCACTCGTGTAGAGGATGACCGCCGTGTCGTCGGGCGCGGTCCCCGCCGTCTCGTACACCGGGGACATGCCGTCCAAGGCCGACCAGATCGTCTCCGCCCCCTCCACCGACGACGTGGTGGCGAACGCGGCGGCGGGCAGGATGAAGAAGTGCTCGGCGCCCGGCGTTTCGGCGAAGCCCTCATATGCGCGCTGCCCCATCGGGAGCTCGGGGGTGCCCTCGAAGCTGAAGAACGCCTTGGCCTCGCAGTCGGCGAGGTGGTAGGCCACCTCGCGCGGCGTGAGCAGGACATTGAGCGGGACAACGGTCGCGCCGGTCTTCAGGATGCCGTAGTAGACAAAGGGGAAATAGGGGAGGTTCGGGCAAGTCAGCGCAACTTTGTCCCCCTTGCCGATCCCTCGGGAGGTCAGCAGGTTGGCGACCTGGTTCGCGACGGTGTTCACCATCGAGTACGGCAGGCGCAGATCTCCGAAGACCATGGCAATGTCGTCGGGCGCCTCGCGCGCACTGTCCTCCAAGACGATCGACAGATTGAGCATGGAGCTTCCTCTCAGGTTGTGCCTGGTGACATCCTTGCAGTGGGTTACTACTGATTGGTAGGTCGTGATAGCCAAATCATGTGCGACTCCCGTTGTATGGATCTATGTGCGGCTATGTCGGTAGACGGCGCATATCTGGGCAAAGGGGATGTGGGTGGCCACGGAATACGACTACGTGATCGTCGGTGCCGGTGCGGCTGGATGTGTGCTCGCCGGACGGCTCTCCGAGGACCCCGGCACACGTGTCGCCCTCATCGAGGCCGGCGGGCGCGACGACCGGCTGGAGATCAGGATCCCGGCCGCCTTCGGCAAGCTCTTCAAGACCGCCTACGACTGGAACTACACCACCGCACCCCAGCCCGGTCTCGCCGGCCGCTCGCTCTACTGGCCGCGCGGACGCACGCTCGGAGGTTCCTCCTCCATCAACGCGCAGATGTGGGTGCGGGGCCACCCCCGTGACTATGACCAATGGGACATCCCCGGCTGGTCATATGAGGATGTCCTCCCCTACTTCCAGCGCGCCGAGCACCGCGTGGGCACGAACCGGGGCGAGGTGTACGGCACAGCCGGACCCTTGCACATCTCCGAACTTCGCAGCCCCAACGAGACCACCCGCGCCTTCCTCGCCGCCTGTGCGGAACTCGGTCTGGCCCGGCTCCCCGAACTCAACGGCGCCGAGGTCAACGGCGCCGCAGACCGTTTCGGTGAAGGGTGTGCCCCGACACCGGTGACACAGCGGCGCGGACGCCGGTGGAGCCCGGCCGACGCCTACCTGCGCCCCGCGCTCAAGCGGCCCAACCTGACGCTGATCCACGATTCTCCGGCCGACCGTGTGCTGTTCTCCGGCAAACGGGCCGTCGGAGTACGGCTGGCGCACGGAGCCGAGGTCCGGGCGGCCAAGGAGGTGCTGCTCGCCGGCGGCGCGATCGGCTCGCCCCACCTGCTCATGCTCTCCGGCGTCGGCGACCCCGACGTGCTGCGCGTCGGCGGCGTCGACGTGCACCACGATCTGCCCGGAGTCGGGCGCGGGCTTGTCGACCACCTTGTCACCGCCGTGTATATGCACTGCCCGAGACCCGTGACGCTGGCCACGGCTCCCCGGTTGCCCAACCTCGTGAGATTCCTCTTCCACAGGTCGGGGCCGCTCACCTCCAATGTGGGGGAGGCCGTCGCCTTTATCCGGACATCTCCGGAGGAGCCAGCGCCCGACATCGAACTCATCTTCGCCCCCGTGCCTTTCATCGATCACGGGTTGACGCCGCCCCCCGGCCACGGCATCACCATCGGCGCGATGCTGCTGCAACCGGAGAGTCAGGGCCGAATCACCCTCGACGAGGACAGAGATGTCGTCATCGACCCGGCTTACTTCTCGGCGGAGGCGGACATTCGGCGGCTCGCCCTCGGGTTGCGCATGGCGCAGCGCCTGGCCGCGACCGAGGCATTGCGGGATTACGTCGACGGGCCCATGGTCCCTTATACGGCTCCTGTCACCGACGAGGAAGTCATCGCATTTTTGCGTGAGCGTTCGGAAACGCTTTATCACCCCGCAGGTACGTGTCGAATGGGACTTTCCGGGGACGCGGTCGTCGACGCGGAGTTGCGTGTGCACGGTCTTGAGGGATTGCGGGTTGTCGACGCGTCGGTCATGCCGACCCTCAACCGGGGCCACACTCTCGCGCCTGTCGTGATGATCGCGGAGAGGGCGGCGGACCTCATTCTGCGAGAAGACTTCTAGTTTTCGGGCATAAGTCAATTTCGGTCGCATTTCTCTGAGAGTCTTTTGCTGAGCTCTCGTAGGCGTACGCTGTACGTACGGACCGTCGTGATGAGGATGTGGCGCATGAGCGTGATTCCGCAACACCATCGGCAAATCACCTCGATCAGCGATTTCGACCTATCGGACTATGAGTTCTGGGCGCGACCCATGGCCGACAGAGAGCGGGCGTTCGCCCTGCTCCGGGCGAAAGAGCAGCCCGTGTTCTACGCGGAGCCCCCGGTGTCCTACGCCGCCCCCGGGCCGGGCTACCACGCGATCGTCAAGCACCTCGACCTGCTGGAGATCAGCAGGAACCCCGAGATCTTCAGCTCGGGGGGCGGGTCCACCAACATCGAGGACATGCCCGACGACCTCGCCGAATACTTCGGCTCCATGATCAACATGGATGACCCGCGTCACGCCCGCCTCCGCCGGATCGTCTCCCGCGCCTTCACGCCGAAGATGATCAAGCAGTTCGAGGCGTCCGTCGAGGCCACCGCGGTCCAGATCGTCGACGATCTCCTGGCGGCCGGACCGGGCGGCGACTTCGTCCCGCAGGTCGCGGCCCGGTTACCGCTTAAGATCATCTGCGACATGATGGGCATCCCCGCCTCCGACTACAACTACGTCTACGACAGGTCCAACATCGTGCTCGGCGGCCTCGACCCCGAATACGGAGACACCGACGAGCAGGCCATGCTCGAAAGACTGCTCATGGCCGGTCACGAGCTCCAGCAGCTCGTGCAGGAGCTCGCCGCCCATCGCGTCGAGCGCCCCACAGACGACCTCATCTCCGCCCTGGTCAGCGCCAACTTCGACGGTGAGCGGCTCACCCTCCAGGAGCTCGGGTCCTTCTTCATCCTGCTCGTCGTCGCCGGCAACGAGACCACGCGCAACGCGATTTCGTATGGCTTGCGCATGCTCACCCTCAACCCCGACCAGCGTGCCCTGTGGCTGAAGGACATCCCCGGCCGCACCGCGGGCGCGGTCGAGGAGATCGTGCGCCTGGCCTCACCCGTCAACTACATGCGGCGCAAGGTCACCCGCGACCACTTGTTGAACGGCACGACATACCGCGCGGGGGAGAAGGTTTTGCTCTTCTACTGGTCGGCCAATCGCGACGAATCCGTCTTCGACGCTCCGCAGCGTTTCGACATCACCCGGCGCCCCAACCCCCACGTCGGATTCGGGGGGCCCGGCCCCCATTTCTGTCTCGGCGCGCATCTGGCGCGCCGGGAGATCAGCGCCATGTTCGGCGAGCTGCTCAGGCGGGTGCCGCACATCGAGGGCGGAGAGCCGGAGAATCTGCTTTCCAACTTCGTCAACGGCATCAAGCACATGGACTGCACGTTCTGAGTGCCCCAGTTAAGGACGGCGGATGCCCGGCCGGTGGGAGACGCATGGTCGGGCGGCGGCGTGCGATAGGTGCCGCCGCCGGGCACCCCACGCCAACCTGACGGCTCTGCCGTACCGGGCGCCTCGTGGCGCCCTCCGCCGTGCACCTCGCGCGGGGCATCGTCTGCCTGACGGCTCTGCCGTACGTCTCGTGCGGGCACATCTACTTGGCGGCTCTGCCGTACCGGGCGCCTTGTGGCATCGGGCGTGGCGTCGGCCGCCGCGGGCTGTGTGGCCTCGTGAACCGTGTGGCGTTATGAACCGGTCAGACGGATCCGCTGAAAGACAGTGTTGATGTCGGGCAACAGCTGTTTCTTGTTGTCCGGCACGGACATGTAGACGATCGCCGGCAGATCATCCCCGGTGCTGATCGCGGCCACCACCATGGTCGTCGTGCTCTGTCCCGTGGTGACCTGCCACGCGGCTAGTTGTCCTGGCATGCCCTGGATGCTGAGCGACTGCTGGGACGTCTTGCGCACCGCGTTGCCGGACGGGAAGAGCTTCTGCCGCGCCTGGACCGCGACGGCGTTGACCACCGGCAGGAGGTTCTCCGGCGAGCTGTACTTCGACTTGAGCCGAGCCTGCAGCGGTCCCGTCATCACCTGGGCGAACTGCGGCTTCCCTACCGTGTCCTGGCCTGCGGCGACATATTGGCGCGTGGCGTAGCCGTACGTCTTCATGACCGAGGGACGCGTGTCGAGCCGCCACACACCGCCGAGGCGGGGGACCGTGATGGCGACCCGGCTGTCGGTGAGCGTTCCCGACACCGCGGAGGCGCGGCCGGGAAAACGCGGCAGCTTGGTGATCGACTGCGACCGGGTCGTCCCCTGCGGCGAGGTGGTGGGGGCGGCCTTGCCGGACACGCCGTCGCTCGGCTCCTCATCCGATCCGGCGAGCGGACCGGCGAGGAACGCCCAGAGCAGCACGGCGAGCAGCGCCACTACGACGGATCCGATCAGCGCGAAGATCCAGAAGGGCCTGCGCTCCTCGGGTTCGTCGTCGTCGCTGAAGACGGTGTCCCAGATCTCCTGCTGCCGGGCGGGCGGCGGAGTCTTGGGGCCGCTGATCTGACCCGCGGTGACGAACGGCTTGTACGGATCAGCCGGGTCTCGGCCGAGAGCGGCTCCCGGCGTCTCACCCCGTGGCCCGGAACCGTGTGCCGCCGGGTGGGACTGACCGGGGCCGGCGCCTTGCCGGCCAGGAGGGCCTTGGGGCTGGTCGAACGACGGACCCTGTGCCTGCCGGGGGCGGGGACCCTCGGCGGGGGAGCCGGGGCCCGGCCCTCCTGAGGCGCCGGTGGGACCGGGGGGCTGGAGGCGCGGGTCGGTGCCGCGTCCCGGTCGGCCGGAAGTGGCGGGGCCGGGCGACTGGAGACGGGGGTCGGTGCCCTGGCCGGGCCGGTCCGGCGGCTGGAGGCGCGGGTCGGTGCCCTGCCCCTGCTCGCCGCCGCGGCGGAACGACTGGGCGGGCGGCTGCTCGCCCGGCCAGGAAGCCCCGCCGGCCTGGGAGCCGCGCGGCTGCGACTCAGGTCCCGGAGCGCCGGGACGAGAAGGGGAGGTCATCGACGGGTGCGGCCCCGTGCCGGGGCCTGGCCGTTGTGGGGAGGCGCGGCGAGACTCGTTACCGGGCATCTCTGGCCAAGCCGGAGGAGGGTGCGCTGGAGTCGGATGCTCCGGGGCCATTTCTGCCGTACCTCCCGCTGTCGTGCCCGGTTTATGGGTGGTCGGCATGATCTCATGTGACACGGGGGGGTCCGCAGGGAAACCAGAGAAGCCCCCGCGGAACTGCAGGCCGGTGGGGTCTGTGGGGGGATCTTGCATCGGAAGCCCCTGCTCCGATGGATCGGGCCCCTGACCCGGTTTTGCTGAGTTCGCCACGGCGCAAAGATTAGACTGAAGGGACAACAGAGGTCACAACGGATGTATCACCATCAGATCTCACCCACCATGGAGAAAGCCGGGCGGTGGCCGGGCTAATGCATGGCTTCGCCGTACGAAACCGGCTGTTTACCCTCTGTGAGGACATTCCTGTTAGAGATGGCAGGTTTGGCGACCGTCACCCTAGCGGGTTGCGACCTGCGCTAGTCTTGACGTATGCGTTCCGCGACTCTGCTTAGCGGGCCGCGTCGGCAGGGCTGAGTTCCGCCCATCGACGCGGCGACCCCTCGTTTGTGCAAGCGGGGGGTTTTCTTATGGGCGACGACCAACCGAGAGAAGTCACCAGTGAGCGAGCATTACGACCCCCAGACCCTGCAGGCCAAGTGGCAGCAGCGGTGGGAGGAGCTTGACCCCTTCCGGGCCGGTGAGGGGGCAACCGACGACCGTCCGTATAAATACATGCTCGACATGTTCCCCTACCCCTCGGGTGACCTCCACATGGGCCACGGCGAGGTTTTCGCCATCGGGGATGTCATCGCGCGATACTGGTTCCAGCGCGGCTACAACGTGCTGCATCCCATCGGATGGGACTCTTTCGGCCTGCCCGCCGAGAACGCCGCGATCAAGCGCAACGCTCACCCCGCCGAGTGGACCTACGCCAACATCGAGACGCAGGCCACGTCCTTCCGGCGTTACGGCATTTCCTTTGATTGGTCGCGCCGGCTGCACACCAGCGACCCCGACTACTACAAGTGGAACCAGTGGCTGTTCAACCGGTTCTTTGAGCGCGGTCTGGCCTACCGCAAGGGCGGCCTGGTCAACTGGTGTCCCAGCGACCAGACGGTGCTCGCCAACGAGCAGGTCGTCGCCGGCCGGTGCGAGCGCTGCGGCGCCGAGGTGGTCCGCCGCGAGCTGACGCAGTGGTATTTCAAGATCACTGACTACGCCGACCGGCTGCTGGACGACATGGCGCAGGTCGAGGCCGGCTGGCCCGACCGTGTGCTCGCCATGCAGCGCAACTGGATCGGCCGCTCCACGGGCGCCGACGTGGCCTTCGCGATCGAGGGCCGCGACGAGCCCGTCACCGTCTACACGACCAGGCCCGACACGCTTTACGGCGCCACCTTCTTCGTGGTCGCCCCCGACGCGGCCCTGGCTAGCGAGATCTGCACCCCCGACCGGCGTGAGGCGTTCGACGCTTATCGCGCCGAGGTCGCCAAGCTGTCCGACATCGAGCGCATGTCCACCGAGAAGGAGAAGACCGGCGTCTTCCTTGGTGTTCACGCGATCAATCCGGTCAACGGCGAGCGCATCCCTGTGTGGGCGGCCGACTACGTCCTGTCCGACTACGGCCATGGCGCGATCATGGCGGTGCCCGCCCACGACCAGCGCGACCTCGACTTCGCGCGGAAGTTCGGGTTGCCGGTGCGCGTCGTCGTGCACACCGGCCTGGCCGACCCGGGCGAGACCGGCGAGGCGACTCCCGGCGAGGGCACCCTGGTCAACTCCGGCCCGCTCGACGGCCTGAGCAAGGTCGACGCCATCGCCAAGATCATCGAGATGCTGGCCGCCGAGGGCAACGGCAAGGCCGCCGTCAACTACCGCCTGCGCGACTGGCTGCTGTCCCGGCAGCGCTTCTGGGGCACGCCGATCCCGATTATTCACTGCCCCGACTGCGGCGAGGTGCCCGTCCCCGACGAGCAACTCCCCGTCACGCTGCCCGACCTGCGCGGCGAGGCCCTGGCGCCCAAGGGTGTGTCCCCCCTGGCCGCCGCGACCGACTGGGTCAACGTCTCCTGCCCCAAGTGCGACGGCCCGGCCAAGCGCGACACCGACACCATGGACACGTTCGTCGACTCCTCGTGGTATTTCCTGCGTTACTGCTCGCCGGGCTACGAGGGCGGGCCGTTCGACGTCGAGCAGGTGCGCAAGTGGGGGCCGGTCGACCAATACGTCGGCGGCATCGAGCACGCCGTGCTGCACCTGCTCTACTCCCGGTTCTTCACCAAGGTGCTCTACGACATGGGCATGGTCGACTTCACCGAGCCCTTCTTGCGCCTGCTCAACCAGGGGCAGGTCATCAACATGGGCAAGGCCATGTCCAAGTCCCTGGGCAACGGCGTGGACCTGGGCGAGCAGATCGACACCTACGGTGTCGACGCCGTCCGGCTGACCATGATCTTCGCCGGTCCGCCCGAGGACGACATGGACTGGGCCGACCTGTCTCCCGGCGCGTCGCTGAAGTTCCTGGGCCGCGCTCTCCGCGTCATGACCGAGGCCGGCGCCGGCACCACCTCCGGCGTCCCCGTCGAGAGCGGTGACCTCGCCCTGCGCAAGGTCACCCACCACACCATCGACGAGGTCACCAAACTGGTCGAGTCCCAGCGCTTCAACGTCGCGGTCGCCCGCATGATGGAGTTGACCTCGGCCGCGAGGAAGACCATCGACAGCGGCCCCGGAGCCGGCGACCCCGCCGTGCGCGAAGCCGCCGAGGCCCTGGCCGTCATGCTGTCACTCGTCACGCCCTACACCGCCGAGGAGGGCTGGCACCGCCTCGGCCACCCCGCCCCCGTCGCCCTCGCCGGCTGGCCCACCGCCGACCCGGCTCTCCTGGTGCAGGAGTCGGTCACGTGCGTGGTCCAAGTGGCGGGCAAGGTCCGCGACCGCTTGGAGGTGGCCCCGGACATCTCCGAGTCCGACCTCCAGGCCCTCGCCCTGGCCTCGGACAAGGTCAAGGGCCACCTGGACGGTCCCCCGCGCAAGGTGATCGTCCGAGCGCCCAAACTGGTCAACATCGTCCCCTAACCCCACCTACGACACCACGGCACGGCCGGCGTACGGCACGTGCCGTGGTGTCGTTGTCTTTGCGGGGAGGCCCGGCCTCAGACCTGCTTCACCCTGTTGGTGATCGCGTTGGCGAGCCGGTTGAGCATCTGTTCGAGGATGGGGCCGGAGGTGGCGAAGTTGAGCCGGGCGAAGCCGTCGCCGCCCGGGCCGAACGCAGGGCCGGGGCTCAGGCGGACCTGGGCGTCGCGGAGGAGGAAGTCTGCGGGCTCCTCGCCGAGGTTGAGGGCGGAGAAGTCAAGCCACGCTAGATATGTCGCCTCAGGCACTCGGTAGCCGACTCCTTCGGGGAGGAGTTTGGCGACCAGGTGGCGGTTTCGGTCAAGCACCGTGCGGACCGCCTGCAACCATTCGCCGCCGTGGCGCCACGCCGCGACACTGGCCTCCACGCCGAGCAGGTTCGCCGCGCCGTAGATGTGGGTGGGCTGCCTGTCCAAGGCGTCGCGTACGGCGGGCACGCCCACGTGGATGGCCGAGCATCGGATGCCGCCCAGGTTGAACGCCTTGGTGGCCGACGTGAGGGTCACCGTACGCTCGGGGAGGATCGTGGCGAACGGGATGTGCTCGGCGGAGCCGTGGATGAGGTCGGCGTGGATCTCGTCGGCCAGCACGAGGAGATCGTGGCGTTCGGCCAGCTCGGCGAGGCCGGTCAGTTCCGCTCGGGTCATGACGCGGCCCGTGGGGTTGTGCGGGTTCACGAGCAGTAGCACCCGGCATCGCCCGTCGGCCAGGTCAGCGGCCAGGCGGTCGAGGTCGAACCGCCACGAGTCGCCCTCGGGGATCATGGGGATCGGCAAGAGCGGCCGGTCCATCTCGGCGCACGTCTCGAAGAACGGGTAGTAGCCGGGGGTGTGGAAAGCGACCCGGTCACCCGGAGAAGTCATGACATGGAGAAGGATCTGGAGAGCCTGGTTGATGTCCGTGTAGGAGCGGACGTGACCGGGGTCGGGGCGCCAGCCATGCTTGAGCTCCATGTACTCGGCGAACGCCTCGGACAGGGGGCCGGCCGGGGGTTGGTCGATCCATGTGGGGTAGCCGAGGTCGTTGGCGGCGCGGCTTGTCAGCGCGCTCTGGATCTCGGGGGCTATGGGGAAGTCCATGTCGGCGATCCAGGCGGGGATGATGCCTTGCGGGGTGGTCCCCCACTTCATACCAGCTCGCGGGCCGATGGAGTCTAGGGTGATCTTGTCCAGGTCTGGTGCATCGGTCACGGTATAACCCTACGTGGGAGGTTTGCGGGCTCTTCCATGTCCGGTAGTGCAGTGCTTCCGGGGATTTGTTGGTCGATTGTGGGGTTCATCGGTGAAGCCGACCCCGAACGAGGGTGCCGGCCTCCGAGGCGTCAGCGGTTTCGTCCGTGAAGGTCACGTCAGCTTCGCGGGGTGGCCATGGCACATATGCCGAGGCCTACGGCGCCGTCGTGCCCTCCCTGCGAGAGGCCGTGGAGGTCGTGGCATATGGAGCGATGCCCCGCGGGCTGGGGCCATGCGGCGTGGCGTGTCGTGAGCCTCGTCCGGGAGGTGGGCCTGGCCCGTCGCGAGGGGCGTGGCGAGGCGTCAGGGCCGCTAGGCGGCCGCAACCGGTCACGAGGCCCTTGTGGCACGCCCCAAGCCCTGCCGTGCCGGCTGTGCCGTGCGGCAGGGCTTGGGGATGCGGGAGGGGCTAGAGGCGGCGCAGCACCGCCACGACCTTGCCCAGGACGGAGGCGTCGTCGCCGGGGATCGGGTCGTAGGCCGGGTTGTGGGGGACCAGCCACACGTGGCCGTCTTTGCGTTTGAAGGTCTTGACCGTGGCCTCGCCTTCGATCATCGCGGCGACGATGTCGCCGCTCTCGGCGACGGGTTGCTGGCGGACGACCACCCAGTCGCCGTCGGCGATGGCGGCGTCGATCATCGAGTCGCCGGTGACCTGGAGCAGGAACAGGGTGCCCTCGCCGACGAGTTGCTTGGGCAGGGCGAAGACGTCTTCCACGCTTTCCTCGGCGAGGATCGGGCCGCCGGCCGCGATGCGGCCGACCAGGGGCACATAGGCGGCGGTGGGGCGGCTCACGGGGGGTTGGGGGGAGTCGAGGTCGCTCGTGCCGGGGTCGACCCAAAGGGCGGGCTCGCCGGGCAGGCGGACCTCAAGGGCGCGCGGGCGGTGGGGATCACGGCGCAGGTAGCCCTTGCGCTGCAAAGCCGTCAACTGGTGGGACACGCTGGAGGTGCTGGTGAGCTGCACGGCCTCGCCGATCTCACGCATGGAGGGCGGATAGCCGCGCTGCTGCACCGAGTCACGGATCACTTCCAGGATCTTGCGCTGCCTCGGTGTCAGGCCGAGGGAGTCACGCCTGCGCACCGCCAGGTCGCTGACGCCTTCGCCATTGCGCTCGCTCATGCTCTCCTCCTCGCCCGGGGCCGGCCACCGCTGATCGCCCGGTGTGTGAAATTCACGCCGCACCTAGTGCGACCGTATCGCCGACAAAGATCGACTTCAAACACGTGTTCGAGTGGTTCTCGAAATCGGTCACATCCTGGTGTAGAACATCGTACGGGAGTTCGATCGATACCGTGTTCGATTCGCTGATCTTTATTCCGTGATTTTGATAAGCGCTTGTCAGTGATCTGCATGCGCAGCGGACGGATCGGATGTATCGGGCGGGGAGACATCCGGGAGGTCACATGCCGACGACCGTGCCGATCAACGCCGCGCCATCGCGGCGCAGCCGCACCGCTCAGGTTCCGGGAAGATCGCAGGAGAGGCGTTCGACATCTGGGACGCGTTCGAATCGTCCCCGGCTCGAAGTGGTCCCGGCGCCAAGAGTGCCGGGAAGGGGGAAATCGCCGGCGTCCGCCGTACGTTCGAAAGAAGTAGGACGTAGTTCGAAAGAAGGGGGGCGTTCGGCGGGTGGAAGACGTCCGAGGCTGGAGAGGCGGCCGGTACGGCTGACGCCTCGCGGGAGAGCTGTGGTGTTTGTGCTGCTTGTGGCGGCTACCGTCGGGCTCATCTGGCTTGGGGGGCAGGTGTCCGGCGGGGATGCTGGGGCGGAGGAGGCGACACGCCCGGCGACCGCTCTGAGCAGCGACTTCCCCGGCGGGGGCGCCGTCAACTTGCGTTCATGGTCCGGCACTTCTACGGTTGGACCACAACATCTAGTAGTCATGCCGACGTAGCTCACCATAAATTGTGTTTCCGTGACCACACAGTCTCTTCTGTGGGGTGTGCGGGAGCGTCTCTTGCGCATTGCATTACCCGCACAAGAGGCCACTCGGTGGCTGTGGTGGGTTTAGGCGCGCACAAGGAGGGCGACAAGCGTGCATTGTCCGTTCTGTCGTCACCCGGATACGCGCGTCATCGACAGTCGCTCGACTGAAGACGGAGCGGCGATTCGCCGCCGTCGCACCTGTTCCGAGTGCGGACGAAGGTTCACCACTCAGGAGACGGTGTTGCTGATGGTGAGCAAACGCAGCGGCGTGACCGAGCCGTTTTCCCGCGACAAGGTAATAGCGGGCGTGCGGCGGGCATGTCAGGGTCGCCCGGTGGGTGAGGATCCGCTGGCGCAACTCGGTCAGCGCGTCGAGGAGAGCATCAGGGCGACCGGAGCCGCTGAAATCCCCTCCAATGAGGTGGGGCTGGCGATTCTCGGTCCGCTCCGCGAACTCGACGAGGTGGCTTATCTCCGCTTCGCGTCGGTTTATCGGGGATTTGAGAGCCTCGACGACTTCGAAGCCGAGATCAAGCAACTGAAGAGCGACAAAGGCGAAAGCCACCCCTAAATGGGGTTTCCCCGGCGCCGGGGGTCTTGCGGCGCGATGAAAGCGGTCCGACGGTGGGCTCCAGCGAGCCCCGGGAGGGGGAAGTCATGACGGAGACGGTCGGTGGCGTGGTGGCCCGTGGGGGCAGGCGGCCGCGCAAGGGGTTGAAGATGAAGCGCGTCTTCACCACGCCCGGCACGCATCCTTACGACGAGGTGCGCTGGGAGCGCCGCGACGTCGTCATGACCAACTGGCGCGACGGCAGCGTCAACTTCGAGCAGCACGGTGTGGAGTTCCCCGACTTCTGGTCGGTCAACGCCGCCAACATCGTGACGACGAAATACTTCCGCGGCGCCGTGGGCACGCCGCAGCGGGAGTGGAGCCTGAAGCAGCTCGTCGACCGGGTCGTCGGCGTCTATACGAGAACCGGCGTGGAGAACGGCTACTTCGCCTCCGACGAGGACGCCGAGATCTTCGACCACGAGCTCAAGCACGCGCTCGTGCACCAGATGTTCGCGTTCAACTCACCGGTGTGGTTCAACGTCGGCACCGCCTCGCCGCAGCAGGTCTCCGCCTGCTTCATCCTCGCCGTCGACGACACGATGGAGTCCATCCTCGACTGGTATAAGGAGGAGGGCGTCATCTTCAAGGGGGGCTCCGGCTCCGGCGTCAACCTCTCGCGCATCCGCTCCAGCAAGGAGCTGCTCTCCAGCGGCGGCACCGCCAGCGGCCCTGTCTCCTTCATGCGCGGCGCCGACGCCTCCGCGGGCACCATCAAGTCGGGCGGCGCCACCCGCCGCGCGGCCAAGATGGTCGTGCTCGACGTCGACCACCCCGACATCGAGGAGTTCATCGAGACCAAGGCGCGCGAGGAGGACAAGATCCGCGCGCTCCGCGACGCCGGGTTCGACATGGACCTCGGCGGCAAGGACATCGTCTCGGTGCAATATCAGAACGCCAACAACTCCGTCCGCGTCTCCGACGACTTCATGCGCGCCGTCGAGAGCGGCTCGAAGTTCGGGCTGCGGGCCCGCCAGACCGGCGAGGTCATCGACGAGGTCGACGCGCGTGAGCTCTTCCGCAAGATGGCCAAGGCCGCCTGGGAGTGCGCCGACCCCGGGGTGCAATACGACGACACCATCAACGACTGGCACACCTGCCCGGAGACCGGCCGCATCACAGCTTCCAACCCCTGCTCGGAATACGTCCACCTGGACAACTCGTCCTGCAACCTGGCGAGCATCAACCTGCTCAAGTTCCTGAAGGACGACGACCAGTTCGACATCGCGTCGTTCGTCAAGATGACCGAGCTGATCATCACGGCGATGGACATCTCGATCACCTTCGCCGACTTCCCCACCGAGAAGATCGGTGAGACGACGCGGGCCTACCGCCAGCTCGGCATCGGTTACGCCAACCTCGGCGCCCTGCTCATGGCCACCGGCCACGCCTACGACTCCGACGGCGGCCGCTCCATCGCCGGCGCGATCACCAGCCTCATGACCGGCGTGTCCTACCGCCGCAGCGCCGAGATCGCCGGCATCGTCGGCCCCTACGACGGCTACGCCCGCAACGAGAGCGCGCACAAGCGCGTCATGCGCAAGCACGCCGCCGCCAACGACGACCTGCAGACCATCGGCGGCATGGACACCGACATCCACGCCGAGGCGTCCCGTCAGTGGACCGAGTGCCTCAAGCTGGGTGACAAGCATGGCTACCGCAACGCCCAGGCGTCGCTCCTCGCCCCCACCGGCACCATCGGCCTGATGATGGACTGCGACACCACGGGCATCGAGCCCGACCTCGCCCTCGTCAAGTTCAAGAAGCTCGTCGGCGGCGGCTCCATGCAGATCGTCAACCAGACGATCCCGCGTGCCCTCAACCAGCTCGGCTACCTGCAGGAGCAGGTCGAGGCCATCGTCGAATACATCGCAGAAAACGGCCACGTCGTCGACGCCCCCAGCCTCAAGCCCGAGCACTACGAGGTGTTCGACTGCGCCATGGGAGCGCGGGCCATCGCCCCCATGGGCCACGTCCGCATGATGGCCGCCACCCAGCCGTTCCTGTCCGGGGCCATCTCCAAGACGGTCAACCTGCCCGAGGCGGCGACCGTCGACGACATCGAGCAGGTCTATCTCGAAGGCTGGAGGCTCGGCCTCAAGGCCCTCGCCGTCTACCGCGACAACTGCAAGGTCGGCCAGCCGCTCTCCATCGCCAAGAAGGACGAGGAGGACAAGACCCAGGCCGAGCCGGCTCCCGCCGTACAGGTCATCGAGGTCGCCCGTCCCACGCGGCGCCGCATGCCCAACTCCCGGCCCAGCATGACCACCCGCTTCACCGTCGGCGGGGCCAAGGGCTACATGACCGCGTCGTCCTACCCGGACGACGGCCTCGGCGAGGTCTTCCTCAAGATGTCCAAGCAGGGGTCCACCCTCGCGGGGGTCATGGACGCCTTCTCGGTGGCGATCTCCATCGGCTTGCAATACGGCGTGCCGCTGGAGACCTATGTGCAAAAGTTCGTCAACATGCGCTTCGAGCCCGCCGGCATGACCGACGACCCCGACGTGCGCATGGCCAACTCGGTGATGGACTACATTTTCCGGCGCCTCGCCCTCGACCACCTGAGCTACGACGAGCGTGCCGCCCTCGGCATCTTCTCCGCCTCTGAGCGCATCGCCCAGCAGCGCGGCGAGCTCCAGGAGTCGATCGACCGCGAGGCCCTGGCTCAGTCGGCCCCGATTGAGTCCAAGCCCGCCACTCCCGAGATCCCGGCTCCTCACACGGCGCTGGAAAGCCACCAGGGCCGCACCGCGGACGCCCCGCTGTGCATGACCTGCGGCACCAAGATGCGTCCGGCCGGCAGTTGCTACGTCTGCGAGGGCTGCGGCTCCACCAGCGGGTGCAGCTGACCGCACTGGGTAGACCATAGCGGCGAGCGCCTGGTTCCACGAGAACCAGGCGCTCGCCGCTTTTAGATCACGGTGCAACCATATTTTGTGATAAAGGGCTCTAAATCGGGCAGGCCGAACCTCTCGATCATGCTGAGAAAGGCCCGTGCTTTATCCTCGCCAAAACGCCGGATCTGTGTCGTGTAGGTGGCGGCGGAGACGAATACCGGCGGGTCGGTCTTGCTGTGAAATTTATCGGCATACATCACCAGCGCCTCCTCGGCCGACACCGCGACATAGTCGTCAACCGGCAACGGGAGCCCCTGCGTGAGCACGTCCTCCCTGCTTATGCCCACCCCGGTGTGACATGAGCAAAAACGGCAGAGCACCTCAGGCAGCCGCTCCCCGGCAAGGAGTTCATAGCCTAGGATCCCATGACGAATGTAACGCGCGTGATCCAGCTCGCCATCCACATAAAGCCCATAAACCCCGATATCATGAAGAAGACCCCCCGCCCGAACCAGCTCCGCGTCGACCGCACCGTCGATGCGCTCAAGCAGTTGCCCGGCGATCCCCGCCACGATCTCACAGTGCGTATAAACCAGCTCGAACGCCTCCGCGCTGGGCGCATATTTCGCATGGAGTGCACGAATCGCACTGTCGCCGGGAATGCGCATTAACTGCCTCCGTGAGTAGCACAACCCCTCGGAAGGGTGGCCCCCGAAATTTCAAGGATGCCTACGACCCCTCGTAGAGACGCGCGAGATCGATGAGTTCGAGATCCGTCCGCTCACGGGCTCTCTCCAGCAGATGAGGGGTGAACCCGGCGGCGCTGAAGAGAAGGATTCGTGTCGCCGGGGAGGCACGCTCGTCGCGGGAGATGAGCAGTTCCCTGAGTCGTTCCAGACGTTCGAGGTGTGCACGGCCGATCACATCGCCGTACTTCACCTCCCCGATGGCCAGAATGGTCTCGTGGTCGTCGGCGCTCCGTCCGAAGACGACAACGTCGAGTTCGTGACTTGTCTTGTTCGCCGGGTCGGGCAATGTCCCCGATGCGACGCGACTGCGTAGCCCGCCGAGTGTTTCGGGTGCCGCATGCCAGCGGACCCAGAGCCGGGCCAGGTGTTCGTAGTGCGGTCCGAGGACCTTGCTGAGGAAGGCTCTCTGAGACCTGTTCCAGACCTGTTCCGCGAGACCGGGGCGCTCCAGGTCGCTCCATTCCGGGCGCATGATCGCGTGATAGAAGGTGAGGATCGGCTCGGCGATGCGATAGGCCGACCGTTTGCCGTGGAACGCGTCGGCGTCACGCGTGATCATCCCCACGTCTTCCAGGACGGTCAACGGGTGGCCTAGGTCGGTGGATTTCTTGCCGAGATATCCGGCGATGCCGCCCCTAGAGTGATTGCCCTCCGCGATCGCCGATAGAACTCCGTGGTAGAGGGCCGTGTCACGCAGGTCCGGCTCCTCGGCGAGCAGGAACCGGGCTTCGCGGAACAACGGCCTGCTGGGGTTGAGAACGTTGCGGATGACCCAGGGGCCGAAGTCGGCCATGTCGGCAGGTGCGTCACCCAGGGTGAACTCCCGCCGGTAAGCGGGTGTGCCACCCACTACGGCGTGGACCCGCAGGGCCAGCGCCGGATCTCCGAGCTCCCAGAAGTCGCGGGCGAGCCGGTAATCGAGCGTCGGAACGACCAGCTCCAGGCTGGCCCGCCCGCGGAGCGGCGCGGTGCCCGTGAGCAACGAACCCATAAACGACAGCGCCGACCCGCACAAAAGCAGCCGTACGGCACTGCCACGCCGTTGGGCCTGCGGGCCGAGCGCACGCTGAATGAGGGAGGGAAGCTGAGGCGATGCCTTGACGAGGTACGGAAACTCATCGAGGACCACGGGAACCGGCGTCGGCCCTCCGAGGGACATGACGACGTCGATGGCCTCGTCCCAGTCGGCGAATCTGCGTGGTGCCGGATCGCCGAGGTGATGGGCGAGTGCCGTGCCGAACTGGTGAAGGGATTCGGCCTCGGTCGATTGGGTCGCCGCGAAGTAGAACCCGCCCGTCGCGCGGCACACCGCGTCGAGAAGGAAGGTCTTCCCCTGGCGCCGGCGACCGGAGACCACGCCGAGTGTCGCACCGGGGCCTCGATAGTCGATGAACCTGGTCAGCTCTTCCCACTCGTAGTGCCGGTCGAAGATCTCTACTGGCTTGTCCACGAGAGCAATGATAAGTGAACTTATAATAAGTGCACTTATTATTGCCCCCCGAGCAAGGCCGCTACCCCGGGGATGACCGCTGTGCGGAAGGCGGTGTCCAGGTCGGTGGGGGTTGCGGTGAAGTCGCCGTCGACCCATTGGCGGAGGAGGGCCATGAAGGCGCCGGCGACGCAGATCACCACCAGGTCCAGGGAGGGGGAGGCGGGCGCGCCCCGGGTCGTAAGCTCGTCGCGGATCATGGTGGCCAGCATCTGTTCGCCGCGGGCGACGAGCACGCCTCCGCCGCGGCGGCCGAGGAGGGCTTTGACGAGGCGTTGCTGTTCGGCGGCGTGTTCGAGCATCGGCAGGCTGAAGGCGAAGAGTTCGCCGCTGGTGCTGGGGGGCCGGTGGAGGAAGTCGATTTCGGCGATGTTGCTCAGCAGCACGTCCTGCTTGTCGGTGAAGTGGGCGTAGAAGGTGGACCGCCCCACGTCGGCCCGGTTGATGAGGTCGGTGACGGTGACCGCCTCGTAGCCCTTCTCCAAGGTCAGGTCGACCAGAGCACGCTGGACGGCCTGCCGGGTGCGCCGCACGCGGCGGTCCATGGTCACCGCACACTTCTCCTTTTCGTGTTCAGTACGGCACAGCCGGGCAGAACTGACTGTTGACCGCGCCTATCATGGCGAACAGAGTATTCGTTATTGAACAGCATGTTCAAGAAGGAGGTCGGCCATGGGGCTGGGAAAACTGCTGCACAAGCACGACGAGCATGCGGAGGAAGGCGGGACGATCGATCGCCCCCGTGCCTACGACCTGTTCGCGAGCATCGGCTACCTCGGCCGCAGACGTGAGGTGTACACGCGCCTGGCGCTCTTCTCAGGCATCAGGCCGGGGGACAAGGTGCTCGACGTCGGCTGCGGCACCGGATATTTCAGCCGCATCCTCGCCCAGGTGGCGGGCTACTCGGGCCGGGTGACCGGCGTCGACCCCTCCGAGGCCATGATCGAATACGCTCGTCGCCGCGCGCCGGCGAACTGCGTGTACGAAGAGGGCGAAGGCCAGGCACTGAAAGCCGAGGACGGCTCGTTCGACCTCGTGGTGTCCAGTCTGGCGGTGCATCACATGCCGGTGGCGGCACGGGCGGCGGCGATGCGCGAGATGTTCCGCGTGTTGCGGCCGGGTGGCCGCCTGCTGATCGCGGAGTTCCGCCCGCCGTCGAACAGGCTGCTCGCCCGGCTCACCGCCGCGGTGTCGGGCCCCGCGATGCGGCACAGCCCGCACGACCTGCTCGGCGACCTGATTCCGGCCGCGGGTTTCGAGATCCTCGGCGAGGGCGACCTGCCGCCGATGCTCTACTACGTCCAAGCGGTGAAGCCCACACTGGAGGGCTGAGCCGAGCCTTACCACGCAGGCTGGAAGGCGGCGGGCGGGTTCGCATGGTGGGGGTAGGTGTGGGGGCTTGGGAACCCGCCCGTCGCTAGGTGCTCAAGGGTGTCACGGGGTCTCGCCGGCGAGGGCGGTGGCGATGCGGTGCTGGGCCCAGGGGACCGGTAGGAAGGCGCGCTTGACGTTGAGGATCTGCACGCTCGCGGTCCAGGAGCGCAGGCCGGGGATGCCGGCCAGGGTGCGGCTGGTGAAGTGGTGGATGGCCGCGGTGGTCGGCATGATCACTTCGCACATGAGGGACGACTGCCCGAGGGTGGAGGCGATGAAGCGCACGCCGATGTGTTCGGTGAGGTTGGTGGCGATGTCGTCGAGGGCGCTCGGATCGACCGACAACCAGAACAACACCTCCGCCTCATAACCGAGAGCGGAGGCGGGCACGAAGGTGGCGACGGTGGCGCATCCGCGTTCGATCATGCTCTCGAAGCGTCGCCGTACGGTGCTTTCGCTGACGCCGAGCCGTTTGGCGACGGACAGGAAGCTGGCGCGGCCGTCGTCCCGCAGCGCGTTGAGGATGTCCATGTCGACGGGGTCGAGGTGCCCGGCGTCGCACTGGTGGGGCGGGGGCGGGGCGGCGAGATGTTCGGCTTTGCGGTCGAGCACCTGAAGGCTCCAGTCGTAGGAGACCTTGTAGGTGTGGAGCACCAGGTCGGCCTGGCTGTGGAGGGCTCCGGGGATGCCTTGCACCTCGTCGACGAGCAGTGAGTAGAGGTCGCGGTGTTTGGGGGCCACGAGTTCGAACACGATGTCGTGGCTGCCCGTGACGACGCTGACGAAACGGATCTCCGGGCGGCGGGTCAGCATGCCCGCCACCCGGAGCTGGCTGCCGGGGGCGCAAGTGAGACGCACCATGAAAACGTCAACGGGTCCGGCGTGCTCTAGGTGGGGCACCACCGCCACGCACGCCATGCCCTCGGCGATGAGCTGCTGCGCTCGCCGTGCGACGGTCGTGGTGGAGGTGCCGAGCACCTGGGAGATGTCGGTCCAACTCGCCCGTCCGTTCACGTGGAGGGCGGCGAGGATCTGCCGGTCGAGTGAGTCGAGATCATTCATTGGATGCATCTTGGCGCGTTCACCGGGTCGCGTGCACCTCCTCCAGGAACTCGCGTACGGTCGCCTCCCACAGGTCGGCCTCTTCGACTTGCGGAGAATGCCCCGAGTTCTCGAAGACGACGAGCGTAGAGGACGGGATCAGCTCCGCGATCGTCTCGCTGCACGCGACCGGCGTGATCCAGTCGTGCCGCCCCACGGTGATGAGAGTCGGCGCGGTGACCGTCGGCAGTTTCGGCTTCACGTCGTAGGTGTGCTGGTTTACGGAGAACGCATAGTTGTGCGTCCGGTAGTGGTACGGCGTGGCCTCGGCACGCCGCGCCGTGAGCGACGGGTCGTAGTCGTGGTCGTAGAGCGGCAGGATCTCCGTCCAGCAGTCACGCAGATCGGCGTCGTCGCGTGTGGTGCCCGTCATGATCCGCTCGAACTTCTCAAGGTCGACCGTGACCCGCGCCGACGCGAGCGCGTTGGCCCGGGCCGCCGCCTCATTGGAGTTGTCGGGTGAGGTGTCCCGCAGCACCATGGCGCTGACCCGGTCCGAGTGGGCGATGGCATATTCCATGGCGATGAACCCGCCGTAGGACCCGCCCGCGACGACGATCTGCTCGGCCCCGATCCACTCGCGGACGGCGTCCACGTCGGCCACCCACTGCGCGTGCGTGAACGGCCCGTTGTCGTCGCTCGCGCCCGAGCCCCGAGCGTCGAAGACGACGACGCGGTAGGCGTCCGACAACCGCCCGAAGCTCGCGCGGGGTTCGGCGAGGGAGCCGAGGCCGGGGGCGCCGTGGTGGGCGATGATCGTCGGCACGCCCGGCCGGTCGCCGAGCACCTCGATGTGCAGGCGGTTGCCGTTGATCTGCACGTACATGAAGTCGATCCTCCGGTCGGGGTCAGACGATGACGATGTCGGCCAGGGCCTTGGGATAGGCGGTGAGCCTGCGCGGCCTGTCCTCGGTGACCAGCACGGTGTCGGAGATGCGATAGCCGGCGTGGCCGGGAATGTAGATGCCCGGCTCGCTGGACAGGATCATCCCGGGGGCCAGCACGGTGTCGTCGCCGTCCTCCAGCCACGGCGGCTCGTGGAAGCCGAGGCCGATGCCGTGGCCCTGCCGGTGCCGCAGATATTCACCGAGGCCGGCGTCACGGATGACCGACAGGCACACCTGGTTGGCCGAGGCGCAGGTGGCCCCGGCGAGCAGGGCCTGCGTGCCGGTCTCCTGGGCGAGCAGCACCGTCTCGTAGTAGCGCCGCTGCTCGGCGGTGGGCTCGCCGAGCACGAAGGTGCGCTCGCTCTCCACGAACCGGCCGCCTACGGCGCAGCCGAGGGAGAGCATGAATGTCTCGCCGGCGTTGAGCCGGTCGCCGCCGGGCAGGCGGTGGGGCTGGGCCGAGTTGGCTCCGCCGTACACGAGCCCGCCGGTGAGCATGGGCACGACGACGACGTTCTCGTGCTCGGCGTACATCAGGCGCGAGCCGTACCCGATGACGTGGGAGGCGAGCTCGGTCTCGGTGGGGAGCTCGCCGTTCGCCAGGGCGTCGCGGACGAGCTGCACGCCGGCCTCGATCATGGCGTCGGCGACACGCGCGGCCTCCTCGTGGAGGATGATCTCCTCGGGGAGTTTCCGCAGCCTGGCACGTTCCACGATTGTGCTGGAGTGCCATGAGGTGGCAGGGAACGCGGCGCCGAGGGCGACGACCCGGCCGGCTGCCGTGGACGGGGCATATCCGGCGGCGGCCGGGGCCGCGACGTGCCGGGCGAGCACAGCGAAGGGCGGCACGACCCCCGGGAACTCCGGATAGGCGAGAATCTCGGCGTGTGCGCCCTGGTCGGCGGCATATTCCCGCTCCAGGTCCGGCACCAGCAGGATCGGCTCGCCGTCGAGCGCCAGATAGCACGCCACCGGCCGCTCGTTCGGGAAGTGGTGGAACCCGGTCAGGTAGGCGACGTCCAGCGGGTCGTCGAGCAACAGGGCGGACAGGCCCTCGCCGGCCATCGCCGTACGCACACGCTCGACGACGGTGGCGTAGAACTGCGGTGAGAGCTGCTGAGAGAAGGTCATGCGGGAAAGGCTCACCTTCGGTGGTTACGGGCGTCGTTGTAGGCGACGGAGAGCAGAGTCGCGGCGACCACGAGCACGAGGATCGCGAGCGACGGGAAGAGCGTGGTCCACCAGGCGGAGGCGAGCGCGCCCGACTGCTGCGCCTTGTGGAGGATCGTCCCCCAGGACCAGCTGTTGGGGTCGCCGAGGCCGAGGAAGGCCAGCCCCGCCTCCGACAACACGGCGCGCGAGGTGGTGAGCACCACCGACACCCCGACGACCGGGATGACACCCGGCAGGAGGTGCTTGCGGATGATCCACAGGGCGGAGCCGCCGACGACACGCGCGGCAGAGATGTACGGCAGAGGCACGATGGCCAGGGCCTGCGACCGGACGACACGCGCCACCTCGGGCCAGCTGAACAACGCGATGACCACGACCAGCGTGCGCACACTCGGCCCGGCGAGCGCCGCGACCAGGATCATCAGCGGCAGCACGGGCAGCGACAACGACAGGTCGACGAGGATGCCGAGCGGCGTGTCGAGCCGCCGGAAGTAGGCCGCGGCGACGCCGACGAGCAGGCCGATGACGATCGCGAGCGCCGACGCGCTGACCCCGACCATCATGCTGACCCGGGTGCCCCAGACGACCTGTGCGAAGACGTCCTGGCCGATGGCGTCGGTGCCGAACCAGTGGGCCGCGCTCGGCGGCTGGGAAGTGTCGGTGCCGTAGCCCTCGGGGAAAGGCGCGATGAGCGGTGCGCAGATCGCGACCAATATCAGGAGCACGAGGGTCACGGCGCTGGCGATGCCGAGCGGGTTGCGGCGGAAGGCCGCCCAGGTGCGCCGGGCCGGCGTCGGGTCCGGCTCGGCGGACAGGCCCGAGGTGGAGATGGCGGGGGCGGTGGTCTCGGTCATGCGGTGCGCACCCGGGGGTCGAGGAAGCCGTACGCGATGTCGGTGAGCAGGTTGGCGACCACGACGGCCGCCGCGAGCAGGACGAACGCGCCCTGGAGCACGGGGAAGTCCATCTGGCCGACCGCCTCGTAGATCGCGCGGCCGATGCCGGGGTAGGCGTAGATGGTCTCGGTGAGTACGGCACCGCCGAACAGCATGCCGAGTTGCAGCCCGGCGATGGTGGTCGTGGGGAGCAGCGCGTTGCGCACGGCGTGCTTCCAGACGACCGCTCGCGGCTTGACGCCCTTGGCCTTGGCGAGGGCGACGTAGTCGTCGCCGAGCGCCTCCATGAGCGTGGACCGCATGGTGAGTACGTAGCTGCCGAGCTGCACGAGCACCAGCGACAGGCAGGGCAGCACCAGGTAGTGCAGCATGCTGAGGGTCGCGGCGAAGCCGGTGGCGTCAGGATCGATCGCGCCGCCGATGGGGAACCACCCGAGCAGCACGCCGAAGGTGTAGAGCAGGAAGATGCCGACGCTCGGCACGAACAGCGACTGCGCCGTGATGCCGCCGACCTGGATGAGCCGGTCGATCCAGCCTTTGGCCCGGGTGGCCGCCAGCACGCCGAGCGGGATGCCGACGATCACCGTGACGACCATCGAGGACATCGTGAGGATCAGTGTCCAGGGCAGCCGCTCCAGGAGGACCTCGGTCACCGGGAGCGACTGGCGGAACGACATCCCGAGGTTGCCCTGGAAGAGCTGCCGCAGGTAGTCGAGATATTGCACGAACAGCGGCCGGTCGAGACCGAAGTCGGCGAGCAGTTTGGCCCGCAGCTCCTCGGTCATGTTGGGGTCGGCGACCGCGAGCACGGGGTCACCGGGGAGCAACCGGACCAGGAAGAAGGTCACGGTGACGGCGAACCACAGGGTCAGCAGTCCCCGCAGCAGGCGTACGCCGATGAACTTGAGCCGCACCATGACCTCCTTCGCGAGTCGGTGGCGGCACCCGCCTCTAGGAGGCGGGCTTGGCCTGGGCGAGCGACAGCGGGTTGACGATCGAGAGGAGTTCGCTCGGCATCGGCTTGAAGTTGGTCCACTTCGTCGAGTGAGCGATGTTGAAGGTCTCGACGTACAACACGTTGTCGTACACCTGCTCGTGGATGATCTTGGCCGCTTCCTGGATCGGCGCCTTGGCCTCGGCCGGGCTGAGCGCCCGCTGGCCCTCGTCGATCAGGTCGTCCAGCTTGGGATCGCTGACCTGGGCGTAGTTGATGAAGCCGCCGGTCTTGAAGGCGAGCCCCATGTTGGCCGGGGGGTTGTCCATGATCGCCCAGGAGCCGGCATAGATGTCGAAGTCGCGCTTGGCGCCCTTGTCGATGTAGGTGTTGCGCTCAAGACCCTGAAGCTTGATCTCGATGCCCGCCTGCTTGGCGGAGTCGCGGACCATCGGCGCCCACTTGGCGATGTTGGGGTCGGCCTGGTCGTAAATCATGTTCAGGCTCAGGTTGGTGACACCCGCCTGCTTGAGCAGCTCCTTCGACTTGTTCACGTCGAAGGCGTATTCCTTCATCGCAGGGTCGACGTAGTCCGGCTGCGCCGGGGTCAGCACGCTGGAGTTGGACGTCTTGGCGAAGCCCTGCAGCGCGATCTTCCGGATCGACTCGTAGTCCACCGCGTGGGCCAGGGCCTGGCGCACCCGCACATCGTCGAGCGGCTTGCGCTTGGTGTTGTACTGCAGGTGAGCCCATCCGAGGGACGGGATCTCCATCATCTTGATCTTCGGGTCGTTCTTGAGCGAGACCGCGGTGGTCGGCGGCAACACGTTGGCGATGACGTCGATCTCACCGTTGCGCAGCGCCAGGACCTCGGTGTTCACGTCGGGGAAGACGCGGAACACCACTTCCTTAACCGTCGGCTTGCCGCCCGGGGCTGGACCGAAGTTCTCGACGCGCTCCATCACGTAGCGCTGCCCACGCTCGACCTTGGTCAGCTTGTACGGCCCGGCGCTGACCCAGTCCTTGTCGTTGGCGAACTTCTGCACGCTCGGCGCCTTCTCGAAGACGTGCTTCGGCACGATCGGCAGCCAGAAGCCGATGTTGTGGACGAACGTGCCGTCCGGCCGGCTCAGCGAGAACTCGACCTCGGTGGGGGAGACCGCCTCGGCCTTCTCCAGCGCGGTGATCAGACCCGCGATGACGCCGAACTTCTCCTTCTTCACCGTCTCGATGGAGAAGACCACGTCGTCCGCCGTGACCGGCTTGCCGTCCGACCACTTCATGTCGTCGCGCAGCTTGACGGTGGCGGTCTTGCCGTCCTCGGAGTAGGCCCACTCGGTCGCGAGGTAGGGGATCCGCTTACCGGTCTCGTCCATCTGCGTGAGGTGGGGGTACATGAGGTTGGTCACCCACGAGTCGGTGCGGCTGTTGCCCACCAGCGGGTTGAAGTTGACGACGTCGGCCGTCGTGCCGATCGTGATGCGGTCGGCGGTGGCCCCGCCGCCCGACCCGCCGGCGGAGCCGGTGCTCGACCCCGGCGTGCTGGGGGCGCACGCGGCGACCCCGGCGATGACTGCCGCTGCGAGAGCGGTCAAAGCGGCACGTCTGCGCATCAGTGCCACACCTCCTCCAGCACCCGCAGCGTGTTGCCGCCGATGACCTTACGAATCTCGTCGTCCGAATAGTCGTGCTGGACGAGCCAGCCGATGATGTTCCAGAAGCACTCGGCGGGGTTCTCCAGGCCGTCGACATAGGGGACCTTGTCGTACGGCACGCCGTAGTGCGCCTCATTGAGCGACAGGTGATCGGCGAACGCGTCGTGCAGCCCGACGTGGTCGCCGAACAGGGTGTCGGGACCGAACGACACGTGGTCGATTCCAATGAGGTCTACACAATATGTGAAGTGGTCCATGACCGATTCCAGCGAGTGGAGCGGGTGGGCCGGTGACAACGTGGTGTGCGGGGCGGCCTCCAGGCCGAGAACACCGCCGCGCTCGGCCATGGCCTTGAGCGTCTCGTCGGTCTTCATGCGGTTGGTGGGCCAGACTCCCCGGGCGCCCGCGTGCGTGATCAGAATCGGCTTGGTGGAGTGCTTGATCGTGTCCAGGCAGGTGACGTCGCCGGAGTGGGAGATGTCGATCGCGATGCCCAGCTTGTTCATGCGGCGCACGGCCTTCTCGCCGAACAGCGTGAGGCCGCCGTCGTTCTTCTCCTTGAGGCCGCCGCCCAGGGTGTTGGCCTCGCTGTAGGCGATGCCCATCTGCCGCACGCCGAAGCCGTACAGCATGTCGATGCGGTCGACCTCGTTCTCGATCATCGTCGAGGCCTCAAGGCCGAGGACCAGGCCGACGCGGCCGGAGTTGTGGGCCTCGTGGACGTCGGCGATCGACTCGACCTTGATCACGTAGTCCTGGTGGGCGATGTCGGACAGCCGCATGCCGATGTCGGCCACGACGTCGGTCCACTTCCAGCCCATCTGACTGGTGATGCAGCAGGTGCCGTCCATCAGGTTGTCGAAGACGACGGTCATGCCGGAGCGGGACAGGCCCTCGAAGCCGGTCTGGTGGCGGGCCGTGCGGTTGTAGTCGACGGTCTGGTTGATGTCCTTGGGGAACACCGTCGGGTGTTCGTGGAGGGAGATGACGAGGCTCTCGGTGAGCAGCCGGGTCACCCGCTCCGATTGTGCGCTGTTGAGCGACAGGCCCTTGTAGGCCGGGACGCGGCCGATCTCGGGTGCGAGGTCGAACACGCGGTAGTCGACACCCGCCTCCAGGTACTCGTAGGAGCGGTACCCGGTGTAGCGCTTCGCGGGCTCCAGCACGATGCGATGTCCCCCTTCGGGTTTCGTGGACTTCGCCGCTTTCCGTCGAAGCCTCCTGTTGCTACGCCAGCATTCGGCGAACTTGGCGAGGAGCTTGCCAGAATTCGGCATTTCGGTCAATACTGAGCGTGCTTTTCGGACGCAGCGACGGGGTCGGCGGTGGGATTCGTCATCGGGCCGGACCGGTCGAGTCGGGTGCGGAAAAGTCGGACATAGAGTGGACGGCCCCGAGTCGACCGGCCCGCGTGGCCGTGAAGTCGCAAGGCCGCGAAGTCATGAGGAGGCGCGATGGCCAGGCCCGTCGAGGCCGAGGCGGATGGGCGGGCGCCTGCGGCGCTGGAGATCCGCGATCTGCGGGTGACGTTCAACACGTCGACCGGGAGTGTGCCCGCCGTGCGCGGGGTGGACCTCGTGATCAGGCCGGGGGAGACCCTGGCGTTGCTCGGCGAGTCCGGATCGGGCAAGTCGGTGACCGCTCGCGCGATCATGGGTCTGCACGACCGCGGCAACGTCGAGGTGGAGATGGAGCACGCCACGGTCGGCGGCCGCGACCTGCTCGCCATGTCGGCCGAGGAGCGCCGGCTCCTGCGCGGCAGCGCGATGACCATGGTCTTCCAGGACGCGCTCTCCGCGCTCAACCCCGTGCTCACCGTCGGCGACCAGATCGGCGAGCTGTTCCGCGTGCACCGCGGCGCCTCCCGCAGGGAGGCCCGCGAGCGGGCCCTCGAACTGCTCGAACTCGTCGGCATCCCGGCCGCCAAGGACCGCGTGCGCGACTATCCCCACCAGTTCTCCGGTGGCATGCGCCAGCGCATCCTCATCGCCATGGCGGTCGCGCTCGAACCCGCCCTGCTGATCGCCGACGAGCCCACGACCGCCCTCGACGTCACCGTCCAGGCGCAGATTTTGCGGCTCATCGACCGGCTGCGCCAAGAGCTCGGCACCGCCGTACTCCTCATCACCCACGACCTCGGGGTCGCCGCCGAGGTGGCCGACCGCATCGCGGTCATGTACGCCGGGCGCATCGTCGAGACCTCCCCGGTCGACGACCTTTACGACCGGCCGGCCCACCCCTACACCGAGGCGCTGCTCGCCGCCATCCCCGACCTGGAGCGCCCCAGCTCAGAGCTCCTCGCGATCCCCGGCACACCGCCGCGCCCGGGCGCCGTCGGCCGCGGCTGCGCCTTCGCGCCGCGCTGCTCCAGGTCCACCGCCGTGTGCACCGAGCGGCTGCCCCTGCTCACCCCGGTCCCCGGCCACCCGGGCCGCACCGCCGCCTGCCACCACACCGAGGAGGTGCTGCATGCCGCCGTCAGCTGAGCCGGTGCTCGCGGCAGTCGACCTGCACAAGACGTACGGCAACCGCCTGCTCGGCCGGGGAGGCGGCGTGCACGCCGTCGCCGGCGTGAGCCTGACCTTGAACGCGGGGGAGACCCTCGGCATCGTCGGCGAGTCGGGCTGCGGCAAGTCCACCCTCGCCCGCATGCTCGTCGGTCTCGAACGCCCCGACAGCGGCCAGGTCACCTTCCACGGCGAGCCGTTCGCGAGCGGGCGCGGGGCCATCCCGCGGGGTGTGCGCCGCCGCGTGCAGATGGTCTTCCAGGACCCGCTGACCTCGCTCAATCCCCGCATGACGGTGCTCGACATCGTCGCCGAGCCCCTCGACGTGCACAACCTCGCCACGGGGCGGGGCGCCCGCCGCGCCAGGGTGGGCGAGCTCCTCGAACTCGTGGGCCTCGCTCCCGAGCTCATGAACCGCTTCCCGCACGAGTTCTCCGGCGGCCAGCGCCAGCGCATCGGCATCGCCCGCGCCCTGGCGACCGACCCCGAGGTGGTCGTCTGCGACGAGCCGGTGTCGGCGCTCGACATGTCGGTGCAGGCCCAGGTCGTGAACCTCCTCGCCGACCTCCAGCGCACCCTCGGCGTCGCGCTCGTGTTCATCGCCCACGACCTCGCCGTCGTGCGGCACGTCTCCCATCGTGTCGGCGTCATGTATCTCGGCCGGATGGCCGAGCTCGGACCGGCGGCCGAGGTGTACGGAGCACCCGCGCATCCCTACACCACGGCGCTGATGTCGGCCGCGCCCATCCCGAGGCCGCAGGCCCGGCACCGTGAGCGGATCATGCTCGCCGGAGACCCGCCGAGCCCGGTCAACCCGCCCTCAGGGTGTCGTTTCCGCACCCGGTGCCATAAGGCGCAGGACCTCTGCGCCGAGCGCGCACCGGAGCTCACCGGCCCCGGCGCGCATCTCGCCGCCTGTCATTTCTCGGTGCCGGCCGCCTGACATCCGTCCGCCGCCCCGCCCGCGCCCCCCGCTCGGGCCGGGCGGCATGGGGTGTCAGGCCGCCGGGGTGGGGCCGTTCTTGTGGGGTTTATGAGGGCGGTGCTTACTAGGGAAGTGGAGCACATTGCGCCCGGTGTAGGCGCGCAGGTCGACGACCTTGGCGTCAGCCGTACGACGATGTCCTGCCGCCGAACGGATGTGCCGAACCTTGTGGACCGGCAGGTGCTCCGGGACTACCGTAAGTTTCGTCATCTATGCCCCCCGGCGTGATGCTTTTGTTACCAATGAGATAACTACAGACCGAGCCGTAAGGCCACTGTAAAGATCGTCTGAAGTCTCGTCGAGGGATTTCCCTGGGCAGGTCGTTGCAGGTGCCGCCGGGGTAGAGCACCCCCCAGGACACCTTTGGGGGAGACGATGGCTGCTTGCGAAGTATGTGGCAACGAATATGAGATGACGTTCGAAGTCCATGCGCAGGGGTCTGTGCACACCTTCGACTGTTTTGAGTGTGCGATCACGAAAATGGCGCCCATCTGCGAGCACTGCGGGTGCCGCATCATCGGCCACGGCGTCGAGGCCGACCGCCGCTGGTTCTGCTGCGCCCACTGCGCCCGCCAGGAGGGGATCTCCGCCGCCGTCGACCATGTGGCATCCACCGCCTGAGCCACGTCGCGGGAAGGGATGCCTTCACGCGATGGTGATCGGCGTTCACACTGGGGCCTATGTGGGACTTCGACATCCTTGTCCTGGGATCAGGGCCGGGTGGGCAGAAGGCCGCCATTGCGGCGGTGGGGGGATCCCGATATCGGGAACCGGCGCGGGGGCAGATCATCGGCGACACGTACGGCATGCTGAAGCTGCTCGTCTCCCCGGAGGATCACTCGCTGCTCGGCGTGCACGTTTTCGGCACGGGCGCGACCGAGTTGCTCCACATCGGGCAGGCGGTCATGGGGTGCGGCGGCACCGTCGACTACCTGGTGGACGCGGTGTTCAACTATCCGACGCTCGCGGAGTCATACAAGGTGGCGGCGCTCGACGCGCAGAACAAGCTGCGGAGGGTCGCGCGCTTCGAGGTCTGACCGGCACGCCGCCCGCCCCGTGCGGAAGACGCGCGGGGCGGGCGGAATCAGGCGTGTCGTGTGCGTCTAGGCTTGAAATCAGCGCATGAGGCTGATGCGTGTTCAAAATCACCGGATGATGCGGCCACGTGCTGGGATCGGAAAACCGTATCCGCTCATCCGCCCCGGCTTTGTGGACGTAAAAGTGTTGATTCTCTTGCTCTATCGATGAGGCGAGTTTATCGATATGAAGGGGAGGCAGTGGTGGAACTTCATATCAGTGTCGAGGGCGGGGATGAGGAGGCGACGTCCATCTCGCTTTATCGCCGGCTAAGCCGGGATCCCGAGGTGCTGCGCGCCGCCGACGTGACGCTGCACGTCCGCTACGGCGACCTGGCGGGAGCGGTGGGACTCGCCGAGGTGGTGCACGTTTTCGTGAGCGACGTCGTCGCCGTGGGCGGCCTCGCCACCGCGATGACGGAGTGGTGTAAGTCGCGCCGGGTTGGTCGCGTCTCATCTGAAGCTGGAAAGCGATGGAAGAATCCTCACTGTGCGGAGCTTTTCGCGGGAGGCGGTGAATCTGGCACTGGAAATGCTTCTGGAACACAGCGCTCCCGGCTCAATGCTCAGCGCCGGGGAGTGAGACACTGATTGCGACTTCTTGAGTACCCGTAATCACGCATTGGAGTACGTGGCGATAAGCACAGCCGATGTGAGTTTGGCTCTGCGATATTCTGGAGTAATCACCTACGGTGAAGCGGCGGCCGGCCTCCCCGTGGAGCCCCGGCCGAGGCCCCGGTCCCGCCGCACTCTTCCCCGCTCCCTGCGCTCGCGTCGCACAGCGTGGTGCGCCCCTGCGCGACCCCTCGCCGACGACCCCAAAAGGTGCCCTAGCGGCACGGTCCCACGAGGATGAAAATTTACCCGTATAGCGCCGTATGGCCCCCGTGGGCGATCAGTCCCCCCGGCGTAGCGCCGCTTCTCCCGACGTAGGCCACGTAGCGGACAGAACCGAATCAGTCCGACGGATGTCCTTGATTCCCGTGGGTAGGGTTGCGCGTTACCTGGTTCTGTCGGCATTGTTGGGGAAGCCGGTGCCGGCGGGCGAGGTCAGGTCGCCCGTCGGCCCGGTGCCTTCCGGCGGCTGTGACAACCATGGGGCATGATTGTGGTTGGCCACATCCAAACCCGAGGCTGATTTTGATCACTTCTTCGACAGGCCCGCGCCCTGCCGACTTCAACGACGTGCGGGCGACCAACCTCTCGGTGGTGCTCAGGTTCATCCGCGAGCACGCCCCATGTTCGCGTGCCGACATCGCCTCCATGACCGGGCTCAACAAGGCCACCGTCTCCAGCCTCGTGGCCGACCTGATGGACCGCCGGATGCTGCGCGAGATCGGCTTCTCGGAAAGCCGCGTCGGCCGCCCCGCCACCATGATCGAGCTCGACGGCCAGCCGTTCTCCGCCGTCGGTATCGAGATCAACGTCGACTACCTCACCGCCGTCGTCGTCGACCTCGCCGGTGAGCGGCTGTTCGCCTGGCGGCGCACCTTCCCCGGCGCGGACGTCCCCGCCGCCGAAGCCGTCTCCGCCGTCGCCGGCCTCGCCCGCCGCGTCGTCAACCGCATGTCCAAGGAAGGCCGGCAGGTGCTCGGCCTGGCCGTCGCCGTGCCCGGCCTCGTCGACGTCGACGGCGGCGTCCGCCTCGCGCCCAACCTCGGCTGGCGCGACCTCGACCTCTACGGGGACCTGCGCCGGGCCCTGCGCGACCCCGACTTCCCCATCGAGGTGGAGAACGACGCCAACTTCGCCGCCGCCGCCGAATACCGTTTCGGCGCCCACAGCGGCACCGGCAACCTCGTCTACCTCACCGGCGAGATCGGCGTCGGCGCCGGCGTCGTCCTCGACGGCACCCTCCGCCGCGGCGGCCAGGGCTACGGCGGCGAGATCGGCCACGTGCAGATCGACCCCGACGGGCCTACCTGCAGGTGCGGCCGCGTCGGCTGCCTCGAAACCGTGGCCGGCATCGGCGCCGTCCTCGACCAGGCGGTCACCACGCCCGCCGAGATCGAGCCGGAGATCACCCAGATCGTCCGCCGCGCCCAGCGCCGCGACCCCGCCACCCTCGCCCGGCTCACCCGCGTCGGCCGCAACCTCGGCCGCGGCGTCGCCATCCTGTCCAACCTGCTCAACCCCGAAGTCGTCATCCTCGGCGGCTACTACGTGCCACTGGCCCCCTGGCTCCTCCCCGTGGTCTCCGCCGAGACCCGCGCCCTCACCATCGCCCCCGACGCGGGCGGCCTCCGCGTCGCCGCCTCCACCCTCGGCCACGACGCCGCCGCCCTGGGCGCCGCCGGCCGAGTCCTCGACGGCGTCGACTCCGGCCGCCTCCCCCCATCCCGCACCACCCACCAGCCCTTGTCCCGGAGGGCGTGACAACGGCGTACGGCGAAGCCCGGCCGGCTCACCTGGTGCCGCGGACTTGACCACGGCTGTGCATTCCGTCGGCTCGGGTCCGGTTTTCCGGCTCCCACGTTCTGAGCGTTTCTCCGGCGCCGGGCACAAGGGCAGTCACGATCGCTATGGGGATCTGACGAACGCCAAATGAGCCCGCCCGGGCCCGTATCTCCCCATAGCGGACGGCACGGCGGTAGAGATGACGAGACCCCGTCGACGCCGTACCGCCCTAGGCGGTGAGGCGGGCCTGGGTTGTGCCACGTGGCCTGGTTGGGGGAAAGGAGCCCCAGCCTTCCCGGTGGGTGGGCCGGGCTTGTGCCGTACGGCGTGGCCGGGTTGGGCCTGAGGTGGTGAGGTGGGCTTCGCCGTACTGTTCCCGGCCGTGAGCCGGGCTTGTGCCGTACAACGTGGCCGGGTGGGGCTGAGGAGGCAGGCCAGGGGCAATGGTGGCGAAGGGGGGCCTTGCGGGTCCGCGGCGTGCCCCTGTTACGTGCGGTGGCCAAGTGGTTGGGCCCCGCTTCGCCGCCATGTCTGTTGGTCGCGCTCGGGCTTGGAACCCCGGTGTGGTGCTCGCCGAGGGGTGGCCGGGTTCCGGTGGGCCGGGCCTGTGCCGTGCGTGGGCTGCTCAGGTGGTTTGGAGGGCCGGGCGGCGGGCGCTCAGGGTGGCTTGTTCGTGGGCGGCGGCGAGGGAGGCGGCGGCGAGGTCGCGGAACTCCGCCATGGCGGGGTTGGTGTCGGCGAGGGTGAACTCAGGGGTGATCACGGTGAGGTCGAGGCCGAAGACCTCTACCAGAAGCATGCGGAGGTAGGGCTCGGCGAAGTCCCAGCCCTCCTTGGGGGCACCGGGGCCGTATGCGCCGCCGCGGCTCGCGATGAGCGTGGCGGGGCGTCCGGCCAGAGGGCCGCTCTTCGGGTCCTGGGCGACGGTCCGGCCTCCCACCAGGACCTGGTCGAGCCACGCCTTGAAGGTCGAGGGCGGACCCCAGTTGTACATCGGCACGGCGAACAGGAACGCGTCCGCCGCCAGCATCTCCTCGATGAGTTCGTCCTGCACGGACTGGGCGGTCGCCTGGGCGGCGGTGTGGCCGGCGCGATCGCTGTAGCGCGCGGCGATCGTGTGTTCGTCGATGTGGGGGACCGGGGTGCGGCCGAGATCCCGATAAGTCACCTCTCCGCGCCAGTGGTTGCGGAAGGTCGCCGCCACGGCACGTGAGACCGAGCCTGTGGTGGCCGCGGCGGCGTCGATGTGCAGAAGTCGAGACATGGCAAGCCTCCATTGAGTAAGCAGACTGTCTTATAAGCAGATTGTCTGCCCGAGAGGTCGTCTGTCAAATCAATCATCTGTGCCATAGGTTACGATGCAGATATGCAAAACAAGCTGGCGTGTTCGCTCCCCGCTGGACTGGAGACCGACGTCGGCTGGCTTCTGGGCCAGACTTTCCACACGTACATCACGGCTACTCAGCGTGTCCTGGCGGAGTTCCCCGCCGCTCACCGCGGCTACATGGCGGTCTCGGCCGCGGTTCACGAAAGCGCGCGCAACCAGATCGAGATGGCCCGCCAGCTCGGGGTCGACCGCTCGGTCATGGTCAACCTCGTCGACGAACTCGAAAAGGCCGGCCTGGTCGAGCGCCAGCCCGACCCCACCGACCGCCGCAACCGCCTCATCATCGCCACCGACGTCGGCCGCCGGACCCTTGAATGCGCCAAGGCCGCCATCGAACGCACCGAACGCGAGCTCCTCGCCACCTTGGACGGCGAGGAGCAAGTCACTTTCACGGAGATGCTCCGCCGGATCGTCGCCCACAACCTGGCAGACGAGGCATCCCGCGAAGCCTGCATCGCCGCCAACGCCGCCCGTGACCGAGTCCCGATCCCCGCCGACGCCTCCGGAGGATCCCGCTAGCCCCGCCACCCGGATGAGCACTGCCTGATGAGCGGTGTTTGGTGAGCACGGTTTACGGCGGAGCCCGCCGGGCCCGTCCGTCCGCTGCTCGTGCTCACCGCGCGCGGTGCACGTGGCGCTCGTGGTGCCGGTCGCAGAAGACGCATGCCGGCCCGGACCGTGGCCGCCGGCGATACAGAGCCACCCCCGCAGAAGCGCCGTTCGTGGTGAGACGCTCGCGTTCGGGCGGTGGCGGGCTGAGACGCTCGCGTTCGGGCGGTGGCGGGCACCGCCCGAACGTCGCGGCGTTATGCGGCCGGGCTTCTGCCGTACCGGCTAGCGCTTTTGTTTGCGGGCGCCTGCGACGAGCATGTCGCCGGAGTCGGGGCCGCCGGGGGCGGCGTGGCGCGGCCGGCGCATGGTTTGGGTGGAGTCGTCGGGGCGCTTGAGAGGCTTGGTGGTTTCCGCCGGTTCGTCCGGGGCGGGTTTGTCCGTGGGCCTGTCCATGCGCACCGCTTCCCGAGGGGTGCCCTGCGTGGGGCGTGCGGCCTGCTGGGGGATCGTGCCGGGGGGCACGGTGGCGGCCGGTCGCTCCGGTGCGCCCGGCGCCGATGTGCCCGGGGCCGGCGCGCTAGCCGCGGGTGCCGCCTGTGCCGGGGCGGGTTGGGCGGGGGCCGGTTCGGGCGTGCCGGCGGAGCGGCCGCGGAAGACGAGGTGGTGGAGCGAGATGCGCCCGGCTCCGAGGGCGGCCAGCAGGATCGCCGCGGCGCCGAGGGCCACGGCGAGGTTGACGCCGCCGGTGGCGAGGGATTCGGATACTTCGTCGGCCGAGAGGAAGAAGATGGCCGCGTACTCCGCGAACAGGATGAGGCCCGCGAGCGGAACGATCAGGCCGACGATGAGGAGTGTGCCGCCGATGAGTTCCACGAGCATCGTGGACGCCGCCCATACACCTGGCATGGGGGCGCCGATCTGCTCAAAGGAGGCACTTGTGCTGGTGAGCCCGGCTTCGAGCTTGGCCCAGCCGTTGGTGATGAAGATGCCGCCGAGGCCAAGGCGGGCGGCTAGCGCTGCGATGTCGATAAATGTTCTTCGCACGATGCAATCCATCCGTTCGATGGCGCCATCCGATTGATGGCGGTTTGACCTATTTGGGGTGCTGGTCGTTAAGTGACCTCCGTGGGGTGTATGGGGGTCTCCTTCCGGTATTCATTGCTTACCCGGACAAGCCGGGCATGCTTATGCCGTACCCAACTTGCGGCGAGACATGGCATGTCCCGTCGGTGAGGGTTGCGCGAATCGTGCGTGCGGATCGCTCCCACACCGACAGAGCCGCGTGTCGAGTACGTCTAATCGTCGCCTCGGTGCGGTATAACCGGGGGCGGACCGGGGAGGCGTGATGCGTGACTCCGACAGGGCCCGGCCGGCGGGGCACGCCGCGGCACGGGATCTGTTCGAACAGATTCGACGACGTTATTTTGAGTTTTCCCCTGCGATGAGGAGGCTCATTTTCGTCGGGGCGGGCGGTGCCACCGTCACGGTCGCCGTGGTGCTCGGCCTGCCCTTCTTCAGCGCCCTGTCGGTCACTCTGCTGGTGCTGGCCTTCGCCGCGCTCACCTTACGGTTCCCGCGCGCCGCCGCCACGGTGCTCGTGCTCGCGGCGTGGGGGCTGCTGCTCCCGGTCTTCACGCTCGCTTTCGGACGGGATTCGCAGGTGCCTCTGGCGCTCATGCTGCTCGGCCTGCCCGTCGCGGCCGTGGCGCATCTCATCCGCTGGGTGCCGCCGTGGCTCACCACCCTGATGGCACTCCTCGCCACGGGCGCGGTCGCCCTCGGCCTCTCCCCGATGGCTCCGGCGGCGGCGCTGTGGGCGGGGTGCGCCGCCGCGGCGGGGGTGCTCGTCTTCCGGTTCGTGCAGGCGCGGCGCCTCAAGGCCGCTCTGACGGCGGGGGAGCAGTCGGCGCGTGTCCGGGTGCGGGGCGGCCAGGGCAAGGCCCAGACGGGCCCCGACGGCGCCGCGCCGCCGCCGATCACGCTGGAGGAGGCCATCGGCGAGCTGGAGAGCATGGTCGGGCTCGCCCCGGTCAAAGAGCAGATCCGCTCGATCGCCGCCTCGATCGAGGCGGGACGCCTGCGCGCGGAGGTCGGATACACGACCGAGCCGCCGATGCGGCATTTCGTGTTCGTGGGTCCGCCGGGCACCGGCAAGACCAGCGTGGCACGCACGGTGGCCAAGATCTTCTATGCCTTCGGGCTGCTGGAGACGCCCTATGTCGTGGAGGCGCAGCGGGCCGACCTTGTCGGCGAGTTCCTCGGGGCGACCGCCATCAAGACCAACGAGCTGATCGACCGGGCCCTCGGCGGCGTGTTGTTCATCGACGAGGCCTACAGCCTGATCAACTCCTCCGACGGCCAGCCCGACCGCTTCGGCTCCGAGGCCGTGCAGACCCTGCTCAAGCGCGCCGAGGACGACCGCAACCGCCTGATCATCATCCTCGCGGGCTATGAGCGGGAGACGGCGGCGTTCCTGTCCTCCAACCCCGGCCTGGCATCACGCTTCTCGACGCGGATCACCTTCCCGACCTACTCCCCGGCGGAGCTGCTCAGCGTCACCGAGCTGATCCAGCGCAGGCGCGGCGACCGCATGCCGGTCGAGGCGCGGCCGGCGCTGCTTGGCATGTTCGACGACGTGCACCGCAGGTCGATCATCGACGAGCTGGGCAACGCCCGCTTCGCCCGCAGCCTGGCCGAGGCGGCGGCGCAGGCCCGCGACGTGCGGGTGGTGGGCGCCGGCGGCACCCCGACGACCGAGGACCTCGTCACGACCAGCACGACCGACCTGCGCAAGGCGTTCGACGAGCTGACCGCGCGTTTCCGTAGCGGCGGGGCGACGCCGACGCTGGAGGAGGCGCTGGCCGACCTCGACCGCATGGCCGGGCTCGAACCCGTCAGACGCCAGGTCCACGCGATCATCGCTCAGCTCAGGGTCGCGAAGATGCGCCAGGAACAGGGGCTGCCGACACCCGCCCAGGCCCGGCATTTCGTGTTCGTGGGTCCGCCGGGCACCGGCAAGACCACCGTGGCCCGAATCCTCGGCCGCGTCTTCGCCGCCCTCGGCCTGCTCACCCGCCCCGACGTCGTGGAGGCGCAGCGGGCCGACCTCGTCGGCCAGCACCTAGGGGCGACCGCCATCAAGACCAACGAGCTGATCGACCGGGCCCTCGGCGGCGTGTTGTTCATCGACGAGGCCTACAGCCTGGTCAACCAGGGCTACTCCGGCGGCGACGCCTTCGGCACCGAATCCGTGCAGACCCTGCTAAAGCGCGCCGAGGACGACCGCGACCGGCTCGTCATCGTGCTGGCGGGTTACGAGCGCGAGATGGACTCCTTCATCGCCACCAATCCGGGCCTCGCGAGCCGGTTCAACCAGCGGATCCGGTTCCCCTCCTACTCCCCGGCCGAGCTGGCCGAGATCGCGATCTCCCTCGCCGAGCAGGCCGGCGACCGCTTCGACCCCTCGGCCACCCGTGACCTCACCGAGGTCTTCACATGGGTGTGCGCGGAACGCCTCATCGACGGCCTCGGCAACGGCCGCTTCGCCCGCTCCCTCTTCGAACGCGCCGCCATGCGCCGCGACGTGCGCCTCGCAGCCGTCGGCGACGTCGCGAGCACGGCCGAGCTGACCACGATCACCAGCGACGACGTGCGCGCGGCGGTGGAGGAGCTTTCCCAGTAGGTGTGGCCTGGTCGTCCGGGCGCGGGGAGCGGCCTGGGGGCGAACACGGGGGTGCCTGTGGACCGCGCTCGCCTGTGGTCCACGCTTGTCTATAAACCGGCACAGGCGTGCCGCTGGTCACCCCTCCGGCCGCGCCTCTACCCGGTGAGGATCTTCGACAGGATCTGCCGCCGCAACTCCGGCCAGCCCTTCCCAAGAGCCTTGCGCGCCGCGATGAGCGCCTCTGAGCCGTCCCCTCCCTCGACGAGGGTACGGATCACCAGCCTGGCCGAGATCCCGGCCTGCCAGCGCATCCAGAGCCGGTTCTCCTCACGGGGACCGTCGACCGGCCTCTCAAACCATTCCCGCCCCAGCCGGATGTTGGTCTCGACGATTCCGCTCATGAGCGCGGTCACCGTACCGGCATCATGCGCCAGGGCCGCGTCCACCGCCCGCATCGGCTCAGGCCACTTGGGGAAGTGCCGCTGGGCCAGACGATCGACGACGAGTTCGCACATCCGGCGGCGCTGCTCCTGAGACGCCGCGGTGAGCCGGAGGTGAAGCTCAGGGTCGACGTGGGGCAGCGAGAACGCCTGCTCGGGGTCGTCCTCGACGAGCCGGTCCGCGAGAAGGGCGCGTTGCCGCCCGAACAGCACGTCCTCATGCAGCCGGACACCCCCGGCCACCTCCACCAGCGCCATGGCCGCGGCACGCTTGACCTGCCTTCCGTTTCCGGGCGCCCCGGTGAGAATGCTCAAACGGTCGCCTAGGGCGGTCGGATCGTCGCCGTAGATCTCGGCCTCGTCCGTACAGAAATCCGGATAGTGAACCAGCAGCCGCCCGTTCTCCGCGTAGATCAGCTTTTCATGGCCGCGAACTCCCCATGACACATGCCACAGTCGAGCGTCTCTGCTGAGCCAGCGTAGCCATTCAGGGCGGTTCTGGTGGAAACCATCGCGGTCCAGCACACTGAGGACACCGTCCTCCATGTGCTCGTCGACAAATAATTCAACGGTGGGATACAGATAACTCTCCCGAACATCGACCTCGCGAAACTCGGGAAAGGACCCGAACACCTCAACCGCCGCGCGTTCGCCCGCCCGGCTCCCGCCGAGTCGGTGGATGACCGACCAGCCGAGCCCACCGCGCGTCAGCCACTCGTGCCGGGCGAGAAGAGCGGTGTAGTACTCGACGACCTTGCCGACGTCCATCTCCGGCTCCTCTGCGGTTAAGGCGAGATAGGGGCGGCGGTGCGACGCCGCCGCCCCTCACATCAATCGGATCGTTGACTACTATGGCACCGGAGCCCCACAGAGTGCTTCCTTGGTCGGCGGGACGTCGATTCTAGTGGTGAATTTGTTGTAGTAGTTGTCGCCGACAATGACTCTGTCCTTGATGAAGAATCTTTTCTCAAGCAGGTTTCCAGCCAGGTTGTTCTCGGCTGCAGGGATAGGGCACAGAGAGTAGTTGTTCGTCGCGGCGTTGGATCGTTCGAAGCTGCTGGCGAACGGATACTCGTCGCACTCCTTTCCGCTCGGTGCGTAGTTGCCCCAAATCCGGCGGCAGGTCCGCCATGTTCTGCTGTGAGCGCTCTCCGCGGCCTCGGAGTCCTCCCGGTGAAGATAGTTGTCCTTCATGTCGCCTGGCCGATGGCAGCCCAACAGCTTCTTATGGAGATTTATCGGGAACGTGTCGATTGGCTGGTAGCACGCCTTCCAGTAGTGCTGGTAAGCCGAGTTGTATCCCTGGCCCATTTTCCAGATCATCATCGGGGTAGCAGAGTTGAAGACGCACCCACCCTGCGAAACGATGTAGGAAGCGGAGTCGCATTTCACGATGGTCGCCCCCTCGTTGGCGCCTCGCGAGTTGGCGTAGCCGTATCCGCCCTGCGGAGCGGGCCAGTCCGGAGAATAGCCGTAGACCTTGAAGCCGCCGACGCTCACGTCTTCAAGGTTGTTGACTGTTTCGCTGAAGCTCGGACTCCATTTGATGTGGCGAAGCTCCGGTGCTTTGCTCGCCGGGCACCTGAGCCGGAACCTCGCGGAACCGAAGTTCGCCCAGATCCCCATGTGCTTGGTGCGATAGTTGAGTGTCGGAGACCCTCCCCAGGAGGTGACGTGTTCGCACCCGCTCCCGACAGGTTCGACGCCGATAGTGAGGTTTCTCCCAAACGCCGCACCGGTACCGGTGACCTCGTAGAGGTGCACGTCAACGAACACGTCCCGGCTGGTTCCACCATTGTTGCGCTCAACGCTGTTAAGGCCGTTAAAGGTGTAGGCCATGATGACGATCTTCGCGCTGAACGACATAGCCGGGGAAGCGCGATTGGCCATGTGGTCGAGGTCGAGATGTGAGGTCGAACACCAGGAATAGTGATTCCTCGCGTAGCCCTCCGGCTGGTTGGAGCGACTGAAATTCCGCTTGCAGTCGTCCGGCGTCATCCTTCCGTATTCGTAGATCGCCGGTGGGGGCTGCGGGTTATTGTCGTCCGCGGCCATCGCCGCCTGTGCCTTGGTCATAGCCTTCCTGGCGGTGACCGAGACAACGGGGGCGTTCATGTCCGTTTGAATCTGTGCCGCGGTTTGTGCGCGGTTGTAGACGCGGACTTCGTCGATGACTCCGGCGAAGTATTCGCCCCATTTGGTGTTTCCG
>NZ_BOOW01000012.1 GCF_016863435.1 Sinosporangium siamense
ACCCAGCTCGTGCCGTGAGCAGCTCCGCCGTTGGCGTTGCCGGAGGAGTCGGCGACCGTCGTCCCTGTGCCCTCCTCCAAGCCGTAGGCGGCTACCAGCCCGGTGTCAGGCTCGGGTTCCGGACCCGGTGTGGTGATGGAGGTGGTCATGTCCGTTTGAATCTGTGCCGCGGTTTGTGCGCGGTTGTAGACGCGGACTTCGTCGATGACTCCGGCGAAGTATTCGCCCCATTTGGTGTTTCCGCCGAGGTGGAGTGAGCCGTTGTCGTCGATGAGGCTGCCGGTCATGGGGATGGTGGTGGTCTGGGTGCCGTCGACGTAGAGGTGGGCGTCGGTGCCGTCGTAGGTGATCGCGATGTGGCTCCAGGTGTCGACGGGCAGGGGTGAGGTGCCGTTGACGATGTTGTGGCTGGCGGCGTCCGGTTTGAGCATCCAGGCCGAGGGCACAGCATCGCCGTTGGAGGAGTAGAGGCCGTAGGCCGAGCCGTTGGTGTGGTCCTTCATGACGACTGTGCGATAGCCGCCGACGCCGGTGGGCTTGACCCAGGCCGAGAGGGTCATCCCGTTGGTGAGTCGCAGTGATGGGCTGTGGGGTACGGTGACCCACGCGTCGATGCCGTCGAACGACAGGGCGTTGCCGTACTTCCCGGTGACCCAGCTCGTGCCGTGAGCAGCTCCGCCGTTGGCGTTGCCGGAGGAGTCGGCGACCGTCGTCCCTGTGCCCTCCTCCAAGCCGTAGGCGGCCACGAGGCCCTCCAGCGCACCGTTGGCGGTGGTGAACGTCCACGTATAGGGCGCCATAGTGTTGTCCGCCTGGTCGGTGGCGCCGGTGACCTCGACCGAATACGTGGTCTCGGCGGCTAACTGTGCTGACGGGGTGAAGGTGAGGGCCCTGTTCGCGTAGACCGGTGCTCCAGGCACGGTCGCTCCGCCGGGACCTTTCACGGAGATAGCCGCTTCGGTCACAGGCTCGTCGAAGTACGCCTTGATCCCTGTGGTGACGGGGACGCCGGTCGCGTCGCGGGCCGGTGAGGTCTCCATCACGTTGGGGGCCTGTGTGTCCGGTTCGGGATCCACGGGGGGATCCGACTCATGCGGCAACGGTTGATCCTGCTCCGTCTCCTGGATGTCGAACTCGGCCTCCGACTCGCGGGCGGCCTGTGCCTCCTCCCAGGTCGGGCCGTTGGGGTCGGCCGAGACCGACGTGGTCGCCCGGGCACGCGCAGGATCGTTGGCCAGCGCCTCGATCTCGTCATAGGTCGTGGCGTCGGCGTCGCCGGAGTATCGCCAGGCGACCGAGCTGACCGGCCGGTCGGCGGGTGTGTATTCGATGAAGAGCACGGGACCGCGAGGGGTGAAGGGATAGGTGTCGTAGCCGCCGTACTCGTCGGAGCGGTAGTAGCGCCAGTTTTGCAGGGCGTCGGCCTCGATGACGGAACTCAGCCGGACGCCGTGGTCGGGAGTGCCGTTCATCCAGGCCTGGACGATGAGTTCGATCGAGTAGTAGAGCTCGCCTTCGCCCTCTGGGCACCGCGTGGCGCTGTAGGCGCCGCGGTTGCCGACGTGGCCGGCGGAATCGGTCGACGGTTGGTTGGACCAGCTGATGGTGTCCGTGGTCCACGGGCTGGAGACGCGTTGCAGATCGATGCCGGGGCTGTCGGTGTCGCTGCAAGTATGGGAATCCTGATTGTGCAGCCGAAGATCGGCGTTGTGTACGGTGCCGCCCATCAGCGGCGTGTCGTGAATGTTGAAGTCGATGTAGGTGCGGTGCGTGCGGCTGCCGCTGTGCGATTTGCCAGCCAGCAACCAGGGCAGCGTGGCATTCGCCTGTCCGCTCGGCAGGACGTTGCTGACGTGGGTGTCACCTGCGATGCCGGTGCCTTCCCAGGTGTCGCTTGCGATCGTCACCGTGACGGGGTAGGTGACGGCTGGGTTGTTGAGGAAGGCGGATTTCGCCGTGAACACCATGCTGTCGCCGTCGACTGCGGCCTTGGCCTGGCCAGCGGTTCCCTGGTCGGGGTTCGCCGCGGCCGTAGCATCCAACATCGGAGCGGTGGCCAGATCGGCGACCTCTTTGCCTTTCGTGTTGAGCAGGCCCGGCGTTTTGTCGGAGCCGTTGCCGAGTTTGAGTCCCCGGGGCAGGCGCATCGGCATGCGGAGCTTCATGTCTTTGGCGGGACGTTGCCGGATCACCACGTCATGGCGGAATCCGCTGGGGGTGAGGGTGACGACGAGGTCGGCGAGGGGGCCGTAGGCCGATGGGTATGTGGCGGTGTTCCCTTTGACGATCGGCCTAGGCAACGTGGCAGGAGCCGCGATAGCGGCCCGGCCCTCGTCACGAATGTAGGTGACGGCGGTGGTGTCCCCTCCGGCCGATAGGGAGAGGGGGCCGGGCGCCGCTTTGGGACGCAGGACACCGTCCTGCTCAACGAGTGTGAGGTCGATGGGTTTCCAGCCGCCGTCCCGCTTGACCCGGATCGGCGTGCTTGAGACTTCGGCGCGAACCGTTTTGCCATCGGGGTTCGCGTAGTAGGTGGCACTTTCGGAGCGCAGCGCCTCGATCTCGACGCGCTTGTTGTCCTTCCTGGCCTTGTCCAGTGCGGCTACGGTCGGATCCGCTTTGGCGGCGGCGGGCGGGGGCTTCGGTGGGTCGGTGGAGGACGGCAGGGGGTTACGGGCGATTGCGGGTGCCGCCAGCATTGAGAGCGGCAGGGCCACGGCGGTGATCAGGCATGCGGAGCGGCATATCCGCGAGGATAAACTCGGCCGCGACGATGGTTGTATGTTCAACGCCAGCCTTTCCATGAGACCGGGAAAACAGCGCAAGTGTCACATAAGTAGTAAATAAAAATAAGCCTCTATTTTGTGGCTGGACGAACACAGCCCGTGAGGATTTGGGGGGATGGATGCCCTAACGGCCGCAGATTCAACGGCTATTGTTTGGGTGCGGAGCGCGAAAATCCAATCGCGCACAGTGAAGAAATGGAGGTCGTCTCTTGGTCGGGTCGGGTGGAGGATGTCCGGCGCGGAATGCCGGTGGTGGGGAAGTGAAGGCTGTACCAAACTCCGGATCGCGGGTATCCGAAGCTCTGACCTGCGACGATCAGGCGAAGGGGTGGAGGTGTCACAGTGGGATGGTTATTGTTCGCTTCGTGGGAGCGGGTGGTTTTGGCGCGCGCTAGCCTGCAGGTGGACGAGGTGTGATGGGCCGCCGTGTGGTCCAGATGCGGCATTTGCAATGTCTTATGGCAGGAGGTCCTGATTCGCTATTCCGCCATTAGCTCGAATTTCCTACGGTCGGTAGGTTAGTCGTTACGTGTGGTAGTTCATGTAGGCGGGTGTATCGGCATGAGGGTGTTGGTCGGAGTTTGTCGGCATTTAGGCTGATGTTGCCCATACCCGTGGGTCGGACAGGCGGGGGGCCGGGCGGCGGCCGTGCGGGCGTCATGTGCGGGATTGCTTCACGGATCTCTCTGGCGGATGAAAAGGTTCACTAATCTCAAATCACGACACACCCTCCGATTGGGAAGTCCGCCCCTCCTGGACGTCGCATGATGTAGCAGTATGGCTACACTCCGTATGGCTTTGAGGGGGCTACCCGAGGCGGCCTTGGCGGGGCGAGGGGGAGGGTGATGGCGGGTTTCCTGGCCCGGCGGCTGATCAACTATGTGGCGTTGATCGTTGTCGCCACCAGCCTGGCCTACATGCTGGCCGCGAGTGCGCTCGATCCCCGGTCGAATTATGAGGCGCGCAGGCCGCCTCCGCCGCCGGCGGTGGTCGACGCGCGCCTCGACGAGCTCAACCTCAACAACAAGACACCGGTTTTCCAGCGTTATCTTCGTTGGTCGTGGTCGGTTCTGCACGGCGACTTCGGCAAGACCACCGTGGGCGACCCGGTCAACGCCGACCTCGCCCGCCGGGCGGGGGTCACGCTGCGACTGATTCTCGTCGGGCTGATCGTGGGCAGCGTGGCGGGGGTGCTCGGGGGAGCGCTGGCCGCGGTGTGGCAATACGGGTGGTTCGACCGGCTGACCACAGCGGCGTCGTTCCTCGTGCTCGCCGTGCCGACCGTCGTGCTGGCCAACATGCTCATCATCGGGGCGGTCTGGTTCAACGACCTCGTCGGCGCGCAGATCTTCCTGGTCAGCGGTGAGACGACGCCGGGCCTCGAAGGCGGGTTCCTCAGGGGGGCGGCCGACCGCGCGCAACATCTGCTGCTGCCGACCCTGTCGTTGTCGCTCGGGCTCATCGCGGTCTACAGCCGATACCAGCGCAACATGATGCTCGACGTGCTCGGCGCGGACTTCGTCCGTACGGCACGGGCCAAAGGTCTGCGCCGATCCACCGCGTTGACCAAACACGCGCTGCGCACCGCGCTCATCCCGGCGGTGACCTATTTCGCGTTCACCTTCGGCGCGCTGATCGTCGGCACGACGTTCACCGAGAAGATCTTCGGCTGGCACGGCCTCGGCGAGCAGCTCATCAACTCCATCTTCACCAACGACGTGAACACGGTGGCCGCGATCAGCTGCCTGGCCGCGTTCGGGGTCCTGGTGGCGGCGCTCGCCTCCGACCTCATGCAGGCAGCACTGGACCCGCGGGTGAGGGTGGGGTGAGCGGCCACGTGACCCTGCCCGACGAGCAACTCGCCGAGCAGAGCTCGCCTGGGGGAGTCGGCGTCGCCGTTCCCTCGCGCGGCCGTGTGGTCGCGAGGCGCTTCTTCGGCTCATGGGGCGGGCGCGCGGGGTTCGCGCTGCTGGCCGTCATGTTCCTGGCGGCCTTCGCCGGGCCGCTGGTCTACCCGTGGGGCTACACCGACAAGGACTTCACCGCGTTCCTCACCCCGCCGTCGCCGAGCCACTGGTTCGGCACATTGCAGACCGGTGCCGACGTCTTCGCGGTCACGATGCGCGGCATGCAGAAGTCGCTCGTGGTGGGGCTGCTGGCCGCACTGGTCTCCACGGCGCTGGCCGCGATCGTCGGCGCCTTCGCGGGCTACTTCCTCGGATGGACCGACCGGGTGCTCATGTGGGTGGCCGATCTGCTGCTCGTGCTCCCGGCCTTTCTCATCCTCGCGGTGATGTCACCGCTGTTCGCCGCCGGTCAGTGGCCGCTGTTCGTCGTCATGCTGGCGCTGTTCCTGTGGATGGTCACCTCGAAGGTCGTGCGCGGCATGACCCTCTCCCTCAAAGAGCGCGAGTTCATCCTCGCCGCGCGGTTCATGGGCGTGTCACCCACCCGCATCGTCTTCCGGCATGTCATCCCCAACCTGTCGTCCCTGCTGGTCGTGGACGCCACCCTCAACGTGAGCGCCGCCATCCTGACCGAGACCGGCCTGTCCTACTTCGGGTTCGGCATCCAGCCGCCCGACGTGTCCCTCGGCACGCTCATCGCCGACGGTTCCAAGACCGCCACCTACGCCCCGTGGACGTTCTGGTTCGCGGCCGGCCTCCTGATCGTCACCGTGCTCGCGGTCAACCTCATCGGCGACGCCCTGCGCGACGCTTTCGACCCGTCGGCTCGGAGGGCCCGATGAGTGATCCGACCCATCCCGGTGCCCCGGTGCTTGAGGTCGCCGATCTGTCCGTGACCTTCGGCTCGGGGCCGTCCGCCGTGCGCGCGGTGCGCGGGCTGAACTACGAGGTGCGTCCCGGCGAGGTGCTCGGCATCGTGGGGGAGTCCGGCTCGGGCAAGTCGGTGGCGTCGATGGCCGTGATGGGGCTGCTGCCGCCGCACGCCCGCGTGTCGGGCTCGGTCAAGCTGCTCGGCACCGAGTTGCTCGGCGCTTCCGACAAGCGGCTCGCCGCCTTCCGCGGACGCACGATCTCGATGGTCTTCCAGGATCCGCTGTCGGCCCTCACCCCCGTCTACCGCGTCGGCGACCAGATCGCCGAGGCCCTCACCGTGCACCAGGACCTCACCAGGGCCGAGGCCAGGAAACGCGCGGTCGAGCTGCTCGACCTGGTCGGCATCCCGCACCCGGCCGAGCGCGCCACGGCCTTCCCGCACGAGTTCTCCGGCGGCATGCGCCAGCGCGCCGTGATCGCGATGGCCATCGCCAACGACCCGGACGTCATCATCTGCGACGAGCCCACGACCGCGCTCGACGTGACGATCCAGGCGCAGGTGCTCGACGTGCTGCGCAAGGCTCAGCGCGAGACCGGTGCGGCCATCGTGATGATCACCCACGACCTCGGCGTGGTGGCCGGCTTCGTCGACCGTGTCCTTGTGATGTACGCCGGCCGGCCCGTCGAGATCGGCTCCGTGGACGAGGTCTACTATCACCCGCTCATGCCGTACACCATGGGGTTGCTCGGCTCGGTGCCCCGCCTCGACCAGGGCGAGCGCGGCCGGCTGACCCCGATCGACGGCAACCCGCCGTCGCCCGCGGCGCTGCCCCCCGGCTGCCCCTTCGAGCCACGTTGCCGGCTCGCCGTCCCCGAGTGCCGCCTCGCCGAACCCCCCCTGCGTCCGGTACGGCACAGCCGGCACCTGGCCGCCTGCATCCGCGCGGGCGAGATCGAACGCGGGGTCGTCACGACGGTCCCCAAGCTCCCGGAGATCCCCGAGGAGGGGGAGGAGAGGCCGCCCCGCGAGAGCCGGAGGGTGGTGCTCGGGGTCGAGGACCTCGTGAAGCACTATCCGCTGACCCGGGGCGCGGTGTTCAAGCGCAGGGTGGGCACGGTGGAGGCGGTCGCGGGCGTCTCGTTCGACCTCAGGGAGGGCGAGACGCTCGGCCTCGTCGGCGAGTCGGGATGCGGCAAGACCACCACGCTGATGGAGATCCTCAAGCTGGCGCGCCCCCAGGGCGGGCGGGTGGTCGTGCTGGGCCGCGACATCTCGGGCCTGGTCGCCGCCGACCGCATGTCCGTGCGGCGTGACATGCAGGTGGTCTTCCAGGATCCGATGTCCTCGCTCGACCCCCGCATGACGGTCTACGACATCCTGGCCGAGCCGCTGCGCGCCCACCGCGTGCGTGAGCCGGGTCCGCGCGTGCGCGACCTGCTCAGGCTCGTCGGGCTGGAGCCCGAGCACGCGGCCCGCTACCCGCAGGACTTCTCCGGCGGGCAGCGCCAGCGCATCGGCATCGCCAGGGCGCTCGCCCTGGAGCCGCGCCTCGTCGTGCTCGACGAGCCGGTGTCGGCGCTCGACGTGTCGATCCAGGCGGGCGTGATCAACCTGCTTGAGGAGCTGAAGGCGCGTCTCGGCCTGTCCTACCTGTTCGTGGCGCACGACCTGTCGGTCGTCCGGCACATCGCCGACCGTGTCGCGGTCATGTATCTCGGCCGCATCGCCGAGGTGGGCCAGGTGGACCGCGTCTACGACACCCCCATGCATCCATATACGCAGGCGCTGTTGTCGGCGGTTCCGCTACCCGATCCGGTGGTGGAGCGCGCGCGGCGCCGCATTCTGCTCGAAGGTGACCTCCCGAGCCCTGCCGACCCCCCGTCGGGATGCCGGTTTCGCACCCGTTGCCCGCTGTACAAGGCGATCGGGGAGACCGAGCGTCTCAGGTGTGTGCATGAGGAGCCGCGCGTGCGTCCGATGGGCGGCGATCACGGTGCGGCCTGCCACTACGCCGAATCATTGGATGTCGTGTGACTACTGGAGGAATCGTGATTGCAGTCCGGCGCGCGGCCGCGCTGGTGTTGGCCGGAGTGCTGGCCTTCACCGCCTGCGGTGGCCAGACCACCACGCAGACCGGGAGCGGTCAGGGCCAGATGAAGGCATATGACATCAATCCTCATCCGCGTGACTCGGTCAAGGACGGCGGCACCTTGAGGTGGGGCATCACCGAATATCCCGTGCAATGGAATCTCAACCATATTGACGGCAACCTCGCCGAGGTTAAAAAGGTGATCGACGCGTTGATGCCTTCACCCTTCAGGTCGGATGAGAAAGCGCAGATCGCCCACGATCCCAATTATCTGACCCAGGCGAAGATCACCCAGTCGACGCCTAAGCAGGTGGTGACCTACACCCTCAACCCCAAGGCCAGGTGGTCCGACGGCAACCCCATCACCTGGGCGGACTACGATGCCCAGTGGAAGGCGATCAGCGGCAAGGACCCCGCCTTCCGGGTGGCGACCGTCACCGGATATCAAGACATTGAGAGTGTGAAGCGCGGCAAGGATGACTTTGAGGTGGTCGTCACCTTTGCCCGGCAGTTCGGTGACTGGCAGTCGCTTTTCTCCCCGCTGTATCCGAGGTCGACCAACGCCAGTGCGCAGGCGTTCAACACCGCGTGGATGAACAAGATGCCCGTCTCGGCGGGGCCTTTCAAGTTCCAGGCGTTCGATCCCACCGCCAAGACCATCACCCTGATACGCGACGACAAATGGTGGGGGGATCGGGCAAAACTCGACCGCATCATTTTCCGCGCCTCCGAGAGCGACGCGCTCATCGGCGCCTTCACCAACAACGAACTCGACGTGGTGGACGTCGGCCCCTCAGCCCCCGACTACGCGCGGGCCAAGGCCACCCAGGGCGGTGCCGTACGGCAGGCCGCCGCCCCTGATTTCCGGCACTTCACCTTGAACGGCGAAAGCGAGCACCTGTCCGACCCCAAGGTCCGGCAGGCCATCGCGATGGGCATCAACCGTCAGGCGATGGCCCAATCCGATCTGCAGGGGCTCAACTGGCCCATCGTTCTGCTCAACAACCACTTCTTCATGAACACCCAGGGGGGCTACCAGGACAACGCAGGTTCCGTGGGTGTCCACGATCCGGCCAAGGCGCGGCAGATGCTCGATGCGGCGGGGTGGGTCATGTCGGGCGGCACACGCAAGAAGAACGGCAAGGAGTTGAGCCTGCGCTTCGTCATCCCGTCGGGGCTCCAGCTCAGCAAGTCGGAGGGTGAGCTGGCGCAGAACATGTTGTCCGCGCTGGGGGTCAAACTGGTCATCCAGGCGGTGCCCAGCGATGACTTCTTCGTGAAGTACGTCATCCCCGGCAATTACGATATTGCGCCTTTTTCGTATATTGGCACACCATTTCCGGTGACGAGTAGCTATGGGCAATACGCGGATGCGGTGGCCGGTCCCCGCGGCGGCAGACAGTGGAACGCCAACCTAGGCCGCATCGGCTCCTCCCAGATCGACGCCGCCATGAACCGCGCCGTCTCCGAACTGGACCCGGGCCAGGCCATCACCGAGGCCAACGCCGCCGACCGCCTCATCTGGGAGGCGGTCAACGTGCTGCCGCTTTACCAGCGCCCGCAGAACATCGCCGTGCGCCAGACTCTCGCCAACATCGGCGCCCGCGGCTTTTACAGCTTCAGATACGAGGACATCGGGTTCACGGCTTGACCGTGGCGGGTTCCGGCCATCCGTAAATCGTGACGGCCGGTCACCGTACCCGGAGGAATTTCACCTGGTCGCCAGGTCGCAGTTGCGCGGCGAGACCGAGGTCGGCGTCGGCGACCACGCCGATCACCGGATATCCGCCCGTGGGCGGATGGTCGGCGAGGAAAACGATCGGCTGCCCGTCCGGCGGCACCTGCACCGCGCCCGCCACCATGCCCTCGCTCGGCAACTCCCCCCGCCGGGCCCGTTCGAGCACGGGCCCGCGCAGCCGCACGCCCACCCGGTTGCTGTCCTCCGACACCGAGTACGGCACAGCGCACATGGCGGCCACCGCCTCCGGCGTGAACCAGTCGTCCCTGGGGCCCACCCGGATCCGCAACATCGGGGTGTCCGGCCAGGGCGGGGGAGGGGCGGCGTCCGCGAGGGGCTGGGGCAGGCCGGCAGGGGAGCCGAGGGGCAGCAGGTCGCCCGGCTTCAACGGGGGAGGGCCCAGCCCGGACAAGGTGTCATGGGAGCGGCTGCCCAGGACGGGTTCGACGTCGACGCCCCCGCGGATCGCCACGTAGGTGCGCAATCCCGCCGAGGGTGTCCCCAGCGAGAGCTCACCGTCCGGCGGGACCCAGACGGGGGCGTATGTGCCTCTTCCGACCGGGCAGGGGGCGCCGGTCACCGCGACCCACGCGCCTCCGGGAAAACGCAGCCGGAGCCCGCCGAAGGTCGCCTCCAGTCCCGCAGTGTCCTCCGGGTTGCCCACCAGGCGGTTGGCCAGCCGCAGGCTGCGCCGGTCGGCCGCACCCGCTCCCGGCACCCCGAGATGTGCCAGTCCCGGCCTTCCGAGATCCTGCACGGTCGCGAGCATGCCCGTCGCCACGACCTCGGCCACCCTCGGGGTCACGAGCCGCCTGCCTCGGTTTTTTCGGTCTTTTCGATGAAGCGCACGCGCATGCCGGGCCGCAGCAGAGACGGCGGGTCGGCCGAGGTGTCCCACACCGCGGTCGACGTGCGCCCGAGGAGATGCCAGCCCCCCGGGGAGGCCGACGGGTAGACGGCGGAGTAGGGCCCCGCCACGGCCACCGAGCCGGCGGGCACCGACGTGCGGGGCGTGGTCAGGCGTGGAACATGCAGGACGGGGTCGAGACCGGTCAGATAGGCGAATCCCGGTGCGAAGCCCAGCCACCCCACGAGGAACTCGCTCCCTGTGTGGCGGGCTACCACCTCCGCCGCGGAGAGACCCGTGAGAGCGGCGACCCCGGCCAGGTCGGCTCCGCCGTACTCGACCGGGATGGTCACCACCGGGTGATCGCCCTCCGCCAGTCCCCCCGGCACGTGAGCCGCCGCGTTGAGCGCCGCCAGACGCGCCGCGAGCCGGTCCACGGCGTCGCACGCGGCTCCGTAGGCGACGACAAGCACCGTTTCCGGCCCCGGGACGATCTCGGTGACCCCCGGGGGGCGATCGGCCCTCAGCGCCGCGTCCAGCCGATGCGAGGCGGCCAGGTCCCCCGTCTCCACCAACACCCCGAACTCCCCGGCACGCCGCACACCCGCCTCGGTCATGTGCGCACACCCAGGGGTGGGTCGTTCGTATCTCTCATCGGAGCGTGGGCACTCAGGCGCGTGACATGTCGGTCATGTTGGCATGGGGTGCTCATGGCGCCTGGCCGGTCCGTTTGACGGGTGCCCGCATGAACTCCGGAACGGCGCCGCCGACGCGGGTGGGCTGCACGGCGGGGCCTCGTGTCGGGCATGTCCGTTCGGCGGGTGCTCACGTGAACGCCATGACCGTCACGCCGGCGCCGGTGAGGGCGTCGCGCACCGCCCGGGCGAGAGCGACCGCGCCGGGGGTGTCGCCGTGCACGCAGATCGAGCGCGCGCCCACCGCCACCTCGCTTCCGTCCTCGGCCACCACGACCCCCTCGGCCGCCATGCGTACGGCACGGGCCGCGACCTCGGCCGGATCCGTGACGACAGCACCCGGCCGGCCACGGGGCACAAGGGCGCCGCCCGAGGTGTAGGCCCGGTCGGCGAACGCCTCGGTGACGGTGGTCACCTGCGCCTCGGCGGCGACCCGGTGAACGGCCGAGTGGGGCAGGGTGAGCACCGGAAGCCGGGCGTCGTAGTCGACCACGGCCGCCACCAGCGCCTCGGCCTGCCCGGGGTCTCGGCAGACCCGGTTGTAGAGCGCGCCGTGGGGTTTGACGTAGGAGACCCGGCCGCCCATGGCGCGGGCGATGCCGTCGACGGCGGCGATCTGGTAAAGAATCTCCGCGCACAACTCCTCCGGCGGCACCTCCATCTCGCGCCGCCCGAATCCGGCCAGGTCACGGTAGGACACCTGTGCTCCGATAGCCACCCCGCGATCGACCGCGGCGGCACAGGCGCGCCGGATGGTGAGCGGATCACCGGCGTGAAAACCGCAGGCGAGGTTGGCGCTGGTGACGATGTCGAGAAGCGCCTCGTCGTCACCGAGGCGGTAGACGCCGAAACTCTCACCGAGATCGGCGTTGAGATCGATCAACATCGTGCCCCTGGGAGACGCACCGGACGGACTTCAACGAGCATGCCCTATCCCCCCGGCCTCCCGCGCCCCTAGGGCCCGGCTGGCGTGTCCCACGCCGACGGTGTCCACCTGGGGCCAGGTCACGGCGTCGAGAGTGGGGAACGCGAGGTACTTGGGCATGCGGTTGAGCTTCGCCCCGATCGGCTCGCCCCGGCCAGGTCGCCCGTGGCGTGCGGCGGCCAGGTCGCGGCGAACCTCTCGTGCGTCTTACGTCCAGGCGACAGCACTCCGCCCCGGAACCGCTGCCGTACCGCCGGCGTCGCCAAGCAAGACGCCGACCTGCGGCTCGGTTCTCGGTGCTGATATTCGGCCGGTTTCGGGGACGAGGTGGATCCTCGCCCCTTCTTACCGGGGCCGGCAGGATTCGGACCTGTCTGCTCCCCCCCTTTGGCGGCGCGGGCGCCGGCCGAAGTCGGTCGCGCGGTGCGATCGTTCCTGCTCTCCGCGCGAGCTGGGGATCCGATGTCGAGGATCAGACGATCACGGAGGCGAAGGAGGCCGCCTTCCCGACGGCACGGCCCGAGTCGCCGAACCGGATCAGGTACGGCTCGGCCCACGCGCGGGCGGCGCTTCAGTGAGCCGACCGCCTGACGCGCAGCAGCGGAGAGCTTGCCCCGCGCGCGGGCGGCGCTTCACCCGGTGAAGCGGCGGCGCATGGTCTGCCGGGAGGTGCCGAGGGCGGGTGGTGGCCGCGTCGCGGTGGACACGATTGCCGCCAAGGCCGGGGGGCGCGGGTCTGCCGGGAGGTGCCGGGGGCGGGTGGTGGCCGCGTCGCGGTGGACACGATCGCCGCGAAGGCCGGGGGGCGCGGGTCTGCCGGGAGGTGCCGAGGGCGGGTGGTGGCCGCGTCGCGGTGGACACGATTGCCGCCAAGGTCAGGCGGCGCCGGTCTGCTGCCGTGTCGGCGAGGGCGCGGCGCCGCCCGCCGGGGCAACTCCCGTAACCCATTTGGGAACCGGGCGGTCTTCGAAGGTCGTCACAAGCGGCTCGAAGACCCGGCACCACATGAGGCAGGGGATTGGACCCGGAGGTTAGAAAGGGGGTTCGTCTGGGATGTCGGCGATGTCGTCGAGGGCGCCGGCGAGTTCGTCGGGGTGGTCGCCGATGCGTTCGGCGATCTCGATGAGGACGTGGAGGACGTCGTGCCGGTCGTGGCCGAGGTCGAGGAGGCGCTGGGCGGCCTCCCACATCTCGGGTGGGTCGCCCTCCCACAGGCGGGCCGCGATCTCCTCGTGCCAGGCCAGGTGTTCCTCGTAGTCGGGGCGGTCCACCTCGCCCGCGTGGTCGAGTTCGAGCAGGACCCGGCGGTCGGCGTCGTCGGCGGGGTTGAGGCGGTCGAGCTCGACGCCGCCGTGGGTGCCCTCCAGGAGGGGGAAGGCGAACACCCGGCGGGCCAGGGCCGACAGGTCGCCGTCGGGTAGCAGGCGCTCAACCAGGGCACGGTCGAGGCCGAAGGTCGTGGGGTCGCGATAGGCGTCGGAGAACCTCGCGGTGGCCTCCCACACCGAGTCGAGGGTGGCGCGCAGCCCGGCCTCGGGCAGGCCCATGCGCGCGCCGGCGAACCGCACCCAGGCGGCCAGCACGTGCGGCATGGCCTCCTGCTCCGCGGGGCTGAGCATGACCTTGCGGGGCAGCCAGGTGAGCAGGAAGGTCTCGCACTTGGTGGGGCTGACCCGCAGGGGGCGGCTGAAGTCCTGGTCGCAGCCGTAGTCGATGATGTGGTCGGCGCAGCGGGAGGCCGCCGAGGGGTCCGACAGGTGCTCGGCGGCGTCGGAGGCGAGGAACTCCGCGGCCAGCATGGCGCGGCGGTCGCGGCTGTAGGGGGCCTCGCTGTGGAGCGGAGCGGGGCGTTTGCGGCCGGGGGGCAGGGCTTTGAGGCGGGCCCGGGCGAACGCGTGGTAGGCGCCGTAGCTGTCGCTGACCGGCGGCGGGGTTCTTCGGTCGGCGGGGTCCCGGGTGGCCTTCATCGCCGATTCCAGGAGCGCGCGGGCCTGGTCGGGGTCGACCTCCTCGAAGCGCAGCATCTCGCTCGCCTCGGCCTCGGCGCGGGCCTGCTCCAGCAGTTTGTCCACCTGGGAGGAGACCCAGGAGTCGCGGGCCATGCCGCGCATGTTGTAGTCGACCACCAGGACCAGCGCGTGGCGGTCCTCGATGGGGGAGGCGCGGCGCGGGCGGGGCGCGCCCTCGAGGTGCTCGGTGCGGTAGGCGAACGTGCAGACCACGGTGTCCTGGTCGCCGTAGGCGTCCCTCGACACGAAGCAGCCGGTCTGCTTGACGGCGCCGACGCGCTCGGCCCAGCTCGGGCGGGCGACGCCCGACTCCATGAGCGCGAGCGCGGCGCCCTCGGACTTGGCGCCCTGGCGGGCGGTGCCGAGGTAGGCCATGGCGATCAGCAGGGTCAGCGCGGCGGGCGTGCCCGCTTTGGCGGCGTAGTCGACGAGGCCCTCACCGAGCACCTGTTCCACGTCGCCGCCGCGCAGCCGGCGGCCCCACCAGGCGCCGATCATGTCGGAGACCATCAGCTCGGCGTCGAGAGGACTCCTGACGGCGAGTAGCTCTCGCGCCGCGACCAGCATCTCCGCGAACACGTCGTCCGGTGGCTGATTGTCCCGTGGATCTCGGTGTTGTCGGCGGCTCACACCCCAACCTTCTCGCATTTCCGTTCCTGGGGCACGTCGGGCCAAACGGTGCGTAGGAGGCGGCCCGGTACCCCGATGTTATCGGGGAGTGCGGGGCGGCGGAGCGGAGTTCACGAGCGCGAGCAAATGCTCGCGGGCGATTCGTTCGATGACGTCCGGCGTGGCGCGCACGCCGAGATGCCGGGCACAGGCGCTGACGTCCATGACGTACCTGGCGACCGTGGCCCCAGGGATCGTCAGGAACTCGGCGGACAGGCGCGCGCTCACCGATTCGTGGAGCGAGGTGGCGCCACCGGTGCTGCGTGTGGCGAGACCGTGCATGTCTGTCGCATTCCTCCCGAGGATCGGGTGAAAACCCCGTATGGACACATGGGGGGCTTGCGTTCCCATTCCATTACTTCTCAGGTTTATGTCAAGGCGTGGACGGTCATGTGAACTTTTTTTGACGGTACGGTAGCCAGATTTGTGCTTTGCCGTCACGTAAGGGCGGTTTGTCCATGTTTTAGATCTATCGAGGTCGGATGGGCATTTGTGACAAATGTTGTCTACGCGCCGTGAGACATTGGGGGAACACGTCGATGCCGGATCCGGCGCGGGGCGCTGTGGGAAGCTGGACGCATGCGAATCCAGCTCACCCAGGAGGCGCGCGCCGACGAGCTCCTGACCCGCGACCCCTTCGCGCTGCTCGTGGGCATGCTGCTTGACCAGCAGGTTCCCATGGAGTGGGCCTTTACGGGGCCGCGCACCATCGCCGACCGGATGGGCGGCGAGTTGAGCGCGGAGGCGATAGCCGAGAGCGATCCCGAGGCTTTTGCGGGGCTGCTCTCCGCAAAACCCGCCGTGCATCGCTATCCGGGTTCGATGGCCAAACGTGTTCAGCAACTAGCTGCCTACCTCGTCGAGCACTACGATGGCTCGGCAGAGGCCCTGTGGCGGGACGCCCGCGACGGAGATGAACTGCTGCGGCGGCTTATGGATCTGCCCGGGTTCGGCAAGCAGAAGGCGCAGATCTTCCTGGCACTGCTCGGCAAGCAGCGGGAGGTGAGACCGCCGGGATGGCGTGAGGCGGCCGGGCCATATGGCGAGGATGCGGTTTTCCGCTCGGTTGCCGACGTGGTCGACGGCGACAGCCTCGCCAAGGTGAGGACCGCGAAACAAGAGGCCAAGAGGGCGGCGAAGAGGAAGTAGCCTGATCTTGCTGCGGACGGCGGAGCATTTTTGACAGGATGCGTTGACCGCATCGTGGCCGGGGCTTCCGTCCGCGCATGCCCATCGCCGATGATGTAGGGCAGGATCCGGTCAACCCGGAGCCGCGCAAAGCCGAATCACAGTTATGGAGATGTGCCTCGTGGGAGACCCTGGCACGCGACGGAGGTGCCGACCATGAGCGCCGAAACCTCCGTGCCCCGTCCCCGGGAGTCGGGTGTGGACATCTCAGACTCCGGCCTGTTCCAAGGCCTGATGTCAGAGGCGACCTTCGCCTTCGCGTTCTTCGACCCCTCGGGCCACTTCCAGCGGGCCAACCAGCTCTTCGGCGAGGTGGTCGGGGTTCCGGCGGAGAGGCTGATCGGGCAGATGCCCGGAGACGTGCTGGCCGCCGACCTGACCGCCCTCATCGAGGGCTCGGTCCGCGCGGTGGCCGACGGCAACGACCCCGTGACCGACGGCAGGGTGCGAGTGCGCCTGTCCGACGGCGAGACCAGGCACTGGTCGCTCTCGTTTGCCCCCGTCCACGACGACGACCAGGTGCTGCGCGCCGTCGCCCTGGTCGGTGTCGACGTCACCGAGGGCCGCCAGGTCGAAGAGGATCTCCGCCGCAGCGAGGAGCGCTATCGCTCGCTCGTCGAGGCCCAGTCGCAGCTCGTCTGGATCACCTCGCCCACCGGCGCCGTGATCGAGGACGCGCCGCAGTGGCGCGCCATCACCGGCCAGGGGCTGGAGGAATACCTCGCCCACGGCTGGCTGGAGGCCGTCCACCCCGACGACCGCGCCCACACCGAGGAGGCGTGGCGCGACGCCCTGCGGGGCCGCACGATGTTCGAGTGGAATTACCGCGTCCGCACCCGGGCGAGCGGCTATCGCCATTTCGAGGTCCGCGCGGTCCCGATCATCCGCCACGGCCGCGTCGTGGAGTGGGTGGGGGCCAACACCGACGTCACGCCTCAGCGTGAGGCCGAGGAGATGCGCGGGCGCCTCACCGACCAGCTGGGCGCGGCGGCGCTGCGCACGGCGCGCCTCCAGGGCGCCACGGCGATGCTGGCCGAGGCGCTCACTGTGGAGCAGGTAGTCCAGGTCATCATCGACGTGGGACGCACGGCCCTGGCCGCCGACCGTTCGTCGGTGGCCCTGCTCGACCCCGACCGCGCCGCGCTGAAACTGATCAACAGCGGCGGTTTCCCCGACGTGCTGCCGGGCGCGCCGAGCGACGATCTTCCGCTGACGCACTCCAGCGTGCTCACGATGGCGGTCAACAGCCGCCGGCCGGTCTTCGCCGAGTCTCCCGAGAGCCTGCGCGCCCAGCTGATCGACGCCGGGGGCGAGGAGGACGTGATCGAGGGCTTCCTCAATCACTCCGACGAGCGCGCGTGGGTCGGTCTGCCACTCCTGGCGGCGGGCCGGGCCCTTGGCGCCCTCAGGTTCTCGTTCACGCGCCCGCAGAAGATCTCTCAGGAGGACGGCGTCTTCCTGGAGGCCCTGGCCGGGCAGTGCGCGCTCGCGGTCGAGCGGGCCACGCTCTTCGAGCGTGAGCATCGCACCGCCGAGACGCTCCAGCGCAGCCTGCTGCCCGACCGCCTGCCGGTGGTGCGGGGGCTCGTGCTGGCCCAGAGGTTCCGATCCGGCAGCCGCCACGTCCAGGTGGGCGGCGACTGGTATGACGCCTTCGTGCTGCAGGACGGGCGTGTCGCGGCCGTCGTGGGCGACGTCATGGGCAAGGGCGTGAAGGCCGCCGCGGGCATGGGCCGCATCCGCAACGCGATGCGCGCCCTCGCGCTGACCAATCCGCCGCCCGCGGCCGTGCTGACGGGGCTGGACCGCGTCTTTGAGGCCACGGAGGAGGAAGAGCAGGTCACGACGCTGGCCTACATGGTGGTCGAGCCGAGCACGGGTGAGGGCACCCTCGCCCTGGCGGGCCATCCGCCGCCCCTGCTGGTCTCCCCGCAGGGCGCGCCGCTGCTCTGCGACGCCGAGCCGGGCACGCCGCTGGGGTGGGCCACGAGCCGCCGGCAGTTCCGATTCTGTGTCCCGCCGGGGCATACCGCCGTACTCTACTCCGACGGTCTGGTGGAGAACCGCAAACGAGGACTCGATGCCGGACTCGCGGAGCTATGCTCGGTTGTGACTGAAGCTCCATCTGAGGTCGTGGGGAGTCCTCACATGTTGCTCGATTTCCTGGTGGATCGGATGTTGGCTGGCTATGAACAGGATGACGATGTGACTGTACTGGCGATTCACGTCCCCCCGGCCACGAAGAGTGACTGAATGAAACAGTCATAACGGTTGCTTTCGGATATCAGTGCCCCGCTTCCGTACGCACTACTCTCTCGGTCGGCCTAGGGTGGGAGGGCAACCGCCGGGAGGTGGGCCTGTGGAGTGTGTGTGTCGTGCCAGAATGCTTGGCATGCACGTCGCGGTCCGCACGGCCACGCCGACTTCAAGAGAGGCATCCGCCCCTAGCGGGCAACTGGGTCCATTGTCGCCACGCGTTCGTTCGAGAGGTGTTCGTGTCGCCTGCAAGTTCGACTCGCTCGAAGCCATCTGAGCTGAACGAGCCCGTCATTCAGCGACTGCTCGAGCGTGGGCGCTCGCAGGGTTTCCTCGAGTCCGAGGATGTCCGCAAGGCTTTCGAGGAGGCGGACATCCCCATGTCGCACGCCGCCGCGTTCTTGCGGAGCCTCAGCAAAGAGGGTGTGACCGTCGTGGTGACCGCCGCGGACTCCGCAGCGGCCCCCAAGAGGTCTCGGGGATCAGCAAAGCGCCGCACAGCCGCTCCCGTCAAGAAGACCAAGACAGCCGCTGCCGCGGCCAAGGAGCCTCAGCCTGAGACCGTCACCGCGGTCGTCAGTGCCACAGAGCCCGCTCCCGCCGCGCCCAAGAAAGCGGCCCCCGCCAAGCGCGGCGCCGCGACCGCGGGCAAGAAGCCCGCGGCCAAGGCCAAGTCGGAGGCGGCTTCCGCCCCCGCCGCGCCTGCCGCCGGGGGCTCCGGCCCCGCCGGCCCCGCGAGGGGCGGCGAGGGCAAGGCCAAGCCCGCCGAGTCCAAGTCAAAGATCGCCGACTCCGGTGAGGACGACGAGGACATCGAGCTCGATGTCGACGTCGAGCTCGAGGACTTCGACGAGGAGCTGGAGGTCGAGACCGACGAGGTCGAGATCGAAGGCGAAGAGGCCGAAGGCGACGCCGAGGAGGAGACCGAGGCCAAACCCGACGCCGCGGTCAAGCCGCAGAGCGACGACGAGGTCCTCATCCTCTCCGACGACGATGACGACGCGCCCGTGGCCCAGGTGGCCGCGGCCGGCGCCACCGCCGACCCGGTCAAGGACTACCTCAAGCAGATCGGCAAGGTCCCGCTGCTCAACGCCGAGCAGGAGGTCGAGCTCGCCAAGCGCATCGAGGCCGGCCTGTTCGCCGAGGAGCAGCTCGCGGGCGAGAACGAGAAGCTCCCCGTCGACGTCCGCGCCGAGCTGGAGTGGATCGCCGAGGACGGCCGCCGGGCGAAGAACCACCTGCTGGAGGCCAACCTCCGCCTGGTGGTCTCCCTCGCCAAGCGTTACACCGGCCGCGGCATGCTCTTCCTGGACCTGATCCAGGAGGGCAACCTGGGCCTGATCCGTGCGGTCGAGAAGTTCGACTACACCAAGGGTTACAAGTTCTCGACCTACGCCACGTGGTGGATTCGCCAGGCGATCACCCGGGCCATGGCCGACCAGGCGCGCACGATCCGCATCCCGGTCCACATGGTCGAAGTGATCAACAAGCTGGCCCGGGTGCAGCGGCAGATGCTGCAGGACCTTGGCCGCGAGCCCACCCCGGAAGAGCTGGCGCGTGAGCTCGACATGACCCCTGAAAAGGTCATCGAGGTTCAAAAATACGGTCGTGAGCCGATCTCTCTCCACACCCCGCTTGGTGAGGAGGGCGACAGCGAGTTCGGTGACCTCATCGAGGACTCCGAGGCGATTGTCCCGGCCGACGCCGTCAGCTTCACGCTCCTGCAGGAGCAGCTCCACTCCGTGCTCGACACGCTGTCCGAGCGTGAGGCCGGGGTGGTGTCCATGAGGTTCGGCCTTACCGACGGCCAGCCGAAGACACTCGACGAGATCGGCAAGGTCTACGGGGTGACGCGTGAGCGCATCCGGCAGATCGAGTCGAAGACGATGTCCAAGCTGCGCCACCCGTCGCGTTCTCAGGTGCTGAGGGACTACCTCGACTGATTCAAAGTTGAGCAAGCATTGATTGGGAGGCCCCGGATCCGCGTTTGGCGGGCCGGGGCCTTTCCGTTCACGCAGTGTGATCGGCTTACGCAGTGTGGTCGGCGCCGGCTGTGCCGTACGCGACCTTGTGCTCCCGGGCGTGGGCGGCGGCGAGGTGGTCTTGCAGCTCCGCGTGCCGGAAGCGATAGACCGGCCCCGCCGCTCGCAGCAGGCCCATCCGATGGGCGTCGTCGAGGAACGGCATGAGCCCGCGTGGCAGATGCCCCCGCCGGGCCAGCCGACATGTCATCACAAAGTAGGCGAGCCACGCCCGGCGGGAGCCAATGTTGAACTCGTCGACCCCCATGAGCCCGCCGAAGAGCCCACCGGTGACACCCCCGGCGATCCCGGCGGCGGCCTCGCCCGCCCACGTGGCCACCAGCATGCCCGCGAAGGCGCCGAGGGCGCTTCCCCCTACACCGCCCGCCGCGCCGCCGAGAAGCCCGCCCAAGTATCCGTGGGTGTCGAAGAGCGCGTTCACCAGGGCGCCCGCCAGCCCTCCCGCGACCGCGAGGGCGAGCACTCGGCCGAGGTTGCGAGCCCGGTCCGCGCGCCAGGTGGCCATGGGGCTCGCCGCTCTTCCGGCGGCAGGGGCGACTTCGAGGCCGAGGGCGGGCCCGACGGCGAGGGTGATGACAAGCCCGAGGCAGATCCCGAACACCGGCCCGCTGGAGACGGCGAACGAAAGACCGGTGAGCAGACCGAGCACGACCGCTGCGGCGAGGGGCACCGCGGCGTCCCGGCCCCGGAGGCGGAGGAGAGCGGGGCCGGGCTGGGCGTCCTTGGCGGCGGGACACGCCGAGATGAGCGTTCTGCCGATCAATCGTGCTGCGACCAGGCCGACGACCGCCGCGAACACCCCCGCGACGACGCCTCCCAGGAGCCCGAGGACGACCATGCCGATCCCTATGGCGACCATGTGATCGCGCGGCGCGGGTGCGGTGCCGGTGCCGGTGAGGCGGGCCAGGCGCCACCAGGCCAGGTCACGGGTCCTGGGGGCGCCGTCCACGGTGGGCGATGTCATCGTGAAGGCCAGGTAGCCCAGCCACCGGCGTACTCGTGCGGGGTCGCGGCGGCGGGGGCGCGAGGTGTCGCCGTCCACGAGGGCGGGGATCAGGTGGTCGAGCAGGTGGGAGCGGAGGGCCGCCGCGTCCGGGAAGTCACCGAGCAGGTCGGCGGGGTCGGTGCCGCGCCGCATGTAGACGGTGCGTACCAGCCACAAGCCCAGGGGTGTCTGGCATAGCTCGGCTAGAGCCGTGTTTCGCGGGGGTGTGGTGGATAAGGCGTCGAGAATCCGATTCCACCCGGGACCGGGCTCTTGGGGAAGGCAGCTCCGGAGATGCTCCGCCGCGGTCGTGTGGCCGATCGGGAGGGGTTCGATCACCATGGCAGGGAAGGGCACGTCGTAGGGATACGCCTCAGTGCGACAGGTAAGTATCACCTGGTCGTCACCCCCGAGGCGGGCCGAGAGCGCGGTGAGGAACGCGGTGCGGGCGGGGGCGGGGAGTTCGTCCAGCCCGTCCAGAACGGGCAGCACCCGGCCGCCGGCGATCAGGCGGCGGACGGCGTCGGGGTCGAGTGCCGCCGCGGGATAGTCCTGCGCCAGCCGGGCCGCGAACCAGTCGTGCGGATGGGGATGGAGCTCCGGATCCCACTCGGCGACGGGCAGCGGCACCGGCAGTGGCTCCCCGGGATGTCCGGCTCGCCGGCTGAGGAGTTCGCAAACCAGGCGCATCGTGAGCGTGGACTTGCCGGTGCCCGAGCCGCCCAGGACGACCAGGCGCCGCCGCTCCATCGCGAGAAACTTGCGGGCCAGGGTGGCGACGTCGTCACCGTCTTCACCGGCCGGGCCCCAGCGCAGGGGGATCGGGCAGGGATCGTCCGCCTCGTCGCGCCACCGCTCGGCGACGAGATCGGCCAGGGTCTGCTCCGCCGTACCGGCTGTCTTGGCGGGCGGAGCTGATCGGCGGCGGGATAACTCGCCCCACACCAGCGCGCCGATCAAGAACACCACGGTGCTCCACACCGCGAGCGGCCACGCCGACCAGGAGATCTCCACGGTGGTGGCGGCCAGATTGCCCGCGAGCAGCAGGGCGACCGCCACAAGGGCGGTGGTGATCAAGGAGTGGGCACGCACCCCTCCATCATGATCGCGGGCGAATTTCGGCGCTGGATGGTGACAACATTGTCACCCTGGAGCTGGGTCGGCCTTACGGCGAGAGCAGCACATCCAGGCGCCGACCGTCGAGACGCACGTCGTAATCGAGGTCGATGAGGGTCTTGGCCAGCTCGTCGGGGGTCTCGGGGGTGTTGTCCGCGAGGAGCAGGGAACGGGCGACCGCACCACGTGTCGCCTTCGCCATGTGACTCACCACTTTGCCCCCCTTCAACACCCGCACCGACACACCTCGCCGTCCCGGCGGCCACGCCGGGGCGTATGTCGACGACCGCATGTCCACCACCAGGCTTGTGGACCCGTCGAGGGCGGCGCTCACCACCGGCCGCCAGAAGGTGCCGAGAGGTCCGAGAGGAGGCAGTTTCACGCCCATCGACAAGCGGTATGGCGGCACCCGGTCGGCCGGCCTGAGCACGCCCCAGAGCCCGGAGAAGACCAGCAGCGCCTCGTCGGCCCGTCGCCGCGCGGCCGGGGGAAGGTCGCCGAGGCGCAGGTTGTCGTAGAGGACCCCGGTGTAGAGCTCGGCCGCAGGCAGGGCAGGGGCGGTGCGCAGTGTGCGGTTTTTCGCGACCTCACCCGACTGCCCGGGGGAGAGGGTGAGTGTCTCCCGTGCCCGCTCCTCGTCGCCGCCGCAGAGCGCGAGCAGGGCGGACAGAACGCGCTCCCGGGCCTCGTTGAGGGAAGGAAAACTCAGCGAGGCCGGATCGAGCGCGGGGCCGTGCCCTGCGGCGGCTTTGCCCTCGGAGGGGGGCAGGAGGATCAGCACGAGCCCTGACTCTATCGTCCGCCCTGGTCGCAGGGGGTGCGCCAGAGGGATTTCGGTGGGGCCGGGGGTGGCCCCTCCGGTGCGCCGGGGTCAGCGCTCGGCGGCGGCCTCCCACTGGGAGCAGGGGTTGAGCGCGTAGTGCTGGTAGATCGTCCCGATGGGCTTGCTGCCGGCTTCAGGGAATTTCACCACGTCTGGTCCCGGACCGCAGATGCAGTGGGCGTTCGGCTCGTGCTCGACCACGTCATCTACCGGTCTTACATGCACAATCACGCTAGTTCCCCCGTTCGACCACGCAAGTGGCGGATAGGGCAAACCTAATCCCAAGGGAGGTCTAGCGCTATGGCTACCTGGGTAAAGTCACAGAGGGTTAGGGTGCGTGACTCTATGGACTCGGTGGTTCAAGGTTCTGGGCATGCCGATGTATCGGTGTCCGGGACTTTGAGGATGGGTGACGGCTCGCGGCCGGGGGGTGTGGCTTCGCCGTACATCGGTTCCCGGGGAACGTGCGCCCGCCCTTCGGGGAGGGGCGGTGTGTCCGGCTCGCTCAAGGGCGAGAGTGCGGCTTCAGGCCAGGGGTGTGGCTTCGCCGTGCACCGGCCCCCGAAGGGCATGCGTCGCGCCCCGGCCTCCGGTTTGTGGGAGAGCGGGGCGCGTGCCGCGCCGATTGTCGGACTATTTCGTGATCTGAATGTTTCACGGGATGGGGCGCGGCTGCGGTCCCCTTGATCTAAATTGGGGATCTTGGCCCTCGGGAGTGGTGAGGAGGCGGATGGCGTCGTGATGAGGAACGCTGGTATCCGCCTGGATATGGGGGTTGGGGAAGCGTCGTCAGCGCTCCCCGTCGCGGGCTGTCGTAGAGGTTTCGCTGAGCCTGGCCGACTCGTCAAGAATGTCGGCGCCCTTGTCGCGCAGTGCTGCGACGTGCTGACGCCCGTGGTGGGCACAGAACAGCAGCTCCCCGCCGATCGGCAGGGTCGCGCGAACATAGGCTTGGGCGCCGCAGCGGTCACACCGGTCCAGGGCCGTCAGCGGCTTGGTGGGGGCGAGAGCTCCAGTCACGTATCGCCTTTCGGGTCATCCCTGCGAGAGCGGGGATCTGGCGTCAGTCACTTGGGACAACATCTAACCCGACCTGAACGTTCCCAATCGCGTCGACGCTACGCCGAGAGCGGAATGTGTTGGAAAGTGACACGGAGCTGGCCGTGGGTAACACCAAACGCCTCCTGATGGCAAGCTTGTACGCGCACTACGGGGAAGCGCTGTAAGCTGCGCACTGGTGTTCGATGTGGGACTCTGGGAGTGGGTGTGACCGCAGTAAGCACGGAGACGGGTTACACGGCCCGTCACCTGTCGGTGTTGGAGGGCCTTGAGGCGGTCCGCAAACGCCCGGGTATGTATATCGGGTCCACCGATAGCCGCGGTCTCATGCATTGCCTTTGGGAGATCGTGGACAACGGCGTCGACGAGGCGCTGGCGGGCCACTGCTCGCGCATCGAGGTGGTGTTGCATCCCGACGACTCGATCGAGGTCCGGGACAACGGGCGAGGCATCCCCGTCGACATCGAGCCCAAGAGCGGCCTCGCGGGTGTCGAGCTGGTTTACACCAAGCTCCACGCGGGCGGGAAGTTCGGCGGCGGCTCCTACGGCGCCTCGGGCGGCCTTCACGGCGTCGGCGCCTCGGTGGTCAACGCCCTCTCCTCGCGCCTTGACATCGAGGTCGACCGCGGCCGCGTGCACGCGATCAGCTTTCGGCGCGGCGTGCCCGGCGTCTTCGACGGCGACGGGCCGAAGGCCAAGTTCAAGAAGAAGTCCGGCCTGCGCGACAGCGGGCCGCTGGCTCAGCCGGGCACGGGCACTCGTGTGCGGTTTTGGGCCGACCGCCAGATCTTTCTGCCCGAGGCGGAGGTCTCCCTCGACGAGATCCACGTCCGGCTGAGGCAGACCGCCTTCCTCGTGCCCGGCCTGACCCTGGTCGTGACCGACGCCCGGGGTGAGGAGCCTCAGGAGGAGACGTTCCGCTTCGAGGGCGGCATCTCCGAGTTCACCGAGTTCCTCGCCCGCGACGAGGGCGTCTGCGACGTGCTGCGCCTGCAGGGTGTCGGCCACTTCCGCGAGACGGTGCCGGTGCTCGACGAGCAGGGGCACATGACCCCGACCAGCGTCGAGCGCGAGCTCACCGTCGACGTCGCCGTGCGCTGGGGCAAGGGTTACGAGTCGACCGTGCGGTCGTTCGTCAACGTGATCGCCACGCCCAAGGGCGGCACCCACGTCACCGGTTTCGAGCGTGCCCTCGTGCGCACCATCAACGAGCAGCTCCGCGAGACCCGCCTGCTCAAGAACGGCGACGACGCGGTCACCAAGGAGGACATCCTTGAGGGCCTCACCGCCGTTGTGACCGTGCGGGTGCCCGAGCCGCAGTTCGAGGGCCAGACCAAGGAGGTGCTCGGCACCTCCGCGGCCAACCGCATCGTCTCCCACGTGGTGTCCCGCGACCTCAAGGAGCTCTTCGCCGGCACCAAGCGCGCGCAGAAGCTCCAGCTCCGGGCCGTCCTCGAAAAGATCGTCGCCGCGGCCAAGGCCCGCATCGCCGCTCGCGAGCACCGCGACAACCAGCGGCGCAAGAGCGCCCTTGAGAGCTCGGCGCTGCCCGCCAAGCTCGTCGACTGCCGCAGCGACGACGTCGACCGCAGCGAGCTCTTCATCGTGGAGGGAGACTCGGCGCTCGGCACGGCCAAACTCGCCCGCGACTCGGAGTTCCAGGCTCTCCTGCCGATCCGCGGCAAGATCCTCAACGTGCAGAAGGCCTCGGTCAGCGACATGCTGAAGAACACCGAGTGCGCCGCGATCATCCAGGTGGTCGGCGCCGGCTCCGGGCGGTCCTTCGACATCTCCGCCGCCCGTTACGGCAAGATCATCCTGATGGCCGACGCCGACGTCGACGGCGCCCACATCCGCTGCCTGCTTTTGACCCTCTTCCACCGCTACATGAAGCCGCTGGTCGAGGCCGGCCGCGTCTTCGCGGCGGTCCCGCCCCTGCACCGCATCGAGGTCACCAACCCCGGCCGGGGGCAGGACAAGGTCATCTACACCTACTCCGACGCCGAACTCCACAAGGTCCTGCGCGACCTTGAGCGCAAGGGCAAGCGTTGGAAGGACCCTGTGCAGCGTTACAAGGGTCTGGGTGAGATGGACGCCGACCAGCTCGCCGAAACCACCATGGACCCCCGCCACCGTGTGCTCCGCCGCGTGCGCATCGACCAGGTGGAGGCGGCCGAGGAGGTCTTCAGCCTGCTCATGGGCAGCGAGGTCGCCCCTCGGCGCGAGTTCATCGTCAAGAGCGCCGCGGACGTCGACCGCGACCAGATCGACGCCTGACCTCTCCCGCGCCCGTCCCCGCGATCGTGGATGGGCTCTGCCGCGCGCTGTGACGGTCTTTCGGGGCTGTTGCCGCCCTGGGTGAGATCCTGGGGTCACCCTGTGCTGTTTGGCGCGCTCCAGGCTTTCCGGGGCCGTGTTTCCAGCGGTGCCGTGCTGCGCTGTACGGCGTGGCGTTTGCGGGCTGTGCCGTACGGTGTGGCCTCGCTTTATGCGTCGGTGCGCGTTTGCCGGGACTCGTCGGCAGTGTCCTGCTTGCCGCCCTGGGGATGAGCCGATGTGGAATGTGTCGCGAATGTGCGAGGCGATCCCGTGCCGCAAAGCCCATCGCGCTCGCCGATGAGGGGGGCGGCACGAGCCTTGACGCGTGCTCTGCGGTTTGCGTGGTCAGTGGCTGGGATCCCGTCCCGACGTCAAAGGCCGTGTCCGGTCGGACTGGGAACGTTTCCGTGGACGACATCGGGGCGGTCGCCCTGCTGCGCGGTTGGGCCACAGCGCTGTTCCGGGGGGGTTCCGCTGGGTGTTGCCCGTGTGGTCGGCGGGCGGCCGAGGCGGGCCCGGGAACGTTCCTGGCCCGCCTCGGTTCCTGCCGCTGTCCCGGGGATCGGTGAGAGTGTCAGGAGGTGAGGTCGATTGGGGTGAGGCGCCCGGTGTTGACGTTGTACAGGGCGCCGCCGACCGCCAGGTCCGCTGGGAGGAACGGGCTCGTGCGGATGCGGGTGAGGTCGTGGTGGAGTGCCGCTTGCTGGTCGGGGACGGTGTGGAACTCCAGGCTCCGGGTGTTCATCCCGTGTTCAGCGCTGATCAGGTCGTGCACGTCCTCGTCCGTCAGTTTGGACATGCGGCAGTCGGTGTGGGGCATGACGAGCACCCGGTGCACGCCGAGGAGATAGACCGCCAGGACTAGTGTGCGCAGAACGTCGTCGGTGACGCGGGCCCCGGCGTTGCGCAGGATCTTGGCGTCACCCGCCTTGAGGCCGAGGAGGCCAAGGGGGTCGATCCGGGAGTCCATGCAGGTGACAACGGCCAGGCCACGGGCTGCTCTGCCCGTCAGGTCCGAGTCGGTGAAGGTGGCGGCGTAGCGCTGGTTGGCGACCAACAGGTCGTCGAACGCATCGCTCAAGGTAGACCCTCTCCTCCGAGATGCCAATGGGGACTAGACACTCCCAAGATGATTCCGCATGCCCCAATAGTCAAAGTTGCGGGGGTGGCCATTTGGCGACAGTCGGCGGTGGCGGTAACTTAGGGTGACGAGTGGGTCACGTGGGGTCGCATAATGGTTGCCCGTTAAGCACGTGAGTTTTTCGAGCGGCGGGGGCCGTTCGTCGAGCGAGGAGCACCCATGGGCAAGACCGAGATGCTGGCGGACTTTCTTCGAGCCCAGGCACGCCGTCAGCTCGACCGGGTCGAATACCGCGACGACGGTCGCAACGCCCGATGTGCCCTGGCCCTGCTGGACGCCGCGCTTTACGCGACCGAGCTTGAGGAAGACGATGCGCTGATCGTTGAGCTCACGGAGGCCGGCTGCTTCGGCCCCGCGCAGTTTGACCCGGGAGAGGAGGCCACGCGGGCCGTCCGCGCCTGGGAGGGCGGCGAGCCGCGTGACCTTCTCCGCTTCGTGGTGATGATCTCGAAGGTGCAGTTGATGAGCTGAGACCCGCTTAGGCGGGTTCGTTGCCCGGCTTCCACTTGATGCCGCACCCGAGGCTGGGGGCCTGTTCGGGGGCGGGCTGGCCGGCCAGCACGGCGTCGGTGGCCGCTCGCAGCGACGAGCCGGTCACCGGCACGTCGTTCTTGGGACGGGCACCGTCGAACTCTCCCCGGTAGGCCAGCTTCAGGTCACCGTCGTAGAGGAAGAAATCCGGCGTGCAGGCCGCGCGATAGGCGCGTGCCGTCTCCTGGGTCTCGTCGAGGAGGTAGGCGAAGGGGAAACCCGCTCGCCGTGCCTGCTCGGCTAGGTGGGCGGCATCGTCGTCGGGGTAGGCGACCATGTCGTTGCTCGCGATGGCCACTGTGACGATCCGGCCCGCGTAGTCCGCGGCGAAGGCGCCGATGCCATGCTCGATGCGTCGCACGTAGGGACAGTGGTTCGACAGGAAAATCACCAATGTCGCGGGCGCACCCTTGAGGTCGCGCAGAGCGACCCTCCCGCCGCCCACGGCCGGAAGGTCGAAATCAGGCGCGGGTGTGCCGAGAGGAACCATAAACGAACTGACAGCCATGTTCACCATTGTCACAAAGCCCAGCCGATCCCACAGCGCGGCCCGCCGTCACGCCGCGAGACAACCCGATCAAGCCCCTCCGCGCGGCCCATGGTGGCCGCCCGAACTCGCCCTGTCTCACGGCCGCGGCGGTGCCCGGCCGTGAACTTGGTCGGTGTGGTTGCGGTGTCGGCTGGCGGCCACTTCGCCTCGCCGGCTTCGCCGTACGCCTGCCGTTCCACCCGGTTACGGAGTTGGTTGTGGCTGTCCACTGTGGGCCTGTGACGGGACAACGCCGGCTCACGACCGCGGTTTGGGAGGCGGCGGATTCCCGGGGCAACGTGATCGGCTCACGTGACCGCCGAGCCCAGGCGTGCGGCTTAGGCGAAGGGGACGCCGTCGGAGGCGCCGGACAGGGAGGGGCGGGGGGAGAACGCCACTAAGGTCAGGGTGATCTCGTGGGCGTGCCCGCCGCTCTCGGTGCGAAGGGTGGCGGTGGCGTTGCCGTTCGGGGTGAGTGTGATGGTGTCGCTGACCTGCAGGTTGTGCACGAACAGGATCTCGTTGAGGGTGACGTCCCGGCCGCAGGCCGGCCCGGGTTCGTTCGTCCGCGTCCACTAGGACGGGCGCGAGGGGATGGTGTCGGTCGGCCAGAGGCGGGTGCCTCTGGCCGTCCGGGGTGGTTAGAGGGTGGGGTCCTCGTCGGGGGCAGGGGGCGGTGGGATGGAGGCGGTGGTGCCGAGGGCGCCGCCGAGGGCGCTGACGGGGTGGGTCAGGCGGAGGCCGGAGCCGTCGCGGCGGCCGATCTCGTCGGGGAGGTCGACGGGGCGGCCCGTGTCGGTGACGGCCTTGGCGGGGGCGGGGCCCGCCCATGCCAGGATCAGGACGTCTTCTCCCTTGAGGAAGCGCTGGGCGCGCACGCCGCCGGTGGCGCGGCCCTTGGCGGGGAAGTCGGCGAAGTCGGAGACCTTGGCGTTGCCGGTCTGGGTGCCGGGGATGGCGGTGGCGAGGCCGGAGATGGTCACGACCTGGGACGGCAGAGCCGGGTCGAGCGCGCCGAACCAGATCACCTGGGCGGCGGCGTCGAGCCGGATGCCGGCCATGCCGGTGGCGGGGCGGCCTTGGGGACGCACGCTGGTCGCGGGGAAACGCAGGAGCTGGGCGTCGCTGGTGATGAACACGAGGTCGTGGTCCTCGGAGGTCAGCTCGGTGACGCCGACCACGTGGTCGCCGTCCTTGAGGGTGATCACCTCGAAGTCCTCGCGGTTGGCGGGATAGTCGGGGACCACCCGTTTGACCACGCCCTGTGCCGTGCCCAGCGCGAGGCCGGGACCGTCGGGGTTGAGGGAGCCCAGTCCGACGACCGTCTCACCGGGGGCGAGTGTCACGTATTCACTCACGGGGTGCCCGCCGGACAACGACGGCGGGTTGGCCGACGGCGGCAGGGCGGGCAGGTCGATGACGCCGACGCGGATGAGGCGGCCGTGGGAGGTGACCACGCCGATCTCGCCGCGCACAGTGGAGTCGACGACGGAGATGAGCACGTCGTGGTTGGACCTGTCCCCGATGCCGCTGAGCGGCTCGGCGCCGGCGGTGCGCGCCAGCAGGCCGGTGGAGGACAACATCACGCGGCACGGGTCGTCGGGGACCTCCAGCGGCACGGCGGGCGTGCTGCGGGGCTGCCCGCTGGACTCCATGAGGATCGTGCGGCGGGGCGTGCCATAGGACTTGGCGATGTCGGCGAGCTCCTTGGACACCGCGGCGCGCAGCTTGGTCTCGGAGGCAAGCAGCGCGGCCAGCGCGGCGATCTCGTCGGTGAGCGTCTGCTTCTCGCGGTCCAGCTCGAGCTTGTCGAAGCGGGTCAGGCGGCGCAGCGGCGTGTCGAGGATGTAGACCGCCTGGGTCTCCGACAGGTCGAAGACCTCCATGAGCCGCGCGCGGGCCTGGGCGGAGTCGTCCGAGGCGCGGATGACCTGGATGACCTCGTCGATGTTGAGCAGGGCGATGATGAGGCCCTCGACGAGGTGCAGGCGTTCCTCGCGCTTGTGCTTGCGATAGGCCGAGCGGCGCCGCACCACGTCGATCCTGTGGTCGACGTAGACCTGGAGCAGCTCACGCAGGCCCAGGGTGCGCGGCTGCCCGTCGACGAGCGCGACGTTGTTGATCCCGAAGGTCTCCTCCATCGGCGTGAGCCGGTAGAGCTCGTCGAGGATGCGCTCGGGGATGAAGCCGTTCTTGATCTCGATGACCAGCCGCAGGCCCTTGTGGCGGTCGGTGAGATCCTTGAGGTCGGAGATGCCGGCGAGCTTCTTCGACTGGACGAGCTCTCTGATCTTGGTGACGACCCGCTCGGGGCCGACGTTGAAGGGGAGCTCGGTGACCACGAGGCCCTTGCGGCGCGGTGTGACCTGCTCGATCGCCACCTTGGCGCGCATGCGGAAGGTGCCGCGCCCGCTCTGATAGGCGTCGCGGATGCCGTCGAGCCCGATGACCAGGCCGCCGGTGGGCAGGTCGGGGCCCGGGACGAAGCGCATCAGCTCGTCGAGGGACGCCTCGGGGTGCTTGAGCAGGTGGCGCGCGGCGGCCACGACCTCGCCGAGGTTGTGCGGGGGCATGTTGGTGGCCATGCCGACCGCGATGCCGGTGGCCCCGTTGACGAGCAGGTTGGGGAAGGCCGACGGCAGGACCGTGGGCTCGACCTCCCGCCCGTCGTAGTTGGGACGGAAGTCGACCGTCTCCTCCTCGATCGACTGCACCATGAGCATTGCCGCCGAGGCCAGCCTGGCCTCGGTGTAACGCATGGCGGCGGGCATGTCGTCGAGGGAGCCGAAGTTGCCGTGGCCGTCGATCAGGGGCAGTCGCATGGAGAACGGCTGCGCCAGCCGTACGAGCGCGTCGTAGATCGGGCTGTCTCCATGGGGGTGGAGCTTGCCCATGACCTCGCCGACCACCCGCGACGACTTGACGTGGCCGCGATCGGGTCTAAGCCCCATCTCGTTCATCGAGTAGAGGATGCGCCGCTGGACCGGCTTCAGACCGTCCCGCGCGTCGGGAAGCGCACGCTGATAGATGACCGAATATGCGTACTCAAGGAAGCTCGTGCGCATCTCGGAGGACACGTCGATGTCGACGATGCGTTCCTCGAAATCATCGGGCAGGGGGGTGGTCGTCTTACGTCGGGCCATGTCGAACATTCTGCCGAAGGTCGGGGCCCGGTTGCGACTCGAACAAGCCGTTCCCGCATGTCGGTCCCTCTCCCTACGATGCCGGGGTGATCATATTTCGCGAGATCGCAGGTCCAGCTATGCGGAATCCGTTGCCAAAGATCGTGGGAAAGGGCCTTCTAGCGGGGACATTGATCTTCACCTTGGTGGGATGCGCCTCCATATCGCAGTTGGCCACCGAGGCCGAGAAGGCGTTGGATGAGGGTGCGGGAGTCAACGACGTGATCTCCGCGGACGCCCCCTTCAGGGGGTCGCCCTCCGAGAAGTACGCCGACGGCGCCGCCGGCATTGTGATCCCCGAACCCACCTATGAGAGATGGTTTTCCAAGGCGGACACGGCATGGGCCTACAAGAAGACGAGGCAACTCCTTGAGGCGAGGAGCCTCGACACCACCACGCTGCTGGGCGGCGGGCCGGACGCCTATGCCAAGGCACTCGACCCCGAAGCGCGCTCGTTCTTTCTCAAAGGGCTCGACCACAAGGACGACGACAAGAACACCCGCTACGCGGTGACCAGCTTCCCGCCCGGCAAGGTGGAGCTCGTCGGCTCGGTTGTCAAGGTGCGGGGAAAGCTGTCGGCCGAGCCCAAGTTCGTGGAGGGGGAACGCGAACTCCACGTCACGCAGGAGTCGAGGTTCGTCTACCCGGTGCGCCCCAAGGGGAAGCCGGGGCCGATCATCCGCGTGATGGTCTATTCCAAGACCGTCTACAGGTTCTGGCGGGACAAGCCGAGGGCGCGCCTTCGCGTGTGGGAGGGCGATCACCTCGACGGCTGGAACGCCAACGCGCAGTGCAACACCGCCGACGGGTTCATCCACCCCGACTTCAGCCTGACGGACAGTGGCGGCTCGGGTCCGGCCGACGACGCTTACGGCGACAGCAGCCGCAAGTTGAAGGAGGGGGAGTGCGGCTCCGTCACCGGAGTCTGATTTCGACCGTTTTCGCTGATCGCGGAGGTCGCCGGTGAAGCCCGCCCGTGCCGTACGGCATGAGCCAGAAGCGGCCGATCCCCGCGTGTCGCCGAGTGTGCCTCTGTCGGTGTCACGTGGTACCAAGGACGGCGTGACCGAGCCGTGCCGTGGGGCTCACGTGAGGCCGTCGGAGGTGTGCCATGGATGACCAGGGCTTCGAGCAGGGCTCCGAACAGGGCTTTGACGATCCTGAGGAGGCTGCGCTCCATGCGGAGGCGCAGGCCAGGCTGCGTGCCCTGGCGGGCGAGGGGGCGGTGCTCCGCGACGACCAGTGGGCCGCGATCAAGGCGCTGGTCGTCGATCGGCGGCGGGTGCTTGTCGTGCAGCGCACCGGGTGGGGCAAGTCGGCGGTCTACTTCATCGCGACGGCGCTCCTCCGCGAGCTCGGAGAGGGGCCGACGGTCATCGTGTCGCCCCTGCTGGCCCTGATGCGCAACCAGATCGCCGCCGCCGAGGGCGCCGGCGTTCACGCGGTGACGGTCAACTCCGCCAATCCCGAGGAGTGGGAGCAGATCTACGCCCAGGTGGCCGAGGGCGTCGTCGACGTGTTGCTGGTGAGCCCAGAGCGGCTCAACAACCCCGACTTCCGGGACAACGTGCTGCCGGAGCTCGCCGAGAGCGCGGGGTTGGTGGTGATCGACGAGGCGCACTGCGTGTCCGACTGGGGGCACGACTTCCGGCCCGACTACCGCCGCCTGAAGTCGCTTCTCGCCAAGTTGCCGCAGGGCAGCCCGGTGCTCGCCACGACCGCCACCGCCAACGCGCGGGTCACGCACGACGTGGCCGAGCAGCTCGCCGTCGAGTCGGAGTTCGGCGAGGCGGAGTTCGAGGAGCCGGTGGAGACCCTGGTGCTGCGCGGGCCGCTTGAGCGCGAGAGCCTGCACCTGAGCGTGGTCACGCTGCGGGGCGCCGAGGAGCGGCTGGCCTGGCTCGACCAGGCGCTGCACGAGCTTCCCGGGTCCGGCATCGTCTACACGCTGACGGTGGCCGCCGCCCATGAGATCGCCGCCTATCTGAGCGAGCGCGGGCACACCGTCGCGTCCTATTCCGGGCAGACCGACCAGGCCGAGCGGCTCGCCGCCGAGCAGGACCTCCTCGACAACAAGGTCAAGGCCCTGGTGGCCACCTCCGCCCTCGGCATGGGCTTCGACAAGCCCGACCTCGGGTTCGTCGTGCACGTCGGCGCGCCGCAGTCCCCGGTGGCCTACTACCAGCAGGTGGGCCGGGCCGGCCGCGGGGTCAAGCGGGCCGAGGTCATTCTGTTGCCGGGCGCCGAGGACCGCCAGATCTGGGCCTATTTCGCCTCGCTCGCCTTCCCGGCGGAGCAGACGGTGCGCCAGACGCTCGACGCCCTCGCCGAGGGACGGTTGTCGACACCCGCGCTGGAGACCCGGATCGACCTCAGCCGCAGCCGGCTGGAGATGATGCTCAAGGTGCTCGACGTCGACGGCGCCGTGCGCAGGGTCTCGGGCGGCTGGGAGGCGACCGGCGAGCCCTGGAGCTACGACGCCGAGCGATATGCCCGGGTGACGCAGGCCCGCGAGGCCGAGCAGCAGGCGATGCTGGCCTACCTCACGACGACCGAGTGCCGCGAGATGCACCTGCGGCTGCACCTGGACGACGAGACCGCCACGCCGTGCGGCCGCTGCGACAACTGCACGGGCGTCCACCGGTCCGCGGAGATCGACATGGCGTCCGTCGAGGCCGCCCGCACGAGCCTCGCGCGGCCGGGGGTGACGGTCGAGCCCAAGCGGCGCTGGCCGACCGGCCTGGCCGACCTGTCGGGCAACATCAAACCCGACTTCGCCGCGGACGGCGGGCGTGTGCTCGGCCGCCTCACCGACCTCGGCTGGGGCAACCGCCTTCGCGAGATCTTCGCCCCGGGGGCGTCCGACGGGCCGGTGCCCGACGACGTGTTCGGCGCCCTCGTCAAGGTGCTGGCCTCTTGGGAGTGGGAGTCCAGGCCCGGCGCCGTGATCGCGGTGCCGTCGGCGAGCCGCCCCCTGCTGGTGCGGAGCCTCGCCGAGCGCCTGGCCCAGGTCGGCCGCCTGACCCACCTCGGCGAGCTCGGCTACCGCGCGGGCAGCCCCGGCCGCCAGTTCAACAGCGCCCAGCGGGTGCAGGCGATCCGCGGCACCCTCGCCATGCCCCGCGACCTCGCCGGCCGCGTCGCCGAGGCCGGCACCCCGGTGCTGCTGGTCGACGACCGCATCGAGACGGGGTGGACCATGACCCTCGCCGCCGCCCTGGTCCGCCACGCGGGCGCACCGGCGGTGCTTCCGCTGGCCTTGGCTAAGTCGTCGTGATGCTCAGGATCTGACGGTGACGTGTGCTGCTGCCCCGGGAGGCTCGGCGGTGGTCGTTCCGGGGCCTCTGGCCTGATCGTGTCGTGCGCCGCCACCATCGTGACCAGGCACTTCGCGATTTATCGGCATATGGCCGCCACGATGGTGCACCCACGCCGGGCCCTCAGCCGTGTCGCCTCCGGTTCTCGCCCCCCGGCACACGTAGCTCCCGCACGGTGCCGGGGGCGCTCCCTGCACGCCGGGGCAAGGACGGCCGCCCATACTCCGGAGACGCTCCAGGCCGGGCTTGTGCCGTACGCCGGAGGCAGGAAGGACATCCGTGCTCCGGGGCGCCCCAGGCCGGGCCTATGCCGTACTCCGGAGGTAGGAAGGACGTCCGTGCTCCGGGAGCGCTCCAGGCCGGGCTTGTGCCGTACGCCGAAGGCAAGGTGGCCGCGCCCGTGAAACGCGGCGCCTGGCACGCCCTCAGCGCGTGGCGATGGCTTCGCGGACCGCGAGGACGATCTCGCGTGCCCAGCGGGCGAGGGAGGGCTCGGTGGGCGCCTAGTCGGGGAAACTGAAGTACACGAAACCGGCGGCGTCGTGCTCCAACACGGCGGAGGTCGGTTCCTCGACCCACTGGTCCACAGAACCGCCGATCCAGCCGCCGCCCGCGTCACGGGTGACGTCCAAGGGGGTCGGTGATCCGCCCCGAGACGTTGAAGATGGTGGAGGTCTCCGCGAGGCCGCGGCCCGCCGCGGCCTCGGCCTGGTCGATGACGGCGCGCCTCGCGGTAAAGCGTGCGAGCCACAGCCGGGGATCCAGTCGTCGGCGACACTGCCGGTGACGGCGAGCGACTTGGGTCCGACCGAGCCGGTCCAGACGAGCGCCGGCCTGGAAAACGCCGCACCCCGGGAAGCCGTGGCCTCTCGGGGTGCGGCGGAAGACTGGTCTTGGCCGGCGGGTCAGAGCCGGGGGCGGGCGCCGAGGAAGGAGATGGCCTTGGCGGCCAGGCGGCACCCCTCGGCGAGGGCGTCGGCAGGGGGCTTGCCCATGAGCCAGGGGCTGAGGAAGCCGGCGGCGAAGGCGTCGCCCGCGCCGGTGCCGTCGACGACACGCTCCACGGCCTCGGCCGCCACCTTGACCGGCTCGGGGCGGTTGTTCGTATACCAGAGCGCGCCTTCCTCGGCGAGCTTGATCACGACCTGGGGGAACCAGGCGGTGAGGACCTTGGCCGCCGAGCTGGGGTCGTCGCGGCCGGTGAGGACCTTGGCCTGGGGGACGTTGCACATGAGGAGCTTGGCCGCGTGGGTCCACTCCAGGAAGGGCTCGGCGCCGGTGCGCTCCAGGGGAGCGGCCGAGGCGGCGTCGACCGAGATGCTCATGCCCTCGCGCTGGGCGAGGTCGAGCGCGGCCAGGCCGGCCTCGCGGGAGCCCTCGTTGATGAGGGTGTAACCCGACAGGTGGAGGTGGGCGCCTCCGGTGAACAGGTCGCGGGGCAGGTCTTCGGGGGACAACGCGGCGTTGGCCCCGGGATCGGAGAGCATGGTGCGCTCGCCCTTGTGCGTGATGAGGACCACGCAGGTGCCGGTGGGGCGCTCGGGATCCATGACGAGCCGGGCGTCGACGCCATAGCCCATCAGCTCCATGTCGCGGTTACGCCCGGTGATGTCGGCGCCGCGCCGGCCGATGAAGGCGACCTCGCCCCCTTCGACGGCGAGCCACGAGGCGACGTTGGCCCCTGACCCGCCCCCGTGCATCGTCACGATGGCCGGGGTGTCGCTCGCTCTCGCGAGGGCATAGCGGGCGCGCGCGACCGCATCGGTCATGAGATCGCCCACCACGACAACCCGCGTCATGATGTCACCACCTTGCTCCCGATAGTGCCGGTGTGGTCGCCAAGGTCCGGCCACGGCAATGCCCACGCGCAACAAGACCGACCCCGAGAAACCTTACAGTTTCCGGCCGCGCTACGCGGCATTGCTCGGGGAGAGGGGCTCAGTCGATGCACAAGCGTTGCGCGCGACGGGCTGGGAGGTGTGAGGCGGCTGGGGTGGCTTTGTCGTACAGGGGTGGGCAAACCGGGCCGTCGCACGTGTGCTGGGGAGGGGGCTGGAGGTTGTGGACCGGGGCACAAGAGGCGGAGTGGTGAGCCTTTAGTCTCGGAAATGTGGTCGCACACTATCCCGCCCATTGGGAGGCCGACGTCGTCCTGGCCGATGGCGGCACCGCTCATGTTCGTCCCATCCGCCCTGCCGACGCCGACCGTATGCGTGCCTTCTATGCGCGCCTGTCGGATGAGTCGATCTACTTCCGTTTTTTCGGTCCGCGTCCGGAGTTGTCGGACCGGGAGGTGACCCGGTTCACGACAGTGGACTACGTCGACCGGGTGGCGCTGATCGCGTTGATCGGCATGGAGATGGTGGCGGTGATCCGCTATGACCGTTCCGGTCCGGGGGAGGCGGAGGTGGCCTTCCTGGTGGAGGACGCCCACCAGGGCCGGGGGGTGGCGTCGGTGCTGCTTGAGCACCTCGCGGCGACCGCCAGGGAGCACGGCATCCAGCGGTTCGTGGCCGACGTCCTGCCGGCGAACCGCCGCATGACCGGTGTGTTGCGGCAGGCGGGATATACCGCCGACAGCCGGTTCGCCGACGGCGTCGTGCGCATGACGCTCGATCTGACCCCGACGGAGACGTCGCAGGAGGTCACCCTCAGCCGCGAGCACCGGGCGGAGGCCCGGTCGATCGAACGCCTGCTCAATCCGGGGTCGGTGGCGGTCATCGGTGTGTCGAGGGCGGGCGGCGTCGGGCAGACGGTGCTGCGCAATCTGCTCGCGGCCGACTTCGCCGGCCCGGTCTACCCGGTGCACCGCGAGGCGAAGGCGGTGGCGGCGGTGCGTGCCTACCCGAATGTGAGCGCGATCGACGGCGAGGTGGACCTGGCCGTGCTCGCCGTTCCCGCGGCCGGGGTGATCGACGTGGTGAAGGAGTGCGCGGAAAAAGGGGTGCGCGGGCTGATCGTCGTCTCCTCCGGTTTTGGGGAGACCGGCCCGGAGGGAAGGGCACGCCAGGACGAACTGGTGCGCATCGCACGGGCGTACGGCTTGCGCGTCGTCGGCCCCAACTGCCTTGGCATCGCCAACACCGACCCCGCCGTACGCCTCAACGCCACACTGGCGGCCACCGTACCGGGCCGGGGCAAGGTCGGCTTCTTCAGCCAGTCGGGCGCCCTCGGCACGGCGCTGCTGCAGCGGGTGGCGCAGCGCGGCATGGGCATCTCATCGTTCGTGTCGGCGGGCAACCGCGCGGATGTCTCGGGCAACGACCTGCTCCAGTATTGGGAGGAGGACCCCGCGACCGAGGTGATCCTGCTTTACCTGGAGTCACTCGGCAATCCCCGCAAGTTCACCCGGCTCGCCCGCAGGATCGCGCGTAAGAAACCGATCGTCGCCGTCAAAAGCGGCGGCACCACCCAAGGGGTGCCCACCGGACATGCGGCGCCTGTGCTCGGACTGCCCGACACCGCGCTCAGCTCGCTCTTCGAGCAGGCGGGGGTGATCAGGGTCGACGACCTCGTGCAACTGTTTGACGTGGCCCAGCTTCTCGCCTACCAGCCCCTCCCCAAAGGGCCGAGAGTCGGCCTGGTGAGCAACTCCGACGCGCTGGCCCTGCTCGCCGTGGACGCCTGCGTCGCCGCCGGCCTCTCCCCGCTCCCGCCGGTCAACCTTGGGGCCGGCGCGGGCGCGGCGGAGTTCGGTACGGCTGTCGCCGAGGCGGTCGGCCGCGACGACGTCGACGCGGCGGTGGTCGTCTACATGCCGCCCATCCCGGGAGGCGGCCAGGAGGTCGCCGGGGAGATCGTCCGGGTTGCGGGAGGTTGCGGCAAACCGGTGCTGGCGACGTTCGAGGGGCGCCGGGGCATGCTCGCCGAGCTGCGCACGGGCATGAAGGGCCCGGACCCCGCGCCCGGGTCCATCCCGTCCTACGCCGCCCCGGAGGAGGCCGTGCGTGCCCTGGCTTATGCCGTACGCCACGCACGCTGGCGGGACGGGCTCCCCGACGGGCACGCCGACCGGGAGGCCGCGGACACCCGCGCCGCGCGGGAGCTGGTGCGTGAGGCCCTCGCCGAGGCCGGGGGCGTGGAGGTGGAGATCGACGCGACCCGGCTGCTCGCGGAATATGGCGTCGAGGTGTGGCCCGCGGTGCCCGTCGCCTCGGCGGACGAGGCCGTGGCGGCAGCCGAGCGGCTCGGCAGGCCGGTCGCCGTCAGGGCCGTGGACGAGGAGGCCGTCCGGCGTGCGGGCACCGTACGGCTTGGATTGTCCGACCCGGCGGGGGTACGGCAGGCGTTCGCCGACCTGGCCGGTCAGCTCGGCGCGCACACCACCCTGGCCGTGCAGCGTATGGCGCCCCAGCCCGCGGTGCCGACGGTGGTGAGCGTGGTTGACGACCCCGGGTTCGGGCCGGTCGTGTCGTTCGGGCTGGGCGAGGTGGCCGCGCGGCTCCTCGGCGACCGGGCCTACCGGCTCGCGCCGCTCAGCCCCGACGAGGCCGCGTCGCTGGTGCGTTCGGTCCGCGCGGCACCGCTCTTGTTCGGGGAGTACGGTTACCCGCCGGTCGCCGTGACCGCCCTGGAGGGTTTGCTGGTCCAAGTGGGGCGGCTCGCCGACGACCTGCCGGAGGTGGCGCGGCTCGACCTCGACCCGGTGCTGGTGGGGGAGAGCGGCGTGGTCGTGCTCGGGGCGCGGGCGGTGCTGCGCAGTCCCGAGGGCCCGCGCCCCGACGGCGGCCCCAGAGGGCTTCGCCCGGTGTGAGAAGGGGACGGGGTGATCCGTCCCCTTCGGAAAGGCCGGTCAGGCCGGGCTGTTGGTGTCGGCGCCGGTGCAGGGCCTGGCCGTCGTGCAGGTGGTGCCGGGCGCGGTGATCGAGGCGGTGGCGGTGTAGGTCTCGATGATTCCCGGAGGCATCACGCAGACCACGGTGAAGGTCATCGTCCCGCCCGAGGACAGACCGATGACTTTGGTGACGTCGCCGACTCCAGCGGGGACCGGGCATATGCCGCCCGAACTCGTGCATGTCCAGCGGATCCTGTCCCATGGGGACGGCCAGTCGATCATGAGCGTCGCGCCCGACACGGCGGTGGCGCCGGGATTGCGCACGGTCACGCTGTAGCTATACGGCCTGCCGGGAACGTAGGGCTTCGGGGTGGAGACGACTCTGATGCTGAGTGTGCCGGTCGGCGGGGGATCGATCACGGGAAGCCGGATGAATCCGGTCGTGGTGTTGTCGCCGGGGTTGCCGTCCCCCGGTGTGGTGACGGTGGCCTGGTACGCCGCGGGCCCGCCGGTGACGTTCGGCACCCTGACCGAGATGCCGATCGGCGGGTGGGAGTCGCCGCCGTCGAGCCTGTCGGTCCTGGTGCAGATGACCTGCCGGTCGGCCGTGCCGCACGTCCACCCGGCGCCGGTGACACCGGTGATCTCGATCGGCGGGGTCACGGTGAAGACGCCGGTGACGGTGCCCGTCGCCGGCCCGGTGCCTGCGGCGTTGGCGGTCGTCACCGTGATCGTGCCGCTGCCACCGGGGGCGAGGGTGGTGTCCCCGGCGACCGTCAGGCCGAGGTTGGGGGGCGGACCGGCCGCCGCGGTCACTCCGGTGGTCCTGTCGACCGTGTTGTCGGCGGGGTCGGCGTCGGCGTTCCCCGAGGTCACGGCGCCTGACGCGGTCACCATGGACGCGGTGCCGCGGTCGATCGCGACCTTCACCTCGACCTGCGGGAACGACTGTCCCGGGCGGAGGACGGCGGTGGTGTCGCAGGTGACCTCGCGCTGGGCGATCGAGCAGGTCCAGCCCTGCCCCGAGGCGGCGGTGGGCGTGACGCCGGCCGATGTCTCGAAGGTCAGCTTTGTGGGGGCGTCGACCACCCCGGCCTGCGGCTTCGCCGAGGCGGTCAGGGTGTAGGCGCCGGTGCCGCCGGCCTGCCAGGGGCCGTCGTCGCCGACGGCGAGGCCGAGGTCGGCGTCCAGAGTGCGGATCTTGAGGTCGGACAACGCGTGGTTCGCGGCCGCGATGCCGGTAGAGGCGGCGAACCCAACTTTGATCGTGTCCGGCAGCGGGTTCTGGTTGGGCAGCGCGTCGAGGTCGACGCCGGTGAAGAGGTCTTGGTACGGCTCGCCCTCCCGGTGGCGGATCTTCACTGAAAGCAGGTTCTCCGGTGAGAGGGCGATGAGGACGTGGCGTTTGGCGGCGTCGCGCCCGGTGGCGTCGTCGAGGGGCCTGGTCAGGGCTTTACCGTCGACGTAGCCATATCCGGTCGACTCCGAGCCGCGGATCACGACCGAGTTGGGCTTGACGCCCGGGCCGCCCTTGCCCGCCCAGCGGGGATTGGAGAAGTTGCCGAACTGGTCGAAACCTATGCCGACGACGGCGCCCCTCAGGCCCTTGTAGCCGAGTGCGCCGCCCGGTTCGCCCGCCTGGGCGGTGGACGCGGCGCCGTCGACGATGTAGAAGGAGACGCCGTCGCCGCCGCGGGGGCCGAGGCTGTCGGCGTATGGCCTGCCTCCCCACATATAGAGGTCGAACTCGATCACGACCCCGCGCCGGGCCGGGATCGGCCTGTTCAGCAGGATCGCACCCGCGGCCTGCGCAGAGTCGTCGGTCAGCCGGAGGACCCCCTGGCCGACGGGGTCCGTCGCACCCTCGGCGCAGGCGCCGAGAGATGCCGTGGGGGGCGCGCTCGCGGCGGTGAGGCACGGGGCGTCGCCCCCTTGGACGCTGCTTGACGTCCAGACGCCCGAGGGAGTGGAGTCGACGCGGAAACCTTCGTCAAGAAGTTCCGCCGCGGATGCCGGCGGCGCTGTGAGGGCGAAGAAGCCCAGGCTGACGGCGGTGGCGACCGCCGTCAGCCCCGGTCGCGGGGCCGTGACGGCCCGTGCGCGTCCGATTTTCATGTTTATCCCCCGATGTAAGATTGCTGATTCAGCCTCATTCTCCGAGGGGAGATTTTACGGCGGATCAGTGCTTTGACCAGGGAAGATGTCGCTTGTGTCGGTCTTGGTCGAGGGGGAAAGGATCGTGTCCTCCGCCGCTGCCGACAGCCGGTGGATATGTGAAACAGGGGTCGTGGGGTTTTGAGCGGACAATTGTTTATATGAAAAGTCGCGGCGCATGTTTTCCCGTCGTTATCGGGAGCGGCGGCCGACAAGTCTGCGCCGGGTCGGCCGGTGAGGGTGAAAGCGCTGCCCCGGACAGGGCAGGATGGGTGCATGAGGGAAACCCGAGTCTCGGCCGAAGGTCTGCGCGAGGCGATCGATCGCAGTGGCTACTATCCCGACCTGGTCGCCGACGCGGTCGAGTCCGCGCTGGGCAAGGAGGCGGTCACCGCCTTCGTCGTGCACCACGAGGCCACCTTCGACCCCACCATGGAGGTCCGCAGACACGTCACCGTGCTGGTGCTCTCGCCGAGCCGCCTGCTGGTCTGCCACACCGACGAGCACCCGCCGGCCGAAGGCGTGTCCGCCTCTCACGCCTCCACGACCACCGAGGCCGTCCGCCTCAGCCGCATCCAGTCGATCGCGATCACGCGGGTCGTGCCCGACCCCGCCACCTACGTGCCGGGCGTGCCGCCGACCGAGGTCACCCTGACCATCGGATGGGGAGCGATCTCCCACATCGACCTCGAACCGGCGACCTGCGGCGACGAGAACTGCGAGGCCGACCACGGCTATACCGGCGCGGTGACGGCCGACGACCTGTCCCTCCGGGTCAGCGAGGCCGCCGACGGGCCCGAGGCCGTCACCCACGTGCTGGCCTTCGCCAAGGCGCTCTCCGAGGCCACCGCGCGCGTCGCCTCATAGGTCCCTCCCGCCCGCAAAGCCCCATGGACATCGGCGTCCGCGGCATGCGCTCTGAAGCCCGGCTCCCCGGCCCGCGTCGCTCCTGCCGTACTCAGGCACGCCTTTCGGGAGACTCGGGAGCGTGAGCCTGTGCCGCCGCTCTCCCAGGGGCTTCGATGGCATGCCCGATAACTCCAGATTCGCCCATCCCACCATTTAAGGAGACCCGTGAGCCCGTTGATCACCCCGGCCGAGCTGGCCGCGCTCGCCGAACGCGGTTCCGCGACGGTGCTCGACGTGCGGTGGAAGCTCCAGCCCGGCCCGGAGCCCTACGGGGCAACGGCCTACCGGGACGGCCACATCCCGTCAGCCGTCTTCTGCGACCTCGACGCCGACCTCGCGGCCCCGCCAGGCGCAGGAGGCCGCCACCCGCTGCCGTCCGCCGAGGCGTTCCAGGCGGCCATGCGCCGCCTCGGCGTGCGCGACGACCGCCCCGTCGTGGTCTACGACGACGCCGACTCCACCGCGGCCGCCAGGGCGTGGTGGACGCTGCGCTACTTCGGCCACCGCGACGTCCGCGTGCTGGACGGCGGCATCAAGGCGTGGAAGGAGGCCGGGCTGGCCCTCGCGACCGGCACCCCGCCCCCGCCGGCCGGCACCTTCACCGCCCGCCCCGGCGCCATTCCGATCCTCGACGCCCGCGCCGCCGCCTCGGTGGCCGCCGAGGGCACCCTGCTCGACGCGCGCACCCCTGAGCGCTTCCGCGGCGAAACCGAGCCGATCGACCCCGTCGCCGGCCGCGTCCCCGGCGCCGTCAACGCCCCCACCGGCGGCAACGTCGGCCCCGACGGCCGTTTCCTGCCTCCGGCGGACCTCCACGCCCGCTTCGCCGCCCTCGGCGTGCGCGACACGGCCCCGGTCGGCGCCTACTGCGGCTCCGGCGTCACCGCCGCCCACGAGGTTCTCGCCCTCACCCTGGCCGGCATCCCGGCCGCGCTATACGTCGGCTCCTGGTCCCACTGGATCACCGACCCCACCCGCCCGGTGGCGACGGGCTGACGGCTCCGGCCCCTAAGGCTGCGGCGGTACGGCGGAGCCGGCGATCACCGGGTGGTGGCCGTCGCCGAAGCAGGCGAAGCTCCATTGGCCTGTCGAGGCCGCGGCGGCGGCCAGGGCCTGGGCCGGGGTGCGGCCAGCGGCCAGGAGGGTGTGGAAGGCGCTCATCAAGTGCATGGTCTCCTCGTCTCTGACCGGCAGCAGGCCCGCGATCACACATCCCGTGCCTCGCGCCAGCAGGGTCCCCACCAGGCCCGAGCGCACGCCGTCCGCCTGGGTCTGCGCCATGCCCGAGTCGCAGGCCGACAGGGCGACCAGCCTGGGAGACGTTCTCGGCCCCACCAGGTCGTAGGCCATCAGGGTGCCGTCGGCCAGTTCCACTCCCGACAACAGCGGAGCACGTGGGCAGAACCTGCCGTGTGCCGCCACGTGGACGATCTCCGCCTGTTCCAGGGCCTTCACCACCGCGGCCCGGAGCGGTGGGACCTCCGTGGCCTGCCCATGGCACGCGAGCACCGCGCTCACCTCGGCTCGCCCGTGGTCCAGCCCCGGTCCCGCGACCGCCGCCACCTTGGGTGCCGCGCCGCTGTCCCACGCTCGTCGCCCTGCTCGTGTCTCGGTGCCGATGCTCACGGGCACCTCACGCAGCGGGGGCAGTGCCGCCCACGGCAAGGTGTGCAAGGTGCCGGTCGGCACGACGAGCAGCTCCCGCCCCGCGATGTCCGCCGCGAGGGGAGCGAAAAGCCGTTGATACACCTCGTCGGCCTCCCGGTTCGCCCACCGGCTGCCCACCGGGTCGCGCTGGGCCGCCCGGCGCATCGCGTATCTCAAGCGCACCGTCGCCTCCGCGATCGTCTCCTGCGCGCCGAGGTGGTGGAGCCCGATCCGGCGCGGCGTCAGCGTCACGGCCGCCATTTCACGGCGGTGCCGTACGAACGACACCAGGGCCACATCACCGAGGTCCGCCCGCAGCCGCTCCAGGCAGAGCGGGTCCTTCTCCGGTGCCCGCACCGCTTCGGACCAGCACAGTACCGCCTCCGCCCGCCCGCTCTCGATCGCGAGCTCCACTCCATATCGCGCGAGCCGTACGGCGGCAGCCCGCGCTCGCGCGGCTTCGGCCGGATGGACGGTTCCGGGGCCTGCCGGTTCGATTCCTGTTGCCGGGGGAAACGACTGGCTCACGTCCGCGGGCCAGCCGATCGATCCGGCGGGGTGGGAGACATGCCGGCGTTCGGCGGCCAGTGCTTCGGTGAGGGTGGTGAAGGCGGCGGTGAGGTCGCCGTGCAGGGCGTGCCGCATGGCCACCGCCTGCGGGGTGCGGGCCGTGGGCGGGATGAGCGATCGGGCTGTGGCACGGTCGCCGAGGGCGGTGGCGATGCCGGCGGCGAGGAGGGCGAGGTCCGCCCCCTCGGCGGCACGGCCGGCGGCGGTCAGGTCCGCGGCGCATCGGGTCACGTCGTCCAGGAGTGGGCGGCTGGGGAGCTCTACGGCGGCACGTGCTCGAACCCGGACCTCGTGGGCCAGAGGTGCGTAGTGGGGTCTGTCCTGGAAGGTGAGCTCCGCACCGACCTGTGATGCTGTGGCGGCGGCACGTGCCGGGTCGCCGGTGAGGAGCTCCGCCCGCGCAAGGAGCAACCGTGTATCGGTCAGGGTGACACCCGCGTCCGCCGACTTCAGCGAGGGCACGGCCTGCTCCAGCAGCACCCGGGCCTCGTGTGGGAGGCCCGAGGCCAGCAGGGCCTCCGCCAGATCGGCCTGCATGGCGGCCAGCCGCTCGGGGAACTCCGCCAGCGTGCGCTCGGCTTCCCGGCAGGCATGGAACGCGGCGCCGATGCGCCCCCGGCAGACGGCGAGGAACGGGAGGTTCGCCTGCGCGAGCCGTAACAGGTGGCCAAGGCCCGCGTTTGCCGCCAGCTTCGCGCACCGTGCCACATCCCGCTCGGCCTGCTCGTAGAGCCCGAGGAAGGCGCGGGCCAAGCCCCGGTTGAGCAGTGTCCCCGCAACGAACACCACGTCGGCCGGCTCGGCGGCGTCGAGCACCGCGAGTGCGCCGTCGCACACCTCCACGGCCTCCGCGCACCGACCGAGGCGGACCAGCGCCACCGCCCGGTTCGCCCCCAGCTTTCCCCGCTCACCAGGCGAGAGGTACGGCTCGGCTTCGTCGGCCAGCCGCAGCGCCTCGGCGGGATGCCCCCGCTCGGCGCGGATCGCGACCAGGGACAAGCGGGCCTGCGCCGTAAGGTGTGCGAGGTCGGCGGTGCACGCGGAGCCCGGGCTTCGGGCGAGGACGGGGGTGGCCAGGGCGATGGCGCGGCGCAGGTGCTCGTCGGCACCGGCCAGGTCGCCGAGCTCGCGGGTGGCCAGCGCCAGTGCGCGGCGGGCGATCACCTGGGCGCGGGGGCAGCGGGCGCGGTCGGCCCGGCGCACGGCGTCCCAGGCTTGCTGCCATCCGCATTTCGGGCGCATCCCGGCCAGCGGGATGAGCTCCTCGCAGACCTGCACCAACTCCTCATGAGGGCAGCTCAAAGCCGGACCTGGGTCCATGGTGTGGCGACGGGCGGCCGGTCCGCGAGGTGGCACACCACGCTGAACCATCCCTGAGGGAGCGCGGTGGCGGCGAATCGCCCTGAGCCCGGAGGTTCGCGGACGACAGTGGCCTCGGGGGTGCGGATCTCGACCCGCGCCACCCCTTCGGCGGGGGAGAGCTGGCCGGCGAGGGTGAGAAGCTCGCCGTCCAAGGTGAACTCCAGCTCGACGACCAGGTCATCCGCGGCGAAACGCAGGAAGGCCGCGCCGTTTTCAAAGGTGTCGCGCACCCCGGAGGACGCCGGCGCCGGCTGGGCCCTCGCGGTGACGGCACCGGGGACGCGCAGGGCGAAGGCGGCCTGGGCGGCCGAGGTCACCTCGGCGGGCACGGGGTCGCTTCCCGAGGTGAGGCGGAGCGCCGCGATCAGGGACGCGTCGTCCACGGTCAGACCTCCTCGGTGATGAGAGTGCGGAGCCGGGCGAGGCAGCGGCCACGCGTCGGGCCGATGCTGCCGACGGGCATGCCGAGGCGGATGGCAAGCGTGCGATAACCGGCGTCCGGTTCGGTGACGAGGAGCCGCAGCAGCGACTGGCAGGGTTCGCCGAGGGTGGCGACGGCCTGCCAGAGGCGTTCTCCCCGGTCGAGGGCGAGGACGGCGCCGACAGGGTCGTCGTCGGCGCCGGTTTCGGGGGTGTCGTCCGGCGGGTTGGGCTGGAGGTGTTCGCCGGATCGTTTGCGGAGTGTGCGCATGGCTTGATGTTTGACGGTGGTCGCCAGCCATGCGCCGACCGCGGCGGGATCACGGATGGTGTAGAGGTTTTCGACGAGCTTGAGCCAGGCGAACTGCACGATGTCCGCTGAGTCCTGCGCATTGAGGCCGTGAGCTCTGGCGATGTGCCAGAGGCGGGCGCCGTAGCGGTCGACGATCTCGGCCCAGGCCGTGGGGTCGTCCGCGGCGGCGTCGCGCAGCAGCTCGCCGGGGGTGCGGCCGGGGGCCATCAGGCCGCCTTCCCGAGGGTGGTGGGGCACCTCTTCTCCCCTGCTCACGTGGGGTGCGGCAAGTGTGCCGCGGTCCTTACGTCAGGGGCCAAACCCTAGCGACTGGCGGGGACCAGCACCCCCAACTCGGGGATTTGCCGTGATCTGTGGGGATCAAGCACATGAGCAGCGGCTTCGCGGGCGGGCATGGTGCGGGCGGCGTCCGCGATGGCCCCGGTGACCAGCGCCGTCGCGAAGGAGGTGCCGCTCCAGCGTGCGTAGCCATCGAACTCGCCCCACTTCAGGTAGGAGCTGGCCAGCCATTCGCCTTGCGCACATGCGTCGACCCATGGGCCAAATGCGGAGAAAGGTGCCCTTTCCTGCTCCGCCGTACCGACTGCCCCGACGGCCACGACGCTCGGCAGGGCGGCGGGCCAGAAGGGGCGTCTGCCCGCGGTGTTGCCGGCGCAGGCGACCACGACGGTGCCGGGGAGCGCGTCTACGGCTTCCGCGAGCAGGACGGGTGGCCGGTCGTCATAGGTATGGCCGCCAAGGGAGAGATTGACCACCTGTGGTGGGTTGTCGCGCATGCGGGCGAGGGCGTGTAGAAGCGCCGCCTCGTCGGCGACCCCGTCGCTCGACAGCAGGCGGGACACGCGGAGTTGTACGCCGGGGGCCCGCCGGACCAGCAGCCCCGCGATGAAGGTGCCGTGCCCGGCCTGGGGGTCGAGTTCGCCGTCCCCGTCGGCGTCGGCGACCTCTTCGATGTCTCCGAGGTCCGCGGGACACCACGAGGTGCGCTCCCACCACGGATGGGGGGCGAGGCCGGTGTCCAGGAGGCAGACCGAGGTGCCTTCACCCGGTTCACGGCTCGGCGGGGGGATCGGGTCGGTGGGAAACGGCCGGCCCGCGGGGCCGCCCCAGAAGAGAGGCTGACCGACGAGGACGTGGTTGGGCGAGACGCGATGCCCTTGGTCGCTGAGCGTAGCCGCTAGGTCACACACGTCGACGCCTGGTGACAGGCGCATCCTGACAAATCCATCGGCTTCGGATGCGGTCTCGACCCAGCGCTCCGTTACCTGGAGTGATCGTCGGTCGCCGATGAGCTGTCCTGTGCGGATAAGAGTGGGGGAGCCGGGGATGTGCTCGACGTGCCGGATGTCACGGTGCATCTGTGCCTCCAGAGGGTCAAGCGTTGGTGAGCTGGATCTTTCCCAGTTCTCATCCGTGTCAAGAGTCACTGACGCAACATCTAGGTATGCGCTTCCTCTGGTGTCCGGTCGCGACCGACGGTAGTCTCTCCTACAGTCACTTGTGATCATCCCAGTGTGAGGCCGTTGGGGAAGGCGCACCTCATACCGAAACGGGAGGTCCGGTGTCTGCTCGTGGCGTGCTTTACGTCCACTCGGCTCAGCCTGCGCTGTGCCCTCATATCGAATGGGCGGTCGCAGGCGTCCTCGGCGTGCCCGTTGACCTTATGTGGACCCCGCAACCGGCCGCGCCCGGCACTTTGCGTGCGCAGGCCGAATGGGAGGGACGTCCGGGAGTGGCGGCCGCCGTCACCTCCTCCCTGATGGGCTGGCAACGCATCCGTTTTGAGATCACCGAGGATGCCTCGCCGGGGATCGACGGCTCTCGCAACGCCTACACCCCGACCCTGGGCGCCTACACCGCGGTCGTCGGGGCCAACGGCGACATCCTTGTGCCCGAGGACCGATTGCGTTCCGCGATGCTTCTCGCCACGCAGGGGCGGGTGGTGCTTGAAGACGAGTTGGACAAACTTCTTGGCCGCCCCTGGGATGAGGAACTGGAGCCGTTCCGCTACGCGGGTGACGGCGCCCCGGTCCGCTGGCTGCACGCCGCCGTCTGACCGGCGACCGGCGCGACCCCGGCTGTCTCGGCGCGCCTTCCGAGCAGCCATTTTCCAACGTTGACCGTTTCCACGTTTCCACCGACCGGAGGATGACCTGGCATGGGCACGCGCCCATATGTGCTGCTCAGTTGCGCCATGTCGCTTGACGGTCGCATCGACGACACCAGTCCCGACCGGCTCATGCTCTCCAACGAGGAGGACTTCGACCGGGTCGACGCCGTACGCGCCTCCTGTGACGCGATCCTCGTCGGGGCGGGCACCCTGCGGCGGGACAACCCCCGGTTGCTGATCCGCTCCGAGGCGCGGCGGCGGGAGCGCGTCGCGCGCGGCCTCCCGCAGCACCCCGCCAAGGTGACGCTGACGACGACCGCCCGGCTCGATCCGTCAGGCCGGTTCTTCACCGGCGGCGACAGCGTCAAGATCGTCTATGCCGCCTCGCCCGCCGCCGACCGCCTCGCCGCCCGGCTCGCGGGCGTGGCCGAGGTGCGCGACGCCGGCGACCCCCTCGATCTGCGTAAGGCTCTCGCCGACCTGGCCGGCCGCGGCGTCGCCCGGCTGATGGTCGAGGGCGGCGGGGCGGTCCACACCGCCTTTCTCAAGGAGGGGCTGGTCGACGAGATCCAGCTCGCCGTCGCCCCGTTCTTCGTCGGCGACCCGGGTGCACCGGCGTTTGTCGGGGCGGGTCCCTTTCCGCAGAACGCACGCCGTCCGATGGAACTGGCGGAGGTGCGCAAGCTCGGCGACGTGGTCCTGCTGCGCTACCTCGTCGGTAAGATCTGATCTCATAAGATTCCGGGGTGAGGCAATCTGGGGAAGGTGACGGCGTGAACGACCACGATTGGCTGACTCTCGCCTGCGAGCTCGCCCGATCGTGCCCGCCCTCCGAGACCGCCTTCTCCGTCGGAGTGATCGTCGTCGCCCACGGCGGCAAGGAGATGGCCCGCGGCTTCTCCCGCGAGTCCGACCCCCTCGATCACGCCGAGGAGGCCGCGCTCGCCAAGATCGACCCAGCCGACCCGCGGTTGCCCACCGCCACCGTCTACAGCAGCCTCGAACCCTGCGGCAAACGCAAGTCGCGCCCGCAGGCCTGTGCGCGCCTCATCGTCGGCAGCGGCATCCGCCGGGTCGTCATGGCGTGGCGTGAGCCCGACCTGTTCGTGGAGGGGCGCGGCGCCGAGGTGTTGTCCGCGGCGGGAGTCGTCGTGGTCGAGATGCCGGAGCTGGCCGATCTCGCGCGCAAACCCAACGCGCACCTGGTGCCGTGAGACGCTCCCTGCTGGAGCGGTTGCTGCCCGGCGACGCGTGGGGCGACCTCGAGGTACGGCGGGGCCAGTTCCACGAGGTGTTCCTCGGAGCCGAGCGTGTCGTGTGCTTCGCCCGCACCGCGGCGGCCTCGGCCCGCCTCCCGGGACGGGCGGAGACGCTGCGCTCGCTGGCCCGGCTGGACCTCGGTTTCAAGGTGCCGGTGCCGCTGGAGGAGGGCGACGGCTATCTGGTGCTCAGCCGGGTGCCCGGGAGTCCGCTCGCCCGGGAGGCGGTCGCGGATCCGGCGGTGGCCGTGCAGTACTCCTCTTTGCTTGAGGCTCTGGCGAACGCCGGGGCCGCCGCCGCGCTGCCCCGTGCGGCTGAGGACCAGTGGCGGCGGTTCGCGTCGGATGTCCGCGCCGAGCTGTTCCCCCTGATGTCGCAGGCCGGACGGCGGCGGGCCGACGGCGAACTGGCCGCCGCGGAGGCCCTTCCCTGGACCACCGGCGCGCTTGTGCACGGTGACCTGGGCGCGGAGAACGTGTTGTGGGAGACCGCCGGCGGTTCGCCGCGGCTGAGCGGGGTGATCGACTGGGACGAGGCCTCGCTGGGTGACCCGGCTGAGGACTTCGCGGCGATCGGGGCGAGCTACGGCGACGGCTTCCTGCACCGGGTGCTCGCGTCGAGCGGCCGGCTGGAAGGGGACCTGCTGGGGCGCATCACCGCGATCCGCGGCACCTTCGCGCTGCAGCAGGCGTTGTACGCGAGCCGCGATGGGGATGAAGAGGAGATGGCGGACGGTCTGGCCGGTTACCAATGAAACTGGTTATCATGTGCAGCGGATGAAGTGCCCTGCTTGGTGGGTTCGTGGCTCTTCCTCACTTCTGAGCCATAGACCGGGTGCATTGTCCGATCTAGCGTGAATGTGGCAATCGTCGTCATGGAGGTGTCATGTCACTGACTGTTCCTGCGGAACTGATTGACCAGGCACGTGATGGGAAGGTGGAGCACGCCGCCTTTGTGGACTGTGTCCGTACCTCACTCCCGTACGCATGGGGCGTGGTCGTCAGGCTCGTCGACGACCTGCGCTCCGGCGACGCCGACTTCGCCGACAACCAACTCTCCCCACCCGACCAGGCCTCCTACGGCCAACTCTTCAGGATGATGGCCAGCGACTCGATCCGCGGCGCCGTCGAACAACACTTCGGCGTACGCCTAGCCTTCCAGAACTGCTGCCGCGCCGCGGTATTCCGCCCCGAAGCCCACGCCGCCTACGCCGACTTCATCACCCCCGAAGCCCAAATCCTCAACCAGCGTCCAGAGCTCATCGACTGCTGACTCCCAGCGCCCTGGGGCCCCGCCGTACGGCGGGGCCCCAGGCGTTTGGTGAAGATTGTCGCGACACTCCTGTACGAAGGAGGCGGTCGTCGTGCATGGCGGTGTAGCGGATTGAATGGTTATGGTCGCCTGGAGGGCATGCACGTCGGTCATAGGCATGGGTGTGCTGTCTATAAACAGACAACACGCCTGCTGGAGTTGATAGTTTGGCAGCCATGAAGGCTGAGGCCAGGAGCGTTGAGATGACGGACCCATCATTGCCGGGTTGGTTGTTTCCGCCCGAACAGGGATTCTTCGCTCAGGATCTCGATCACATTCCGGAACTGCCTCCGCACACTGAGTTGATTGATGGAAGCTTGGTCTTCGTGAGCCCTCAAGCCAGCTTTCACACGGTGACGCTGTTCCTGCTGGAACGCGAGCTGCATCGCGCCACCTCGACGGCATACCGTGTGCGCCGGGAGATGAGCGTCACCCTCGCGCCACGTCAACGTCCGGAGCCCGACCTGGTGGTTGTCCACGCGTCGGCGTTGAAGGCACCGGAGCAGACGACCTTCCAGGCTCAGGACGTGGTGCTCACGGTTGAAGTCGTGTCACCGGAGTCCGAGTTGAGGGATCGAGAGCGTAAGCCTCAGCTTTATGCCGCGGCTGGCATTCCGCACTTTTGGCGTGTGGAGAATGTGTCAGGACATCCCACGGTATATGTCTACGAACTCGACCCTGCGCTGCGCAGCTACGTGCCTACCGGCATCTACCACGCCAAGCTGCAAGTCTCGGTGCCGTTCGACATCGACATCGATCTGACCGAGGTCGACAACTTCTGAACAGCTCCGCAGCATCGGCAGCCTTCGGCCTGTTCTGCGGACTTCCGCACCTTGACCCGATAGTTCCCCGAGGGCGACCTCGCGTCTGAGGAGCCGCACGTGGTCCGGCTTGGCGCGACACCCATGCTTGGCTTGATGTGGCTGTCGGATGCCGCTCCAACTCGGCGGGCCTGCGGCCCTGGCTGAACGCCACCGGTCCGGTACGGCGGAGCGCGCCCTCCGGGCGAGCGAGGGCAAGGAGCTGCTCGACCGGCTGGCCGGGTGCTCGCGGCCTTGGCCATGTCCGCGACATGTGACCTCGGTGCTTTGCCGTACAGGCGTGAGGGGACTGCTGGCACCCGTGGGAAGGCAGGCGGTCTCTCCTCACTGGAAGAGCCGGGGCGGCCCGTGCCAACAGGACCGCATGGCTGTGCCCCCGGCCGGTGCTGGGCGGAGGTGCGGTGAGGTGTGGAGGAATGGGGCTAGGAATATTGCTGTGTGACTTAGAAGCACTCGCATTACAAGCGAGGGGTCACTGGTTCGAACCCAGTAGCGCCCACCAGGACAAACACCCTGTCCGCAAGATCACGAACCGGGCATGAGTGACTAACTGGGTGACTAAGCCTCTAGGGCGTTGGCGAAGATCTGGTCCATGGCCGTCGCACCCTTGTCCAAGACGGGGCGGATCTGCTTTCGGCGCTGTTGAGCCCCACCCTGTCGATGATCTTGCTGATAGCACGACGAACGTTGTGGGCGCTCAACGGCGTTCCCGTTGAGGTGCGGAACACAAAACTCTCTTCGGTGCATGCCTGACTCTTCGCCTCCTGCTCTTGCCATAGTTCCCGCAGCGCCTCTAGGCACCGTTCGGGAAGCATCAGGGAACGACGGGACTTAGCGGTCTTGGTATCTCCCTTCTGCCGCACAGACCGCCACACGTAGACGGCGAACTCCTTGTGTTCCCATCCCGCATGGGTGACCGGGAGCCATGTCCCACGCGACTCGTCGAACGCCACGACATGGGACCACTGGAGAGCCCGCAACTCCTCGGTACGGGCACCGGTCAGCAGTGAGAGCACCACATACGCTTGCATACGAGAAGTGGCCTTCTCGGCGCTCTCAATGATGGCGACGGCTTGCGCAAGTGTGAGCGCCTTCGAGTCACGGCCCGCGCGTCCCTCGGGCACATCGCACAGCTCCACGACGTTCCGCTTCACCTTGTCGCGACGCATGGCGCCCTTGACCGACCTGTTGAGGATGCCATGTATCAGCTTGAGGGACCGTGTGCTGAGTTGGCTTGTCCTACCCGCAAGCCATTGATCGACATCCTCAACCGATAGGTCGCGCAGCTTGCGAGCCCCAAGGGCTGAGATCACATGGGTCTTGGCGAAGGTGGTGTACATCTTGACCGTGTTTGCGGAACGTCCGCCAAGTCCATGCTCAAGCCAGTACGCGACGGCATCGGCCACGGTGTAGCTCGTCGGGGCTAGGGCCAGTCCGTCCTCGTGGTCGCGGAAGACGTCCTTGAGCTTCGTCTTGGCTTCGGTCTTGGTTCGGCCGCTGGCCTTCTTGACGATCCGCTTTCCGGCAGACCGGTACGAGATCGCCTACGGAGGGGAGATCGCCGACGACCCGCATGCTCTGTTCTCGCCCGAGGAACTTGCCGAAGAGGGGATAGCCCTGGTGATCTAGGGCGGTTCAAAGTTTCTTCACTGGTTCAAGGCGGCGGCGCTTCGCACCGCCGCATGCGGCCCTTACCTGCCCTGCCCCCGCGAGCTGCGGCCTTCGGCCGGTCTCGCGAGGCAGCAGGACGGGCCGCTTCGCCGTACACAGCACCCGCCACGTGAACCGAACGCGCCGACCGTCGGAGCCCCGCCGCCTAGATTCGGCTTCGAGTATCGACCACTGTGCCGCCGAGCCCCTCGTGTCGTCCAGGGGTACGTCTACCTACAGCACTACGATCGCCACGGGATGGTTGAGCACCGCACGGGCTAGGGGCGATCGCCGGTCCAGGACTTCGTTCCTCAGCCCCGGCCCCCCGAGACATGTGGTTGCCCTTTGTCGCCAATGACACCTATTGCCGTTTTGCCGATAGGCCAGCGCGAGCAGTCACCCGTCATCGGTCGCGGGTAGCTCGCTCACATGAACGGTCTTGAGGATCAGCCGCTACGCCGCCGGCCCTGCCGCTTCGCGGCCCCTCCGGGGTGCTTCGCATCGGCGCCGGCCGCTCTGCTCTGATCTGCGGCAGGCTTCCCCCAGTTCGGTTATGGCGAGTAGTTTCTATCCCTCCCCGGCAACGCAGAGCGGCAACTCCGGTAGCCGCGCCGGGGAGGGGCAGCCCAGGGGAGACAGTCACGTAACCCCTGGCGTTCGGCATCAGGCGGACACCTCCGGATCCGCCGAGCCGCTCGGAAGAAGACCTTGCTGTGTCAGAGACGCCTTAGAACCCCTCGTCATCGTCGTCGTACTCGGGTGGGCAGTCGGGGTTTCCGCACGCGGGGACCACCACGACGGCGGGTCCGTCGTCGATGACGTCCATGCGCACCCGGGCGCGCTCGTGGTCCAGGTCCAGCAGGACCGTGACCACTCCATGTTTGGACAGGGAGTGCGTGACCGCGTTCGTCACGAGTTCGCTGGTCAGCAGGACGACCACGTCACTCGTCTCGGCTGCCACCTGCTCCAGTTCCAGGAAGTTACGCACCCACCGTCGTACGCAGCCCACCTGAGAAGGTGAGCCGGGTACATCGGTACGGCGGGGAAACGGGTATCCGTGCCGCATTCTTGCCGGATGGGCTTGATCGCCCCAGCCGACCCCAATCACTCTCATGAAACCACCCAGCGCTGTTGCTCGACACGCGGCGACGTGCAAGGGCCGCGACACCGATACGGACGGTTGCCTGCTCCATGAGGTAAGTTCCTCATGGAGGTCGCTCTTGGACTTCCATGAGGAGGTTGTCAAGCGCGTTGAGAGAAGTTCGTCTAGTCCTCCATGAGGAGGTCCCCCTATGCTGGCTGTCGAGGGGCACGGGCATCCCCCACCGATCAGGAGCCACGCCATGCGGACCGCACAGCAGATTGCCAGCGCACTCCGAGAACGGATCGCGTCGGGTGAGTTCGCTCCCGGCGCCCTCCTGCCATCGGAGCGTGAGCTGATCGCGGAGTACGGAGCCGCCAAGAACACCGTGGCCAAAGCCCTGTCCATGCTCAGAGCCGATGGCCTTCTGGTCAGCCAGATCGGTCGCGGGAACTTCGTCCGGAAGATCAAGCGGCTCCGGCGGGACGGTACGAGCCGCCACCTGAGGTCTCAGCGGCCCGAGGCGACTTCTCCGTTGGAAGCAGAGGTGCAGGAGCAGGGGTTTCGGCGCGAGCTGGAACTGCGGGAAGTTGCCCTCACCCCTGCGCCGCCGGACATCGCCGAGATGCTGTCCGTTGAACCCGGAGAGCCGCTCATTGTGCGGCGGCATCTCATCACCATCGATGGCACGCCGGCGCAAACGGCGGACAGCTACTTTCCGGCGAGCCAGGTGGCGGGAAGTCGCATAGGACGCCCCGAGGTCATCCCAGGCGGAGTTCATTCTGAGCTGGCTGCGGTACTTGGACGCCCCCTCGGCAATGCCGTCGAAACCCTGATCGCCCGGATGCCCACGCCTGACGAGACGGTCATGTTGCAGTTGCCGCCTGGCACGCCGGTGGTCGAACTCGTTCGCGTCATCCGCTCCGAAGGATCGCCTGTTGAGGTGACGCACTTCCTGTTCGATGCGGCTCGTCACGAGTTCGCGTACGAGGTTCCGGTGGACTAGAGCCCGTGCCGGTTCGCGTGAAGATCGGGAATCGTCTTCTGGACTGAGCCGGGCGACAGACACAGCTCTGAAGCGCGTCTGCTGACTGACCAACTGAGTGACAACGGCCACGTACACGGCTGGACAAGAGTGGATCACCGTGGAAGGCACGTGCAGGTGAGGACGGGTTCAAGTCGAAATCCCGCCCTCACCTGGCTTGACTTACAAGCGAGGGGTCACTGGTTCGAGCCCAGTAACGCCCACAGGACCTCTCCGGGTGCCCCTGATCGGCGGGGGCGTCCTTTTCGGTTGGCTAGGAGATCTCCTGGCGCATGGTTACCAGGGTGGCCCATTCGTCCATGGTTAGTTCGTAGACCCTGCTGAGGGTGTCCAGTTCGGGGGCGGTGGGGGATTCCACGCCGCGTTCGATTTCGGATACCCGTGCCCGTGATAATCCCGATCGCCGAGCGGCCTCGCGCGTGGAAATGCCGAGCCGGGTCCTGCCGCTGCGTAAAGCGTGGGCCAATTGGGTGGCCGGGGTGGACGGTTGGGCGGAAGTGGTGGAGGCGGTGGTCACGCCGTCGGGTGACGAGGGGGTTGGCGGGTCGTCTGCAAGGCTGAAGCCGATCCAGACGGCAACGGCAGCCGCCAAAACGACCCCCGCGGCGCCTCCTTTCGCGGTAGCCGGGGCATTGCGCCAGTGCGCTCTGACCTTGGTCACCCTGCCGCTTGACAGTCTCCGTAGATGTTCTCTCACCTTGACGCGAGGCACAGACGGATACGTTAGAGACTTTCCCTGGCAGGCTGAAGTGGGAAAAGAGGGAGTTTCTCCTGTCGGGGGGGCGACAAAACCGAGCCGCACACATTCTGTAAAGCACAAAATTCTCAATAGAGAAAGGAATCAACCGGCCTTCGCCGACGGCAGGGAGGTGTCCCACTGGATCCTGGCTGCGGGAGGCCCGTGTCATACCGGGGCGCCGGCCCGACCAAAGGCGATGTCACCGGCGACCTGCATGCCCGCGTCGCAGGCCAGGTCGCCTCGGCGTCGCGAGTGTGCCCGCAGGTGGGCGCCGGCGGGCGGGGATGTCCCGGCCGCCGGCGCGTCGACGAAAGCTGAGGTCAGGCCGTGACCAGGGCGACCGTGGGTGACAGGCGGGCTGCGCGCATTGCCGGGTAGAGTCCGGCGACCGTGCCGATCAGGAGGGTCGCGCCGAGGGCTCCGCCGACCGCCCAGGGGGGCACCACTGCCGGGAGGTCGTTCCACATCGCGTAGCCGAAGCTGGCGAACGTTCCGAGCACCACTCCGATAATCCCGCCGAGCGCCGACAGCAGCAGCGACTCGGCGAGGAACTGGAGCCGGATCTGCCCCCGGGTCGCCCCCAGCGACCGGCGCAGGCCGATTTCGCGCCGCCGTTCGAGCACCGAGATCACCATCGTGTTGGCGACCCCGACGCCGCCGACGATCAGGGCGACGCCGCCCAGTCCGAGCAGCAGGTTGGTGAAGGCGCCCTCGGCCGCCGCGCGGGCGGCGAGTGCGTCGGAGGGGCGGCTCACGTCGACCTCCTCGGGGTTCTCCGGGCTTACCGTACGCGACAGCACGGCGGCCACCGCCTCCACGGCGCCGTCGGCGGAGCGTTCGTAGATGGCGGTCGGGTGGCCGTCAAAGCCCAGATAGGTCTCGGCGGCGGCCCAGCCGACAAGCGCGGACCGCTCGATCTCGGGGGCGAGCGGCAGCGCGTCGAGGATGCCGGTCACGGTGAACCACCGCCCGGCGATCCACACCCGCACGCCGACGTGCCGGACGCCCAGCCGCTCGGCCGCCACCGACCCCAGCACGACCGAGGGGTGCCGCGCGGTGGCCTCGTTCAGCCACACGCCGGCGGACGCCCGTCCCTCCAGGGTGGTGAGAAGCTCGAGCGTGGTGGCCTGTACGGCGATGCCACCGGTGATCTCCTCCGGGATCCGGTCGGTGCGGCGGATCTTGGCCTCGGTGGAGCCGGTCGCCGAGACCGTCTCCACGGGAGGGATGCGGCCGACCATCTCGACTGCCGTCTTCGGCAGTTTGGCCGACTCGCCGAAGAGGGTCTGGCCGGGGGTGACGGTCAGGAGGTTGGTGCCGAGCCGGTCGAGCTGGCGCAGCAGTTCCTCTTTGGACGAGGAGGAGACGCCGACGACCGCGATCATGGTGGCGATGCCGATGGCGATGCCGAGCGCCGACAACACCACCCGGGCGGGCCTTGCGCGGAGCCCGGCGGCGCCCACCCGCAGTACATCGCCCGGGGCGAGCCTTGCCGGGATCAGCCTCTCAGGGAGCAACCGCGTCATGACACCACCCTGTCGCCGCCGTCCGGGCGGGCTTTGTACGCCTTCAGACGGTCTGAAGCACTCTTGCCGGAAACGCCGCCTCCGGGACCGGCGGTGCCCGAGTCGGGCACGATCAGCCCGTCCATCACCTGCACCCGGCGGGGTGCCCACGCGGCGATGCCGAGGTCGTGGGTGATGACGGCCACGGTCGTGCCCGCCGCGTGCAACCCGGACAACACGTCCAGCACCTCGGCCCCCGAGCGGGAGTCCAGGTTGCCGGTCGGTTCGTCGGCGAGAAGCAGCGGCGGGTCCCCCACCACGGCGCGGGCCACCGCGACACGTTGCTGTTCGCCACCCGACAGCTGGTGCGGCCGGTGGTCGAGCCGGTGCCCGAGCCCGACGCGCTCCAGGGCGAGGGCGGCGCGGCGGCGGCGTTCGCCTATGCGGGCGCCCGTGTAGAGCAGGCCGTCGGCGACGTTGTCCAACGCGGTCACGCCGGGGGCGAGGTGGAACTGCTGGAACACGAAGCCGAGCCTGCGGGCGCGCAGCGCGGACAGTTCGCGGTCGGAGAGGGCGCCGACGTCGTAGCCGGCGATCCTCACGGTCCCCTCGGTGGGCCTGTCCAGCGTGCCGATCATGTGCAGGAGGGTGGACTTGCCGGACCCGGAGGGGCCGACGATCGCCACGAGCTCCCCGGCCTCGATGGTGAGGTCGACTCCGCGCAGCGCCTCCACGTGGCCGTTGTAGACCTTGCGCACCCCCGTCAGCTCGACTACGGGGCCGCCGGACGTCGTCGTGCTCACGTGGCCGGCACCCCCACCTGCATGCCCTCGGCCAGGCCCTGTCCGGAGATCTCCACGCGGCCTCCGCCGTACGCGCCGGTTTTGACGCCGACCAGTCTGGCTTTGCCGTTCTCGACGATCTCGACGCCGTATCCGCCCTCGCTGAGGGCGAGCAGTGCCTCGATGGGGACGTGCAGCACGTCCTTGACGCGCCGGCTCCGGAGGTTGACGCGTACGGGGGCCTGGTCGAACTGTCCGGTGTTCTTCCCGGTGAGTTTGATCTCGACGTCGATGGTGGAGCTGCCGCCCTCCTGTGCGGGCGCCTTGGCGGTGGTGCCGACCATGGAGATCTTGCCTTTGACCACCTTGCCGCCCGGCAGTTCGACGGTGACGGCGGCGCCCTTGCGCGCGAGGGTGCTGTCACCGGTGTCGAGGTCCACCTGTACGACCCGGCCGGTGCCGGAGCCGGTGAACACCTTCTGCCCCGGGTTGACGCTGTCGCCGACGGCGGCGCCGAGGTCGGCGACCCTGACAGCGGCGGGCAGGAAGGTCACCTGGCTCTGGTCCACCGCCCCGGTCTCCGTGTGGCCCACGGCGTCCTGCCAGTCGATCACGGCCTGCTGGGTGGCGTAGGTGAACGTGTCGTCGACGGTCATCCCGTCGCCGTAGCCGAGGGCCTTCAGGTTGCTTTCGAGCTGCTTCACGTCGGGGCCGCCGGACACCCCGAGCTGGAGGGTGCGGTAAAGCGGGACCGTGCCGTACATCAGCACCTGCGGCTTCCGGTCGATCCTGACCAGGGCGCGTCCCCGGCGGATCACCCGTCCCTCCTTCGGCAGGGCGGTCACCGTGCCCGAGGCGCCGGATTTGATCACGTGTTCGCCGGCGTAGGTGAGCGTGCCGTCGACCGCCGTCGTGTCCACCAGGTCGCCTTTGCCGATCGGGGTGGTCGCGGGAGCCGCCGCTTTCGGAGCCGCCTCCTCCGCGGCTCCGTCCCCCACCGTGACGAAGGCGGCGACCAGCCCCCCGGCCGTGATCACGGCGGCGCCGGTGAGGAGCAGCCCTTTACGACGCTTCACCCGAACCCCACTTTCATCGATGACACCTCCACTTAGGCGGTCCTTCCGCCTTCATGCGGTGAATTGCTATCCCGGCCGGAGTTAGCGCCACGTAAGCCGGGAGGCTTGGTGGATTTTGCTTACCGGGCCCTAACGGGCTTGGCCCCACGATGTCTCTTGCATCGCGCGCTACCTGGAGGAATTCATGCGAGTACTGGTCGTCGAGGACGAGGTGGACATGGCGGCCGCAATCGCCCGGGGACTCCGGCGGCGGGCCATGGCGGTGGACGTGGTGTACGACGGTGCCGAGGCGCTCGACCGGCTCGGGTACACGTCCTACGACGTGGTGGTGCTCGACCGGGACCTGCCCGAGGTACACGGCGACGAGGTGTGCAGGGAGTTGCGGGACCGGCCCGAGCAGGTGCTGATGCTGACGGCGGCGGGCCTCGTGGGCGACCGGGTCGGTGGGCTGACCACGGGGGCCGACGACTACCTGGTCAAGCCGTTCGCGTTCGCCGAGCTGGTGGCGCGGATCTGCGCGCTGGCCCGGCGCACCGCCCGGCCGAGGGCGTCGGCGCTCACCCGGGCGGGGATCACGCTCGATCCGGCCGGCCGTACCGTCGTGCGCGACGGGCGGCAGGTGGCGCTGGCGCGCAAGGAGTTCACGCTGCTCACCGAGCTGATGCGGGCCGGTGGTAGCGCGCTGACCTCGCGGGAGCTGCTGCGCAGAGCCTGGGACGAACACCACGAGTCCGGCACCGGCGCACTGCGCGTGGCCATGGCGACGCTACGCAGGAAACTCGGCGAGCCACAGGTCATCGAGACCGTGCCCGGCATGGGATACCGCCTGTGAACGGCATGGGGCGCAGTCGGGCCGCCGGGCTCGGGTTGCGCGGCCGGCTTACCCTGCTGCACGGCACGCTGTTCCTGGTCGGCTCGATGGCGTTTGTGGGGGTGACCTACCTCATGACCGCCCAGGCGATGGGCAGCGAGTTCAAGACCCGGCTGGTCAGCCTGGCCACGCAGAGCGGTGTGCCGCCCATTGTGGCCCGGCGGCCGGGCCCCCACGTGATAACCAAAGATCAGCTTATTGCGGAGATCGAGCAGGGGCGCGTCGCCGTCATGGAGGACCTGATCAGGAACTCCATGATCATCGCGCTGGCGCTCACCGCGCTCGCCGTCGTCCTCGGCTACCTGATCAGCGACCGCGCCCTGCGCCCCCTCCAGCAGGTCACCGCCACCGCGCAGCGCCTGTCGGAGAGCACCCTGCATGAGCGCATCGCGCTCTCCGGACCGCAGGACGACGTCAAACGGCTCGCCGACACCTTCGACGCGATGCTCGACCGGCTTCAGCGGGCCTTCAACGCCCAGCGCCGGTTCGTCAACAACGCCTCCCATGAGCTGCGCACACCGCTCGCCATCAACCGCACGCTGCTGGAGGTCGCCCTGGAGGAGCCCGACGCCTCGCAGGACCTCCGTACCCTCGGCACCGCCCTGCTCAACACCAACGCCCGCCATGAGCGCCTCATCGAGAGCCTGCTGCTGCTGGCGAGGTCCGAGCACGAGCCGATCGACGTGCGGCCGGTGGATCTCGCCTATCTGCTGCGCCTGACGGTCGAGCAGCTCCAGCCCGCCGCCGACCGGCGGCGGATCACGATCTCCGCGGAGGTACGGCAAAGCCGCGATCCCGGCGACACGACCGTGCAGGGCGAGGCCACCCTGCTTGAGCGTTGCATGGTCAACCTCATCGAGAACGCCGTCAAGTACAACGTGAAGGGCGGCCACGTGACCGTGGAGCTGACCCGGCACGCAGACAACGTGTCCTTCCGGGTGCGCAACTCCGGGCCGCGAGTCGCCGACTACGAGGTGGACGGCCTGTTCGAGCCGTTCAGGCGGCAGCGCGACCGGGTGGGATCGGCGCGGGGCAGCGGGCTCGGGTTGTCCATCGTGCGCGCCATCACCGTCGCCCACCACGGCACCGTCAGGGCGGCCGCCCTTCCGGAGGGCGGCCTGGACGTCACCGTGGGACTCCCGGCCGAGCCGTGGCACAACGTCATCAGCTCCCCGGAGCCGGGTTCTCGTCCTTCCCGCGTGGGGAGGCTTGCTGCCGGCAGGCCTCCATCGCCTTCTTGAAGGTCTCGGACTCGGGGTTGACGTCGCCCCTGCGCATCATGCCGCCCTCCTCTGAGGGGTCCGGCATGTTCACGCCGTTCTCCCGCATGCACTGGGCGAACTTCAGCATGCGGTCCCTGACCTTGGGGTCTGAGCGGTCGGCGCCCATGCCCCCGGCCATGTACTTTCCGCACTCCTTTTGCGCCTTCGCGAACGCCTCCTTGTTCACCTCCGCCCCGCCGAAGTTCACCTTCGGGCGCCCGTCCGGGTCGGGCATGTCGATGCCGTTCTCGCGCATGCACCGGGCGAACTTGAGCGGGTCGCTGGAGGTGGTCGGCGAGGGCGACGCCGACGCCGCCACGCCTGTGCCCGCCAGGGAGGCCACCCCTGTGCCCTGCTGTTCGCTCCCGCACGCGGCCAGCGCGAGCACGGGGAACACCACCGTGATCAGCGCGAGGGTCCGGGGAGTCTTCACTTTCTCACCTCCGGCCGGCAGGTCGCACGCCTGTCCGGCTCGCGTCCATTCCTACGGGGGCCGGGGTTAGCGACATGTAAGCGGTGATCCGGGGGGCTTTGCCGTACTCGGCATCAAAGGCGCGAGTCTCGATCGGCAGGCTTCGCCGTACTCGGCACGCGCTTGGCGGGCTGTGCCGTACTCGGCATCAGGAGATCGGTCCGGGCGTGATCGTGGCCCGGGCGCGCCGCCGTTCGGCGGTCGGCGGCGTGCCCCGGGCGATCCCGGAAAACCGGCGATCACTACTCTGCCCTGGTCTAGCGACAGCCTTATGTCGGTGTTTTAGTCGAGTTGGGGATTACGGACGATCACGTCGGGCAGGTCGGTCACGAAACGCTCAGGGGGGCGCTCCGGGCACCGCTCGCCGGTCGGCTCGGCCGCCGCGATGCGGTCGAGCCGGAAGACGCGCACGTCATCGCGCAGGCGGCACCACCCGACGAGATACCAGAAACCGCCCACCCCGCCGATGAACACCGCGGGCTCGATGTCGCGTGAGGTGACCTCGCCCTTGCGGTCGGAGTAGCCGATGCGCAGCACCTGCCTGCGCAGCAGTGCGTCGTCGATGGCCCGCGCCACCGTGTCAGGGGGCGCCGGATCGCGAGCCGGCCCCGCTTGCGGCTCGGGGTCCAGCAGCCGCACCCTGGCGGCGAGTTCACGGGCGCGCTGCCCATCGGGCGCGGGCATCGCCGCCACGACCTTGCGCAGCGCGCTACGCGCGTGACGGGCGAACGGCTGGCCGCCGGCACGGCCGAGCGCCACCGCGATGGCGACGGCCTCTGCGGGGGTGAAATTGAGCGGGGGCAGCGACATGGTCTTGTCGAGGCTGTAGCCGCCGCGCCGCCCCGGCTCGGCGTAGATGGGCACGCCCGAGGCCTGGAGCGCGGCGATGTCCCGCTCGATCGTGCGCTTGCTGACCTCGAAGCGGACGGCCAGTTCACGTGCGGACCTGCACCTGGGGGAGATCGCGCGCAGCTCTTCGACGAGAGCGTAAAGCCGATCGGTACGGTTCACATCCGGCACGTTACGCGGCGCCACCGACAGTTTCCGGGTTTGAAACCGTAAATGGGACACCGCTACCCTGCTTGCACTGGGCCTTCTCCGGTTTGGCGTTCTTTCGGGCTGTCCTATCGCCAGGTATCTGTCCTGTCGCGGTCGGTGCACTTCCCGGAGCGTGGGGGACAACGGAGAATGCGCATTGTCGACATAGGAGTGCGATGGCAGCCGGCGCCAAATCCGTTGAGTCCGCCAAGAAGAAGCGCAGTTTCCGGACCAAGGCCAGCATCGCGGTGGCCGTGACCGGCGTCAGCGTGATTTCCCTGGTCATCGTGGGGTTCGCCACGGCGGACGACGAGGAGCGAGAGGTCAACGCGGACTGCGTCGACTGGGACGACTACAACCCCGACGGCTCGTACCTGGTGGTGGACGACGACCACTGCGAGGACGACGACGGCAACACCTACATCCGCACGTACGGCTCGTACTACTGGTACTACGGGGGCCGCCACGTGAACGGGCGCGTCATGAGCGGTTCCACCGTGAAGCCCTCCGATGTGCGCATCGTCAGCAGGTCGGGCACGGTCATCCAGCGCGGCGGCTTCGGCGGGCGCGGGTCCGGGGGAGGCTGAGCGGCGGAGTGAGACGTCATCGCTCCACTCCTCGCGAGGGATGGGAACGCATCGTCGAGTCCCAGGGCCTGGCCTACCACCGCACGGCACACCCGTCCGGTCTGACCAGGCCCTACTGGGACGAGAGCGTGCACTACACGCTGTCCATGGACCAGGTGCTCGACCTGGAGGAACAGGTGGAGGAGCTCCACCGCATGTGCCTGGCGGCTGTCGAGCACATCGTGACCGCCGGCCGGTTCCGGGAGTTCGCCGTCCCCGAATGGGCGGTGCCAGAGCTGATCCAGTCGTGGGAGCGGCGCGACCCGCACGTCTACGGCAGGTTCGACCTGCGCTACGACGGGAGCGCGCGGCCCAAACTGCTCGAATACAACGGCGACACGCCGACGAGCCTGCTGGAGAGCTCGGTCGTGCAGTGGTTCTGGCTGAAGGACACCCACCCCGGCGACGATCAGTGGAACTCCATCCACGAGCGACTGATCGACCGCTGGCGGGAGTTGTCGGCCGTCCTGCCGACAGGACCATGCCATTTCGCCTGGACCGCCATGGACAGGACCGGCGAGGAGGCCATGACCGTGGCCTACATGCAGGAGACCGCCGAGCAGGCGGGTCTCACCACGATCGCGATCGCCGTCGAGGACCTCGGCTTCGACGGCGTCAACCGCCGTTTCGTGGATCTCGAGGGCCGCGTCGTGCGGTCGTTGTTCAAGCTCTATCCGTGGGAGTGGGCGCTGGCCGACCCGTTCGGCGAACTGGCCGTACGGCACCAGCCCGCCTCGACCTGGATCGAGCCCATGTGGAAGATGCTGCTGTCCAACAAGGCGCTGCTCGCGATCCTGTGGGAGTTGTATCCGGACCACCCGAACCTGCTGCCCGCCTACCTCGACGGACCCCGGGACATGACCTCCTACATCGCCAAACCGCTGCTCGGGCGGGAGGGCGCGAGCATGAGGATCGTCAGCCCCGATCACACGTCGCAGACCGGCGGGTCCTATGGCGCCGAAGGCTTCGTCTACCAGGAGTTCCTACCGCTGCCCGACTTCGACGGGCAGCGGCCGGTGCTCGGCGCGTGGATCGTGCACGACGAGGCGGCAGGACTCGGCATACGGGAGACGGCGGGGCTCATCACCGATGACACCTCGTCTTTCGTCCCCCACAGAATCGAACTCTAGGAGAGCTCCACATGACCGCCATGGTCGCCTCCCCCCTCATAGACACCCTCAGCCGCGGCGCTCTCGCGATCGGCGCCTACGCCCTGCTCGGCGTGGTGCTGCTGATCGTCGGTTTCTACGTCATCGACCTGGCCACGCCGGGCAAGCTCAGCAGCCTGATCAAGTCCGAGCGGAACCCCAACGCCACCCTGCTGACGAGCGCGGGGCTGGCGGCGGTCGGGCTCATCGTGGCGGCCTCCATCTGGTCGTCCAGTGGAGCGCTCCACGAGGGCCTGCTGGCCACCGCGGTGTTCGGCCTCGTGGGCATCGCCGTACAGACCGTGGCGATGTTGCTCTTCGATCTCGTGGCCGGAATCTCGGTGCGCGAACTCGTCCAGCAGGCCGAGCTGCAACCGGGCACTCGCCTCCTCGCGGTGACACACCTGGCCATCGGCCTCATCACCTCCGTCGCAGTCATCTGAAACGAGCTGGCACCCTAGTGGTGTGAGCGATCGGGTACGCGAGGACACCACACGGCGACTTGAGCGGGCCATGGGGGCGCTGGGCACGGCGGCCATGGCACGCATGGACGAGAGGCTGCCGTGGTTCCGCGCGCTGTCCGCGGAGGACCGCTCCTGGGTCGGCCTGGTGGCCCAAGCCGGGATCGCGGCCTTCGTGGAGTGGTTCCAGCACGTCGACGAGGGGCGGCCCACCCCCAGCATGGAGTTCTTCGGCACCGCGCCCCGCGAGCTGAAGCGCTCGATCTCGCTCCAGCAGACCGTCGACGTGGTCCGCGTCGTGGTCGAGGTCGTCGAGGCGCAGGTCGACGATCTCGCCGCGCCCGGCGGCGGCGACCAGCTCCAGCAGGCGATGCTCCGCTACACGCGTGACGTCGCCTTCGCCGCCGCGCAGGTCTACGCGCGGGAGGCGGAGGTGCGCGGCGCGTGGGACGCGCGGCTTGAGGCGTTGATCGTGGACGCGCTGGTCCGGGGCGAGGTGGACGACGGCCTGCACTCGTGGGCCGCCGCGCTCGGCTGGACCTCCTCGCCCGTGGTGGTGCTCGCCGGCCGCGCGCCCGACGACGACCCGCGGGCGGTGATCGACGGCCTGCGCGACAAGGGCAGGCGGGCCGGGCTCGACCTGCTCGCCGGGGTGCAGGGCGACCGGCTCATCGTCATCGTGGGCGGCGCCGGCAGCGTCAACGACGCGGCCAAGCAGGTGGTGCCGAGGTTCGGCGACGGCCCCATCGTGATCGGGCCGGAGGTGTCCGACCTGCACGCGGCGGCGAGCTCGGCGCGGGCCGCCATCGCGGGGCTGCGCGCCGCGGCGGGCTGGCCCGACGCGCCGCGCCCGGTGCACGCGGACGACCTCCTGGCCGAGCGCGCCATCGACGGGGACGGCGACGCCCGGATGCAACTGGTGGAAAACGTGTATCTCCCCCTCGCGGGGACTCCGCTGCTCGACACGCTCGCGACCTACCTTGAGCAGGGAACTTCTCTGGAAGCCACGGCGCGTCTACTGTTCGTGCATCCCAACACAGTGCGCTACCGTCTAAGGAAGATCACGGAGCTGACCGGCTACCAGCCCACCGAGGGCAGGTCGGCGTTCACGCTGCAGGTCGGGCTGATCCTCGGCCGGTTGTCCGAAATCTCGGCGCACGCCGACCGATAACGCATTCACGCATAACCCCCTACTGTAGGTTCCCTACAACAATGACTGCGAAAAGTTCATGCGGATCTCCATCCGTGTGGCGAACCTCTACAGGGCATGGTGGTTTTCGTGCACGCTATCGTCGCCCCGGGTCAAGGGGCCCAGACTCCTGGTTTCCTCGCCCCGTGGCTTGAGCTGCCCATAGTCGCCGACAGGCTCGCCGCCTGGTCGGAGATCGTCGGGATTGACCTGGTCGCCCACGGCACCACCGCCGACGCCGACCGCATCCGCGACACGGCGGTCGCCCAGCCACTGCTCGTGGCCGCCGCGCTCGCCGCGGCCGCCGCGCTGGACGTGACTCCCGGTGTGGTCGCGGGTCACAGCGTCGGCGAGTTCGCCGCCGCCGCGATCGCGGGTGTGCTGACCGACGAGGAGGCGCTGGCGCTGGTGAGAGAGCGCGGCCACGCGATGGCGAAGGCCGCGGCGGTGACGGCGACCGGCATGACCGCCGTTCTCGGCGGCGACGAGGCCGAGGTGCTGGCGGCGCTTGAGCGCCACGGCCTGACCCCGGCCAATGTCAACGGCGCCGGTCAGATCGTGGCCGGCGGCACGCTTGAGCAGCTCGACGCGCTGAAGGCCGACCCGCCCGCCAAGGCCCGGCTGCGCCCGCTCGCGGTGGCGGGGGCGTTCCACACCGCGCACATGGCCCCGGCCATCGACCACCTCCGCGGCGCCGCCGCCGAGATCACCCCGAAGGACCCGTCCGTCCCGCTGCTGTCCAACGCAGACGGCGCGGCCGTCCCCTCCGGGGCCGACGCGCTCGCCCGCCTGGTCGGCCAGGTCGGCAACCCTGTGCGCTGGGACGCATGCATGGCCACGATGGCGGGCATGGGTGTGACCACGCTGGTCGAGCTGCTGCCCGGCGGCACCCTCACCGGTCTGGCCAAGCGGGCCATGCCGGGGGTCAAGACCGTCGCGATCAAGACTCCGGAAGACCTCGACACGGCCAGGGAGGCCCTCCGATGAGACTCATGCCGAGCATCCCCGGGGCCCGTGTCCTCGCCTTCGGCGGCTATCAGCCGTCCAACGTCGTGACCAACGACGAGCTCGCGGCGCGCATCGAGACCTCCGACGAGTGGATCCGCACCCGGGTCGGCATCGTCGAGCGGCGCATCGCCTCGGCCAACGAGAGCGAGGTCGACCTCGCAGTGCAGGCCGGCGGCAAGGCCCTGGCGGCCAGCGGCCTCGCGGCGAGCGAGATCGACCTGGTGATCGTCGCGACCTGCACCCTTGAGGCCCCGATCCCCAACGCGGCCGGCCGCGTCGCGCACCGGCTCGGCATCGACGCGCCCGGCGCGTTCGACGTCAACGCAGCGTGCGCCGGCTTCTGCTACGCCCTGGCCGCCGCGAGCGACGCGATCCGCTCGGGCTCGGCCACCAACGTGCTGGTCGTCGGCACCGAGAAGCTCTCCCAGTGGATCGACTGGGACGACCGCGCCACCTCCGTGATCTTCGCCGACGGCGCGGGCGCGGCGGTCGTCGTGCCCTCCGAGACCCCCGGCATCGGACCGGTGGTCTGGGGCAGCGCCGGCGACAAATACGACGCAATCATGATCAAGGACCGCGAGTCCCACCTCCGCCAGGAGGGGCAGACGGTGTTCCGGTGGGCGACCACCGCGCTGCACCCCGTCGCGCTGCGCGCCTGCGAGCGGGCCGGGGTCGACCCCGCCGAGCTCGCGGCGTTTGTGCCCCACCAGGCCAATCTGCGCATCATCGAGGCCATCGCCCGCAAGATCGGCGCGCCGCACGCGGTCGTCGCCAAGGACATCGTGACGGCGGGCAACACCTCGGCCGCCTCGATCCCGCTGGCCCTGTCCCGCATGATCGAGCGGGGCGAGGTGCCCTCCGGCGGCCTGGCGCTTCTCCTAGGATTCGGCGCGGGGCTGACCTACGCCGCCCAGGTGATCGAGATCCCCTAGCCTTACATCGCACCTCTGTGGGGGTGCGATTCCATAAAAAAAGAACCCAACCAAGGAGAATGTACGACATGGCCCTCACCGAGCAGGATGTCCTCGCAGGCCTCGGCAAGATCGTCAACGAGATCACCGGCATCCCGGCCTCCGAGGTCACCCCGGAGAAGAGCTTCGTCGACGACCTCGACATCGACTCGCTCTCCATGGTCGAGATCGCCGTCGCCGCGCAGGACGAGTTCGGCGTCGAGATCCCCGACGACCAGCTCAAGCACCTCAAGACGGTCAAGGACGTCATCGGCTTCATCCAGAACTAACGTGTCCGGCGCGTGATCCCAACCACGCGCCGACCCTCATCATCTGGCCCCGTGTGCCCGGACTACGAGGCCACCTCGACCGGGCCACACACGGCACGGCGGCACGGAGGGACCCACCGGGAGGACGGCGGTCCCTCGATTGAGCACAAGGAGCGCAGACAGTGAGTACGAACCGGGTTCGCGTCGTCGTCACCGGACTCGGCGCGACCACGCCTCTCGGTGGTGATGTCGCGTCGTCCTGGTCGGCGCTCCTCGCCGGCCGGTCGGGCGTCCGCAACCTCACCGCGGACTGGGTGGACTTGGTCCCGGTGAGGTTCGCCGCCGAGGCCGCCGTCGACCCCAGTGAGGTCCTGCCGAGGCCCGAGGCCAGGCGGCTCGACCGCGCCGAGCAGTTCGCGTTGATCGCGGCCCGCCAGGCGTGGATCGACGCCGGCACCCCCAAGGTCGACTCCGAGCGGCTGGGAGTGGTCGTGGGCAGCGGCATCGGTGGCATCACCACCGTGTTGTCGGCCTACGACACCTTCAAGGAAAAGGGCTGGAGCCGGCTCTCGCCGTTCACCGTGCCCATGCTCATGCCCAACGGGGCGGCGGGCTGGATCGGCCTGGAGTTCGGCGCCACGGCGGGCGTGCACGCCACCGTCAGCGCCTGCGCCACCGGCGCCGAGTCCATCGGCTACGGCATCGAGATGATCCGCTCCGGCCGGGCCGACGTTGTGGTGGCCGGCGGCACCGAGGCCGCCATCCACCCGCTCAACGTGGGTTCCTTCGCCGCCATGCGCGCCATGTCCACCCGCAACGACGAGCCGCAGCGTGCCTCGCGCCCGTTCGACAAGAACCGCGACGGTTTCGTGCTCGGCGAGGGCTCAGGCATCGTCGTGCTGGAGTCCGAGGAGCACGCCAAGGCGCGCGGGGCGCGGATCTACGCCGTCGCCGCCGGCGTCGGCTACTCCGCCGACGCCCACCACATCGCCCAGCCCGAGCCGACCGGCGCCGGCATCATGCTCGCCATGCGCCGCGCCCTCGCCAACTCCGGCCTCGCCCCCGAGGACGTGCACCACATCAACGCGCACGCCACCTCCACCCCCGCGGGCGACGTCGTCGAGGCGAGCGCCGTACAGCAGGTCATCGGCACCCACCCGCTCATCACCGCCACCAAGTCGATGACGGGCCACCTGCTCGGCGGAGCGGGCGGCATCGAGTCGGTCTTCACGATCCTCTCCCTGGGTGAGCGCATCGTGCCCGCGACCGTCAACATCGACGACCTCGACGACGGTGTCGAGGTCGACATCGTCCGTGACGAGCCGCGCAAACTTCCGCAGGGTCAAATCGCCGCGATCAACAACTCCTTCGGGTTCGGCGGCCACAACGTGGCCGTCGCCTTCACCACCGCATGAGGGGACACCGCGATGACCGTGCTCGACAGCCGGGGGGTGACGTCGGCCACACCCGGTGAGTCCGGCGACCCACGAGATCCCGGCCTCAGACTGGCCGCCTACTTCGACGAGGGCTCGGTGCGTCTCATCACGCCCGAGGACCGCAGCGGCGTGCTCGCCGCCATGGGCCGGGTCGAAGGTGTGCCGGCCGTGGCCTTCTGCAGCGACGCACGGGTCCAGGGCGGAGCCATGGGCGCCGACGGCTGCGAGCACATCGTGCACGCCTACGACGTGGCCGTCCGGGAGCGGGTGCCGATCGTCGGCATCTGGCATTCGGGCGGTGCGCGGCTCGCCGAGGGCGTCGAGTCGCTGCACGCCGTCGGCCGCGTGTTCGCCGCGATGACCAAGGCGTCCGGCGTCGTCCCGCAGATCTCCGTGGTCGTCGGCCCCGCCGCCGGCGGAGCCGCCTACGGCCCCGCCCTCACCGACCTCGTGATCCTCGCCGACGAGGGCCGCATCTTCGTCACCGGCCCCGACGTCGTGCGCAGCGTCACCGGTGAGGACGTCGACATGCGGGCACTCGGCGGCCCCGAGCCGCACAGCAAGCGCAGCGGCGTCGTGCACGTCGTCACCAACTCCGAGGCCGAAGCGCTGCTCCAGGCCAGGCGCCTCGCCGTCCTCCTCGGCCACCAGGGGCGGGTCCGCCCGGACTCGGTGAAAGAGGTCGACTTCAGCGCACTCCTGCCCGACTCGCCGCGCCGCGCCTACGACGTGCATCCGCTCGTCGACGGCCTGCTCGACGAGAAAGGGGTCGAACTCCACCCCAAGTGGGCGCCCAACATCGTCACCACCCTCGGCCGCCTCGGCGGGCGCACCGTCGGCGTGATCGCCAACAACCCGATGCGCCTCGGCGGGTGCCTCGACGCCACCTCCGCCGAGAAGGCCGCCCGTTTCGTGCGCATGTGCGATGCCTTTGGGGTGCCGCTCGTCGTCCTGGTCGACGTGCCCGGCTACCTCCCCGGCGTCGGCCAGGAACACGACGGCGTCGTGCGCAGGGGCGCCAAGCTCCTCCACGCCTTCGCCGAGGCGTCCGTGCCTCGCGTCACTCTTGTCACGCGCAAGGCGTACGGCGGAGCCTACATCGCCATGAACTCCCGCTCCCTGGGCGCCACCAAGGTCTTCGCCTGGCCCACCACCGAGTTCGGCGTCATGGGCGCCGTGGCGGCCGTGCGTGTGCTCAAGCGCCGCGAACTGGCCGCGTGCCCCGAAGAGGACCGGCCGGCCCTGGAGGCCAAACTGGCCGAGGAACACGAACAGAGCGCCGGCGGCCTCCAGCGTGCGGTCCAACTCGGCGTGGTGGACGACATCATCACCCCCGAGACCACCCGCAGCACCATAGCCACCGTCCTCGCCAAAGCCACCCCGGCCCGCGGCGCCCACGGCAACATCCCGCTGTAGCCCCGGCCGTGCCCCCGGCCCACCGGCCGGGGGCACGGTTGTCCGGCAGGCGTTCGACCGGTGAACGATCAGGGGCGGCGGCCGGCGGCCAGGTCGCCAAGGAGGTCGGCGATCACCAGCTCCTCCTCGGCACCCACGCCTTGCCGCACCATCGCCGCAGACAGTTGCCAGGCCCACGGTGTCTCCTCCACCCTGCCGGGTAGCGGCGCCGAGGCGGCGACGGCCTGACAGGACGCGCTGTCGTAGCGCCAGGGCACCCAGCCGACACGGGCGCGGACGGCGTTCGCGATGCCGATCCCGCCCCACTCGAAGTCACCGTGGTAGGCGAACTCGGCCCCGCCGGCGCCGAGCAGGTCGAGCAGCCGCCAGACGGCAGCCGAGGGCCTGCCGTTCACACGCGCGTTGGGTGGACAGCGCGGCCCGAGCTCGCCGGCTTCCACGGCGACCATCACAGAGTTCTCGCAGATCCGGACCAGGCCGGCGGTGATAGGACCCTCATGGCGGCGGAGCTGCCTCAAGGTGGGTGCACACGCTCGCCCGCCGTCCGAGCCGCCGCTCGGCCAGCCGGTCGAGCGGTGCCTTAAGCAAAGGCCAAACTGAAAGAGATCATCCGTGACCATGAGGACGGACTACTGTTACGCCTTGGCGGAAGCCTGGATGGACTCCACGAGTCTCCACACCGAGGTGGACGGGTTCCGCATGTGATTCTCCCCTTCAGGATCAGCGGCTTTGGCGCGCCGGCAAGCATCATCGACACCGTCCCGAAAATCGGCGAACCTTGTGTTTCCCTTGCTCCACCCCGGAAGCACGCACTTCAACGCCTTCTCGGCATCGCCTGCGGCTTGAAAGGGAGCTCGATGATCCTTGTGGTGAAGTAGGAGCCAGAAGTCAAAGCAGGGGGTAGAGAGTGCCAGCCGAACCTTGCCCCCCGCCTTCGCAAGCATCCGCCCAGTGAGATTGCTGTCGAGTTCTGTGTCGAGAACACACCACACTTCGTCACTTTCGTCATAGTCGTCCAGATTTCGGCGACGGTTGGCCGTACGAAAACTCAGCAGCATGCCGACTGTCACCCCCTCCTGGACGGACTCCCGGGCTACATCTCGCAGAATAGCCGCACAGATGATCGCGCGACATGGCGGATCGACTCACAGATCCGAAAGCTTGGTCAATAGCCCGGCAGCCCCCGAGGCGTATCCAAAGCTGTCTTGCACAGCCCCCGCGAGTTCACCCCCCACTTTGAGTCATCCTTCTCCACTGTGAGGACTCACGGCATGGGCAGGCGAACACGTTCAATGCGCCAGAAACGCTGACACCGGACATCGCAGGGACTTACTCACCTGCCAGTTGATCACCGGAAAGAGTTGTATACCCTGTTTCCATGATTGGAAACGGGTCCTATGGTGGGCGCTACTGGGTTCGAACCAGTGACCCCTCGCTTGTAAGGCGAGTGCTCTACCGCTGAGCTAAGCGCCCGGACGCATGCGGTTCACCACCTTACGGCACGGGGGGTGTCTCTGGCACATTCACGGTCCAGGTGTGGCCGATGTCCGGGTGGCCGGCGGCCTGCCAGCCCAGGAGGGCGGCGCCCAGCATGCCGGCGTTGACGCCGAGGGCGGCGGGGCGGAGGGGTGGGGCCTCGCGGAAGGTGAGGCGTTTGGCCAGGCGTTCGCGGAGGGGGTCGGTGAGGGCGGGGCCGGCTTCGGCCAGGCCGCCGCCGAGGACGATGAGGATGGGGTCGAGGAGAAGCGTGTAGCTCGCGAGGCCGAGGGACAGGGCCTCGATGGCGTCGTTCCACACCTCGACGGCGATGGGGTCGCCGGCGCGGGCGAGGGAGACGACCTGTTCGGCGCGGGTGTCGGGGCGGCCCGCGCGGATGCTGTAGCGGCGGCCGACGGAGGCGGCGGAGGCGTAGGTCTCAAGGCAGCCGATCTGGCCGCAGGCGCAGGCCTCGCCGGTGGGGAGGACGGGAATGTGGCCGACCTCACCGCCCCAGCCGGTGGCTCCGCCGTACGGCTCGCCGTTGATGATCATGGCGGCGGCGATGCCGGTGCCGATGGGGAGGAAGAGGAAGTCGGGTGAGCCGCGCCCTGCGCCGAGGACACATTCGGCGAGGCCCCCCGTACGGACGTCGTGGCCGAGCATGACGGGGACGTCGAGGGTGGTGAAGTCGGCGGCGGGGACGTCGCGCCAGCCGAGGTTGGCGGCGTAGACGGCCGTGTCGCTGGTGACGATGCCGGGGACGATGAGGCCGACGCCGACGAGGCCGCTTTGCTCCTGGGAGCGTGCCGGGCGGTTGGGGCCGCCCTGAACGCCTCGGGCAGGGGTTGCCGGCAGAGTGTCGCCGAGGCGGGTGAGGTGGGTGATGAAGGCGCGGATGGTCTTGACGACGGCTTCGGGGCCGTGTGCGCGCGGGGTGGCACGCCTCTCGGTGTGCAGGACGGTGCCGACCTGGTCGACAAGAGCGCCCTTCATGGACGTACCGCCCACATCTAGGGCAACCACGAAGGACCTCATGTAGCACCCTCCTGCGGGGGTAGTTTGCTCGGTTATGAGCAATATAGGGGGCGACCCTCAATAGGATCAGCCCCCATCCCGCGTTACGGCTCAGCCCCTTGTCGCGGCGGTGCCGACCGCCCGAGAACGCGGCTGAGCGCCGCCTCGACCTCGGCGGAGAGGTCGGGGGTGGTGCCGGAGGAGGCGAGCCGGCCGTGGGTCTCCGCGAGGCGTACGACGCCGCAGTCGCGGCACTCGACCTCGCCGAGCCGGCAGATGAGTGCGGTGGAACCACACGATGCGCACGAGTCCAGCTCGGGGGCGTGCGCACGCTGGCAGTCCGGGCAGACCAATACCTGAGTTTCGTCGAGGACGCCGCGCTTCCAGGGGCTCGCGCCACGCGCGGGGTCGGTCTGCCTGGCCCCGCATCGATAGCAGGGCATCATCGCCTCCGTCGGGCCAAGGGGCGGATGAGGGGCCGCCGCCCGGCGGAACGGCTCACCCCCGCCTGCGGCGGTGTCCGGATGCGAGCGGCGATGTGTGGAGCCCGCCGTCAGAGGCCGGCGAGCGCCTTGCGGTAGTCGGCGATGTCGCGGGCCTCCGGAAGCTGCTTGACGACCTTCCAGCGCACCACGCCCTCGCCGTCGATGATGAAGGTGCCGCGCAGCGCGATGCCCTTCGTGTCATCGAATACACCGTACTTCGCCGCGACCTGTCCGTGTGGCCAGAAGTCGGAGAGCAGGGGAAACGAGTAACCTTCACGGTCGGCCCAAGCACGGTGGGTGAACAGCGAGTCGACCGAGATCGTGATCACCGCGACGTCGTCGGGGGCGTCGGTGACGAACTCCTTCTGGAGGGCGCTGAGCTCGTCGTGGCAGACGCCGCTGAAGGCGAGCGGATAGAAGACCAGGACGACCTTCCGGCCGCGGAAGTCCGACAGCCTTACCGGGGTGCCGAATTGATCCATGAGCTGGAACTCCGGAGCCTGGGCACCGACTTCGACCGTCATGTCGGATTGATCCCTTCAGGATGGGCGACGCGGGCGTCATCATCCTGCCGTATGTGGCCCCCATCACGGGCACGACCCGGCCGGGTGGGCGACGGCGACCGGCATCCGGCCCGGCCACCACATCCCATTAGTCCCGCTGATACTGATACGACCCGACAGGCACTCGCCACCCCGCCGTGCGGCCCCCACCGCACGGCAACGAACGAGACGAGATGACGCACGGTCACTCATCCGCACGCCGGGCGCCTTGCCGCTGATGTGCGGTGGCGATCCGGCGGACGGACAGGACGGCAGGCCGGAGTGCGGCGCTGCAGCACGGCATGACAGGCCCCGCACCGGCGAGGCGGGCGGGCAAGACAGGCGATGAACACCGCACCGCGCTCAGGGCAGCCGGACCGGGCACGCGGCCGGACGGCCTCGTGCGACCGGTCGCGCCGACCGCGGGTTCCGAGGCGTGCGGGCCTTGGACCCCGGGCGAGACGACCGCGGATCCCGGGCCGGCCTCAGGCGGAGTGCCGGTTCACCTGAAGGAGTGCCGGCCTCAGCGGCGCGTCCTCGGTGCGACCAACCTTGTCCCCGACCAGTCGGCGGCCGCGCTGATGCTGCTGGTCTGCGCCAGGCCGGCGGTGATGGCGTCTTCCCCGATATCGCTCGGTTCGACATGGCCCTCACGACCTGCTTTGGGAGTCAGCAGCCAGATCTGTCCCCCGTCCGCGAGGACGGCCATCGTGTCGCTCAAGGCGTCGAAAAGATCGCCGTCGCCGTCACGCCACCACATCAGCGCGACGTCCACGACGTCTTCATAGTCCTCGTCGACCAGTTCGTTGCCGGTCAGCTCCTCGATGGATTCGCGAAGCTCCTCGTCGGCATCCTCGTCCCAGCCGATCTCCTGCACCACCTGACCCGGTTTGAGACCGAGTCGGTCGGCCAGGCCACGCTCGTCCTGCGCCTGACCCGCGGTCGCGCTCACGTGTATCCCTCCTGCTTGGGTGGCCCCTTAACGGTGCCCATGTGGGCCTTCGTTTCGGCACAGTCCACACGCTGTGACCCATCGTCGTCAACGGTCGCCACGACGACAGCACCAGTCCTGTTGAATGAATTGGACAAACTAGACAGTCGTGGACGGTGTTTTGGCCGACGACATGGGCTCTCGCGCGATGGCCACCACGCTAGCGGCCCCCGCCCCCGTAACCGCTCTGTGCGGGTTCAGTAAAGGTTTCCCAGCGTCGCCGGTCTTGTCCCGCTGCTCCTAGGCGCTGCGCTGACTTGGGATGACGACGGTGTCCGGGCCTGGGAAGACCAGCCCGGTGTGCCCGTCCTCGAAGCGCACGACGAACGGCGGGCCGCCGTCCGCCCCGCGCACTTCGATGATTTCACCTCTTCTATCCGGCTCTCCCACGGCGTTGCCGTGCATGAGAAGCCGGTCCCCGACCATCGCGTTCATACTTGCTGTCCCCCTCTCTACTCCTCTCTTCCCACATTCGTACGGTTGACCGCTCTCCGAAAGGGGGTACCTGATGTAACGTTTGCCCAGGAATCGTCCTACCATCGGTGGTCTAGGCCATAGGCTGCGCATCTGCCAGCATGGACCTCCTGGTTACCCCGGAGTAGAGATGCGCTTTCCGGGGTGAGCGGCCAGGATGGAAGTGTCCTAGACAACAAGATGAAGAGGCTTCACAAGACCATCCTCGGAAGGCGAGACCCAGTGGCTTCCGGACGCCAGCGTTTCTCGATCATCAGCGACGGCCTACCCAGTCAGTTGCCTGATGTCGATCCCAGCGAGACCCAGGAATGGCTCGAATCTCTTGACAATGTGGTCAAGACGGAGGGGAGGACACGCGCCCGATATCTGATGCTGCGCCTGCTGGAGCGGGCCCGCGAGCATCAGGTCGGTGTGCCCGGGCTCCGAAGCACGGACTACATCAACACGATCCCGCCGGAGCGCGAGCCGTGGTTCCCCGGTGACGAATACGTTGAGCGCCGCATTCGGGCATACATCAGGTGGAATGCCGCCGTCATGGTCACCCGGGCCAACGCCCGCACCAACGTGGGCGGGCACATCGCGACCTACGCCTCGGCGGCGTCGCTCTACGAGGTGGGCTTCAACCACTTCTTCCGCGGCAAGGACCACGGCGAGTCGGGCGACCAGGTCTACTTCCAGGGCCACGCCGCGCCGGGTGTCTACGCACGCGCGTTCCTGGAGGGCCGTCTCAACGAGGCCCAGCTCGACGCCTTCAGGCAGGAGCTGTCGCACGGCTTCCGCGGCCTGCCCTCTTATCCGCACCCGCGGTTGATGCCCGACTTCTGGGAGTTCCCGACCGTCTCGATGGGCCTCGGCTCCATCTCGGCGATCTACCAGGCGCGGTTCAACCGCTACCTGCTCAACCGCAAGATCAAGGACACCAGCCGCAGCCACGTATGGTGCTTCCTCGGCGACGGCGAGATGGACGAGCCGGAGTCGCTCGGCGCCATCGGCCTGGCCGCGCGTGAGGAGCTCGACAACCTCACCTTCGTCATCAACTGCAACCTGCAGCGGCTCGACGGCCCGGTGCGCGGCAACGGCAAGATCATCCAGGAGCTGGAGTCCTTCTTCCGCGGCGCCGGGTGGAACGTCATCAAGGTGGTCTGGGGCCGCGACTGGGACCCGCTGCTCGCGGCGGACGTCGACGGCGTGCTGGTCAACAAGATGAACACCACCCCCGACGGCCAGTTCCAGACCTACAGCGTCGAGACTGGCGGCTACATCCGGGAGAACTTCTTCGACGACGACCCGCGCCTGCGGCGCATGGTCGAGCACATGTCCGACGACGACATCCGCAAGCTGTCCCGCGGCGGACACGATTACCGTAAGGTCTACGCGGCGTTCAAGGCGGCTCGGGAGCACGTCGGGCAGCCCACGGTGATCCTCGCGCAGACGATCAAGGGCTGGACCCTCGGCAAGGACTTTGAGGCGCGCAACGCCACGCACCAGATGAAGAAGCTGTCGAAGGCCGAGCTCAAGGAGTTCCGCGACCGGCTCTACCTCGAGATCCCCGACAAGGACCTCGAAGGCGACCTGCCCCCCTACTACCACCCGGGGCAGGACAACGAGGAGATCCAATACATGATGGAGCGCCGGGCGGCGCTCGGCGGCGTGCTCCCGAAACGGGTCAACCGCGCCAAGCCGCTCAAGCTCCCCGGCGACGCGGTCTACGCGGGCCTGCGCAAGGGCTCCGGCAAGCAGGCCATCGCCACGACCATGGCCTTCGGCCGCCTGCTCAAGGACCTCATGCGTGACAAGGAGATCGGCCACCGCCTGGTGCCGATCATCCCGGACGAGGCCCGCACCTTCGGTCTCGACGCCATGTTCCCCACCGCGAAGATCTACTCTCCGCACGGGCAGACCTACGAGGCGGTCGACCGCGAGCTGCTCCTGTCGTACAAGGAGTCGACCGAGGGCCAGATCCTGCACGAGGGCATCACCGAGGCCGGGTCGATGGGGTCGGTGATCGCCGTCGGGTCGTCCTACGCCACGCACGGCGAGCACATGATCCCGGTCTACATCTTCTACTCGATGTTCGGGTGGCAGCGCACCGCCGACCAGATGTGGCAGCTCGCCGACCAGATGGGCCGGGGCTTCCTCATGGGCGCGACCGCCGGTCGCACCACGCTCAACGGTGAGGGCCTCCAGCACGAGGACGGCCACACGCCGCTGATCGCCTCGACGAACCCCGCGGCGATCTCCTACGACCCTGCCTGGGCGTTCGAGATCTCGCACATCGTCAAGGACGGCATCCGCCGGATGTACGGCGAGCGTCCCGAGGACGTGTTCTACTACCTCACCGTCTACAACGAGCCCTACCAGCAGCCCGCCGAGCCCGAGGGCCTCGACGTCGAGGGCCTGCTCAAGGGGCTCTACCTCTACGCCCCCGCGACGGGCGACCACGCCCGCCGCGCCAACATCCTGGTCTCCGGGGTGGCGGCGCCCTGGGCCCTTGAGGCCCAGCGCCTCCTCGACGAGGAATGGGGCGTCTCCGCGAACGTCTGGTCGGCCACCTCGTGGTCCGAGCTGCGCCGCGAGGCACTGGACTGCGACGAGCACAACCTGCTCAACCCGGACAGCGAGCAGCGCGTGCCATACGTGACCTCCGCGTTGTCGAACGCGAGCGGTCCGTTCGTGGGCGTGAGCGACTACATGAAGGCCGTGCCCGACCAGATCGCCCAGTGGGTGCCCGGAGACTGGAGCTCCCTCGGCACCGACGGGTTCGGCCTGTCGGACACCCGGTCGGCGCTGCGCCGCCACTTCCACGTGGACGCCGCGTCGATCACCCTCGCGGTGCTCACGCAGCTCGCCCGCCGGGGCGAGATCGACGGCGAGATCGTCCGTGAGGCGATCACCCGCTACCACCTCAAGAACGGCGTGACCGAGGCGGGCGGCGCCGAGAGCAACGACACCCAGTCGATGGGCCTCTGACCGCCACCTGCTCACCGACGCCACAACGTGCCCCCGGGTCCTCACCCGGGGGCACTTGTGTCCGGAGCCACCGTTCACAAGAACCGCTCACAAGAACCGTTCGTCCCAAAGAATCTCGCGAGACCCGCGTCATACCTCTCGCCCAGCCCGGTCTCTGTGAGAGAGGCGGCGTGCCTGGAGGGGGCGCGCCGCCTCAACTCACACGGCATTACGGTCAATGGGCGCCCATTACGGCAAGAGCCCGCCTGGCCGCTTCCGCCTCGCCGAAGTGCGGGTCGGTCTTGAGCGCCAGCTGGAGGTGACGGCGGGCCGCCGTCACGTCGCCAAGGGCTCTGGCGATCTCCCCCCGGTGAAACGCGAACGTCGCGTCCCGCATCCCGGTCCGCGCCGCGCGTCCGGCGTAGGTCATGGCCTCCCGGTGCCGCCCGGCCTTGTGCAGGGCCCACGCCATCGCGTCCGCGACCTCGACGCTCTCCCGCCGCCCGAGCTCACGCCGCAGGTGGCGGACCGCCACAGCCGGATCGCCGTGCTCGGCGTGGTAGCGGCCGAGCGTGAGGTCGTCGGGCTCGCCGAGCCTGGCCGTGGCTGCGAGCACCTCGAACTGCTGTCGCGCCTCGCCGGCCCGGCCGAGCGAGTGATAGTAGCCGCCGAGCTCCAGCAGCACATGCGGCTGCGGCGCCCGGCCCACGGCGTCGGCGTAGTCGCGCAACGCCAGATCGACGCGCCCCAACGCCGCCTGTGACCGGGCACGGCCGACCAGGGCGGGCAGATAGCCCGGCACCACCGCCACGGCCTCCGTGAACGCCTGGAGCGCCTCCTTGTGGCGTCCCTGGCGGGCGGCCACCTCACCGGCCCGGTGCAGCGTGAGCGCCACGTCTCCGGGCAGCAGGGCGGCGTCCAGCGCGAGCGTGAGGGCCTCGCCGGCGCGCCGGGGGCGCCCGGTGAGGTCGAAGTAGTGCGCGGCCCTGGTGAACGCCGCGACCCCCGGTGCGTGGTCGAGGAGCCTCTGCAGAGTCTTCCCGGCTTTGCCGTAGTCCCCGAGGTTCACATAGGCGTCCGTCAGCGCGGCCAGGGCGGGCCCGTGCCGTCCGGCGAGCGCCGTGGCCTTGAGCGCCCAGTCGCGGGCGCCCGCGAAGTCGTGCGTGACGACGGCCAGCCGGGCCCGCCCCACATAGGCGTCGAGATTGCCGCCGGGCGCGAGTCTGAGCGACTCGGCGAGCACCTCCCCGGCCCGCCTCACCGCCGCGGGGTCGGCGCTGAGCTGCGCCTTCTCGACGTAGAGGCTGCCGAGCGCCGCCGACGCGGCCGGATCGCCGGGGCGGGCCCTCCGCCGCGCCTCGGCCTCGGCGATCATGCCGGCCAGGTCACCGGTGCGGGCCTTGGCGAGTATGGCGGGGTCCGCGGCGGGCGCGGGCCTCGCACCGCTCGCGCCGGGCGGCCCGGCCGGGACGAACAGGATGACGGCCCCCGTCACCACGAGAGCGGCGGGAACGAGCAGCGGCCAACGCCGCATCAGCGAACTCCTTAAACCGGGCACGGCGGCCGATCCACCCCGCGCCATCACAGACAACCGGTACGGCGGAAGCCCGCAGGGGCCGACCCTCCACGAGCTCTTGCCGGCAAGAAGACGGGCTACGACGGAAGCCCGGCCAGGCCACTCACGGTGGACGCCAAGGGCCAGGCTTCCGCCGTACACCACATGTCAGCGGATGTCGGGATAAGCCTCATAGGGGAAGACATCCCTGATGGCCTTGGCCGGGCCGAGCACCGGGCTGACCCAGGTGGGCAGGAGGCTGCCGCGGCGCAGCGGCTCGCCGGTGCTCAGGCGCACGAACGCCACGGTGACGTCGTCGGTCAAGCGCCGCCCGTTGGGCCACCCCTGGAGGTCGCCGCCGATGAGGCCGAACCTGTTGGGGCGGGCCGTCACCGGGGTCGTCATGTTGAGCCTGGTCATCTCGGCGGGGACGATCCGGCTCCGGTCGGCGTCCTGGTTGAGCACGTGGGAGTTGAGGTCGATCTTGATCGGGCCGGTCGCCTTGGCGATGCCCGTCAGGAAGAACTGCTCGAAGTCCAGTCGCGGCGTCGCGGGCGGGATCGTCAGCAGGCCGGGCGCGGTCAGCAGCGAGGCGTAGGGCTTGCGGACGGCTTCCCTCAGCGCGACGTTGGAACGGTCCTGGTCGGGACTCGACGCGTGGTAGATGTCGCGCAGGGGAGCCGGGTTGACGCTGTCGCCGAACATCGACAGCCCCTGCCGCGACACCTGGCGGAAGCGCCGCTCGCCGGGCGTGAGGCTGACGGTCTCACGCGACGAGGTGGCCCAGATGCCCACCACGGGGTTGCGGCGCACGTCGCCGTTGAGGGCGAGCTCGCTCTTCGGGACCTGGATCGCGATCGAGTGCACGTTGAAGGGCGCGATGAAGTCGAACGGCGGAGCCACCGACAACCCCACCCGGGTCAGCGCGATCATGCGGAAGTCGAAGAAGAACGGATCCTTGACCGGCCCGGAGAAGGTCTTGCCGCCGCCCGGCAGCGGCACGATCGCCTCGTCGAACTTGCGGCGGTAGTCGAGCCCGAGAGGCCACGGCGCGACCGGCGCGTCGTCAAGCAGGACCTTCGCAGGCTGACCCGGGCGGATCAGTTCGAGTTTGTAGGTCTGCGGGATGATCGTGCGCCTGGCCGCGGGGTTGAGGCGGGCCGCGGAGCCCGGTGAGCCGGATGCCGGGCCCATGCCGTGGTAGGGGTCGTTGCGCGGGTCGGCGACCGCCCCCTGGGCGCCGAACGCCGGGTAGCCCTTGCTCGGCGGGGCCTTGGGATCGCCGCTGCCGTCCCCGTTGCGATACCACCAGCGGTAGGTGAGCTCGGGCTTGCCGTCGCCGGTGCTGTCGAAGTGCAGGTCGTAGAAGCCCCTGGTGGCGAACCGGTAGTACGGCAGGGGCACGACCGGCAGCTCGAAGGGGATGTAGTTCCAGATGACGGTCACCGTGTCCTGGCGGTCCGGACTGGTGAACGCGTAGAGATCGGTCACGTCCATCTGCGGATCGAGGATCTGCAGCGGTGAGTCGGCGTGGTTGGAGGCCTCGGCGACCTCGGGCCCAGGGCACGTGAGGAGAGCCGCCGTCAGGAGGGTCCCGGCGGCGGTGAGAACGGTCAGGGATCTGGCCGCCCTCCTCCAGGGCCCGCGATCACGAAAAGTCTCCATATGTGTCTCCCCATGTATGGGGGTCAGTCTGATCACGTCGAGTGATTTAACCATGACGCTCGGTAACTTCAATGTGACCGACTCTCCCTCACGAAGAACCGGAAATCCCATGACCATGCAGATGGATCGCCGTTTCCTGCTCCGCGCCGGCGCACTCGCGGCCGGCGCCTCCGCCTTCGGCGGAGAGGCCCACGCGGCCCGCCGGCGCGAACCCCGCCCGTCCGAGGGCGGTGAGGCCGACTATGTGGTGGTCGGCTCCGGCCCGGGGGGCGCGCCCCTGGCGGCGCGGCTGGCCGCTGCCGGGCACAGCGTCATCGTGCTGGAGGCCGGGCCGCCGGCGGGTAACCGTACCTGGTATGACACACCCGGCCTGCACAACCGCGCCTCGGCCGCCGACACCGCCGTCCGGTGGGACTTCTACGTCGAGCAATACACCGATCCGGCGATGAGCCGCACCAACAGCCAATGGGTGCACGACCGGGGCGTGCTCTATCCCCGCGCCTCGACGCTCGGCGGCTGCACCGCGCACCACGCGCAGATCACGATGCATCCCGATCCGTGTGACTGGGCCTTCGTGCAGCAGCTCACCGGGGACGCCTCATGGCGGCCCGAGGCCATGTGGCAACACTGGGAGAGCCTGCTCAAGTGGAACCTCGTCGAGTTCCCCCCGCTGGTCGAGGCACTCAAGATCGACAGCCAGCTCCGCCGCATCATGAACGCCGCCGTGGACGAGGCGGCCCGCCTGCCCGGCGGCAACATCATCACCGACCACTACGGCGCCAACAAACCCGAGAACGTCGGCGGCGGCAGGCAGGGCTACCTATACGCCCCGCAGATGAACAGGGGCGGCAGGCGTTACGGCCCGCGCGAGATCCTGCACACCGCGTCGCAGCAGTTCGCGAGCAGGATGACCATCCGCACCGGCACACTGGCCCGCCGGATCCTCTTCGCCGGCGGCCCGGACGGGCGGCCCCGCGCCGTCGGGGTGGAGTGCATGGTGGGCGACCACCTCTACGCCGCCTCGCCGCTCGCCTCACCCGGCAGGGCATACGGCGTGCAGGTCTTCCGCGCGCGCAAGGAGGTCATCCTGGCGTGCGGAGCGTTCAACAGCCCGCAACTGCTGATGCTGTCGGGCATCGGCCCGCGCGCCCACCTCGCCCGGCACGGCATCCCGGTCGTGGTGGACCTGCCAGGTGTGGGAGGCAACCTCCAGGACCGCTATGAGGTGTCCATCGTCACGCACCACCGGCCCTTCGCTCTGCTCGCCTCCTGCTCGTTCGGCAAGCCGCTCGACCCCTGCCTCGCCGCGGACAAGGGGCTCGGCCTGTTTGGGTTCAGCCAGTTCAGCCCATATTCCATCAGCGCCGGCACCGGCGGCGTCAAGCGCCGCTACGGCGCCGACCCCCGGGCCCAGCTCTACGTCTTCGGCGCGCCGGCCGACTTCCGCGGCTACAAGCCAGGCTTCGACTCCGGCTATGTGAACGACAAGTTCTCCTGGCTTGTGCTCAAGGGCTACGCCGCCTCACGCATGGGCACCGTGCGTTTGCGGTCGGCCGATCCCGTGCATCCGCCGTACATCAACTTCCGCAAGTTCGACGACGGCGCCGGCGGGCACGAGGACGTCGCCGCCGTGGTCGACTCGATGGCGATGGTGCGGCGCATCAACACCGCCGCCGGAGCCGGCACGGAGGTGTGGCCCGGCCCGCAGGTGTCCACTCCCGAGCAACTCGCCCAGTGGGTGCGCAAGGAGGCGTGGGGCCACCACGCCTCCTGCTCCAACCCCATCGGCCCCGACGGGGACCCGGACGCGGTCCTCGACAGCCGCTTCCGCGTGCGCGGCACTATCGGCCTGCGTGTGGTCGACGCCTCGGCTTTCCCACGCATCCCGGGGCTTTTCATCTGGGCCCCCACGGCGATCATCTCGGAGAAGGCCGCCCACGACATCCTGAGCGAGGCCCGCCTGTAGGCGTGTTCAGCACGGACTCCACCGACCCCGGCCGGTCGAGGTTGATACCGGTTCACCCCTGGTCGAACCCGACCGGCCGAGGCCACCCTCGGCCGGACTCACTCGCTCCCGCTCCCGTTCGCTCTCGCTCCCGCTCTCGCTCCCGCTCTCGCTCCCGCTCTCGCTCCCGCTCTCGCTCCCGCTCTCGCTCCCGCTCTCGCTCTCGCTCTTCGCGATTGCCACGAGGACCCCTGTTGACTGCCGTCCGCCAATGGCTCTATTATCAACATATCGGTTGATAAAGAGATTGGTTGATAAGCATGGCGGTTGACGAGGCGGAGGAGCGACTGGACCGTGCGTTCACCGCGCTGGGCGATCCCGTCCGGCGCGCGCTGATCGCCCGGCTGTCCCGCGGCGACGCGACCGTGAACGAACTCGCCGAACCGTTCGCCATCACCAAACAGGCGGTCTCCCGGCACCTCCACGTGCTGGAGGCGGCGGGCCTGATCACACGCAGCAAGGACGCCCAGCGGCGCCCCTGTCACCTGAACGCGGCCGCGCTGGAGGAGCTGACCAGCTGGATCGACACCTACCGGCTGGAGGTCGAGCGGCGCTACCGCACGCTCGATGCGGTCCTGGAAACCATGGAGGAGCAGGAGAAATGAACGAGACCACGATCACCGCCCAGCCCGGCACCCCGTTCATCGAGGTCGTCCGGGAGTTCGACGCCCCCCGCGAGCGGGTCTTCCGCGCGTGGACCGACCCCGAGCTGGTCCCGCAATGGCTCGGCCCGCGCGGCATGACGGTGAAACTGTTCGAACTCGACGCGAGCCCCGGCGGCAGCTACCGCTACATCCACGCCGACGACCGCGGAGAGTACGGCTTCCGCGGCGTCTTCCACAACGTCGTCCCGAACGAGCTGATCGTCCAGACGTTCGAATACGAGGGCGCGCCGAACCAGGTCAGCCTGGAGACGATGACGTTCGAGGACCTCGGCGGCGGCCGCACCCGGGTGCACGGCCGCACCGTGTACACAACGGTCGAAAGCCGCGACGCGATGGTCGCAAGCGGCATGGAGCGCGGCCTGCGCGACTCGATGGAGCGGCTGGACGAACTGCTGACCCGATGACCGGTCTTGCCTGAGCGGATTCCCTCCCTCGCCTGCCTGGTCACCGACTTCTCGACGACCCGGTCGTGCCCCAGGGCCGCCGCGCCCTCCACCTCGCATACCTGGTCCGGCGCCAGCCGTGTGAGCGACGGACACGTCGGTGGCTCCGGCCTCAAAGATCCCGTGAACTCATTCCCGCGAAACACCAGGTGACTGTGATGTCGCCGACGGTTACTGTGGTCGAGTGGCCGACGACGAGCTACCCCCCGTCTGCGACATATGTCTCGGCGCAGGGGGCGAGTGGATGCCTAAGAATGGCACTAAGGACTCCCACGAGGAGTGGGTGCCATGCAAGCCCTGCGAGGGCACTGGGCGGCGGAGACACACGTGACCGATCCCATCACCTGTCCCGAATGCGGCGGCCGCAAACAGCAACGCCTCGGAACGTTCTATTTCCGGTGCCGCTTCTGCAAGGGCCTCGGCTGGGTCGGCGGCCCCAACGAACCCGCCGAAACCAACCACACCCCACCAAAACAAGCACCCCCAGTGTGGGAGCGTTCGCAATGGCGAGACCCCATGGTCGCGTCAACCTTCCCCTGCCGCTACTGCCTCGGCGCCCAAGTCGTCACCAGCGTCGACGAAGCAGCCCGCACAATGCTGACAGTCCCCTGCCAATGTGCGGCGAAGGCCGGCGGGGCGGATTAGACGCGGGGATTTACCGGACACGCGCATTAAGTAGCGGCAGAGACCGGGGTGAGGTAAGGATTGGGGCGTCTCGACGTCACCGCCTTGGGAGGTAGCGAATGCGCAGCGCCCGGTTCCTGGTCGCCGCTCTGGCACTGATGGTGGCATCGGGGTGCACCTCCAAACCTTCGGCGACCGAGGCGATCGCCGAGCTGGAGCAGGATGTGCGCCGGTTGGAATCGGATGATCTGTTCAAGAGTCCGAGTATGAGTCTGCGTATCTTGCAGCGGCCCGACAAGGATTTGCCCTGCGGAGAGAACGGGTTCAAGCGTGTATTGCGAGCGACTGCAAATAAGGAGCGCGGCAATGAAGATCCGGACTCCCACCTCGATGGCGCCCAGAGGGTTATGGAGACGACTCTGTCCCGACACTTGGGATACAAGCTTGAGCAGGACATAAGTCAAGGGGATGCGCCGGAGGGACGATTCATCTACGGGACTAAGGAGACCGGTGTCGTGGTCACTGTGCACGTGGCGTCGGAGGCCCCGACCTGGCACTTGCATGCGCAGACCGTCTGCATGCCGCGTTGAGTAATAGTTTCTCAGTCTGAGTTCTGCAGCCGATGCTCGGCCAGATTGCTGGTATGGGCGCGAGAGGAATACTCGATCTTGTCGTCGAGGTCGCGATTCTTGTCCATCCATGCCTCGTAGGCGTTCAACTTACGCTGAAGTGCCTGTTCCCATTGTTGGCCGTTCTTAGCCTCCTGTCTGGCCTCGGTCGTCAGCTCCTCGTATGTTTTCAGGTTGCCGGTCACCGGGTTGACGAGTTCCTTCGGTGGGTCACTCGCCGGATAACCTCCGGCATGGAGGAGGTAGGCCATGTCGTACATCATGCGCCTGCTCACATCGGACTGTTTCTTGTCGGCGGCTTCGACCTGGGTTTCGAAACTGTCGGCCCAAGCGTCTGAGGCGGTGCTGACGACGTATGCCTGGACCAACGCCCATCCGAGTTCTGCGGCCTTGCCTACGATGGGGACGCCGTCGAGGAGCAAGGCGAAGCTGTTCTTGGTGACATCGCGAGCCAAGCCGGCGACGGCGTCCTCCTCTCCCAGCACCTCTTTGGTTGCCTTGAACTGGATGCTGCCGAGGTCGCCGAACGTTGTAGAGAGACCACGGAAATAGTCGGTTTTTCCCTTCGCGTCCAGGCGGGCTGCCGATATCAGCAGGTCATGGCGGAGCCCTGCCACAGTCTTATTGAACTCATCGACGGCGCGGTCCTCACCGGCAAACGTCTTGAAGAACCGGTAAGTATCGCCCGGGCTGAGGTAAAAGGCGGGAGTGACTCCTGGCCAGTCGATCCAGTGCTTCGGGGCATTCATGCCGGAGATGCGATCGGTGGCCTTGTCTGTGCGTCCACCCGAAAGCAGTTCATGGACGTAGGAGTTCGCTATCACTCCCATGGAGTCTTTAGCCGATCTGGGTAGTGTGGCGCCGAAGGAGCCTGCGGCGAGCAGCGTGTCCAGGGCGAAGGCGGCAGCGGCTGGGCTGTGGTGCCCGGCCTTTTCCTCGGTGGCCTCGCTGCCCGCAACCAGGACTCGGCCGAACACGTCGCCGATGCTCTCGCCACCGGTGCGGCCGTAATCGAAGAGTCGCTTCATCTTGTCGACCTGGCCTATTTTCAGATCGGCCCCTCCGGCTTTGGCGAACGCGTCCCGTACGGCGGTGCCGTCGTCGCCGAGAACCTCCAATCCCAGGACGACCAGATCTGACGGCAACCCATACGCCTTGAGCTGAGTGAATCCGGAGGTATGCCAGTTCTGCTTGGGGTTCCTCATGAAGTCGTCCAGGACGAGGGAGCGGGCTGCCGCACTGCGCACGTCTGAGGGGACATTGGCGCCTCTGAGGAGAGCAAGCCGCTGCCACGCCACCTGCTTGTCGTGCGTGGGCTTCACCAGTGCCTCGCGCACCTTGGTGAAGGCTGGGATGTGGTTGGGGGCGCGGAGGGCTGCGCCGAGGGCGGAGCTGAAGGCGGCGAGGTCTTGTTTGGCGGTCTTGCTGCCCGTTGTGGCGATGAGGTTGGGCAGGGTGTCGCGGACTTGTGGGGACAGGAAGGCGAAGAAGGCTGCGGCGGCTTGGGGGTTGTTGGCCAGTTGGGCGACTCTGCCGGTGTGGTTGTGGATGAGTTGGCCCTGGAACTCCCCGCTGTACTTGGTGGTGAAGATGTCCTGGTTGAACATGGTGGCGAGCCCGCGGGCGGTTTCGAAGTCCTCTATCTGGTCGGGGAGGTGGAGGAGTGATGACGCGGAGCCGCCGGCTGCCGCGGGTTCCTGTGCTCCCTTGCCGAGGGCGTTGATGAGTTCGATCCGGCCTTGCAGCATGGAGACTTGTTTTCCGCCCCAGTCGGCGATGTCGGCGATCTCTTGCAAGACGGAGGTGCTGACTCCGGTCTGACGGAACTTCGTGTCGAATTCGCGGCAGGAAGCAGCGAGGTTTGCCGCAGATCTCCGAAGCGATTCGGCCACTCGTCCCATCTCGTCGGGATCGATGCCGCAGAACCCGGCATCGGATGTCATGACTGCTCCCTCTTCTCTGCTCGCCTGCTATGCATTTCCGCCGAGTTCGCGACGTATGGCCTCGGCCTGGGACTCGGTCACCATGGCGGGGTGCCGGCGTAGTTCGTCCTCGATGGCGTTGGATAGGTGTTGTGCGAGCCGGCGTAGTCGGTGGTGGCGGTCTTCGAGTTCGTCGCCCCATCTGGTGGCTGTAGGCCCGGTCCAGACCTTTCCCGATCGCATGGCCGACGAGGCGGGTTGATAGGCCTGGCGTACGTCGCGGGCCCAGTTGTCGGCTTCCATGAGGAGAAGCTTCAGCTTCGCGTGCCGAGGATTGGGCACCATGCGTTCGGCCACGCGAGCCCCGTCCTCTCTAGGTATGGAAAAGCCAATAGCACAGTAGACGTATAGGGACGGTGTTGACAGCTCTAAGGCTCCCCGGGGAAGTTCTGCGATGTTGCGCCATGTAATGCCGGTTTTGTCCTCTGATTGAGTGGCAGGGGAGCGCGTCGATGCAGCCGCTCACCGAACGGCGGAGTTCGTCTGAGTCGTAAGAGATGGACGCAGGGGCGGGCGGCGTCGCTCGGGGGCCGGGTGATGAGGAAGGGCGCCCTGTTCGCGGCCCGCGCGGACAGGCTTTACCGGCTGTTCCAGACGCACGGTTCACTCGCCGACCTCGACCCGCGGACGGCGGACGGGATCGAGGAGGGCTACTTCCGCCGTGGCTTCGACGAGGTGTGGCGCGACGCCCGGTCCCGCCACCTGGCCGCCGGCCGGGAGGAGGAGAGCGGCGGACCTGAAGCGGCGCGTGGCCGTGGTCTTCCGGTCGTACTTCGAGGAGGTAACGACGGCGGCCCTCACCGGCCGAGCGGACGACCGGGTGAACTGCCAGGTCCCCTACGGCCCCACAATGGGCGCTTTCAAGCGCTTCGCGGAAAACACCCCCTCAGCCGACCGCCACAAGCGGCACGTGGACACCGTCGCCGAAAGCTTGATGACCGAAGCCACAAGCTCCTGACCTGATCCGACTGGCGTCGGCGACGGCGCGGCTGAGCATTTTCCGCTTATAGTCTGGATGCTTGTACAGAGACGGCTGAAAACTGAATACAAGGAGCCCCCCTTGTCCAATGCCGAGCAAATTGCCCAGATATTTCGGATAGCTCTAGAGGTTCTTCGCGAGGCAGGCCTTCCGCTGGGCCCCGACCGGGTGAGGGCAGCGGTCTCCCGGCAGGTCGACATCTCAGCGGAGCTTCAGGCGCCCGACAGACATGGGCAGGCACGCTGGTGGGCACAGCTCGGATTCCGCACCGGTGAAGCGGCCGCGATCGGTTGGATGAGCAAGAGAAACGGCTGGTCGCTCACGGACGCCGGAGTCCGGGCGCTGGCGGATTTTCCGGGTTCTCACCTCTACCGAGAGCTGGTGCGTCAGTATCGCGCCCGCAGGACCCCGCTGTCCACGCCGACCGGCGAGCCGTCTCCGTTCGAGCAGTTTCAACAGAACCTCGAATACGCTCGGCAGCTCGTGCGTGGAGGTCAGAATCTGGAGCGCCTCAAAGTAGGCGCATTCGATGTGAGCGATCTCTATCGAGCCGCCTGGACACAGTCGGTCGCCGCCCTGGACCACTGGATAACCCGGGAGCTTATCGATCGGGCGGTGCTGCTCGCGATCAATCCGCAGGTGCCACGCCCGCCGAAGTTCGACAAGTTGCCCATTCCTGTGGGGTTGTTCGAGCGGATCCATCATGGACGTGAGTCCTTGGAAGAGGTTTTCCGGGCACACCTGGACCAGGTCTTCGGGTTCATGACCTTTCAAAACCTCGAGAAGATCAAGGAAGGCCTCGCCCATGTGAGCACGGTGAAGCTCTGGGTGAAGGTCGCCGAGATCCTGACCGATCAAGACCCGACGGCACCGGTCACCCAGGACAAGGTGCGGCGCAGGCTGGAAGAGATCGCCTGGCGCCGCAACAACATCGCTCACACCGCCGACCACGACCCGGAGCATCCCGGGCAGAAGATGCCCATCACCTCGCGTGACGCGGAGGAGACGCTGTCCTGGCTCGAGTCGACCGCGATCGCCATCCAGTTGGCACTCGGAGACCCGCTCCCGGCCGAGGACTACAGTGCCGTTCCCAGCGGTGCGGGTGCCCTGGGGGAGGTTCCTCAGGTCGCGTCGCGGTCGCCTTTGACGCGCGGAAACGGCAAACAGGAGAGCTTTCTCCATGCCCTTGAGACATACACTCATCCGGAGGTGTCGACCACCCTTCTGGCCGTCTACCGGCATGCGGAAAGTCATCCCGCGTTCCGCGGATACCGGCACTACTGTGGCGAGGCCGCGCACCCTTCGGCCACCGCGTGGTTCAGCCTCGGGTCCGATGAAGCCGCCGTCTGGGGCATCTACACAGGGGTGAGCAAGTCAGTGCTGACGATCAACTTCGAGTGGATGCGCAACCGGGGGGCCGACCGGGGCCGGTTGGCGCGGGTGAACGAGGCGCTTGCGGGCCTTCCGGGGTGGACGGATGTGTCCGAGCGGCTTGCCGCGGCCGACTACGGTAAGCGGCCGTCCATCGGCCCTGTCGCGCTCTCCCATCCCGATGCTGCGCGGACGGTGATCTCGGCGCTTGACGAGCTGTTGAAATAGCCGCTCGTCCAAGGACGAGGACGAGGACGAGCGGCCGGGGAAGCGCCGGTCAGTGCGGGACCACGCCGTCGGCGAGGACGCGGCGGTAGTTGGTGATGCGGTCCTCCACGCTGTCCAGGCAGCAGCTTGAGCACTTGCCTCCGTGGGCCGACGTGTAATACAGGCAGCACGTCTTGCGCAGGTAGAAGAGGCCCTCGCGGTCGCCCTCGCGGAGGCGGATGACGTCGCCCAGGCGGGCGAGGTCGCCGGTGGAGGCGGCGAGGAAGGTTTCGTAGGCCTCGTGCAGGCGGGTGACGTCGCCGCCGCGGCGGCTGGAGATGCAGAACGCCGCCGCGCAGCCGTGGGCGACGCCGCCGCGGAGCTGGCGCATGCCGGCTTTGGTGCGGATGCGCAGGGCGTCGGCCAAGGGGAGGAGGTGGTCGTCGAGGACCCAGGAGACGAGGGTGGTGAGGGGCGCCTGTTCGACGCGGGGTTCGCGGAGGGCGACGGCTTCGAAGCCGTGGTCGGGGGCGAGGCGTACGGCGACGTTGCCGGCGCGCATGTCGACGACGACGCGGTCGAGGGCCCAGGCGAGGAGGGCGGAGGCGGTGACGGTGCCGGCGTAGACGGCCATCACGGTGAGGGCGGTGGCGTGGTCGGAGACCTGGCCGCTGCCGCGGCGTTCGGCGTCGAGGACCTGGCCGAGTTCGTCGGAGTGCGGGTTGAGGAGGCGGTCGCAGGCTATCCAGTCGTGGCCGGGGGCGAGTCCGCGGTGCAGGCTGAATCGTTCGCCGTAGGAGTCGAGTCGGGTGAAGACTTCCATGGCGTCTGTTTCGTGGGCGGTCACGCTCAGCCTTTCGCTGCTTGGAGGAGTTGGCGGGTGTAGGGGTCGGTGGCGGAGCCCGCGACGTCGGCGCAGGTGCCGTGTTCGACGACGGTGCCGTGGCGGAGCACGGTGATGCGGTCGCAGGATTGGATGGCCTCGCCGAGGTCGTGGGTGACGAACAGGACGGCGAGGCCCCGTTCGGCGGCGAGGGTGCGCAGGGTGGTGGCGATGCCGGCCCGGGTGGAGACGTCGAGCATGCTGGTGGCCTCGTCGGCGATGAGCAGCACGGGGTCGCCGGTGAGGGCGCGGGCGATGGAGACACGCTGCCGCTGCCCGCCGGACAGCTGTCCGGGGTGGCGCCGCAGGAAGTCGGGGGTGTCGGGCAGCCCGGCCGAGCGCAGGGCGCGGTGCACCCGGTCGCCGCGTTCGGCGGCGGGGGTTTTGGACACGGCGAGGGGTTCGGCGACGAGGTCGCCGACCCGCATGCCGGGGTGCAGCGAGTCGTAGGGGTCCTGGTGGATGAAGCCGATCTTCTGCTGGAGCAGCCGCAGGGCTTTGCCGCGCTGGGCGGTGAGCTCCTGCCCGGCGATCTCCACCCGGCCGGCGGCGGGGCGGATGAGGCCGAGGAGCACCCGGGCGAGGGTGCTCTTGCCCGAGCCGCTCTCCCCGACGAGCCCGTGGATCTCCCCGGCGCCGATGGTGAGGTCGACGTCGGCGAGGGCGGTGGTGGTGCGGGCGCGGCTGCGGAAGGTGTGCCGGAGCCCGGTGGCCCGCACGGCGATGTTCTGCGGGGCGCAGTCGGCGCGCGGCACCGTCGGATAGGTGGGGAGGGCGTCCTCGTCGTGCCGGTGGCAGGCGACGTGGCTTTCGCCGTACGGCATGAGCCCGGGTTCCTCATCCACGCACCGTGAGGTGGTGAGGGGGCAGCGCGGGGCGAACCGGCAGCCGGTGAGGGTGTGGTCGAGCGCGGGGGCCTGGCCGGGGATGCTGCCCCAGGGCACATCACGGTCGGGGGCGGGTGTCGCGGTGAGGAGGCCGTTCGTGTAGGGGTGGGTTTTGTCCTGCCGGTGCAGCAGTCTCGCGGAGGGGGTGACCTCGGCGAGCCTCCCGGCGTACATCACGGCGATGCGGTGAGCGTGTGGCAGCAGCCCGGTGAGGTCGTGGGAGACGATGAGCAGGCTGATGTTCAGCGAGGCGAGCAGGCTGAGCACGTGCCGCTGGCTGATGGCGTCGAGGCCGGTGGTGGGCTCGTCGGCGACGAGCAGCCGCGGTTCGCCGGCGAGGGAGAGGGCGATGGCGACCCGCTGGCGTTGCCCGCCGGACAACTCGTGCGGATAGCACTTGAGCATGCTCGCCGGCAGGCCGACCCGGTCGAGCAGGTCGGCGGGGGTGGCGGTGCCCTTGTGCAGGGTGAGCATCTCGGTGAGCTGACGCCCGACGCGGTGTACGGGGCTGAGCCCGGTCATCGCGCCCTGCGGCACGATGGCGATGCGTTTGCCGCGCACGCCGGCCCAGTCGCGGCGGCCGGCGAGTTCCTCACCGGCGAGCAGCGCCGAGCCGGTGACGACGGCGTTGCGGGGCAGCAGGCCGAGGAGGGCGCGGGCGAGGGAGGTCTTGCCGCAGCCGCTCTCGCCGACGAGGGCCACGATCTCGCCTTCGGCGACGTCGAGGTCGACGCGGTCGACCGCCGGGCGGGCGCCGTAGGAGACGGTGAGGTCGCGCATGGTCAGCGTCATGACGAGTTGGCCTCCTTAAGCGCGGGGTTGAGGCGTTCCTCCACGGCTATGCCGATGAGTGCGAGCCCAAGCACGGTGAGGGTGATGGCCGCGCCGGGCGGCAGCGCCCACCAGAGCCAGGCCTCGGACAGGAAGACGCCGTTGGACTGCACCCAGTAGAGGGTGGTGCCCCAGCTCGGGGTCGTGGGGTCGCCGAGGCCGAGGAAGGACAGGGTGGCGTCGTAAAGGATGGCGCGCATCGCCGTACGCACGAAGACGGGGATGAGCAGCGGCCCGATCAGATAGGAGCCGTGGCGCACCAGCAGCCACCAGCGGGGCGCGCCCATGGCGCGGGCGACCTCGAGGTGGCCGCGCGACCAGGCGGTGAGCACGGCGGCGCGCAGCACGCGGGCCGGGACGGGCCACAGGATGAGCGCGAGGATCGCGACCCTGATGCCGAACGCCTGCCCGAGGAAGGCGGCGGCCAGGATGAAGAGGATCAGCTCCGGCAGGATCAGCATGATGTCGATCCCGCGCATGATGGTGGCCGACATCCATCGCGGCCCGATGCCGGCCGCTCCGCCGACAACGGCGGCGATCACGGTGGTGGCGACGGCGACGAGGAAACCGAGGCTGAGCGAGGTGCCGGCGCCCACCACGAGCTGCTCGAACAGGTCGCGGCCGAGGTCGTCGGCGCCGAGCGGCAGGCCGGGCCCTGGCGGGGCGTACGGCGTGCCGACGCGGGCGTGTCCCGCGCCCTCGGGCAGCAGGAAGCCGTAGACCGCGACGCCGACGACCGCGGTGAGGATGGCGGCGCCGATGAGGCCGGGTGTGCCGAGCAGGCCGTGGGCGCGGCGCAGGGCGGTCATCGTGCTCCTCCCGCGCGGGCCCTCGGGTCGAGCAGGGGGTAGGTCGCGTCGGCGACGGCGTTCATGACGACGACCATGACGGTGAGCACCAGGAATGCTCCTTGCATGAGCGGGTAGTCACGGGCGGAGATCGCGTTGAACGTGAGCCGTCCGAGCCCGGGGTAGGCGAAGACCGTCTCGACGACGATCGAACCCGCCGCCAGGAAGCCGATCTCCATCATGATGATCGTGTGCACGGGCAGCAGCGCCGGGCGCAGTGCGTGCCTGCGCACGATCTGGCGGTACGGCACGCCGCGCGCGTGGGCATGTTGCACGGGTTCGCTGGTCAGCACCGTGAGCAGGGACGAGCGCGTGTAGAGGAACAGGTAGCCGAACCCGGTGAGGGTGAGCGTGGTCACCGGCAGGACGAGGTGCTGGGCGACGGCGCCGATCGTGACCACTCCGTCGGGGCCGACCGCCCCGAAGGTGGGCAGCATCCGCAGCTGCACGCTGAACAGGACGATGAGCAGCATCCCCAGCCAGAACTGCGGCAGCGAGTCGAACACGATCGCGCCGCCCAGCAGCCCCGACCCCTTGCCCTTGCGGCGGCGCAGCGCGCCGATCACGCCCAGCGTCACGCCGAGCAGGGCGGTGATCACGATGCTCGTGCCGACCAGCAGCAGCGTCCAGGGGAGTGCCTCTCCCAGCACCTCCATGACGGGGCGGCGCTGGGACAGGGACATGCCGAGGTCGAGGCTGAAGACGTTGCCGAGGTAGGTGAAGAACTGCTCGTGCAGCGGCTGCCCGAAGCCGTACTGGTTGGCGATCTGGGCGCGTTCCTCGGCGGTGAGCTGCGCCAGCGCCTCGGGGCTGCCGAACAGCTTGAGCGGGCCGCCGGGCAGGGCCCGCGGCAGGGCGAAGTTGAGGGTCAGGGCGATGAAGAGCACCGCGGCATATTGCGCCAGCCGACCGGCGGTGTAGCGGCCGTAGCTCCGGCGCCCACGTTCGGTGGGCGCCGGTGTCTCCGTTTGTACCATGGCCGTCAAAGCGCCATGTCGACGAGGGAGAACTTGTTGAGCGCGGCCGCGCCGTCCTGCCAGGCCCAGCCGTCGTAGGTGTCCTTGCGGAAGGCGTAGGTGCCGTTGCGGTAGTAGAGCGTGAGGAACGGCACCTGCTCGGCGAGGAGCTTCTGGAGCTGCTTGGCTGCCTCGCTGCGCTCTTCCATCGTGGGCGCGGAGGTCAGCGTCTTGACCACGGCGTCGACCGCGTCGTTCTTGAAGCCGACGACGTTGAGCGGGCCGTCCTTGTGGTCGGAGGCCACGAGCTGGGCGATCATTCCGCTGCTGAGCATGGTCGGGGCGGACCAGCCCCACATCGACATGTCGTAGTTGCGGCCCTGGGCGACGTCGTAGTCGGGCCACACCTTCGCGTCGAGCGAGTCGGAGTCGAGCGAGGTGATCTTCACGGCCACGCCGACGTTCTTCAGCATGTCGCGGATCAGTTCGGCGGCGCGCAGCCGGTCGGTGCTGGAGCTCTGCACGAGCAGCTCGTACGACATCGGCTTGCCGGACAACACGCGGATCCCGTCGGCGCCGGGCGCCGCGCCGAGTGCGTCGAGGTCGCGCTTGGCGCCCTCGGGGTCGAACAGCGGCGGCAGTTCGTCGGCCTTGATGGGGGACTTGGCGTGGATGAAGCCGGGGTTGCCGGGGGTGCCCTGGCCGAGCAGCACGGTCTTCACCAGGTCGTTGACGTCGATGGCCTTGGCCAGGGCCCGCCGTACCTCGGCTTTGTCGAAGGGGGCCCGCCCGGTGTTGAACGCGAGCAGGGTGGAGGCGAACTCGGTGCCCTCGACGATGCCGATGTTCGGCTGCTGCTTGAAGGACTGGAGCTGCTGCGGCGGCACGAGCCGGGTCGACATGTGCACCTCGCCGGTGCGTAGGGCGGCGAACTGCGTCGCCTCCTCGGGGATCACGACCACCTTGACGGTCTGCACCTTGGGCTTGCCCATGGCGTACGCGGCGTTGGCGGTCAGCGTGTAGCCGCGCGAGGGGTCGTAGGTCGTCAGCTTGAACGGGCCGGTGCCGACGGCTTTGTCGGTGCCCGCCTCCTTGACCTTGGTGACCGATTCCCAGAGGTGCTTGGGCAGCATCGCCATGTCGGCGAGCAGGCGCCGGGGGAACTCGGGGTCGGGCGCCTTGAGGGTCATCGTCACCGTGTCGCCTTCGGCGCTGACCTTCTCGATGGGGCGCACGTCGATGGCGGAGTCGCCCTCCATGTGCTCGCGGTAGTAGTCCACGCTGAAGAGCACGTCCTCGGCGGTGAAGGGCTTGCCGTCGTGCCAGGTCACGCCGGAGCGCAGCGGCAGGGTGTAGACCTTGTTGTCGGTGGTCTGCACCTCTTTGGCGAGAAGGGGCTTGATCCCGTCGCCTTGGACCGTGACAAGTGAATCGAAGATGAGGTTCACCAGGTTGTCGCCGGGGTATCCGGTCTGGTTGGTGAACGGGGTCAGCGTGCTCTCGTCGGACGAGATGGAGATGGTGACGGATGCGGCGGTTCCGGCGGTCTTCTGACCTGGGGCGCCCTGGTTCTGCACCGGTGCGGTGTTGCCGCCGCACGCGGCCAGCGTCAAGGCGAGCAGGCCTGCCGCGGCGATCGACCTGGGTGTCCGACGGTACATGAAACCTCCGGGGGGTATCTGAGGTCTAGGCCACCCCCATGGAGGAGGAAGCATGTTGAAGGTGACTCTATAGGGCATTTACGGAGATTCAAGGTTTGCTTTGGACCGTCACAAAACCTTGATCTGGGTAACCGCAACATCGGCCTGGCGGCTGTGAGCTGCGCCGATGGTCGCCGGAGGCGCCCACGGGGGGTATGGGCACCTCCGGCGGGCGTCCGCTGGGGGGCGGTTCGGAAACTATAAGCGATAGTAGGCCGGGTGGGGGGATCTTCGGCGGCTGTGCCCTCCCCGGCCAGCACATGTACACCAATCGGCCACTTGGCTCACAGAAGCTCCTTATGCTCAATTGTCACCAAGGAGTCTCATGCGTAGGATCCCGCTGCTCTCGGTCGCCGTCCTGGCCGCGATCGCCGTCTCGGCCACCTCGGCAGGGGCGGACCCGGACACCGCCCGCAAAGCACCGCCGTCCGGTCCCGCCGCGCCGGAAACCGTGCCGGAAACCGCGCCGGACGCCGCACCGAACGCGGCCCCGTCCCCCGGCGGCACGCTCACCGTGCAGAACGCCACCGTGCGCGCCGGGCAGCCCGTCGCCTTCACCTACTCGACGCCGGCCCCCGGCCCCACGAACTGGATCGGGATCTACACCGATCCCGGCGACGGCCCCGTCGACCGGAGATTCGTCGGCCCCTCCCTCAAGTGGGTCTACATCCCGAAGGCGAGCGGCACCGCGACCCTGCCCACCGAGGGCCTCCAGCCGGGCGACTACATCGCCTTCGCCCTGGCCGAAGACGGCTACGAGTGGCTCGCCCAGCCGGTGAGATTCCGCATCACCGACGGCGGCGCCCTCCGCTTCGCCGCCGAGCGGATCCCGCTGCGCAACGCGCAGGCCGGCCGCCCCTACGCGGCGACCGTGCGCGGCCTGGTGCGCGGCGACCTCGACGGGCTGACCTTCGAGAAGGTGTCCGGCCCCGGCTGGGTGCGGGTCGCCGCCGACGGCGCCGTCACCGGCACGCCCCCGCCGGGCGAGTCGTCGAAGACGACCGTGGCCGAGGTGCGCGTGGCCAACAAGGCGGGCGAGAGCCGTACGGCACGGCTGGAGGTCGGCGTGCGGCCTCCGGGAGCCCGGCTCGTGCCCACGCTCAAGGCGCTGAGCTGGAACCTCTGGCACGGCGGCTCACAGGTGAGCGGCGGGCGTGAGAAGCAGGTGAGGTTCCTCCTCGACCACGACGTCGACGTGGTGGGTGTGCAGGAGGGCTCCAATGAGTCGGTCAGGGAGCTCGGCGAGGCGCTGGGCTGGGACTACTACCAGGCGGGCGACGTCGGGGTGCTCAGCCGCTATCCGATCGTGGCGCGCGGGCCGCTCCCGTCGCAGTCGCACCTGCCCGTGTCCAACGTGCGGATCCGGCTCGACGAGCGCCGGCGCACCGAGGTCGCGGTGTGGAACGTCCACCTCGGCTACACGCCTTACGGCCCCTACGACGCCTGCTTCGGCAAGATGACGGTCGAGCAGTTGCTCGCCCGTGAGGCCGAGTCGCGGCGCACGGCGCAGATCGAGGGCGTGATGCGGGCGATGCGCGCCGACCTGGACGCCGCCGACCGCACCCCGGTGCTGCTCACCGGAGATTTCAACGCGCCCTCGCACCTCGACTGGACCAAGCGCGACTCGCGCTGCGGTTACGGCGACGTGCCGTGGCCGACGTCCGTGTTGCCCGCGCGGGCCGGTCTGAAGGACACCTTCCGCGTCGCCAATCCCGACCCGGCGGCGGCGCCCGGGATCACCTGGTCGCCGATCTACAAGACCTTCACCGGCGGATATGGGCATGACGCGCACAAGGGCGAGCCCGAGCCGCAGGACCGCATCGACTTCGTCTACGCCAAGGGCGCGTCGCTCACGGTGAAAAGCTCGGCGGCCCTCGTAGAGGGAAAGCCGGCGCCGGTGCCGGACCACCGCGACAACCAGTGGACGTCGGATCACGCGGCGGTGCTCACCGAGTTCATCGTGAAGTGAGCGGGCACGGCCCGGAGGTTGTCCGCCTCCGGGCCGCGTCAGTAGCTCTCACGCAGGGCACGGAGCTCGGCATCGGATATGCCGGGCAAGCCGTAAGCCTCGGCGAACTCCCGTCCATATCGCCCGTCGCCCAGGTTGTAGTGCAGACTCCACAGCGCCGCGGCCAGGTCGGCCTCAGGGGAGGCGAGCCCGGCGTCGCCGACGTCGATGAACCCGGTGACCCCCGTGCCGTCGGCCAGCACATTGGGCAGGCAGGCGTCGCCGTGCGTCACGACCGCCCCCGGGGCGGGCTCCCCGAAGGGGCAGCCGTCCGGGTCGAGCGTGTGGAACATCCGCAGCGCGCCGGCGAGCAGGCGCACGAGAGCATCGGGCCGGGGAAGGAAGGCCGTGAGGTCGTCACCGGGCACCGCGGCGGTGATGAGGCAGTCGGCCGAGCCCGGCGTGCCCCAGCCGAGCACCTCCGGCACCGGCAGCCGCCCGGCGAGCCAGGCCAGCCGGTCGCGCTCGCCGGCGAGGTCCGCGCCCACCTTCACGTAGGCGGCCCCGCCTCCGGGGCGCACCACGCGGTAGACCGTGTTGTCGTCCCTGGCCCGCACCTCGGCCCACGCCGCCGGCGTGCCGCCCAGCTCGTGCGCCACCAGCTCGTCGACCTCGCGCGACCTTCCCACGCCTCCCGCCCCCCGTTCAGCCCCGCCCCTCGACCGGTTCGAGGTCCGACCAGGAGCGTACGGCACTGCCCGCGGCACGCCACTCCTCCAGCAGTCCGGCCGCCCGCTCCGGGGGAGCGCCGAGCCAGAGTGTCTGGCTGCCGCCCTCGTTCTGCGGGCGCCTGCTCTCCACGCTGCTCTCGCTGCACCTCGCGCTCAGGATGCGGAAGTTGCCCGCCGGCTGGGCGCCGAGGTCGTGGTCGCCGAAGAGGAGGATCAGCTCGTCGATGTCCTTGCCCTCGCGCGCGGTGACCGTCACGGTGAAGGTCGGCAGCGGGGAGGGAGCAAAGAGCATGAGCTCGTCGAAGACGGGATATGTCACATCGGCCACGATCCGCTCCCCGTTGGGGACGCCGTCGTGCAGCACGATCTCGCCGTAGCGCCGCTCGGTGGCGACCGGCACGGTCAGGACGCGCGCCCGGGTAGGGCAGATGCGCCGCACCCACACCACCTCGCTGCTCTTCTCGTCCCGCAGCCGGACGCACGCCGTGCCGAAGTCCTGGACGATCTCCCCCTCACCCGGCTCGACGGCGATGCCGTACCCCGCCCAGGCATCGCGGGCGGTGGCCCAGTCGCGCATGATCGTGGCGGCGATGCCGAGGTTCCAGAAGGCCGGGTCCTGCTCGCCGCGGGCCGAGCGGGCCGCCGCCTCCCTGCCGCGGGTATACGCCCTGGGCCAGTCGCCGAGGAACTTGTACGCCAGTGCCAGGTCGAACCACCACACGGCGCTCTTGTCCGCGTTCGGCAACTCGGCGACCAGTTCCTCGAAGCGCACGGCGGCGGTGGGCCAGTCCTCCTTGTCCCACGCCCGGTAAGCCGCGTCTTCCACGTCTTGCCAGCCCATATGGCCTTCTCTCTGGTCGACTCACCGCAACGGCCCTTATCGATCGCCAAACGGTGGGGCGATGGAAAACGTGCCCGGTGTCACGGGGGCGCCACCGGGCACGTCCGCGCTTGCACGCGTAGCGGAGGCCACGCCTGGTTGAGCCGCGTCACCTCCGTCGTCACCGGTCCGGCCGAGAGTGGCGTTCTCCTCCGGAGTGGTGCGTGCGGGGGACGTCGAACGGGTGTTCCGGCTCACGGGGCTGTCAGGAGTGGGAGATTCCGCGTAACTTCTACTATAAGTAGTAGTAGATAAGTGGGGTGTAAACCTAGCTCCGATAGCCGAGCAGGGTCATCATGCCGCTCTCCCCGTGATAGAGGTTGTGGCAGTGCACCATCCACAACCCGGGGTTGTCGGCGTCGAAGTCGGCGTGCAAGGTGCGGCCCGGCAGCACGACCGCGGTGTCCTTGCGGATCCCCTCGCCGCCCAGGGCGAAGGTGTGGCCGTGCACATGCATGGGGTGCCACATCGTGGTCGTGTTGACGAAGGAGACCCGCACCCGCTCTCCGGCGCGCACCTCGGCGATGGTCCTGGGGTCGTATTTCCGCCCGTTGATGCCCCAGTCGTACCTCATCATGCCGCCCGTCAACTCCATGGTGATCGTGCGATCCGGCCTCCTGCCCGCCAGCCGTACGGCTGCCGCCGGCGTCAGCGCGTCATACCCGATCACCAGCCGCTCCAGCTCCGCCGGCCGCACGCCGGCCCCCGGCGCGCGTCCGCCGCGGCTTGTGCGCACGAGGGCGCGGGCCAGGGCCTTCTTCCCCTCCGCGAGCGCCACCAGCGGGAACACACCGTCCTTGAACGTCACCAGCACGTCGTAGCGTTCCCCCATGCCGATCAGCAGGGCGTCGGTCGCCGCGGGCTCGACCGGGTAGCCGTCGGTGTGCGTGACCGTCATGCGGTGCCCGCCCAGCGCGACGCGGAACGCGGTGTCGCCCCCGGCGTTCACGAACCTGATCCGCACACGCGCGCCGGGTTTGGCGGTGAAGGTGACGGGGGCACTCGGCAGGCGGCCGTTGACCAGGTAGTGGGGATAACGCACGTCTCCCGCGTCACCTCCGAGCAGGGGGCTTCTGGCGCCCATCATCATGAAACCTCCCGGGGACGGCGTGGTGCCCGCCTCCCCCTCCCCGTGGTCCATGCTCTCCATGGAACCGTGGTCCATGCCGCCCATGCCGCCGGAGAGCTCGGCCATCACGTCGTCCGGGGTGCCCGTCACGCCGTCCAGCCAGTCGTCGAGGACCACCACCCACTCCTCGTCGTAGGCGAGTGGCTCGGCGGGGTCCTCGACGATGATCGGGGCGTAGAGTCCCCGGTCGAGCTGGGTGCCCACATGCGGGTGGAACCAGTGGGTGCCCGCGTTGGCGGCGCCGAACTCATAGACATACTCCTGGCCGGGCCGCACCGGCTCCTGCGTGACACCGGGCACGCCGTCGGCGTTGTTGCGCAACGCCAGCCCGTGCCAGTGGACGGTGGTCTCCTTCGGTAGCTCGTTGATGAGCCGCACCCGCACCGTCTCGCCTGCCTTGACGCGGATCTCCGCTCCGGGGACGGTGTCGCCGTAACTCCACGTCCTGACGGTCTTGCCGCCGAGGTCGATGGTCTGCTCGACGGCCCGGAGCGTGTGGTCGCGCACCGCTCCCGGCCGCCGCGCGGCCTCCGCCGCCGCCACCGCCGGGTCGGCGGGGCCGATGAAGGAGGGGGCGGCGGCGGGTGGCCTGCCGCCCGCACATCCGGTCAGCGCCGCGCCCGCGGCCAGGCCGAGCCCGCCGATGAGAAAGCCGCGCCGGTCTATCGATCGCATGGGTGATTGCCTCGCTTGTCGTGTGGTCGGATCGTCTGCCGGGGCGGGCTTCGCCGAGGGCATGCCGGCGCGCGTGCCGGAGATGTCCGGCACGTAGAGACGCATGGGTCATGGTCCTGGCGGCCCGCGAGCGGATCTCTAGATCCGCAGCACCGCCACACGGGTGAGCACTAGAGCGAGGAGAGGCGGCCCATGGCGGCTCGTGCCGTACGGCATGAGCCCGCGTGGCGTGAGCCGTGTGAACCCCCCGCCCGGCGCGAGGGTGAACAGGGCGAGCAGGGGGAGCAGCGTCAGCAGGGCGCCGGAGGAGAGGATCGCCAGGCAGATCCACAGCGGGGAGGCCGGGGAGGGCCCGTCCTCGGGGGTGGCGTCGCGCGTGACCGCGGCGGGCTCGTGCCCGGCGGCGCTATGGGAGGCCGCCGCGGTGGAGGTCGTTGCGGGGGAGTGGCCGTCGTGGTGGCCGAGGGTGTGCATCGAGACGACGCCGACGGCCACCAGCAGCAGCAGGGCGATGTGCTGGAGCGCCCCCACCGCCGTCCGCCGCGCCACCATGGCCCGTCACCTCCGGCGCCAGTCTACTATGTGCAATCGTAATTGACGCGCTCGCCCAGGGACGGAAGAGCCGCCTCAGAGCATGATCAGCGTGTGGCAGTGGTGGGCGAGGAAGGAGCCGACACCGGGGACGAGGACCACGGCGGCGGGGCCGGTCAGGAGCAGGCCGACGGCGAGCAGGCCGGCGAGGCGCTCGCGGCGGCCCAGCGGGGCCTCGGGGTTGAGCATGCGGCGGACCCGCATAAGGGCGGTCTCGCCGCCGGCGCCGAGCGTGAACGCCGGGGGCCTGCCCGTGGCGAGGCCCACGAGCGCGGCGGCGATCTGCACCCGGGGGTGGCGGCGGGCGGCGACGTCGTCGGCGGCGAGCTCCACCAGACGGGTGATCTCGACCTTGGCGCGTGAGAAGAGCGGGACACCGGGGAAGGCGCGCCTGAGGGCCGCGGCGCCGACGAGCACGAGGTGATGGCGGCCACGCAGGTGCGCGTGCTCGTGGGCGAGCACCGCGGCGACCTGGGCGGGGGCCAGGGAGCCGAGGGCGCCGGTCGTGATCACGGCCTGGCCGGGGCGGCCGGGCAGGCAGTAGGCGACGCGCTCGTCGTGGTCGACCACGACGGCGCCGAGCTCGTGGTCGTGGCGGCCGAGGAGGGCCAGGAGCTCGGCGTGCCGGCGGCGCTCGGCCCGGGCCCGCAGCAGCTCGGCCACCGCGCAGTAGGCGATCCTGGCGGCGACGAGACCGGAGCCGGCCAGCCCGGCGAGAGCGGCGGGGGAGGCGGTGAACTCGCCTTCGCCGAGCAGGAGCGCGCACGCCTCGAAGAAACTGGCCAGGCCGTGCCCGATCGCGGAGGCCGGGACGGCGAGCGCGAGCCCGGCCAGCAGCGCCGACACGACCACCGAGGCGCCCGCCGCCTGCCACAGCGCGAGGGCGAGCCGGGGCGCGCGATGGCGCCACGCGCCCCGGCTCAGCAGCCGGGGCAGCACGAACGCCGCCGCGACGGCGTAGAGCCCGAGGAGGGCGGCGGTCACTCGTCGCGCCCCTTCGCCGGGAACACCTGCAGGGCCGCCGACAGGGCTTCGGCCTCCTCCGGGGTGAGCCGCTCCAGGAAGTGCACGAGGGTGGCGGCTCTATTGCCGCTCTGCGCGAGAGAATCACGCATCAACTCAGCGGTATATGCCTCTTTAGAGGCCACGGTCTCATAAATGTAGGCACGGCCAAGCGGGCGGCGTTTGAGGAGGCCTTTGGTGTGGAGCTTGTCCATCACGGTCATGACCGTCGTATAGGCGATCTCACGGTCTTTGCGTAGGTCTTCAAGCACGTCCCGCACCGACGCCGGCCTGCGGTAGGACCACATGCGATCCATGATCGTGGACTCCAGGTCGCCTAAGCCGCGCATCATGGAGACCTCCTCCTCACCTGCGGATCCCTCATGCTACTTGCAAAACGCGCCGAGGCCTCGGCCGCCCATCCGCTCCCTTATCCTGCCCTGTCGCATGCGATCGCGGTATGGCAAAGGAGGGCACTGGGCTTCCGTTTATCCGGTTGAGCATGACAACGCTCCCCGGCAAGCCGCATAAGTCCGCCCAGCGATCGCATGCAGGCCGATAAACCCGCTCGCCCGGTGCTTGTCCGCCGGGCTTCGTATGATGGCCCGATGATTTCCCCCGACGGCGCTCCCGCCCTCGACGACGCTGCTCTGACGCTACGCCGCGTCTTCGGTTATGACACCTTCAGGGAGGGGCAACGAGAGATCATCGACCACGTCGTGGCGGGCGGCGACGCCCTCGTGCTTATGCCGACCGGCGGGGGCAAGTCGCTCTGCTACCAGATCCCCGCGCTCGTGCGCTCCGGCACCGGCATCGTGGTGTCCCCGCTGATCGCGCTCATGCAGGATCAGGTCGACGCCATGCGGGCCCTCGGGGTGCGGGCCAACTTCCTCAACTCCACGCAGGGCGTCGACGAGCGGCGCACGGTCGAGACCCTGTTCGCCGCAGGTGAGCTCGATCTGCTCTACCTCGCCCCCGAGCGGCTCGCCCTGGAGTCGACGATGCGGCTCATCGACCGGGCCGAGGTCTCGCTGTTCGCGATCGACGAGGCGCACTGCGTGTCCCAGTGGGGGCACGACTTCCGGCCCGACTACCTCACGCTGTCGGCGCTGCACGAGCGCTGGCCCAAGATCCCGCGGGTGGCGCTGACCGCGACGGCCACTCCCGCCACGCGCGAGGAGATCGTGACCAGGCTGGGCCTGGGCGAGGCGCGGCAGTTCGTGGCGAGCTTCGACCGGCCCAACATCGACTATCGCATCGAGCCGAAGAAGGAGCCGAAGCGCCAGCTTCTCAAGCTGCTGCGCGGCGAGCACGCCGGCGACGCCGGGGTGGTCTACTGCCTGTCCCGGGGCTCGGTCGAGAAGATCGCCGCCTTTCTGGTGGAGAACGGCATCCATGCCTTGCCCTACCACGCGGGGCTCGACGCGCGCGTTCGCGCGGAGCACCAGGCGAGGTTCCTGCGTGAGGACGGGGTGGTCATGGTGGCGACCATCGCGTTCGGCATGGGCATCGACAAGCCGGATGTGCGGTTCGTGGCGCACATGGATCTTCCGAAGTCCGTCGAGGGCTACTACCAGGAGACCGGCAGGGCGGGCCGCGACGGGCTTCCGGCGACCGCCTGGCTGGCCTACGGGCTGCAGGACGTCGTGCAGCTCCGCAAGCTGATCGACACCTCCGAGGGCGACGACGCGCACCGGCGCAACCTCGCAGCTCATCTGTCGTCGATGCTCATGTTGTGTGAGACGGTCGAGTGCCGGAGGGTGGGGCTGCTCACCTACTTCGGGCAGGAGAGCAGCCCGTGCGGCAATTGCGACACCTGCCGGTTCCCGCCGGAGTCGTGGGACGCCACGGTGGCGGCGCAGAAGGTGCTCTCCACGGTGTTCAGGTTGCAGCGCGAGCGGCGGCAGAAGTTCGGGGCCGGGCAGATCATCGACATCCTGCTGGGCCGCCACACCCCCAAGGTCGAGCAGTTCAACCACGCGTCGCTGACGGTGTTCGGGGTGGGCACCGAGCTTGGCGAGTCCGAGTGGCGTGCGGTCGTGCGCCAGTTGCTGGCCCTCGGGCTGCTGGCCGTCGAGGGTGACTACGGCACGCTGGTGCTGACCGCGGCGAGCGCCGACGTGCTCGGCCAGCGGCGTGAGGTGCGCATGCGCAGGGACAAACCGCGCCCCGCGGCCCCCGCCGCCTCAGCTCCGGCGAAGCCGGCGGGTGGCCCGGCTCCGGCCAAGTCGCGCCGCGCTGCGCCCGTCGAGCTCTCGGCCGAGGCCCAGCCGGTGTTCGAGCGGCTGCGCGCCTGGCGGACGGCGGCGGCCAAGGAGCAGGGGGTGCCGCCTTACGTGGTCTTCCACGACTCGACGCTGCGCGAGATCGCGACGCGCCTGCCGGGGTCCCTCGCCGAGCTCGGCGAGGTGGGCGGTGTGGGGGACAACAAGCTGGCGAAATACGGTGAGCAGGTCCTTGAGACGCTCGCAGAGATCGCTACGTAGCGGGGGCGGTGCGGTGTCACCGGGGCCCACGGTGATACATGTTGATTTGGATGCCTTAGGGGATTTGTCGTAGATCACCTTTACGGTGGCCACTGGGCTCGTTTCCAGCGGTCCAGACGTTGAACCACTTGATGGGCATGGTTCTCTACCCCTGCGAGGTGCACGCGATGGCCGCCACACCGGCCAGTCAGGCGTCGGTCAACGAGCTGAGATATCCGGCCGGTTCACTTGTGCTCCTCTCCGGGCTTCCCGGTGCGGGCAAGAGCACCCTGCTGGAACGGCTCTACGACTTGACCGGTGAGGAGACCCAGCCGGTGATCGCGACCGGCGGCGTGCGCGTGATCGACTCACGGCAGGCACGCAAACGATGGGAAGAGGTGCTGCGGCCGCTGCCGTCCCGGCTGCAGACACCGTTCGTGCACACTACACACACCTGGCGCGTGATCCGCGCGGTCCTCCGCGGCCACACGGTCGTCGCGCACACCAGGGGCACCTGGCCCCACCTGTTGTACGGCTTCGCCTGGCTGGCCCGGCGCGCACACGGCGAGATGCATTTGATCATGTTGGACGTGGAGCCGGCGACGGCTCGCGCCGGGCAGCACGCGCGCGGCCGGGTGATCGCCCGTGTCTCGTTCGCCCGGCATTGCCGGCGCTGGGAGACGTTGATGAAGCGGGCGCGCGCCGGTTCGATGCCGCCCGCGGCCAGTGTGACCGTGCTCAGCAGGCCCGCCGCGGCTCAGGTGCGGGCCATTCGTTTCGACCCTCCGGCTTCGGCAGCCGAAGAATCCGGTAGCCGGAGGTGAGTGGGGCGGCGGAAACTGGCCGGATGGCCGGTGAGTTAAATAGCGAAAGTCAGGGTGGTTTCTTTTGCCGCCGCTCGCGTGATTTATGAAGCATGCCGGTGTTGGGGGTGTAGTGGGGAAATGCCGCAACCCCTACCATGCCGCAGGCCGGTCGGGACTTTCACTCGTGGAGCATGCGCGGACGCCGCGCGTGCTCCGTCCCGCCTGTTGTGAGCCGCGTGATACCAGAAGTCCGGCGGGGTGGGTGGGGCTGGTGAGAGAGGGGAGACGCCCACATTTGGGATGCTACCCAGGGTGATCGGCTCGGCGTGGCGTAAGTGACCGTCCACGTCATTCCCGGTCACCGCTCGAATCCGGTTGATTATCGCGATGAGTGGTGGCCGAAACGGCAAGCCCGGATATAAATGTGGGTTGACACCCTGAAAGTGGAACATTACCATCGGTCACGTTATGCGCCCATTGAGATAGTTTCTTGCGGCTACATGGGCTATAGCCGGTGGTGAGGATGAGCCGGTGCTATATCAACGGTTGGGTAGTTCGCGCCCCGTTGACGTTAGATTCTGATTTCGCTTTTCAATCCCGTCCGAGGATCTCCGAGGGGACTATGAAAACCGGCCCGTCGACCTCCGCGGTGACCAGGGGGTCACAACCTCAGCTCGAGCCCCCCGCCGCCCCGCGCCCCTGGTAGGGGGCGATGCCTGTGAACACCGCCCACGCGGCCGGTCTCGGCCTGCCCCCGTCCCCCGCCTCCGTCGAGGTGTTCCTCAACGGAGCCGTCGACACCGAACCGGTCGCAGGCGCCGCACCCGTCGCCACCCTGGCCGAGCTGTTCGGCTCCCTGCTCCCGCGGGCCGGCGCCGTGGTCGTGATCGCTCTGCCGGGCTCCACCGCGCTTCTGCGCCACTTCTTCGGCACGCTCTTCGCCGGCGCGGTGCCCGTGCTCGCCGCCCCCACCACGCCCGCCTCCCGGCTCGGCGAACTCGCCCGCCGGCTGGGCGCCACCGCGCTCGTGGTGCCGCGAGGCAAGGCCGTGCCGTACACCACGGCGGCACGCGCGCAACTCCCCGGCGCCGACGTGCTGGTCCTGCCCGGGCCGCACCGCCTGCACCGGCCCGGCCAGGTCATCCTGCTCACCTCGGGCACCTCCGGCGTGAGCAGCGGCTGCCTGCACAGCGCGTCCGCCCTCATGCGGAACGCCGCATGGCACGCCGCCTCCATCGGCCTCACCTCGGACGACACGATGCTGGTGAACCTGCCGATGCACTTCTCCTACGCCCTGGTCGCCCAGGTGCTCGCGGCGATGAGCGCCGGCGCCCGCATCGTCGTCGACCGGCCGCCGTGCAGCCAGGCGAGGTATACGGCCATGCTGAAGGAATACGGGGTGACCGCTTCCTCCCTGATGCCGTGTTTCGTGCGCCGGTTACTGGCGGGCGGCTGGTCGGCGCCGCGCGGCCTGCGCGCACTCACCGTAGGCGGCGACATGCTGGAAGCCGGCGCCGTCGGCGCCCTGCTCAGCCGGGCCCCCGGCACCGAGATCTACCTCACGTACGGCCTGGCCGAGGCGGGCCCGAGAGTCAGCACCCTGGCCGCCCACCTCGAACCGCCGCACCGGCACACCTCCTGCGGCCGCCCCCTCGACGGCGTGGGGATCACTCTGCGCCCCCGAGGCGAGGACGGCCCGGCCGAGCTCGTGGTGGCCTCGGAAACCGTGATGCTCAGCCGCGTCGGCGTCCCCGAGGGAGAGGCGAACACCGCCCTCATCACGCCCGGCCGGGTCGCCACGGGCGACCTCTTCGACGTCGACCGCGACGGCTACCTTTACTTCCGGAGCCGGCTGACCGACTTTCTGGTCGTCAACGGCAGCAGGGTGTCACTCGGCTCGGTGCGCCGCCTGGCCTCATCCCTCCCCGGAGTCGTCGGCGCCCGCACCCGCCCGGGCCTTGAAGAATGCGGCGAACCCTCCTATGAACTCGACCTATACATGCACGACATGTCCGACGACGCAGTCGAACGCGCCACCTCGGCCCTCCTCGGCGGACTCCTGCGAACCGAACACCCCCACCGCATCCGCGCCCTGCCCCACGACAGCGTCGAGGCCCTGCCCAAGTAGAGCTTCACGTAGGTGTTCCCGGTGAGGTCTGGGCAGGAGGACGGTCAAGCCAAGGTCGCCCGCTGAGTGTCGCGGCCAGGTGCGTGCGGGGTCTAGCGGTGCTTTTGCGCGGCATCGACTGGACCGTCCGAGGTGGCTAGCTGCGCGCGGCGTCCTGGGGGCGCGGGGTGTCGGGGACCGCCGGTTCGAGAGCCTTTTCGTGCAAGGCGAGGGAGGTGCTTTCGCCGCGGCGGCGGCGGGACCAGGTCCACACGGTGAACACCACGCCGCCGAAGGGGATCTCGATCAGGTAGGTGAAGAACCAGAACAGCAGCACCGCCGCCGAGGTGGCCGCCGGGGCGGTGCCGAAGGTGGCGGTCATCAGGAGCACCGTGCCGGCTTCGCTCACGCCGCTGCCGCTGGGGGTGATGGTGACCGTGCTCAGGAGGCGGCCCAAAGCGAAGGCCGCGATGGTTTCGGCGAAGCCGACCTCGACGCCGGTCGCCCACAGGCACGCGTGGAACAGCGCCGCCTGGAGGGCGAGGAAACCGAGCATGCCGGCGGTCATGGTGAGCCAGCCGCGCCGCACCACGTCGAGAATGCTGAGCCGGAGGCCGACGAAGGACGCGACGACCTTGTCCCGCGACGGGCGGCGCCTTTCCGGGACGACCTTCACCACGACGGCGGCGCACTTGCCGAGGGCGCGGGCGGCGCCTTCCCGCCACAGGCCGGCGATCAGCAGGGCGGCGGCACCGGCCAGCGTCAGGCCCGCGGTGCTCGCGGCGGTGGCGAAGCCGTCGCTGACGACGCGGCCGGTCGCGAGGAGGCAGACGATGCCGGCGACCGGCAGCAGCAGCCGCGACAGGTTGTTCCAGATGCCGCTGACCAGGACGAACGTGGTGATGGACCGGTTGTCGTGCCCCCAGATGCGGGCCATCGCGAAGGTGACGGGCACCCCGACCGCCGCGCCGCCGAAGGGCAGCAGGTTGCTGACCGCGCTGCCGACGCCGCTGACGACGACGCCGCGCAGAGGCGTCAGGCCGGGCAGCGACCCCACGAGCACATAGCTGTACGCCCACAGGCTGCTCAACCACAGCGCCGTCAGCACACCCCATTCGAGCAGGCTCAGCCGGGCGAACTCGGACAGGATCTGCTCCCATCCGACCCCCACCAGGAACGGCATGGCGATGAGCAATCCCGCTCCGAGCGCCAGCGAGACCACTGATATCGCGACGCGCGCGATGATGTTCCCCCTCATCGCCGACTACCCTAGGAGCGAGGACCGGCGATGCGCATCCAACCGTAGGTGGAGCTTGTGGAGGCGGAAATCAGCAAGGCGAGGTGGCCGGTCCGGATACTGCGGACCTTGCCGGCGTCGCCCGCCTATGCTCCGGTGACCGGTGCCGCTCTCGGTCTGCTCGGCGCGGTGGAACTGGTGCGTGTCCACGGTGGCACGTTCACGTGGTTGTGGGTCACGACGCTCGCCGCCACGGTGCCGCTGGCGTGGCGGAGCCTCTATCCGGTCCCGATGGCATATGTGGTGACCGTGGCGGCCCTGTCGTCTTACGTCATCAGGCCGGAGTTGTTCTTCGCCGTCGCCATAGGCGGACTGGTCGGTCTCTACCACCTCGCCTACCGCTCCAAAAACCCGACGCGCCTCGCGGTTGCCGCCCTCATCGTCTTGATCGTCGTCATCGCGGCCGGTCGGCGATGGGAGGATCCCGAAGGACTCTTCGGCGAACCGGTGGTCTTCGCCGTGTCCCTCATCGCGGTGATCAGCCTCGCCGACGCCGGTCGCAGCCGCCGCCGCATACGGCAGGAGCGTGAGGTCGCGCTCGCCCGCGTCGTGGCGGCCGAGCGGCAGCAGGCAGTGCTGGAGGAACGCGCCCGCATCGCCCGCGAACTGCACGACGTGGTCGCGCACGCGGTCTCCGTGATCGCGGTCCAGGCCGAGACCAGCCAATACATTGAGCCCGGACTGACCGACGGGGGCAAGGAGGGGTTCCGCAGGATCGCGGTGTCGGCGCGGAGCGCGCTCACCGAGCTGCGGCAGGTCCTCGACGTGCTGCGCCAGGAGTCCGACACCGCGCAGACCACGCCGCAGCCCACCCTCGCCGAACTCGCCGACCTCGTCCGCCTCCACCGGGAGGCGGGGGAACGGGCCGAACTGCGCGTCGAAGGCGACCCGGCCGAGTTGCCGCAGGCGGTGGAGATGTCGGCCTACCGCATCGTGCAGGAGGCCCTGACGAACGCCCGCAGGCACGCCCCGGGCGCGACCACCCACGTGACGATCATATATCGGCCCGCCTGGGTCACCGTACGGGTGGCCGACGACGGCGGCACCCGGCGCTCCGCCGCCCACCCGGGGCCCCGCGGCGTCGGCCACGGCCTGCTGGGCATGCATGAGCGTGTGGCGATGCTCGGCGGACACCTCACCATGGGCCCCCGCGACGGTGGCGGCTTCACGGTGCGGGCGGAGCTGCCCGCAGGCGCCGGCGCGCCGGTACGGCGGAGCCCCGTCAGCCCCGTCCACCGGCGTGAACACCACCACGGAAAGGACTGATGGGCATGACGATCCGGGTCCTGGTCGCCGACGATCAGGCGATCGTCAGGGCCGGCTTCGCGGGCCTGCTCTCCACCCAGGACGACATCGAGGTCGTGGGACAGGCGGTGGACGGCGCCGAGGCGGTCGACCTGGCCGCGCGTCACCGACCGGACGTCGCCCTGCTCGACATCCGCATGCCCCGTATGGACGGCATCGAGGCCGCCCGCCGCATCCTCGCCGACGCTCCTCGGACCCGAGCCCTGATGATCACGACCTTCGACGTGGACGACTACGTGTACGCCGCCCTCGCCGCCGGTGCGAGCGGATTCCTGCTCAAGGACGCGACGGCCCCCGAACTCCTCGAAGCCGTTCGCGTCGTAGCCCGCGGCGATGCCCTCCTCGCCCCCTCGGTCACGAAACGCCTCGTCGCCGAGTTCGCCCGGCAGCGCCGCCGCCTGGTCGTGCCCCGGCAGGTGGAGGAGCTGACCGCGCGGGAACGCGAGGTGCTCACCCTCATCGCCGCCGGCCTGTCCAACGGCGAGATCGCCGGGGAACTCGTCGTCAGCGAATCGACCGTCAAGTCCCACATCAACCGGCTCTTCGCCAAACTCGGCCTGCGTGACCGCGCCCAGGCAGTCATCTTCGCCTACGAGCACGGCTTGGCGGGCAACGGCTGAGCAACCCCGACAGCCCTTCGGCGCTGAGCGGCACTTGAGTGGCGGGTGCTTAGAGGGCGGGGCGGCGTTGGCCGGAAGGCCGTCGTCGCGGCAGCCCGGCCAAGTCGAAGTCGTCCGCACCTGCCTTCGGCGGAGGGGCGCGGGAGCATGCGGCCGAAGAGACTGCCGGCGGGTGATGTCCGAGAGGTAGTGGGCCGCCCCTGAGGGACGGTGCTCTCCACCCTGGGGCGGAGAGGTCGGTTGCCGGGTGGAGGTGAGAGTCCCACCCGCGGCTTGACGATCGGCGGGCGGTGCCGTTCCTAGCATCGGAGAGACCAGGGCCCGTACACGGGCCGGTGATCGATCTCGCCAGGGGGACGACATGCCCGCGGACACACCAGGCCGGTACGGCGGAACGGCGTCCGCTGCGACCGAGCCCGCTCCAGTGCCTTCCCGCGGCGCCGCACCCGCGCGACCCGTCCTTCCCCCGCGGGACGGGTTGCGCGTGCGCTTCGCCGCCTCCTTACTCCGCGGGCTCGCGCCGCGCGTGTCGTTCGTGGAGAACGAGGTGGCCGGGCTAGCCGGTGTCGTCCGTCCGGGAGACGTGTGCCTGGACCTCGGTGCGGAGTACGGGCTCTACACCTATCCCCTCGCCCGCCTGGTCGGCGGGCGAGGGGCCGTCCACAGCGTGGAGCCGCTTCCCGGGCCGGCCGCCTTGCTCGCGGCGGGCATCAGGGGGCTCGGCTGCGCCAACGTGCGGCTTCACCGCGTCGCTCTCGGCGGCCGGCGGGGTGAGGCGGTGATGAGCCTGCCGCTGCGCGGCGGATTGCCGGTGCACGGGCGGGCCTATCTCACCGAGGGGGCCCGGGGCCCGGGGCCGAACGTGGAGTTCCGCCGCACCCGCGAGGTGCGGACCGCCGTCACCACGCTCGACGCGCTGTGCCGGGACGAGCGGTTGCACCGGGTCGACTTCATCAAGGCCGACGTGGAGGGCGCCGAGGCTGCGGTGCTCCAAGGAGGCGCCGAGGTGCTGGTACGGCACAGGCCCACGTTGATGTTGGAAATCGAGGACAGGCACCTGGCGAAATATGGCTGCGACTCCTCCGCGGTGGTCGATCCCCTCCGCGAACTCGGCTATCGCATGCACGTCTTCCGCTCCCCGGCGTGGCGGCGGACCGACGTCGTCGACGAGTCCAGCCGCAACTATCTGTTCACCGCGAACCGCCGTAGGGGGTGATGTCCATGCCGGGATAGAGATCGGCGACACCACGCAGCGTGTCCTCGTTCCAATAGGGGTCCTCCGGCGTCGGGAATCCGATCAGTTCGCGCTGGCCAGGCGTCGCCTTTTCGATGAACCGCCGGATCGGCGCGGATTTCGGGTCGGCGGGCAACGCCGACCAGGACCGCTGGAAAGCCCCGGGTGCGGTCGCCGCGTGGTAGTTCATGAAATGCGCGAACCGATATCCCTTGTCGGCCCGTACGGCGGAGCCGCGGTGCACGGTCGTGCCCTGAAAGAGCAGCAACGACCCGGCGGAGGCGATGATCGGCTGCTCGCCCGCATAGAGCTCGGGGTAGTCCTTTTGGTCGAACGCCGCATGGCCTTCCTTCGTCATCATCGGCGTGTCGCCCACTCGGTCACGCGGCACCACGAAGGTGGGGCCGAGCTCCCCAGTCACGTCGGTGTAGTAGACGATCGCGAAGACGCGCAGGTAGTGCCCGTCGGATCGGGGGCAGACCAGGGAGGTCTTCTCCCAGCCGTCAAGGTGGAGGCGCTGGTCCCGGTCGGGGCCGCACAGCGGGCCGTACTTCGCCTGGAGCAGCGAGTCGCCGAGGCGCACCTGCGGAGTTCCGAGCACCTTCGTCAGGAAGGCGATCGTCTCGGGGTGGGCCGTGACCTGGTTGAGCGCGTCGCCCTCGAAGGGGAACGTCGCGAAGCGGTCGGTCTTGCGATAGCGCTCGGGTGTGGCGAGGAACTCGTCGACGTCGGGGAAGTAACGCGCGATATCCCGCCGGCAGCGGTCAAGCTGCTCAGGGGGGATGAACCCGGGGATCAGGACGTGGCCTTCGGCGAGGAATTCGTCGATGTGCTCCTGGGTGATGTGCATCTCTCCACTTCCCTTGCCCTAGAGGCCGATGTTTTCCGTGAGGGAGCGTATTGGTGGGGCGCGGTCAACCGGTTGACTCGCCGGTCGACATTTATCCAGGCAGATCGGTATCGGCTGGCCGGCTGTGGATAGTCCGGCGAGCCTGGGAGGGTGGGGCGGATTTACCGACAGTATCAACTGAGGATTTCCATGCAAGAGGGAGATTCTGCTCTCCGACGGCATGCGGGTTTGCTTTGCCGTCGGCAGTGGACTGCATTTGTGCAGGTGGTAGGGGGTTTATGTAGGTCAATGATGTAGTGCGACCCTTCTATGTGATAATTCCGACTTCCCTATCCGATGATGCGCTGCCTAGCCTGGTGGAGCTTCAGGGGAGTTTCGCCGGGATGTTCCGGCGCTCTTTCTCCTGATATCCAGAGTTCTTCTCTGTATGCGGGAGGAGGTGGAAGAACATGGAGCGGCGTGAGCTTGAGCTTGAATTCCTCGGCAAACTGGAGGATGTGACTCAGGGTTGGACCGGCCCCACCTGGGACTACTGGGATGGTGACTGGACCCCGTGAATCCAGGGAGATTCTTCTCAGCATCCCGGAAAACCGTTGGGTGAGGCTTTTGCCGCGAGAAATCCGGCGGAGGTTCATGGGGTGCCACGAAGAGCCCGGTAAAGGCCGCGAATGCGGCGATGGTGCGGACACGCAGGACACGCATATGGGCCTGTGTGTCCGCACCTTCCCTGACCCGGCGCGAGCGCGACCTGAAGTAAGGAAAGGACCCCTTCCCATGTTCCGGCAGTGGGCAGAACGCAAGCGCCTACGGCGCGTCCTTCGCGACTTCGCTCTCACCGGGGATCCGGCGGGCGCACCACGGTCCCGCGGCACACCGCCACCCCCTGACGCGACGCCGTTCACCGAACTGCTTCCCGCGCTCGTGCAATACCTCCGCGTGGGACGGGCCTTCCGCCGGCGCGGACTCGGGGCCGCCCTCGCGGCCCTCCCCTCGCCGCGTGTCCGTCCGGGCAGAGCGGAACAGACCCCCGCGACGGTGTTCCACGCCAGGGACGCCGCGTGGCGGCTCACCGGGCTGGGCCGTACCTTCGGCGGCAGGCACCTGTGCCTCCACGAATCGCTCGCCATATGCGCCGCGTTGCGGTGGCTCGGCTACCCCGTCGAGGTGGTGGTCGGCTACCCCGTGATCGAACCGGCGAACGGCGGAGAGGAACTGCACGCCTGGCCGGTGCTCGGCGACGCGCCGCTTTCCGGCCGGACAACGTCGGCCGCGGGCAGCTACATCGAACTGCTGCGATATCCGGCGGCCACCTAGCGAGGAGTGATCGTGCTTTTGACCTCCTTTGGCATGTGCGGACGACTGCCACTGCCAGCCTGGTCCGCCTTCCCGGGCTACCGCCAGGTCGACCGGCTAGAGGCGCTCACCTCCTCTGCCCGGGGGGAGGAGGACGGCGGGCGAGCCGTCCGCCTGGCCCAGGGACCGATCTCGGCGGGTGGCCGCGCCCAGCCCGCACAGGACATGCGCGTCCTTCTGACGGGCTGGATGGATCTGAGCCCCGAGACTCCGCCGGCGCGTGGAGAATCGGCGCTGCACCTGCTTCAACGCCTGATCGACCTGGAGGGGGCCGCCGCCGTGCGCCGCCTGCGGGGAGAGTTCGTGCTCGCCCACCTCTCGCCTGATCTGCGGGAGATCTCCCTCTATCGGTCGGTGAACGCGCTGATCCCCCTCTTCTGGCGGCAGAGCGCCGACGCGCTGACCTGGGCGACCGATCCCCGCCACCTCCTGCCGGGAGCGCGTCCCAGCCTGGGGGACGTGGACGTCGAGTTGCTGCCGATGATCATCGCGGAGCGGGGGGTGCCGGCGCGGCGCTCGTGGTTCGCCGGTGTGCGACGGCTGGCCGCCGGTGACCGCCTGACCGTGACGGGTGCCGATCCACGCCCGCGGGTGGGGGGTTTCGATGCGTTCGGCCCAGCGGAGGTCACGCCCCCGCGAACCATCCGTGAGGCCGCCTCCGGTCTCGGCACCCGGCTCGCTCAGGCGTGCGGCCGTATGCTCGCCCCCGGTGATCCTGCTGTCGTGCTGCTCAGCGGCGGCATCGACTCGGCCGCCGTCGCCGTGGAAGTGGGGCGGCGCACCGCCAAGGGCACGGCTCTGCACTTCACCCTGCCCGGCTTCCCCGGGTTCGGCGAGGACTTGGAGGCCGCGCGGGTGGTGGCCGAGGCCGGTGGGCTGAAGCCGGAGTCGTGTGACATGTCCGTCTACACCGTTCCGGGCGGCTCCTACCTGGACGAGCCGCAGACCGGTTCGTTGCCGCAGACCCACGTGCCGAGGGGCGGCCTCGCCGAGGCGGTCGCGAGGGCCCGGGCAGACGGGGCCGCCTTCGTGTTATCGGGGCTGTTCGCCGACCAGATCCTCGCCCACGACCTGCACCGCGGCCTTTTCGAGGTCGCCGGCGCGTCACTGCTCCGGCCGACGGTCGCGGGTGAACCGATCTGGCAATTGCTGCCCCGCGTGGTCAAGGAGTCCTTCGCCGGGTCGGACGGGCGCGGATGGAGAACACCGGCCTACCTCTACAGCCTCCTCGCGGGCGACCCCACGGTGGCGCTGCCCAACCGGGAAACCTTCATCCACCCTCTCGGCTTCACCGACACCGCCGCCGAAAACGTCACCGAGGCCGTGCGGGCCGCCGCCCGGGAGGCCCGCACCGAACTGCTGAGCCTCGTAAACCGCTCCGGATCGGCACGCCACCTGCCCGCCGGCATCACCTCCCTCTATATGATCCGGGAGGCTCTGAACAGCGCCAACATGCAGGCGTCCTGGCTCAACTACGGCATGCCGGGCGAACGTTTCCTGACCACCCCCTACCTGGACCGGGACGTCGTCGAGTTCGCTCTGACGCTCCCCACCAAATACCGGATCGCCTTCGGCTACGGCCTCACCCTCGACAAGTTCGCCCTGCGGCTCGCCTACTCCCGCTCCGGGATCCCCGCCGGGATCGGCCGCCGCATCCAGCAGGCCCGGCTCGACGCCGTCTCCTCGGTGTTCGTCACCCGGAACTTCGACATGTGCCGACACCTGCTCGCCGAGGACTCGATGCTCGTCGAACTCAAAGTGGTCGACGAGGCGTTCGTATCCAGGCTGTCCAGGCAGAGCGTGCACCGCAACGGTGAGGAGATCGCCCGTCTCTGCGTCCTCGAACGCTGGCTACGCGGCCTGGTGTGAGGAGAACCCATGAGTCTCGACGCCCCCGGACGGCCCGTCGCGGTGCTCGCCGACCACATGCTCTTCCGCGAGCTCCCCTTCTGCGGCGTGCTTCTCGACACCCGCTCCTTCCACGCCTACCGTCTCTCCCGGCCCGCCGCCGCACTCCTGCGCACCGCGCTGTACGGCACAGCCGCCCCGGCCCCCTATCCCACCGCCGCCGAAGAGCTCCCGCCAGAGGAGACCGGCCGCGCCGAGGCCACGCGCCTGCTCCTCGGCTCCCTGGCGAAACGCGGCATGATCCGCCCCGCTCCCCCCATCGAGAGCACACCATGAGCGACCTCTCCAGTACGGCGGAAGCCATCGCGGCCTCACCCGTGAAGGTGGACGGCCACCCAGGTCTGGCGTGGGTGACGAGAAATCTCCACCACTTCGCCCTCTCCGGCGCCGGCACGCCGAACCTGCTTCTCTCCAAACGTGTGGGAGAGCTCGCGATGCTCCACTTCTACCTGGGGCGCCGCCTGCGGTCCGGCCTGCCTGCCGCCGACGCGGTGCACCGTCACCTGCGCGACTGGCGACGGCTGCTCCTGCGCGAATGCGGCGGCACAGGCTATCTACGCCATCTCGGGTCAGCCCCGGACTCGGGGCTCTACCACCTTCAGCCCTATCTCTGGCTACGCGCCGCGGGTCACCGTACCGATCTCGGTGAGGGGACGTTGCGCGGGCTCGCGGCGCGGGGGGTGCGCCCGAGGTCGGCGGGGGAGTTCCACGCATTGTGGACGGCGGGGCTCGTCCGGGACCGGCCGGACTGGGGGTCGCTTCTCCGCCGGACCGCTGCCGTGCCGCACGGCCGGCTCAGACGTGACGGCTACCGGCTCACCCACGCGGTCTACTACGCCACGGACTTCGGCGCGCACGACGCGCGGGTGCCGGCCGACGTCTCGGACACGGCGGCCGGTGTGCTCGACCGCCTGCTGGAAGAAGCTCTCGCGGCCGGCGACCACGACCTTACCGGCGAATCGCTGCTGGCCCTGTCATGCCTCCCCCCGCGGGACGTCGGCCGGGCCGCGCGGCGGGAGGCGGTTCACGTGCTGGCCGGGGCACGCCTGCCGGGAGGGGCATTGCCGAAGAACCGCGCCTCCGGAAGCCGGCCGGACGGTGCGGAGGTGCCGTTCCGCGACTGCTACCACGCCACGATGGTCGACGTGCTCCGGCACTATACCGACCTGGAAGCAGGTGATTGACGTGGAGGAGCCGGAGGTCGTCGTCGTGGGCGCCGGGCCCGTGGGGCTCATGCTGGCCGGGGAACTGGCGCTCGGCGGCGTGCGGGTCACCGTACTCGAACGCGAGGAACGCGTCGACACGCGGCTGCGCGCCCCCGGCATCACGGTGCGCACTATTGAGGCGCTCGACCGGCGCGGCCTGCTGGAGCCGCTTCTCGACCGGCTGGACCGGCACGGCGCGCTGCCGGGCGAGGTGCGCGTGGCAGGGGAGGGGAGCACCGTGCCCGAGGCGCTTCCACTCCGTGAAGGGGTGCTGGAGCGCGTGCTTGAGGAACACGCGCTCGCCCTCGGGGTGGAGATCCGGCGCGGGCACACCTTCACCGGTCTGGCGAAAGGGGTCGCGGCGGGGGACGACACCGCCGAGGTTGTCGCGCACGCCGAGGACGGGGAGGGGCGGCGGACCCGCGTACGCCCGCGCTATCTGGTCGCCTGCGACGGGGGCCGGAGCTCCGTGCGCAAAAGCGCGGGCATCGCCTTCCCCGGCACCACCCCCACAGTCACCGGCTACCAGATCGTCGCCGACCTCCCCGAGGCCGGCACACTGCCGCGAGGGTGGCATCGGGGCCCAGGCGGCGTCACGGCCTACATGCTGGGTCCCAGCCGGGTTGTGACGATCGAGTTCGACGGTCCGCCGCCCGATCAGGCCACGCCCGTCACCCTGGCGGAGGCGCTCGCGAGCCTCCGCCGCACCAGCGGCATGGACGTCACCGTGTCGCGCACGCGCGGTCTGACCCGCTTCACCGACAACACACGGCTGGCCGAGGTCTACCGCCGCGGGCGGGTCCTGCTGGCGGGGGACGCGGCCCATGTGCACCCGCCCTTCGGCGGGCAGGGTCTCAACCTCGGTGTGCAGGACGCGGTCAACCTGGGGTGGAAACTCGCGGCGGCGGTGCGCGGCTGGGCGCCTCCCGGCCTGCTCGCCACCTACGAGTCCGAACGCCGCCCCGTCGCCGAGGAGGTGCTGCGCTACTCGCGTGCGGCGGTCGCCCTGCTCGACCCGAGCGACCGCAACACGCCGCTGTTCGACCTGTTCTTCCACGAGCTCATCCCGCACGCCCCCATCGGCCGCTACCTGCGCGAGAAGACCGCCATGACCGGCGTGCGGTACGGCGGTGCCCAGCCGGACGGGCACCCCCTCACCGGCCGGGCCGTACCCGACCTGCCGCTGGAGACGACGACGGGCCCGACGCGCCTGGCGGCCACGAGGCGGGCCGGCCGCGGGGTGCTGCTCGACCTCGGCGGCACTCAGCCGGGGCACTACGAGTGGTTCGCCCCCTGGTCGGACCGGGTGGATCTGCTTACGGCGCGCTGCCTCGGCGACGGCCCGGACGGGAATGTGCTGCTGGTCCGGCCCGACGGATATGTGGCCTGGGCCGGTAAGGCCGGGGGCCACCGGGCCGCGTTGACGGAGGCGCTGCTCACGTGGTTCGGCCCGCCCGGACGCGGCACCCGCGAGCCGGACCGCCCCACCTCGATCGAGGAGTGACATGCAGATTGCAGGCGAGCGCCGAGACGCCGGCGCCTTTCCCATGCCGCGCACATGCCCTTATCACCCGCCACCGGGTTACGCCGGACTCCGGGAGCGCGGCCCGGTCTCCCGGGTGACGCTCGCCGACGGCCGCCCGGCCTGGGTGGTCACCGGCTATGAGGAGGTGCGGCGACTGTTTGCCGACCACCGGGTGTCGTCGGACCGCGCCGACCCGAACTATCCCAGGTTCCGCCCCGGTCCCCCCAGCGCCCGGCCCGACCCGCGGGCCGTGCGGGCCTCGCGGACCTTCGTCGAGATGGATCCGCCCGAACACGGCCACCACCGCCGCATGGTGACGCACGCGTTCACGTTGCGGCGCGTCCGCGCCATGCGGCCCGCGGTGAGCCGGGCCGCCGGCGAGCTGCTGGACCGCATGGCCGAGCTCGGCTCTCCGGCCGACCTTGTGCGGGCTTATGCCGTACCGCTGCCCGCGTTGACCATGTGTGATCTTTTCGGCGTGCCGGGGGAGGACCGGGGGTTCTTCGTCGAGCAGACCGGGTGGGCGGCGCTGGACCGGCGGGCGGCGGGGCGGGCGCGGCGGGAGCTCGGGGCATATTTCGGGGAGCTGGCGCGGGCCAGGGAGCGGCGGCCGGGGCGGGATCTGCTCAGCACGCTGGTGGTGCGGCATGTGCGGGCGGGGGAGCTTACCGGTCAGGAGCTCTCGAACATGGTCGTCATGATGGTGGTGGCCGGGCACGAGACCACCGCGAGCATGATCGCGCTCGGCGCGCTCACCCTGCTGGAGCACCCAGGGCAACTCGCCCTCCTGGCGGAGGACCCGTCGCTGGTCCCGCGGGCGGTGGACGAACTCCTCCGTTTCCTCACAGTGGTCGACACATTCCCCCGGGTCGCCAAGGCGGACATAGACCTCGGCGACGTGCGCATCCGGGCGGGGGACGCGGTGATCCTGCTGACCGCCGCCGCCAATCGCGATCCCTCGGTCTTCCCCGACCCCGACACGCTGGACGTGCGGAGGGCCGCCCGCCCGCACCTCTCCTTCGCCTACGGCGTGCACCAGTGCCTCGGCCAGAACCTCGCGCGCCAGGAGCTTGAGATCGCCTTCTCCGCGTTGTTCACCCGCTTTCCCACGCTGCGCGGCGCCGCGCCACTTGGCGACATCCCGGTGAACGAGGCCGTCGGGGTCCAGGGCGTGGGCGCGCTCCCCGTCCAGTGGTGACGCACCTGGCCCGGTGGGCGTCCCGCGCCCCGCGCGAGACCGGCTCGGAGCGGGGCGAGTGGCGCGCCCTGCTCGGCTACGCGGCGGCCGAGCGGCGGTGGCTGCTGGTCGGCATCCTCCTCGGCCCCGTCGGCACACTCGGCGCGCTGGCCCAGCCCGTGGCCGCCAAGGCGATCATCGACGCGCTGGAACGGGGCGCCTCTCTCTGGCGTCCGGTGGTGGTGCTGACCGTGCTGGTCGTGGCCGCCGCTGCCTTGCGCGGGCTGGATCTGTGGCTCCTGGAGCGTACGGCGGAGCGGATTGTCCGCCGGGTCCGCCTGGACCTGGTGACGCGGCTGGTGCGGGCGAGTGTACCCGCCACCGACCGGCACCCCGTGGGCGAGCTGACCACACGCGTCACGGCGGACACGACGCTGCTGCGCTCCGGTGTGACGCACGGGCTGGTCGACACCCTGGTGGGCGCCATCGGCATGGTGGGGGCCGTGGTCTTCATGGCGGTGCTGGATGTGCGGCTCCTGCTCGTCGCGGCGTTCGTCGTCGGGGCGACCTTCCTCGGCCTGGTCGTGCTGCTTCCCCGCATGCGGCGGGCCACCGAGCACACCCAGCGTGCCCTCGGCGGCGTCGGCGCCGCGTTGGAGCGGGTGCTGGTGGCGACCCGCACGGTGAAAGCCAGCCAGGCCGAACACCGAGAGCTCGCGACCCTGGCGGAGCGTGTGGAGGACGCCTACCGGCATGGGCTGAGCTTCGCGTGGCTCCGCAGCGTCGGCGGCGTGGTGACCGGCCTGGCGGTGCAAGGGGCGTTCCTGGTCGTGCTCGCGGTCGGCGGTGTCCTGGTGGCGCGGGGCGAGCTCGAGGTCTCGGCGCTCATCGCCTTTCTGCTCTACCTCTTCTATCTCGCCGGGCCGATCGGCTCCCTCACCACGGGCGTTACGCAGATCAATCAGGCGCTCGGGGCGGTCGCCCGGCTGGCACCTCTCGCCGCGCTGCCTCAGGAGGAGACATCCCACGGGCTCCCCGGGGGCCTGGACGGGACGGGCGCCGGGGGCGTTGTCGAGTTCGACCGGGTGACCTTCGCCTATCGGGCGGACCGGGACCGGGTGCTGGACGGCGTCACCTTCGCCGTGCCCGCGCGGGGGCAGACCGCCGTCGTCGGCCCCTCGGGTTCGGGGAAGAGCACGCTGTTCGCGCTGCTTCAGCGCTTCTACGAGCCGCAGGACGGGCGCATCCTCCTCGCCGGTCGCGACATCCGCGACCTCGGCCGGTCCGAGTTGCGGCGGTGGCTCGGATATGTGGAGCAGGACTCACCGGTGCTCGACGGCACCCTGCGCGACAACCTCCTCTACGCCGCTCCGGACGCCTCGGAGGCGGACCTGCGCGACGTCGTGCGCGAGACGCGACTGGACGAACTGGTGGAGCGCCTGCCGCGGGGACTGGACACCGATGTGGGCACGCGGGGGACCGCCTTGTCGGGCGGTGAACGCCAGCGGGTGGCCATCGCCCGCGCGTTGCTGCGCCGCCCGGAGGTCCTGCTGCTGGACGAGGTCACGGCCCATCTCGACGCGCTCAACGAGAAGACGCTGCGGGAGGCCGTCGCCCGTGCCGCCGGCCACTGCACGGTGATCGTGGTCGCCCACCGGCTGTCCACGGTGCGATCGGCCCGCCACATCGTCGTCATGGAGCGCGGGCGGGTGCGGGCGCAGGGAGCACACGCCGATCTCATGGCGGAAGACCTTCTCTACCGGCGGCTGGTCACGACGCAATTGACGGTGCCATCCGCATAGTCGTCTTTCGGATTCTCCGATGTTTTCCGCGTGCCGTCGTTCGATGGGAGTAAGTCTCGATTTAAATCGCCGTGGGATTTCATGGTGATGCCGATTGCGGGTGGCCGGGGCGGAGGGTGGACACGTATGGCTGAGAGAGTTAGGGGCGTCCTAAAAAGGGGTTAGGCACTTCCCTAATTGGATGTACATGAGTGAAAACCGCTTTGCTGTTGACTGGGTGATGTGCCGCCTGCATATACTCGAACGTATTCACCAATTTGTACTCATAATGGCGAGATCTGCCCACGTTGCCCACTATGGAAAAGCAAGGGATGATCGGGACGGTCCGATATCCTGGCCCCGATCATCCCCTTAACCGGTTATCAGCTTTTGTCGCGCGAGCCTTCCGAATGGCTGCCCTGGGTTACCGACAGCACCAGCCGCTAGCGGAACTCTTGCCCCGTGCTATGCGAAGAACAACCCGGCGAGACCGACATGGGGAACTCCGGCCTGTGGGAGGACTATGGGAGAGGGAGTCGACCAAATGTTTCTGACCCCGCGTCAATCTCAGATCATGACGCTGATCGCGGAGGGGCATTCCAACAAGGAGATCGCCAGCCGGCTGGGACTGTCCTCCAAGACCGTGAACGCGCATCTGCAACGCGTCTACGACCGGTACGGCGTGCGCAACAGGGCCGCCGCTGTCGCCAAGTGGCTACGCGAGGAGCCCCGGCCCAAGCTTTGACCGGGCCTTCGCCGTACACGGCCGTCCCGCGGCACCGGGAAGGCGGGACGGCGGCGGGGCTCAGTGGCCGGCGGTTGCCGGGGCGCGGGTGTAGACGGTGACGGAATAGGGGCGCCGGGCGTCGTTCTCGACGTGTTCGGCGCTCTTCGCCAACGCGGCGTCGGCGTCGAGATGCCGGTAGAGCTCAGGTGCCTCCGGCCAGGGATGCACGAGGACGAGCACGCCGCCGGGGGCGAGGAGGTCGCGCAAGCGCCGGGAGGCGAGCCGCAGGCGGTCGTCGCGCCCGAGGTAGTAGAGCGTCTCCGCGCAGAAGACCAGATCGAACCGGCCGAGGTCGGGTGGGTTCAAAAGGTCGCCGGCGATGAACCGCGGACCGCCGTCGCCGACGGGGCGCGCCGCCCGGGCCCGCGCGAGGGCACGCTCGGAGATGTCGATGCCGATCGTCTCGGCGCCGGGGTGTGCGCCCGCGGCGAGGTGGGTGAACGTGCCCTCGCTGCACCCTGCGTCCAGAATGCGGCTGTATGAGCGCTCCGGGACCTGTCTGAGCGTCGCATGATATTTATCCCGCTCATAGGGGCTGACGCTCAAGTGCCACGGGTCGGGCGTGCGGTGCCACCAATTGAAATATCGCCGCAATATCTTGCCCTGAGCCTTCGGGCCGAACAGCGATAGAAATCCAAAGAATCTCCGATGAAGCGAATCCGTGAACAAGCGGCCGGCCCCCGATGTCGGATCGCCCCTGTCCGGGCGACAATTCAATTACGCGTGAAGAACCACAGGCTACTAAGCGGGCAGGCAGGTGTCCATCGGGGTTTCCCCCGATCCGGAGGTCCGGCGGCCCCCTGTACCGCCGCCCTCCTCTCCGCTCGTTAAAGGGGGTTGACCTGCGATTTCGTCAAAGCATCGCTGTCGTTCCCGTGTCGGGGCGGGCGGGCGATCTAGACTGGTCGGCGCGGTGTGCCGGGCCGCCGGCCCGGCCGGCATGACAGGCCGGTCGGCCGCGTTTCGGTTTCGTGGCCGCGGTCAGAGAAGGTGGGTGCACCGGCTATGCGCATCGGTGTGATGCTCAAGGAATCCTCCGGCGAGGACCCGCTGTCCTCCATCGAGCGCCAGATCGCCCGTGCCGCGGGCGACGGCTTCGCCTCCGTGTGGATGTCGCACATCTTCGGCTTCGACGCCATAACCGCGCTCGCCGTCGCGGGGCGGGGGGTGTCCGGCATCGAGCTCGGCACGGCGGTGGTCCCGACCTACCCGCGCCACCCCGCCGCCATGGCCCAGCAGGCACTCACCGCCGGCGCCGCCCTGCGCGGCCGTTTCACGCTCGGCATCGGCCTGTCCCACCGCGTCGTGATCGAGGGGATGTTCGGCTACAGCTTCGACAAGCCGGCCAGGCATATGAGGGAATACCTGTCGGTGCTCCTTCCCCTGCTCAACGGGGAGAGGGTGGCGTTCGAGGGCGAGACGCTGCGCGCCGACATCGGGCTCACCGCTCCCGCCGCCCCGGCGATGCCGGTGCTGATCGCCGCGCTGGCCCCGCGCATGCTCAAGCTGGCGGGTGAGCTGGCCGACGGCACCGTGCTCTGGATGACCGGCCGTAAGGCCGTCGCCGAGCACATCGCGCCGACGATCACCAAGGCCGCCCGCGAGGCCGGCCGCCCCGAGCCGCGCATCGCCTGCGGCCTGCCCATCAGCGTCACCGACGACGTCGAGGCCGCCCGGGCCAAGGCGGACGAGGTGTTCGCGATGTACGGACAGCTCCCGTCCTACCGCGCGATGCTCGACCGCGAGGGTGTCGCGAGCCCCGGCCAGGTGGCGGTGGTGGGCGACGAGGAGAGCGTCGGCAGGCAACTGGACGACCTGGCCGCCGCGGGGGCGACCGACTTCATGGCTTCGCCGTACGGCTCGCGCGAGACCGTCGGCCGCACGTTGGAGTTGTTGAAGTCGCGGTTGTGACGGGGCCGGCGGTCCTCAGGGGCTCTTCCCGGCGGTGCAGTACGGCTCGCGCGAGACCGTCGGCCGCACGCAGGAGCTGCTGAAGCCACGTTTGTGACGATCGTCACGGGTTTCGGTCCGCCGGCGCTGCCCAAGCCAGGCATCGATCATGGTCGGCGCCTGGCTTTTTTGCTGCTCGGCGGCTGATCAGCGGCTGTTTGGTGGTCTGATGGGCGCTGTTTCGGCCTATGAATGAACAATTGGTGAATAGCCGAATATTGGGGTGGATTTGCCGGTGCGTGGGGGAAGAAGTAGTGCAGAGTGCAAGTCCCTGCCTGGCAGGGGATGATGCTTGTGCTCAATTCTTCGGACGTCGCCAACGCGCGGAGGGAAGTCTGGTAAGGCACTTGGTGCAAAGTCCGTTATGTAGGGTCCTGCTCCCATGTCTTCTCGTGCGCGACCAGCGCACGGATAGCAGTAGTCGAAGCTCATGCCGAATGGGCTAGTCAGCCCTAAGTTGGATATCGGTATATTCGATATTCGATGCCCTGAATGTCAGTATCTCGGGCTACGGCATTCCATTATCTGTCGGTCGGCCGTGTGAAGCTCCCCACCGCAGCGGGGCTATTCGGCTATGCTCCACAGATCCCACTGGAGGATGAAAAGCTCGCCGAGCGATATTCATCCGATATTCCACAATGGTCGGTCGGATCCCGGCACCTTGTGTGATCTGTTGTGATCCGGCCTGCATCCTGGGCCCTTGCCAGGGTGAGACGCGTCAATGCGCAGATGACCACAACATTCAAAGGGGCAAGGAATGTTCATCAGTCATGCCCGGTTAGCCGCGGCCACCCTCTTGACGATGATCTCGGTGGTCTCGTCCGGATGTCTGACCAGCTCCACGCGCACGGTGGTAGAAGCGCCGGTCGAGAGTCCGATCGACATCAACACATCGGCTGTCGTCGTGGACCTGGCCCAGCCGGACCTCGTCATCCACTATGACCCGCATCTGCGGTCCCGTGTCCTCATGAAATACAACAACCTTGAGCCGTGTCAGAAACGCAGCCGGGAAGAGGATGTCCGCGGGCTGGTCGCGGGCGGGTCCTTCATAACCTATGGCCAGGTCAGATACGAACTCCTGAACGTGCACTACCACACCCCGAGCGAGCACACGGTGGACGACGAGTCCACTGAGATGGAGGTGCATCTCGTGCATCAGAGCAGTATGGGAGATTATCTGGCCCTGGCCGTCCATCTGACGGTGTCGAGCACACCGGTCCCCAGCGAGCACGACAGGCTGCTCACCTCCACGCCGCCTACCGAGACATGCCCTCCCGAGGTGCCTCAGATGTCGGTCAGGCGGGACATCGCCCTGCGCGAGTTGCTGCCGGCGAACCTGACGGCCTTCCGCTACCTCGGATCCCTCACCACAAGGCTGTGCGGCGCCTATCTGAGGCCGGTGCAGTGGATCGTCTTCAAGGAGCGGATGACGATCCAGGCCAGCACGCATGCCGCGTACAGCGCGATCTGGCCCGAGCCCCACTTCCCGCACGGCAACTCCAAGCCGGTTACGGTGGCGAAGCCCGACATCCGCGAGAAGTGACCGCACGGAGGGCGAACGCCGGGCAACCACCCCCCGGAGGGCGCGAAGCCCTGAAGGCCGGGCAGGCGAACCCCCCGTAGGGAGAAAGACACCCCGGCCGTGAGAGGCGGACTAAGGCCCACAGGGTTCTGTGGGGGGTCAAGGATGCCCCCCCACGGCAACCGCGCCGCTACGGGTGTGTCAGAGGGCCCGCAGGCCGTTGATGACCTCGCGCAGGAGGCGCTCGTGCGGGAGCTGGGCGGCGGGGGCCGGTGGCCGCACCGTGACCAGCTGCTGATCGCGCAGGTCGCCCACGAGCACGCGGACGACGCCGATCGGCAGGCTCAGCTCCGAGGCGATGTCGGCCAGCGGGGTCGCGCGTGTCGCCAGCTCGAGGATGGTGAGCTGTTCGGGGCCGAGATTGCCGGGCCGGCGTCTGCCGGTCGCCGTGATGACGGCGATGAGGTCGATGGCGTTGCCCGATGGTTTGGCACGCCCTCGGGTCAAGGCATATGCGGGGACGATCGGTCCTGCGTCTTCGTCCAGCCAGCGTTCCCCATGGTCACTCATTCAGGCGCTCCGGGGAATCGAAGCCTGGGCGTGACACGGCGTGGTGCTCACTTCTCGCCCTCCTCGCTCAGTTCACTCTCCTGACGGCCTCGGTTCCATCCTCTTTGCAGGGAGGTCAGCAGCAGTCTCGCCTCCTCCGGCGACCGGGTCTGAGCGTTTTCGGGGTCCGGACGGCTCTCGCGCTCGCCTCCATGGCTTCCAAGGGGCTGCACCTCTCGGAGTTGCGGAGCGAGGTTGGCCTGTCTGACCCTGCGGGGCAGGGCCGTCCGTTCTTTGGAGGGTACGTCACGGGCGGTCCGAGGTGCGTCGCCAGTCGGGGAAGGTGTGATGTGCTCCACAGCGGCGGCGGGACGCGCGGGCGGCGCGGGTGGCGCGGGCCGGGGCGCCTTCTGGTCGGGCGGGGTCGGCCGGGGAATCGAGTGGATCGTCTGGAGCGGCGGCACCGGCGTGATCGGTCCGGTGACGGGATCGGAGTCGGACGGAGTACCGTTCTTCGCGGTGACCGGGCCCGCGATGGCGATCATCGGGGGCGCCGGCTCCTCCTCGTCGGCGATGACGAACTCAGCGGGGATCAACACGATCGCCGTGGTCCCGCCGTACGGCGAGGTGCGCAGTGTCACCTGGATCCCGTGGCGGGCGGCGAGGCGGCTGACCACGAACAGCCCGAGCCGGTCGCTCTCGGCGAGGTCGAACTCCGGCGGGTTGAGCAGCCGCTCGTTGAGGTCGGCGAGTTTCTCCTGGCTGACGCCGAGGCCGCGGTCCTCGACCTCGATGACGAAGCCGTTGGCGGCCATCTCGCCCCGGACGTGCACGGCGGTGTTCGGCGGGGAGAACACGGTGGCGTTCTCGACCAGCTCGGCGACCATGTGGATGATGTCGCCGACGATCGATCCCTGGAGGGAATACGACGACATGGGAAGTACGGTGACCCGCGTGTAGTCCTCGACCTCGGCACTGGCGCCGCGCATGACGTCGAGCATCGGCACGGGTTTGCGCCAGCCGCGGCCGGGCGTCGCGCCGGAGAGGATGATGAGGCCCTCGGCGTGGCGGCGCATACGCGTCGTGAGGTGGTCGAGTCTGAAGAGGTCTTCCAGCGAGTCCGGCTCGTGGGTGTGCTCCTGCATGTGGGCGAGCTGGATGCGCTGGCGGTGCAGCAGGGTCTGGCTGCGCCGCGCGAGGTTGAGGAAGACCTGGCCGATGCCCTTGCGGAGCTGGGCCTGGCCGACGGCGGCCTCGACCGCGGTGTGCTGCACAGCGGAGAAGGCACGCACGACGTCGTGGATCTCGGCGGTCGTGCCGCGGGTGGCGATGGGCGGGGCGACCCGTTCGACGTCGATCTCCTCGCCTTTACGCAGCTTCTCCACGATCATCGGGAGCCTGCCGTGGGCGAGTTCGAGCGCGGTCTGGCGCAGGCGGAAGAGTTCGCTGGTCAAGCGGCTGCCGAGCCGCATGGAAATGATGATCGAGGCCACCACGACGGCCAGGCCGAGGCCGCCCACCAGGTAGGCGCCCTGCAGAATCGAGTCGGCGATCGGCTCGGCGCGCTTGGACAGGCTGGCCGCGGTGTTGTCCTGCGCGGTCTGCAGGTGTCCCGCCACCGTGTCGGAGGACTCCTGCCAGGAGTTGAGGCCGCCGGCGCGCAGCGGGGCGCCGCCGATGAGCTGCTCTTCGAAGACGCGGAGCTGCTGGTAGGTGGGGGCGGAGATGATGTCGACGTACTGCTCGCGCAGCTCGGGGTCGAACTCGGCCAGCGACTGGTCGATGAGGAAGCGCCGGTTGCCGACCCATTGGGTGAGCAGCGTGCGCTCGTCGGTGGTCATCGTGTTGTCGCTGATCATCGCCCCGCTCACCAGGGCCTGCTCGCGGGTCAGGAGTTCTCTCGCGAAAGCGAGCGACATGAGGACGCGGCCCTGCTGGTAAGTCGGGATGTCGTCGATGAGGGCGAGCGTCTCCAACATTCGGAAAATTGCGTCCGAAATGTCGTTATATGCCTCTAGTGTCCGAAGGCGATTGGAAAGTTGAACGTCAATCTCGGCGCGGATCTCGTTCAAACGCTCCAGCTGGACCAGCAGGGTGTCGACCTGCTTGCGGGTGGCGTCCTTGCTCGCATCGCGAGACGCGTCGGAGAGGGCGAGCTGCCGGAAGTTCTTGCGGGCGTTGTCTGTGCGGGAGCGCTGGACGGTCAGTGCCGTATCGTCGGGATCGCCGCCCAGCCCGAGCCTTCTGGCGGAGAGCAGCCGCTCTCGCTGGAGTTCGATGATCATCTGGTCGGCCGGCTCGTGCAGGTTTGTCCAAATGGTGGAATGCGTACGAAGATCGAGGCTGGTGACCCATGACCCGCTGGCGATGACGCCCCAAAGTGCGATCAGTGAGACCAGGGGGACCAGGAGCAGGCCAGCGATCTTGGACCGGATCGAACGGTCACGTGAACGGCCAGGGGTACCCATGTCACTCGTCCCTCGTGTTCAGGGGGTGGTGGGGTTGGTGCTATTCGTGAACCCCGGGGGAGACAGGGGAAGAGGCTAGCAGTGGAACGACAGGAATTGATCCCCGAAGGCATGAGATATCGGGAAATATCGCATCTACTATGCTCGGCGCTACTCTCCGGTGTGATCTTGCAGTAGCGTCGATCATGATCAGGTTTTGCAGGAAAGGACCCGCCGAACATGCGCCGGTCAGCACGTCTCATCGCCATCGGCGTCGCCGCCCTCACCGCCCTAGCGCTCACCGCGTGCTCCGGGGGAGAGGTGCGCGGGGTGCGGTCCGGCGACACCTCCTCGGCGCTGCCGGCCTCCGGGAAAGTCCGGGAATCGACGTTCGTCTACGTGCAGAATCTCGAGGTCGTCACCGAGTGGGATCCGGCCGTCTCGTATTCCAACGAGATCATCGCCATGCAGAACATCTACGAGAGCTTAACGATCTACAACCCGGTGACCAGGAAGGCCGGCCCCCGCCTCGCCACCTCGTGGACCGCCTCCCCCGACAGCAAGACCTGGACTTTCACTCTGCGTTCCGGCGCGAAGTTCCACAGCGGTAGGGTGGTCGACTCGTCCGCGGTCAAATCCTCGATCGAGCGCACCATGAGGCTCGGCGCCGCTCCCTCCTACATCTGGGACTCGGTCGACACGATCACGACGCCCGACGCCAACACCGTGGTGTTCAATCTTAAATATCCAGAGGCGCTGGACATGATGGCGTCGGCTAGTTACGCCGCCTATATCTATGACACCGAAGCCGCCAAGAACGAAGATCTTGGTAAGTGGTTCGCCCAGGGCAATGACGCAGGATCCGGCCCCTACCGGGTGGCCAAGTGGCAGAAGGGCAAAGAGGCCGAGCTGCGGCTGACCGCCTTCGAGGAATACTGGGGCGGCTGGGAAGGCCTCAAGTACAAGAACATCGAATTCCGCGTGGTTCAGGAGCACAACACCGCCTGGCAGCTCCTCCAGCGCGGCGAGGCCACGTTCATCGGCCGGCTGACCCCGCAGCTCTTCGACCGGGCCGCCGACGTCGGCGGCATCCGCACGATGCAGGTGCCGTCGTTCCAGACCATGTTGATGCTGTTCAACAGCGCGAGCGGGCCGATGCAGGACATCCGGGTGCGCAAGGCGGTCCAGAAGGCGATCGACTACCCCGGTGTGATCAGGGCGCTGAAGGGCGCCGGCGCGCCCGCCAGCGGCCTCGTGCCCGAGAGCATGCTCGGCTACAAGAAGGGCCAGGAGCCCGTGGAGGACCTCGCCGGCGCCCAGGAGCTGCTCACTCAGGCGGGCTACGGCCCCGGCAGGGAACTGCGCCTGACCCTCACCTACGCCGCAGGCGACGACGACCAGCGGGTGCTGGCCACCCTCCTCACCTCCATGCTCGCCCGCGTCAACATCACCCTGGACGCCCGGGCGATGTCCTGGGAGGCCCAGTGGGGCCTCGGCAAGAGCAAGGACACCGGGAAGCGCCAGGACATCTTCGTTATGTACTGGTGGCCCGACGTGGCCAACCCTTACTCCTGGTTCGTCAACCTTGTGCACAGCGGCGACCCGGTCAACTTCAACCTCACTTACATCAAGAACGCGCAGCTCGACGAGAAGATCCAGAAACTCCCCGCCCTGACCGCCACCAACCGCCGCGCCGCCCAGGACGCCTACGAGGACCTCCAGCACGAGGTGATCGAGGAGCGCGCCCTCATGGCCGTGCCCTGGGTGGTCAACTACCAGCGGGCCTACGCCGGCGGTGTGCGCCACTACACCGACAACCCGGCCTACCCCAACGTCGTCTTCGTCCACAGCGTTTCCCCCAGCGCCTGAACTTCGCCTGGCTCCTGGGGTCCCTGTGAATATTCACAGGGAAGCCTTGGGGTGACGGCTGGTTGATGTGCGCCGGGCCGGTTGTCGGTGCTTCTCGCCGCTGCGGCGCCGGGAGGGCCGGCTGCAGGGGGTGAATCGACGAGCGCCTCGGCCGAGTAGTGCGCGTGCGCGGCGGCCTCGGGCGCATCTTGCAAGATGCGCATCGCGCGCATGCCGTGAGGTGCGCGTGCGCGGTGACCTTGGGCGCATCGTGCATGAGCGCCTTGCGCACCTTTGGCGGCCTTGCGCACATTGTGCATGGGCGCCTCGCGCTGCTCGCGGTTCCCGGCTGTGCGTGCTTCGCCGTACGTCCGCTCCACGCGTCGGCGGCCGTTCGCCATGCTCCTGCTCGTGTTGTGGGTGGTCGGCGGCTGGTGGCCGGGAGAAGGCGGCTTGGGGCTGTGTGTGAGTCGATGAGCGCCTTGGCGGCCTTGTGCACAGTGATTCCATCCGGTTCGGGGCCCACGTGGGTGGGGTTCGGGTCGTCGGTGCACGCCTATCCGGCGCATCGGTGTCTCGAGGGGGCTCGGTTGTGTGTGCTTCGCCGTACTTCCGCTCCGTGCGCCGCTAGCTTGGGGGGAGGGGCGATCTTGGGGTGGCGGGGGTGGGGTTGTTGGGGCGGTCGGGAGAATCCGTTGGCGGAGACCCGGGGGGTTCTGCCTATCCTGTCGGGTGGCCGTGCGTGAGGACGCGGCCGGGGGACCACGGCCTTGGGAACGTTTTCTTGAATTCTCCGCTCGACGACCTGAATGCCCGTCTGTCTGAGTTGACGCCGCGTGATCGGCGGCGGCTGGGGCGCCGCCTGGAAGGCGTGCGGCGGGTGCGGAGCAATGCCTCGCGGCACAAGATCCTTACGGAGATCGAGGGGGAGATCGATCGGGCCGCGGCCAAGGTGGAGGCGCGCCGGGCGGCCGTGCCTGAGATCACCTATCCCGAGGAGTTGCCGGTCAGCCGGCACCGTGACGATCTGCTGAAGGTGATCCGCGACCACCAGGTGGTGGTCGTCGCCGGTGAGACGGGGTCGGGCAAGACCACCCAGTTGCCCAAGATCTGCCTTGAGCTCGGCCGGGGGGTGCGCGGGCTCATCGGGCACACGCAGCCGAGGCGGATCGCCGCCAGGACGGTGGCCGAGCGGGTGGCCGAGGAGCTCGGCGGCGAGCTTGGGCAGGCGGTCGGCTACAAGGTCAGGTTCACCGATCAGGTGAGCTCCGGCACGCTGGTCAAGCTCATGACCGACGGCATTCTGCTGGCGGAGCTGCAGAACGACAGGCTGCTTGAGCAATATGACACGCTGATCATCGACGAGGCGCACGAGCGCAGCCTCAACATCGACTTCATTCTCGGCTACCTCAAGCAGGTGCTGCCCAAACGCCCCGACCTCAAGGTCATCATCACCTCGGCCACGATCGACCCCGAGCGTTTCTCCCGGCACTTCTCAGGCGCCCCGATCGTCGAGGTCTCCGGCCGCACCTATCCCGTCGAGGTGCGCTATCGGCCGCTGCCTGAGGACGACGACCAGATCCAGGGCATCATCGGCGCGGTCGAGGAGCTGAGCGCGGCCGGGCCCGGCGACATCCTGGTCTTCCTCAGCGGCGAGCGGGAGATCCGCGACACCGCCGACGCGCTGAACAAGCGCGCCCTGCGGAACACCGAGGTCCTTCCCCTCTACGCGCGCCTGTCTGCCGCCGAGCAGCACCGCGTCTTCCAGCCCCATTCCGGCAGGCGCGTCGTGCTCGCCACGAACGTCGCCGAGACCTCCCTGACCGTGCCCGGCATCAAATACGTCGTGGACCCGGGCTTCGCGAGGATCTCCCGCTACAGCCACCGCACCAAGGTGCAGCGGCTTCCTATCGAGGCGATCTCGCGGGCCTCGGCCGACCAGCGCAAGGGCCGCTGCGGGCGCACCTCGGACGGTATATGCATCCGGCTCTACGAGGAGGACGACTTCCTCGCCCGGTCCGAATTCACCGATCCGGAGATCCTCCGCACCAACCTGGCCTCGGTCATCCTCCAGATGACCTCCATCGGGCTCGGCGACATCTCGGCCTTCCCGTTCGTGGAGCCGCCGGACCAGCGCCAGGTCAAAGACGGCGTCAACCTGCTGCAGGAGCTCGGGGCCTTCGACGCCGACCGTGCGCTCACCCCGCTCGGCCGCCGGCTGGCGACGCTCCCGGTGGACCCCCGCCTGGCCCGCATGGTGCTTGAGGCGGACAAGAACGGCTGCGTGCGCGAGGTCATGGTCGTCGCGGCGGCGCTCTCCATCCAGGATCCGCGGGAGCGGCCGGTCGACAAGCAGCAGCACGCCGACCAGCTGCACGCCCGATTCACCGATAAAGAGTCAGATTTCCAGACTTATCTGAATCTCTGGGAATACCTCCGCGAAAAGCAGCGGGAGTTGTCATCCGGCCAGTTCCGCCGCATGTGCAAGGCCGAGTTCCTGAACTACCTGAGGGTCCGCGAATGGCAGGACATCTTCAGCCAGCTCCGCCAGGTGGGCACCCAGCTCGGCATCGCGCTCAACAACCAGCCCGGTGATCCGTACAAGGTGCACGTCTCCCTCCTCGCCGGACTGCTCTCGCACATCGGCCTGAAGGATCCCGAGAAACACGAATACCTCGGCGCCCGCAACGCGCGCTTCGGCGTCTTCCCCGGGTCGGCGCTCTTCAAGAAACAACCTCGCTGGGTCATGTCCGCCGAACTGGTGGAGACCTCCAGGTTGTGGGCCCGCGTCAACGCCAAGATCGAGCCCGAGTGGATCGAACCGCTCGCCGCCCACCTCCTCAAACGCACATACTCCCTGCCGCACTGGGAGAAAAAGCAGGGCGCCGTGATGGCCCTGGAGAAGGTCACGTTGTACGGCGTGCCCATCGTGGTCGACCGCAAGGTCAACTACGGCAGGATCGACCCGGAGTTGTCCCGAGAGCTGTTCATCCGCCACGCCCTGGTCGAGGGCGACTGGGACACCCACCACAAGTTCCTCAAGGAGAACCGCAAGCTCCTCGACGAGGTCGAGGAGCTGGAGAACCGCGCCCGGCGCAGGGACATCCTGGTCGACGACGAGACCCTCTTCGACTTCTACGACCAGCGCCTGCCCGCCGAGGCGGTCTCGGCCCGGCACTTCGACACCTGGTGGAAACAGGCGTCGCGCACCGACCCGGCCCTGCTGACGTTCTCACCCGAGATGCTGATCAACGAGAACGCCGACGTCAGCATGGGCGACTATCCCGACACGTGGCGGCAGAGCGGCCAGCGCATGCGGCTCACCTACCAGTTCGAGCCGGGCGCCGACGCCGACGGCGTGACCGTGCATGTGCCGCTCCAGGTGCTCAACCAGGTGAACTCCGACGGTTTCGACTGGCAGATCCCCGGCCTGCGCGAGGAGCTCGTCACCGCACTGATCCGGTCGCTCCCCAAGAACCTCAGGCGCAACTTCGTGCCCGCCCCCGACTTCGCCAGGCGTGTGCTCGGCGGCGTCAAGCCCGGCGGGGAGCCCATGCTGGAGGCCGTCGAGCGCGAGCTGCTCAAGCTCACCGGCGTCCGCGTGCCGCACGATGCCTGGAACCTCGACGCCGTGCCCGATCACCTGCGCGTCACCTACCGCGTGGTCGACGAGCGGAAGCGCACCGTCGCCGAGGACAAGGACCTCTCCACCCTCAAACGCAGTCTCGCCCCGAAGCTGCGCGAGACCCTGTCGGCGGCCGCCGACAATCTGGAACGGCGCGGCCTGCGCACGTGGGACTTCGGCGAGTTGCCGAAGCTGTTCGAGCAGGGGCGCGTCAAGGCATATCCCGCACTCGCCGACGAGGTCACGAGTATCGCGATCCGCATGTTCGAGACCGAGGCGGAGCAGCGCCGCGCCATGTGGGAGGGCACGCGCAGGCTGATCCTGCTCAACTCAGTCTCGCCCGCCAAGCAGATCCTCGGCGGCCTCGGCAACCAGGCCAAGCTCTCCCTCAGCCGCAGCCCGCACGGGGGCGCGGCGGCGCTGTTCGACGACTGTGTGTCCTGCGCCGCCGACAAGCTCATGGCCGACGCCGGCGGCCCGGCGTGGTCCGCCGGGGACTTCGTCAAGCTGCACGACCACGTCCGCGCCCACCTCTACGACACCACCGCGGAGGTCGTGGCCCGGGTCGAGCGGGTCCTCGCCGTCTGGCACGGCATCTCCGGGCGCCTTTCCGCCCTCACCGCCGCACAGGTGGCCGACGCCGTCACCGACGTGCGCGACCAGGTGTCGCACCTCGTCTACGACGGCTTCGTCACCGAGACCGGCTTCCGCCGCCTGCCCGACCTCCAGCGCTATCTGCGGGCCGCCGAGCGGCGGCTGGACAAGCTGCCGGAGGATCCATATCGCGACGGGCAGTGGATGGCGACGGTCCACGGCGTCGAGGACGCCTATCACGATCTGCTCGAACGGCTGACGCCCGCGCGCAAGGAGTCCGCGGAGGTCGAGGAGGTGCGGTGGATGATCGAGGAGCTGCGGGTGAGCTTCTTCGCGCAGAGCATCGGCACCCCGGCGCCGGTGTCGGAAAAGCGCATCCGCAAGGCCATGGACCGCTTCGCGCCCTAGCCTCGCCGCCGGCGAAGGGCGCCGGCTCGCCAGGGGCCGGTGCCGGAAAAGGGATGTTTCACGCGTAAAGTACTGGGACGCGTAGGGAGGCGATTGCATGGTCCGGGCGCTGGTGTTCGACGTCGGCGAAACGTTGATCGACGAGACGCGCATCTGGTCGCGCTGGTCCGACCGCCTCGGCGTGCCCCGGCTCACCATGCTCGCCGTGCTCGGCAGCATGGTGGCCGTCGACCGGCCTTACTTCCATGCGTTCGAGATGGTCCGTCCGGGCCTGGACGTCGAGGCCGAACTGGCCGCGTGGGAGCGCGACGACCCCCACGGCCTGCGCGAGAACTTCGACGCCGACGACCTCTACCCCGATGTACGTCAGAGCCTGGCGGCCCTGCGCGACGCCGGCTACCAGGTGATCATCGCAGGCAACCAGCCGCCGCAGGCGGAGGCCGCCCTTGTGGCCATGGACCTGCCGGTGGAGTCCATCCACACCTCGGCCGCGTGGGGCGTGGAGAAGCCCAAGCCGGAGTTCTTCGACAAGGTCGTCGAGGTGGCCGGCCGGCCGCCCGGCGAGATCCTCTACGTGGGGGACCGCCTCGACAACGACGTGGTGCCCGCCAGGCAGGCCGGCATGCGCACGGCGCTGCTGCGCCGCGGCCCGTGGGGCTATGTGCACGCGGCCCGCCCGGAGGCGGCAGGCCTCGCCGATCTGGTGGTGGGCGACCTGCGCGAACTGGTCGTCGCGATGGCCGAGGGCAGACTGGCGCGCTGACCGGACCCCGCGCCCTTTGCCGGGAAAACGGGAGAGATAGTCGAATATATCTGACTATTTGCTTATATCCTGTATTTGGTGGACGGCGCGGCCTATGTGAGTCACCCAGGCTTCTTGGGAAAATCGTAGAATGTCGCCGGTGCCGCGCGATAAGCCTGTGTTAATTTCGGCGAGGTGTGGGCGTCCCCTTCTTGGCGAATGGTTTCCTGTGAAGGTCAGGTGCCTGATCCGTGGTTTGCGGGTAGGGCAGTCACCGTCACGTCCAGGTCGTCTTTAAGGGGCATTCCCGCTATGGCAAAGGCTATTCCGCGCGCCACGGCACTGGAGAACGTCATGTTCTCCCTCACCTACACCATTCCGGGACTGCTGCGCGGGGCTTTCGCCACGCAGCCTAAAGGGATGGACATCGTCGCCAAATTCGATGCAAACCGCCGCGCAAACGAGTTTGTGAGCAAACTTCGCGTGAGATACGGCGGCCGGTCCATCTGGACGCGTGGGCCCGTGGGCCCTGTGCTCCTGGTGTTGTCGCAGGGCGACATCAAGCGGGTGCTCTCCGCCTCCGACCACGTGTTCTCCCTGGCGAGCCCGGAGAAGGTCAGGGGGCTCAGCCTCTTCCAGCCCGCCTCGCTCGTGCTGTCCGCGGGGGAGCAGCGCGACGACCGCAAGGCGTTCAACGAGTTCGTGCTGGCGGCGGGCGACCGGGTGCATCCACTGGCCGACCGCTTCCTGACGGTGATCGCCGACGAGATGGACGTGCTGCTGGCCGGGGTGGGGGTGGGCACGCTCACCCGCTCGGCGTTCGACCACGCCTTCGCCAGGGCGGCACGCCGCATCCTGTTCGGGGAGGCGGCGCGGAACGACGTCCGGCTCGGCAACCTCCTGCGTGCCCTGCGCATGGAGGCCAACTGGCTCGGGCTGCGCCCATGGCGCAACCGCCGCAACCAGGCGCTGCTCGACCGGATGAACGCCAAGATCCGCTCCTACGCCGCCACGGCCGACTCCGGCAGCCTCGTGGGCATGTTCGCCGGCGCCCCGAAGACCGCGAAGACCGATCCCGCGGGTCAGGTGTCGCACTGGATGATGGCCTTCGACGTGTTCGGCGTGGGCATCATGCAGGCTCTCGCGATGCTCGCGATCCACCCGGCGAAGGCAGCCGAGGCCGCCGAGGAGATCCGCTCCGCCGAGCAGGCACACGGCGCGGGCACGGTGGCCGCCGTCACGGCCATGCCATACCTCAAGGCGAGCCTGCTTGAGGGACTGCGGCTCTGGGCTCCGGTGCCGACCTTGATGCGCGTCACAACCGAGCCGATCGACTGGCACGGCGACAAGCTCCCCGCCGGCACCAACGTGATGATTCCCGCCTCACTCCACCACAGGAACCCGCAACTCGCCTATGCCGACCGGTTCGCACCCGAGGCGTGGATCTCCGGCGAGGCCGGGGACGACTGGTGGATCAACCCGTTCAGCCGGGGACGGGGGCAGTGCCCGGGGGCGAGCCTGGCCCTGCTGGTCGGCCCGGCCGTACTGGCGGCGCTGCTGCGCGACCGCCGGGTGGAGCTGCTGGAGCCCGAGATCAGGGCAGGCCGGCCGCTGCCGCTCACGATCAACGCGTCGAAGCTCCGCTTCGGGGTGCACTTGGCCGGTCCCGCCGCGCCCGCGGAGCCGGTGCCCGAGGCGCGGCAGGCCGAGGCCGGCGCTAGTACAGAACCTTCCCAGGGTTGAGGATGTTCTTCGGATCCAGCAGGCTCTTGATCGCCTGCTGGATCCGGAGCGCCGCGGGGTCGAGCTCGCGGCGCAGCCACTCGCGCTTGAGGATGCCGACGCCGTGCTCCCCGGTGATCGTGCCGCCGAGCTCCAGTCCGGCCGCCATGATCGCGTCGTAGGCCTGCTCGGCCCGCTGGAACGCATCCGGATCGGACTGGTCGAACACGACGGTCGGGTGGAGGTTGCCGTCGCCCGCGTGGCCCACGGTCGAGATGTAGAGGTCGTGTTTCTCGGCGATGGCGGCGATCTGGTCGATGAACTCCGCCAGCCTGGTGCGCGGCACCGCCACATCCTCGATGAACGCCGTAGGCCGGCCCGGCTGCGTGGCCGCGTGGCGCTGCAGCGCGGGCAGGACCAGCCGCCGCGCGTCGAGCACCTGCTTGGACTGCTCCTGGTCGGCGGCCACGGCCATGTTGAGGGCTCCTGCCGTACGGCACAGCTCGGCGATGGCCGAGAGCTCCGCGGAGGGGTCGTCGCCGTCGCACTCGACGATGAGCGTCGCGGAGGCGTCGGGAGTCAGCATCGGGTGCCCGAGGGCGGCCACCGCGGCTGTGGTCACCTGGTCCATGAGTTCCAGCGCGGAGGGCACATGCCCCGCCGCGATGATGGCCGCGACCGCCTCGCCCGCCGCCGTCGCGGACGGAAACTGCGCCAGCATGGCCAGCGAGGGCGGCTGAGCCGGCCGCAGGGAGAGGGTGGCCTCGACGATGACGCCGAGTGTGCCCTCCGAGCCCACGAAGAGCTTGGTCAGGTCGTAGCCCGCGACGCCCTTGACGGTGCGCCGCCCCATCCGGACGAGCTCGCCGTCGGCGGTCACCACGCTCAGCCCGAGCACGTAGTCCGCCGTGACGCCGTATTTCACGCAGCACAACCCGCCCGCGCCCACCGCGATGTTGCCGCCGATGGTGCAGTCGTTCCACGAGGCCGGGTCGGGCGGGAAGAACAGCCCGTGCCCGGCCACCGCGTCGGACAGGGCGCGGTTTGTGACGCCGGGTTCGCAGCGCACGAGCCGGTTGCCAGGGTCGATCTCCAGGATCCGGTTCATGCGCAGCAGCGACAGCACGATGCAGCCCTCGTCGGCGTTGGCCGCGCCGGCCAGGCCCGTGCGGGCGCCCTGCGGCACGACGGGCACGCCGTAGGAGTGGGCGACGCGCAGCACGTGCTGCACCTGCTCGACGGTCTCGGGCGTGACCACGACGGCGGGCACGCCCGCGGGGCTGAAGGGGGCCGAGTCGCGCGAGTGCCGCTCGCGGGTCTCCGGGTCCTCGTGGAGGCAGCCGGAGGACAGGCCGGCGCGCAGCGCGGGCAGCCAGGTGAGGTCCAGGGAAGTGGTCACGGGTTCAAGTCCTCGACGGTAGAGGTGATCGGGACCTCGATCAGCGTCGGTCCCCTGCCTGCCACGGCGGCCGAGACCGCCGCCGCCAACTCCTCGCGGGAGTCGGCCTGATAGGTCGCCAGGCCGTAGCCTTGGGCGATCGAACGGATGCCGATGCCGGGAAGGTCCAGGCCCGGCACACCGGAGACCTTTTCCAGCTGGCTGAACCACTTGAGGATCGAGTATTCCCTGTTGGTGAGCACCACGATCGTCAGCGGCACGCCGTAGGCCGCCGCCGTCCACATGGCGGGCAGCGCATAGTGCATCGAGCCGTCGCCCATGACCGCGACCACCGGCCGTCCAGGGTCGGCCATCTTGGCCCCGACCGCCGCCGGCAGTCCGAAGCCGAGACCGCCGCCCGTCGTGAACAGATAGGCGCCCTCGGCGCCGATGCGCACGCGGTCCTGGAACATCAGGGTGTTCGACGGCGACTCGTTGACCCAGATCGTGTCCGCGGGCGCGGCGTCCGCCAGCGCGGCGAAGACGCTGACGGGGGACATCCTGCCGTTCTCCACGGCGAAGTCCGGCTCAGGCTGCGGCCTGCCCCGCGGCGGCACCTTGCGGCCCGAGGGCGTGACGTGCTCGGTGAGCATTTCGAGCGCCGCCCGCGTGTCGCCCACGATGGCGTCCCCGACGGGGGCCTTGGCGGCCTCCTCCGGGTCTGAGGTGATGTGGGTGAGGGTGGCGCCCTCGGGGAGATAGGCGCCGGGCAAGTAGGGGTAGTAGCGGAAGACCGGCGCCCCGATCACCACGATGAGGTCGTGACCGCCGAGTGCCGCCGACAGCAGGGCGATGGCCGGCGGGAGGAAACCCTGGAAGTGGGGGTGGTTCTGCGGGAAGCAGAGCCGTCCTTCGAGGGGCGCGGCCCACACCGGGAGCCCCGCGCGCTCCGACAGGGCGACGGCGATCTCCAGCGATCCGGTCGCCGAGACATCCCCGCCGAGCACGAGCACCGGGTTGACCGCCGACGACAGGCGCCGGGCGAGGTCCTGGATCGCGCCGGGGAGCGGGGCGGTGCGTGAGAGCACCTTGCGTGTGCTCACGGCGAGCGCCTCGGACTCGTCCACCTCGGCGTCGAAGTCGTCCATCGGCAGCGATACGAAGACCGGGCCGGTGGGCGGCGTGCTCGCGATGTGGAAGGCGCGGGCGAGCGCGGCCGGCACATCCTGCGCCCTGGGGGGCTCGTAGGACCACTTGACCGCGGGTTTCGGCAGCGTGGTGGCGTCGTTGTTGGTGAGCAGCGCCTCCAGGGTCATCATCGCCCGCACCTGCTGGCCGGCGGTCACGACCATGGGGGTGCGGTTGGCCGCCGCGTTGACGACGGCGCCCATGGCGTTGCCGAGCCCGGCGGAGGTGTGCAGGTTGACGACCGCGGTGGTGCCGGAGATCTGGGCGTATCCGTCGGCCATGCCGACCACCACGGCCTCCTGCAGGCCGAGGACGTAGCGGAAGTCGGCCGGGAACTCGTTCAGCATGGGCAACTCGGTGGACCCGGGATTGCCGAAGATCGTGTTGACGCCGTGGGATCTGAACAGATCGAACACGGCCGTGCGGACGATGCTCACAGAATGTGCTCCTCCTCGCGTGATCCATCCCCGACGGGCAAGGAATGTAACGTTGAGTCTGTACATTGTCACGCTACGTGATGTTCGATGGGGAAGATACTCCGAGCGAGGGAAGCGACATGGTGCTTGAGCGACCTACCGAGAGTGATGTTCCCGATGAGAGGCCGGAATCAGGTCCATCCTCTGAGCAGCGGAGGACCGATCGGAAAACCGGACAAACTATCGGTGAGAGGCCGATCGAGGGGGACAAGGAGAAACCCTGGCACAAGCGGCCCCTCCCGATGGCCGTCCTCGGGCTCGCCCGCATGCGCGAGGAACTCCGCAGGCACAACCTCCACGACACCTACGGCGCCGGTGGCGAGCGCTCCCGCACCCCCACCCCCGACATCCCCTCCCACCGCACCTACGACGGCTCCGGTTACGACCCCGACGACATCGACATGGGCCGCGCCGGCACCCGCTTCGACCGCAACGCCCCGCTGGCCATGACCTTCCCCGAGCCGATGGACCGGCTCATGTCCCCCAACCCCCGCATGGTGGCCGACCGGCTTCTGACCAGGACCGACTTCATCCCCGCCCGTTCGCTCAACATGCTCGCCGCGGCCTGGATCCAGTTTCAGAACCACGACTGGTTCAGCCACGGAGACAACCATGAGGCCGCCCCGCTGGAGGTCGAGCTGGACGGCGGCGACCCGTGGTACGAACGGCCGATGCGCATCCGGCGCACCCGTCCCGACCCCGTCGCCCACACAGGCGGCGACCGCCCGCCGACCTACGAGAACACCGTCACCCACTGGTGGGACGGCTCCCAGGTCTACGGCAGCTCCGAGGAGCGCTGCCGCAGGCTGCGCTCGGGCGAGGACGGCAAGCTCGCGATGGCCGGCGACCGCCTCCCCGACGAGGACAACCCCGGCCTGACCGGCATCGACCTCACCGGCTTCAGCGACAACTACTGGTCCGGCCTGTCGATGATGCACACGCTGTTCGCCCGCGAGCACAACACCATCTGCGACATGCTGCGCTCCGCCTACCCCTCGTGGCGGGACGAACGGCTCTTCCAGACCGCGAGACTCATCAACACCGCGGTCATGGCCAAGATCCACACCGTCGAATGGACTCCCGGCATCCTCGCCACCCGTGCGCTGCGCGTCGGCATGAACATCAACTGGTCCGGCCTGGCCGGCGCCAAGTGGCGCCGCCGCCGCGGCAGGCTCGGCCGGAGCGACGTGGTCTCCGGCATCCTCGGCTCGAACGTCGACCACCACGGTGCTCCGTACTCGACCACCGAGGAGTTCGTGACCTGCTACCGCCTCCACCCCCTGATCCGCGACGACTACCCGATCCGGTCGCACCTCCGGGGGCAGCTCGTGGAGACCATCGGCTTCATGCCGATGCAGGGCCGCGAGACGCGCGAGGCGGTCGACAAGTACGGCATGGCCGACCTGTTCTACAGCTTCGGTGTGATGCACCCCGGCGCGATCACCCTGCACAACCACCCGGCGGTCCTGCGCGACCTCGTGCGCGTCAACGGCGAGCACATCGACCTCGGCACCGTCGACCTCGTGCGCGACCGCGAGCGCGGCGTGCCGCGCTACAACGGCTTCCGCCGCATGCTCGGCAAACGCCCGGTCGAGAGCTTCGACGAGCTGGAGTCGGGCGACCTGCTGCGCGAGGTCTACGACGGCGACGTCGACCGCGTCGACACGATGATCGGGATGTACGCCGAGACGCCGCCCGAGGGCTTCGGCTTCTCCGAGACGGCGTTCCGCATCTTCGTGCTGATGGCCTCCCGCCGCCTCAAGAGCGACCCGTTCTTCACCGAGCTCTACACCCCCGCGGTCTACACCCCCGAGGGGCTGGCCTGGATCGACGACACCGGCATGGTGGACGTCCTGCTGCGCCACCATCCCGAACTCGCCCCCGCCCTGGCGGGCGTCCCCAACGCCTTCGCCCCGTGGCGGAGGCTCTCATGACCTCCACGACACCTGTGAAGGGGCGGTGACCGGGCCATGGCGGCCGAACCCGTGCGCGTCTCCATGCTCGCGCAAAACACCCGGGCCGACGCCCGGCTCATGACCGAACAGGCCCTGCGGCTGCGCGACGCCGCCGCGAGGATGCGCGGCAACCCGATGGTGCCCGACTGGTTCGAGCACACCGTGCGCGAGCAGATCACCCGCTGCATGATCGCCGCCGCCGAGCTCGAGGTCGCCGCCCAGCGGATGGAAGAACACGCCGGCGATCTGCTGGGACGGGGGAGAAGACAGTGAGCGTCGACGACAGGACATCTCCCCGGGCCCGCATAGGCAAGACCGGCTCGCTCCCGGACGCCCAGGCAGACGTTCCCGGGCCGCCGGCGCCGGGCGGCGGGCAGGAGCCGCACCACGCCGACGCCAATCTCGTGGAGGCCGGCGAGAGCGGGACCTACATCGGCGATCTGGAGACCGTCGGCGCCGTCGCGGCCGAGATCGCCAAGGCGGCCGACGAGATCAGGGGGGTCGCCACCCGGCTGACGGCCACGATCGCGCGGTTCGGGCTAGCCACCGCCTCCATGAGGTCCGCGAGGTCGGGACTCGCCGCGCAGCGGGCGCTGCTGCGGGCCGCCGTGTCCGGCCGCGGACTCGGGCACGCCTTCACCGGGGGCAAGATCGGCGCGTCGGCCGGGAGGGTCGGCGGCTGGGTCGGCCGGGAGAGCCTCGCCGTCATGGTGGCCGTCACCTCGCTGCGGCTGCGCATCGCCGCGGTCGCCAAGGCGCACCCTGAGTGCCACACCGACCCCGCGGTGCGCCGGCTGATCGACGCGGTCAGCAACGACAGGTCGATCGAGGCCATGCGCGCCCTGCGGCGCCTGATCAAGGACCGGGGCGTGCAGGACGCCCTGACCCGCATCGCCCCGATCTACATCGAGCTGCTCGCGATCAACGCGCTGCTCGACGAGAACCCCTCCAACGACGAGTCGGGCTGGTCCATCGCCGCGGGCAGGCCCATCACCTCCGAGCCGCTGCTCGGCGTCTCGGTCAACGCCGTCTGCCGGTGGGACGTCGGCGACGGCTCGGCGCAGCGCGTCGATCTGACCCCGGCCGAGCTGGGCAAGCTCAGCCACGAGGGCACGGTCAACGGCTTCCTGCGCAACATCGCGGTGGTCGGCAACACCGGCCGCATCTACATGCAGGAGTTCGAAGGGCCGGACGGCGTCAACCGCTATGTCGCCCTCATCCCCGGCATGCAGTGCGGCATGCCGCGCAACGACTCCCCGCAGGACCTCGTGGGAGCCTGGCGCAACACCCTGATGAACGAGTCGCCCTACACCCGGGCCGTCGCCAAGGCCATCGAGGACTTCGGGGTGCCGGACGGGGCGGAGATCGCCGTGGTCGGGCACAGCGAGGGCGGCGCGGCGGCGATGAACCTCGCCCAGGATCCCGCCTTCCACGAGCGCTTCACGCTCACGCACGCGATCGCGATCGGATCCCCGGTCGACTTCAAGAAACCGCCGTCACACGTCTTCGTCGCCACGATCACCAACCAGCACGACATCATCCCCAGCCTGGACGGGCAGGGGCCGGGCTCGCCGTTCCACTTCCATCCCGACTGGTACGTCGTGGACTACACGGACACCACCCACGAGTTTCCCGTGTGCCACGGCGCCTGGCACTATCTCGACAACCTCGAATACGACCTGCACGAGGCCCGCGACCACATCAACGCCGCCCTCGCGGCCTACCAGGGCACGGTGGTGCGCGGCCAGGCCTACCGCGTGTTCGACGAGGTGCGGTCCCCGGAGGGCTTCCCGTTCCTGCACGTCGCCACCTCGCCCACCGAGACCGCCGAGGGCTCGGTGGACATGCCGGTGCGCTGCTCGGACGGCACCGCCGTCACGGCCTTCTTCCACGCCGACGCCCGGGTGGCGCGCGAGCTGCTCACCGGCACCGGGCTGCGGCCCGCGCTGATCGGCGGGGGCGCGGTCGTCGTCGTGTTGCCCCGCGCCTACCGGCAGAGCTCCGTCGGCGCCTTCCAGGAGACGGCGGTCGCGATCGTCGTGCACGATCCGTGGCGGCCCCGGCCGCTGCTCGTCTGGACCGAACTGCTCCGGCGGGCCGACCGGCGCAGGTCGGGGCTGCGGGTGCTCGATCTGGCGATGGACAATCCCGTCGCCCCCGGCCTCGCGTATGAGATCTGGGGTTATCCGGCCTTCCCCTCGCAGGTCACGGTGGAGACGGGCGGGAGCGGGTTCACCGGGCGCACGATCGCGGTGAGCGTGCGCGACGGCGGGCGGCCCGTCATGGAGCTCTCCGGCCGGCTCGGGCCGTGGCTGCCGTTCCCCGAGCTCGACGTGGTCACCTACTCGACCAGGGGCGACACCACACTGCGCTCTCTGGTGGACACCCACGGCATGCTGCGGCTGCACCCCTTCACCGGGGTACGGCTGCGCGCGACCGGCGAGCACCCGATGGCGGACCGGCTGCGCGCCCTCGGCCTTTCCGGCGCCCGGCCGTTCCTGGTGCTGTCCACCGACCGCATGCAGGCCAGGCTCGGCGCGGGGGCTCCGGTCGTGCTGCCCTCTTGAGCACAACTCGACTCCGGTGGGCGGGGCGTCGGCACACCCCACCCACCGGCCCTGACATCCGGGAGGGCGTCAGCCCAGCATCACGCCGACGAACAACGTGGCGAGCGCGGTCAGGCCGCTGAGCGAGCCCAGCGCCGCCGTCGCCCCCTTGGTCTTGGCCCGGGTGTGCAGGAAAGCCGTGAGACCCGAGAGCACCACGAAGGCGAGCTTGACGTAGAGGGTCGTACGGTATTCCGGGCCTGTGTCCCCGATCGTGAGGACATTCCAGACACCCGTCAGGGCCAGCACCCCGAAGGCCGGCCAGGCCACCCGGTTGAACGCCTGTGCCGCGACCTTCGTCACCCCGTCCCCCGCCCGCCGGAGCGCGGGCACGAGGAACGCCAAGGTGAACTGCCCGCCGACCCAGACGGCGGCGGCGAGGACGTGGAGGAACACCCGCAGGGTGTCGAGGGATACCGAAAGCACCCGAACAACCTATTCACCCCAAGGCTCGGCCGCCACCGCGGAAGGTCCTTTAGCGAACTTCCGGGCCGGTAGGCACGGGTAAGGTCGGGGCATGACCGCGATCTCCAAGGAGTCCGCCGACGGGGCCGCCCCTGTCCTGGTGTGGCGCGACCTGCCGACGGCTCCCGCCGTGCGCGGGTCCAAGTCCCTTTTCATGACGGAGGCCGCGGGGCAGGGGCTTTCTCCGGGGCGCGAGATGCTTTATGTGGGGCCGGAGCCGGCGGGGGAGCGGGTGGCCGAGGCGCTGCGGGTGCCGTCGGGGGCCGAGGTGGTGGCGAGGCGCAAGGTGATGACGGTGCGAGAGGTGCCGGTGCGCGTGGCGACGAGCTACTTCCGTGCCGACCTGTTCGGCGGCACGCGTCTGGCCGAGCAGGGGTTCGTCACCCCGACGCTCCAGTCGGCGATCGCGGAGCTCGGCCATGTCTTCGGGCGGGCCGAGGAGGTGCTTCAGGCCAGGCCGGCTTCGCCGTACGAGGTGTCGGTGTTGCGGCTGGAACCGGGGGAGTGGGTCGTGTGCATTACCCGGGCGAGCTATTCCGAGGATGATGTGCCCGTCCATGTGCTGGAGACGGTTTGTGCGGCGTCCCGGCATATGTTCCGCGTCCGGCAAGCCGCAGGTCACGACACGTTTTAGTCGGGGTCAGTTGCCGGACATGTCCGTACAGGTAGTCTCATAAGAGATGAATGAAATTTCACGTTGGATCGATCTCGACGGTGCCGTCAACGTCCGTGATCTAGGCGGTCTCCCCACCAGTGACGGCGGGACCACACAATTCGGCAAGATCTTCCGCTCGGACAACCTCCAGGGCCTGACCGAGGGTGACCTCGACAGGCTCGTCGCCGGGCTGAAGCTCCGCCATGTCGTCGACCTGCGTTCGACCCCCGAGGTGCGCCTGGAGGGCCCCGGCCCCCTCACCCGGGTGCCGACGGTCAACATCCACCACCTCACCCTGTTCCCCGAGGGCGGCCTGCACACCGACGTCGAGGCGGACCGCCCCGCGCTCGACGGCGACAAGGTCCTGCCCTGGCAGGAGCGCGCCGCCGAGGACATCGAAGCCCTGCACAAGGTGACCGGCTTCTACTACGGATATCTGCGTGACAGGCCCGACTCGGTGCTCGCCGCCCTGCGCGTCTTCGCCCACGGCGACGGCCCGGCGATCGTGCACTGCGCCGCCGGCAAGGACCGCACCGGCGTGGTGGTCGCCATGGCTCTGGCCGTCGCCGGCGTCACCCGGGAGGCCATCGTCGCGGACTACGCCGCGACCGGCGACCGCCTGGAGGGCATCCTCGCCCGGCTCCGCGCCAGCGAGACCTATCGCGAGGACCTCGACAAGCGCCCCGCCGAGGACCACCGGCCCCGCGCGGAATACATGGAGAGCTTCCTGTCCGTGGTCGACGAGAAGTTCGGCGGCCCGATGAACTGGCTCGACACCCAGGGCTGGACCCGGGGCGACACCAGCGCCCTCCAAGCCCGCCTGCGCGGCTGACCTTCTCCTGGGTTGGGCGTGTCCTGGTGGGTTCTCCACATCCACCGGGACCGCCTCCCGAAGATCGTCGATCCTGCTTCAGGTGAGGTGGACGACGCGGCTTTCCAAGGCTGAGAGGTGGGCGGCCTCGATCACGGTCAAGGTCGCCACGGCCTCCTCCGGGTCGACCGGGGGCGGGGTGCCCTCGCGGAGGGCGGCGGTCACACCCGTGTAGAAGTCGAGGTAGGCGCCGGGTTCGGTGGGCAGAGTACGGCTGTCGCCCTCGGTGCCGAGGGTTCCCCGGCGCTCGTCGGGCTCCTGGGCGAAGCCGGGGGAGCCCGGGGTGTGGCCGGCGCGGAGCTGCTCCTCCTGGACGTCCAGGCCGTGTTTGACGTAGGCCGCGGCGGAGCCGATCACGCGGAAACGCGGGCCCGGTTGGCCGGCGACGGCGCTCATCCACAGGTGTGAGCGTGTCCCGCCGGCGTGGGTGAGGGCGACGAAGGTGTCGTCGTCGGAGGCGACGCCTTCGCGGCGGGTGTCCATCTCGCAGTAAACCTCGCGGACCGGCCCGAACAACCACAGGGCCTGGTCGATCAGGTGGCTGCCGAGATCGTAGAGCAGGCCGGCGAGTTCGTCGGGGCCGCCCGTCTCGCGCCGGCCGCCTTTGTGCACCGGCCGCCAGCGCTCGAATCGCGACTCGAACCGGCGGACCTCCCCGAGGGTGCCCTCCGCGACCAGGCGCTTCACGGTCAGATAGTCGCCGTCCCAGCGGCGGTTGTTGAACACCGTCAACATCAGGTCACGCGAACGCGCCAGCCGTACGAGTTCCTCGGCCTGGGCGGCGGTGGCGGCCAGGGGCTTGTCGACCACCACCGGCAGGCCGGCCGACAGGGCGGCGCGGGTCAGCGGGACGTGGGTGCGGTTGGGGGAGGCGACCACGATCAGGTCGCTCAGCGGGAACAGCTCCTCGGCCTCCGCCACCGCCTGAGCGCCGTGCTTGTCCCGCACCTCCGCGGCTCGGTCGGGGTCGCGCGTCACGACCCCGACCAGTTTGAGGCCGGGTGTGGCCTGGATCAGCGGGGCGTGGAAGAACGCCCCCGCCGTGCCATAGCCCACCAGTCCGACTCGGATCTCGTCCACCGCCGTCCACCCCCTTCGAGATCACCTTAGCGGGTGGCCGACGGATGGTTCCGAGGGGCGGTTAGGGGTTAAAGGTCCTGGTCGTCGCGCTCGGCGAGGAAACGTTCGAACTGCGCGGCGAGTTCGTCGCCGGTGGGCATCGGCGTGCTCTCGGCGATGAGGTTCTCCCGCTCCGAGCCGCCGGCGAACGCGTCGTATTGCTGCTCCAGCCCGACGATCGCGGTGGACAGCTCCGACGACGCCCGGATCTGCTCCTCGATCTCGTTGTTGGTGCGCTCGGCCGCCTCGCGCAGGGCGTCCATCGGGAAGACGAGGCCGGTGCCGCGAGTCACCGTCTCCAGCGCGGTCACGGCGGCCTGCGGGTATTCGGCCTGGGCGAGGTAGTGGGGCACGTGTACGGCGTAGCCCACGGCGTCGCGGCCCTCCTCGCCCAGCCGGAACTCGATCAGCGCCGCCGCGCTGCCCGGCACCTTGACCCGGCCGAAGGCGCTCGACGCGCCGTCGATCAGCTCCGGGCGTGTGCCGTGGGAGGTCACGCCGAGGGGGCGGGTGTGCGGGACGGCCATCGGGATGCCGTGCATGGTGACGAGCTTGCTCACCCCGAACCGCTCGACGAGTTTGCCCACGGCGGAGGTGAACAGCTCCCACTCGCGGTCCGGCTCCGGGCCGCTCATCAGGAGGAACTGCGTGCCGGTGACGTCCTGCGCCAGGTGCACGGCGAGGGAGGGCGCGTCACAGGACACCCACTTGTCCACGTCGAACGTCATGATCGGGCGTCTGGAGCGGTAGTCGAGCAACCGGTCGTGGTCGAACGTGGCCACGGTGCGGTGGTCGAGCTCGGAAAGGAGGTGCTCCACGGCCAACCGGCCGGCCCCGCCGGCGTCCACGAACCCATCGAAGTGATATAGGAGCAAAGGATCACGCAGGTCGGGCACCTCACCGTCGAGCCGGTATAGATCCGTCGGGTCGAACACGGTGTCTCAGCCTTCCTTTAGGGTTCGTTTCCCAGAACCCGCAGGTTCTTTTTCCCAGAACCCGCGACAGCCTCCAGGCATTCCGGTGTCGTGCGATCAGTCCGTTGGTCTCCGCGAAGCCTATCGGGGGACAATGGGATGTATGGAGCCGGACGTTGAGCTTGAGGAGTTCGCCACCCGGATGTTCGACCTGGCCAGGGCGGGCAACACCGAGCATCTTTTGGCATATGTGGATGCCGGTGTCCCGGTCGATCTCACCAACGGCAAAGGCGACACCCTGCTGATGCTGGCCGCCTACCACGGCCACGCCGGCACCGTCCGCGGCCTGCTCGAACGCGGAGCCGACGCGGGACGGGCCAACGACAGGGGCCAGACGCCCCTGGCGGGTGCGGTCTTCAAGAAGGAGGCCGAGGTCGTGCGCGCCCTCCTTTCCGGCGGCGCGGATCCGCGGGCGGGCACCCCCTCGGCGGTGGAGACCGCCCGCATGTTCAACCACGAGGAGTTTCTGGCCTGGTTCGACGAGGCGTGATCTCTCCGCCGGCGCCGTCTCCGTGTCCGGGGCCGCGGCGGGTGGCTGAGGTGGGTCCGCTATGTCAGTCGACCAGCTCGTGATGGAAGCTCTCCACCTGTTCGCGGAGCACCGGGTCGGAGAAGCGCTGGCTCTCCAGGGCCCAGTCGTGGTAGCCGCGCATCCAGTGCTCCAGGCCGACGACGCAGCGCATGGTGCCCTCGCGGGTGTTGTGGCGCAGCCCGAGGGTGTCGAGCAGGGCCATGAGCTCCTTCTTGGCCGCCTGGAAGTCCTCGATGCGGCGGGCGATCGTGTCGATGACCCGCTCCACGGCCTCCTGCAGTGAGCAGCCCGCGTCGTAGCGCAGGACGATCACGAGGTTGTGGAACTCGCCCTGGCTGAGTTCCCTTCTGAGGCCGATGAGGTCGTTCGTGCAGACCACGACGTGCCCCGCCTCGTGGATCAGCCGCCGGTAGGCGGAGGACTCCCGGATGACCTCGGGAAGCTCGAAGTGTTCGACGAACTCGACCACGTCGAACGAGGGCGGGACGTAGGCGATGTTCAACTTGTGCTGGACGTAGGCGTCGGGGTCGGGAATGCGGCCGTGGACGCGGTTCTCCACCTCCCATACCGCCGTCTCGAAGCAGTCGCGGAAATGGTCGGTGAACCGGTTCCACCACGCCTCACTGGCATAGATCTGGAAGCGGTCCCTGATATCGGCGAGTCCCCGCAGCACCGGGCCCGCGGAACGGTCCAAGGGTGCACCCCGTAAGAGTGCGTCGGCTTTGTCCGCCCAGCGTCGTGCCAGATCGGGGTCGCGGCCGACCTCGGCCAGTTCGAATTGATCATCGTAAACATGGAACCAGCTGTTGAGATCGGCGGCGAGCGCCAAGTCGAGAAACGAGGCCTCGGGGTACAGCCGGGCCACGAGACGGGCATACGATTCGCCGCGGAAACGCGCGGCCGATGCCTTCCCCTCGACCAGCCTCATCCGATGCGCCCAAAGCGTGGTGTGCTCGATGGCCTCCTCGACGAATGGGTTGATACGAGAGGGAAAAGGGATGTTTAGCGAGGGAAGGCGGAAATGTGGTACTTCTTCCATGCGGGTTGACCTCCAGGCTTCCTAAACCCGGCACTATATGTCATAACTATCAGAAAGATAGCAAGCAAGGGTGAGTGTCACTTTTCACAGCATGTGTGGAGAATTAGGTATTTGTAGTGATTGGGAGAGTGGTCATCCTCTTACACGGTGTGACGCACGGTCAAGATCACGTATCGGGGCGCCGTGGGAAGGGTGCCGGGCCAAGCCCTCTCTTCGTCGTCCAGACTGTCTGTGACCTGCGAAAACGCTCACGAGCTCATCGCGGCGCGCGGCAACGGGTCCTCCTCGTCGTCGAGCGCCAGGGTGACGGCCTCCTCAAGCGTGAGCCGCATGCCCTCGTTCACATACTGCAGAAAAACATCCTCGCCGATGTCACGCTTGCACTCTTTCACGCAAGTCGTGTGCTCGTCGTGGAGGAAAGGACTGCCAAATAGAGGCAGTCCGAAAAGCTTCCAATTGCTGTCGGCCGCACCGAAGAGCTGGGCCGCGCGCCGCGGATTTCCGGTCGCCGCGGAGACGCGCGCCATGGTCTCCAAGCACATCAACGTGCCGATCACATCGTGAAAGTGCAGCTTGATCCGCAAACCCTCGCGGACACTCGCACACGCCTCGGTCGTGCGGCCGCCCTTCACCTGCGCCTCGGCCGTGGCCCAGTGCGCGTGTGAACGCAACCAGAGCTCACCGCGCTGCTTGCAGAGTTTGAGGCAGTCCTTTAGCAGGCTTTCGGCCTCGCGAGGCTCGTTCTGGGCGGTGAGCACGAAGGACAATTCGACGATCGCGGGCAGCAGACCGGGGTTCAGCTCACGCTCGTTGCCTCCCCGGTGAAAATCGATGGCGACGCCGAGCAGCGCGGTCGCCTTCTGCAGGTCGCCCTGGAACATCGCCGCCGTGCCCTGCATCTTGGTGGCCAGGATGACCGACGCCGAGTCGCCCACCCGCACCGCCTCGGCGCTGCACTGCTCGGCATATTCCATCGCGGCGGTGATATCGCCCTGCGTGCTGCACACATAGGACATCACCCAGAGGGCCTTGCACCGCGCCTTGCTCGGCTGGGGATTGGCCTTGAGCGCCCGCTCCAGATAGAGCCGCCCCTCCCGGGCGAGCCCGCACGCCACCCACATGAACCACAACGCCGACAACAACTCCAGAGCCACATGACTCTGGCCGGGCGTGGTCAGGCAGTGGTTGAGCGCGGCCCGGATGTTGTCGTGCTCCTGGCGCATCCGGATGAACCAGTAGGCCTGGCGCGGCCCCGACCACGCACTCTCCCCGCGCTGCGCGAGATCGAGGTAGTAGTCGCGGTGGCGGCGCCGGATCTCGTCGGCCTCGCCGAGCTTCGTAAGCCACGCCTCGCCGTAGTCGCGCAGCGTGTCAACCAGCCGGGTATCTCACTCCGGCGTGGTTGCTCTCGCTCAACAGGATGGACTTCTCCACCAGCCCCGTGACGAGGTCCATGATCTCACTGGGGTCGAGGCTGTCCGCCGTGCAGACATAACGCGCCGCGTCCAGCTCGAAGTCCCCCGAGAACACCGACAAGCGCGCCCAGAGCAACCGCTCGGCCGGCTCGCACAACTCATGGCTCCACCCGATCGCCGCGCGCAGCGTCTGGTGGCGGGGCAGCGCCGTACGGCTGGCGCCGGCGAGCAGGCTGAAGCGGTCGGCGAGGAGGGCGAGGATCTGCTCGACGGAGAGCGCGCGGAGCCGCACGGCGGCGAGCTCGATCGCCAGCGGGATGCCGTCGAGCCTGCGGCACAACTCGGCCACCGGCTCGATGTTGTGCTCGTCCAGCACGAAGTCGGGCATAACCGCGCCGGCCCGTGCCGTGAAGAGCTGCACCGATTCGTTCGTGAACAGGCTCTCGCTCGGGTCGTCGCCCGGGACCGCGAGCGGCGGCACCGCGACCACCTGCTCGAACGGGAGCTGGAGCGACTGGCGGCTGGTGGCCAGGATGCGGAGGTGCTCTGAGCGCTTCAGCAGGTTGTCGATGAGGGAGGAACACGACTCCACCAGGTGCTCACACGTGTCGATGATGAGCAGCATGTCGCGGTCGCCCACCCACTCGCTCAGCGTGTCGTGTCCGGACCGCTGCGACTGGTCGGCGATGCCGAGGGCGGAGGAGATCGTGTGCTTGACCATCCCGGCGTCCTGCAGGCGCGCGAGATCGGCGAACCAGACGCCGTCGCGGTATTGCCTGCGGGTCTGGTGCGCCAGCCGGAGGGCTGTGCGGGACTTCCCGACGCCGCCGATGCCGGTCACCGTCACGAGGCGGGATTCGCGCAGGTGCCTCTTCAGATTGGCGAGTAGGCTGGTGCGGCCCACGAAGCTGGTGAGCTCGGCGGGCAGATTGCCCTCCCGCCGCCATCCTGTTGGCGTTGCCATGGCCGCCTCGTCATGCGTCGATGGAAGGTGGTCGGTGGAGCTGCTAGGGCATCGTACCCCGCTTGTTATTACCTATCCTTTACGACAAAGGGTTCGGGGGAGACGTTTTCCGCCACGGAGGATCTCTCACCTCCCGGGTCGGTAGAATGTCCACGTGACAGTTCAGGGCCCCGATGACCTGCGGCCGGTGGACCTCTTCGAGGACGGTCCGCCCGTGCTTCCCGACCAGACAGGCGACGACACCGATCTTGGGTGGAGTGAGTGGGGAGAGGCCGACGACACGGCCCGCCTCCTAGAGGAACGCCCGCCTCACTGGTAAACCGCCCCGCCGTCCGGCCGTCCCGCTTCGTCGATCCAGCGCCTTCAACACAGCGCTTTCAACACAGCGCCTCTAACACAGCGCCATCGATCCCTATCCACAGCTCGCACCCTCTCGGGTGACCGGCCGCCACTGAAGCGGCCCGGCATCCGGGAGGGTCTTGTCTTTCCGGCCCCGGCGCATGTTGGATACAGCGCTTATCAGACCTTGCCGGGCCACAGTCCGTGGGACGGCTCCCAGCGCGCGGAGGCACCCCGAGACCTCCCGGGAGGGGGATCGCGCCGCCAGGGAAGCCCTCAGCGCCGCGCAGCCCGCTCCTGATCCGCCCGCGCCCGGGTCGCCGCCGGGCGTGGGCGTCTGTCGTGGGCGGGGCGTGGGCAGGGCGTGTGCGCCGCACGCGGGTCAGGAGACGATGTCCTTACGGCGGAAGCGGCGGAAGGCCAGGGCCATCAGGAGGACGCCGTAGGTCACCGACAAGGCCGCGCCCCGGGCCATGCCGCCCCAGTCGACCTCGATGGCCAGCACGTCCAGCCACGCGGTGTTCCAATAGGTCGGGAGGAACTGCCGCAGCTCGCCCAGGTCCTCCACGGCCTGCACGATGTTGCTCACGATGACCAGGCCGACGGCGCCGCCCACCGCGCCGAGCGGGGAGTCCGTCGTGGCCGACAGCAGGAAGGCCAGCGCGGCCACCACCAGCTGGTTGAGCAGGGTGTAGCCGACCACGATGGCGAAGCGCGGCAGCGCCTCGCCCGCCGCCACGCTCTCACCGGTGCCGGGGAGACGCACGTCGTTCCAGCCGAAGGCCAAGGTGCCGGCGATGAGCGCCATCACCGGCACGGTGACGACCGCCGCGGCAGCGTAGGCCAGGGCGACGGTGAGCTTCTGCCGCAGCAGCCGGTCGCGCGGCACGGGCGCCGCCAGCAGATAGCGCAACGACGACCAGTTGGCCTCGCTCGCCACGCTGTCGCCGCAGAACACGGCGACCGCCACCACCAGCAGGAAACTCGCCGACGTCCACAACACGAAGATCGCGAAGTTGATGGCGCTGTCGGTGGCCAGATCCACGGTGCGCAGCGCCGACGCGGCGGGCCTGGCCTGGCTGGGGATGAGGGTGAAGGCCGCGACGAGGATCCACGGGAGCGCCGCCAGCAAGCCGAACACGACCATCGTCCGCCGCCTGCGGGCCTGCCGCACGAACTCCACCCAGAGGGGAAGAGTACGGCGAGGCCGATATCCGGCGGCCGAGCCGTCACCGGCCGCGGAATCGTCGCGGCGCCGCGCGTCACCGTTCGCGTCGATCGCCGGGTCGCCACCGGCCGAGGGCGCTCCGCCGTTCGCCGGACGGGCGGCCCTGGTCGCGCGGGCGGCACCCGCGACTGCGGGTACGGCGGCGCCGGTCTCGGCGTTCTCGGTCGCATGAGCTGCGCCCGCCGTCGCGTCACCGCCGGCCGGGCCGGAGGGAGTCCTGCCGTCGCCGTTGCGCGGGTCGCACGGGTCGCCGTCCGGGCCGTCGCCGGAGGGGCGTGGGGCGGTCACGTGTTCCTGGCTCACGCGTTTTCTCCGATCAGTTCGAGGAACACGTCTTCGAGGCGGCCCCGCTGCGCGGTCTCGGTGTGCGAGCCGAGCAGGTCCTCCACCGGTCCGGCGATGACGAGGCGGCCGCGGTGCATGACGACGAGGTGGGTGCACGTCTGCTCGACCTCGGCCAGCAGGTGGCTGGAGACGATGACGGTGCGGCCCCGGCGCGCGTAGCCCTTGAGGACCTCGCGCATCTCGCGGATCTGCGGCGGGTCGAGGCCGTTGGCGGGTTCGTCGAGGACGAGCAGGTCCGGCAGGCCCAGCATGGCCTGGGCGATGGCGAGCCGCTGGCGCATGCCCTGGGAGTAGGTGCGGACGGCGCGGTCGAGCGCGGCGCCGAGACCGGCGATCGCCAGGGCCTCGTCCACGTGGGCGTCGCCGGCCGGGCGGCCGGTCGCCCGCCAATAGAGCTCCAGGTTGGCGCGGCCGGAGAGGTGCGGCAGGAAACCGGGGCCCTCCACGAAGGAGCCGAGCCGCGACAACACGGGCGCGCCGGGGGTGACGCGGTGGCCGAAGATCCGGATCTCCCCGGAGTCGGGCTGGATCAGCCCCATCAGCATGCGCATGGTCGTGGTCTTGCCGGCGCCGTTCGGGCCGAGCAGGCCGAGCACCTGGCCGCGCTCCACGCGGAACCCGAGGTCGCTGACGGCGGGGTCCCCGTTGCGGTAGGACTTGCCGAGGCCGGTGATCTGGAGCGGCACGTCGGCCAGGGCGGTGTCGCGCGGCTCGGCCGACCGGCGCAGCCGGCCGGTGGCGAGCATGACGGCGGCGGCGAGCAGCGCGGCCAGCGGCAGCGCCCACACCCACCAGGGCAGGCCGGTGGCGGGAGTGCTCAGCGCGGCGACCTTCGGCACGGTCACCTTCGGGGTGATGAGCGCGACGCCGTGCACGGAGGGCGACGTTGCGTTGGCATATCCGAGGTCGGTGGTGGTGAAGGTCACCCGCAGGCGCCGCCCGGTCTGGAAGAGGTGGTCCACGGCGGGCAGGGTGACGGTCGCCTCGGCCTGGGGCGCGCCCTTGGGGATCGTGAGGCGGATCGGCGACACCTGCCCGGCCGGCAGCACGGGCGGGGTGCCGGGGCCGCCGACGTCGTAGAGCTTGGCGAACAGCGTCACGGTGCCCTCGCCGCTCACCCGCACGCGCACGGTGGGCGCGCCGGTGACGTGCAGCGGCGCGGGCAGCGGCGCGGATTCGAAGCTCGCGCTCTGCCCGGCCATCTCATTGGTGAGGTTGGCCCCGGCCGCGCCGCCGCCCGCCATCGCGGCGAGGCCGGGCACGGACGAGATGGACGCGGGGGCGCCTCCCGGCGGGGTGGCGACGTTCTGCTCGCCGCCGGTCAGCGGCAGGTCGGTGACCTCGGTGCCGGCCAGGCCGGGATAGATCGGGGCGTCGGCGTGCACCAGCACGGGGCGGCGGGTGCCGGGGTCGCGCCCGCCGTCGCGGGTGACGGTGAACTTCGAGCCGGGCGAGCTGCCGGGCGTCTTCTTCAGATAGTGGTCGAACCAGCCGGCCACCTGCTCGTGCAGCCAGTCGAGCTCGCCGTCGCCGCCGTCGTGCCCGCCGTCGAACCACGACACCCGCACGGGCGCCCCGGTCGCCGCGATGGCCTTGGCGTTGGCGTCGGCGTGCGACAGGGGGAAGAGCGAGTCGCGTTTGCCCTGGAGCAGCAGCGTGGGCACCTTGATACGGCCCTGGACCGACACCGGGCTGGCGCGCCGGAGCGTCTCGATCGTCTTCTCGGAGGCGGCGCCGGTCTCCGCCGCCAGCTCGTACATCTCACAGATCTCCGGCAGGAACCTCCCGCACCGCGCCTCCTCGGCGGTGAGCGGGCGCGGGGGAGTGTTCGCGGCCGGGGCGCCGGGTGCCGTCGTGGGCCGTGCGGTGGCGGGGCCGCCGCGGCTGAAGAACAACCCCGCCCACATGCGCTTGAAGACCCCGCTCTCGGGACCGGAGCCGCCGCCGTTGGGGAAGAGGGCGTCCGCGAGGTCGAACCAGGTGATCTGCGGCGCGATGGCGTCGACCCGGGCGTCGTAGGCGGCGGTCATGAGCGACACGGCTCCGCCGTACGACCCGCCGGTCATGCCGACGCGCGGGTCACCCGGTTTGTCCAGCGCGACCTCGGGCCGCTGGGCGAGCCAGTCGATCAGCTGCCGGGTGTCCTTGATCTCGTAGTCGGGCGAGTTGAGCGCGATCTCCCCCTCCGAGCGGCCGAAACCGCGCGCCGACCAGGTGAGTACGGCATAGCCGGCCTGGGCCAGCAACACCGCCTCGTCGCGCACGCTGTCCTTGCTGCCGCCGAAGCCGTGGCCGAGCAGCACGGCTGGGGCGCGGCCACCGGTCGGAGCCGGGGAAGGCGGGTAGAAGGTGGCGTCCAAGGCGACCCGCAGGTCGTCGTCCGGGCCGTCGACGACACTGATCGTGTGCGTCTCCCCGCGCACCTCGGGTGCCGACTGCCATACCAGCCAGATGCCCACCGCGGCGATCGCGACCGCGGCCGCGGCGATCCAGACGGTCGCCTTGTCCAGACGTCTCATGCGCGAAGGGTACGGCAAACATGTAAGAGGGATCCGAGTTGCTGCTGAGAGCGCGCTGAGACGCTACCTGCGAAGCTGTCCAAGGTTTAGGGGGAACATCGGGGTTTCTCCTGATTGCGGCGGCGGTAAACGGCAGGCATCATGTCGAGGCGTGAAGCCAGAATCGAGTGCCAAGCAGTCCACGGGCAGGATGACCGGATGGGCGGTCAGACCGCTCAAGTCGGCTGCCGCGTGGGCTCTGCCGTACTGGACCAGAGGGGAGCCTGGGCGGGAGACGCCGAGTGATCTGTTCAGGGTTCTCTACCTGGGATGGGTCATCGCGATGACGCTCAAAGTGCTTGGCTCGTCCTGGGACGTGTCATGGCACTTCAAATGGCTCCGTGACGACCTCGCACCGCCGCACCTGATCAACAGTGTGGGCACGGCCATCGTGGTCGCGCTCACGATCGTGCACGGTTACACGGGTTACGGTGTCGACCGCACCGCGCTGCGGCTCATCCAGACCGGCACCGGCGTCTTCCTCGTCGCGGTGCCGCTCGACCTCATCAACCACCGGGTCAACGGGCTCGACATCACGTCGTGGAGCCCGTCCCACATGCTGCTCTATATCGGCACCGCGTTCATGATCGCCGGAGTGATCCGGGGATGGTTCACGGGGGCGCCGGAGGGGAGCAGGCGTTCGCTGGTGCTCGGGGCGTTGTTCCTCTTCTGCCTGGAGAACACGTGGTTCCCGAGCCAGCATCAGGAATACGGTGTGTTCGGCATCCACGCCTGGGACCGGGGCGAGCCCGAGGCCGAGCCGATCCTGCTGCAGTTCGCCGCCGACCAGATGGGGCGGGCGGTCGACCGCGACATGGTGGTCGCGTTCTCGCTCCCGGTGCCGGACTTCCTCTACCCGGTCTACGCGACGGTCGCCGGGGTGGCCGTGCTCGTGCTGGCCCGCATGATGATCGGGCGGGCGTGGAGCGCGACGTTGATCGCCGCCGCCTACGTCGCCTATCGCATGGTCATCTGGCCGCTGCTCGCGGTCGCCGACTTCCCCGTCTCGGCTGTGCCGTTCTTCCTGGTGGGGGCGGCGGTCTGCGTGGACCTCGCGTTCCAGATCAAGGTGCCGGTGGTGCGTGCCCTCGCCGGGGCGGCGCTGGTCACCGGCGGCTCCTACCTCGCGCTCTATGCCCAGCACACCCTGCTGGACTCGCCGCCGCTGATGCCCGCCTCCGCGCCCGTGGCGTTCGGGTTGCTCGCGGTGGTGTGGCTGGGCGGCGAGTGGTTCGTCCAGCGTTACAACCTGAAGGGTCAGCCGACCGGGGCGCGGGTGAGCGCGACGGCCACGCCGTAGGCCGCGCCCATGATGACGAGCTCCGCCACCGCCCACATCGCGACCGCCGTGCCCTCACGGCGCTCGACCCTCGGCAGCAGCCGATAGCGGATGTGGGCGGCGATCGGCAGCAGCATCAGCGTGAAGACCACCTTGGCCACCAGCAACCAGCCGTAGCCCGTGGTCACGATCGCCCCCGGCAGCTCGACGCCGGGGGTGAGCGCCATCGTGGACAGGCCGCTGATCAGCCCGGACAGGCTCACCACGACCAGGCAGAGGGTGGCGAGCCTGGAGAACTTCGGCAGCGTCGTGGCGAGCAGCTCGCGGTCGGCGGTGACGAACAGCATGACGGCGAGCAGCCCGCCGGTCCACAGCGCCGCGCCCAGCACGTGCAGCTCCATCGAGATCATGATGGGGTCGTGCCACACCGAGTCGACCGCGTGCCCGGTGACCGGGATCGGCAGCAGCCCGAACAGCGCGATCACGATGCGCAGCTCGGCCGGCACACTCTCCCCGAAACGCACGGCGAGCAGCCCGATGCCGGCGCTCGCCAGCGCGCACGCGGTGCTGAACAGCAGGCCCTGGCCCGCGCCCACACTGCTCACATAATCGACGACGGTCCCGATCGAGGGCACCTGGCCGGGGTTGAGCTCGGCGGCCTGGAACACGATCGTCACGAGCGCGCACAGCGCCCAGACCCAGGCGAGCGACACCGCCAGCGGGCGGACCCGGCTCATCACCGGCTCGGTGCGCGAAGGGTCGCCGAAGCCGAGCAGCTTGGGGAGTACGGTGAGGCCCACGACCGCCACGGCCGCCAGGTCGATCATCGCGCGGACGACGGGCAGCCCGTAGACGACGAAGGGGCCCGGCATCGGGATGCCGGGTGCCGGCTCCTCGCCGGTGAAAGCGCTCCCGATCAGCACGGCCACCACCGTGCTGGAGATGAGCCCGAAGACGATGAGGCGGCGGGCCGTGGCGAGGCGGCGGACGTCGGGCGACGCCTCGGCGGGGGGATCGGCGGTCAAGGTCATGCCGATTCGCCACCCGGCGCGGGCGACGGGGTCCCGGGAGAAGCAGAGGCGGCCGGCTTCGCGCGGCGCAGCGCGACGACCGTGCCGATGAGGAGGAGCACCAGGGCCGCGCCGACCCAGAGCACGGCCATGGAGGCTCCGCCGTTCTGGGCGGCCTCGGCGGCCTGGGCGCTCAGCGCGGCGTTCGAGTCGGCGGGCGGGTCCGCGGGCGGGTTCGCCGGGGCCGGTGCGGCCGGCTCCGTGGACTCCGCGTCCGGGCCGGTGCTCGCGGCGGGCTGAGCGCCCGTGGCCGCGGGGCCGTCTTCGGAGAGGGTGAAGTCGATCGTCCCGGAGATCGGGTGTCCGTCGGAGGAGAGCACGCGGTAACCGACGACGTACTTCCCCGCGGAGCCGAGGGGGGCCACGCCCATCGTGACCTTGGGGCCGTTGACCGACACCTTGCCCTGCTCGAAGCGCGCGCCGCCGGGGCCGATCACGGTGACCTGGGAGAAGCCCTGGCGCACGGGCTGATCGAACTCCAGCGTGATCTTCGAGGGCCCCTCGGCGATCGTGGCACCGTCCTTGGGATCACTGCCCGTCAGCACGTTGTGGGCCTGCGCCGGGGGAGCGGCGATCAGCAGTGTCGCCCCCGCGAGCATCAGAGCCGTGAGAAGCCGTCTCACGCTTATGACCTTCCCTTGGCGAAATCTCGTTAACGAGGACATGGTGCCACTGACCGGTGGTGTTCGCGTCAGGGAAATCCCGGAGTTGACATATGGGATGGAGTGCGCGCACTCCGGACTTCGCACGTGAAGGTGAGGCGGGGGCGGATGTGACGTCGCGACACCGGTTGTTGCGATTCGCACGGGGGCGCGTTGTGAGGTGCGTGTGGCCCGGAGCCTGTGCGTGAACGCGCGAGAGAGGCGGCACCGTCCGGGTGAGCGGTGCCGCCTCTCTCGGAAGTAGGTCACGCCCGGAGATCCGGGGGGAGGCCGCCGGGCGTGACCTACGTCTGTGGGTGCGGGTGGTGCGGGTGGAAAACCGGCCGTCACCCGGCGATCCGGGGGGAGGCTCGTCGGGCGACGGCCGGTCCGCCGTCCCGGACCGTGCGAGGGGGATCGTCCGCACGGTCCGGAGCTTTAGGGTCCCCGGCCCTCACGGGCCGGGGAGAGGTGCGCCGGAAGGCGACCTCAGCAGGGGCCGAGTTCCTTCCAGACGCCGGCCACGCCGGGCTCTTCGCCCTGGGTCCACCACTGGTTCTGCCATTCCTTGCCGTTGTGGGAGACCTTGGTGGTGGTGGCGTAGACCTTGCTCCGGTCCCAGGCCGGCGACGCGCAGGTGCCGGTCGGGCTCGGGCTGGGGCTCGCCGTGCCGGTCGGGCTCGGGCTCGGGCTGGACGTGCCGCTCGGGCTCGGGCTCGGGCTAGAGGTGCCGCTCGGGCTCGGCGACGGGCTGGAGGTGCCGCCCGCGCAGGGGCCGAGTTCCTTCCAGACGCCGGCCACGCCGGGCTCTTCGCCCTGGGTCCACCACTGGTTCTGCCATTCCTTGCCGTTGTGGGCGACCTTGGTCGGGCTGGCGTAGACCTTCGTCCGGTCCCAGTCCGGCGACGTGCAGGAGCCGGTCGGCCGGTCGGTCGGGCTGGCGGTCGGCTCGACCACGACTCCACCTCGGGCGTAGTCCTGGACCAGGCCGTACGTCTTGCCGCCGAACGTCAGCGTGATGTTGGTGAGACCGGCCTTGGGAAGCTGGTACACGTAGTCGAGCTCCGCCGTACCACCGGGGGCGATCGGCTTGTCGGCGGGCGACTTCACCGACACGCGGTGGAAGTCACCCTTGATGCCGCCGATGTTGTTCGCGGCGGTGTGTTCGCTGTTGATCACCCGCATGCCCCAGCCGCTCTGGTCCTTGGCGGTGCCGGGAGCCGAGGTGCCGTAGTCCCACTGGAACTCCGCGCCACCGGGGATGGTGGTCCTGGAGTTGTTCGTGATCTTCAGCTTGGGGTTGATCGGGTAGTTGTTGTCACCCGTGGGGAAGCTGTGCGCCTCGATCGACACGTCGAGCTTCTCGGCCGGGATCGTCACCTTGGCCTTGGTCGCGCCGTACGCCGTGGCCGTCTTGAACTTGTCGAAGAGGAGATTTGTGAGCGTGTTGCCCATCGTGTACTCGCCCTTGGTGGCGTTCCACTCGTAGTCACCGGCGAGCTCCCAGATCATGATGCCGCCGATGCCGTTGTTGTTGACGTAGTCCGCCTTGGCGCCGAGGGACTGCTCGTCCTCGGTGGACAGGAACACCTTCTTCTCGTTGTTCCAGAGCCACGGAGCCACAAGGGTCGCGTCGTAGTGCCGGGTGTAGGTGCCGGTCAGCTTGTCCTCGGGGTCGGTGTCGGGACGCAGACCCATGGACGGGAGATAGGAGCCGAGGATGCCCTTCTCAAGGTTCTTCGCGTGCCACATGGGGTTGAACCCGGCACCCATTTCCTGGCCGTTCTCGATGTCGTGCCAGATGTTGTCGATGCCGCGTGCGCCGTCACCGCATTCCGCGAGACCCTGGCCGCACGTGGGAGGCCGGACCACGGGACTCTGTCCCCAGAGGCCGTTCGTGCCGCCCGTGACGTTCTTCCAGCCGCGTGAGTAGTAAGGCACGCCGATGTTGATACGTCCGGACTGCATCGCACCGCGGAAGTAGCGGTAGGCCCAGTCGGTGTTGAGGTAGCCGAGGCCGCCGTAGTTCGCCTGGTTGTAGACGTTCCAGCGGGCGAGTTCCCCGTCCTTGCCGTCGTCGAAGAGCGCGGCCTGCGGACCGACGAACTGGTTCCACGCGCCGTGCAGGTCGTACGACATGATGTCGACGTAGTCGAGATACTGCGTGACCTGGAAGGTCTCCATGCCGCGCAGGAGGTAAGCCGACGAGGGCGCCGCGATCGTGAGCATGTAGTACTTGTTGTCGGCCGCTGCCGCGCGGTCCAACTTCTCACGAAGGGTCTTCATGAGGGCGGCGTAGCCCTTCATGAGCACGGCGCGCCGGGTGTTGGCGTGCGCCCAGTCCCCGGGGTGGCCGGAGTCCTTCATCGACGACGGGTATTCGTAGTCGATGTCCACACCGTTGAAGCCGTACTTCCGGATGAACTCCACCGCGGAGTCGGCGAAGGTGTTGATACCCGCCTGGTTGATCGAGTTGTCGTTGTTGACGGTCAGGCGATAGAAGCCGCCCTCGCTCTTGCGAATGTCGCCGTCGAGGATGCCGCCGGACTCCGCCCAGCCGCCGACGCTGATCATCGTCTTGGCGTGCGGGTTCTGCTTCTTGAACTTGTTCAGCAGGTTGAAGTGGCCCTTGTACGTGTACGCGGGGTCCATTTCAGCGCCTGCGACGCCGGGCCATTCCAGACCGGTCGCGGCATTGTCGGCGTTGTTCGCGCCGATGGTGATCTTGTGGTCCGCGCCGACGCCCGCGAAGGCGTAGTTGATGTGGCTGATCTTGGCCCAGGGGATGTCCTTGACCAGATACGAGGGCTGACCGTTCTTACCGGTCCGCCAGCTTGTGAAGTAACCGATGATGCGGCGCTTGTGGTTGGCGCCGAGCTTCTCGCGTCCCGCATCGTCGTAGTTGATGCAGTACGGCACGTCCACGCCGGGCGTCTTGTAGAGCCCGTCGGGCCGGCAGGTCTCGTTGTCGACCGCGGCTGCGGCCGAGCTGACGAGGACTCCGGCGATCAGGGCGAGGGAAGCCCCTGCGGCGGTGAGCGCCGCGCGGACGCGTGATCTTCTTGGGGGATGTGTCGCGAGTGCTTCAGACACGGACAGGCCACCTCCGACAGGCGACTTGGCATTGACTTGGGTAAGGCCCCGGCCCCCGTGGGGCTGAACGCAAACTAGATCGCTTCGAGCCCCGCGTCAACGGTTTCTTTTAGGAAAGTTTCCAAATAGTTGGATCTCTTTGCCGTGGTCAGACGCGATGAGGTTGAGTAACCGACGGCTTTAACCCTGCTCAGGCTAGGTCGGTGACACGGCGGATGCATGTGATGCAGGACACGCTTAATCGGCATTTAATACGGACTTAAGCCAATAAGATATGTGACGGTCCGTGCACGCTGCGTATACAAAATTCAGGCGCGGTGTGCGGCCGGGAAGTGATATCACCTTTGGTGGACCCTCCACGGGGGAGTGAGGCTCTTTCACCGCGTCGTGCAGCGCTTTTCGCGCGCCGTGACGGCGGTCATGCGCCCCCTGCGGAGTGGGCGTCGTTTCGCGGACGGTTCCGCGGGCGAGGTCGGCAGGGGAAGAGACGCGGGGTGAGATCCGCCGGAGGGAGTCGCAAGGTGAGGTTCCGCCGCACGGCCTGTTCACTCGCGCTGGTCGCGACGGCCTGCGGGTGCGGCATCCAGCCGACCGGAGTCGTGGATGCGGGTGAGCACCCCTGGGGTGCGGCCTCCGGCACGAGGCTTTACTTCGTGTCGGCCGGGCGGCTGTCCACCGCCGGCCGCCCGGGCCGGGGTGTCGGGCCGGCCGAGGCGGTCAAGCTGGTTTTGCGCGGTCCAAGCCGCGCCGAGCGCGAGCGGGGCCTCACCGGCGCGGTGCCGGCCGGGGTCACCGTCAAGGTGGCGGCCGAGGGCGAGTCGGTCACCCTGACCCCCGATCGGGCGCTGTCGCGCCTGGCCGAGGGCCAGCTCGTGTGCACCGCCGCCGAGGCGCAGGCGGCCGGCCGGGGAGTGCCCCTGTCGTCGGTCAAGGTCACCGTGGTGGCGGGCACCCCGACCGGCTGCGACGCCTACCTGAGGTGAGGCCCGGGGCCGCACGGCGGAGGCCGCGCAGGCCTCCGCCGTACAACGGCGTCAGCGCACCTCGTAGACCGCCGTGGTGCCGCTGACCTCGTTGCCGACGACCAGCAGGGGCTTGCGGGTGGGGCTGTCCTTGGCGGGGATGAACAGCACACCTTCGGGGCCGACGTCGCCCGCCGTGCCCTCGGCCACCGAGCCGGAGAAGTTGCGGGTGTTCACATAGCCCGCGAGGTCGGGGTCGCGGGGGTCGCTCACGTCGTAGGCGACGATGCCGCCGACCCGCTCCAGCCCGACGAAGGCGTAGGTGCGCCGCCCGACCTGGCCCACGGCGAGGCCCTCGGGCTCGGGGCCCTTGTTGTCGCTGCGGGTGTCGGTCGTGCCGTTGGCCTCGTTGTCGGTGTTGAAGTGCGCGGGCAGCCTGCTCTCGATGAGGCGCTCGAGCTCGTCGCCCGAGTCCCACACGAGGCGCCCCGACCCGCTGAACACCGAGATGGACCGGGTGCCGAACGCGCGCAGTTCGGTGTAGACGCCGGAGGGGTCCTTCGGCGAGTCGGCGGCGACGTTGAGCCGGCCGAGCTCGTTGTCCTTCTTGAGCGTGGTGGCGTCGGGGAAGACGTTCAAGGAGAGCGGGAGGTCCTTCACCCGCACCTCGTCGGCGTGGCACTCCCAGTCGCGGCCGTCGCCCTCGCCCGCGGTGACCACGTACGACCGTCCCTGGGCACGGAAGTGCGCGATGGAGTCGGGCATGTACATGCCCTTGACCGGCCGGGGCCGGATGTCGGTCTTGCCGTCCTTGTCGGAGGCGTCCATGCCGCTCTTCGACCAGTCCTTCAGGCCGAGCGGCACCACGCTTCTGATCTGGGCCTTCTTGAGGTCGACGACGGCGAGAGCGTTGTTCTCCTGCAACGTCACCCAGGCCGTGTTCCCGTGGACGGTGATGTACTCCGGTTCGAGGTCCCGTGCCACCGACGCCCCCGGCCCGGTGATCCGCACCCCCGCCTCCTTCAGCTCGGCGGCCTTGGAGTCGAAGGCGGTGAAGCCGGCCGTGCGCACGGTGCCTTGGCGCACGTCCACGATGCTCACCGAGCCCTCGGGGTCGACGACCTGGCCGGGGCAGTAGGACGAGGGCTCACCCTCGTTCGCCACCACGAGCTGCTTGCCGTCCTCGGTGAAGGTCACCATGTCGGGCAGCGAGCCCACCTGGACGTCGCGGATCTTCGCGCCGGTGCGCGCCTCGAAGAGCGTGACCGTGCCGGGGTCGGTCTTCACCGCGGCCTGCTGCGCCACCGCCACCACACCCTTGCGTACGGCGACGCTGTTGGCACCGGGTGTGTCGAGTGTGATGACCTTGCGCGGGGTGCGCGGGTCGGAGATGTCCAGGACATCGACCGTTCCGGCCTTGGCGTTGACGACGAACACCCGGCGGGTGGCCGCGTCGTAAGCCGTGATCTCCGAGGCGCCCGCCGCCACGGTGCCCGTCGTGTAGCGGCCGAGGAAGGCGAGGTCGAGGTCGCCCGAAACCGGCTTGGCGGCGGGGGAGGCCGAAGCGGCGGCGGGGGCCGCGGTCAGGAGCCCGCTGAACAGCAGGCATGCCGCGGCCAGGGAAGAAAGGGGGGTGTTGGTACGCATAAGGCGGATTGTCATCCCATGTCGTGACCAGTAGGTGCCCCAAAGATGACTGATCGTCTAACCGCAACGCAACCTATTCCGGCACAACCGTTTCAAGCACGTTCCAGAGCCGAAGCGCGTTCGGCCTCACTTTCGGGCGTCGTCTGGAACATTCCAATGTCCGCCTCCGGACAGACGGGCTTCGAATCCCTCATAACACCGCATCTCCCACCACCACGCATATCCGCCCGCGAAAGCCATATGGCCCGCCCCGGCCTTTCGGCGGGACGGGCCACGGAGGGGACGCCGCTGAAAATCGCTGGAACGATTCAGCGGAGATGCGCTCACGACCTCCTCCGGACGCCACACGAGTTCGCCGGCGACGTTGTCCGGGCACCCGGGCGCCGCGGGCGGCACTCGGGCACATGAAGCCGATGGAGCCGATGGAACGGCGGCCCGGCGGCTACGGTGTCGGGCGCGAGGTCGGGGCGCGGGTTGCGATATGCCGAGTCCCTCGGCGCGAGCAGCCACTCTCCGGATTGCAGAATCGCGGACTCGGGGCAGTTCCACTCGCCCGTGCACGCCCTGGCGGCGATCCATTTGGCTCCGGGGGCCACGCCGACGACTCTGCCCGCTCCGTCGTCGCCCACCATGGTGCCCATGGTGTGGGTGCCGTCACCCGAGCCGTCGCAGGGGTCGTCACTGGGGCAGTCGCCCGCTGCATTGAACCAGTTGTAGTTGTGGTCGACGCTGCCGTCGGGCTTCTTGCCGCGGTACTGCGCGGCAAGCGCGGGGTGGTCGAACTTCACACCGGCGTCGATGTCGGCCACGACGATGTTCTCGCCACGTGTGCCGAGTTCGGTCCACACACGGGGGGCGTTGATGTGCTTGATGTTCCAGTTCGCGGCGGTCGCCGTGGCTTTCGCGGTCGCCTTCGTGGCGCGGCGGGTATTCTCCGGGGGCTTGACGGTCTGGACGGGGTCGACGCGCAACACCTCGGGGCGTTTCGCGATCGAGGTGGCCAGGGCGTAAGGATGTTCGCCAATATCGGTGGGACTTGGTCATGCGACCTCCTTAGCGGGGCGTCTGTTCCGTTTTGCAGAAAAAGAGGGTGACGGCCCGCCTCGTCGGAACAAGGCGGGCCGCGGTTCTTCAAAGCGGACGGATCAGACGTTCAGCCCGTCTAGGGAGGGGCGGTGGCTCAGCCCGCCGGCTCTCGCAGTTTGAAGGTCAGGCTCTGCCCGTTGCGGAGCGCATCGGGGCTGTTGAAGGAGTATTCGAAGCCGGCGGTGCCGTTGTGGTTCTCCAGACCCACGGTCGTGCTGGCTCCGGCCTCGTCGGGATGGTCGATGCCGCGGTAGTGATAACCGACCGTGCCGTCCTCGCCGATGACCGCGGAGACGGAAAGGCGTTTGGTCTTGTCGCGGAGGAAGTGGACGCTACGCCACTCGACGACATACTTCCGGTCCGGTGCTGTGCCGTACGTGCCGGTGTAGATGCCGGAGCGGTTGTCGAGGCTGAGATATCTCCAATAGGCGAAGAGCGATCCGTTCGGGTTTTGATAGCTGGGCAGCTTGGTGTTCAGGCCGATGGTGTAGTTGCTGGCGAAGTTGATGTATCCGAAACTGCTGACCCGCGCCGTGGTGTGGCTCTGGCCGTAGAGCGTGAACGGGAACGGCAGGGTGATGTTCACGCCAAAGTTGCTGTCGGGTGTGACCTTTTCCAGGCCCTGGAGATAGTTGTTCGGCCCGGGCGTGCACATATAGCCGAAGGCGTCGACGCGTGAGGGCAGTTCGGCGTTGTCGGTCAGTCTGCCGCTCACATTGATCGGGCGGTAGACGGTGTTCTCGCAGCGGGAGGAGGAGACGGTCCGCAGCGTGTGCGCGCCGTGGGCCACCTGGAGCTGGTAACGCCCGTTGGCGTTCGTCCTCGCGAAGACCGAGGTGCCGAGGACGGAGACCACGGCGCCCGCACGGGGCTGCCCGCCGACGGTGATCGTCCCGGACACGATGGATGTGCGGCTCGGCGTCAGCACCACATGCGCGGTGGCGGTCTGGTCCGCGACGACTGTCGCGGTCACGGCCGAGTCCCGGAAGCCGTAGTGCCGGACGCCGACCTGATATTGCCCCGCGGGGAGACGGGACAGACTCCAGGTGCCGTCCCCGGCGGTGGTCGTGGTGCGGGTCACCGGTCCTGCGACCTTCACCGTCACGCCGCCGATCCGCCCGGTCGGGTCCGTCGGAGGCGTCGGGCCGGTCACCGTGCCGCTCAGCGTGCCGGCCGGGACGACGGGCGCGTCCCGCACGGCGGCGTAGGCGTCGAGGCGCCCCTCGCCGGCGATGTTATTGTCGGCCGCGGTGCCGCCGCATCTTGTGTCGTCCACGTCGATCGCGGTGCCGTCGAGCAGCGCGCGCGTGGCGGGAATGTCGCCGATGAGGCCGGGTGCACGCGACCATATCAGCGCCACCGTGCCCGCCACATGCGAGGAGGCGATCGCGCTGCCGTTCGTCAGCAAGACGGTGTCGTCAGGGGCCGCAGTCGTGATCGACACACCGGGAGCGGTCAGGTTGGGCTTGATCTCGCCGTTCGCGCCGGGGCCTCGCTGGGAGAGGCGCGAGATCGTGCCGTCCTGCTCGTAGATGCCGACGCTGTAGTTCGCGGCCTCGGCGCCGGGACCGCTTGTGGTTCCGCAGCCGCCGTCCCAGAGGTCTCCGGAGGGGAAGACCGCGAAGATGCCCGCGGTGGTCCACGCCTCGACCAACGGCTGGTACCACCACGGCGCCCAGCTCTGGGTCTGCCACGAGTTGGAGACGATGTCGGGCGCCAGGTCGGGCCGCGGGTTGTGGCCGCCGAGGTCGGTCGGAGCCAGCATCCACTGCGCCGACGCGAGCAGCGCGGAGTCGCCGCACCTTGAGACCTCGTCGCACGCCTTGGCGGCGATCCACTTCGCCCCCGGAGCTACCCCGACGCGGAAGCCGAGCGCCTCGCCGCCGACCATCACGCCGAGGTTGCCGGTGCCGTAGCTCCTGTCGTCGCAGGGGGCTTCGGTCGGGCACAACCGGTCCGGGTCGAACCAGCTGTAGTTGTGGTCGACCGTGCCGTTGGCCTTCCGGCCGCGATATTGCGACTCCAGCGCGGGGTGGTCGAACTTCGCGCCGCTGTCGATGTTGCCCACGACGATGTTCTCGCCGCGTGTGCCGAGCTCGTTCCACACGCGGGGGGCGTTGATGCTCTCGAGGTTCCAGGAGAGAACGCTTGCCGCCTTGGCCTTGCTGGCCGGCTTGCCTTCCCGCTTGGTTTCCGCCTTGTATTCCGCCTCGGCCTCCGGCTTCGGTTTGGCGGCGGGGGGAGCGGCGTCGGCGGGGAACTCGACGGTCTCGACTGGGTCGATGCCGAGCACCTGCGGCAACTTGGCGATCGTGTCGGCGAGGGCGCGGTCGCCGCCCTTCACCTGAACGGCGTTGACGACCCAGTAGGGCGTGAACTCCGCGCCCGCCGCCGTCAGGAGCTTGCGGAGCTCGGCCTGGGAGGACTCGGCGTGTGTGGTCTTGGCCTCGTAGACCAGGCGGGCCTTGTCGGTCTTGGTGACGGCTCGCTTCGCCGAGGACAGGTCGGCGGAGTTGTTGAGACGCACCCAGAAGGCCGCTTTGCCGTCGCCTGCCAGGTCGGCGTGGACGGACTTGTGGATCTTGTCGGGGGAGAGAGCGGAGGAGCCGGCGAGGGCCGGGGCCTGGGAGACGATGAGCACTAGTGCAGCGGTGGTCGCACCTAAGGTCGTTCTCAAATATCGGCGGGATTTGCTCACACGCACTCCTTCGTAGGGCATGGCTGCCCAATAGGCGATGAATGATGATGAAGAACCCCCGATGAGAATATCGATGCTGTTGTGACCACGTTTCAAGTTGTGAGTTGGTAACAATTGATATGGTGCGCGCAAATGCGGGAAATGTGGTGTCCATATTGGAGTCTTTTCCTGCGCATCGGCCCGCCCCGCCGGCGGTGACGCCCCGGTGACCGCCGCCGCGAGGATGTCGAGGTGTCCCCTCACATGTTGTTGTCGGCTGTCGTGCCGCTCGACGTCGGTGGCTGCGCCGCCGTGGCCGGCCCGCCCGCATCCGTCGACGCCGGGGGAGGTCTGTCCCCTGAGGGCAGGTGCCGACCTCTATGGTGCGCGTGGTGAATAGTGGAGCCAATATGCCGATATTTCAATATTTAATGGTTTAACAATCGGCGAGTGTGGGCTGATGGGAGAAAGGTGCCGTCCCAATTGGGGCGGCTCTGCTCTATCCTGCGATTCGCGCCATGTCAACCCGTAAAAGTCGGCGGCCCCGGTTTGCGGCGGGATTGGCGCCTGCCTGGCTCCGCCGTACGGGGATGCAGGTTCGGCGCTCGTTAGAACGGGCCAATTCCGCCGGCAAGGCCGCGGCGCGAGGGTGGACCGGTCGCTGTCAAGTGTTCGGCGGGCCGGTGGGAGCGTCGCGCCCGGGGTCGCGGTGCGCCGCGCGCCCGCCTGGACCTGGGGAAACGTTATCCGGCCGCACCGCTCCCGAAGGACCGGCGGACTTCGAGTCTGACGCGTGCCTCAGGTTCGATATTTATGCATGTTTCCGCAGACAGCCCTGGTCAGGGGAAGGGGGAGCGTGTCGTTTCCGCAGGTCGCGGATGCCCCGGAGGGAGGGGGCCTGCGGAAATCGGCAATGGTCGCGGACGCAGGACTTCCCAATGAGAACGGTCCATTTTCAACACTTCTTACGACATTTAGATCGTTATCAAAACAAACCTTGAAATGTTGACATATAGGGATCACCATTCTCCACGTGAGTCGTAAAGATCAACAAGACCCCGCGACGGGACACGCCCGCCTCGCCTGAAGGAGATTGTGTGTCCAAATACCCTCGAACTTGGCAATCTGCCCTTACTGGAACAGTAGCGTCGCTTGCTCTTCTGCTCCCCCAGAGCGCGGCAGTCGCGGCGGCCCCCGAGCCCGACAAGATCCACGCGGCGGTGCGAGCCGACCTGGCGGCCGACGACAAGGCGACCTTCTGGGTGCACCTCAAAGGAGCGGCCGACCTCAGCTCCGCCACCAGAGCGAAATCCAAAACGGATAAAGCCCAGCAGGTGTACCGCGCCAAGACCGAGTACGCCAAGGCTTCCCAGGCCGAGCTCATCAAACTGCTCAAAGCCTCCGGCGCCGACTACAAACCCTTCTGGATCGCGAACGCCGTCCAGGTGACGGGCAACGCCAAACTGGCCGATGAGGTCGTCAGGACGCCGCAAGTGGTGCGCATCGACCCGGTGCGCGACATCAAGCTGCCCGACCCCATCCGCGGCAAGGAGACGGCCAAGGTCAACGCGATCGAGTGGAACATCGATCGTGTCAACGCTCCGAGGGTGTGGAACGACCTGGGCGTCCGCGGCGAGGGCATCGTCGTGGGGAACATCGACAGCGGCGTGCAGTGGGACCACCCAGCCCTCGCCGCGAAATATCGCGGCAAGAAGCCCGACAACACCGTCGACCACAATTACAACTGGTTCGACCCCGCGGGCATCTGCTCCGCCGGCACACCCTGCGACAACAACGGCCACGGCACCCACACCATGGGCACCATGGTCGGCGACGACGGCGCCGGCAACACGATCGGCGTGGCCCCCGAGGCCAAGTGGATCGCCGCCAAGGGCTGCGAGACCAACGGCTGCTCCGAGGCGTCCCTGCTCGCCTCCGGCCAGTGGATGCTCGCCCCCACCGACCTCAACGGGCAGAACCCCCGCCCGGACCTCGCCCCCGACATCGTGAACAACTCGTGGGGCGGCGCCGGCTTCGACCCGTGGTACAAGAACATCGTCGACTCTTGGGTGGCGGCGGGCATATTCCCGTCGTTCTCCAACGGCAACGTCACCGGCGCGGGCTGCAACTCCAGCGGCTCCCCGGGGCAATACATCTCCAGCTACAGCTCCGGCGCGTTCGACATCAACAACGCCATCGCGAGCTTCTCCACGCGCGGCAGCGGTGAGAACGGCGAGATCAAGCCCAACATCGCCGCCCCCGGCGTCAACGTGCGCTCCTCGGTGCCCGGCGGCTACGGCGCGTTGTCCGGCACCTCCATGTCGCAGCCGCACGTCTCGGCCACCGTCGCCCTGATGTGGTCGGCCTCGCCCGCGTTGCGCGGCGACATCGCCGCCACGCGCGGCCTCCTCGACCGCACCGCGATCGACGTCGACGACACCCGCTGCGGCGGCACCGCGGCCGACAACAACATCTGGGGCGAGGGCCGCCTCGACTCGCTGGCCGCCGTCCAGGCGTCGCCCGCCGGCTCGCTCGGCGGCCTCACCGGCACCGTGACCAGCGGCGCGGCCCCCCTCGCCGGGGTGAGCGTCGCCGTCACCGGGCCGCTGTCGCGCTCGGTCGTCACCGGCGCCGACGGGACCTTCTCCCTGCCGCGCCTGCTCGTCGGCACCTACCAGGTCACGGCGCGCAAGTTCGGGTACGGCGACGCCACCGCCTCGGTCACCGTCGTCGCCGACCAGACGGCCACCCAGAACCTCGATCTGACCGCGAGCCCGTCGAGCGCGGTCTCAGGCACGGTCACGGTGGTCGGCACACCCGAGGCGGGCGCCACCGTCGAGGTGGCCGGCTCCCCGCTGAGCACGACGACCGACGCCGCCGGACGCTACCGGCTCACCGTGCCCCACGGCGCGCACGACCTCAAGGTCGGCGGCGGCAGCCGGTGCGCGGGCAGCTCCACCGTGGCGATCCAGGTGGCCGCCGACCTCACCAAGGACGTCGACCTGCCGCGCCGCACGGACAACTTCGGCTACATCTGCTCACCGGGCGCCGAGCCGTACATCGCGGGCACGACCCGGGAGGCGCTCACCGGCGACGACGAGACCCAGCCGATCACGCTGCCCTTCGCCTTCCCGCTCTACGGCGCGGCCTACAGCAGCGGGTGGATCAGCAGCAACGGCTACGTGAACTTCGTCGGCCGCTCCAACACCGCCACCAACAGCGCATTGCCCGCCACCGCTGCCCCGAACGCGGGCGTCTATCCCTTCTGGGATGACCTGGTGCTCGACACCGAGTCGGGTGTCTACACCGCCACGCAGGGCACGGCGCCGCGGCGCACTTTCGTCATCGAGTGGCGCAACGTCAGCTTCTACGACGATCCCACCCGCCGTGTCTCGTTCTCCGCGCTGCTCGGGGAGGACGGCTCCGTCGACTTCCGCTACCAGGGCCTCGACGGCGACCTCGAGTACGGCGGAAGCGCGACGGTCGGCGTGGAGAACGCCACCGGCACCGACGGCTTCGAATACTCCCGCAACGCCCCGGTGCTGCGTGACGCCCAGAGCCTGAGGATCATCGCCGGCCGGCACGGACTGGTCACCGGCGTCGTGACCGACGCCAATGACAACGACCCGCTGGCCGGCGCTGTCGTCAGGGTCGGCGAGACGTCCTTCACCACAGGCGCCGACGGCCGCTTCTTCGGCCAGGTGCCCACGGGTGACTACCGGGCCGAGGTGTCCAAGGAGCACTACGGCACCGTCTTCCAGGACGTCTCGGTCACCCCCGGTGCTCTGGTCACCGCCAGCACCGCCCTCATCACCGGCCGGGTCACCGCCGACGTGGACGACGTCACCCTGGTGATGCCGGCCGCCGTCACCCGGACGGGGTCGGTCAAACTCACCAACCTCGGCGGCGCCACCGCCTACACCATCGTCAGCGATTCGGCGCAGACCTGGCTCACCCTTACGCCCACCTCGGGTGACCTCGCCAACGGCGGCACGGTGACGCTGAAGGCCACCGCCTCGTCGGCCGGTGTGCCGCCGGGCACCGTACGCGTCGGGAAGTTCATCGTGCGCTCGGCCAGCGGGCGCAGGCCGGAGATCGAGATCACCGTCAAGGTCGTCGTGCCCAAGCACCAGGTGGCCGTCGAGGTGGGCGGCAGCCGCGACGTCGCCGACTCGGTCGGCGACCGCTGGACCGCCGACCGCAGGTATGCCGCAGGCTCGCACGGCTACATCGGCACCGGAAGCGGCACAAGGGTGCACACCTCCAGCCGCACCATCAAGGGCACGACCGAGCAGGAGCTCTACAAGCGGGCCCGCGAGAACATGCTGGAATATCGCTTCGACAACGTGCCGAACGGCGTCTACACCGTTGAGCTCGGCTTCGCCGACACCAAGTCGTCCCACCCCGGAGGCCGTGTCTTCGATGTGCTCGTCGAAGGCCAGCTCGCCATTCCGGCGCTCGACCTCGCCCTTGAGGTGGGCACCCACACCGCGAGCCCCAGGCAATATACGGTGCGGGTCAGCGACGGACAGCTCAACGTGCGTTTCGCCAAGCGCACCGGCAGCACGATCGTGAACTTCATCCGGATCTCGGAGCGGCCTGACAAGACCATTCCCTAACCCTTTTCGCAGAAATTCGCGGCCCGCACCGCCATACGGTGCGGGCCGCTTTCCTGTGCGTGCTCGGCGTACGGCGAAGCCATATTAGACCGCGACAAGCGGGAGCGCCGCCGTGAGATATGGCCGCACGCTTTCGAATCCCCGCCCCATGCCCAGGACAGGCGCCGGACGGCACGACTGACGTGCCGCCCGGCGACCCGGTCGCGATTTTGGACGAACCACTCCGGCGCCGAGGGTGCGAAACGGCGGCAATCAGGCCCTGTCCAGGGCGTGCCGCAGGAGTTCACCAATAACAACGATCCATATTTCGTTTTCTTACGACGCTCTGATCGTTATCTTGCCGTCCTTGAAAGGGCGGCAAGATCCACTCAAACTCCAACGCATGGCCAGTAAAGATAATCCGCAATTATCCGCGGAACACGTCCACCCCATGTGAAGGAGGGTGCGTGCCCTATTCCCCGCGATATCGGCGAGCGTTTGCTGCCGCAGCCGCCGCCACAGCACTTTCCCTTATGCCTCCCTCGGGCATCGCCCAGGCGGCGGCCCCTGAACCGGGCAAAATCCACGCGACCGTCCTGGCGGACCTGGCCGCCGACGACAGAGCCACCTTCTGGGTGCACCTGAAAGGCGCCGCCGACCTCAGCGCCGCCGCCACGGCGGCCACCAAGGACGACAAGGCGGCGGCGGTCTACCGCGCCAAGACCACGTTCGCCGCGGCCTCCCAGGCGGAGCTCCGCACCCTGCTCACCGCCGCCAAAGCCGATTTCACCCCCTATTGGCTCGTCAACTCCATCAGGGTGACCGGCGACTCCGCACTGGCGGAATCCATTGCGAAATTCTCCCAGGTCACCCGCATCGACCCCGTCCGCACCGTTCAGCTCCCGAAGCCCGAGCCCGCCAAGGCCAAAGCCCGCGTGAACGCCGTCGAATGGAACCTCGACCGCGTCAACGCCCCCCGCGTCTGGAACGAACTCCGGGTGCGCGGCGAAGGCGTCGTCGTGGCCAACATCGACACCGGCGTGCAGTCCGACCACCCCGCGCTGGCTGCGCAGTACCGCGGCACAAAGAGCGACGGCACCGTCGACCACAACTACAACTGGTACGACCCCACCCGGGTCTGCACCGCCGGTGTGCCGTGCGACAACACCGGCCACGGCACCCACACCATGGGCACGATGGTGGGTGACGACGGCGGCGCCAACACCGTCGGCGTGGCGCCCGGGGCGAAATGGATCGCGGCCAAGGGGTGCGCGACAAGCGGGTGCGGCGAGGCCGCGCTGCTGCTGGCGGGGCAGTGGGTGCTCGCTCCCACCGACCTCAACGGCGCCAACCCGCGCCCCGACCTCGCCCCCGACATCGTCAACTTCTCCGTGTCGTGGTGGAACTACTACCCCGGCTACAAGGAGACGGTCGAGGCGTGGAACGCCGCCGGCATCTTCCCCGCGGTCGCCAACGGCAACAGCGGATGGACCTGCCAGAGGAGCGACTCACCAGGTCAGTACGCCCTGAGCTACAGCGCGGGCGCGTTCGACGCGAACAACGACATCATGGAGACCTCCTCTCGCGGCCCCGCCCAGGACGGCGAGGTCAAACCCAACATCGCCGCCCCCGGTGTGGACGTGCGCTCGTCGACGAACAACGGCGGATACGCGTCCATGTCCGGCACCTCGATGGCGGCCCCGCACGTCGCGGCTACAGTGGCGCTGATCTGGTCGGCCTCTCCCACTCTGCGCGGCGACATCGCCGCCACCCGCAAGCTGCTCGACCGCACCGCCGTCGACACGGCCGACCGGCAGTGCGGCGGCACAAAGGAGAGGAACAACGTCTGGGGTGAGGGCAGGCTCGACGCCTTCGGCGCGGTGAAGGCCGCCCCCGCAGGAGAGCCCGGAGCGCTCCGCGGCACCGTCACCAGCGGCGGCGGGCCCGTGGCCGGCGCGACGGTGAAGATCGGCGACAGCCTCGGCACCACCGTCGTCACCGGCGCGGACGGCACCTACACCGTGCCCCGGCTGGCTGCCGGGCAGCACCGCGTCACCGCGGGCGGGTTCGCGCTGCGCGACGCCGCGGAGACCGTCACCGTCACGGCGGGCCAGACCGCCACCCGGGACTTCGAACTGGCGGCGAGCCCGCCCGGCGCCCTCTCGGGCACGGTCACCGCCGGGGGCGCCCCCGTGGCGGGTGCCACGGTGGCCGCGGCCGGCACCTCGTCCTCCGCGATCACCGACGGCACCGGGCGCTACCGGCTCCCCCTCCCGCACGGCACCTATCAGGTGACGGCCACGAGCACCTCCGGCTGCGCCGCTCCCCTCACCGCGACGGCCACGGTGGACGGCGACTCCACCCGCGACCTCGTCCTGCCCCGCAAATCCGACAGCTTCGGCTACGAGTGCGAGCTCGGCACGGAACCCTATGTCGCGGGCACCGATCGGCAGCCGATCACCGGCGCCTCGGCCAGCAGGCCGATCACGCTCCCCTTCCCCTTCCCGCTCTACGAGAAGAGCCATACCAGCGGCTGGATCCACTCCAACGGCTATCTGAGCTTCGGCCCCCGGCTCTCCGAACGGAGCAGCAGCGGCCTGCCCTCGGCCATCACCCCCAACGCCGCCGTCTATGCCTTCTGGGAGATTCTGCGGGTGGACAACGAGGCGGGCATCTACACCGCTACCCTCGGCACCGCTCCCAACCGCACCTTCGTCGCCGAATGGCGCAACGTCAGCGTGTACGGAAATCCGACGCAGCGCATCTCCTTCTCCGCCCTCCTCGGCGAGGACGGCTCCATCGGTTTCCGCTACCAGGGCCTCGACAACGACCTCGAATACGGCGCCACGGCCACCGTGGGCCTGGAGAACTCGACGGGCCGGGACGCCTTCGAGTTCTCCAGCCACAACCCCGGGCTTCGCGGCGTCCAGAGCCTGACGTTCACCCCAAGCAGGCACGGGCTGGTCACCGGCCTCGTCACCGACGCCAACGACGGCGGCCCGCTGCCGGGCGCCACCGTGCGGATCGGCTCGGAGGCCACCGTCGTCACCGGCGCGGACGGCAGGTTCCTCGGCCAGGTCACCGGCGGCGACCACCGGGTGGAGGTGTCCAAGGAGCTGTACGGCACAGCCGCCCGCAACCTCACCGTCGTCCCGCACCGGCGCGTGTCCGCCGACCTCGCGCTCACCACCGGGCACGTGACCGGCGAGTCCGACGAGCTAACCCTGGTCATGCCGGCCGGCGTGACCCGCAGAGGCTCCCTCAAGCTCACCAATCACGGCCGGGCGGCGACGGTGTACACAGTCGTCAACGATCCCGGGCAGAGCTGGCTGAGCCTGACACCCACCGGCGGCGACCTCGCCTCGGGCGCGTCGGTGACGCTGAACGCCACCGCGTCCTCGGACGGCGTGGCGGCGGGCACCGTGCGCACCGGCAAGGTGCGGGTGCGCTCCGCCAGCGGCAGGCTGCCAGAACTCGTGCTCACCGTCAACGTCGTCGTGCCGAGGCACCAGGTGGCCGTGGACGCCGGCGGCGGCGGAGACGTCACCGACGCCGCCGGCGACCGGTGGACCCCCGACCGCGCCTACCAGGCCGGCGGGCACGGCTACATGGGCACGGGCACCAGGGCGCACACCGCGAACCAGGCCATTCTCGGGACCGGTGAACAGGAACTCTTCAAGACCGCCCGCGAAGGCATGCTCGAATACCGTTTCGACCAGGTGCCGAACGGCGTCTACACCGTGGAACTCGGCTTCGCCGACACCCGCGACACCCGCCCCGGCGCCCGCGTCTTCGACGTGTATGCCGAAGGCCGGCCCGCCGTGCCCATGCTCGATCTGGCCCTCAGCGTCGGCACGCGCACCGCCCTCACCAAGCACTACACAGTGAGGGTCGCCGACGGGCAACTCAACCTGCGCTTCGTCAAACGCGCCGGCGACACCCTTGTCAACACCATCCGCATCTCGGAGCGGCCCGACAAGACCCTTCCCTGACCGGCAGCTCTGCGGGGCGGGCCCGCGAGCCCGCCCCGTGTGATCGGGACACCCGCGTAAAGGAGATCGTGTGTCCAAACCCCCCTCATTCCTGCGAACAACTCTGCCCGGGGCCGTAGCCGCTCTCGCGCTGGTGTTCTCTCTATCGCCCTCGCAGAGCGTGGCCGCCTCGGCCGCACCGGAGAGAAGCAAGACCGACCGTGCGGTGCAAGCCGATCTGGCCGCCGACGACCGGGCGAAATTCTGGGTTTTCCTCAAAGGCCAGGCCGACCTGTCCGCGGTCGCCGGGAGCACCGGCAAAATCGCGAAGACCACCGCCGTCTACCGCGCCAAGAAGCAGCACGCCGAGTCCGCGCAAGCAGGACTCCGCCGCCTCCTCACCGCCGCCAAAGCCGACTTCACCCCTTTCTGGATCGCCAACGCCGTCCTGGTGACCGGCGACAGAAAACTGGCCGCCGGCATCGAGCGGCTGCCAGAGGTGGCGAGCATCTCTCCCGACGTCGAGGTCGCCCCGCCCACACCCCTGCCCGGCGCCAAGACGCCGAAAGTCAACGCCGTCGAGTGGAACGTCGACCGGGTCAACGCCCCACGCGTCTGGAACGAGCTGAAGAACCGCGGCGAAGGTGTCGTCGTCGCCAACATCGACACCGGAGTGCAGTTCGACCACCCCGCGCTGGCCACGCAATACCGCGGCAGGAATCCCGACGGCACCGTCGACCACAACTACAACTGGTTCGATCCAAGCCTGGGCTGCGCCATTGGCACCCCGTGCGACTGGAACGGCCACGGCACCCACACGATGGGCACCATGGTGGGCGACGACGGCGCGGGTGACACGATCGGCGTCGCGCCCGGCGCCAGATGGATAGCCGCCAAGATGTGCGACACGGTGTGCAGCAGCGCGGACATGCTCAAAGTGGGAGAGTGGCTGCTCGCCCCGACGGACCTCAACGGCGCCAACCCCCGGCCCGACCTGGCGCCCGACATCGTCAACAACTCGTGGGGATACAGCGGCTACTATCCCTGGTTCCGGGTCGTCGTCGACACGTGGATCGCCGCGGGCATCTTCCCGTCGTTCAGCAACGGGAACGTCGAAATAGCCCGCTGCAACACCAGCGCCTCGCCCGGCCTTTACGTCGGCAGTTACAGCGCGGGCGCCTTCGACGCGGCGGGCACCATCGCCTCCTTCTCCGCGCGCGGCACCGGCGAGGCGGGGGACATCAAGCCGAACCTCGCCGCGCCCGGGGTGAATGTGCGCTCATCGGTGACCGGAGGCGGTTATGCCTCCTATTCCGGCACCTCGATGGCCGCGCCTCATGTGTCGGCCACCGTGGCGCTGATGTGGTCGGCCGCCCCCGCGTTGCGCGGCGACGTGGCCGCGACACGCGCACTGCTGGACCGCACCGCCGTCGACGTGGACGACACCACGTGCGGCGGCACCGCGGCCGACAACAACGTGTGGGGCGAAGGCCGCCTCGACGCTTACGCCGCCGTGCGGGCTGTGCCGTACCAGCAGCTGGGCGGCGTGACCGGCACGGTGACGAGCGGCACGACCCCCGTCGCCGGCGCGGGCGTCACCGTCACCGGCCCGCTCACACGCACGGTCCACACCACCCGCGAGGGCACGTTCACACTGCCGCGCCTGCCGGCGGGGGACTATCGGCTGACCGTGGACAAATTCGGGTACGGCACCGCCGCCGCGACGGTCACCGTCGCCGCCGACCAGACCCCGGCACGCGACATATCCCTGGACGCCCTGCCGTCGGGTGTCGTGTCGGGCACCGTCACCGGCTCGGGCGGCCCCGCGGCGGGCGCCACCGTGGCCGTGCCCGGCACCCCGGTGCGCTCGGTCACCGACGCCTCGGGCAGGTATCGGGTCACCCTGCCACACGGCACATATGACCTTAAGGTCACCCCGGAACAGCGATGCGCCGACGACGCCACGGCGTCCGTGACGGTCGGCGGCGACGTGACCAAGGACGTCCACCTCGGGCAGCGGACCGATGCCTTCGGATACACATGCACCGTCGGCACCGAACCCTATGTCGCGGGCACCGAGCGGCTGGGCCTGTGCTGCGCCTGGCCGAGCCGGGGGACGCAGCTGCCCTTCCCGTTCCCGCTCTACGGGAAGACCTACAGGGACATCGCGATCTACAGCCACGGATTCATGTGCTTCGAGTGCTCGCCTTTCTATCCCTATGACTACCGGTTGCCGTCTCCCACCCGGCCCAACGCGGCGATCTACCCCTTCTGGGATTGGCTCGAAGTCGACGCGAACTCCGGTGTCTACACCGCGACCGTGGGGACCGCGCCGAACCGCACCTTCATCGTCGAGTGGCGCGACGTGTATTTCTACACGGCGAACCACCGGCGGATCTCCTTCTCCGCTCTGCTCGGGGAGAACGGCTCGATCTCCTACCGCTACCGCGGCCTCCAAGGCGACCTGGAATCAGGCGCCACCGCGACCGTCGGCATCGAAAACCACGACGGCACACAGGGAATCGAGTATTCCTTCAACGCCCCCTCACTCCGCGACGGCCAAACCCTGACCTTCACCCCCGGCCGGCATGGAGTGGTGCAGGGTCTCATCACCGACGCCAACGACGGCAAACCCCTCGCCGGCGCCACCGTGAAGTTCGCCGACGGCCAGACCCGCACCACACTCGCCGACGGCAGCTTCCACGCCCAGGTTCCCATCGGCGACCAGCGAGTCGAGGTGTCCAAAGAGCACTACGGCACCGTCACCAAGGACATCTCCGTCGCCTCCGGCGCGGTGGCCGACGCCGGCACCACCCTCGTCACCGGCAGTGTCGCGGCCGGCACCGGCGAGGTCACCCTGGTGGTGCCCGCCGGCGCGCAGCGGACCGGAAACCTGACGCTGACCAACCTCGGCCGCGCCTCCACCGCCTACACGGTGGAGAGCGACCCCGGTCAGACCTGGCTCACCGTGACCCCCGCCACCGGCGACCTGGCCCCGAACGCCGCCGCAACACTCAAGGTCAACGCGTCGGCGAACGGTCAGCAGGCGGGCACCGTACGCACCGGCAAACTCCGGGTGCGGTCGGCCAGCGGCAGGCGGCCCGAATTCGAGGTCACCGTGAAAGTCGTGGCGCCCAAACACCAGGTGGCCGTCGACGCCGGCGGAACCCGCGACGTGGTGGACGCCGCCGGCGACCGCTGGACCGCCGACCGCCGGTATACGGCGGGTGCACACGGCTACGTCGGAAACGGCAACACCAGGGTGCACACCGCCACCCGGCCCATCGCAGGAACCGGTGAACAGGAACTCTTCAAACGGGCCCGGGAACGGGTGCTCGAATATCGCTTCGACAACGTGCCGGACGGCGTCTACACGGTCGAGCTCGCCTTCGCAGAAACCCGCGGCAAACAGCCCGGGCAGCGTGTCTTCGACGTCTACGCGGAAGGGAAGCTCGCCGTCCCCGGCCTCGACCTCGCCCACGAGGTCGGCGTACACACCGCCACCACCAGGCAATACACCGTGTGGGTCGCCGACGGCCAGCTCAACGTGCAGTTCGCCGCGCTGACCGGCGACACCATCGTCAACGCCATCCGCATCTCCGAAAGGCCCGACAAGGTCATCCCGTGATTCCCCCCGGCGCACGGCCCGTCCGCCCCGGGGGCGGGCCGCGCGCCGCTCCAGCCCGAAGGAGACCACGTGTCCGACAGTCGCCGCCGATCACTTCTGATCGGCGTCGTGGCCACCTTGGCTTTACTCGCCCCACCGGGCATCTCGCCCGCCGCATCCGCCCCCGACAAGATTCACCAGGATGTACGGAAGGACCTGGCCGCCGACGACAAGGCCGCCTTCTGGGTGCGTATGAAGGCCACCGCCGACCTCAGTGCCGTCAAGAGCACGGCCACCAAGACCGAGAAAACCCAGCAGGTCTACCGCGCCAAGTCCCAGACCGCCGAGACGTCACAGGCCGCCCTGCGCGAACTCCTCAAGAGAGCGGGCGCCGACTTCACCCCCTATTGGATCGCCAACGTGGTGCGTGTCACCGGCGGCGCGAAACTCGCCGACTCGATCGTGAAACTCCCCGAGGTCGAACGCATCGAGCCCGTCCGCGACATCCCCATGCCCAAGCCCCGGCCCGCCGAGAAGACGGCAAAGGTCAACGCGGTCGAATGGAACCTCGGCAACATCAACGCGCCACAGGTATGGGCGGAGGCGAAGAACCGCGGCGAGAACATCGTCGTGGCCAACATCGACACCGGCGTGGAGTTCGACCACCCCGCCGTCGCCGCGCAGTATCGCGGCAGGAAAGGCGACGGGCGCGTCGACCACAACTACAACTGGTTCAACCCCTTCCGTGACTGCACATCCGGCAAACCCTGCGACGACACAGGCCACGGCACCCACACGATGGGCACCATGGTGGGCGACGACGGCACCGGCAACACGATCGGCGTCGCCCCGGGCGCGAAATGGATCGCCGCCCGGGCGTGCTACAACGATTGGTGCTACAGCGAACAGCTCCTCGCCGCCGGCCAGTGGATGCTCGCCCCCACCGACCGGAGCGGCGCCAACCCCCGGCCCGACCTGGCCCCCGACATCGTCAACAACTCCTGGGGTGGGACCCGGATCGACCCGTTCTACAAACAGGTCACCGAGGCGTGGACGGCGGCGGGCATCTTCTCCGTCTTCTCCGGCGGCAACATTGATGTGATCGGCTGCAACTCCGCCTTCTCCCCGGGCGCCGACCTGTCCAGTTACAGCGCGGGGGCGTCCAACGTCAGGAACGGCATCGCGAGTTTCTCCGCACGAGGCACCGGAGAGGCCGGGGACATCAAGCCCAACATCACCGCCCCCGGCGTGAGCGTGCGCTCATCGGTGACCGGAGGCGGTTATGCCTCATACTCCGGCACGTCCATGTCGGCCCCTCATGTGTCGGCCACCGTGGCCCTGATGTGGTCCGCCTCACCCGCCTTGCGCGGTGACGTGGCGGCGACCCGCGCACTGCTCGACCGCACCGCGATCGATGTGGACGACACCAGTTGCGGCGGCACGGCGGCCGACAACAACGTGTGGGGCGAAGGCCGCCTGGACGCGTATGCGGCTGTGCGGGCTGTGCCGTACCAGCAGCTCGGCACGGTGACCGGGAAGGTGACGAGCGGCAGCGAGCCGGTGGCCGGCGTCGAGGTGCAGATCCTCGGCCCGCTGAACCGCACCGTCAGCACCACCCGCGAAGGCACCTTCACCCTGCCCCGCCTGCCGGTCGGGAATTATCGGCTGACGACCAACAAATTCGGGTACGGCATCGCCAACGCGGCCTTCACCGTCACCGCCGACCAGACCACCACCAAGGACGTGACCCTCACCGCGCTGCCCACAAGCGTCGTAACCGGCACCGTCACCTCCCAAGGCGCCCCCGCCGAGGGCGCCACCGTGACCGCTGTGGGCACACCCGTCAGCGCGGTCACCGACTCCGCCGGCCGATATCGCCTCACTCTGCCGAGGGGCGCCCACGAGGTGAGGTTCGCCGCCTGGCATCGCTGCGTCGACACCGTCACCGCCTCGATCGAGGTGAACCGCGACCTGATCCGCGACACCGACCTGCCGCAACGTGTCGACCGCTTCGGCTACACCTGCACGGTGGGCAACGAACCTCACGTCGAGGGCGTCGACCGGGTGTGGATCTTCATGGACGACGAGAGGGAGCAGGTGGAGCTGCCCTTCCCCTTCCCGTATTACGGCAACACCTACACTCGCGCCACCGTCGGCGGCCGGGGGGGCCTGAACTTCAAGGGATTCCTGCCCAGCGGTTTGTGGGGGCTCCCGTCATGGGCCGGCTCCGACCTCATCGCCCCCTACTTCGGCAACGGCGGCGTGGATCCGCACTATTCATCGGTCTACACCGCCGCACTCGGCACCGCACCGAACCGCACCTTCGTCATCGAATGGCGTGAGTTCCAACGGGGGAACCGCCCCTTCGGGCGTGTGTCGTTCTCCGTCCTGCTCCACGAGAACGGCACCATCGGATTCCGATACCGCGGCATCAGGACCGAGGCCGACTCGGGGGTGTCCGCCATCATCGGCATCAGTGACTCCGACGGGGTGCAGGCATTCGAATACTCGAACAACCAGTCGTCGTTGCGCGGCGACCAGAGCCTCACCTTCACCCCCAGCCGCCACGGCGTCGCCACCGGCGTCATCACCGACGCCAACGACGGCAAACCCGTGGTGGGCGCCACGGTGAAAATCGACGGCACCCCCACCTTCACCACGGGGGCCGACGGCGGGTTCCGAGGCCTCGTCCCCATCGGCAACCACCGCGTGGAGGTGTCCAAAGAGCACTACGGCACGATCATCAGGGACATCACCGTCACCCAAGGCACCCTCAGCCGCGTCGACAACGCCCTGCCCACCGGTGACCTCGTCCCCAGCGCCGACACCGTGACCTTGGTCATGCCCGCCGGCACAGAACACACCAGCCGTTTCCGCCTGACCAACCGAGGAACCGGCGCGACCGACTACACAATCGCCACGGACCCCACCCAGCCATGGCTGACCGTCACCCCCGGAACGTCCACGTTGCCTCCCGGCGCCACCGGCACCGTCACGGTCACCGCCTCCTCCTCCGGCATGCAACCGGGCACCGTACGCACCGGCAAACTGACGGTGAGCTCGGCCAGCGGCAGAAAACCGGAATTCGACGTGAACGTGCGGGTAGTGGCCCCCACCACCCACGCCGCCGTCGACACCGGCGGCACCCGGGAGTTCGTCGACCGCCTCGGCGAACGCTGGTCGGCGGACAAGGCATATGTCGCGGGAGGTGAGGGCTATCTCGGCAGCGGCACCCGGGTACACACCTCCACCGCTCCCATTGCCGGCACCGCAGAACAGGAACTGTTCAAACAAGCCCGCGAACGCATGCTTGAATACCGCTTCGACAATGTGCCGAACGGCGTCTACACCGTGGAACTCGGCTTCGCCGACACCCGCGCGAGCCGCCCCGGCCAACGCGTCTTCGACGTCACCGTGGAAGGCCAACCGGCCGTCTCCGCCCTCGACCTGGCCACGTCAGCCGGCCCCCGCACTGCCGTCACCCGGCAACACACGGTGACGGTGGTCGACGGCCAGCTCAACGTGCAGTTCGGCAAACGGGTGGGGGACACGATCGTGAACACCGTGCGTGTGTGGAAGTGGCCCACGGGGGTCACACCGTAGGCGGCTGTCCCACGGCCAGCCCTACCCTGTTCGGGGTGGGGCCGGCCGAGTCGTATCTTTCGAGCGTAGAAGCAAGTCGGTGGCCGGAAGGGGATAACTTTCCGGCCGCCGGACGATGGCTGTCCTCAACACGGTGCTAATCGTCGAGCTGAGACACCTCAACGACTACCAACTGTCCCCCTAGCGCCTGCACCGTGGACTTCCAGCGGGCGGCGTCAGTCGTCAGGATCGGGCAGTTGCGCAGCACCGCCTGAAGACAGGTCTGCACGTCCCACAGCTCATCGGGCTGATCGCCCTCCAGCCGCATCCGCGCCAGATCGGTGGCATCGTCAAAGGCTGTGAGCCCAGCGAAGTCGGCGGCGTCCAGTCTCCCGACGCCCCGGATGACGGCGAGCTGATCGTTGGTGGCTGCGGCCTCCACGGTGGCACCGGTGACGGCCAGCGCCGGAACGATCAAGGAGACCTGTGCGGCGTCCAGTTGCTGCAGCAAGGCGATGACGTCGCCGTCGCCGTGCCCCGCCTGGGCGAGCAGAGCCGCGTCCAGGACGTAGCCGTCAGCGGCCATTCAGGATCTCCTGCGCTTTGCGTGCCCGGCGCCGAGCGCGCTCGACAACGGCGGGGTCGGCATGTGCTCTGTCGACGGCGGCTCGCCAGGCGAGGTCGGCCTGCCGCTCGGTGTCCATCCGGTGCAACGCGGCCTCGTTGAAGTAGGCCGACACCGAGCGGGCCCGCCCGGCCTCGACCTGTCCTTGCACGTAGGCGTGGACGGTCTCGTCGACAGTGATGGTGATCGGCTTGGTGCTCATATAATCATCATATGCCAGAGGGTGACGTCGCTGGAGGAAACCCGGACCCAGCTGACCGCTCGTCGCCCGGCGTGTGCACCGGCCGAACTGGTGACCGGTTTGACAGGCGGTGACCTTCGCCGTGCTCGCCAATAGGCCTTGCTTCTCCCGTCCGCGCGCCCCTGGTGAAACGGCGGCCGCCTGTGGGGGGCGACCTTCTCAACGTGAAACTGCGTCCTGCAGCCACTCTGCCTTTCGTCGGTAAAGGTGCCTACGTCGCAAGGCGATGACATCGCAGTCGCCGTGTCCCGCCTGGGCGAGCAGGGCCGCGTCCAGGACTTAGCCCTGCAGTTGTGCAACACGGAGCAGTGACCTGTGGCTTTTGGTGCTGCAGGCCGCGCCATTCGCACGATACATACCAGGACCAACTCTCCACACTCTCTGCGAGGCCGAGGGCATCGCGCTGCGCTCGGGCCGCACCCTCCGCAGGCCCGAAGTGTTCAACGAGCTATTGACCAGCGGGATTGCTTCCACCAGCTGAGGGCAGGTATAGCTGACTGCTTGCCAAGCAGTGCAGGCGATAGAACTCGACCGCCTGAGCGGTCAGGCTGAGACCGAACTTCCCCAAGGGAAGACCATTTCCTGCTCATCCTGTCACGAGCGAACTCATGCAGCCGATTGTTCCGTACGAGTTTCCGGAGTTTTGGGCGTTTCCGCGTTTCGGGGGCGCGCTGTTGTGCCGCTGCCGCTCGATATTCGGCTGCTCCGCCGTTCCTTTCCACTTCGCGGGCGATGACGGAGTGGTGCCAGCCGAGGAATCGACCGATTTCCCTGCAGGATCTCTGAGTGGTGAGTTCTCGGGAAATAGCCTCACGCTCTTCCGCCGAGAGTGGGGTATTCCCTTTCATGGGGGACAGCTTCAATCAAGTCGAGATATTAGACATTATCTCACGACCGTCACAGTCGCCGCTTGAAACCAAGATCCCATAGAAGTTCGACTCGACGGGAAGGGCAGAATTCCCCCCACCTCCGCCGAGCGAAGAAGTGCTCCCAGTGCGAGGTTCCTTTTTGCCTGCTTTATCGGTTCTTGCGTGCTAGGAGTTCCTGAATGTCATTGCGTAGACTTGCGTACCATCCGCTAATTCTGTAGCGCGCGTTGAATTTCAGTGACCACATGCGTAGCCATAGCGGCAGAGAGCCATGTGCGACGTAGATACATATGTCTGCCGCGTAGAGCTCCGCCGTCTTCCGTAGATCCTTGTCCTTGAGCATGAGACGCAAGTGTGCGAGTGACCCCTTGTCGACAGAGTGATTTATTCTCACCATGTGAGACAGGGCAGTAAGTCCCTGGTTGATCGTTTCGGGCCTGCCCGAGGCGAGTGCGCGGACCGCCCGTGGAGCCACGATGGCGACATCCGGGCAGTTCAACGCGAGTCCTATGACCGCAGCGCCGACATGGTGTTCCTTGCGGTCGAAGGCGGCATCCACCTCGCTGGGGTCGTCGCATCCGATCAACCCTTCGCCGGTCATCCAGTTCACGTTGCTCCGTTATTTTGGCGGTAATTTAATTATATCATAATTAGCACAACCCCCTCCCGGCCGGCCTGACCCTGTTGGCAGTGGAACACTGTTCCCGATCGGAGGCGAGCCAGAAGGGGGATGCACCTCATTGTTGCAAGCGTTTCATATTGGAAGGAGCGCTGCTATCTTAGCTTCCCGTTGGATTTGAATATTTTGGCCTTTATGAGAGCGGATCTCGAAGTTTGGTCCAAGAGATTCCAGGTGACCACATAGCCATGCCATGTGGCATCCCTTGTTTGGGCGAATACTATAATTTCGCCGGTGGAGCGGTCGTAAGCGACTCGCCTTCTCACGCTGATGTGTAACGAGCGATTGAGCATGGCTTGTGCGTTCGTCGGTTCTGGCCCAATCCTGCTACCCAACTTTCCGTTGGCGTGCTTGGGGTTCGCCTCGTAGTGCAACTGCGGCCCGAAGGGCATATCGTTGCACGGATCGGAGTTGTGTACAAGAATGCCAGAGGACCCGGCTCGAACATAGTACGTATGAATATCGTCGACCGTCAGGTTGTGGACACGCTGACTCTGAGTGCTCCACTTGGCGATGGCCACGACCTTGACAGAGGCGCCTGCCGTGTTCTGGAGCCATGCCCCGGAGGGTAGGCTGGTGGCTTCGACCCATTCCTTGCGGTCTTGTAGCCAGAAGGGATGGTTATCGGTGGCAGTGATCACCCCAATGGCACTGCCAGCCTTGCCGTCAGCGGCGACGGTGATCTGCACGAGATTCTTAGCACCCTTGCTGCTGATGAGCGCAGTAACGGCTTTGGCCCCGGTTTTACCTGTTTTGGGGTCGGTGGCTAGGACCTTGTCGCCAACTTCGATATTCTCGATCGGCTTTCTCGTGCCATCGGCCATGACAACGACCGTACCCGGCACAAAACTGGACTTGCAGGCCTTGTCGAATTCACGTTGAGCGCTACTGGCCCGTACACGGGCCGCCTTGAGTCTGTCGGTGGCTTTCCACCAGCCTTTAAAGGCGCTGACTGCTGTGGTGAGGTGACGTCCGATCTTCTTGGCGAGTCTGCCTGCGGCTGCCCACTCCGTGGGCAAAATGAATTTTCGGGCGATCTTGGCAATAACGCCGCCCGCGAGTGAGGACAAGACATTGAGCATGGTGTCGAAGCAGGCGTTGCGACTGAACTTGGTGAGGCACTCGATGCCCGCGGTGACGCCGAGTTCATCCATGAGGATCTTGCCGAGGGACTTGAGCGCCTTGACCAGACGGTCCCATTGGCGGTTCATTTCGAGCTGGGCTTGGCGTGCGTCCCACTTGGCTGCCTTGAGCAGGCCCGCTTTGCAGCGTTTGCTGTTGCGGTCGGTGCAGGCGTACTCATCGTCGTGGCGGGGGGCCAGACCGTCGGGGTCGGACAGGCCGATGGGGTTGTTGCCCGCATAGGCGTAGGGGTTCATCCACTGCGGCCGGTCCAGCACCAGCAGCGGGTCGGTGGAGATGAACCTGGCTAAAACCGGGTCGTAGTAACGGGCACCCAGGTAGGTGAGACCGGTGGAGCCGTCCTCGGTCTTGCCGAGGAAGCCCCGGTCGGTAAAGGGCAGGTCGTCGGTTCCGCGGCGTTTGCCGTACGGCAGGTAGCGCTCACGGGAGACAGCGGCGGTCGGGGTGTCGTCGATGGCTAGCTGGGTGGTGCCGTGCAGGCCGGAGGCGAGCCATTTGAGGGTGCCGGGGCTGCGCAGGGCGACGGTGGAGCCGTCGGGGCCGTTGTAGTAGCGGGTGGCGGTGACAGTGCCGGAGGCGAGCCGCAGTTCCATGGAGCCGAGGTAGAGGGTGGTTCCGCCGGGGTCGCGGCGGATCAGGCGTTCGCCGTCGGTGTCGTACACCATCGACGTGCTCTGCCCGGCGACGGTCGCACTCTCCAACTGGCCCAGGGCGTTCCACGCGTAGGTGGACTGGGTGCTCGCGACGGTGCTGGCGGTCAGCCGGCCGGCGTTGTCGTAGGCGTAGGTGTCGGTGTGCATCGACCCGGACCCGAAGACGTCGATCTGGGTGACGGCGTTGGGACGGGCCGCGCCTGGCGTAGTGGGATAGGTGTAGCTGTAGGAGTAACCCAGGATCGGGTGAGTCGACGCGTTGCGGGAGGTGATGTTGCCCGTCTCGTCGTACCCGTAGCTTTCGCGGTAGGGGTCGACACCTTGGTAGTCCGCTCCTCCGCCGCAGGCTGCCGCGCGGGTGGTGTAGGCCTGGGTGAGCCGGTGCAGACCGTCGTAGGTGAAGCATTCGGATTGGCCTGGGCTGCCGCCTGCGGCGGAGGCGGCATCCAGGATGCGGGTGATCTCTCCCCCGGCGTTGTAGGTGAACTGGTCGTCCTGGGCGGTGGTGGGAGTGGCCGTGTCGGCCTTGGCGGTGGTCGTCAACCGGGTCAGGTAGCCGGTGCCCTCGTTCCAGGTGAAGTCCCGCTTGACCTGGCCGTTTGAGCCGTAGGAACGCTCGGACAGGCGGCCGGTGGCGGTGTAGAGCGAGTCCTTGACATAGGTGGTGGTGCCGCCCAGATTCGAGGTGAGCCCCTTGGGCAGGCCGAGCCCTGTGTAGGTGAGGGTGAGGTTCTCCGCCGACAGCCCGCCCGCCGCGGGCATGCCGTACCCGGTCATGTTGCCGGCCTTGTCGAAGCTCGCGCTGAAGTCGTAGTTTCCGGCCAGCGCTCCTTCGGCGGCCGGGATGCTGGTGCGGGTGGAGGTGGGCCGGTAGGCGTGGTCGTAGGCCAGGACGCTGTCGGTGTAGGCGTTCCCGCCCGCATAGCGGGTGGCGCTGGTGAGGTGGCCGTAGGCGACGGTGTCGTAGACCCATTCGGCCAGCTTGGTGCCGGTGTTCGGCTCGCCCGACCACTGCGAGGTCCGGCGGCCGAGCTCGTCGTAGACCGTGGACACCTTCGCCCCGGTGCCGTCGATGCTCCACAGGGGGCGACCGGCGGCGTCGTAGCCGGTGCTGCTGCTGCCTGCGTCGGGGTCGGTGGCCGCGGTTCGCTGCTGGAGCCAGTCGTAGGTGAACGTGCGCACGTTCCCGCGCGCGTCGGTCACCGAGGTGAGGTTGCCGCTGTGGTCGTAGGCGTAGGCGGTGTCGTGGTGGACGACCGCGTCCTTCCACTCCTCCTTCTTCACCGTCTGCCCGGCCGCGTCCGTCACCGTCACGTTCTTGCCGCCGACCGGCGGGGTCGTCTCGACGCGGTTGGCACCGGGATAGGCGTGCGTGGTACGGCGAAGCTCGGTGGACAGGTGGTAGTCGATGACCGCGGTCGGGCGCTCCAGCCCGTCGAACTCGGTCTTGGCCCACTGCGGCAGCAGCGTGAGGGTGGGGTTGAGCAGGCCGCTCCCGGCCGCGGAGCCGTTGTGCGCCGGCCCGGAGGTCACGGTGATGAGACCGCGGCCGTCGTAGGCCGTGACGGTGACGGCACGCCCGCCCTGGGGGGATTCGGTCTGCGTCTCACGGGTGCGGCCCAGGCCGTCCTCGTAGGAGTGGCCGGCGGTGTAAACCGCACCGGCACCGGTGCCCGACAGAAGCCGTCTCATGGTGGTCTTGATCGGCCGGACGGCTGGGCCATCCACCCGCCCGAAGGAATGTCATAGGCCACCGTGGCTGTAGCCGTACCTCCCGCGCGGGGCTCGCCGGGACCCCACAGGGCGGTGGTGCGGCCCAGGTCGTCGTAGTCGATCTCATAGGAGTAGTTGTTGGCGTCGGTCACGCGGGTGGGCAGGCCGACCAGGTAGGAGGAGACCGTCTTGGTGATGTGGCCCCGCGGGTTGGTGACCTTGACCTCTGTGGCGGGCCAGCCGACAGCGGGGGTGTAGCTGGTGGTGGTGGTCTTGTTGAGCGGGTCGGTCGAGGTCAGCGGGCGGCCGTAGTCGTCGTAGGTGGCCTTGGTGGTGGAGGCGGTCGCGGCGGCGGCGTGGTTGCGGGTCTCGGTGACGTTGCCGTCGCTGGGGGAGTTGGTGGCGGGGTCGGTCCCGCCGTCGTAGAGCGTGACGGTTTTGCCGATGAGGGTGCCGGTGGAGCAGTTGTCGCCTGTCCGCCGCTCCTGGACCGAGGGGTAGTCGATCAGCCATGCGGTGGTGTTGCGGGCGTAGGTGGTGCTCACACAGGTGTTGTCGGCGGCGGTCGAGGTGTCGCCGCGGTCGTTGACCTGGCTGGGCTTGCCGTAGGAGTCGTAGGTGGTGAACGAGTCGCTCCACCGCCACGCCGGGCGCTCCCCGTTTCGCTGGCGCTCCAGACCAGGCCGATGTTGGGGTCGTACCAATTTTCCACGTGGCAGCGGCGGAACTTGCGCTCGATGAACCCGGTGTTCAGGTCCCACCCGATGCCGACCGTTCCGGACTAGTTGTTGGTCCAGGAGCCCTGCCCGTCGACCGAGGACGCGTCGTACTGCAGAGCCAGGTCGGGCCCGGTCCCGGCGGGCGAGGGAGCCTCAGGCAGCGGCAGGCTGTAGGTGAAACCGCCGCCGGAGGTGCCGGCCTGCCAGGTGCCTGCGGGTTTGAGGTCGGTGGCCCCGAAGTTGCCCTCCGAGCCGGACATGCCCGCCATCAGCATGTAGACCGAACCCGCCTGGAGCGAAGCCTCTTGAGCGGCCTTGGCGCGAGTGGCCTTGTCCTTGCCCTTGAGGTCTTCAGCGGCTTTGGCGGCGGCAGGTTTGGCCGGGTCGGCCTGGATGTCGGCGATCAGGCGCCCGTTCTTGCGATCGTGCCGGGTCTTGACCACGTGATGTCCGACGGCGCAGGTGCGCGGCTTGGGAGTGGCCATGGCGCAGGCCGGCAGACGCACCAGTTGCAGCCGGTCGGCGAAGTTTCCGCCGTGCGCCTCGCGGAAGCCCTGGTAGGCGAAGGCCACCTGCACCGGTCCGGGCTCGGGAGCCTCATCGGCGCGGGTAACGCGCGCCGCGACACCGATGCCACCTAACTTGGCGATCTGCTGAGGTTCGTAGGTCTGTACGGCGACGCGATCGGGAGCCTTTCCGGCGGCTTTGGCCTTGACGCCCTTGCCCGGGGCCGCGACGAGAACGGGAAGGTCCGCGGCCTGGCTGAGCGTGCCCCGGACGTCGACCTGGGCCTGGCCGGCGGTGGGCCACACGGGCTTCTGGGGTTTGGCCTTGGGGGTGAGGTGTTCCGCGCCTTTGGGAAGCTCGACGGGTTTGATGCGCTTGCCGTCCACGGAACGTTCGGGTGCTGGTGAGTCGGCTGCCTTCGCCTGAGGTGTAAGGCGATCGGGCACAGCCATTCCGGAGAGGATCATCACAGAGCTGATGCCTACGGCGGCCAGGGGTAGCAGTAATCGAGGTCGTCGATGGCGCATACCTGTCCTTCATTCAGTTGTCGGGCACGCTGCCGCCCACTCCGGGCAAGGGACTTTCACCTATAAAGTGGACATAAGGGCGTGATCACCGTGAATGTTGATCGCATTGACAGGGGTGGTCAAATGCCGGACGGTGTCGTTCCCGATACGCTCCGTGGTGGGCGTGTATCAGTCGGAGGTGCCTGAGTCGATCACCAAGAGGGGGTTACGCAGCGCAGTCTGAGGGATACATTCGCGAAAGCTGTGTGATTTACATCACATGGATTTGAAGGCGGATGGTCCTGCGGATTGCGGTTGTCCCTATCTGGTCAGGCAGCCTTTCCCCTCATCTCCGGGGTCTGCCCGTGCGAGGCCGCTCAGACGAATAAGTACTGGTCGATCTCCAGACTTGCCCCGGCTGCGGCAAGCCAGGAAATTGCCGTGGAGGTCAATGATATTCCCTTCTCGTGTGGATCGTCGGCATCGCGGATTTCTTGAATGATTACCAGCGATGCCTCCCAGTTGTCGGACAGGCAGATCTCCCGGAATGAACGGGCTGTGTTGAGCCCCCATGAGCACACTTCGGCGATGGCATCATCGATGCCATCGGTCTCGGACTCCTGTCCGATTGATTTACTCCACTGACTGAACCTGTACTTCTTCCCGGTCCTCGTGGAGGTTTCTCCGGCTCTGAAGCTGCGATTAGGCGGTATTCCAGTGGCCCCGGTGACGGCGGCCGGATCGCCGTTGTCGCTTACCAGTCTGAGTCGTACTCTAAACAATGGGTGCCAATCCTGAGTCCATCTACAAGGCAGGCAGAGCGAAGGTGCTCATCTCTATAGCCCAAATATCGCCATTGCCAGGATAATCATTCCTCTCGGTGTCGCTATCGTCCACGGTCAGGGCGATGGTGTGCCCTTCATCCACGCTAAACGATCTATTTCCCGGCCCTGATCTGAACTCCTGAGGCTGTGGAAAGGCGTAGGTGACGTCAAGCACCGACAATACACCGGACCAGGGCGTGTAGTTCTCAAAAGCAATGCCATGTCTCATGAGTGCCTCGTGCAGGAGGTTCTCTTGTAACGCCAGCCTGTGTAGCTCTATGCGCATCCAGGTGCAGGTCCATTCGCGTTCTTCGCTGAACGTCGCCTCGATGAGACCATAGTCGCGACGCATGACGCGCAGGCCTGAACGCCCTCCGACCTCTTCGGCAAAATCCCGGCCAAGGCCTTCTGCAATAGCCTCCCTGCTCGCTCCGGCCGACACTCCAAACACTTCCCCCGTGACGAGCGTTCGAGCCAGTAGTTCGGCCCCTGTCATCATGACCCCTCATTCTATTGATTATCAAAAACCACTACATGATATCCCTCCTGGCCGTGCCTGATGAGCCGCCAGTTTTCGATGGGGAAGGACGTGGTCGGGATGGCCTCCAGTCGAATATCCGGCGTGATTTCCAAGGTGAGGCTACCCAATTGATCGACTGCTGCTCTGGTGACGAGGTGGTGGCTAGAGAGAAGAGGGCGGATAACCGACACCTGTTGGTCGAACCAGTTTGCCCCCTGTCTGTCCCACTCGAAGGCGTCCAGGTCAAAGCTGGGATCCCAGTAGGATTGTGGGTCGCGGGCGGGGTAGTCCATGTCGTTAGAGGCAATTAGCGTCTCGGTCGAATTGCATATCCGCCATGGACATTGAATATGCAGCGAGAACCGGTTGACAGTCCTTCGTGTGCCGCGGTGATTGGTAACGATAACCTCGTCACCGAATCCGAACCACGCCATCGAGGCGGCACGTCCAATGTCTCGCCACGCTAGACCGACGAGCGCGGCGCAGCCTTCCGATGGCGACACAAACTTATGTTCCGACATGGATGGCGGCCTTCATCTTCACCGGGAACCAAGGCGAGTTCAGGGTGCACCTGGATCGACGATCACAAACTCCTCAAAAGATCGCGAACGAGGCCCTCACCGTACCGAGGTAGCACGTGTTGCCGCCATCCAAAATGCCGCAGCAAGGTGCCCCCTACTCCTGCCGCAAAGGCACCCGCAACACGAACCGTGCCCCCGACATGCTGTCCTCCGCCGTGAGGATCCCCCCGTGGGCCTCCGCGATCTCACGAGCGATGGGAAGCCCCAGCCCCGTCCCCCCGGCGTCCCGGTTGCGGGCCGCGTCGAGCCGAGTGAAGCGACGGAAAACCGTTTCCCGCTGATCGGGAGCGATGCCGGCCCCGTCGTCCAACACCTCCAAGACAGCCGTCTCCCCATCGGTCCGGACGGTGACCCGGGCCTGGCTGACGGCATGCCGCTCGGCGTTGTCCAAAAGGTTAGTGAGCAGCCGAAGAAGCCGAAGCTTATCCCCAGTGACCCAAACATCCGGCTGAAGGTCACGAACGATCCCAATACGCCGATCCCGCCGCTGATCAAGCTCCGCCGTGACGATCTCCGTGAGGTGGACGGGGTCGCGTTGCCCGGGGGTGCCCGCGTCGAGGCGGGCCAGCATGAGGAGGTCGGAGACGATGGCCTGGAGGCGGTCGAGGCTGCCGAGCATGGCGCGGGCGGTGTCGGGCCAGTCGGCGTCTTCGGGGTGGAGGAGGGATTCCTCGACCTGGGTGCGCATGGCGGTGATGGGGCTGCGGAGGTCGTGGCTGGCGTCGGAGGCGAAGCGGCGTTGTTGTTCGACGGCGGCGTGGAGGCGGTCGAGGGTGCGGTTGACGGTGAGGGCCAGATGGCCGATTTCGTCCTGGTACATGGGGACGGGGACGCGGCGGCCGAGGTCGGTGGCGGTGATTTCGGTGAGTTCGGAGCTGATGGCCTCGACGGGGGCGAGGGCGCGGGCGACGGTGCGGGAGATGCCGGCGGCGGTGAGGCCGGTGATCAGGGTGCTGGCGCCGACGAGGCCGGCGACGAAGACGGGGCTGACGTACGGCGGGGGCGCCTCGGTAGCGGCGTAGACGGTCCATTGGCCGTCTTGGGCGTAGATGCGGAAACCCACGATGATCAGGCAGGTTTTGGGGACGGCGGGGCTGTCGCAGGATTTGATCACCGAGCGGCTGTCGGTGCCGGCGGGATTGACGGTGGACAGTGGGGGGCGGCCGGTGAGGGGGGCGCTGGAGCGGACGACGCGGTCGTTGACGTCGAGGATCTGCACGAGGTTGATCTGTTCGACGGGTGTGGGGTTGAACTGCCGGGCCAGGCCGTACCTCTCGACCTGGGTGGAGATGCGGCGGGCGGTCGCGGCGACGCGTTCGGTGGCGTGTTCGGTGGTGATGGCCTGGCCGGTGAGCATGGCGAGGACGGAGGTGCCGAGGCAGAGCGCGCCGACGATCAGTGTGGAGAGGAAGGTCAGCCTGCTCCGCACCGACCAGTTGTAGCGTCCGAACATGCTGATCATTCCTCCGGGTGGAGAGGAAGCCGGAGGACGAAGAGGGCACCGCGATCGCTGTCCTCGACGGTGAGGATGCCGCCGTGGGCCTCGGCGATCTCGCGGGCGATGGGGAGGCCGAGCCCGGTGCCGCCGGCGTCGCGGCTGCGGGCGGCGTCGAGGCGGGTGAAGCGCTGGAAGACGACTTCGCGCTCGCCGGGGTCGATGCCGGCCCCGTCGTCCTGCACTTCGAGCACCGCCGTCTCCCCGTCGGGGTATACGGCGATGCGCACGTGATCGATCGCGTGGCGTTCGGCGTTGTCGACCAGGTTCGCGAGCAGCCGGGAGAGCCGCAGCTTGTCGCCGCGCACGGGCACGCCCGGCTGCAGGTCGCAGTCGAGTTTCTTCTTGCGGGGGCGGCGGTCGAGCTCCTTGGCGACGAAGTCGGTGAGGTCGATCATGTCGGTCTCTCCGGGGGTTCCGGCGTCGAGGCGGGCGAGGAGCAGCAGGTCGGACACGATGGCCTGGAGGCGGTCGAGGCTGGTGAGGAGCGCGTTGGCGGTCGCCTGCCAGTCGGTGTCCTCGGGAAACATGAGTGCTTCCTCGACCTGGGTGCGCATGGCGGTAATGGGACTTCGGAGGTCGTGGCTGGCGTCGGAGGCGAAGCGGCGTTGTCGTTCCACGGCTTTTTCGAGCCGGTCGAGGGTCTCGTTCACGGTGATGGCGAGGGCACGGATCTCGTCGCGGTAACGGGGGAGGGAGACACGCTGGCCGAGGTCGGTGGCGGTGATCTCAGCGAGTTTCTGGCGGATCCGGGCGACGGGGGCGAGGGTGTTGCCGACCGTGCGATAGGTGCCGAGCGTGGTGATGGCGGTCAGGAAGAGGGATCCGGCGATCAGGGCGGCGAGGATCTGCGGCCCGACGAACCAGGGCACGACTGGGTCGGCGGCGTAGATCGCCCAGTCGCCGTCGGGCTGGTAGATGCGGAAGGTCACCATGATCATGCATTGATCGGGGAAATCGGGACTGTTGCAGACGATCTTGTCCTGGCGGGCGGAGAGCTCGTCGGGCCGGAAGGACGCCATGGGAGGTTTGTCGAGGAGGCCGGGGGTGGCGGAGATCACGGTGCCGTGGGCGTCAATGACCTGGATCGCCCGGATGTCGTCGATTTTGAGCAGCGCGGGCAGCACCCCCCGCTTGGTGAGGTGCACGACTTTCAGCGCCTCGGCCACGATGTGGTTGGTCCGTACATTGACGGCCTGATCGTGGAGCCCGAGCATCGCCAGCACCGACCCGGCGGCACACACCAGTGCCATGACGACACCGGCCGCCAGGGTGAGGCGGGTCCTCACGGACCACGCGAAGCGTGTGATCACACGAAATCCCCCCGAGATCTGGTGATCACACTAAGGGGACACCGTTCGAATTGCCGGAGATACACCGGCAAGACCTGGCAAAACTACAGGTCACAGGCGTAAAACCTGCCAGTTTGCCGGTTCAACGCTCATATCGCTTATGTCCTGGAGATCACCTGGCAAGGCAATGTTCAGCGCTCCAGAACCGGCAACGACCCCGGTAGCGGGTTCAACGCCTGGGCTGGCCCGGAGTCCATGCAGACCACGGTGAACCTCACCACCGCCCCATACAGCTCAGGCAGCACCACACCCGGACCGATCGACAGGGCCATCCCCGCCGCGAGCGGCGTGTCGTCGCCGGGCACGAGCCACGGCGCCTCCTCGGGCGAAAGGCCGACCCCGTGCCCCGCACCCGCGGTCGCGTAGTCGCCGAACCCGCTCCCCTCGATGGCCTCCCGGGCCGCCAGGTCCACCTCGGCCGCCATCGCCCCCGGCCGGACCGCCTCGCAGGCCGCCGCCGACGCCGCGATCACGACGGAGTGCATCGCCTCGTAGTCCTCGGGCGGCTCGGCGACGGCCACCACGCGGCTCGGCGAGGCGACGTAGCCCTCCCAGCGCCCGCAAACCCCGACGAGTACCGCATCGCCGGGATTGATCACCCGATCGGTGGGCGCCCGGTCCGGGCAGGACGTGTGCTCGCCGGACGCGACCCGCACCCCCAGCACCTCCTCGCACCCGGCCTCCGCCAGAAGCATCCGCAGCGTGCGCGCCATCCGCCGCTCCGACACCCCGAACCACGGCAGCTCCAGCGCCGCGTCCAGCACCGCGTCCGCCGCGAGCGCGGCCCGCTCCAGCGCCGCGAGCTCGGGTGGCCGTTTCCGCATCCGCATCGGGGCGAGTACGGCGGAAGCCAGCACAAGGTCACCCTCCAGCCCAAGCGCGAGCAGCTCCGACGCCCGCATCTCCGGGTCGATGCCCACCCGCCGCGCCGCCCCCAGCAACCCGGCCACCGGCTCCGGCCCGTCCACCTCCACCGGCGGCCCGGAGGCGGGCACCACGAGGAACCCATCCCATCGGCCACCCAGATAGCGGAAGTCGGGTGACGGCCGCAGCACCAGCGCGTCGATGCCGGAGGCGGCCATGCGGCCCTGGAGCTCCACCCAGCAGGCTTCCGCCGTACCGGTCTCCGGCAGCTTCCGGAAGTCGTCCATCGCTCAGGCCGGTTCGTGGAGCCAGCAGGCGACGGGCGTGAAGTCAGGCTCCTTGGCGCGGCACACGTCCATCGCCACCGGGCACCGCGGGTGGAACCTACATCCACCGGGCGGGTCCGCCGGATCGGGGACGTCCCCGGCGAGTTCGGCGGGCAGGTGGCCCGCGCCGTCGGCGGCGGGGATCGCCCCGAGAAGCGCCTTCGTGTACGGATGACGGGGGTTGGCCCACACCTCAGCGGTCGGCCCGGTTTCCACGATCTTGCCGAGATACATGACCGCGATGCGGTCGGCGATGATCCGCACCACCGACAGGTCGTGGCTGATGAACAGCAACCCCGCGCCGGACGACACGGCCAGTTCGCGCATGAGGGTGGCGACCTTGGCCTGGGCGGAGGCGTCGAGCGCGGAGATCGGCTCGTCGCCGATGAGCAGGGCCGGCCGGGCCGCGAGCGCCCGCGCGATGGCGATGCGCTGCCGCTGCCCGCCGGAGAACTCGTGCGGATGGCGGCCCTCGAAGCCGCGCGGCAGCCCGACGCGTTCCAGCAGGTCGGCGGGGGTGGTCGTGGTGTCGCCCGCGACGGCGAGGCCGTCGGCGATCTGCGCGCCGATCTTGCGCCGCGGGTTCAGCGACGAATAGGGGTCCTGGAACACCATCTGGATGCCGAGCAGCGACCGGTGCCTGCGGCGCAGCCCGAGCGGGCGCACCGGGCCGCCTTGGAAGGTGATGTTTCCCGAGGTGGCGGGCACCAGCCCGCACACGGCGCGGGCCAGGGTCGACTTGCCGCACCCCGACTCGCCGACGAGTCCCACGACCTCGCCGGAGGAGACGGTGAGCCCGGCCCCGGCGACGGCGCGCACGGCGGGCCGCCCGGGGGTGCGGTGCTCGACGACCAGGTCGTCCACGGTGAGCAGGGTCATGCGGTCTCCCCTGGCAGTGCGTCGAGCGCTGCCGGGACGGGGGCCGGCTTGGGCGGGCGGGTCATGCGGTCTCCCCGGGCAGTGCGTCGAGCAGGGAACGGGTGTAGGCGTGCGACGGGGTGCGCAGCACCCGCTCGCGCGGCCCGGTCTCCACGACCAGGCCGTCCTTCATTACGCTGACCTCGTCGGCGACCGCCGACATGACGCCGAGATCGTGGGTGACGAGGAGTACGGCGAGGCCGAGATCGTCGCAGAGGCTTCGCAGCAGCCGCAGGACGCCGGCCTGCACGGTGACGTCGAGCGCGGTCGTGGGTTCGTCGGCGATCAGCACCTTGGGCGAGCAGGCCAGCGCGACCGCGATCGCGATGCGCTGCCGCATGCCGCCGGAGAACTGGTGCGGATAGCGCTTGAGCGCCGCCTCCGCGCCGGGGATGCGCACTTTGCCGAGCAGTTCGAAGGCCTTGGCCCTCGCCGTGGCCTTGTCGAGGCGAAGGTGGTGGCGCATGTGCTCGGTGAGCTGGCGGCCTACCGTCAACATGGGGTGCAGGCTGGTGGCGGGGTCCTGGAAGACCATGGCCACCTCCTTGCCGCGCACCTGGTTGAGCTCGCGGACGGGCATGGTGAGCAGGTCGCGCCCGGCCAGATCGACGCGGCCGGACGTGGTGGCGCCGTGCGGCAGCAGCCCGAGGGTGGCGAGGCCGGTCATGGTCTTGCCGGAGCCGCTCTCGCCCGCGAGCCCGTGCACCTTGCCGGGCTGGAGCGCCAGGTCGACGCCGCGCAGGATCTTGGCGCCGCCGATGGACACCTGGAGGTTCGAGATGGTCAGGGTCACAACGCACGCACCTTGATCGCCCTGGCGGTGCGCGGGTCGAGCGCGTCGCGCAGGGTGTCGCCGAGGAAGTTGAACGCGAGCACCACCGTCAGGATGGCGAGACCGGGGAAGGTCGCGACCCACCAGCTGTCGAACACCTCGACGCCGGAGGAGACCATCGCGCCCCACTCGGGGGAGGGTGGCTTGGCGCCGAGGCCGAGGAAGGACAGTCCGGACAACAGCAGCAGTGCCGTACCGATGTCGAGGGTGGCGAGCACCAGGATGGGGCCGGTGACGTTGGGCAGCACGTCGAGCCGGAGCGACCGCCAGGCGGAGAAGCCGAGCAGCCGCCCGCTGAGCACGAACTCGCGTTCGCGCATGCCCATGACCAGGCCGCGGGTGACGCGGGCGTAGGACGGCCACGCGACGACGAGCACCGCGAGCACGGCGTTGGTGAGGCTGGCGCCGAGGGCGGCGGCGACGACCATGGCGAGGATGACGGTCGGGAAGGCGAACACAAGGTCGGCGAACCGCATCACCGTCTCATCCACCCACCTACCGAAATAGCCGGCGCAGGCGCCGAGCAGGCCGCCGATCAGCACCGACAACACCACCAGCAGCAACGTCAGCGGGATCGACACCCGGGCGCCGTAAAGCACCCGGCTGAAGATGTCGCGCCCGAGCTGGTCGGTGCCGAACCAGTGGTCCGGGCCGGGCGGTGCGAGCCGCGGCAGCTCTTGCGCCAGCGGGTCGTACGGCGCGAGCAGCGGAGCCGCCACCGCGACGATCAGCCAGGTGAGCGCGATCACCCCGCCGACGACCGCCAGGGGACGCCGCCACGCCTCGGGCAGGCGGCGGCGCCTGCGGGAAAGGCGGCTCACGACAGCCTCACTCTCGGGTCGATCACGCCGTACAACACGTCGACGATCAGATTGATGACCAGGTAGACGGCCCCCACGACCAAGCCGACGCCCATGACGGCGGGCAAGTCGAGCGCGGTGGCGCTCTTGTAGGCGTATTGCCCGATGCCGGGCCAGGCGAAGATCGCCTCCACGAGCACCGTGCCGGACAGCAGGCTGCCGAACGCGAGACCGGCCACCGTGATGATCGGCACCAGCGCGGAGCGCAGCACATAGCGGAACAGGATCGTACGGCCGGGCAGCCCCTTGGCCCGCGCCGCCCGCACGTAGTCCTGCCCCAGCACCTCAAGCACCGCCGACCGGGTGAACCGCGTGAGCAGGCCGATCGTGTAAAGCGCCAGCACGAGCGCGGGCAGAGCCAGGTGGCCGGCGGCCGAGGCGAACACGTCCCACTGCCCGGCGAGCACCGCGTCCACCGTGTGCAGGCCGGTGACCTTTGGCGGCGGCGTCATGCCCGGGTCGAGCCTGCCGCTGCCCGGGGCGATCTGCAGCCGGAAGAAGAAGATGTAGAACGCCACCAGCGCCAGCCAGAAGGTCGGCACCGAGATGCCGATGAGGCTGGTGACGCGGAGCACCTGGTCGGCGAGGCGGTCGCGGCGGAGCGCGGCGATCACACCGAACGCCACACCGAGGATCAGCGACACGACGATCGCCGCCCCCGCGAGCTCGATGGTGGCCGGCACGAACTCCGCGAGGTCCTCGGCGACCGGCCGGTGGCTCTGCTGGCTCGTGCCGAGATCGCCTTGGAGCACCCCCGACAGGTGGAGCAGATATTGCTTGGGCAGCGGCTCGTCCAGCCCGTGTTCGGCCCGCCACTGCGCCACCAGCGCCGGGTCGCCGAGCGCCCGCTGGCCCAGGTTGGCCGTCGCGGGGTCGCCCGGCACGAGGTTGGTCAGCACGAACGTGACCAGCGTGATGCCCACGGCCAGCAGCAGCGCGGTGGCCACGCGGCGGACCAGGAACCTCGTCAGCGGATGGCGGTGCACACCCGGGCGGGCGGCACGGCGACCAGCCGTGCCGCCCGCCGGGGCCTTACCTGGCGCCGAGGTCGGCGACATCGACGGTCCACACCGGGTGGTACTCCAGCCCGGTGACGGAGGCCGCCGTCACGATGTTCTGGGTGGGCTGGATGAGCGGGATGAACGGGCTCTGCGCGTTCAGCTTCGTCTGCAGGTCGGCGTAGGCGGTCTTGCGCTTGTCGTCGCCGACGATGGCGGCGACGCGCTCGCCCTCGGCCTCAAGGGCCGTGTCCGCGCCCTCGGCCCAGCCGGCGCGCAGGCCGACGAGCTTGCCGGGGAGGAAGACCAGGTAGTCGCTGGGGTCCGGATAGTCGGGACCCCAGTACCACAGGCCCATCTCCTCCTTGCCGTTGCGATAGTTGTCGAGCGCCGTCGTCACCGGGGCCGGGGTCAGGTCGACGGTGATGCCGACCTCCTTCAGGTTCGCCTGGATACGCTCGGCGAGCGGCTGGAAAGACAGGCCGTTCACGGTCAGCTCGCTCGGATACTCCAGCTTGACCGTCGGGTTGGTCAGGCCGCTCTCCTTGAGCGCCGCCTTCGCGCCCTCGACGTCGCGTGTGGCGCCGGCGTCGGGCGGCAGCGCGCCGAGCATCATCGACGGGATCACGCCGGGCGCCTGCACGGAGCCCTCGCCCGCCAGCTCAAGCAGGCCCTTGTAGTCCACGCCCTTGCGCACGGCTTCCACGAACTTGGGGTTCGAGGTGATCTTGCTGATCTTCGGGTTCTGGCTGTTGAGCAGGAAGATCATGTTGGCCGACGGGGTCTTCTTGACCTGGAGCGTCGCCGGCATGTTCGCGACCTGGTCCCCCGACAGGTTCAGCGCCACGTGGCTGTCGCCGCGCTGCACGTTCAGCCGCTGCGTGGCCGCCTCGACGTTGCGGAGCACCACCTTGTCATAGACCGGCTTGTTCTGACCCCAGTAGTTCGTGTTCTTCTTCAGCACGACCTGGCCGGTCAGGTTGAACGACTCGATCATGTACGGTCCAGAGCCCGCCGAGGCCGAGTTCAGATACTTCTCGGCCTTGTCCGAAGCGTCGGCGGTTGCGCCGTTGGCCTTGGCGACCTTGGAATTGAGGATGCCGAGCCCCGGGTTCGGCAGGATGTACGGCAGAGCCGGGTTGGGCTTCGCCGAGGTCAGCGTGACCGTGTCCGCGCCGGGGGAGGCCACCTCGACCCCGTCGAGCAGGAACGACGGGCTGCCCTTCATGTCCCGCACCCGGTTGAGGGAGAACACCACGTCCTCGGCGGTCACGGGGGAGCCGTCGGAGAACGTCGCGCCCGGGCGCAGCTTCAGCGTGACGGTCTTGCCGTCGCCGGACAGTTCGTAGGACTCGGCCAGGGCGGGCACCGGCTTGGTCACATCGGCGCCGTCGAACGTGAGAAGTGTCTCGTATGTCGCCTTGCCGATGATCAGGCCGGTGGGCTCGTAGGTGCGCCCGGGGTCTGCCGTCTTGAGATCGAACGACGTGTCGATCACGAGGGTCTTGGCCCCGGAGCCCGCCCCCGCGCCGCCGCTCGCGGGCGCCGTGGAGGAGCCGCCGCCTGAGCAGGCGGCGAGGGCGAGCGCGCCGGTGAGCATGACCGGCAGAAGCGCCGCCTTCGTTGCCAGGCGCCGCGAACGGGTCGCCATATTAGGTCCTCCGAACAGGTGGGTGATTTAGACGTTTCGTGGTGGATCGTCCAGGATTGTCCCTCGGAAAGTCCAGGACATATGTTGAAGTCAAGACGTATGTGTCATGGAGAGGTGTCAGATGGGTGAAATGTCGCGAACGGATCCGCCGGGGGCCGGTAGATCTGGACGGATCGGCATCGGGCTCCAGCTCGACGCCACACACCTCAAGATCCTTGAGGTCCTGCGCGAACACGGCCGCATCTCCGTCGCCGAACTGGCCGAACGCGTCGGCATCTCCCGCGCCAACGCCTACACCCGCTTCGAGGCCCTCCGCGCCGACGGCGTGATCAAACGCTTCACCCTGGAGGTCGACCACGTCCGGGCCGGGCTCGGCATCACCGCCCTGATCTTCGTGACCGTCCGGCAGCAGATGTGGAAGCAGTTCCGCGCCCAGCTCGCCCAAATGCCCGAGGTCGAGTACTGCGCCATCACCACCGGCCAGCACGACGCCATGATCCAGGTGAGAATGTCCGACGTCGCCGCCGTACACGCCATGGTGACCGATCGCCTCGCCAACATCCCTGCCGTCAAGGCCACCGAGACCGTCTTCATCCTGGACGAAGTGCTCCACCGCCCTTACGTCCTCCCCAGCGACCAGCCGGCCCGCACGGCCACCACCCCCCGCCCGGAACCCCGCCGCCGCGAACCGGTCCCGTTGGGCAAGATGCGCTTCGTCGGCGCCGCCGAGGGCCGCGCGACCCTCCAGCGGGACTGAGAGCGGTCAGTCGGTCACGTTTCTGGGGGGATTCGGCGCCTGCCTGGGAGGTCTGCCCCAGCAGGGCGGCGAGCCGGGTCACCTGCTTCGCACCCGCGTCCACGAGGCCGTCTGCGCCCCTCGCCACGGCCTGGTCGCATGGGACGACCTGCCTTGACCCGCCCTGGTGCCCTGTCTCAACGAATCTGGCCCAAGGGCATGCCCGCGACCTGGGACGGACCAGTCTCCATGAGACACCGTCGGTCCAGTCGTCTCCCTGAAGGTGGTCCACCGTAGGCCTGATCGCCAGCCTGATCAGTCAAGGAACGGCTGTCGCCGCATGTCCGGAATGTGCGGGCATGACGTGGGGGTCATGCGGGTGTGGCGGGGTGTCGGAAGGTGTATTCGTGCCGGTCGAAGTCGAGGGTCCAGGTGTACTTGTCGAGGAAGGAGTGGGACAGCAGGCCGTCGATGCGCACACCTCCGAACGACGCCCAGGGCATATGCCGGGTCGGTGTCGTGGCCACGAACTGATCGCTCTGGCGCAGCGGGCCCAGGTGGATCGGCTCGTCGACGCTGAAGTGCGGGCGGGCCGCGCGAGCCCGGTGCACACCCCAGGAGCGGTATCGCCGCGCGGTCGTGTAGAGGCAGGCCTGGCGGGGCGGTGAGCCGTCCTCTTGCCCGATGTAGACCAGTCCGGAGTCGATGAAGAAATTGAGGTCCTGCCGGGTGCCGAAGCCTCCGCGGGCGAACATGTAGTGGTCCGCCCACAGGTAGAAGGGGATCCGGGCGACCTCGGGCCGGCCGTTGAGAAGCGCGAGGTGCTCCGCCGCCTGCTGTGGGTCGCGGCGTGGTGACAGGAGCAGGCGCCGGCGGGGATAGTCGATGGTGGTGAGAAAACGCTGCAGGACGTTGGTGCCGATGATGACGAGGTCCTGGTCGTCGCTTAGCGTCGGCATGGCGTCCACCGGCACATTGGTCAAGACGGCGTCGCCAAGCGTCAGTTCCTTGGCCGTCCCGGTGTAGCGGTCGGTGCGGGTCGTACCGTGGTGGTTCCTTCCGCCGTAGGTCAGCTGGATGCCCAGTGCGTCGGCGCGTGTGGTTCCCATGACGAGGAATGTGCCGCCGGTATCGATGTGGGCGTGCACCGGGTGGCCGTTGACCGTGGCGTCCACCGCGGGCAGATAGGGCGCCAGCACGTGATCGGCGAAGGGAAGAGCGGCCGTGTGGTCGAGCCTACTGCTCAGTGGGTGATTCATCCGCGACACGAGGCCGGGAGGCGTCGGCCGCTTCCCCCGGCGCCGCTGCATGTGGTCGTAGGCCTCGGCCGGCCGGTCCAGATGCAGCAGAGCATGCGCCGCGGGTTCGTCCAGTTCCGTGCAGGCCGGATCCAGGTGGTGAAGGGTGTCGTAGTGGGTGAGCGCCTGCTCGTAGTTTCCGCGCACGTAGCCGGTCAGGAACCGGAGGTGTGCCTGCTGCCGATGGCCGGCATGTGCGGCCAGGCGCTCGGCTTCGTCGATGTCCCCACGCGCCCAAGCCCGCCACGCGGCGCGGGCGGGCGCTCCTCGGGCGAGCCACCCGCGGGAGACCCGGCTCATGTCCCGGCCTCCTTGGCTGCCTGATCGCCTCCGGCGCTCAGGTTCTGGGCGGCCGCGATGGCGGTGAGCAGTGGGACCGGCGCCTGGGCGGCGAGTCGCTGCCTTGTCGTGTCCATTGGCACTCTCAGATCCATCGAGAGATTATCTGAAATTCCGGAATTCCGGAATAGTGTACAGGTGCCTATCGTGCGGGGGCAACGACCTCGACCTGCGCGACCGGCGGCTGTGCTCCGCGGCGGCGTTCAGGTTGCCGGTCAATGTGAGACGGCAGGCCTTTGGCCGGGCTCGGCCAAAGGCCTGCGAGCGAGACGAGAGTCTGCCCCGCGACTCTTCAGTCCTCTACACGCCCGCATGTGCTTGCGGGGTTTGAAAGTCGAGCCGGGAACGTCTGATCGGCTGTGCCGTACAGGTCAGCGGAGTTCGTCGCAAATGCTCTCGTGCAGCTTGTCGTCGCCCGCGAAGCGGAACTCCTCCACCAGGCGCAGCCGTCCGTCGCTCAAGGGCTCGATCCGGCTCGTGCTGTGCCCGCCGCTGCGGCCCCCGGCCTTCAGCAGGTGCACGTAGTCGATCTCCAGCCGGTCGCCGGCGCGCGTGCCGACGAAGCGGCCGATGGTCACGGTGTCGCCGGTATAGGTGCCCCAGACGACGCCGTCCTGCTCCTCGTAGACGAACTCGGTCGGTGTGCGGGGGTTCACCGCGCTGGCGGTGGAACTCACCATGGCGAACCGGCGTCCGTTGAGCAGGTGCCTCTCGTTGTGGAAGGCATGAGGTACATGGGAAGTCATAATGCCCATAGTGATGATATTTCCGGACACTGTTCTCAGTCCTGGACGTTCCTCCTGTCAACCGCCCCCCGGCGCAGCATCCGTCCAGCCGGGCGGGCCCTCCCGGCCCTCACACGATAAAGATCTTCGTACGGCAGAGGCCTCGTTGGCCGTTCCCGCCCGTACGAACATGGCCGTGCCGTAGGAACGTGGTGCCTTCGCCGCCCGCAGAGTCCGGCCCGCGCTCGCCCCTGGGGGTGGAAAGGATCCGTCGGACACCCTCTCGCCGGTCGTCTCCTGAGAGCCTCGTTCTCACGTCCCGCACGGTCGCGGAGGCGTCGGGGCGAGCCTGGGAGGCGAGATGGCGTCCGATAGCGGTGGCGCGTCGTCCGTTCCCACGCGGCACCCGCTGTCGATTTTGCTGATCACGTTGACGGTGGTCAGCGGGTTCGTCGACGCCACCAGTTATCTCGGGCTCGGCCACGTGTTCACGGCGAACATGACAGGCAACGTCATCATCGCCGGGCTCGCCACCGCGGGTGCGTCTGAGTATTCCGCGGTCAACAGCCTGCTGTCGCTGGGAGTGTTCATAATCGGCGGCATCGGCGCGGGCCGTTTGCGGGTCTTCTTCCGCGAGCGGTCGCGGGTGGCGTGGGTCCGGTGCGCGCTGGTCGCCGAGGCGTCGCTGACCGCGGCCGCCACGGTGGTCGCCTTCGTCGCCGAGGCGGCGACCTACGTGCTGATCGCCCTGCTGGCCCTGGCCATGGGCATCCGCAACGGCACCGTGCGGGCCCTCGCCGTGCCCGACCTCCCCACCACCGTCATCACCCGCACCCTGGCCGGCCTCGCCGCGGAGTCCCCCCTCGGCGGCGGCACCAACATCCGCGCGGGCCGCCGCCTCCTGGCCGTCACCGCGATGTTCACCGGCGCCCTGACCGGCGCCGCCTTGCTCCTGACCTTCGGCCTGGCCTGGCCCCTCCTGGCCGCCACCCTGGTGGTAACCACCGCCGCCCTCCTCTACCACGAACCCGAATCGCCCCACCCACCCCCGACTACCGGCTGACCAGGCCCGCGTCGTAGGCGAGGAGGGCGGCTTGGGTGCGGTTGGTGCAGTGGAGTTTGGACAGGAGGCGGGAGACGTAGCCCTTGACAGTGGTTTCGCTGAGGTGGAGGCGGGTGCCGATTTGGGCGTTGGAGAGGCCTTCGCCGAGGCAGGTGAGGACTTCGGTTTCGCGGGTGGTGAGGGTGGCGACAAGGGAGCGGGCCTGGTGGCGGGAGGGGGCGGCGACCGAGAAGGCGGCCAGGAGGCGGCGGGTCAGTGTGGGGGAGACGATCGCGTGGCCTTCGGCGGCGACGCGGACGATGTCGATGAGGTTTTCCGGGTCGGTGTCCTTGAGGAGGAAGCCGGCGGCGCCGGCGCGGAGGGCGCGCAGGGCGTATTCGTCCAGGTCGAAGGTGGTCAGCATGACCACCTTGGGGGAGTTCGGCAGGGCGCAGATGCGTTCGGTTGCCGTCAGGCCGTCCACGCCGGGCATGCGGATGTCCATCAGGACAACGTCTGGCTTGTGCCGTATGACGGCCTCGACCGCTTCGGCGCCGTCGTGGGCCTGGCCGACGATCTCCAGGCCGGGGGCGCGGGAGAGGATTGTGTGCAGGTGAGCGCAGACGAGGCGTTCGTCGTCGACCAATAGCACCCGGATCGGCGCGCTTACGGTGCCCGCAGGCACGCGGGCCGGCTCGTTCATGCCGTCTTCGGGCACGCGGGTCGGCTCGGTCACGCCGCCTCCGGGAGGGTCGCGACGACCTCGAAGCCGCCGTCGGGGGTTGTGCCGGCCTGGAAGCCGCCGCCCATGAGCTCCACCCGCTGGCGCAGGCCCAGCAGCCCGGTGCCGGAGGAGGCGGGCAGGCCGAGGGGCGGGCCGCAGGTGGGGGAGTTGCTCACGCTGACCCGGATGAGGCCATCGTGGCGCTTGAGGCGCACGGCCACGGCGGCGCCGGGGGCGTGTTTGCGAGCGTTGGTGAGGGCCTCCTGGACGACGCGGTAGGCGGTGCGGCCCAGCGCGGGCGACAGGGTGATGCCGTCGTCCTGGTGCAGCTCGACCCGCATGCCCGAGTCGGTGACCAGCCGTGACACGTCAAGCAGCGACGGCGGCGGGGCCAGGGCGGCGGGGCCCGGGTCGTGCAGCACGCCGACCACCTCCCGCAGCTCCGACAGGGCACGCCGCCCGGTGGCGCGGAGCTCCTCGGCGGCGTCGCGCACTTCGCCGGTCGGGGCGGTCATCCGCAGGGAGCCGGCCTGGAGCACCATCAGGCTCACGTGGTGGGTCACCACGTCGTGCATCTCGCGGGCGAGCCGGGTGCGCTCCTCCGACCTCGCCTGCTCGATCAGCATCATCTGCTCGCGTTCGGCCCGTTCGGCCCGCTCGGCGAGGGCGCGGTGCAGCCGCCGCTGGCTGTCGACGTAGAGGCCGAGCAGCGTGGCCGGCACGACGGCCAGGCCGGAGACCGAGATCAACTGGACGGCGGCCTCCACACTCGTCGTCTCCCACAGGTGCGCCGTGACGACCAGCGTCAGCACCGCCATCGTGATCAGCAGCCGCCGGTCCCCCCGATAGGCCCCGAGCGAATACAGCGCGAACGGCAAAGCCACCGGAACCGTCGCCGCATATCCAAGCGGCACTATCAGCGCCACCACCGCCAGTGGATGGCGCCGCCGGAACAGCAGCGCCGCCGCCGCGATCACCTGCGCCCACACCTCCAGCCCCGGAGGCGTCGGGACCATCCGCATCGGCACCGCGCCGCTGATCACCAGCGTCGAGGTGACACCGACGAACCCCACAGCGGTCGCGAGCGCGGCGTCCGCCGTGAACGCCCGGAGATCCGGCCACGGCAGGGCTGCTGGGCTGACATGCGGCTTCACGCCGCCAAGGTACCTGCCCGCGCGGCGGAGCGGAGAGCCCCGGTGGCGCGGACACGACGAAAGTAGGTGGCCTCTCCACACTTTCGCGTGCCCGCCTCACGCCTTTCGCGGCTCGTGAAGCCCGGCGCCGCCACGGGATTCTCGGTGGACATCCCTCCCAAAGCCCCCGGGTCACCTCCGAGAAGGAACCGCTTATGCACGAGCCCCCTCCCGAGGCGCGGATCTCGCGTGACGACCCCCCTCCCGAGGCGCGGATCTCGCGTGACGAGGCCCGTGCCGTACTCGGCGTGACCGGCGCCGACGACGCCCCGCCGCTGATGCGGACGCTGCGGGAGCACGGCACCGGACTCTACTTCGTGTCGGCCCTCGGCCTGCTGGCCGTGGTGGACAATTTCATGACGCAGGCGTTCGGCGTGGTAGCGCCGGAGGTGTCGCGTTCGCTGGGCGTCGACGCCGGCACCCTGTCGGCGATCGTCGCGGCGCAGAGCATCGCGGCAGGGGTGGGCCCGCTGATACTCGCCGCTGCGTTGCGGCGCTATCCGCGGCGGGTGCGGATCGCCCTCGCCACGGCCTTCGGCTGGAGCATCACCACCCTGTTCACCGGGCTCGTCCAGGGCCCGGCCGCGCTCACCGCGCTGATGCTGATCAACGGCGTCACCACCGGGGCGGTCGCCGTGCTGCACCCGCCGCTGCTCATGGACGCCTACCCGCCGCCGGCGCGGGTGCGCGTCATGTCGCTCTACGCCGCCTCGTCGCCGCTCGCGGGCATCCTCGCGCCGCTGCTGATCGCCGCGCTCGCCGCGTGGTCCGGGCTGGACTGGCGGGGGGTGTTCATCGTGCTCGGCGCGTTGTCGCTGGCCGCGGGGCTGTACGCCGTGGGCCTCAAGGAGCCGGAACTCGGCCGCTGGGACGCCCTCGAACTGACCAGACGGGCCGGCACCGGCCGCGTGGTCGAGGCGGAGGGGCTGTTCCGGACCCTTCGCCGTGTGTTCCGCGTCCCGTCGATCCGCCGCATGGCCGTGGGATTCACCGCGATCGGCGTGCTGGCTGTGCCGTACGGAATCTATGTTTCCACCTTCCTCGACTCCAAGTGGCATCTCACCGTCGCCGAGCGCGGCCTGTTCACCGGTGCGGCGGCAGCCCTCACGATCGTGGCGCTTGTGCTCTTCGGCAACCGGGCGGAACGGGCCTTCCAGGCCGGGCCCTCACGGTTCATGCGGCTCAGCGGCGGCGCGCTCGCCGTCGCCGCGGCGGCCTTCGGGCTGTCCACCGTCGCACCCACCTTGTGGCTGGTGTTGTCGCTGCTCGCGCTCGGGCAGGCGCTCATGGCGGTCGTCGGGCCCTGCCTGTTCACCGGGGCGCTGTCGGTGATCCGGCCCGCCGACCGGCCGCACGCGATGGCGGCCATCGGCCTCATCCTCGCCTTCGGCGGCCTCCTCGGCGCCGGGCTGCTCGTGCTCGCCGAGCTGGCCGTCGGCATCGAGGGGGCGTTGACGCTGCTTATCGTCCCGGCAGCCGCCGGATCGCTCTTCATCGCCACGATCCACCGCACGCTCATGCACGACCTTGACGCACTGATCAACGAAACGATTGGAGAATCCTCGTGATCGACAGATATCGCCGGGCGGAACGCCTGCACATGTCGCGCCACGACCAGCTTGTCTTCCGCGCGCTGGTCACTCCTCACTGGGAGGGCGACTCGTTCTGGTACAAGGTCAACACGCCTGAAGGGCCGGAGTTCGTCCGCGTGTGGCCGGAGAAGCGGGAACGGCAGGTCATCGCCGACCCCGGGGCCGAGGAGGCCCCGCCGCCCATGATCACCGGTTTGGTGACCTCACCCGACGGCAGGTACGCCGTAGGCGTCGAAGGCGAGAACCTCACCGTCAACGGCACGCCCGTCACGGCGGACGGGGTCGCCGGCTGGGGCTACGGCCTGCCCAGCGACCAGAGTCGCATGCCGGTCGTCGCCCGCCAGCAGGGCCTCCGGACCCCGCCGCTGGTCGTCTTCGCACCCGGCGGGCGCAGGTTCGTCACCTGCCGCGTCGACCAGCGGCACGTGCCCACCCTCACCCTCACCCAGTCGTGCCCGCCCGGCGCCGGGCAGCCGAGACCCCTCGTGCACACCATGCACTATGAGATGCCAGGCGACGAACCGCCGACGATCACCCACCTCATCCTGGACGCCGAGACCGGCGAACGCGTCGACGTGGACATCGAACCCCTCACCTTCACCCACGACGCGCCACTCGGCGTCGAACGGGTCTGGTGGAGCGACGACGACACCCTCTGGCTGCTTTACAGCACCCGCGGCTACAAGAGCGCCCGCCTCTACCGCATCGACGCCCGCACCGGCGCGGCCTGCGTCGTGCTGGAGGAGACGGCTGAGACGATCATGCACTACAGCCCGACCGTCATCGACTTCCCCCTCGTGCGGACCTTCGGCGACGAGGTGCTGTGGTTCTCCGAACGCGACGGCTGGGGCCACCTCTACCTTTACCGCGACGGGGAGCTCGTCTGCCAGGTCACCCGGGGCGAGTGGCTCGTGCGGGCGATCGTCCACCTCGACGAGGAGCGCCGCGAACTCTATTTCCTCGCCGGCGGCCACGACCCGAACCCCTACCACCGCGGGCTCTTCCGCGTCGGCCTCGACGGCACCGGCCTCACCCGCCTCACCCCCGAACAGGCCGACCACGACGTCACCGCCTCACCCGACGGCCGCTGGTTCGTCGACACCTACGCCACCCCCGCGGAACCACCCGTCACCGTGCTGCGCGACCGCGACGGGACCGTCGTGCTCGAACTCGAACGCGCCGACATCCGCCGCCTTCTCGAAGCCGGCTGGCGTGCCCCCGAACCCTTCACCGTCAAAGCCGCCGACGGCGTCACCGACGTGCACGGCCTGCTCTACCTGCCCGGCGACTTCGACCCGTCGGCGAGCTACCCGATCCTCGACTCGGTCTACAACGGCGGGCAGCTTCCGCGGCTGGCCCGCCTCAACCTCCGCGGCTATCCCGTCGATCCCTACCTCCTCGACCAGGCCGCCGGCGCCCCCATGTTCGCCCAGCTCGGCCTCGCCGTGGTCGTCCTCGACGGCCGCGGCACGCCGTACCGCTCCAAGGCCTTCCACGACGCGGGGTACGGTGACCCGACGCTTCGCGTCGGCCTCGCCGACCACGTCGCCGCCCTCACCCAGCTGGCCGCCGACCGTCCCTACCTCGACCTCGGCCGCGTCGGCATCGCCGGCCACTCGGGCGGCGGCACCGCCACCGCCGCGGCACTCCTCCACCACCCCGGCGTCTTCCACGTGGGCGTCGCCTCCGCCGGCAACTACGAGACCGCGGGCTACTACGCACTGTGGGGCGAGACGTACGGTGGCCCGCCGCCACGCGACTACGACCAGTGGTCCCTCGTCCCCCACGCCGCCGGCCTGAAGGGGAAGCTGCTCCTCCTGTGCGGCGAGATGGACGACAACACCCACCCCACCCTCACCCTGCGCCTGGTGGACGCCCTGATCCGCGCCGACAAGGACTTCGACATGCTCATGGTCCCCGGCGCCGCCCACGGCTACCTGCACGCAGAGTCCCACGTGCTCCGCCGCCAGTGGGACTACCTGGTCCGCCACCTCCTCGGCGAGGAACCCCCCACCGGCTTCACCCTGACTCTGGAGGGCTGAAAGAAGGGGCCCGCCCCCGTTGGGAGCGGGCCCTCGGGGTGGGCGGGGCTAGGGGGTGACCATGTCCGGGCGGTCGGAGACTCGGATGGAGTTGAGGATGGGTTTGCCCGTCCGGGGCAGGAAGCGCACGTTGAGCTGGCCGTCGGTCACCTTGACCGTGTACTGCCGGACGGTGGCGGTGCGGACGCCGACCTCCTGGGCGAGGTCAAGGGCGGGGACGGCCAGGTCGCCTTCGGCGTAGACGTCGAAGACGCGGCGTTCGGGGCGGGTGTTGCGGGTGTCGGCGAAGCCGAGTTCGACGGTGTAGTAGCCGTTCGCCAGGTTGTCGAAGCGATACTCAGACATGCCCTCACGGGCGCGCTGGAACAGCGCCTGGTCGGCGGTGCCCTTGATCACGGCCCGGGTGGAGTGGGTGCGGTTGCGGGTGCTGACGTAGCCGTGGCCGCCTGCGGTGTGGGCGCGGTCGGCGGTCCAGCGTTCGCCGGCGGAGTCGGTGACGTCGCGGGTGCCGCCCGCGTCGACGGCGAGGCGGGTGCCGGGCACGACCATGGTGACCGGGATGTCGATCTTCGGGTTGCGCCCGCTGTCCGACCGCACGGACAGGGTGCCCTTGCGATAGGTGGAGGCCGGCACGCCGGCGCTGTTCACGGTGAGTTTCACGGTGGTGGAGGCGCCGGGGGCGAGGGTGCCGTCCGCGGGGGTGGCGGTGAGCCAGCCGGCGGCGGGCTCGGTGCGCAGCGCGAACGGCGTGGCGCTGCCGCCCAGGTTGGTGAGCACGAGGTCGACGCTCTTGGCGGAGTTCGCCGGAGTGAGCAGGTCCGCTTCGCCGAGGGAGGCGCTCACCCGGCCGGTGATCAGTTCGGTGTCGAGCCACGTGTAGCCGCCGGTGGCGAGGGACAGGGGCCGGCTCTGCGCCCCGTAGTGCTCCTTGCTCACCGTGACCTGGTAGTCGCCCACCGGCACTTGGGTGAGATAGGTGCCGTCCTGACCGGTGGTGGCGGTGAGACCGTCGCCGACGGCGACCTTGGCCCCGGCCAGCGGCCTGCCGTCGTTGGCGTCGACCACGGTGCCGGCGAGCACGCCGTGCGGGCTGGCGAAGGTGATGCTCTGTCCATCGGCGAGCACGGCGGCCTCGTGCACGAAAGAGAACGACCTGGAGTCGCGGTGCTCGAGGCCGATGGTGGCGGTCGATCCCGTGGTCAGCGCGTCCTTCACACCGCGGTAGTGGAAGCTGATCGAGCCGTTCTCCCCGAGTGCCGCCGACACCGAGAAGCGCACGTCGCGCCGCTCGCTGAAGGTGACGTCACGCCACTCGACGACGAAGGTGCGGTGCGGCGCGGTGCCCAAGGTGGCGGTGTACATCCCGGCCTGGCCGTCCACCACCAGGTCGTCCCAGAAGGGCATAATGGCCGTCGAGCGATAGGGGCTGGGCAACTGCCAGTTGCGCCACGCGCGGTCGTTCCGGTCGAAGTCGAGCACTCCGCTGGTGCCGGCCCACACCTTGGTGTGGTTCTCACCGTAGAACGGGAAGGCGAACGGCAGAGCCACCGAGGCGGACATGCCGAAGCCGGAGAGCGGCAGCTTCTCGGTGCCGGCGACGTAGGGCCGCTTCCCGGCGACGCAGCCGTGGCCGAACGGGTCGGTGCGCCGGGGCAGATCGATGTCCCTGACCGTGTCGCCGGCGACGGTGACCTGCACGTCGACGGCGCGGCTGCACCGTCCGGCGGGCGGGGTGAGCTTGAGGGTGTAGGTCCCGGCGGGCAGGGACAACCGGTAGCCGCCGGCGGCGTCGGTGGCGGTGCTCTCCGGCGTGCCGGCGGCCACGACCGAGACGGGCGAGTCGGGGGTGCCCGCGTCGGTGACGGTGCCGGTCACGTTGCGCCGGGGCTGCAGGGTGAGGGCGAGGTCCTGCACGGCCGACTGGCCGGCGGCGATGGTCAGGGTGGCCGTGGCGTCGTCGTAGCCGAACTTGCGGGCCGAGAGTTCGTAGGTCCCGGCTCGCACGTTGGGCAGGGCGAAGGTTCCGTCGGCCTTGGAGACGATCTTCCGCTTCGACGGCCCGGTGAGGGTGACGACGGCGCCTTCCAGCGGTGCCGCCCCCGACGTTAGCGTGCCCCGCAGCCCGGCGTTGATCTGCGGCGCGTCGCGGACGGCGGCATACGCGTCGAGCTTGCCCTCGCCCCACACGTTGTTGCGGGCCGCGGTGCCGCCGCAACTGGTGTCCTCGACGTCGGCCGCGGTGTGGTCGAGCAGGTCGCGGGTGGCCGCGACGTCGCCCTTGACGTGAGGTGCGGCCGACCAGATCAGCGCCACGGCGGCGGCCACGTGCGGCGAGGCCATCGAGGTGCCGGATTTGCTGATGTAGCCGCTCCGGTTCGCCGAGCGCACGTTGACACCGGGGGCGGCGATGTTGGGCTTGATCTGGCCGTCGCCGCTCGCCCCGCGGCTGGAGAACGGCGCGATGGCGTTGTAAGTGTCGAACGCCCCGGCGCTGTAGGCCTCGACGTTGTCACCGGGTGAGCCGCTGGTCGCGCATTCCGGGCCGCCGTTGCCATTGGAGAAGGCGGGAAATATGCCCGCCGCGATCCACGCGTCGAGAATCGGCTTGTACCACCACCGGTTGACCGGGTTGCCGCCCCAGGAGTTGTTGACGATGTGCGGGGCGAGGTCGGGCCGGGGGTTCCGCCCGGTCCTGTCGGTGGGGGCCAGCAGCCACTGCCCGGCGCCGATCATCTCCCACTCGGAGCAGTGCTCGAAGTCGCAGATCCCGGCGGCGATCCATTTGGCGCCGGGGGCCACACCGATGGTGTCTTCGGGGGTGCCGCCGACCATGGTGCCCATGGTGTGGGTGCCGTGGTTGCTCCAGTCGCAGGGCTCGCCGGTGCGGCACTCGGAGCCGCCGTACCAGTTGTAGTTGTGGTCGAAGGTGCCGTCGGCCTTGCGGCCGCGGTACTTCTCGACGAGTGCCGGGTGCTTGTACTCCACGCCGGTGTCGATGTTGGCGACCACGATGCCTTCGCCCCGGGTGCCGAGCTCGTTCCAGACGCGGGGCGCGCCCACGCGGTCGATGTTCCACTCGACGGCGTTGACCTTCGGCACCTCCGTGCCGGGCGCCGCCTCTGGGAGCGGCAGGTCGCGATCGGCCTTGATGCTCTCGACCTCGGCCAGGGCGGCGATCTCACGTGCGAGATCCGCGTCGCCCTTCACCTTGATCGCGTTGACGATCCACAGCGGGGTGAACTCGGCCTTGCGCGAGGTGAGCAGCTCGCGCACCCCGGCCTGGCTCTTGTCGGCGTAGGCCGACTTGGCGGCGAGCACCTGGGCGCCCTTGTCGGCCTTGGTGACGGCCTTGGCCGCCGCGCCGAGGTCGGCGCCTTCCTTCAGGCGGACGATGAACTCGGTCCGGCCTCCGGCCGTCAACTTGGGCAGGAGGGATGACTCGATCTTCGCCGGCAGCGGCCCGGATTCGGGGACGGGGGCGGGCGCGGCTTGTGCTGTACCTTGCGGGAGCAGAAGTGAGAGGGCGGTGAGGGTGCCGAGCAGCACCGGTCGCCACCGCCTGGGGGAGCGTGACATATGGGTCTCCTTGCCGCACAGCGGGAGAGGACACGGCCGCGCGGAGGGGGCCGGCGGCCGTGCCGGTGTGCGGTCGCCTACGGCGCGGTCTTGTCGGGTCGTTCGGTGACGCGGAGGGTGTTGACGAGCGGAGCGCCCTTCTGCGCGGCGAAGCGCAGGTTGAGCTGCCCGTCGACGACCTTCACGGTGTAGCGGCGCGTCGTGGCGGTGTTCTGGCCGGCCTCCTGGGCGATGTCCAGCACGGGCACGGCGAGCCGTCCCTCGGCCAGCACGTCGAAGACGCGTGCGCCCGGCTGAGCGCCGCGGGTCTCGGCGAAGCCGAGCTCGACCGTGTAGACCCCGGCGGGCAGGTTGTCGAAGCGATATTCGGCCATGGCCTCGCGTGCGGTCTTGAAGAGCGCCGGATCGCCTGTGCCCTGGACGGTCCCGGCGGTGGACACCGCCCGGCTGCGCGCGCCGAGATAGCCGTGGCCGCCTGCGGTGTAGGCGCGGTCGGCCGACCAGCGCTCACCCTCCGAGTCGGTGGTCTCGCGTGTGCCGCCGGAGTCGACGGACACCTGGTGCCTCGGCACGGCGAGGGTCACCGGGATCTCCAGCGGCGCGCCTCCGCCGCCCGAGCGCACGAGCAGTTCGCCGCTGCGGACGGCGCCGGGGGAGAGCCCCGCGGCGGCGCCGGTGACGGTCACCGTGGCCGACGCGCCCGGCGCGAGCTCGCCGCCCGCGGGGGTCGCGCTCAGCCAGCCCCCCGAGGGGTCGGTGGCGACGGTGTAGACGGCGGTGGTGGTGCCCCTGTTGGTGAGTTTCACCTTGCGGCTCTTCGTGGTGCCCGCCGCCGCGGGAAGTTCCACCTCGGTGGCGGAGGCGACGAGGTCGTCGGCGGACAGGGCGGCGTTGAGGCGGGTCCAGGCGCCGGCGCTGACGGTGGCCGTCCGGGTGACGCTGCCGTAGGGCTCCTTCTCCACGGTGACGCGGTGGTCGCCCACGGGCGCATGCCCGAGGAAGGTGCCGTCGGCCTCGGTGGTGAGTACGGCGTCGCCGGCCTTCACCTTGGCTCCGGCCAGCGGCCTGCCGCCCGCGTCGGTGACGGTGCCGGTCAGCAGGCCGTGCCGGGTCGGGGCGAAGGTCAGCTCCTGGCCGTCGGCGACGACGTTCCGCTGACCCTCCGAGAAGTCGAAGGCGTCGGTGCCGGCCTCGTTCTCCAGACCGATGAGGGCACGATGGCCCGCGATGCCCCGGCCGCGATACTGGAATTTGATCGAGCCGTCCTCCCCGAGCAGCATCGCGAACCCGATGCGGTTGGTGAGGTCGCGGTTCACGTAGTGGTCCCGCCATTCGATGACATGTGTGCGGCCTGGTGCTGTGCCGTACGTAGCGGTGTAGACGCCGGCGTCGCTGGTGTTCCCGGAGGCGCCGGTGAAGGGGAACAACACCGCGTTGGGCACGGCCACCGACGGGATGCCGCGCTGGTGGATCTGGTCGAACTCCCCGAAGCTGACGTATCCCTCGTTGGTGACCCAGATCTTCCGATAGGTCCCTCCGTAGAAGGGGAAGGCGAAGGGCAGCGACGCCGTCACCGGCGCCCTGTTCCACCACTCCCCGGGCAGCCGGTCGGTGCCCTGGACGAACGGTGCGGTGCCGCTCGTGCACGCATATCCGAATTTGTCGGTACGGCGGAGCATTGCGATGTCCTTGACCGTGTCGCCGGCCACGGTCGCCGCGACGCTGGTCGGCCCCGTGCAGATGGCGGGCGGCGGCACCGCCTTCAAGGTGCGGGTGCCGGCCGGCAGTTCCACCCGGTAGCGCCCCGCCGCGTCGGTGGTCGCCTCCACCGGTGTGCCCGGCGAGGTGACGACGACCCCGGCCATCGGGGCGCCGCCGACGGTGACGGCGCCCGATACCGCGTGCAGCGGCACCGGCGTGAGCACCGCGTCGCCCGTCGCCGGCTGGTTCTCCGTGACGGTGACCGCCGCCGTGGCGTCGCCGTACCCGTATTTGCGGACGGTGATCCGGTAGTCGCCGACCGGCAGGCGCGGCAGCGTGTAGACGCCGTCGGCACCCGTGGCGATCGTGCGCTTGACCGGCCCGGTGAGGGTGACGACCGCTGTGCCGACCGGGGTGCCGCCCGAGGTCACCTTGCCGGACAGCAGGCCGATGCGGCCGATCGGCGCGGCGCGCACCGCGGCGTGGACGTCGAGGCGGCCTTCGCCATAGACGTTGTTCTTGGCGGGGGTTCCGCCGCACGTGATGTCGGGGACGTCCACCGCGGAGCCGTCGAGCAGCGCGCGGGTGGCCGCGACGTCGCCCTTCAGGGCGGGGGCCGCCGACCAGAGGAGCGCCACCGCGCCCGAGACGTGGGGGACCGCGGCGAAGTCGCCGCCGGAGACCTCGTAGCCGCCGTCCGCCGTCGACGTGCGCACGTTGAGGCCCGGGGCGGTGAGGTTGGGCTTGACCTCGTCGTTCTGCCCGGAGCCGCGGCTTGAGTTGGCCCACGCCTTGTCGGCCTGGTCGATCAGGCCCACGGTGTAGGCGTTGGCGCCCGCGGCGGGGGAGTGCACGGTCTTGCAGTAGTGCGGGGTGTAGGTGGAGGAGGTGAACGCCGGGAAGATGCCGGCGGCGATCCACGCGTCGATCAAGGGCGACGACCAGGAGTCGATGCCCCAGTCGCTCCAGGTGTTGTTGACGACGTCGGGAGCGAGGTCGGGCCTCGGGTTGCGCCCGTCGAGGTCGGTGGGGGCGAGCAGCCACTGGGCGGCGGCCAGCAGATGCGAGGTGTAGGTGCCGGGGTGGACGGCGATCCACTTGGCGCCGGGGGCCACGCCGATGGCGTCGGCGGCGGTCCCGCCGACCGCGACGCCCATGGAGCGTGTGCCGGCGGCGTAGAACGTGTCGCACGGGGCCGCGGTGGCGCAGGCCCGTGTGGGGTCGAACCAGTTGTGGTTGTGGTCGAACGTGCCGTCGGCCTTGCGGCCGCGATATTTGGTGACGAGGGCGGGGTGGTCGTATTGCACGCCTCCCACGCCGAGGTTGGCCACGACGACGCCGTCGCCGCGGGTGCCGAACTCGCTCCACACCCGGGGGGCGCCCACGCGGTCGATGTTCCATTCGACCGCGTTGACCTTGGGCACCTCCGTGCTCTGGGCGGCACGCATGGGGTTGGGGAGGGCCCGGTCGGGCTGGATGCTCTCGACTCCGGGCAGCTTCGCGATCTCGGCGGCGAGGGCGGCGTCACCGGTCACTTTGACCGCGTTGACGATCCAGTAGGGCGTGAACTCCGCCTTCTTCGCCGTGAGGAGTTCGCGGAGAGGGGCCTGTGAGGTGGTGGCGTGGGCGGATTTGGCCTTGAGCACCTCCGCGCCCTTGGCGGCCTTGGTCGTGGCCTTGCTCACGGAGGCTAGAGCGGCGTCTCCGGAGAGACGCACCAGGAACGTCGCGGGCGCCTTGGCGAGGGCCTCGGCCAGAGTCTTGTCGATCTTGCCGGGGTCGGGCGCGGCCTGGGCCACACCCGCCGGCAGCGTGAGCGCGAGGAGCAGGATGAGAACGGCGGCGGTTCCGGTCAGGAGCGCCCGCCACCGCAGGGGGGTGCGCGGCACACGGCCTCCTTCAGAGGGGATGGTGTTCCGCCGTCGGCGGTGACTTGGAATGATCTTCATAAGTCATGCGGAGAATGGTGGAGGGGGTGGTGTTGATATTTCAAGCCGTGGACCGTTGGAAGAACATTGCGTTTCGATAATTAAGGTTGTGGGAGCGTTCTCGGGAAATCGCTGACTTCGCGCGGGGCTCTGATCGGCTGATTTTCCGATTTATAGGTTGAGAATGGCGATCTAAATCGGTCCCATCGGTTGATCGAATCGCCGGTCCCCGTGGTTGATTTCGTGTTTTGCGCAGACACTCCAGAGGCCGTCCACGTCTATTCGCGCGGACGGCCCCTGGTCATGCGTTGCCTATGGGGTGGTTTTGTCGGGACGGTCGGAGACGCGGATGGTGTTGAGGATGGGCGTGCCCGTGCGCGGAGTGAAGCGCACGTTGAGCTGGCCGTCGGTCACCTTGACCGTGTACTGCCGGACGGTGGCGGTGCGGACGCCGACCTCCTGGGCGAGGTCAAGGGCGGGGACGGCCAGGTCGCCTTCGGCGTAGACGTCGAAGACGCGGCGTTCGGGGCGGGTGTTGCGGGTGTCGGCGAAGCCGAGTTCGACGGTGTAGTAGCCGTTCGCCAGGTTGTCGAAGCGATACTCAGACATGCCCTCACGGGCGCGCTGGAACAGCGCCTGGTCGGCGGTGCCCTTGATCACGGCCCGGGTGGAGTGGGTGCGGTTGCGGGTGCTGACGTAGCCGTGGCCGCCTGCGGTGTGGGCGCGGTCGGCGGTCCAGCGTTCGCCGGTGGAGTCGGTGACGTCACGGGTGCCGCCCGCGTCGACGGCGAGGCGGGTGCCGGGAATCACCATCGTGACGGGGATGTCGATCCTCGGGTTCCGCCCGCTCGCGGAGTTCACACTCAGCGTGCCCCTGCGGTAAGTGCCCGCGGGGATGCCCGCGCTGTTCACCGTGACCTTCACGGTGGTGGAGGCGCCGGGGGCGAGGGTGCCTGCGGCCGGAGTGGCGGTGAGCCAGCTCCCTGCGGGTTCGCCGCTCAGGGTGAACGGCGTGGCGGTGCTGCCGAGGTTGGTGAGGAGCAGGTCGGCGCTCTTGGTGGAGTTCGCCGGGGTGAGCAGGTCGGCCTCGGCGAGGGAGGCGTTCACCCGCCCGGTGATCAGCGCCGCGTCGAGGCTGGTATAGCCGCCGGCGGTGACGGTCGCGGGGCGGCTCTGGGCGCCGTAGTGCTCCTTGCCGACCGTGACCTGGTGGTCGCCCACCGGCACCTGGACGAGATAGACGCCGTCCTGCCCGGTGGTGGCGGTGTGGGTGTCGCCGACGGCGACCTTGGCCCCCGCCAGCGGCTTGCCGTCGTTGGCGTCGGAGACGGTGCCGGCGAGCACGCCGTGCGGGCTGGTGAAGGTGATGCTCTGCCCCTCGCCGAGCACGGGGGCGTTGTAGGTGAAGGGGAAACCGGTGCCGTCGCGGTGCTCAAGCCCGATGGTGGCCGAGGATCCCCGGGTGAGTTCGTGGCCGACGCCGTGATACCTGAAGCTGATCGTGCCGCTCTCCCCGAGCACCGCCGAGAAGGAGAACCGCACGTCGGGCTGTCCGTTGAAGGTGACGTCTCGCCATTCGACGATGAAGCTGCGGCGGGGCGCGGTGCCCTGAACGGCGGTGTAGACCCCCGCCCGGTCGTCGACGACCACGTCGTCCCAGAACGGCAGGACGGCGGCCGTGCGATGGTTGCTGGGCAGCGGCGAGTTGCTCCACGAGCGCCGGTTCTCGTCGAAGTCGAGTGTGCCGCCGATGCCGACCCACACCTTGGCGTGGTTCACGCCGTAGAACGGGAAGGCGAACGGCAGAGCCACCGACGTGGCCGCGCCCCGCCCCATGAGCGGGAGCTTGGCGGTGCCGGCCACGTGGGGCTCCTTGCCGATGACGCAGCCGTAGCCGAAGCGGTCGGTGCGCCGGGGCAGCGCGATGTCCTTGGTCGTGTCGCCGGTGACGGCGACCTCCACGTCGACGGCGCGTCCGCACCGGCCGGCGGGCAGGGTGAGCTTCAAGGTGTAGGTCCCGGCGGGCAGCGACAGCCGGTAGCGCCCGGCGGCGTCGGTCACGGCCTTCTCCGGGGTGCCCGCCGCCTCGATCGAGACCGTGGAGAGGGGGGCGCCCTCGTCGGTCACGGTACCGGTCACGGCGTGCCGGGGCTGCAAGGTGAGCGTGAGGTCCTGGACCGCGTTCTGGCCGTCGGCGACGGTCACGGTGGCCTCGGCGGGGTCGTAGCCGAACTTGCGCGTGGTGATCCGGTAGGTGCCGGCGCGCAGGTTGGACAGGGCGTAGGTGCCGTCCGCCTTGGTGACGGCCTTGCGCTTCGACGGCCCGGCGAGGGTGATGGCGACGTCGCCCACCGGTGCGGAGCCCGAGGTGACGGTGCCGCGCACCCCCGCGGTGAGCGCCGGCGCGGCGTTGACGGCGGCGAAGACGTCGAGCTTGCCCTCGCCCCACACGTTGTTGTTGGCCGCGGTGCCGCCGCAGCTGGTGTCGTCGACGTCGATCGCGGTGCTGTCGAGCAGGTCGCGCGTGGCCCCGATGTCGCCCTTGAGCCTCGGCACCGCGGACCAGATCAGCGCCACGGCGGCGGCGACGTGCGGCGAGGCCATAGAGGTGCCGGAACGGCTGTAATACGCGCTGCCAAGACCGGTTGAGCGCACGTTGACGCCGGGGGCGGCGATGTTGGGCTTGACCTCGCCGTCGCCGCTCGCGCCCCGGCTGGAGAACGGCGCGATGGCGTTATAGGTGTCGAACGCGCCGGCGCTGTAGGCCTCGGCGTTGTCCCCGGGGGAGCCGCTGGTCGCGCAGTTCGGGCCGCTGTTGCCGCCTGAGAACGCGGGGAAGATGCCCGCCGCGACCCAGGCGTCGAGAACCGGTTTGTACCACCACGGGTTGGGCGTCCGCCAACCGCCCCAGGAATTGTTGACGACGTGCGGCGCCAGGTCGGGGCGGGGATTGCGCCCGTTCAGGTCGGTGGGGGCCAGCATCCACTGCCCGGCCTCGATCATCGCCTCTTCCGAGCAGTATTCGAGGCCGCAGACCGAGGCGGCGATCCACTTGGCGTCCGGTGCGACCCCGACGGCGTCAGTGGGCGTGCCGCCGACCATGGTGCCCATGGTGTGCGTGCCGTGGCCGAGCCAGTCGCACGGCTCCGTGGGGGTGCGGCAGTCGGAGCCGACGGCGACCCAGTTGTAGTTGTGGTCGAAGGTGCCGTCGGCCTTCCTGCCGCGATACTTCTCGACGAGGGCGGGGTGGTCGTATTGCACGCCGGTGTCGATGCCCGCGACCACGATGCCGTCGCCTTTGACACCGAGTTCGTTCCACACCTTGGGCGCGTTGACGCGGTCGATGTTCCACTCGACGGCGTTGACCTTCGGCAGTTCCTTGCCGGGGGTCGCCTTAGGGCGGGGCAGGTCGCGGACGGGTTCGAGGCTGTGGACCTCGGGAAGGGCCGCGATCTCGCCGGCGAGCTTGGCGTCGCCCTTCACCTTGACCGCGTTGACGATCCAGAACGGGGTGAACTCCGCCTTGCGCGAAGTGAGCAGCGCGCGGAGTCCCGCCTGGGACTTGGCCGCGTAGGCCGACTTGGCGGCGAACACCTGGGCGCCCTTGTCGGCCTTCGCCGTGGCCTTGGCCGCGGCGCTCAGGTCGGCGCCCTCCTTGAGCCGGACGACGAAGCCCGCCGCGCGGCCCTCGCTCAGCTCCGCGCGGAGGGTCTTGTCGACCTTCGCCGACGTCGGTGCGGCTTCGGGGCCGGGGTCGGGCGCGGCTTGTGCCGTACCTTGCGGGGCGATCAGGGTGAGGGCGGTGAGGGTGGCGAGCAGCATCGGCCGCCACCGCCGGGGGGAGCGTGACATGGATGGGTCTCCTTGGCGCACACCGGCACGGCCGCTCTCGAACCGGCGGCCGTGCCGGTGCGCGGTCGCCTATGGGGCGGTCTTGTCGGGTCGTTCGGTGACGCGGATCGAGTTGACGAGCGGCGAGCCGGTCTGCGCGGCGAAACGCAGGTTGAGCTGCCCGTCGGCGACCTTCACGGTGTAGCGGCGCGTCACGGCGGTGTCCGCGCCGGCCTCCTGCGCCAGGTCCAGCAGGGGTACGGCGAGCCGTCCCTCGGCCAGCACGTCGAAGACGCGGGCGCCGGGCGCGGCGCCGCGGATCTCGGCGAAGCCGAGGTCGACGGTGTAGACGCCCGCCGGGAGGTTGTCGAAGCGGTATTCGGTCATGGACTCGCGTGCGGTCTTGAACAGCGCCTGGTCGCCGGTGCCGCCGATCGTCCTGGCGGTGGCCGCCGCCCTGCTGCGGGAGCCCAGGTAGCCGTGGCCGCCCGCCGTGTAGGCGCGGTCGGCACTCCAGCGTTCACCTTCGGAGTCGACGACCTCGCGGGTGCCTCCGGCGTCGAGTGCCACCTGATGCCTGGGGACGACGAGGGTGACCGGGATCTCCGTCGCGGTGCCGCGGCCGGTGCGCACCAGCAGCTTCCCGCTGCGCACGGCGCCGGGATGCAGGCCGGCGGCGTCGCCGGTGACGGTCACCGCGGCCGAGGCGCCCGGCGCCAGTTCGCCGCTCGCCGGGGTCACGCTCAGCCAGCTCTGCGCGGGATCGGCGGTGACGGTATAGCTCGCGGGCGAGGTGCCATTGTTGGTGAGCTTGACCGTGCGGCTCTTGGTGGAGCCCGCGTCCGCCGGCAGTTCGACCTCCGCCGCCGAGGCGCCGATGTCGTCGGCGGCCAGGGTCACGTTGACGCGGGTCCAGGCGCCGACGCCGACGTTGACCGTCTGGGTGACGCTGCCGTACGACTCCTTCTCGACGGCGACCCGCTGCTCTCCGGCGAGCGCGTAGCCGAGGAAGGCGCCCTCGGCATCGGTCGTGAGCACGGTGTCGCCGGCCTTGACCGTGGCCCCGGCCAGCGGCCTGCCGTGCGCGTCGACGACGGTGCCGGTCAGCAGGCCGTGCCTGGTCGGGGTGAAGGTGAGCTGCAGGCCGTCGGCGACGCTCGGGCGCTGCTGGGAGTAGAGGAACGCGTCGGTGCCGGTCTCGTTCTCCAGGCCGACGTAGTGGGGACGCTGGTCGGCGAGCGTCCGGCCCTGGTACTGGAACTTGATCGAGCCGTTCTCCCCGAGCAGCAGAGCGATCGAGACGGGGTTCACGTTGTCACGCTGGCTGTAGAAGTCACGCCATTCGATGACGTGTGTGCGGTCGGGGGCAACCCCGTAGGTCGCGGTGTAGACGGCCGAGTCGCTCCCCGCCGACAGAGCACCCTGGAAGGGGTACAACGCCGCGTTGGGCGCCGCAGTGGAGGGCAGGGAGCGCTGCTGCGGCTGGCCGGCCTCCTGGAAACTCACGAATCCATCCCAGGCGATCCACACCTCCCTGCCTGCCGCTCCGTAGAAGGGGAATGGGAAGGGGAGAGACCTCTTCACGACCCGAGGTGACGTGCTCGTGGTCAGCTTCTCGGTGCCCCGGGTGAGCGGCGCCGTGCCGCTTGTGCACACGTAGCCGAACTTGTCAGTACGGCGCGGCAGCACGATGTCCTTGACCGCGGCACCGTTCACCGTGACCGGCACGGTGGCCGTCCCCGTGCAGAGGGCGGCTGCCGGTGCGGCTTTGACCTCGTGGGTGCCGGCCGGCAGGTCGAGCCGGTAGCGTCCGGCCGCGTCGGTGGTGACGGCCTCGACGGGCAGGCCGGGCGCGGAGACGACCGCCCCCGCCTGCGGCGTGCCGCCGGGGGCGGTGACGGTGCCGGAGACGGCGTGCAGGGAGACCGAGGTCAGCGTCACGTCGCCGGGCACCGTCTGGTTCTCCTTCACGGTGAACGACGCCGTGGCGTCGCCGTACCCGTGTTTGCGCACGGTGACCCGGTAGTCGCCGACCGGCAGGCGCGGAAGCGTGTAGGTGCCGTCGGCCGCCGTGGCGGTCCTGCGGTCGACCGGCCCGCTGAGGGTGATCGTCGCCAGGTCGACGGGTGCGCCACCCGAGGTGACCGTGCCGGACACCCGGCCCACCGGACCGATCGGGGCGGCGCGGACCGCCGCGTAGGCGTCGAGGCGGCCTTCGCCGTAGACGTTGTTCCTTTCCGGGGTGCCGCCGCACGTGTTGTCGGGAGTGTCGATCGCGGTCCGGCCGAGCAGAGCCCGGGTGGTCGCGACGTCGCCCTTCAAGGAGGGGGCCGCCGACCAGAGCAGCGCCACCGTGCCGGAGACGTGGGACACGGCGGCGAAGTCGCCGGTGCCGACGCGGTAGACGCCGCCCGGCTCCGCGGTGCGTACGTTGACGCCGGGAGCGGTGATGTCGGGTTTCACCTCGTCGTTCACGCCGGAGCCGCGAGCCGAGTTGGGCCACACCTTGTCGGTCTCGTCGAGCAGTCCCACGGCGTAGGCGCCGCCCCCGGCCGCCGGTGTCTGGACCGTCTTGCACAGGGGCGAGTAGGCCAGGGCGCTGAACGCCGGGAAGATGCCGGCGGCGGTCCACGCGTCGACCACCGGCGCGAACCACGAGTCGACGCCGTAGTCCGTCCAGGTGTTGTTGACGATGTCGGGCGCGAGGTCGGGGCGGGGGTTGCGGCCGCTTGAGTCGGTGGGCGCGATCAACCACTGGGCCGCCGCCAGCAGGTCGCTCGCCCCGTTGCAGCAGCCGCGGGCGGCGATCCACTTCGCGCCGGGGGCGACGCCGATGGTGTCGTCGGCGGTTCCCCCGACGGCGACTCCGAGGCCCCGGGTGCCGTTGCCCCGGCGCCGGTCGCAGGGGGCGCCGCCGCAGGTGCCCTGGGGGTCGAACCAGTTGTAGTTGTGGTCGAAGGTGCCGTCGGCCTTCCTGCCGCGATATTTGGTGGCGAGGGCGGGGTGGTCGTACTGCACGCCGTCGGTGATGTCGGCTATGACGATGCCTTCGCCTCGGGAGCCGAGTTCGTTCCACACGCGGGGGGCGCCGACGCGGTCGATGTTCCATTCGACCGCGTTGACCTTGGGCACGTCCTTGCCCGCGGCCTGCTGAGGCCGGGCGAGGGGCCGGTCGGGTTCGATGCGCTGGACCTCGGGAAGTTTCGCGATCTCGGCGGCGAGGGCGGCGTCGCCGGTCACCTTGACCGCGTTGACGATCCAGAAGGGGGTGAATTCCGTCTTCTTGGCGGTGAGGAGTTTGCGGAGCGACGCCTGGGAGGTGGTGGCGTGAGCAGACTTGGCCTGGAGCACCTGGGCGCCCTTGGCCGCCTTGGTCGTGGCCTTGGCCGCGGCGGTGAGGGTGGCGTTGCCGTTCAGCCGCACGAGGAAGGTCGCGGGTGCCTTGCTCAAGGTGGCGAGCAGAGTTTTGTCGATCTTGGCGGGCTCGGGTGCGGCGTGGGCCACACTCTGCGGGAGTAAGAGCGCGAGGGCGGCCGCCGTGCCGGCGAGAGCCGTACGCCATCGGCTGCGTGGCTGGGACATGTGGTCTCCTTCAAACCCGGGGAGAGACACCCCCGGGGATCCCGCCCCGCCGGGACGGCGGGGCGGGAACAGGTGCTTAGGGAAGGGTCTTGTCGGGGCGCTCGGTCACCCGGAGCGTGTTGACCAGCGGGGCGCCCCGCTGCGCGACGAAGCGGAGGTTGAGCTGCCCGTCGGTGACCTTCACCGCGTAGCGGCGGGTGGTGGCGGTGCGCACCCCCACCTCCGCGGCCACGTCGAGGCCCGGCACGGCGAGTTTGCCTTCGGCCATGACCGTGAACACCCGCTGCCCGGGACGGTGGTCGCGGGTCTCGGCGAAACCGAGCTCGACCAGGTAAACCCCGCTGGGCAGGTTGTCGAAGCGATACTCGAGCTGGGACTCGCGAGCGGTCTTGAACAGCTCCTGGTCTGCCGTGCCGCCGATGGCGCCGGTCGCGGTGTGCGTCCTGCTCTGCGCCCCCAGATAGCCGTGGCCTCCGGCGGTGTAGGCGCGGTCCGCGGTCCACTTGTGCCCGGCGGCGTCCAGGCTGTCGCGGGTGCCGCCCGCGTCCACGGCGATCTCGTGCTTGGGCGCCACGATGCTCGCCGGGATGTGGAAGACCGGGTTGCCGGCGCTGGCCGACCGCACGACGAGCCTGCCGGTGCGGAAGGTGCCGGGCGCGAGCCCCGCGGCGTCGCCGGTGACCGTGATCGTGGCCGAGGCGCCCGGCGCGAGCTCCCCGCTGACCGGCGACACGCTCAGCCACCCGCCCGTCGCCTCCGCCGCGACCGAGTACGGCGAAGCCGCCCGGCCGAGGTTGGTCAGGGTGAACGTGGTGGTCGCCGCCGGCTCGCCACGTGTCACCAGCTCCACGGCGGCGGTGTCGGCGGACACCCGGCCGGTGATCAGATCGGTGTCGGCGGACGACCGTTCGCCCAGGCGGACCGTCGCCTGCCTGGTGACGGTGCCGAAGCCCTCCTTGGACACGGTGACCTGGTGCTCGCCGGGCGGGAGCAGCCCGGCGAAGGTGCCGTCGCCGGCGGTGGTCAGCGTCGTCAGGTCGCCGATCTTCACGCTGGCCCCGCCGACGGGGGTCCTGTCGTTGGCGTTGAGCACGGTGCCGGTCAGCAGTCCGCGCCCGTTGGGGGTGAACTCCAGGCTCCATCCGTCGGCGACCGCCGGCCGGTTGCCGTTGCTCGTGTACTCGACGGCCGAGACGTCGTGGAAGCCGCCCTGGATGCCGACGGTCGCGTTGCGCCCGTCGGTGGAGTCCGGGGAGACGCCGCGGTAGCGGAAGCCGATCGACCCGTCCTCATGGAGCAGCGCCGAGAAGGACAGCCGCTTTCCGGGCTCGTTCCGGAAGGTCATGTCACGCCATTCGACGACGAACGTGCGGTTGGGGACGGTACCCATCGTCTTGGTGTAGATCCCGGACCGATCGTCCAGCCAGAGGTCATCCCAGAAAGGCATGATCGCGGCGTGCGGCATCTGGAAGCTCGGCAGGTTGTCGTTCCACGGCGTTCCGCGCTCGGACGAGAAGTTCACGTAGCCCTTCGCCGACAACCAGGCTTTGCTGTAGCTGCCGCGGTAGAAGGGGAACGAGAACGGCAGGCTGACCCGAGGTGAGACCCACGGCTCGGGGTGTGCCACCTTGTCGGTGCCGGCGACGTAGGGCTCGGTGCCGGTGGCGCAGGTGTAGCCGAAGGGGTCCTGGCGGAGCGGCAGGGTGATGTCCTTGGTGGTGTCGCCGGTCACGGTGGTGCGCAGGGTCGCGGTGCCCGCGCAGGTGGGGTAGGCGGTGGGGGTGACCTTGAGCTCGTGGTCGCCTGCGGGCAGGGTGAGCCGGTAGCGGCCGTCGGCGTCGGTGGTCGTGCTCTCGCCTGTGCCGGCCACCTGCACGTTCGCACCGGCGGCCGAGGTGCCGTCGCCGGTGACTCGGCCGCTGACGGTGTGGGTGGGGACGGCTGCCAGGGTCACGTCGTGTACGGCGGTGCCGCCCGCGGTGACGGTGACGGTTCCTGTGGCTGTGCCGTACCCGAGTTTGCGCACCGTGATCTGGTGGGTGCCGGCGGCCAGGCGGGGGATGCGGAAGGTGCCGTCGGCGGCGGTGGTCACCGTGCGGGAGCCGGGGGCCGCCGTGGTGACCGTGGCCCGGGCGAGCGGGCTGCCGCCCGCGGTGACGGTGCCGGTCAGGGCGCCCGCGGCCGTGGCGGGGGCGGCCTTCACGGCGGCGTGCACGTCGAGGCGGCCTTCGCCCCAGACGTTGTTCTTGGCCGCGGTGCCGCCGCAACTGGTGTCGTTCACGTCGGCGGCGGTGCGGTCGAGCAGGGCGCGGGTGGCGGGGACGTCCCGGTAGAGGGTGGGGGAGGCCGACCAGAGCAGCGCCACCGCGCCGGCGACGTGGGAGGCCGAGAGCGGTCCCCAGTGCAGGACGCCGTAGTTGTTGCCGGGTTCCGTGCTGACCACCTCGGCGCCGGGGGTGGCGATGTTGGGCTTGACCTCGCCGTTCTGGCCGGGGCCGCGATCGGAGTATTGCCAGATCCGCAGGTCGCGGCCGTAGGTGCCCGCCATGTAGGCGTTGGCGTAGCCGCCGGGGGCGGCGGCCGATCCGCACGAGGTGGACTCGTTGAACCCGCTGTCGAGCACCGGGAAGATGCCGGCGGCCACCCACGTGTCGAGGAGGTCCCCGAACCACCGGGGGAAGCCGACGTTGTCACGGCGGTTCTCCCAGTTGACGGCCCGCCAGGAGGTGGTGATGACGTCCGGGGCCAGATCGGGACGCGGATTGCGGCCCCACCGGTCGGTCGGGGCGAGCATCCACTGCCCGGCCGCGAGGAGCGCGCTCATGGGGCAGACGTCGTCGCAGGCGTTCACCCCCATCCACGTGGCCCCGGGGGCGACGCCGATCGCCTGCGTGTCGGTGCCGCCGACCATGACCCCGAGCAGCCGGGTGCCGGGCTGCTCCGAGCTCTCGCAAGGAGTGGCGCCGCCCGGGGTGGCGCAGGTCCTGACGTCGTACCAGTTGTAGGAGTGGTCCATGGTGCCGTCGGCCTGCCTGCCGCGATAGCGGGGCGCGAGGGCCGGATGGTCGAACTGCACGCCGCCGGTGATGACGCCCAGCGTGACGCCCTCACCGCGGGTGCCGAACTCGTTCCACACCCGGTCGGCGCCGATGTGGCCGATGTTCCACTCGACGGCGTTGACCTTGGGGTTCGCCGCCTTCGCGAGCGTGGGTTTGGGCGTCGTGAGGAGGATGTCGGGTTCGACGCTCTCCACGCCGGGAAGTTTGGCGATCGCGGCGGCCAGTTCGGCGTCGCCGGTCACCTTGGCGCCGTTGGCGATCCACAGGGGGGTGTAGGCGGCTTTACGTTCGGTGAGCAGGGTCCGCAGGCCGGCTTGGGCGGCGGCGGCGAACGTGCTCTTGGCCTGATAAACGTGGGCGGCCTTGCCGGCCTTGCCGGCCTTGCCGGTGGCCGACCTCGCGGCGGCGAGGTCGGCGCCGCCCTTGAGGCGCACGAGGAAGTCGGTGGTGCCCTTCTTGGCGAGCTCGGCCAGCAACGCCTTGTCGACCTTGCCGGCCGGCGCGGCCTGGGCCACCGTTTGCGGGAGAAGAAGTGAGAGGGCTGCGGCGGTTCCGGTGATGAGGGCCCGCCATCGCCTGGGGGTGCGTGGCATGCGGCCTCCTTCAGAACGGACGTTGCCGGTCCGCCTGAGGCGGCGACAGGTAATGATCTTCACAGGTCATGCGGGAAATGGTGGAGGGGTGATGTCAATATTTCAAGCCGTGGACCGTTGGAAAAACATTTCATTTCGATATTTAATGTAATGGGAGCGTTCCCGGGGGAATGGTGGAGATCCTTACCGAGGTGCTCAACGGCCGCTTCTCCGGCCGGACGATGGAAACGATGGTTTAAATCGTTCCCGGGCCGCTATTCGAACTTCCGCGCCCACCGTCGATTCCCATTTTCCGGACATGTGATGTGGAGTGCCGCCCACAGGTCTTCCTGTGGGCGGCACCCGGATTCGCCACTGCCTTACGGGATGGTTTTATCGGGGCGTTCGGAGACGCGGATGGTGTTGAGAATGGGGGTGCCGGTGAGCGGGACGAAGCGGACGTTGAGCCGCCCGTCGGTCACCTTCACGGTGTATTGCCGGGTGGTGGCCGTGCGCGCGCCGACCTCCAAGGCCAGATCCAGGGCCGGCACGGCCAGCTCGCCTTCGGCGTACACATCGAAGACGCGCTGTCCCGGGCGCGAGGCGCGGGTGTCGGCGAAACCCAGCTCGATCGTGTAAAAACCGCTCGGCAGATCATCGAAGCGGTATTCGGTCATGGATTCGCGTGCCCGCTGGAACAACGCCTGGTCGGGGGTGTCCTTGATGGTGGCGGTGGTGGAGTGGGTGCGGTCGCGGGTGCTCACATAGCCGTGGCCGCCCGGGGTGTGGGCGCGGTCGGCGGTCCAGCGTTCGCCGGTGGAGTCGGCGATGTCGCGGGTGCCGCCGACGTCGACGGCGATGCGGGTGGCCGGGATCACCATCGTGACCGGGATGTCGATCCTCGGGTTCCGCCCGCTCGCGGAGTTCACGCTCAGGGTGCCATTGCGGTAGGTCCCCGCCGGGAGACCTGTGCTGTCGGCGGTGACGGTGACCGTGACCGACGCGCGGGGTGGGAGCTCGCCCTCCGCGGGAGTCGCGCTCAGCCAGGCGCCCGCCGGGGTCGGGCGCAGCGCGTAGGTGGCGGAGGACGTGCCGAGGTTGGTGAGCACGATCGTGGCGCTCTTCTTGCCGTTCGCGGGGGTGACGAGGTCGAGTTCGCCGGCCGAGGCGCTCACCCGGCCGGTGATCAGCGTCGCGTCGAGCCGGCTGCGATCGGCGGCGGCCACGGTCGCGGGATGGGTGACGGGGCCGTAGTGTTCCTTGGCCACGGTGATCTGGTGATCGCCGGCCGGCACGTGCGCGATGTAGGTGCCGTCCTGCGCGGTCGTCACCCGCGCACCACCGCCGATCCGCACCTCGGCCCCTGGCACCGGCCTGCCGTCGTTGCCGTCGAGGACGGTGCCGGCGAGCACGCCGTGCGGGATCGTGAAGGTCACACTCCCGCCGTCGGCGAGGGACGGCGCGTTGTAGGAGAACGGGAAGACCTCCCAGTAGAGGCCCTCCAAGCCGATCGTCGCGCTGCTCCCCGCGGCGAGGTCGTGGGTGACACCGCGGTAGCGGAAACTGATCGCGCCGTTCTCACCGAGCAGCGCGGAGAACGACACGCGTTCGGCCGGGGCTGAGTGGAACTGCACATTGCGCCATTCCACGACGAAGGTCCGGCGGGGGGCGGTGCCGACGACCGCCGTGTAGATCCCGGCATCGGCGTCCACCACGAGGTCATCCCAGAAGGGGAAAATCGCGTCAGACACGAGCGACGGCAACGTCCCGTTGTCGCGGAACCGCCAGTCGGCGGTGAAGTCGATCCAACCGCTGCCGCTGACATACGCCTTGTCATAGAAACGGCCGAGGAACGGGAAGGGGAACGGCAGCGGCACAGAGGTGTCGTTCCCCCGGCCGGTGATCGGCAGCTTGGTGGTGCCGCCCACATATGGATCACTGCCCCTGACACATCCCATGCCGAAGCTCTCGGTACGGCGGGGCAGCACGATGTCCTTGGTCATGTCGGCGGTCACCGTGATCGGCACCTCGATCCCCTTGGAGCAGCGTCCCTGCGGCGGGGTGACCTTAAGGGTGTAGGTCCCGGCGGGCAGCGAGACCCGGTAGCGGCCCGCGGCGTCGGTCGTGACGGGAAGCTCCGGTGTGCCGAGCGCCTCCAGAGTGACCGGTGAGTCGGGAGCGCCGTCAAAGGTGACCGTTCCGGTCACCGCGTGCCTCTGCTGCGCGGTCATGACGAGATCCAGCACCGCGGCCTCGCCGGTGGCCAGGGTGACGGACCCGGTGGCGTCGTCGTAGCCGAATTTGCGTGCCGTGAGCTTATAGGTGCCGGGGCGCAGGTGCGGCAGCGCATAGGTTCCGTCGGCCGCGACGCTGAACTTCCGCCGCGACGGGCCGGTGAGGACGAGGTCGACCCCGGCCATCGCCGCCCCTCCGGCGGTGACCGTGCCGCGCAGCGCGGCGGTCAGCGCCGGGGCGTCGCGGGCGGCGGCATAGACGTCGAGCCGTCCTTCGCCCCAGACGGGATTCTCCGCGGCGGTGCCGCCGCAGCTCGTGTCGTCCATGTCGATCGCGCCGCCGTCGAGGAGGTCGCGGGTGGCCCCGACGTCGCCTTTCACGTTGGGGGCCGCCGCCCAGATGAGGGCCGCGGCGCCCGCGACGTGCGCGGAGGCCGACAACGTGGAGGAGACGGTGCGGTGGCGCAGGACCCCTGGCCAGGCCGATCGGATATCCACACCGGGCGCGGCGATGTCGGGCTTGATATCGCCTCCGTCCGTGCCGCGGCTGGAGAAGGGGGCGATGGTGTTGTTCACGTCGAACGCGCCGGCGCTGTAGGCGTTGGCGTTGTTCCCCGGGGGATAGTCGGTCCCGCAGCGAGGCCCCCCGTGGCCGGCACCGAAGATGGAGAAGATGCCTGCCGCCTCCCAGGCGTCCAGAACCGGCTTGTACCACCATCGGTCGGCCGACGGCCCGGACCAGAAGTTGTGCACGATGTGCGGGGCGAGGTCCGGGCGTGGGTTGGCCCCGGAGCGGTCGGTCGGGGCCACCATCCACTGCCCTGCCTCGATGATGAACGACTCGGGGCAGAATTCGAAGTTGCAGACGGAGGCGGCGATCCACTTCGCCCCCGGCGCGACGCCGATCGTTCCGGCTCCACCGACCATGGTGCCCGTCACGTGCGTGCCGTTGCCGTGCCAGTCACACGGGGCCAAGCCGCAGTCATCCAGTCTGGCGAACCAGTTGTAGTTGTGGTCGAAGGTGCCGTCGGCCTTCCGGCCGCGGTATTTCCCGACTAGGTCGGGGTGGTCGTATTCCACGCCGGTGTCAATGGTGGCGACCACGATGCCGTCACCTCGCACGCCGAGGTCGTTCCAGACCCGCGGCGCGTTGACGCGGTCGACGTTCCACTCGACACCCTCGGCCGCCGGCGCCTCCTTGCCGGGTGCCTTGGCCGGCGGCGGGAGGGCCCGGTCGGGGACGACGGACTCGACCTCCGGCAGGTTCGCGACGGCCTGGGCGAGCGCCGCGTCGCCCTTCACCGCCACCGCGTTGACGATCCACAAGGGTCTGAACTCCGCCTTGCGCGCAGTGAGAAGGCTTCGCAGGCCGGCCTGGGACTTCGCCGCGTGGGCGGACTTGGCGGCGAGCACCTGGGCGCCCTTGTCCGCCTTGCCGGTGGCCTCGAAGGCCGTGCCGAGGTCGCCGCCCTCCTTCAGCCGCACGAGGAAACCGGTTTGCTTCTTGCCGTTCAGCTGCTCCCTAAGATCCTTGTGGATCTTGGGGGACAGGTTCCGTGCGGGTTCGGGGGAAGGTGCGGCTGGTGCCGCGGTCGGCGGGCGGGCTTGTGCCGTAGCCAGCGGGAAGAGGAGGGAGACGGCGGTGAGGGCGCCGAGCATGATCGGCCGCCACCGCCGGGAGGTCTTTGACAATAACGGCGAGTTTGGAGAACGATCTTCCCATGCCATGCCGAGAATGGTGAATGGGTCTGATCGACATTTCAAGCGATGGACCGTTGGAAAACAAGTGCGTATTAATATTTAAGGTTATGGGAGCGTTCTCCGTGTGTACGGAGCCACGTGGAGCTGGATTTATCGGCATGATGGGTGGATTTCGAACATCGGGATCGTTCCCATGGTGCAGTTCGAATCCCGATGACCGCCCTTGGGCATCTCTGTGTCACACAGTGCGCCGACCTGGCGTATGCCTGTGTGGACCTGCTCCGCCGAGCGCCCGTGAACTCCCCGCAGGATCGGCATCAACGATCAACACCACGGGCAGGGCCACCGGCAAGAAGGCCCGCCAGACGGCGATGGTGAGGTCGATAGCGCGGTTGCCCAGATGCGCGAGTTCGTGGAGGACCACCGCCCGGAATCCCGCCGGGTCCGTGGAGAAGGTGCGCACCAGACCGGCGTCGAGTCGCACGGAACGGCGTCCGGCGCGGCCGAACGCCACGCCGCTCATCGCCTGCCGGGCGCTCAGCAAGAACTGCGGAGCCCGCTTCAAGTCAGCGTGCCGTACCAGGTTGTGGAGTTCGGCGGCGAGTTCCGGGGCGTCGCTTTCGGGGGGGCGGGGTGAGTTTGAACCTCCGGCGATGCCACACCGGCTGCTAATAGCTTGATCGAAAATCATAGGCCGTGCATACGGCGGCCCCCGGACATGGTGGTGGTCAAGTCCGGGGGCCGATAGGGGAGGGGTCCGTCAGGCGGGGATCCACTCCGTCCATGAGGTGATCTCGGACAGAACCTCCGGAAGGGGTTCCACGCCGAGGCCGGGGCCGGTGGGCACGGTCAGGTGGCCGTCGTCCAGGACGAAGGGCTCGGTGACGTCCTGGGCGTAGTAGCGGCTCGACCCCGACGTGTCGCCCGGGAGGGTGAAGCCGGGCAGGGCGGCCAGGGCGACGTTGGCGGCGCGGCCGATGCCGGTCTCCAGCATGCCGCCGCACCACACCGCGATGCCGTGCGCCGACGCCAGGTCGTGGATCTTGCGGGCCTCGATGTAGCCGCCGATCCGGCCGGGCTTGATGTTGATGATCGAGCAGGAGCCGAGCGTGATCGCGGCGGCGGCGTGCTCGACCGACTCGATCGACTCGTCCAGGCACACCGGCGTGTTGATCCGCTTGGAGAGGGCGGCGTGCTGCACCAGGTCGTCGTTGGCGAGCGGCTGCTCGATGAGCAGCAGCCCGAACTCGTCGAGCTTGGCCAGGTGGGGGGCGTCGACGAGCGTGTAGGCGGCGTTGGCGTCCGCCTGCAGCAGGATGCCGTCGCCGAAACGCTCACGTACGGCGCGCACCGGCTCGATGTCCCAGCCCGGCTCGATCTTCAGCTTGATGCGGACATATCCCTCGGACAGGTAGCCGTCGACCGCGTCAAGCAACTCGGGGATCGAGTTCATGATCCCGACGGACACGCCGCACGGCACCCGCTCGGCGGTCGCGCCGAGGAACCGCCCGAACGACTCGCCCGACGCGCGCAACTGGGCGTCGAGCACGGCCGTCTCCAGCGCCGTCTTCGCCATCCGGTGGCCCTTGAACTTCGCCAGCGCGTGGGCCACGCCGTACCCGTCGATGCCCGGCCGCGACGTGAGCGCCGGGATGAGGAAGCGCCGCATCACATCGACGGACGCGTCGACGTATTCCGACGAGTAGAGCGGCGACGACATCGCCACACACTCGCCCCAGCCCTCCGCCTCAGGGGTGACGACCCGCACGAGCAGCACGTCACGCTCGTGCTCGACACCGAACGAGGTGCGGAACGGCGCGACCAGCGGCAGATCGATCCTGCGCAGCTCGATACCAGAGATCTTCATAAACCACCTACGGCGGAAACCCGCCGTGTCTCCTTTCAACCGTTCCTGTCGACGATGTAGCCACCGCCGCGGGTAAACCCGATCACTTTCGCGCCCGCCGCCATCAGATCGCCGAGCACGTCGCGCACCGCGCAGCGCCACGCCGTGGCGGCGCCCGGGTCTGTACGGCGGAGCGTCTCGATGTCCTCCGGCACCGCCACCAGGATCGTCCTGCCGTCGGTGCGCCCGAACACGGGCCGGCCTTCCTTGTTCTCCAACCCGGCGACCGCGTCGGCCGGCACGAGGGGGCGGTGGGGACTGCCGTCCGCGGCCCGCACCACGTGCGGCTCGTTGAGGCGCCACACGGCGAGCACACGGTCGGACTCGTCACCGGCGTTGATCGAGTCCTCCATCGCCCCGTAGAACCTGGGCAGGTATTCCTCCGGACGGGCGCCCAGCTTGACCAGGTTGAAGTAGATGTTGCGGCTCACCAGCGGGTCGAAGGTCCACGTGATGCGTTCGAGTCCGCGCTCCAACGCCCACGCCCGCTGGTGCAACTTCAACGCGAAGCCTATGCCCCGGCCGATCGTCGCACCCGTGATGTGCGAGTGCAGCGACACCCCGGGCGGCGCGGCGAGGAACCCCACGGAGCCGCCGACCAGCTCGTCCCCCTCATAGGCCCCGGACACATAGTTGCCCGCGTGCGACATCGCACGCATCAGCTCCGTCGTGATCGGCGGACTGGTCGGGTCGGGCCGCCAAATGCGGTCGAACAGCTCGAAGACCGACTCGAACTCCTCAATCTCATGCAACTGCCGTACGGTAACCCCGGCCCGAGCGGCCGCCGCGTCGGCCGCCGCACTCGCGGCGGGCAGCGGCCCGCTCACGGGTTCACCCCGTCGAGGACGTCGGCGACCAGGCGTGACAGCAGTGCTGTACGGCCCGGCATCTCCGAGGTGATCACATGCTCGTGGTCGGCGTGGGCGCCGCCGCCCACCGCGCCGAGCCCGTCGAGCGTGGGGCACCCCACGCCCGCCGTGTAGTTGCCGTCCGAGGCGCCGCCGACCGCCACGCCGCTCAAGGCGGGCTGGCCGAGATCGGCCGCGGCGCGTTGCGCCAGCTCGAACAGCGCCGCCGAGGACGACGCCTCCATCGGCGGCCGGTTCGGGCCGCCGAGCAGCTCCAGCCGCGCGCCCGGGATCCGGGCGGTCAGGGCGTTCATCAGTTCGTGCACCCGCTCCTGCGCCTCGACGGTCGGCACACGCACGTCCACCTGCACGCTCGCCCGCGCCGGAACCGTGTTGGTGCTCGTCCCCGCGGCCGACAGGGTCGGCGTCACCGTGGTCAGGCCCGCGTCCACCTGGGCCGCGATCTCGTTGACGGCAAGGATCTGGTGGGCGAGTTCGACCGCCGCGTTGACGCCCTTGGCGGGTTCCAGGCCGGCGTGGGCGGCTTTGCCGTACACCACCAGTTCATAGTGCGACACGCCCTTGCGGGCGGTCTTCAGCGCCCCGCCGTCCGCGCTCGCCTCCAGCACGAACGCCGCCGACAGGCCTCGCGCCGACTCCTCGATCAGCTTCTGCGACGTGGGGGAGCCGAGCTCCTCATCGCCGGTCACCAGCACACTGACACCGTCCAGGGACGGCAAAGCCCGCAAAGCATGGAAGATCTGGACCAGCCCGGCCTTCATATCGAACACCCCCGGCCCCCGCGCGGTGCCGTTCACGACGGACCAGGGAAGGGCTGAAAGGGTGCCGATGGGCCACACGGTGTCGTGATGCCCGAGCAGCAGCACTCGCGGCGAGCCGAAGGTCCAGCGCAAATGCGTCACCCCGTCGACGACGAGGAACTCCGGAGCCGCCCCCAGCATCCGCTCTCCCTGAGCGGCCACCACCCCCGCGCTGCGGGCCACAGCCGCGTGATCGCTGGAGAAGGACTCGCAGACCACCAGTTCCTCGAGGTCGGCGAGCATCGCGTCGAGATTCACGCGGACCGCCCGAGTTCCTGCCGGAACAGGCGGCGCACGTTGCCTCCGACGATCTTCACGATGTCGTCCTCGGCGAAGCCCCGCTTGATGAGCCCCTCGGTGACCAGCGGCATGCCGCGTGGCCCCTCAAGACCCGCGATGCACGCGTCGGTGTCGAGGTTGTCGAGCCCGATCGGCTCGCAGCAGGGCGGCGTGAGCTCCTCCAGGATCTCCTTCACGAAGTCCGAACCGAGCCCTACGTGGTCGATGCCCGCGACGTTCGCGATGTGCTCGATGTGGTCGACCAGGTGATCGACCGTCACATCCTTCGGCTTCTCCGTCAGGAAGGCCGCCACGAAGTTCACACACACCACACCACCCGTCGCCGCCACCCCCCGGAGCTGCTCGTCGGTCAGGTTGCGGTGGTGATCGAGCAGAGCACGCGCCGACGAGTGCGTCGCGAGCAGCGGACGCGTCGACAGCTCGAAGACGTGCTCCACCCCGGATGCACCCAGATGGGAGATGTCGAAGATGATGCCCAGACGTTGCATCTCCTTCAGCGCCTCGACGCCGTGCGTGGTCAGCCGGCTGCCGGTGGCGTCCTCACAGCTGCCGTCGGCCAGCGGCGTCCTGCCGAAGTGCGCGATCGAGGCGACCCGCACCCCAAGCCGGAACAACGTCGAAATCAGTTCGATGTTCGCGTCGAGCCCAGGAGCGCTCTCCAACGCCAGAACGAGAGCGATCTTCCCGTCCGCCAGCGCCTCGTCTATATCGGCGCCGTCCATGCAGAGCTTCACCTCGTCGGCGTTGCCCTCCGCCAGGATGTGCGCGGCCTCGATCATGCGCAGGGTCTCGCGGAGAGCACCCTCCGGGCGGTATTGGTCGTCGATGAAGACCGGCAACACCTGAAGGTCCACTCCGCCGTCGCGGAGTTGAGGCAACCACTGCTCACGGAAGAACGACGCCCACCGTTTGGGCGGGCGCGCCGTCACCGCCATCAGCAGGTCGTTGTGTGTATCTGCGACGACCGCGCGGCGGTGCAGGTCGGTGAACACGAGGGTTCGCTCCTTCGCTGCGGAAAATGAGGGATGCATTGAGCATTTTTCCCACTGATCAGCGGCCTAGAAGGCGGAACTTGACCAGCGAGTATGGAAAAAGCTCACCTGGACGCTATCCGGAACGCCCTAGCGCTGAATTCGTCCGCCACACCTAAGAGGTTGGGGGGTTTTGGTGTGGTTCTCCCATCGAGGCGGCTGTCCGCCGCCGCCCGGCGATAGTCTGCGTCGGTGTCACGATCAACCCTTAAGGACGTCGTAGCGGCCCTCGAAACCCTCTACGACCCCGCGTGGGCCGAGCCCTGGGACGCCGTGGGACTTGTCTGCGGCGACCCCGACCGGCCCGTCACACGCGTCATGTTCGCGGTCGACCCCGTCGCCGCCGTCGTCGACGAAGCCCTCGCCCGGCGGGCCGACCTTATCGTCACCCACCACCCTCTCTATTTGAAAGGCACCACCAGCGTCGCCGCCGACACATTCAAAGGACGAGTGATCCACACCCTCATCCGCAACGACATCGCCCTCTATACCGCCCACACCAACGCGGACACCGCCAACCCCGGCGTCTCCGACGCCCTCGCCCGCGCCGTCGGTCTCGAAGGCGAACTCACGCCACTCTCGCCTTCGCCGTACGGCACAAGCCTCGGCATCGGCCGAGTCGGAGATCTGGCGACACCCCTCACCCTCGCGGCGTTCGCGGAGCGGGCCGCCGCCGGGCTTCCCGTGACCCCCGGCGGCCTGCGCGTCGCGGGCGACCCCGGCCGTGAGATCAGGAGGGTCGCCGTCAGCGGCGGAGCCGGCGACTCCCTCCTCGGCGCGGCCCGCGCCGCCGGCGCCGACGTCTTCCTCACCGCCGACCTCAGACACCACCCGGCCAGCGAACACATGGAGGCCGGCGGCCCTGCTCTGATCGACGCCGCCCACTGGGCCACCGAATGGCCCTGGCTCGCCGACGCCGCCGCCCTTCTCACGTCCCAGCTGGCCCGGCGGGGCGTTAACGTGGAGACGCACGTCTCCAGCAGGGTCACCGACGCCTGGACCACAACAGCACAGCGAGGGATGAAATGAAGGCAGCACCTGGTGCCCAGAAGCGCCTGCTCGATCTGGCCGGGCTTGACGCCGCCCTCGACCGCCTCGCGCACAGGCGCCGCACACTTCCCGAGATCGCCGAGATCGCCGAGCTGACCACTCGCCTCGGGCGCCTCGCCACCCAGATCATCGCCGCCGAGACCGAGGCCAAAGACCTCGCCCGCGACCAGAGCAAGGCCGAATCCGACGTCGACGCCGTCCGCGCCCGCGCCGACCGCGATCGCAAACGCCTCGACTCCGGCCAGGTCTCCTCCCCTCGCGACCTCACCAGCCTCCAGTCCGAGATCGCCTCCCTCCAGCGTCGCCAGGACGACCTCGAAGAGGTCGTGCTTGAGATCATGGAGCGCCGCGAGGCGGCCGACGCCAAGACCGCCGCCCTTGTCGCCGAACGCGACGAGGTCACCGCCTCCCGCGACGCCGCCGCGGACCGCCGCGACGCCGGGTACAGCGAGATCGACAAGGACGCCGACGGGACCGGCCGCAAGCGCGACGCCCTCGCCGCCGAGATCCCGGGCGATCTGCTCGCCCTCTACACCAAGCTCCGCGAGCAGTCCGGCGTCGGCGCCGCCCACCTCCAAGCCGGCCGCTGCCAGGGGTGCCGCACCAGCCTCCCCATCGCCGAGCTCAACCGCATCCGCACCACCGCCCCCGACGAAGTCGTGCGCTGCGAGGAATGCCGCCGCATCCTCGTCCGCACCCCGGAGTCCGGCCTGTGACCACCTACCTCATCGAGGCCGACGGCGGATCCCGGGGCAACCCGGGACCCGCCGGCTACGGCGCCGTCGTCAAGGACGCCGCCGGCGGCCGTGTCCTGGCCGAGGTCGCCGAGGCGATCGGCACGGCGACCAACAACGTCGCCGAATACCGCGGCCTCATCGCAGGCCTCACCGCCCTCCTCGACCACGCAGGCGACGGCGCCAAGGTCGAGGTGCGCATGGACTCCAAGCTCGTCATCGAGCAGATGGCGGGGCGGTGGAAGGTCAAGCACGAGGGGCTCAAGCCGCTGGCCCTGGAGGCGGCAGGGCTGGCCCGGCGCCTTAAGGTCACTTGGAAGTGGATCCCGCGCGCGGACAACAGCCACGCCGACCGCCTGGCCAACGAGGCCATGGACGCCGCGGCCGAGGGCCTTCCCTGGACACGGTCGGCCTCTTCGGACGTCGGCCTTAAGGATGTTGGCCTTGGGCAGGCTTCTTCGGATGTCGGCCTTGAGGATGTTGGCCTTGGGCAGGCTTCTTCGGATGTCGGCCTTGGGCGGGGTTCGGATGTCGGCCTTGAGGATGTTGGCCTTGGGCGGGGTTCGGGCGCCCGCCAGGAAGAGAGCGACCAGCGTCCCGGGGGCCAAGAGGCGGGCAGCCGACCGGGAACGGAGGACAAAAGCACCGGCTGGGCGGCCCCGCCCACCCGGACCGCCACCACCCTCCTTCTGCTCCGCCACGGTCAAACCCCTCTCTCCATCGAACGCCGCTTCTCCGGCCTGGGCGACGCCGAACTCACCGCCGAAGGCATAGCCCAAGCCGAAGCCGCCGCCACACGATTCACGCGAGAGCCGTACAAACTCGACGCCATCATCAGCTCCCCCCTCAAACGCGCCCGCGTGACCGCCGAACTCATCGCCACCCACTGCGGCATCCCCCTGGAGATCGACGACGGCCTCCGCGAGACCGACTTCGGCGCCTGGGAAGGCCACACCTTCGCCGAAGTGCAAGAACGCTGGCCCGGCGAGCTCACCACCTGGCTGGCCGACCCGGCCGCCGCCCCACCCGGCGGCGAAAGCTTCACCGTCACAGCCCGCCGCGTCGAATCCGCCCGCGACCGCATCCTCCAGGCCCACCCCGGCGCGAACGTGCTGGTCGTCTCCCACGTCACCCCGATCAAACTGCTGGTACGGCTGGCCCTCCTGGCCCCACCCGCGGCCCTCTACCGGATGCACCTGGACGTGGCGTGCCTGTCGAGGATCGACTACTACTCCGACGGCCCCGCCGTACTGAAATACCTCAACGACACCTCCCATTTGCACTGACCGGCGAACTCCGTGGAGTTGTTACCCTTGTGAATACGGCGGACGAGCCGGCCGGGCGGTCGCGTCGGGTCCCTTCACCGGGACCCGCCGAGGAAGGTCCGGGCTCCACAGGGCAGGGTGGTCGGTAACCCCGACCCGGGGCAACCCGCGGGACAGTGCCACAGAGAGCAGACCGCCTTCCCCACCTGGGGAAGGTAAGGGTGAAAGGGTGGTGTAAGAGACCACCAGCGCCCACGGTGACGTGGGCGGCTAGGTAAACCCCACCCGGAGCAAGGTCAAGAAGGGACACTCCACAAGGAGCGTCCTGCGCGCGACGTTCGAGGGCTGCCCGCCCAAGCCGCGCGGGTAGACCGCACGAGGCCGCCGGCAACGACGGCCCCAGATGGATGACCGCCCCTTCGCGCAAGCGAGGGACAGAACCCGGCCTACAGGCCGACTCGTCCGCCCTTCCTGGCTCTGAGCCGGTCTTTCTGGACTTTCATGATCCGGAACTCAGCACGGTGTTCTTGTGTCGCATCGGCGTATACGTTGCCGTGAGCATGACAGCCGCCCCGATTATTCGATGACGATCGTTGCATTGTCAGTGGGTGAGCATCTCCAATGCCAGGTATCTCCAGTGGAAGACGGCGGGCGGCTACAACGTCCTGGACCTGGCGACCCTGAACGACCAGAGCTGAGCATCCTTCCTGGGCATCGCCACGGGCGTCTCCAGGCGGGGCGTGCGTTTTGACATCCCTCACAGATAACCGCTATCTATTGGCTAACCGTTAGGGGCTGAAGTGCAGGACGCGGTGCTGGCGATGCTCGCCAAGGAACCATCACACGGATACCACCTGCGTGCTCGGCTGCAACAAAGCCTCGGCCCGCTGGGCGAGTCGATGAACCCGGGTCAGATCTATGTGACCTTGACCCGGCTGGAGAAAGCGGGACTCGTCGTCTGCGAGCGGGCGGACGGGCTTCCCGAACGGCCGGAGCGCAAGGTCTACGCTCTGACACCGGCCGGGCAGCAGCGGGTGGCCGCCTGGTTGGCCGAGGTGGGCTGGCCCAAACCGGACCTGGCGGAGTTTCACCTCAAGCTCGCCGCCGCAGCGGCGGCCCGGCTGGCCGACCCGATCGAGCTGGTGGCGGCGCAGCGCCGTGAGTTGCTGCGCCGTCTGCGTGAAGTGCAACAGGCGGCGCTGGCCGAGCCGGCGGGGACGGGCGCCGGGCTGCTGCTGGAGGGGGTCGTGCTGCGGTTGCGGGCGGACCTGCGCTGGCTGGAGGCCTGTGAGCGGGCCTGGTCCAAGGCCGACGACGAAGTCGAGGATGGATGAACGTGTCAAGTGCGGTGGTCCGGGCCTGCGCTCTGGTGAAGACGCACGGTCAGGGGCAGAGCCGGGTCCGCGCGGTGGACGAGGTCGACCTGGAGGTGCCGCAGGGGCAGATGCTGGCGGTGATGGGGCCCAGCGGCTGCGGGAAGTCCACCGTGCTGCACCTGCTGGGTGGCTTGGAGCGGCCTACCGATGGAGAGCTGTGGGTGGCAGGGCGGCGCATCGACACGCTGAGCGAGCGAGCTCTGGCGCGCATGCGGCGCCGGTCGGTGGGCTTCGTCTTCCAGGCTTTCCACCTGGTGGAGGAGCTGTCGGCGGCCGAGAACGTTGAGCTGCCCGCGCTGCTGGCCGGACGCTCGCGCCGCCAGGCCGGGCGGCGCGCGAGCCTGCTGCTGGAACGGGTCGGGCTCGCCGGCCGCGCCCGGCATCTGCCGTCGCAACTGTCGGGCGGGCAGCGTCAGCGGGTCGCCATCGCCCGCGCGCTGGCCAACGACCCGCTGGTCGTCCTGGCCGATGAGCCGACCGGCAACCTCGACACCGCGGCGACACTCGACGTGCTGAGAATCTTCGAGGACCTGCGTTCCGCGGGACAGACCCTCGTGATCGTCACGCATGACGAGCGGGTCGCGGCCACGGCGGATCGGCTGGTCTCGATGCGCGATGGAATGTTCGTCGACGACACCTGGCTGGCCGGCTCCCGCACGCGTGGGCTCGGCGGGCTGATCGGGCTGGGGGAGTGAACGTCGTGGGCTCCGTCGTGCTCGTCGTGCGCCTGGTGCTGGCCGACGTGCGCCGGCACAAGGTGCAGGCCGCGATGCTCCTGCTCGCGGTCACCGTGGCCACGGCCACGATGGCGCTGGGCCTGTCCCTGCGCGGAGTGAGCGACGCGTTGTACGCGCAGACCCGCGCGGCCACCGCCGGGCCGGACATGGTGGCACTCTCCGGAATGACGGACCCCGACGTGACCGCGGCCCTGGCCGCGCTGGCGGACGATCCCGAAGTGGTCGCCCACCACGGCCCTTATCGCATCGTCTACGCCGACCTCACCACACGCGATTCCACATCGTCCCCGGTGGTGGTGCAGGGCTTCGCCGAGACGCCCGGCACGGTCAACCGGCCGCTGGTGACCTCGGGGCAGTGGGTGCGCTCCGGCGGCACGGTCCTCGAACGCGGCTTCGCCACCGCGCTGGGCGTCGGCGCCGGCGACCACGTCACCATCGCCGGCCGCTCGTACCCCGTCGTCGGGATCGCCGTGACCGCGGCCACCCCTGTCTACCCCTGGGCGACGCAGATCGGCCCGTACGGGGGCCCCGGCGACTACAGCGGCCTGGCCTGGATGACCTCATCAGACGCCCGGACCCTGGCGTCCTCCCACGATCTCCCGGTGACCCTGGCGCTGGACCTCAAACTGCGCGACCCCGCCGGGACCGAGGCCTTCCTGGACGCCCACCGCAGCGCCACCCTCAGGGTTAACTTCCATACCTGGCAGTTCACCGCCAAGCAGGACCTGGTCATTCTCAAGGACAGTCAACCGATCCTGGTCGTCGGTAGCTGGCTGCTCGGCTTTCTGGCCATCACCGGAGTGGCGGCGCTGGCCGCAGGACGCGCCGCCGAGCAGACGCGCCGGGCCGGGCTGCTCAAGGCGGTCGGCGCCACCCCGGGTCTGATCGCCGCCGTCCTGCTCACCGAATTTCTGGCGCTGGCGCTGGCCGGCGACGCGCTGGGGCTGATGATCGCTCGCGAAACCCTGCCCGCCGTCGCCAGCCCCACCGCCAGCCGGATCGGTGCCGCCGGGCTGACCGGCGGCACCGTAGCCGCGGCGACCGTCCTCGCCGTGGTGGTGGCGGTGCTGTCCGCGCTGCGTCCCACGCTGCGCGCCATGCGCACGGCGACCGTCACGGCGCTGACCGCCACCGCGCGTCAGCCCCGTCACCGCCCCTGGCTCACCGCGCTGTCCGCGCTGCTGCCCACGCCGCTCCTGCTCGGACTGCGGCTGACCGCCCGCAGGCCGGGCCGTGCCGTACTGCAAGCGTGCTCCACCGCCACCACGCTGATCGCGATCGTCGCCCTGCTGACTCTCTATGCCCAGCCGGAGAGGGGCTACGGCCTGGACGGCTCCTCCGTCCTGCCCAACCTGCGGGGCGTTCACGACCGCCGGCTGATGGTGGCGATTACCGTCCTGCTGATCGCACTCGCCGTCGTGAACACCCTAACGTTCACCTGGACCACTGCCATAGAGGCCCGGGCGAACATGGCCATCGCGCGCACCCTTGGCGCCACCCCGGGACAGATCTCCGCAGGACTGTCCGTCGCCCAGCTCCTGCCCGCGCTGCCCGGCGCCGTCATCGGCGTCCCCCTGGGCCTCGGCCTGCTCTCGCTCTTCGCCGCCGGGAACTGGGAGCTACCTTCCTCCCTCTGGCTGCTCGGCGCCGCACTCGCGACTCTCCTGGCGACAGCGGCACTCACCGCCCTCCCCGCCCACCTGGCGGCCCGCCGCCCGGTGGCACAGACCCTGAGCGCCGAAACGGCCTGACCCAACGCTCCTGACCCGCATCCGGGACCGTCCGGCCGCGCGGTGCAGGTGGTCGAAACAGCGGCTTAGCCTGCCTCGCGCAGTGGCTGGAACTGCACACTTAGCCTCATCTCCAGGGCCTCCGCGAGCCGCTCCAGCATGGGGATGGTCGGCATCGTCCCGCCCGCCTCGAACCGTGCCACCGCCGGCTGTTTCAATCCCGCACGCTCGGCCAGCTCGCTTTGGGTCAGGCCGAGCTGCTCACGGCGCAGCCGTACCGCCTCACCCAGCTCAAAGCGGGTCCTGGCCGCCTCGTATGCCGCTCCTGCTCCTGGACGGCTCATGATCTCAGCTCGCTTGGAATCCCAGCTCTTACGCTCGCCCATGTCGCTCACTCCTCGTCTGCCGTGTGAGCCTCAGCGATGCACCGCTGCATGGCCCGCCATGCCCGCCTAATCTCGGCGGACTCGCGCATCCGCCGCTTACGGAACACCGTCAGCATGATGATCCGCCGACCAGGCGCGATCCAGTAGGTAATCCGCACAGCTTCCCGCTCGAGGTGGAAACGCAGCTCGCGCAGCTTGCCACGGAGCTGACGCGTGTAGGGCTCATCCAGCAGGACGCCGCGCTCGGCCAGCAGGTCGACACAGAATGCCGCCGTCTCCTGGCCTTCCTGATCAAGCGTGTCGAACCACTCATCAACCTCTGGCTACAGTTCCACCTCTCCCGTTCATAACGCGAACGTTATAGTCACAGCAAGAGCCGTGTCCCGAAAATACTCAGCCTCCTCCCCATCGGGGATCGATGAAATATGGTGGCGGGCTCTCTGAGGAGGAGGACGCTGCCGCTGTAGCGGTGTGTATGCCCTAGTGAGAAGTTTTCTCGGTGGCGCCGGACCGGGTGGTCGTGCCGGTCGGGGCAAGGGCGGCTATCGCGGCGGTGAGGATGGGCAGGCCCGCGACCAGGGCGGAGATTGTCAGCCAGGGGGTGTCGAAGGCCACCCTTGGGGTTGAGTCCTCCCAGCCGCTTGAGGTTGTCGCCGGCCACGCCAAGAGGAGGCCGATGCTGCAACCCGCGACTGCGCCCAGCGCCGTGCCGCATGCCGCGCTGAATCCCGTGCGGCAGGCGGAGAACAACCGCAGTGCCGCGGTCGAGGCACCGGTGCGCAGCAAGACACGTCTGGATCGGGAAGTGGCGGCGGTTCTACCGGGCGCTATCAATGCGCCGTAGAAGGCGATGGCGATCAATACAGTGGCGAAGACAATCCAACCAGCCGGGGCCTGGAATCCCCGCTCGACGTAGGTGACTGCGGCGTCACCCAGCCGGCGGCCGATCCGCTCCTGCTCGGCCGCCGATGTGCGGTGGCTGGACGGGTCGACGATCAGGGCCGTCTGCTCCAGTTGATAGCCGAGATCCCGCATGACCTTTGCCGGAATGAAGAGCCCCTGCACATCAGGTTCGGTGGGGCTGACGCCGATCGCGGGAATGGTCTTGCTCACCGGCCGTCTGCCTCCGACGCTGTCGTGCTGGATGAGCAGCGTGGCCGTGACGACTTTTGATTCATCGGTTGTGACCACTACGGCGGTGTTCTCGTCGTACGGCGTCGCCGGATCTCCCGTGAGATAGCGGAGTAGCGCCTGGTCGCCGACGTAGGTGTCTGGAGCCATGCCGTCCCGGAACGGCAATTCCACGTTCGGGATCTCCAGTTCTATCTCCGCGGGGCCGTGCTCACGATAGCTCTGCACGATGGGCACTCCGGGTAACTCATGTCGGATGGCCGCATGTACGGCCGCCGCCTCGTTCGTTGAGAATTCCCGCACCAGGAGTGCGCCTGATCTGGCCTCCGGATGATATTTCACCCTTTTTTGTGCTGTTGTGGCGAACGAGATAATCATTAACGCAATCGCGAGGGCTGTCGAAATCAACGCTGTGGCAATCGCAGGAGCCGTTCGGGTGCGATTGCCGGCCACGTCGCGGACTGCCAGGCGAATCGGTGGCGGCAGCCGTACAGCGTGTCGGCCGAGCACTCCCAGCAGCCATGGGATGAACGGGCCCAGGCCGAGCAGGAACAGCGTCCCGCCCAACATGGCCGCCAGGAAAGTCATGGCCGACCCGAAATCGTCGTAGTGCACGTCTTCATGTGTGTACCACGCGGTGAGGCCCATCACTACGAGGCCGATCACCGTCAGTAATGTTCCCAGGACCAGGTAGTGCCAGAGTACGGGGCCGTGGCGGTCGTCTGGGGCTGATCGCGCTGCGAATACCACGAACGCTCCAGGAGCGCCCAGGATGACGATTAGCATGAAGATCATCTCAGCCACGAAGAAATGGTACGTACTCCCAAAGCGTGCCGTACGGGAAAGAGGTCGGCCGATCAAGAAACGATGAGCTGGATCGACGCTGCGCAATGGCACAGTCACAATTGCCGACGGCAGGATCGGCCCGAAGTGCTCATTCGGGTGGCCAGACGGCGCGCGTGCTTCGGTAACCCGACCGGGAGCCCGCAGCAAGCCGGCCCATGCGGATATTGCGGCCGGCAAGCAGATCGTGAAGCGTCGTGACGCCGTGAACGCGCAGGGCGCCGAGCACGACGTCGGCGGCGGCACGCGCGTCCGCGCCCGGCTCGTGGTGGTCGAGGATCGTGCTCCCGGCGGCTTTGACCGCGTAGGGCAGCCGGTAGGACGGGAGGGACCAGGTCTGTCTCGCGATGACGAGGGAGCAGGCATAGCTGATGTCGGGCCAGGCGATGCCCGACGCGGTGCAGGCATCCCGGAGAACTCCGATGTCGAAGGCGGCGTTGTGGGCGACCAGTGGCCGCCCGGCGGCGAAGTCGAGAATTCTCTGGAAGCTCTCCTCCCAGGTCGGGGCGCCTTGCACGCTGCTCTCACTGACCTCTGCGGGCGTGGCGCGGAGTCACCGTCACGTGATGTCCAGGGCCTTGAGGAACGCGGCTGCCGCCGGTGTGTGGCCGAAGCGGCTCCAAATGATGTATTCGACCCGGGTGGGCGCGTCGGTGACCTCGATGGTGACCACGCCGGTGAGCTGGGGTGCGAAGGCGGAGGGGAGCATGGCCACGCCGAGGCCCGGTCCGACGAGCCGGGTGACGTAGTCCGCGGTGGTCACTTCGAAGGCGACGTCACGGCTAAGGCCGGCGGCGGAAAAGGCCAGGTCGGATTGGATGCGTCCGGCGGTGCCGGCCGGAAAGTCGACGAATGTCTCGGAGGAGAGCCGGCGAAGGCTGACCGCGGGTTCGTCGGCAAGCGGGTGGTCCGGTGCGACCACGGCGACGAGCCGGTCGCGGGCGAGTTCGTGGGCGGCGACGCCTTCGGGGCGCATGGTGGGGGGCAACCCAAGGAAGGCCACGTCGAGGGAGCCTTGTTTGACCTGTTCGACGAGGTCTTCGCTCGCGCCCACGCGCAGGCTGATGCGTACGTGTGGATATTTCCGGCGGTAGCCGAGCAACGCCCCGGGGATGTCGGCCGCGGCGACGGTGGGGATCAGGCCCACGGCGAGCCGTCCGCGCACCTCTCCGACGGCGGCGGCGACCTCGGCCGCCGCGCGTTCGGCGGCGTCCAGGCATTGGCGGGCGGCGGGGAGGAACGCCATGCCTGCCGGCGTCAGCCGTACCCGGCGGCTGGTGCGCTCGAAAAGTCTCGCGCCCAGCTCGCGTTCCAGGCGCGCGATCTGGTGGCTGAGGGCGGACTGGACGACCAGGCAGCGTTCGGCGGCCCGGGTGAAGCTGTTCGTCTCGGCGACGGCGACGACGTAGCGCATCTGCTGGAGATCCATGGATCCATCTTGAATCGAGATCGATGAGCTGACAAACATGTGTTGGACTCATTGATCGCTACCGGGTGAGACTTCGTGTGTGACAACAAACCTCCCCCGCACCGCCCTGACCGCCCTTGCTCCCCTCGCGTGGGGCACGACCTACGTCGTCACCACAGAGCTTCTCCCGCAAGGACACCCACTGTTCGCGGGACTCCTGCGTGCGCTGCCCGCCGGCCTGATCGCGCTGGCGATCACTTGGACGCTGCCGCGCGGAGCGTGGTGGGGGAAGGCCGCCGTGCTCGGCGTGCTGAACATCGGGATGTTCATGCCGCTGCTGTTCATCGCCGCCGAGCGCCTGCCGGGAGGCGTCGCCGCGACCTTGGGGGCGGTCCAGCCTCTGATCGTCGCCCTCCTGGCCGTGACGATTCTCCGGGAACCACCCTCCTTCTGGCGGCTCCTCTGGGGAGTGATGGGCGTCGTCGGCGTCGGATTGGTGGTGATCGGGCCGAACGCCGCATTCGACATCGTCGGGATCGTGGCCGGTCTCGCGAGCGCGGTCACGATGGCGCTCGGTGTGACGCTCACCAAACGCTGGGGAAGGCCCGACGGGGTCGGTCCCACCGCTTTCGCCGGCTGGCAACTCACCGCGGGTGGTCTGTTCCTGGTGCCGATCACCTTCCTGGTTGAGGGGGCACCTCCAGCGATCAGCCTGAACGCCGCCCTCGGCTACCTCTGGCTTGGTTTGGCCGGCGGCCTGATCGCCTATGCCCTGTGGTTCCGCGGCATCACCACCTTGCCCGTCACCTCCGTCGCGGTTCTCGCTCTGCTCTCGCCGCTGGTCGCCGCCGTTCTCGGTGCCGTACTGCTCGGCCAGACGCTTGGCCCTGTCCAACTCGCCGGGTTCGGCCTCTCGCTCGCCGCGATCGTCGCGGCACAGGTTCCCTCACCCATCCGCTCACATGTATCGATTTCCACCACCGCACCCGAAGGGACATCTCGATGAAGATCGCCGTCGTAGGAGCCGCAGGCATGGTCGGCTCGCGTGTCGTCACCGAAGCCGTGAGCCGGGGCCACGACCTCGTCGCGGTGTACCGTACAGCGCGCCCGGCCACCCCGCCGGCCGGAGTGATCGCCGTCGAGGGCGACGCGAACGACCCCGACCACATGAGCAGGCTGTTCAGCGGCAGCGACGCCATCGTGGCCGCGACCCGGCCCGCCCCGGGGCACGAAGACACCCTCGTCGCGACCACGACGGCACTGCTCGACGCGGCCGCGGCGACCCGGACACGCATCCTCTTCGTCGGAGGGGCCGCGCCCCTCCGCCTCCCGGGACATCCCGACCGGCTCGTCGTCGACAGCCCGGACTATGTGCCGCGGCAATATCGCGCCAGCGCCGTGGCCAGTGCCGCGCAGCTGGACGCCTGCCTGGCCCACTCGGCCGACTGGATCTATCTCAGCCCGCCCGCCCTTCTCGAACCCGGACATCGCACCGGGAAGTACCGGCGCGGCACCACCACACTCATCACGAACGCCGACGGCACGTCCGGAATCTCAGCCGAGGACCTCGCCGTGGCAGTCCTCGACGAACTTGAGAACCCAGGCGCAAGCCGGCACTTCACCGTGGCGCACTAGCCTGGAGTCAGAGCGAGGCGTACATTTCGTAAAGTACGTAGTTGACGTTCTTTGCGGAGTTAGCGCGAGTGAACCACCCGGAAACCGAGTTCGTCGATCGTATGGGGCTGATCATGGAACGCCTGGGCGGGACACGCACCATGGGCCGCCTGACGGCGTGGCTCATGATCTGCGACCCGCCCGACCGGTCCCTCACCGAACTGGCGGCGGAACTGGGCGTAAGCAAGACCGCCGTTAGCACGCTCGCCAGGCAACTGGGAATGAGCGGAATGGTAGAACGTGTCCCCACCTCCACCCGCGAGCACCGCTACCGGATGGCCGACGGCGGGTGGGCGCAGGTCATGCGGGTGCAACTGGCCGTCCTCGAGCAGAGCCTCGACACGCTCGACTTCGGGCTGTCGATCCTCGGCCACGACCGGTCCGGCCAGCGCAGCCGAGTGGAGGACACCCGGGACTACTTCGCCTTCATCCTGCACGACTCGGACAAGATGTTCGAGCGCTGGAAGGAGTACCGCGAGAGCCGTCTTGACGTAAATCCGTAGAGGGATCCTCAACCAAGGAGAGGCGATGTCCGACATCGTCGAACGGTACGACGTCCCCAAACAGCTCTTCTGGCTGCACGGGCCCCGATCGGGCCCGGCGGTCGAGTACGAAGCCCGCACCGGACTGTGGAATGTGTACGGTTACCCGGAGCTGATCGAGATCCTCGGCGACCCCGCGACATTTTCCTCCGACACCATGCGCGTGACTCCAAAGGAGCTGCTGCCCAGCGAGGACGAGTTCTCGCTGCAGGGCTTCATCACCCAGATCGACCCGCCCGAGCACGGCAGGCTACGCAAGCTGGTCAGCAGCGCCTTCACCCGCAAGGTCGTGGCCGATCTCGAACCCAGAATCGCCGAGCTCACCCACGAGCTGCTCGACGCGGCGCGCGAGCGCGGCCGGTTCGAGCTCGTGACCGACCTGGCCTACCCGCTGCCGGTCATCGTCATCGCCGAACTCCTCGGGGTGCCGAGCAGCGACCGCGCGCTGTTCAAGGAGTGGGCCGACGGGTTGTTCGAGCGTGATGCCGAGATCTCGCTCAAGCAGTCCGTCGAGCAGAGCAAGGCCGAGTTCGAGGCCACGATGAAACCGTGGAACGAGATGTCGGCCTACCTCGCCGCCCACGCCGCCGAACGTCGCCGGCACCCACGCGCCGACCTGCTATCCCGGCTGGTCGAGGCGAAGGTGGACGGTGAACGCCTGCCCGACGATCAGGTGGTCAACTTCGCCATCCTCCTCCTGCTCGCCGGCCACATCACCACGACGATGCTGCTCGGCAACACGGTGCTGTGCCTGGACGCCTTCCCCGAGCAGCAGGACAAGGTGCGCGCCGACCGCTCCTCGATCCCGGCCGTCATCGAGGAGTCCCTCCGGTTCATGACGCCGTTCGCCCTGCTCGGCCGCTCCACTACCCGCGAGACCCGGCTCGGCGACGCGACCATCCCGGCCGACCAGATGCTTGTCGCCTGGCTATCGACGGCCAACCGGGACCCGCGCCAGTTCGCCGACCCCGACCTCTTCGACCCCGGCCGCGACCCCAACCCGCACCTCGGCTTCGGGCGCGGCATCCACTTCTGCCTGGGCGCACCTTTGGCCCGGCTGGAGGGACGCATCGCGCTGGACATCTTGCTTGACCGGTTCGCCACCCTGCGCACCGATCCGGAGGAGGCGGTGCAGTTCATCCCGTCGCCGTCATTGACGGGAGTGCGGCGGCTTCCGCTCATCCAGGGGTAGTCACACTGCCCCCTCTCAGCAGAAGGTGCCTGCGGCCTCGACCGGCGCCGCAGGCACCTGAGCACATCGGTGTCATCAGCGTGGCAATCTCCCTATGGTGGGGCATGCGCGGGACAGATCCGGCTTCGCCGTACGGATAGTACGGTGCACATCTGTCGGCCGGTGGAGGCAGTGGACAGTGGTGGGGGAGGGCCTGAGCGCCGCATTTCTCCACCCCCTAAACATGCTGCTTCACTCCGATTTTTCGGGAAATTTCGTGGTAAGACGGATGCGGCGAATTTCATGATCGGCTGGAGGCTTGCGCTTTGCCTGCCTACGGGGGCCGCTCACCATGCCGCCAGCGTCAAGACCGTCGACGGGGTGAACAGAGTCGGCCGAGTGCGGCGCGGGAGGCCAGCCGACGACGATTGGAGCAATGTGCCACGGAAGTACTCCCTGCTGGCCGCCCTGGTGGCGACGGCAACGCTACTACCCGTCTCCGCGGCCGCCGCCGGCGCAGCCGTACCGGACGGGCCCACGGGGGACAAGAAACAACAAAGCATCACCTGGGCGCCTTGTCAGGAGGAGCCCTCCGCCGAATGCGGCAAGCTGACCGTCCCCATCGACTGGTCGAAACCTGACGGACCCACCGTCGACATCGCCGTCGCCCGCCGCAAGGCCACCGACCCCGCAGCGCGGATCGGGTCTCTCGTGGTCAACCCGGGCGGCCCAGGCGGATCGGGCGTCGAGTTCGCATATGGCGCTCGCAACTTCTTCACCCCGGAACTCCAGCGGCGATTCGACATCGTCGGCTTCGATCCCCGGGGTGTGGGCCGCAGCACCCCGGTCGTCTGCTCGGCGTCGGTGTACAACCAGATGCCGCCCACGATCATCAACAGCAAGGCCGACTTCAAGAAGTGGACAGTCTTCTCCAAGACGCTGCGCGAGGACTGCCGGGCTCGCACCGGCCCGCTGTACGACCACGTCGACTCGGTGAACGTCGCACGTGACGTTGACGCACTCCGCGCCGCGCTCGGTGAGCAGAAACTCACCTATTACGGGATCTCCTACGGCACCCTGATCGGCCAGATGTACGCCGAGCTGTTTCCGGACCGGATCAGGGCTCTGGCCTTGGACGCCAACATGGACCACAGCCTCAACGTCAAGCAGTTCCTCGACAGCGAGGCGGCTGCTCTTGAGGACTCGTTCGACGAGTTCGTCGGCTGGTGTGACATCGAGGCAAGTTGTGTATTGCACCGCCAGGATGTCCGGGCGCTGTGGGAAAGGCTTCTGGCCAAGGCACGCGCCGGTGAACTGTACTTTCCCGGCGTCGCAGATCGCCCGATGACCGAAGTCCAGGTCCTCTGGCTGGGTGTCATCGGCACGGAAGGGCCCGGCTGGCGCGTTCTGGCCGAGATCCTTCGAGCCCTCGACGGCGGGCCGCCGGCGTCGTGGATGCCCCCGATGCCCGGCCGTCAGCCCGTGCCGTGGGATGTGGCTCACCTGCCCACGGCGGTTCTCTGCCAGGACTACAACCTGCCGGTGCGGAACTACAAGGAATACGTCGCCCTGCGGAAGAGCTCCAACCGCCTGGCACCCGACATGCGGCTGAACCCGATGCCGTTCGAGGACCTCCCGATCTGCCTCAACCACCCCACCAACAACCCGCAGCACGAGCTCCGCTACACCGGGAGCGCTCCACTGCTGGTGGCCAGCTCGATCCACGACCCCTCCACGCCGTATGAGTGGTCCGTCAACGTGGCCCGCCAACTCGGCCCCAAGGCCGTGCTCCTCACCTATGAGGGCTGGGGCCACCGGGTCTACGGCAAGGAAGAGTGCGTCACCGTCCCCATCGACGACTACCTGATCACCCAGGTCCCGCCCCCGCACGGCTTCCGCTGCCCGGTGGGCGGCCGGGCCGGGGCCAAGGCGAAGCCAGTCCAGCCCGACACCTGGCCCACGGACAACCTCCCCTGGGCCAACCCGGTGGCGAGCAGGAACTGACCCTTCACAAAC